>CAYZCW010000003.1:0-351916 GCA_964477035.1 uncultured Bacteroidales bacterium
TGTGATTAACCCCGCTTGTCTGAGGGGTTCCCTCATTTGGGGAGTGCAAAGGTAAAGAACTTTTTCAATCCACCAATTCTTTTTGGGAAAAAAGAAAAATAAATTATGCCCGGGCATAAAGGGGGGCAGGACAGGGAAGGGTAAAATCATCCGACGAAACAATTCAAACAGTCGTCATAAACTGGTTTGTTTTGGCCAGAAACCCCTTAAAAACAAAGTGATTTGCACAAAAATTGCAGTACCTGATGCAGGACCGGCTCACAGGCGGTCCTGCCATGGAAACAAAAAAAACATACCGGGTGGATCTGGAGCGGTTTCACACCCTTTTCCTTGAAACCGGAATTGCTCTTGCCCTGATGGCCGTACTGCTGCTTTTGCACTGGCAGGCCCCGGAAAAGCCCTTCACGGGATTTGACACCATGGCCCTTGTTACCTGGGAAGAAGAGGCCATCCCGGTTACCAGGCCGGAAACACCCACCCCCCCCACCCACCCCGTAAACCAGCCCCAATTGGTCATTGTCGAAGACGATATGGAGATATCTCAGGAGTTCCAGCTCGAGGTGGAGGCCACCCCGGAAACGAAGGTCCGGGTTTATGAACCCCTCCCGGTGATGACTGAGGAGGAACCGGAGGTAGAGGAGGAACAGGTTTTCATTGTGGTGGAGGAGATGCCTTCCTTCCCGGGTGGGGAAACGGCCCGCCTGGAGTTCCTGGCCAGAAACCTGGTCTATCCGGCCCTTGCCAGGGAGGCGGGTATCGAAGGGACCGTTTTCATCACTTTCGTGGTACAGAAGGACGGGACAGTCGGGGAGGTCCGGGTTCTGCGCGGCATCGGCGGGGGCTGCGATCAGGAGGCCATGAGGGTGGTCCGGTCCATGCCCGCCTGGCATCCCGGGCGCCAGCGCGGCATGCCCGTAAAGGTGCAGTTCAACATGCCCATCCGATTTGAACTGAACTCAGGATAACAAGGCAAAATTTCCCGTGGTCACAGGTTTTTCGTACGCTGCTCCCGGGGCAGGTTCTTCTCAAACACCCGGAGCATAAAGACGCCCAACCGGTAGGAGATGTAAATCACCAGCGGCCAGGACAGCAACCACAGTATGGAATAAAAATGTGTCATACTAATATACATGATGCCCTCCTCCTTCCTTCATGTCGTCCTCATCGATCTTGCGGCGGTCGATTGAGCGCCACGCATAGAAAATGTATCCCAGCACCACCGGCACGAACAGGGAGATATAGCTCATGGCTGTCAGGGTATAGTGGCTGGAGGAAGCGTTCTGTATCGTCAGCGAACTCTGCAGGTCGTGGCTGGAGGGGTAGAAACAAGTGTTGTTGTAACCCAGGATGAAAAACAGGGCCAGCACCGTGAGGAAGGTCCCCGGTCCGCTGTACCATATCCCCCGTATGCTGTGCCGGATCCATGTGACGAAAATCCCGTAGAGCACCAGAACCACCCCGGCCAGGAAGAACACCAGGCTGACGGGCATTTGAAGGAAGTTGTTCAGGTATTTGTGCGGCTCCATGAAAACCTGGAGCGTCACAGGATCGTAGGCATAGCCGTCCATCAGCAACAGCCTTGTCACAAAATACAGGAAAAACACCAGGAATATCCCGGCATTCACCACCACCTGCCGGCGGGCACGCTGCCGGATCACCGCCACATTGATGTTGTTCAGCAGGTACTGGGCCCCCAGCACCCGCGCGAGGAACAGAATGGCCAGGCCGAGGGAGACGTTGTGGGGGCTGAGCAGGATTTCCAGCCCGTACGAAGTGGTCTGCCAGTATGACAGGTTGTACTCACTGCGGTAAAACGCGCTGCCGGTGTAAAAGGTGGCCACGGCCGCCCCCAGGATGAACACCCCCAGAAAACCATTGATGTAGAGAAAGGCCTCATAGGTTTTCTGCCCCAGCAGGTTGCCTTTCTTGCGCCGGAACTCGAAAGCCACCGACTGCAGCACGAAGCATACCAAAAAAATCTTCCAGGCGTAATAGGCCCCGCCGAAAGACGTGGCATAAAACAGGGGGAAGGAAGCAAACATCCCGGCGGCAAACACCACCAGGGTCGTGAAGGTGAACTCCCACTTCCTGCCCAGGGAATTGATGACCATGGTCCGCTCCCCATCGGTCTTGCCCAGGGTGCCGATCAGTGTCTGTCCCCCCTGCACAAACAGCAGGAACACCAGGCCCGAAGCCACCACCGACATGATCAGCCACCAGTACTGCTGCAATTGCAAATGCGTCAAAGCCTCAAACATGGCGGCCTCCTTCCTTGCTTGTATGGTTATAACCCATGGTTTCCTTGTTATTATCGTCGGATGGGCCTGTAGCCCCGCCCGGGTCCTTCCCGTAATTGTCCGGCCCCTTGCGGATGGCCGTCAGCATGATGCGCATCTCGGCCACCAGCAACACCATGAGCAGGGCCAGAAACAGCCAGAAAGTCAGGATCACGGCATTCGCATTGATGTTGGAAGTGGACATCATGGTGGGCAACAGCCCCTGTATGGTCCACGGCTGACGGCCCACCTCGGCCACCACCCAGCCGGCCATGGAGGCCAGAAATGCCAGCGGGAAAGCCAGGATCCCCAGCCACAACAGCCATCGATGTCTGTGGATGGTACCGGTCACCACCATGTAGAGCACGGCGATGAACAGCACGATGAAGGCGAATCCCAGCATCACCATGATGCGGAAGCTGTAGAAGATGAAGGGCACATTGGGGATGATGCTTTCGGGGTCGAACAGGTGGCCGTAGCCCATATAATAATAGTTCTCCTCGAACACCTCCCTGGCCCTGTCCGCGGCGGCTGCGTCCCCTGCAGCCCTGGCTTCCTTGAAACCGGCCAGTGCGTTCAGGGCCGTACGGCCCCTATCGATCTTCTCGGAGGCCGAAAGGATGCCCTGCTGTTCATTGCCGTAGACCAGGTCGTTGGCCCCCGGCACGAAGGCGTTGAAGTCGCGGTACCCCAGCATGGACAGCAGCCGGGGAATCTCGATCTTAAAAACAAAATCGTTCCGGTCGTCTCCCACCTGCTTGCCCGGCTGGATCAGCCCGAAAGCGACCAGCCCGGCCCCCTCCTCTCCATCATACAGGGCCTCCATCGCGGCCAGTTTGGCGGGTTGCTTCTGGGCCACATAGTAAGCCGATCCATCCCCCGTCAGGGTCAGAAAGATGCTGGTGACCAGTCCGAAGCTCGCCCCGATCACCATGCTTCGGCGGGCCAGCAGCAGGTTGCGCTTTTTGATGATGTACCAGCCGCTGACGGCCACCACGAAGAAGGAGGCGATCACAAAACAGGAGGTGATGGTGTGCAGAAACTTGTTGATGGCAAAAGGAGACAGCAGCACCGACCAGAAGTCCACCATCTCATGCCGGGCCGTATCCGGGTTGAACACCATGCCCACCGGGTAGTTCATCCAGGCGTTGGCCACCAGGATCCACAGGGCTGAGAGGCTGGCACCGAAGGCCACCAGGTAGGTCGACAGCAGGTGGAACCGCTTGCTCACTTTGCCCCAACCGAAGAACATCACGGCGATAAAAGTCGACTCCAGGAAGAAGGCCATGATCCCTTCGGCGGCCAGGGGCGCCCCGAAAATATCCCCGCTGATCCAGGAATAATTGGCCCAGTTTGTCCCGAACTCCAGTCCGAGGATGATGCCGGTGCCCACTCCGATGGCGAAGTTGATCCCGAACAGCTTGGCCCAGAATTTGGCGATGCGCTCCCACTCTTTGTCGCCGGTGCGTACATAGATCGTCTCCGCAATGGCGATGATGTAGGTTAGCCCGATGGTGAGCGGGATAAAAAACCAGTGGATGAAGGCCGTCATGGCAAACTGTCCCCTGGACCAGTTCACCAGCGCCATGTCAATGTGCTCTGTCATCACGTTCAGATTTGGTTTTCCTTGTCAGGTCCTGGATCACCTGCTCGGTGCGATGCTCCTCGCTCTCGTACCGGGGTTTCAGGTAACGGGGAAACAGGAACCCTTTCAGGAACCCGTAAAACATAATCACTTTAAAAAGAAGGATCAGCAGGAGAATTCTGGCCAGGCGCGAGGCGCGGACCGCCCGGAAGGCGTCGGTAAAAAAGCGGCATACCGGATTATCCTTGGCCATGGCAACAGGGTTGTTCACATCATCCGGATCGTTCACAAATTTAACAAGAAATCGATATCCGACAGGATGCTTTCCCTGAGATCGACAAATGCCCGGAAATCCGCCGGATCCGTCTGCCGGAGTCTGAAAAGCCGCCACCTTCCGGCCAGCACCCGGCCCTTCCGGTAGAGCCAGTGAGCCAGCAATCCGCTGACAGGCAGGGACAGGGCATAATACAGCGCCATCCAGTTGTTCTTGAAAACCAACAGTACCATCAGGGATTGCAGCAGATAGAACAGGGGCAGAAAGAAAGCCCCCCAGAGGAATTTCACGGAGCTGTGAAATTGCTTGTCTTTAAAACGCCTGACCAGCAGGCGGGGAATGAAGTAGCCCGGCAGGTGGTTGACCAGTGCATAGAGGAAAAGGGGCAGGCACAGCAGCCACAGAAAGGTGGTCCCCAGCAGCCTTGGAAGGCCCCGGAGGGGCTCTGCCAGCAGGTTTCCCCTGATGTTCAGGTCTTTCGCCCTGCCCAGAAAGGCCTCCACTTTGTCACGCAGCCTTTGCATTCGCCCGGGCTGCTCCTTCAGTTGCCGGTCCAGTATGTCGATAATCCTCTTGCGGGATTCGAACTCCCGGATCCGGATGTTTTTCCCGGGATCCATGCCGCGCGCCAGCTTGCGGGTCCGCAGGATCAGCACGGTATCGTAAGCCTCATACCAATCCAGGTCGCGGATGTCGATGGCCAGCTGCCTCAGTGCCCCGGCCAGGTCATCACGCAGGGCAAGGTGTGCCTTCTGGGGATTGTCCAGGTAGGCCCCGCGGTACTTTGCCACCTGGACTGGCTCGCCGAAACGCACATGGAGCACCGAGCCCATGGAATAATAGTGGCTGTAGTAGATGCCCACGGGAACGACCTGCACCCCGAGGGAAAAGTCGTGTTTGGCTTCGGTCAGGAAGGCCAGGCGGGGAACCCCCTTCTTCAGGGGCAGCAGGTGCATTTTCCCCGAGTGGGCGGCCTCCGGAAACAGGCCGATGGAGCGCCCGTGTTCGAGCACTTCCGTCACGGTATCGAAAGAGGCTTCGTTCTGATGCAGGTTTTCCACCCCGTCACGGATGCGATAGACAGGCAGGATTTTCATCCAATGGAGCAGGGGGCGCAGGAGACGGTTCCTGAATATATCGGCCCGGGCCAGAAAAACGATCTGGCGGGCGCTGGCGTATAGCACCGCCAGGGGGTCCATCAGGGCATTCTGGTGGTTGGGGGCAAAGATCAGGGGCCCCGTTCCGGGGATCTTCTCCTTCCCTTCCACCACGATGGCCTGGTAAAAAAGCCTGTGTAGGAAGAAGATGTAGGCTGCCAGCGCCTTCCAAAGCAAAGAATCTCTGAAAAGGTGCTTTTTATGGAGCTTGTTCATGGTCCAGAGGATGGCGGGTCTCCGAAGGTACAATAATTTCCGGAAAACAGAGTCCGGGACCCGCGGATCAGCTGTTGGAAATCCGGCGCCAGACGGTGGCGATGCCCAGGCCGGCCACGATATGCCATATGCCCCACCAGGCCACCACCACGGCCATGCCGCCCAGGGCCAGGTGCTGGGGGAAGATGGCCGGGTTGAAGATCAAAACCAGCCCGAGGGCACTGTTCTGAATGCCTGTTTCAATGGCCACCGTCTTGCGGTTCCGGGTGTCAAGCTTCATGATGGAGGCAAAGCCATACCCTGTTGAAATGGCCAGGGCATTGTGCAAAAGGACAATAAGGAATATCCAGGCAATGTACCGGACAAAATGGTCATAGTTGTTGGCAAACATGATGGCCAGCATGCCGATGAAGAAGATGACCGAGAAGATGCGGATGGGTTTCTTGGCGTATTCGGTAAAGCGGGGCAGGAAGTGGTTTGTCAGCATGCCCAGCACGATGGGCACCCCCAGCAGGATGAACACGATCTTGAACATCTCGTAGGGGTCGATGCGCAGCTCCTGCAGCAGGGGGTTGCTCGACCAGGGCCCCAGCATTTCATAGAGACTGCCCCACACCATGAAGTTCAGGGGCGTCATCACAATGGCCGAAATGGTGGCGATGGCCGTCAGGCTCACGGACAGGGCGGGGTTGCCCTTTGCCAGGGTCGAAATGAAGTTCGACACATTGCCCCCCGGGCAGGAGGCCACCAGGATCATGCCCATGGCCACACCGACCGTCATGTTTTTCCACAGCAGCATCACCAGGGTGAAGGTCACCAAGGGAAGCAGCAGAAACTGCGACACCACCCCGGTTAGCAGGGGGCGGGGCCGGCGCACCAGATCGCGGAAATGGGCCAGCTTGATCTCCAGGGCCACCCCGAACATGATGATCGAGATGGTGATATTCAAAATAAAAAGGCCACCGTCTGAAAAATTCAGGGTGGCCGGGTCCATGGCACTCAGGGCTTCGTACATGCGGTCATTTTTTCCGCTAATGTACAAAAATATCCTCTGGTCAGATCAGCTCCAGGCTTCTTCTGACAAATTGGGTCAGTTTCTCGCCCCGGAGCAGGTTCTTGCTCAGCATGGCCAGGTCGATCAGCTGCCTTGCCTGCTTCTCCTGCAGCCCGCTGTCGGTTTGCTCCAGCAGCCTTCCGACCAGCGGGTGGTTGCTGTTGACCACCAGCAGGTAGCTGTCTGGCATATTGCCCATAAAGTTCATGCCGCCCACGGCGGACATGTCCTTCATGCGCCGCATAAACTCAGGCTGGGTGATGATCATGGGCTGCTCGCCCTCGCTGAGGTTTTCAAAGGCCACCTGGAACTGCTTCTGGTCCAAATGTTTCTCCAGCAGGGGTTTTAACTGCTCCTTCTGCTCCTCACTGAGTTTGGAGGGAACGTCCTCTTCCTTTTTGATCAGCTTGTCGGCCACTTCGGCATCCACCCTGACAAAGGAAACAGATTCCAGTTCCGACTCCAGCATGTTGATGAAATGCGGGTCGATGGGGGTGTCCATCAACAGCACATCGTAGCCTTTCTCACGGGCCGCCTCGATGAAACCGTGCTGGTCCTCCGCATGGGTGGCATACACATGCACCAGCTTTTTGTCCTTGTCGGTTTGCAGGGTCTTGATGTGCTCACGGTATTCCTCCAGGGTGAAATACCTGCTCTCCGAGTTCTTGAGAAGGACGAATTTTTTGGCCCGCTCACGAAACTTATCGTCGGATATCATGCCGTATTCGATGAAGATCTTGATGTCGTCCCATTTCTTCTCGAAGTCCTCCCGGTCGCCCTGGAACAACTCCTCCAGCTTATCGGCCACCTTCTTGGTGATGTGGCCGCTGATCTTCTTGACGTTGCTGTCGCTCTGCAGGAAGCTCCGGGACACATTCAGCGGGATGTCGGGGGAGTCGAGCACCCCGTGGAGCAGGGTCAGGAAGTCGGGCACGATCCCCTCCACCGAGTCGGTCACGAACACCTGGTTGCAGTAGAGCTGGATCTTGTCGCGCTGGACTTCAAAGTGCTGCTTCACCTTGGGGAAATACAGGATGCCCGTCAGGGTGAAGGGGTAGTCCACGTTCAGGTGGATGTGGAAGAGCGGGTCATCAAAGCTCATCGGATAGAGCTCACGGTAGAAGGAGGCGTAATCCTCCGGCTTGAGGTCGGCAGGCTTCCGGGTCCAGGCAGGACCGGTGTTGTTGATGATCCGGGGTTTCTCAACGGTTTTCTCCTTGTCCTCTCCCTTCTCGTCTTTCTCCGTGACGGTCTCCGTCTCGGTGCCAAAGACAATGGGCACGGGCAGGAACTTGCAGTATTTTTTCAGCAGGCCCAGGATGCGGTGCTCCTCCAGAAACTCTTCCGAGTCGGAAGCAATGTGCAGCACCACATCGGTACCCCGCTGGCTGCGCGGTTTTTCCTCGAGGGAGTATTCGGGCGTGCCGTCGCAGGACCACAGAACCCCCTTCTGGTTTTTTTTGTAGGATTTGGTGTGGATGTCGACCTGCCGGGCCACCATGAAGGAAGAGTAGAAACCCAGGCCAAAATGGCCGATGATCGGGTTGGATTCCGACTGGGCCTTGTATTTCTCCACCCATTCCTCTGCACTGGAAAAGGCGATCTGGTTGATGAAGCGGTCCACTTCCTCCGCAGACATGCCAATGCCCTTGTCTCTGATGGTCAGGGTTTTGGCCTCCTTGTCCAGGACCACCTCAACGGCGAGGTTGCCCAGTTCGCCTTTGAACTCACCCAGAGAAGCCAGTGTCTTCATCTTCTGGGTGGCATCCACGGCGTTGGAAATCAGTTCCCGGAGAAATATTTCATGGTCTGAATAAAGAAATTTTTTGATGATGGGAAAAATGTTTTCCGTCTGAACGTTGATCTTTCCTTTTTGCATGGTCAGCTGATTTGAAACTTGGTAAACTGCCAGCATCAGGGCAAATCACATGCCAGCCGGGGCCGGTCCTGCCAAATTGTCTGTTTCCCATCCGACGAAAAAAAATTTTAAAAAAACATGGTACTTTGTTTTGCATGGTACTATTTTTGTATTAAGTTTGTAAAAAATCCGGTCCCGGGCGTCCATGCCCCTGACCGTATGAAAACAAAAAACCTGTTGCCCATGAACCTGGAAAACACCCAAGCCCAGATGCGGAAAGGCGTTCTGGAGTTCTGCATCCTTTCGATCCTGGCCGGCAGGGAGGCCTATGCTTCAGAGCTGATCCAAACCCTGAAGGAATCCAGGTTGCTGGTCGTGGAAGGAACCATCTATCCCCTGCTCACCCGGCTGAAAAACGACGGCCTGCTGAATTACCGCTGGGAAGAATCCAGCAGCGGCCCCCCGAGAAAATACTACGTGATCACCCCCCTGGGGGGGAAATTCCTGGAAGCCCTGCGCAGGACCTGGGACGACCTGGTGGAGGCAGTGCAGAAAACAACCACATTTTAACCAAACCCGGTCCTGTCCGGACCACAGCCCCCCTGCACCAGGCAGGGCCAGGCGGGCCAGGGCAGGCGATCTGACAAAAACGATTGACAGATGAAAAGAACACTGACAGCCAATATCAGCGGAATCGTCTTCCACATAGACGAGGACGCTTATGAAAAACTCAGCCGCTACCTGGACAACATCCGCCGGCATTTCTCGACCGACGAAGGCTGCGAAGAGATCATCTCGGGCATTGAAGGGCGTATCGCCGAAATGTTTCAGGAGAAAATCAGGGACCAGCGACAGGTCATCACCCTGGAAAATGTCCGGGAGGTGATCAGCCAGCTGGGCGAACCCGAGCAGATCAGCGGGGAAGAACCCGGGGAAAGCAAGCAGGCTTCCGGCGCCGCATCGGCCCCTTTTGCAGAAAAGGGATCCAAGCGCCTGTACCGCGATCCGGACGACAAATACATTGGCGGGGTGTGCGGCGGCCTGGGGGCCTTCTTCCAGGTGGATCCCACCTGGATCAGGCTGTTGTTCATTATCGGCATCTTCGCCGGTTTCGGCATCCTGCTCTACCTCATCCTGTGGATCGTCATTCCCAGGGCGCGGACCACGGCCGAAAAGCTTGAAATGCGCGGAGAGAAAGTCAACCTCTCGAACATCGAGCGATCCATCAAGGAAGACCTCCACGACATCAAGCAAAACCTGCGCGACCTTTCGGAAGAAACCAAGGACGCCTTTAAAAAAAAAGCCCTGACACGGGCAGAAGCACCTTTCAGTCGGTCGTTCACGCCATCGTGATGGTGATCGGGGTGTTTGCCCGAATCGTGGCGGCCATCATCGGGGTGGCCATCATCCTCCTGGGGGTGGTTCTGCTCACGGCACTGGTCACGGCCCTGTTCTTCGGACCGGTCAGCATTGCCTCCCCATTCCATGCATGGGTCTTTTCATTTCCCCATTTTTTCGAAGTGGTATTTGCCTCCTCCTGGATGATCTTCCTGGCCACCGCGGCCATGGTGCTTACCCTGGGCATTCCCCTGGCGGTGCTGATCTACTTCGGACTGAAGATGATCTTCAATTTCAACGGGCGCCTGCGGGGGTTTGGCATCTTCCTGTTTTTCCTCTGGATCGTCGGACTGGCCCTCTCTGTTTTCGTCTTGATCAATGGAGCCAGGGAGTTCACCTCCCAGCGTTCCCTCCGCCAGGACCATGTCCTGGAGTGGGCTCCCTCAGGGACAGTGTATCTCGACCTGTCGGATGCCGGCGGGCTGTATCCGGCGGGAAACCGGCCTTATGGGGCCTTCGGCCTGTGGGATACCAGCCAGATGGAAAGCACCGGCAACATCAGGGGCATTCCGGAACTTCGTATCCGGGAACATGCATCCGATGAGATCCGGCTGACCATCACCAGGAGCTCCCGGGGCGCCAGCTATGCCTGGGCCACGCGCAATACCGAGCGGATCGACTATCATTTCCGGCAGCAGGATTCCCTCCTGCTTTTCGACCCGTTCTTCTCGTTCCGCCGGGAAGATGGCTGGCGGGTGCAAAAGGTGCGACTGGAACTCTTCGTCCCTGAGGGAACCCGCGTGGAAACCGCACGGGAGCTGAGGCGCTGGATGATGTAGAATTCCGGAGGCTTGAACAATCGGGGCATTTTCGTACTTTTGTCTGTAAGAGAAACCACAGCAGCGGTGAAGCCGATGGCCTCCGGTGCTGTGCCATCCGACAACCAACACAGACAATATGGCAAAGAAAAAGGACGCCGCCCCCGCCCTGCCCCCCAAAGAAGAAATCCTGAATGACTACCGGCTGGCAAACGAAAGCCGGCAGGCGAGCATTCTGGGCCGGCGGGAGGTGCTGACCGGCAAGGCCAAGTTCGGCATCTTCGGGGATGGCAAGGAAGTCCCCCAGCTGGCCATGGCCAAGGCCTTCAGGGAAGGGGACTGGCGGTCGGGGTATTACCGGGACCAGACCTTCATGCTCGCCACCGGCATGATGGAGCTGGAGGAGTTCTTCAGTCAGCTTTACGGGGATACCGACCTTCAGGCCAATCCGTCCAATGGGGGGCGCATGATGAACAACCACTTCGGGACCCGCAGCCTGAATGACAAAGGGGAATGGAAAGACCTTGTCGGTCAAAAGAATTCCTCGGCCGACATCTCCCCCACAGCAGGCCAGATGCCCAGGGCGCTTGGGCTGGCGCTGGCATCCAGAGTCTACCGCAACCAGAAGGAACTGAAAGGGTTCACCCGTTTCAGCAAGGCAGGCAATGAAGTCACCTTTGCCACCATCGGTGATGCCAGCACCAGCGAAGGCCACTTCTTCGAGAGCATGAATGCGGCGGCCGTTCTTCGGGTGCCCCTGGCCGTTTCGGTGTGGGACGACGGCTACGGCATCAGCGTGCCCACCGAATACCAGACCGCCAAAAGCAACATCTCCGAGGCCCTCTCGGGCATGGAAAAAAAAGGGAAAGAGGACGCCGGCATCCTGATCTACAGGGAGAAAGCCTGGCATTACGAAGGCCTCATCCGGATGTACCGGGAGGGCATCGACCGCTGCCGCAAAGAGCATGTCCCGGTGCTCTTTCACATTACCGGGGTGACCCAGCCGCTGGGCCACTCCACCAGCGGATCGCACGAACGCTACAAATCGGCCGACCGCCTGCAGTGGGAAAAAGATCACGACTGCATCCTGCAGATGCGGCAGTGGATCATCGACCAGGAGATGGCGGATCCCGAAACCCTCGACCGGATTGAGAAGGAGGCCGTGCAGCGGGTCAAGGAGGCCCGGCGAAAGGCCTGGGACAACTTCCAGAAGCCGATCCTGGAAAGGCGGGAAGATTTCATCCGCAAGGTGAATATTTCCAGCTGCAAATGCCTCAAGACGGATCAGATCGACCAGCTCCTGCAGGAGCTGGCCCGCATCGGGGAGCCCATCCGCAAGGACATCATCTCCACGGGCCGGAAGATCCTTCGTTTGATCTGCAATACGTGCACCCCGGAGAATTCGCTCAAGGAGATCGTGACCCAATGGCTGGCCGCGGAGGCCGAGGGCAGCCAGCAGCGCTATTCATCCCACCTGTACAGCCAGTCGGAGTACTCTCCCCTGAAGGTGGCCGGGGTCAAGCCCGAATACGGCGAAGACGCCCCCATGGTGAACGGAAGGGAGATCCTGGTGGCCAATTTTGAGAAGCTGTTCGAGGTCCATCCGGAGACCCTCATCTTTGGGGAAGATGTGGGCCATATCGGCGGGGTCAACCAGACTCTGGAAGGGATGCAGAAAAAGTACGGATCCCTGCGGGTGGCCGATACGGGTATCCGCGAGGCCACCATCATCGGGCAGGGACTGGGCATGGCCATGCGCGGCCTGCGTCCAATCGCCGAAATCCAGTATTTCGACTACCTGCTGTACGGCCTCCAGGTGATCAGCGACGACCTGGCCACCCTGCATTACCGGACTGCCGGAGGACAGAAGGCGCCCCTGATCATTTCCACCCGTGGCCACCGGCTGGAAGGCATTTGGCACTCAGGCAGCCCCCTGAGCATGGTCATCAATTCCATCCGTGGCGTCCACGTGCTGGTACCCCGCAACATGACCCAGGCAGCCGGTTTTTACAACACCATGCTTCAAAGCGACGATCCCGCCCTGATCATTGAGCCACTGAATGGGTACCGCCTCAAGGAGAGGCTGCCTTCCAACATCGGCCAGTTCACGGTCCCCCTGGGCAAACCGGAGGTATTAAACGAGGGAAAGGACGTCACCCTGCTCACCTATGGCTCCTGTGTGCGCATCGCCCAGGATGCCATCCGGCAGCTTGAAGAATTCAACGTCTCGGTCGAGCTGATCGATGTGCAGACCCTTCTCCCCTTCGACCTGGAGCACACCATTGTACAGTCCCTGAAGAAAACCAATAAAATCGTCTTCTTCGACGAGGACGTGCCGGGGGGCGCCACCGCCTTCATGATGCAGAAAGTCCTGGAGGAGCAGAACGGCTACCTTTACCTGGATGCCGAGCCCCTGACGATCACGGGCAGGGAGCACCGGGCAGCCTACAGCACGGACGGGGATTATTTTTCCAACCCCAATGCCGAGGATGTGTTTGAGGCGATCTACTCCCTGATGAACCGTTACAACCCGGCGGACCATCCGGAGATTTTCTAAAGACAGGGTGCCTTCGTCCGCCCCGGAGGCTGGCCTCCGGGGCGCGTGCACGGCAACGCCTTACTGCGGTATGCCTGGCTTTAGTAGTTTTCCGCCAGCTCTTCGAACCAGGCCTGGGGATGGCGGCAGGCGGGGCAGTTCTTCAGGGCCTTTTCGCCTTCATAAATGTAGCCGCATTTTTTGCAAAACCACTTGGTCTTCTCAGGACGTTCAAACACCATTCCTTCCCGGACCCGTTCCAGCAGCTTGAGGTAGCGGGCCTCGTGATGCGCCTCAACCGAGGCCACCAGCTTGAATGACATGGCTATGCGCTTGAAACCTTCTTCCTCCGCAATGCGCGCAAACTCGGGGTAGAGTTCGGTCCATTCCTCATTCTCGCCCCTGGCCGCGCCTACCAGGTTTTCGGCCGTGGTGCCCAGCTTGCCGGCCGGATAGGCCGCGGTGATCTCGACCATGCCGCCCTCCAGGTATTCGTAAAAGGTTTTTGCATGGATCTTTTCATGATCGGCCGTTTCGCGGAATATGGCGGCGATCTGTTCGTAGCCTTCGGCGCTGGCGATCTTGGCATACATCTCATAGCGTCGGGCCGCCTGAGACTCTCCTGCAAAGGCTTTGAGCAGGTTCTGTTCGGTGCGGGTTCCCTTTATGCTCTTTTCTTCCATATCGGATCAATTATTTTTGGGTGATTCCATCTAACCCGGGGCGGTCCGGGGCCGCCCGACGGGGAGAACAAAAATAAGGGATTTTCACCTGACAGGAAGGACACCGCCCCGCAAAGCCGGGCCAGACAGGCAATTTATAGACAGATTAAATTAACCTGACGGTTACTTGTAATAGATGGTCTGACTGCGGTCCGGTCCGGTGGAAATGACCTGTATGGGCACCTTGACAAAGTCCTGAATCAGCATGAGGTAGTCATGGACCTCGGCGGGCAGGTCGCGGGCCGACTTGATGGGTCCCAGGTCGGATTGCCACCCCTTCATCTCCTTCAGAACGGGCTTGAGCCTGCAGGGGTCGACAATGGAGGGCAGCTGTTTCAGCTCCCGGCCTTCGTATTCATATCCCGTGCACACCTTGAATGTCTCCATGGCGCTGAGGACATCGATCTTGGTGATAACCAGACGGGTGACCCCATTGACCATGACGGAATACTTCAGGGCCGGCAGGTCGAGCCAGCCGCAGCGCCTTGGCCTGCCGGTGGTGGATCCGAATTCATTCCCGACTTTCCTCAGCAGCTCCCCGTCCCCGTCATGCAGTTCGGTGGGAAAGGGACCGCTTCCCACCCGGGTGCAGTAGGCCTTAAAAATCCCGATGACCTCCCCGATGCGGGACGGGGCCAGGCCAAGCCCGGTGCATGCCCCTGCGGCAATGGTGCTGGAGGAGGTCACGTAAGGATAGGAACCGAAATCAATGTCGAGCAGGGTGCCCTGTGCCCCTTCTGCCAGCACGCGGACTCCCTGGTCCAGCGCCTGGTTTAGGTATGTCTCGCTTTCTATGTGCTGCAATTCTCCGATCAGGTCAAGCCCTTCGAACCATTTGGCCTCATAGGTCCCGAATTCCATTCCTTCGGGCTGGAAGGACCCGGTGTCGAAGCCCAGGCTGGCGATCAGCTTAAAATGGGTTTCCTTCAGCCGCTCATAGCGCTTTTTGAAGGATGGCAGCCGGACATCCCCCAACCGCAGCCCCGTCCTGGCGATCTTGTCCGTATAGGCGGGTCCGATCCCTTTCAAGGTACTGCCGATGCGGGCATTGCCCTTGCTCTTTTCATAGGCCGCATCCAGGACCCGGTGAGAGGGCAATATCAGGTGGGCCTTATCCGACACCAGCAAGCGCTCCCTGAACGCGGCCATCTCCACCCCGAGGCTTTCCATTTCCAGCCTGAACACCAGCGGATCGATTACCACCCCGTTCCCCACCACATTGGTGCAGCCGGGATGAAATATGCCCGACGGGATGGTGTGCAGGACGAATTTCTGGTTGTCGAACTCCAGGGTATGCCCGGCATTGGGGCCGCCCTGGAAGCGGGCGATCACCTGGTATTCGGGCGTCAGCACATCCACGATTTTCCCCTTGCCCTCATCGCCCCACTGAAGGCCAAGGAGGACATCTGCTTTTTCAGGTAAACTCATGGCATCGGTTTAGGTTTGGCAAAAAAACAGGCCGGATTGCCACGGCCTAAATAATCCCACTCAAAAGTACGGCTTTTCGTGCAGCGGACAAACAGGCCGGCAAAAAAACGGGGGACGAAGAAAGGCAGGGGAACAGACGCAGTGGCCCTGTGGAATGGTCAGTGGGTCCTGGCGGCGGCGCAATCCTTGCACAGACCGTAAAAGGCAAAGGAACGGTGGCTGACATCGAAGCCCAGGAGGTCTTCCACCGAATTCTGGATCTCCTGCAGGCGGGGGTCACAAAACTCCAGCACCTTGCCGCACTCCGTGCAGATCAGGTGGTCGTGCTGACGGTACTTGAAGGACTTCTCAAACTGGGCCACATTCTTCCCGAACTGGTGCTTGACCACCAGGTTGCAGTTCAGCAGCAGTTCGATCGTGTTGTACAGGGTGGCCCTGCTCACCCGGTATTTGTTGTTTTTCATTTTGATGTAGAGGGACTCCACATCGAAATGGCCATCGGTCAGGTAAATTTCCCGCAAGATGGTAAACCGTTCTGGCGTTTTGCGGTGACCATTGCTTTCCAGATAAGAAGAAAAAATGCTTTTTACGGATTCAAAAACATCCTGTTCGCTCTTGTTCATCCCGGCCTGATTAGTTCAACAAGCTTAACCGGGATAAAGATAGAAAAAATTATTATTATTTTGTCTGTATATAAATAAAACCGTCGGATGCCGGGAGCGACTCAGGCGGCAGCCCGTGGTAACCCAAAGGATGCCGGCAGGCTGTTCTGGCGGCAGCCGGCAGGCGACTCAGGCGGAGGCCTGTATGTCTTCCTTGCCGATGCGGCTCACCTTCTGGATCCCCTTGATCTTTTTGAGTTTGTTGATCAGGTTGTTCAGGTGCTGGGTGTCATAGATGTACAGCATCACGGTGCCTTCGAAAGTTCCGGCATTGGTGTCGAAATGGATGTTGCGGATGTTGATGTTGTACTCGGAGGAAATGATGTTGGTCAGGTTCTGCAGCAAGCCCACATCGTCAATCCCCCTGACCTTGATGCCCGACAAAAAGGCAATGGATTTGTTGGTGATCCACTTGGCCTTGACGATGCGGTAGGCATACTTGGACATGAGCTGGTTGGCATTGGGGCAGTTGTTCCTGTGGATCTTGATGCCTTCGTTGATGGTCACGAAGCCGAACACGTCATCTCCGGGGATGGGGTTGCAACAGGGAGAGAGGGAATAATCCAGGTTTTCCATATTGTCCCCGATGAGCAGGGTGTCCGGTTTGTTCTTCAGCTGCTGCCTGATGGGATCCACCGGCGGCTCCTTCCGTTCCTGATGGCCCTCCCTGGACCGGCCGAATGGGTTTTTCAGGTAACTGAAAAGCCCGCCCCGCTCCTGCTCGGAGGCATAGGCCTTCAGGTCTTTCTGCCCGATCTTGCCGACGGCCACGTCATAATAGAGGTCAAGGGGAGAAGGCAGCCTGAAGTGGTTAAGCAGTTTGTCGATGTTCTCCGGGGTGAAGGCGATCTTGAATTGTTTGAGCTTGCGCTCCAGGATCTCACGGCCTTCCTCTGCCTGTTTCTTGCGTTCCTCCTTGAGGGCGGCCTTGATCCTGCCTTTGGCCCGGGCCGTCTGCACGTAATTCAGCCAGTCGGTTTTCGGAAACTGTTTGGTGGAGGTGATGATCTCCACCTGGTCGCCGCTCTTGAGTGCGTGACTGAGGGGAACCAGCTTGTGGTTGACTTTGGCTCCCAGGCAGTTGTTTCCCACCTGGGAGTGAATGCTGTAGGCAAAGTCCAGGGCCGTGGAATCTGCCGGAAGCGTCCTCAACTCGCCTTTGGGCGTGAATACGAATATCTCGTCCGAGAACAGGTTCAGTTTGAAATCATCGATGAAGTCCAGGGCGTCATCCTCCGAGGTCTTGAGAATCTCCCGGATGCGTCTCAGCCATTTATCGATGCCGCTTTCGCCGGTCTTGGACTCCTTGTATTTCCAGTGGGCGGCATAGCCCTTTTCCGCCACCTCATCCATGCGGCGGGTGCGGATCTGCACCTCGACCCACTTCCCGGCACGGCTCATGACCGTGGTATGCAGGGATTCGTATCCATTGGCCTTGGGGGTGGATATCCAGTCCCTCAGGCGGTCGGGGTTGGGACGGTAAATATCGGTCACGATGGAGTATACTTTCCAACAATCGGCCCTTTCCCTGGCTTCCGGAATATCCAGGATAATGCGGATGGCAAAAATATCGTACACCTCCTCAAAGGTGATGCCCTTTTTCTCCATCTTGCCCCAGATGGACTTGATGGACTTGGTCCTGGCCTGGACCTGAAAACTGAGGTCTTCCTTCTGCAGGGCTTTCTTGATGGGGGCTGTAAACGATGAAATGAAGCGGTTACGTTCCTCCTCGGATTCCTGCAGTTTCTGGGATATGGTCTGGTAGGCCTCCGGTTCGGTATACTTCATGGCCAGGTCTTCCAGCTCGCTCTTGATCACGTGAAAACCCATCCTGTGGGCCAGGGGGGCAAACAGGTACAGGGTTTCATTGGCCACCTTCAGCTGCTTCCGGGGCGGCAGGGAGTCCAGGGTGCGCATGTTGTGCAGCCTGTCGGCGAGCTTGATGAGAATCACCCGGACATCATCCGAAAGGGTCAGCAACATTTTTCGGAAGTTTTCCGCCTGCACCGAAGTGGTCTGGTCGAAAATGTCCGATATCTTGGTCAGCCCGTCAATGATGCGGGCCACCTCTTCCCCGAAATGATCCCTGATGTCGCTCAGGGTGTAGTCGGTGTCCTCCACCACATCGTGCAGCAGGGAACATACCGCGCTGGTGGCTCCCAGTCCGATTTCCTCCACGGCGATCTGGGCCACGGCGATGGGATGGTAGATATAGGGCTCCCCGCTTTTTCGCCGGTGGTTCTTATGCGCTTCAACGGCAAAATTAAACGCCAGACGGATCCGTTTGCGGTCCTCCTTGCTGATGGAAGGCCGGCAATGGGAAAGCATCGTCCTGTAACGCTTCAGGATCTCCTTCTTTTCCTGCTCCCGTGCAATTGCTTCCTGTTCAGACATGGCTTTCTGTCCCCATTTATTGGTCTGGGGTTTCCTTCACACAAAGATACGCGAAAAATAAGAAGCCTCCCACAGGCTCAGGACAGGTCCCGGAAAAGGGTATGGACGATTCCGTCTGACAGGCCTATCTTGGGCACATAGATCTCCCCGGCCTTTACCTGCTTCATGATGAACCGGAAGATATGCCCGGCCGGCACGATCACATCCGCCCGGTCCGGACGCAGCCCCAACTCCTGAATCCTGTCGTGCAGGGAGAACCCCTCCAGATGGGTCAGGCCGGACTCCAGTTGCTCCCTTGTCAGGGTATGGGAAGCGGGATTCCCGTAAAGCTTGTTCAGTTTGTTGATGTTGCCGCCCGACCCGATCAGGCCCACCTCTGACCAGGCGCCCCGGTATCCCTTCAGCCAGCGCTTCATGGTTACCCACTCCTTCTTCTGAACCTTGTTGTTCAGCAAGCGCACCGTCCCGATGCGGAAGGAGTCCGAGGCCAGGACAGAGGTTCCCTGAAGGAGGCTAATTTCGGTGCTGCCACCGCCCACATCAATAAACATGTGGCAGGGCCTCTCGACCGGCAGCCGCAGGTCAGAGAATGCACTGACCAGCAAGGCTTCCTGCAGGCCGTCAATCACCTCGATCCGGATGCCAGACTCTTCGAACACACGTTCGATCACTTCCCGGCTGTTTTTGGCCTCCCGCATGGCCGAGGTGGCCAGGGCCCTGTAGGCAGCCGGCTGGTTGACATCGATAAGCAGGGCAAAGGCCCGCATGGTCTTCACCAGTTTTTCTGTCTTCTCCCCGGATATGCGGCCACTGACAAACACATCCTCTCCCAGCCGGATGGGCATGCGGACCAGGGAAGCCTTCTCCACCATGATCCGCCCCTCGCGGCGAAACACATTGGAGAAAAAAAGCCGCACGGCATTGGTGCCTATGTCAATGGCTGCCAGCAACATGGTCATCTGGATTTGAAATGGTTATGGCTTGTTTTCTGAAATATTCGTAGATGGCCCACTGACTTCTGAGGGGCTTCCCCGTAGCCTGATGGCGGTAGCGGTTCTCCCCCTCCCTGTCCAGGATGCGGGCTTTGACATTGTCGCGCCATTGAATCTCCAGCATATCCAGCAACTCTTTTTTCAGCCCGGGATCCAAAACCGGGCAACCCACCTCGATCCGGTAGTCCAGGTTGCGCGTCATGAAATCGGCAGAAGAGATAAAGACCCGCTCCTCCCCAGCATTGTGGAAGACAAATACCCGGGAATGCTCCAGGTAGCGGTCCACAATGCTGATGGCGCCGATGTCGCTGCCGGAGGCCCCGGCTCCGAGCACACAAATGCCCCTGATGATCAGCCGGATGCTGACCCCGGCCCGGCTTGCCTGGCATAGCTTCTGTACCATGTCCGGGTCGACCAGGGAGTTCATCTTCAACAGGATGCCAGCGGACTTGCCTTCCCGTGCGTTGCGGATTTCCTGCGATATCAGCCTGTTGTAAAAGCGCCTGGTCCGGTAGGGAGACACCACCAGGTGCTTGAAACCGACGGGTGCATAGACGGCTTTCTCGAACAGGCCGAACACCCGATCCACCTCCTGGGTGATCCGCTGGTCGCTTGTCAGAAGGCTGTCGTCGGCATACCTGCCGGCGGTTTGTTCATTGAAGTTTCCTGTTCCGATGTTGGCATAAGAGCGGGTCTGTTTCCCTTCCTTGCGCTTGATCAACATCAGTTTGGCGTGGACCTTGATGCCGGGGATGCCCTGGATCACTTTCACCCCTTCCTCCTGCAGTTTCTCGGCCCAGAAAATATTGGCCTGTTCATCGAACCGGGCCTGCAGCTCCATGAAAACCGTCACATTTTTACCGTTGCGGGCGGCATTGATCAGGGCATTGATGACGCGGGAGTTCCTGGCGGCGCGGTAAATGGTCATTTTGATGCTGCCCACCTGGGGGTCGATGGAGGCCTCCCGGAGCAGGTCAATGATGTACCTGAACGACTGGTAAGGAAAATGCAGCAGGACATCCTTCTTGCGGACCACGTCCAGAATGCTGCGCCTGCCTTCCAGGTCGCGATGCGGCAGGGCCGGCATGGACGGGTATTCCAGGTGGGGACCGCCCAGGTTGGGAAAGTCCATGAAATCCCGGAAGTTATGGTACCGCCCCCCGGGGACCAGATTATCCCGCTTGGAAATCTTTAATTGCCGGCATAGCACCTCGAGCAGGGCGGAAGGCATGTCCTGGTCGTAGACGAACCTGACAGGCCGGCCTTTTTTCCTTTGTCTGAGGCTCTCGGAAAGGCGTTCCACGAAACTCCGCGACACGTCATTGTCGATGTCCAGCTCCGCATCACGGGTCAGCTTCACCGTATAGGCCTCAAACACATCGAAGTCGAAAATCGGAAAGATATCCGGAAGGCAAAACCGGATCACATCGTCCAACAGGATGACATGATGCTGCCCGGAGGGACCGGGCAGGATCACGAAGCGGTCGAGGGCCGGGGACGGCACCTTGATCAGGGCAAAGTCGTCCGGCCGTCCGCCGTCGGCACGGGCCAGGCGGACAGCCAGGTAGATGGCCCGGTCACGGATGAAGGAAGTGCGCCGGAGATTCCGCACCATCAGCGGGAAGATGGCCGGACGGACCGTCTCCCTGAAATACCGGCCCACGAATGCCTGTTGCTCCCCGGTAAGCTGCTTTTCGTTGAGCAGGAAAATCCCTTCCTCTTCCAGCTTGCCGATCAGCTCCCGGTGGATGCCGTCGAAGCGTTTCTGTCGCTTCAGATAGATCTTGTTGATCTTAGCCAGAACCGCCTCCGGGTCAAAGTCCAGGTCGACCGTGTGCTTTTTGACCATGTCGGCCAGCCGCCGCAGGGTGGCCACCCTGACACGGAAAAACTCATCCAGATTGTTGGAGTAGATGCCCAGAAAGCGCATCCGTTCCACAAGGGGAACCCGCTCGTCTGCCGCCTCCTGCAGGACCCTGTCGTTAAAAGACAACCAGCTGATTTCCCGATTGACCAGGTCAGGTTTTTTCACGGCCTGAGCATCTTGGGGGTGATCAGAAACAGCACTTTATGAGAGGCCAGAGGGATCTCTTCCCATTTTTCGCAGTCGAAGCCGACCCCGACGACCCCGGTGGTTGGCATGTATTGGACCGGTTCTTTCAGGAAAAGGTTGGCCAGCTGGGTAAGGACCGGGTTGTGCCCGACCAGCAGCACACAGTCCTTGTCGTCAGGCAAAGTCACGAGCAGCTCATAGACTCCTTCGGCCCCCTGGTGGTATATGCCGGGCTCAACCTGCACCTCCCCGGGAGGATAACCCAACGCCTCTGCCAGCAACCTCGCGGTATCCAGGGCCCTTACGGCATGACTTGCAACCACCAGGCCGGGCATGATTTCCTGCCGCGCAAGCCACTGCCCCACCAACCTGGTTCGCTCCACCCCGGTATCGAGTAGGGTGCGTTCATGATCGGGCTGCGTGGGCTGATTCCAGGAAGATTTGCCATGCCGGGCCAGCAACAGTGTCTTTGCCATGGGCTTGCCTTTGAGAAAGCGGGCGGGTGGGACCTGCCTGAAAGACCGGCAGGGCCCACCACATGCCTGCCTTTGGTTAGTAGGAGAACAGGGGGAACTGCTCCATCAACTCGTTGACCTTGCGGCGCACCCCTTCGATCACCTGCTCATCGTCAATGTGGGAAATGACCTCGTCGATCAGCTCCACAATATAAACCACATCCTTTTCCTTGAGGCCCCTGGTGGTGACGGCCGGGGTGCCGATCCGGATGCCTGAGGTCTGGAACGGGGAGCGGCTGTCGAAAGGCACCATGTTCTTGTTGATGGTGATGTCTGCCCGCACCAGGGTGTTTTCAACCTTCTTGCCGGTAATGTCCGGAAATTTTGAACGCAGGTCGATCAGCATCAGATGGTTGTCAGTTCCTCCGGAAGTCACGTGGTAGCCCCTTTCCACGAACGCCTTTGCCATGGCCTGGGCGTTTTTCATGACCTGCTCCCCGTATTGCTTCCAGGAAGGACTGAGCGCCTCCCCGAAGGCCACCGCCTTGGCGGCGATCACGTGCTCCAGTGGCCCGCCCTGGGTTCCCGGGAAGACAGCACTGTCCAGCACGGCCGACATCATTTTGACCTCCCCCTTGGGGGTTTTCAGTCCCCAGGGATTCTCAAAGTCCTTGCCCATCAAGATCATTCCCCCACGCGGTCCCCTGAGGGTTTTGTGCGTGGTGGTGGTGATGATGTGGCAGTGCGGCAGGGGATCGTTGAGCAGTTTGGCCGCAATGAGGCCGGCAGGATGGGCGATGTCGGCCATCAGGAGGGCCCCCACCTTGTCGGCTACTTCCCGCATGCGGGCATAGTCCCAGTCGCGCGGATAGGCCGAAGCCCCCGCCACAATGAGCCGGGGCTTTTCCTTCAGGGCGATGCGCTCCATCTCCTCATAATCGATCGTGCCGGTTTCTTCGCTCACGCCGTAGGCGACGGGACGATAGAGGATGCCGCTGAGGTTCACCGGGGCGCCGTGGGACAGGTGGCCGCCGTGGCTCAGATCCAGGCCCATGAAGGTATCCCCCGGCTGCAGGCAGGCCAGAAAAACGGCCGCATTGGCCTGGGCCCCGCTGTGGGGCTGCACATTGGCCCATTCGGCACCGAACAACTCCCTGGCCCTGTCAATGGCCAGCTGTTCTGATTGGTCCACGATCTGGCAGCCGCCATAGTAGCGCCGGCCGGGATAGCCCTCTGCATATTTGTTGGTCATCACGCTCCCCATGGCCTCCATGACCTGGTCGCTGACGAAGTTCTCCGAGGCAATCAGTTCGACGCCATGCATCTGGCGGTCGCGTTCCTGCCCGATCAAATCAAAAATCCGGTGGTCTCTTTCCATTGCTGTAGGGAAGTTTTATATAGTTCATTAATAACGACTTAAATAAGCCCCAAAATTAAACATATTTTGGCACATGGGGAAGAAACAAAAAGCCGCCGAATACCCCAAAATTGGTATTTTTACCCCCTTATTGCATCATTCACCTTCTAAATACCAACACCATGAGACGTCTGTTTGTTTTCCTGCTTGTGATTTGCATGGCCTCCGGATTTGCCAGGGCTGAAGAGAAGATGGTAATTCCCGCCTGGCTGGTTATCCAGCCGGTGGATGTCAACTATCCGGTTTTCCACGAGGTGGAAAACACCCAGGGCAAGGCCTTTTCGGACCGAGACCTGCTGGGCTTCGATTTTTTCGATCTGGCGGATTATTTCCCGGAAGAGGGGAAGGTTCTCCCATGGACCGGCGGACTGGAAAGGACGTGGGTGCCGGGTTCCACCGATGAGAACGGCTATGTGATCCTGGATGGGGAAGACAGCCCCGCCAGGCCACAACTGGCTTACCTGGCCACTTATATCCGGGCCGACCGCTGGGTCAAAACCCAGCTGGAGATCAAAAGTCCCTACATGCTGGAAGCCTACCTGAACGGCCGGCGCATCGGCACCAAGGCCAGCGTGGAGAAGGAAGAGAACACCATCGGGAAAGTATCCCAGGAATTGAAGCTGGATCGGGGAACCCACCTGCTGGTGATCAAGACCTTGCGTCCGCCGGGGGAAGGCCTCGGCTGGAAAGTCATGGCCAACCTGGAGGTGAAGGACCCATTCAAGACAACCGACCTGGCACCCAAACTGGATCCTGCCAACATCAAGAACATCAGCCACATCATGGACGGACTCAAGGTCACCGGGGTGGATCCCTCCTCCGACGGCAGCCTGTATGCCATCAGCTTCAGCCGCTCCCTTCCCCCTTCCGACCAGTCGGAACGCTGGACCGAGATCCGGCGTTTCAGCGACGGGCAAACAGTCCATTCTTTTCGCCACTCAAGGGCCTCAAGGGTGTCCTGGCTCCCCAAAAGCAATGCCGTTTCCTACACAAGCACCCGCGAGGGCAAGACCACCATCCACTGGCACCACATGGAAACCGGGGAGCAAAAGGTGATCCTGGAGGATGTGGACAAGATGGGCGGGTTCAGCTGGTCGCCCGACGAGTCGTTTATCATCTATTCGATCCGGGAGGATGGTTCCGGCACCGATGCCACCATGCGTCAGGTGCTGGGCATGCAGGACCGTCCCGGCCACTGGCGAAACCGCAGCTTTCTGTACCACCTGGACGTGGCCACCGGGATCCGCACCCGCCTGACACACGGGAGCCGGACCACCAGCCTGGAAGACATCAGCCCCGACAACAAGACCCTTTTGATCAGCCAGTCAAGACCCGACTACCAGGAACGCCCCTACGTCAAACAGGACCTCATGCTGCTCGATCTGGAGACCCTGCAGGTCGACACCCTGCTGAAGGATCAGCAGTGGGCGGTTTCCGCCTCCTTCTCCCCCGACGGCACGAAATTGCTGGCCACCGGCGGCCCCTCCGCCTTTGGCGGGGCCGGGGAGAACGTCCCGGAGGGGACCATCCCCAACAATTACGATACCCAGGCCTATGTTTATGACCTGCAGACACGCACCGCACGTTGCTTTACCCTGGAATTCGCCCCCTCGGTGTCCTCGGTGCGCTGGCATGCGCAAAGCAACCAGGTGTATATCCTGACGGTGGACGAGGACTACCAGCGCATCTACCGCTACGACCCCCGCCGCGACCGGTTCAGCCTGGTGCAGACCGGGGTGGATTATGCCTCGGGCATGGGCCTTGCCGCCCATGCTCCCCTGATGACCTTCCTGGGCAACCAGACGAACGCCCCGCGCAAAGCCTATGTGATGAACCTGTCCAACGAGCGCAGCAGGGTTCTTGAGGACACGGAAGGAGAGGCTTTTCGCCATGTGGCACTTGGAGAAACGGGCAACTGGGATTTTACCGCCTCGACCGGGGTGGAAATCAAAGGGCGTTACTACCTGCCTCCGGGATTCGACCCGGAACGCCAATACCCCATGATCGTTTACTATTACGGAGGCACCACGCCCGTGGGCCGGACCTTCGGGGGGCGGTACCCGTTCAACCTGTGGGCCGGCAACGGCTATGTGGTCTATGTGTTGCAGCCCAGCGGGGCCACCGGCTTCGGACAGGAATTCTCCGCCGCCCATGTGAACAACTGGGGCATCACCGTGGCCGATGAGATCATCGAAGGCACCCGGGCCTTTTTGCAGGCCCATCCCTTTGTGGACGGATCCAGGGTCGGGTGCGCCGGGGCCTCATACGGGGGCTTCATGACCATGCTGCTGATGACCCGTACCGACCTGTTTGCGGCCGCCATCTCCCATGCGGGGATCAGCTCCATTTCCAGCTACTGGGGGGAAGGTTACTGGGGATATTCCTACAGTGCCGAGGCCTCTGCCGGGAGCTTCCCCTGGAACAGCCCCGAGATCTATGTGGACCAAAGCCCGCTGTTCCGGGCAGACAAAATCACCACCCCGCTATTGCTGCTGACGGGCGACAGCGACACCAACGTGCCTCCGGGAGAGAGCATCCAGCTGTTCACCGCGCTGAAGATGCTGGACCGTCCCGTGGAGCTCATCCTGGTCAAGGGAGAAGACCACCACATCGTGACCTACTCCAAACGCATCCAATGGCATAATGCCATCATGGCCTGGTGGGACAAGTACCTGAAAGACCAGCCCGAGTGGTGGGAGGACCAGTATCCGGCAAAGAACTATTAAGGCACATCCACGGCCACGTCATTCCCGTAAGAAAAGCCCATCGCGCAAGGCTGCGCGATGGGCTTTTCACGAAATGCATCGTCCCGGGCTACAACTCCTTGAGCCGGATGTTGCGGAACCACACGTCGTCGCCGTGGTCCTGCAGTCCGATGTATCCGGGCTCGTACTTTCCGAACCAGGGGAATTCGGCGAACTTGCTGCCGGCCACCTTGCGCTCCCAGTCAGGGGTACCCAGGTGGTATTCCACAACATTCTCCCCGTTCATGCGGTGGATCACCGTGCCTTTGAAGACGATGACCTCCACCTGGTTCCATTCTCCCGTGGGATGGGCATTCTGGGGTTTGGCAGGGACCAGGTCGTAGAGCGAGCCGGCCATGCGGTTGCCGTCCTCTCCCAGCATGGCATCGACATGCCCCTCGTTGCAAAGAACCTGCATTTCAGGCGCCGACTTCCAGATGGGTTCGCCCTCGACCTCCTGGGCCAGGTAAAAAATGCCGCTATTCCCGGCGGGAGATACCTTCCATTCCATCTTCAGGTGAAAGTCCAGGAACTTCTGATCGTAAATGATGTCCCCTCCTTGTCCGCCGGCCTCACCGGTTCCGGCCCCGAGCACTTTCAGAACGCCGTCCTCGATCACCCATCCGGCCTCCGGAAAGGCTTCCCGGTTGTAGCCGCGCCAGCCATCGAATGTCTCTCCGTCAAAAAGCAGGAAAAAACCTTCGTCGATCTCCTGCTGGCTGAGGGTGTTGATGGGCAGTTCTTCTTCCTGCTCCTCCTGCTGTGGCCGGGGGCCGCAGGCGGTCAGCGCCATGCCGGCGACCACCAGCAGGGCAGTCATGTTCCGTAATGATTTCATGATTTTCATCGTTGGGTTGGTTTATTTGTGAAACATATAAGTACTGTCCGAAGCCGGGTACCGGGTGTTTTACAGGGCCCGGCCCGTACCTGCCTGGATCCCGTTACGGCATGGGCGGCAGATCCCACCCATCCCGGTAAGTGTGCCGGATCAGCTCGCTGGCAAAGGCTTTGGCATTGATCGGATCGGTCATCGTTTTATCGAATGTCGGATGCCCGTCGGTGATGTCGAAGCCGTCCTCGATCACGATGCGCAGGGTCTCGTCGTCCGAAATATTGGTGAACGCCATCTTCTCTCCGTCCCATTCCAGCTCCTTGTGCAATTCCTGCAGGCGCACTGCCAGCACGCCCATCACGACCATCTCGTTGAATGGTCCGGCCTCCTTAAATGAAGAGGCGGTTTCCAGCCGGTTCTCCGGGCTTTCCTTGCAGGCACGGATCCAGTCCATATAATGACCAAGCTCCACCCGGCGAAGCTTTTTGGGTGCCTCGGGAACACGGCCCGACAGCAGCCAGGGTCTCAGTCCGTAACAGCCACAGATGAGCTTGTCTTTTGTGCCGTGGAAGATCACCCCCCCTCCGGCATCGTTCATGTCCCTGCCTTCGGGCCAGCCTTCAGGCATCAGCGGACGCAGCCCGCCATCATACCAGTCGACCTCCACTTCGGGAAAGCCGATTTTAGAATCCGGATGGGCCGGCCTTGCAGGAAACACCATCCGCGCCTTCTGGGCGTTGGGGGCCGAGTCGAGCAGCAGCAGGGTCGAGCTTCCCTGGGCCCGTGCCGGGTAGCCCAGCTTCAGTCCCTTGAACACCGGGTGCAGGATGTGGCACGCCATATCTCCCAGCGCCCCTGTCCCGAAGTCCCACCAACCCCTGAAGTTCCAGGGTGTGTAAATCTCATGGTAAGGCCTCATGGGGGCGGGACCGATGAACAGGTCCCAGTTCATCGTGTCAGGCACCGCCTGTACCTCCTTCGGCCGCGGCAGGCCCTGCGGCCAGATGGGCCGGTCGGTGAAGGCCTCCACTTTGGTCACCTCCCCGATCTCATCGTTCCAGAGCCATTCGCAGATCAGGCTGACGTCCTCGCCCGAAGACCCCTGGTTGCCCATCTGGGTGGCCACCTGGTAATGTTCGGCAAGGCGGGTCAGCAACCGCGATTCATAGACCGTATGGGTGAGCGGCTTCTCCACATAGACATGCTTGCCCATGGCGATGGCATGGGCGGCAATGGCCGCATGGGTATGGTCCGATGTGGCCACCATGACCGCATCGATGCTGTCGCCCATTTCGTCGAACATGCGGCGCCAGTCCCAGTACTTTCGGGCCCCCGAAAAATGATCGAAACAACGCTGGCTGTAACGCCAGTCCACATCGCAGACGGCCACGATGTTCTCGGCTTCCATTTGCCGCAGCACGGCAAAGCCGCGTCCGCCCACGCCCACCCCGGCGATATTCAGTTTGTCGGACGGGGCCTTGTGCCCCAGCCCGCTAACCACCGTGCTCGGCACGATGGTGAATCCGGCAGTGGCCATGGCGGTGTTGCCGATGAATTTCCTTCTGGTCAGTTTACCCTTCATGTCTTTTGAATTTGATTTACACCCCGTTTAAGATTCCTGTTCCCATAACAGGCAAATATAAACCATATTGGAAAAAAAGCTGTGCGCGACGGGCTTTTTTTAGCCGGGACCGGCAGAAAAATGCTCCAGGATCCTGCGGGCCTTTGCCGGTCCGACGGCTGCCGCCAACTCCTCCGGCGCCGCGCGCCGGATGCCGGCCACTGACCGGAATTGCTGCAGCAAAAGCTGTATGGTTTTGGGGCCCACCCCGGGGATGTTCTGAAGGGTGGAAGCCAGGCTGCCCTTTTCACGACGGCTGCGGTGGTGGGTGATGCCGAAGCGGTGTGCCTCATCGCGCATATGCTGTATCAGCCTGAGGGTCTCAGACTTTTTGTCGATGTATAGCGGAACGCTGTCTCCCGGAAAATAGATCTCCTCCAGCCTTTTTGCAATCCCTATAACGGGCAGCTTTTGCCTCAGGTCCAGCCGGTTCAGGGCGGCGGCCGCGGAGCTTAACTGTCCCTTGCCCCCGTCCACCACCACCAGCTGCGGCAGCTCCTGTCCCTCGTCGATCAGTCGCCTGTAACGCCGGAAAACCACCTCCTCCATGGAGGCATAATCATTGGGCCCCTCCACCGTTTTGATGTTGTAATGCCGGTATTCCTTTTTGCTGGGCCGGCCCTGGCGAAAAACCACCATGGCAGCCACCGGGTAGCTGCCCTGGGTGTTGCTGTTGTCGAAGCATTCGATGTGGACCGGCAGCCGGGGCAGGTGAAGCTCCTCTTTTGCCTTCTCCAGGATGCGGCGGGCATGACGTTCCGGGTCGACCAGCTCCTTTTGCTTGTATTTCTCAAGGCGGTAATAGGTGGCGTTGCGCTGGCTCAGCTCGAGGAGCTTTTTCTTGTCGCCCCGCTGGGGCACCACGAACTTCACCTCCGGGATGGGCAGGGAGGGTCTCAGGGGCACCACCACCTCTGTGGCATTGCTCTGCAGCCGCTGCCGCAATTCTGTGATGGCCACCTCCAGCAGCTCCCGGTCGCTTTCATCCAGCTGCTTTTTGATCTCCACCGTATGGGATTGCACCACGGCCCCGTTCACCACCTTGATGAAGTTCACATAGCCGGACCCGGCATCACTTACGATGCTGTATACATCCACATTGTGGATGCGGGCACTGACCACCATGGACTTGCTTTGAAATCGTTCCAGAAGGCCAATTTTCTCCTTGACCACATTGGCCTTCTCGAAGGCGTGTTGTCCGGCATAGTCCTTCATGAGCTGCCGCAGCCGGGCCATGACCCTCGACAGGTTGCCCCGGAGAATGTCTTCCACCTGTCCGATGGTCTCCAGGTAGTCCGCCTCGTCCTGAAGCCCTTCACAGGGCGCCTTGCAATTACCGATATGGTACTCCAGGCAGCGTTTGAACTTGCCCGCGCGGATGTTTTCCGGGCTGAGCCTGAGGCGGCAGGTGCGGTACTGAAACAACTGGCGGATCAGCTCCAGCAGGGTGTGCATCATGCGCACCGAGGCGTAAGGGCCAAAGTAAGTGCTGCCGTCACGCACCAGGTTGCGGGTGGGAAAGATGCGCGGGAAAGGTTCGTTCTTGATGCAGATCCAGGGAAACGTCTTGTCGTCCTTCAGCATCACGTTGTAACGCGGCTGGTATTTCTTGATCAGGTTGTTCTCCAGCAAAAGGGCATCCAGTTCGCTGCCGACCACGATGTGGCGGATCTCGGCAATGCGGCGCACCATCAACCGCACCTTGCCGCTCTCAGACTGGTCCCTGTTGAAGTAGGACGCCACCCTTTTGCGCAGGTTCTTGGCCTTGCCCACATAAAGGATGGTTCCCCTCTCGTCGTAATACTGGTAAACCCCCGGGGCGGCCGGAAGGCTCTTCACCACGGGGCGCAGCTGTTCCCAGTATTTGTTCCTGGTCACTTTCATGGATCAGTCCTCCGAAAATTCGATCAGCATCTTGCGGTAGACGTTGAACACATTGGACCGGGACACATAGCCCCTGTATTTGCCTTTGTCCACGACAGCCATATTCCACAACCCGGAATCGCGGAACTTCTTCATGACCGATTCCATGGGCTCGTCCGGGCTGACCGTCGCACGGGGCTGGAACATCAGCTTGCGGACCGTCAGCTCGTCGTATTTGCTGCGGTCGAACATGATCTCCCGCACATCGTCCAGGGTCACGATCCCCAGGAAATCGTTTTCGCGGGTCACCACGGGAAAAATATTGCGGGGGGAACGGGCGATCACCTGCACCAGGTCGCCCAGGGTCTGGTCGGGCGATACGGTATGGAGGTTGGTTTCGACCACCGATTCCACATTCAGCAGGGTCAGCACGGCCTGGTCCTTATGATGGGTAAGCAGCTCTCCCTTTTCTGCCAGCTTCTTGGTGTAGAGGGAGTGCGGCTGGAAGTAGAACACGGTCAGGTAGGAAATGGACGAGGTGATGATCAGGGGGATGAACAGTTGGTAGCCCCCGGTGATCTCTGCGATCAGGAAGATGGCCGTGAGCGGGGCATGGATCACGCCGGCGATGAGGCCGGCCATGCCCACCAGGGAAAAATTGTATTCGGAAATGCGGAAGCCGCTGAACAGGTTGACCAGCCTGGAAAACACGAAACCGGTGATGCCGCCCATGAAGAGGCTGGGGGCAAACACCCCCCCGATGCCGCCCGCCCCGGTGGTCAGGCTGGTGGCGATGGCCTTGAAGAAGAGCACCATGATCAGGAAACCGATGAACAGCAGCCCGCTGTCGTCCACCAGGTGGCCGAAGGGACTCTCCAGCAGAAGGTTTTCCGGCTGACCCGACAGCATGCTGCGCATGGTGAAATAGCCTTCCCCGAAGAGCGGGGGAAAAAGGAAAATGAGCACCCCCAGGACGGTGCCGCCGACCAGGGCCCGCTTGTAGGGCGTGGTGATTTTCTTGATCCGGTTCTCCACCCGGCCGTTCATCCAGGAAAAATACAGCGACACCAGTCCCGTCACCACCCCCAGGGCCACATAAAAGGGCACCGACCCGTAATTGAAGGCGTCCCTGAGTGTGAAATAAAACTCCACCTGTTCCCCCAGGAAGAGGGCCGAGAAAATGGCCGCCGTGACGGTGGCGAACAGCAACGGGATGATGGAGGCTACTGTTAAATCGAGCATGAGCACCTCCAGGGCGAAGATCAAACCGGCGATGGGGGCTTTGAAGATGGCGGCAATGGCGGCGGCGGCCCCGCAGCCGATGAGCATGGCGCTGCGCTTGTGCCCGAACCTGACCGCCTGGGCCACGTTGGAGCCGATGGCCGCCCCGGTCGACACGATGGGTGCCTCCATCCCCACCGACCCGCCCAGCCCGCCGGTAAACGTGCAGGCGATGATGGAAGAATAGGTGTTGTGCAGCTTCATCACCCCCTTGTTGCGTGAAATGGCATACAGAATGCGGGTGACCCCGTGGCTGATGTCGTCCCTGACGAAGGTGCGCACGTAAAAGACGGTGATCAGGATGCCGATCAGGGGGAACACCAGGAAGAAGTAATTTTCCATGTGCCTGGCCGGGATGTTCCGCACCCAGGCCTCCAGGTAGTGCACCGAGGTCTTCAGGATAACCGCCGCGATGGAGGCCAGCAAGCCGATGACCACACACAGGACCAGGGTGAAGTTCCGGTCGCTGATGTGCTTCTGCCGCCATATCAGGAATCTGTCGACCCAGGGTTGCTGTTCCATGGCACGGGCTGTTGGGTGGTTGCTGCCGCCGGGGGCGCCTGGCCCGTCCGACGAAAAATCAAAAATAAGGGATTTGGGGCAAACCCCGAAAGCCACGGACCAAATTATGCCCGTTGGCGGGACGATCTCAGTCCCCCCTCCTGCTTTTCTCGGGCAGGTACTTCCAGTAACGGACCGGCATGGCGCGGCGCATCTGCCGGTGGTTGCGGCGCTCCAGGATGTTGACGGCATCGTAGTAGCCCTGCCAGAGCCGGCAATAAAAATCCTCGTCCAGGTCGCGGACCCCGGTGGCCAGGTTGCCGCTGCGCAGGTCGATGCGGTGGTTCTCCAGGACGATCTCCCTGACCGCCAAGGTATCGTAATAGATGCCATACTGTCTGCGGGTGTCGTAGATCACCCACTTCTGTCCCCCGTAACGGTTCCTGAAATGCCGGGCCAGCAAACGAAGGATGTCGTGGTCGGGCGCCACCGGGGCGAAGTACATGCCGTCGGCCGTCTTCTGAAAGCGCACCAGCCCGTGGAAACGGTGCACTTCAAGCTTCACCCGCCGGGCCATCTGCACCAGCCGGAACACGGTTTCATCGAGCAGGTTCAGGTGGTACCCGGGGTCCCCTCCACGAAACACCTTTTCCAGGTACTGCCACAGCAGCATCTCGGTTTGCGGCTCCTGCGCCAGGAAAGCCACGTGCACCAGCCGGGCATTTTTCATGCTTGTTTTCTGTTCCAGCCCCTCCCACACCCGCCGGGCCTGGGTGTCGTTTCGTCGGATGGGCAAGAGGTCTCCCAGGGGCATCTGCACGCCCGGGCGTTCTGCCAGGATGGCTTCGGGGCGCTGCCGGCCGGCGAAGGCCCGGAACACCACCGTGAGGAAGCCTTCGAAAGTGCCGTCGTAAGTGTAGGTGGGCATTGGTTGTTGGTTGTTGGTTGTTGGTGGTTGGCCAAAGGCTAATCGCCGAAAGCCAATACCAGTTGGTTGGCGGGTTCCTTTTTATTTGTCAGCAGTTTGCGCCGGATCTGTTCCGGTGGCAGGGAGGCCGCAGCGGGGGGCAGTTCCCGGCACAGGATGAAGTAGCGGGCCCGGTTCAGCGCCACCCCCATGCGCCTGAGGTGGGTGAAGGTCACACTGCCGAAACGGCGGTTGGCCACGATCAGCCGGGCGGAGCGCACCCCGATGCCGGGCACGCGCAGGATCATTTCGTAAGGGGCCCTGTTCAGGTCGACCGGGAACTGCTGGGGATTGCGCAGGGCGAAGGCCAGCTTGGGATCCATGTGGGGATCGAGCGACAGGTGCTGTTCATCCAGGATCTCGTCGTAACGAAAGTGGTAGAAGCGCATCAGCCAGTCGGCCTGGTAGAGGCGGTTCTCCCGCAGCAGGGGCGGCTTCTGCAGGACGGGCAGGCGGCTGTCGCCGGGGTTCACGGGCACGAAGCCGGAATAGTACACCCTTTTGAGCTGCTGTTCCCCGTACAGGCCGGCGGCCAGCTTCAGGATGCCGAAGTCGGTTTCCGGACTGGCCCCGACCACCAGCTGGGTGCTTTGTCCGGCCGGGGCAAAGCGGGGTGCCTTTTTGTATTTGCGCCGCTCCTCCCGGCTTTCCAGGATGCCCTGCCGGATCTGGTTCATGGGGCTGTACACACTGGGATAGTCCTTCTCTGGCGCCAGCAGCTTCAGGCTGGATTCGGACGGGATCTCGATGTTCACGCTGATGCGGTCGGCCCATAGCCCGGCCTCTGCCACGAGGCCGGGGGAGGCCCCCGGGATGGCCTTCAGGTGGATGTAGCCGTGGAAGCGGTGCTCCTGCCTCAGGGTCCGCGCCACGGCCACCAGGCGTTCCATGGTGTGGTCCGGGCTCACGACCACCCCGGAGCTGAGGAAAAGTCCCTCGATGTAATTGCGCCGGTAGAAATTCAGGGTGAGGTCCACCAGTTCCTTCACGGTGAAGGCGCTGCGGGGCACGTCGTTGCTGCGGCGGTTCACACAGTAGGCGCAGTCGTAGATGCAGTGGTTGGTATAGAGGATCTTGAGCAGGGAGATGCAGCGGCCGTCCTCCGTGAAGGAATGGCACACCCCGGCATGCACGGCATGGCCCAGGCCGTCTCCCCTGCTGCGGCGGCTGCCGCTGGAGGAGCAGGACACATCGTACTTGGCCGCATCGGCCAGGATGCGCACCTTGCCCAGCACCTTGCCGTTCATGATCCTTCTCCTTGGAAAATGATTGGTTTTTAATCAAAACCCGCCCCCTTAATATAGGGGAAATTCTGGACCATGGCAAAGGCCGGGCAAAAAAATACGGGAGGACAAAAAAGCCCCGGGCGGGGGCCCGGGGCTTAAAAAAGATTAAAGCGAAGGAGATGGGGCGGGTCATTTGATTCCCCGCCTTTAATGTCCGGTCTTTCGTGCTGCGTTCCTCGTCTTACATCCAGCGGCGTGCCATGAAGACGGCGCCTGCGAGAATCAGGCCCAGGGCAAGGTAAAGGCCCCAGCCGGAGAGCGGCACGGGCGGGTAGTGGGGAGATTGCAGGAAAATAAAAGAGTCCACCAGCGTGTCGTCGCCGTCGGCAATCGCGAGTTTGACCGTATAGGTCTGCCCTGCCACCAAAGGCACATCGATCCCCATAGGGGTGGTGTGCCAGCCCAGCTCGTTGCCGGGGCTGTCACTGCCGTCAATGAAGAAGTCTTCGTTGACCGCCGGACCGAAATTGTTCACGGTCATCGCGTCGGCTGTACCCGGGATCAGGGCCACATTGGTCCCGTTCACAAAGAGGGCGAAGGCATCATCATAGTCGATGATGGCGTTGGATTGTTCAAATGACCCAAAAACGATTCTCAGGGGCCAGAGGTCGCCCTGGGCCGTGAACTGGAACTCCAGCACGGCGGCATCGAACGTTCCGTCGGGTGCCGTGCTGATGGCATCCAGGTCCGGATCGCCGGGAAGTCCATGCTGGGCATTGATCGCGTTCTCCACAAAGGGATGGTGGATCAGGCCGCTGCTCATGACCACCCCGCCCCGGAGTCCAAGACCAGCCTGCAAACCATCACGAAACAGGCCGGCCGCGGAAACAGGCTGGTTCTCACTGTCCAGTCCCTGAAAGAAACTGGCATTGAGGATGGTGTAGGGCACATCCGGCCCTAACAAGGCTTCCACCAGGTCGGCCGCCGAGGTGGTCGTGCCGTCTACGGGGAGGATGGAGGCATTGGTCTGCATGGCCGAAAGCGGGGCCGGTCCGGTGCCCGGATCGCGCTGGGCCAGCAATGCCGGCACGCTTACCAGCAGGATAAAGGAAAGAATGGCAATTTTCTTCATGGCATCATGTTGTTTTAAGGGGAGCTTATTATGGGGTGCAAGTTAGAAAAAAAAACATTTCCTTCATCCTGTTGGAAAAAATTTACCCCCTGTCGATACTGAACCTCAACCCCATGTAAAACATGCGCCCGGTGAGGGGTCCCCAGATCATGCTCCCGTCAAAATGTTCCCCGAAGGGGTTGCCCGGGTCGATGATGGGATGCTCCTGCCGGAAGCCGGTCAGGTTCTCCCCCCCCAGGTAAATGTCGAGATTGCGCCAGCGGTAGGTCACCTGGGCCAGCAGCAGGACATGGGCCGGCGAGGCCTCCGGGAAATGGAAGGCATCGGTGTGGTTGGCGATCACCGGGATGCGGCCGGGACCGTTGAACTGGGCCGTGGCATCGATCTGCCAGCGGTTGTTGCGGGTGGCGTAGGAGCCGGTGAGCAAACCCCGGTATCGGTTCACGAAAGGCTTGGCAAGCAACTCCTCCCGGATGGTCATCTGCACATCGGAATAGCGCAGGGCCGCGGTCACTTCAAAGAACAGGAAAGGTTCGAAGCTGAACTCCAGCTGGTAGTTGTTGGCAAAAGACCGCCCGTTCAGGTTGTAGAAGCGGGCCTCACGGTAGTCGGTATCCACATCCACGACAAGCTGGTTCACGAACGTGGTGCGGTACACCTCGGCCGCCAGGGAGGCATCGCGGCCGAACAGCATCAGGTGGCGGGTGAGACTGCCCCCGGCATTCCAGGCCTGTTCGGGCAGGAGGTCCTCCAGGACCCTGAATCGTTTGCTGCTGACCAGCAGCCCGGTGTTTTCGGCGACCGGGTTGGGGATGCGGTAGCCTTTCCCGGCCGAGGCCCTGAAGGTGGTGCGCTCATCGATCGCATAGCGCAGGTGAAATCGCGGGGTAAAGAACGTGCCGAACAGGTTATGAAAATCCAGCCGCAGCCCGCCGCTCAGGGTCAGCCGCTCAGGCAGCTGGTAGGTGTATTGGAAAAAGGCGCCCGGCACCGATTCCCTGCGTGCAAACAGCGAGTCGCTGAGGGATTCGCTGTAATCGTCCAGCAGGTAGCTGATTCCCGTGGTGAAGCGGTGGTCTGGATGTCCCAGGCTGTTCTCAAACAGGATGTTGGCGTAAAATGAATTCTGGGTGCCGTCGTATGGCCGCTGTCCGTAATGGGATGCCACGCTGTGGTGGGTGAAGCTGAGCTGGGTCCCCAGGCTGGCATCGGGCAGGCCCCGGAAGAAGAAACCCGTTTTGGCAAACGCCTCGTAGCGGCTGGTGTTCACCCCGAAACCGAAATAGCTGTCCGAGCCCCAGTTCTCCCCGTTCTCGAAAAAGGCGACCTGTCCCCCCTGGCGTTCCTCCTTCAGCACCCGGAAGCCAAACTGCGACTCCATCACCCCGGGGCGGTCGTAGCGGTAACGGTTGAGGATGTTGTATTTTTTCATCATCGGATGGTCCAGGAAGGCATTGTGGCTGTGGTCGATCTGGTTGTTCATGAACTCCCCGTGGGCCATGACCATGGTGCTCCACAGCGGGCTGAGGTCCACCGCCCCCAGAACGGAGCTCTCCAGCCTGCCAAAGTCGTTCGCGTAAAAATTGTAATAAAACCGTTCGGGTCCCTCGGGCTTCTTGAGCTCCACGTTGATCTGTCCCGTGATGGACTCGTAACCGTTGATCACGCTGGCCGAGCCTTTGGAGATCTGGATGGACTCCATCCACGGGCCCGGGATGAACCCCAGCCCGAACGGCTGACCCAGTCCGCGGATCGTGGGCATGTTCTCGGTCATGATCTGGCTGTAGGTCCCGGCAAGGCCCAGCATCTGTATCTGTTGGGCTCCCGATACCGCGTCACTGTATGACACGTCGATCGAAGCGTTGGTTTCGAACGCCTCGCTGAGGTTGCAGCAGGCGGCCCGTTGCAGCTCGGTGGAAGTGATTACCTGGGTCATGATGGGCTCCAGGGAAGACACATGGGTGCCCGGGCGCCTGCCGGCCACCACCACCTCGTTCAGTTCCCGGGTGGCCGACAGGATCACCTCCACCGACTCTTGTGCAGTGGTGATCATCAGGGTGTCGCTTTCGTAGCCGATGTAACTGACCACCAACTGGTGGGGCAGGCGGGAGGGCAGGGCCAGCCGGAAGGTTCCATCCGCACCGGTGGCCACCCCCTGGGTGGTTCCCAGCCAGAACACATTGGCCCCGGCCAGGGGCTGCAGGTGTTCGTGATTCCCCTGGGTTTCCCTCTCCATCACCTTGCCCCTGAGGTATCCGGAAGATTGTCCCCTGGCGGGAATGGCCTGTAAAAACAGGAGAAATACAATCGCGGCGATCTGAACAACAGACCGTTGCCGGGCAACAAAGAATTGAATAAAAGACATGTTTGAAGCTTTTTAATGGTACACAATGGATGCTGCCATTGGCCGGGCATGCAGGATGCATGGTGGCTTTGCCGGCAGGTCGTTGTTGGGTCCGTTAAAAAGTCAGGAGGCGATCTTCAGATGGTGGGAAAAGAGGATGAACTCCCGTCCCGTGAGGCGGGGCGGGGGGTCTGTTTTGGAAGTACCGGATAAAGACTCCGGCTCCCTGTCGGTCAACAGGCCTTCGCCTGAAGCGAGGGCATGCAATACCACCAGGGCGGGGGCTTCCACCCGGACCACCGGGCGTTCGGAGGCCAGCTCCGCATCGTTTTTCAGGTACACCACCTCGATCCGGCAGCATCCGTCCGGCCCGTTCAACCCGCAGGCAGGAGGTTCAGCTGCCGGTCCCGGCAAGGCACAGCAGGCGGTTTCGCCAGCTCCATCCATGGGGTCGGCCTTCCCGGCATGGCCGCAGCAGTCCGGCTGTGCCGCCGCAAAAACGATGCCGGTGGTGTCACAGCCCATGCAGTGATGCACCAACAGCCTCATCCCGGTAAAGGAGACAAGAAAAAAGGCCGCAAGGAGCAGGGCGGTGGTCTGTCGGATGGTTTGAATCACTGTGGCAAAAATACATTATTTCCGCCGGATCTGGTTCATTGACCAGCCGGCTACTTTTCGTCGTGCCGGCGGTTCTTCTTCAGCAGCTCCGGATCCCTTTCATAGATGCAGCAAGCGTGCAGATTGGCATGGGTTTCATCATCGGTCAGAAAGTTCTCGGTATCGTGACCCACCCTGGCCACAGCCCGTTCGATGCCCTCCTGATCGGCCCGGTCCGGCCGCCAGGTGACCGTCAGCTGCTGCGCCTGCTGGTCCCACGATGCCGAACGCACCCCCCGGACGCTGTAGGCGGCCTTTTCGATGCGGTCCTTGCACATGCCGCAGTTGCCCAATACGCGGAAGGTGGCCTCCCCGGGATTGTCGTCCTGGCCGGCAGCCAAAGCCTTACCGGCTGGAAGCATCAGCATGGTGGCAAACAGTATGGAAAATAAAGCTTTCATCATTTCTGGTTTTATAGATTTTTCATTGAACACAAAGTTATTTAAAATCGTTCTACATAGCAAAGGCCTGGGCCTTAAAAAATCTTAATAATTCACCTATTTTTCTATCAACACCCATGAAACACGGATTGTTTTCAAAAGTTTGCTGGCTTCGAAGCCTGCCGGGCCTTCGCCATCACGTCATCCTGTGGCTGATGGCCATCCCCATCCTTGTCATGGGCCAAAACCAGCACCGAAACATGACCGTCAACATCAGGGACAACGACCCGGGCAAGTATCCCGTGCAGCGCTCCGAAGAGGCCTGGAGGGAATTGCTCGACCCCATACAGTTCCGGATCCTTCGCCTGGCGGGCACCGAAAGGGCTTTCACGGGCAGGTATCACGACTCGAAGGAGTCAGGAATATATTACTCGGCCGCCACGGGGCAGCCATTGTTCGCAGCCGACACCAAGTTCGATTCGGGCTGCGGCTGGCCCAGCTTCTACGCTCCCATCACCCCGGGCTCCGTTTATTACCGCACGGATAGCTCCCACGGCATGGTCCGCACCGAGGTGATCGACTCCGCCAGCGGATCCCACCTGGGGCACGTATTTGATGACGGACCCCCGCCCACCGGGCTGCGTTTCTGCATGAACAGCGCCGCCCTGATCTTCGTGCCATTCGGGGAGGAACCGCCCCCCATCGTGCGAAAGTACATGAACGAACTGGCCAGCGAGGAGGAAAAACGGTCGGTGGGGCGTTACCTAAGACCTTAGGAAGTTGTGATTTTCGGGGAGTTGCCCGCGGCGGGGATGGGTCCGGCATGGTATGCTTTGCTGAATGCCGGAACCCACTGCCCGAATGTGGCCCCTTTTTAAATGGGAAAACCCTGTCCATCGTTCGATGGACAGGGTTTCCTTGTAGCGGGGATAGGATTCGAACCTATGACCTTCGGGTTATGAGCCCGACGAGCTACCTCTGCTCCACCCCGCACTCTGTGTTATTCAGGATGCAAAAATAGGGAATAAACCACGACTTACCAAATCTTTGGAAATAATTTTGCGGAAAAGGGCTAACTTTGCGGGTTAATCCCTTCAAAGACAAAACAACCATGCACAAGGCAGGCTTCGTAAACATCCTCGGCAACCCCAACGCCGGAAAGTCCACCCTCCTGAATGCCATCCTGGGGGAGAAGCTGGCCATCATCACCCCTAAGGCGCAAACCACCCGCCACCGCATCATGGGCATCGCCAACGGGGAGGATTACCAGGTGGTTTTTTCGGATACGCCGGGGGTCATCAGCCAGCCCAATTACAAGCTGCAGGAGCAGATGATGCGCTCTGTGCGCAGCACCCTGGAGGATGCCGACCTGTTCATCCTGCTGACGGAGTTGGACAAGGACTTTGATGAGCCCGGCATGCTGGAGAAAATCGGGGGAATGGGAACCCCCGTCATGGTGTTGATCAACAAGATCGACCTGGGCACCCAGGACCGTGTCGTGGCCAAATGCGAACAGTGGAAGCAGGCCCATCCCGGATGGATGGTCCTGCCCATCTCAGCCCTGACCGGATTCAATGTGCCCGAGGTATTTGTCAAGGTCCTCGAACTGATGCCCGAATCCCCGCCCTATTTCCCCAAGGACGAGGTGACCGACCGCCCCGTTAGGTTTTTTGTGGCCGAGATGGTCCGTGAGAAGATCCTTCTGAACTACCAGAAAGAGATTCCTTATTCGGTGGAGGTGGAAGTGGAGTCCTACAAGGAAGGTGCCCAAATGGACCATATCCGGTGTGTAATCCATGTGGCCCGTGAAACCCAGAAAGGTATCCTTATCGGCCATCAGGGGAAGGCGCTGAAAAAAGTCGGGACCGACGCCCGAAAAGACATCGAAGTCTTCCTGGGCAAGAAGGTCTTTCTGGAGCTCCACGTCAAGGTAACCAAAAACTGGCGGGAAGACGAAATGAAACTCCGCCGCTTCGGCTACCAATAACCAACCGCCAACAACCAACCGCCAAAAGCCAACCGCCAACAACCAATAGCCAACCGCCAACAGCCAACCCCCCCCACCCCATGTCCAACATCATCGCCCTTGTGGGCCGCCCCAACGTAGGCAAATCCACCCTCTTCAACCGCCTGGTGCAGCAGCGTGCCGCCATAGTCGACCCCACTGCCGGGGTCACGCGCGACCGGCATTACGGAAAAAGCGACTGGAACGGCATGGAATTCTCCGTGATCGACACAGGGGGCTACGTGGTGGGTTCGGAGGATGTATTCGAGGAACAGATCCGCCAACAGGTCGCCATCGCCATCGAGGAGGCCACGGTCGTGTTTTTCCTGGTCGATGCCATGGAAGGAATCAACCCGATGGACGACGAAGTGGCCGGGATGCTGAGGCGCAGCGGCAAAACCACCCTGCTGGTGGCCAACAAGGCCGACAACGGACGCATCATGAACGAGGCGGCCGTATTCTATGAACTCGGGCTGGGCGCCGTCTATCCCGTTTCTTCCATCAACGGGAGCGGCACCGGCGAACTGCTGGACGAGGCCGTCAAGCTCATGTCAGACATCCCCGATGAGGAGCCGGAGGAGGACCTGCCGCGCATCGCGGTGGTCGGGCGGCCCAATGTGGGCAAATCCTCCCTGATCAATGCCCTCATCGGACAGGAACGAAATATCGTCACGGACATCCCGGGCACGACCCGCGACACCATATACACCCGGTACAAATCCTTCGGGTTCGACTTTTACCTGGTCGACACGGCCGGGCTGCGGAAAAAAGGCAGGGTCTCGGAGAATATTGAGTTTTACAGCGTGATGCGTTCGATCCGTGCCATCGAGAATTCGGATGTCTGCCTGGTGATGACGGACGGCACCCAGCCCTTTGAAGCACAGGACCTGAATGTGTTCGGACTTGCCACCAGGAACAACAAAGGGGTGGTCGTCCTGGTGAACAAATGGGACCTGGTCGCCAAGGACACCCATACCGCCAAAGAGTATGAGGCCAGGATCCGGGAACGGACGGCCCCGCTGAAGGACATTCCCGTGCTGTTCACTTCGGTGCTGAACAAACAACGCATTCACAAGGCCATCGAAACGGCCCTGCAGGTGTATGCCAACCGCATCCGAAAAGTATCCACCAGCCAGCTCAACGACCACCTGCTGCCGCTGATCCAGGCCACCCCTCCCCCGGCGGTCAAGGGCAAATACATAAAAATCAAGTATGTGACCCAGCTTCCCGTACATTATCCGGCATTTGCCTTCTTCTGCAACCTGCCGCAATACATCAGGGAGCCCTATGCCCGTTACCTGGAGAACCAGATCCGCAAAAAGTGGGACTTTACCGGCGTGCCCATAAAAATCTATTTCCGCAAAAAATAGGGATGGGGTGCAAAAGAGGCCTTCCCCATCCGACGATTAAAACAAAAAACCAAGGTGCAGACGGCCGCATCGCATACCAAGCCATGACCGAAGACCAGGGACCCAGGATAGACAAATGGTTGTGGGCCGTTCGGGTGTTCAAGACCCGCAGCCAGGCCACCCAGGCCTGCCGCGGCGGCAAGGTGAAGGTGGATGATGCGGAAGTGAAACCGTCGCGGGAAGTCAGGAAGGGCATGGTGATCACCGTGCAGCACGGCCCGGTCAGACGCACGGTCAGGGTGCTGGAGCCGCTGGAAAAACGGGTGGGGGCCAAGCTGGTGGAAACCTATATGGCCGACCTCACCCCGGAGGAGGAATACCGGAAGCTGGAGATGATCCGCGCCCGTCAGCAGATGAGGCCCCGTGGAAGCGGACGGCCCACCAAGAAGGACCGGCGCGATATGGACACCTGGTTTGGATGGGATTGAACGGGCGGACCTTCTTACCCGGCCTGGCGGGGATCCGTTGCAGGCAGGGTGAAGTAGAAACAAGTGCCTTTGCCTTCTCCTTCCGATTCCACCCGTATTTTACCCCCATGCATGCGGATGATGCGCTCGACCAGGGTGAGGCCCAGGCCGGTGCCCTCGGTCCGGCTGTCCAGCTTGCTGAACAATGTGAAGATGTTTGACTGCTGGGCGGGGTCGATGCCGATGCCGTTGTCGCGGACAAAGAATTCCGGCCGTTCGGGATCCTTATTGGAGCCGATACGAATTTTCAGGGCATGCTCGGGTGATTTGAATTTGATGGCATTCTCGATCAGGTTCTGGAAAACCACCATGATGCGGGAACGGTCCGCATACACGTCCGGCAGCTGCGGGTCCAGATGGACGCTGCAGCCATTGCGGCTGATCACACCGTGCAGGTGCTCCAGCACGTCGTAGACCAGCTTGTTCATGGACACTTTCGAGAAGGGGTCAGTGACCTTTCCCAGGCGGGACAGCCGCAACAGGTCCTCCAGGAGCTTGTGCATCTTGGCGATGGCCTTCTGAGCCCTCACAATGTGGCTGTCGACCCCTTCCAGATTGCCTTCACGGGCATCGTCCCGGATCAGGCCCAGGAAGCCTTCCACTGTGACCAGCGGACTGCGAAGGTCGTGCGATACGCTGTAGGTAAAGCGGTCCAGTTCTTCATTGACCCGTTCCAGCTCCTCCATCTGCTGCAGGATGATGGTCTCGGCACGGACCCTGTCGGAGATGTCGAAGTAGACCCCGATGATCCCGCCGGGCTGGCCGTCCGGGTTGAGAAAGACCGATTTGTTCATGACCACGTAGATGTGCTTGCCGTCCGGCAGGTCGATCTTCGTTTCCAGGCTCAGGCCCTGCCGGGTCTCCAGCAACTCCCTGTTCTTGTCCATGAAGATTTTTGCCTGCCTTTTGGAGAACATGTCGTACACGGTGTGCCCGACAATCTCGTCCAGGCTCTTGCCCACCAGCTGGCAGAAGGCTTTGTTGCATCCCAGGTAGGTGCCTGCCGGATCCTTGTAAAACAGGGGAAAGGGAATGCTTTCGATGATGACGTTCAGGAAGTCGGCATAGTACTGCAGGGACTTCTCCGCCTGCTTCTGCTCGGTAATGTCCGAGATAAAGCCCTCTATGTAGAGGAGTTTCCCTTCGGGACTGAATACGCCCTGTCCCTGTTCGAGAACCCATTTGACCACCCCGGAACGGGCGTTGATGCGGTAGCTTAAGCGGTATTGCTCCCTGGCGTTGACCTTTTCCAGCACCCCGTCACGGACACTGCGGCGGTCTTCCGGGTGGATGACGCGGGCATAGGTGATCAGGGTGCTGCCCTCCAGGGCTTCCGCCGGGTACCCGGTCAGCTCCTCACAGCCCCGGCTCACAAACAACATGGTCCAATGCTTGTCGTTCTTGCAGCGAAAGGCCATGCCGGGCAGGTTCGACAGCAGGGTGGACAATTTTTGTTCGGACTCTTCCAGGGCCTTTGTATAGCTCCGGCGGGTGCGTTCCAGGCGGTTGAGCAGGCGTTTGAGCAGGACAACCAGCAGCAGGGTGGTGATACCGACATACAACCAGCCCTTATGTGTCTGGGCGGTCCGGATGGACGCCGGGTCTCCGACCCAGACATCAATCACCCAGTCCGAAAACAAAATCCAAAGCCCGCCGATCAGGGCATACAAAAAAGGGATTCTGATGGCGGGGGAAATCTTTTTCCAGGTCATCTATACCTACGGCTGGTTGCACGCTTAAAACCACCGCAATATAAAAATTTAATTCGATGGGGCCCCCGGGTCCCGCCATTTTTTATATTTTTGTCCGAAACACACCCATTCTGTCAAGTAAAAAATTTTATAATCAAGCTTTTATGAACGACCTGAAGAATTATATCCAAGAGAACAAAGACCGGTTTCTGAGCGAACTGTTCGAACTGATCCGCATCCCTTCCATCAGCTCCAAGGAGGCCCATAAGGAGGACATGTACAAGGCGGCCCGTTGGATCCGGGAGATGCTGGTAAAGAAAGGGGCGGACATGGCCGAAGTGCTCGATACGGACGGTCACCCGGTAGTATATGGGGAGAAGCTCATCGACCCGGCCCTGCCGACAGTTCTGGTGTACGGGCATTACGACGTACAGCCCGTGGAGCCGCTCGACCTGTGGAAGAGTCCGCCCTTCGAGCCGGAGGTACGCGACGGCAGGATCTATGCCCGGGGAGCTGATGACGACAAGGGTCAGATGTTCATGCATTTTGCCGCCTTTGAATACCTGGTAAGCACCGGGCAGCTTCCGGCCAACGTCAAGTTCATGATCGAGGGGGAGGAAGAGATCGGGTCTCCCAGCCTGGGAAAATTTATGGAAGTCAACCGGGAAAAACTGGCCGCCGATGTGATCCTGGTGTCGGATACCTCCATGCTGGGGGCCTCGAATCCATCCATCACCACCGGTTTGCGCGGGCTTTCCTACGTGGAGGTTCATGTCACCGGTCCGAACCGCGACCTGCATAGCGGCCTGTTTGGCGGGGCCGTGGCCAACCCCATCAATGTGCTCTGCACCATGATCGGCAGCCTGATAGACGAAAAAGGCAGGATCACCGTGGAGGGGTTCTACGATGACGTGGAGGTGATCTCCCCGGAGGAGCGGGCCGAGATGGCACGCGCCCCGTTCGATGAGGAAGCCTATAAAAAAGCCCTGGACATCAAGGCGGTGCATGGAGAGAATGGGTATTCCACCATGGAGCGCACCGGCATACGGCCCACCCTGGACGTGAATGGCATCTGGGGCGGTCATACCGACAAGGGCGCCAAAACGGTTCTGCCCTCGGAGGCCCATGCCAAGATCTCCATGCGCCTGGTTCCCCACCAGGATTCGGTAAAGATCACCGAATTGTTTAGGAAGCACTTCCTGGCCATCGCCCCTGATTACGTGAAGGTCGAGGTGGAATTCCTGCACGGGGGGGAAGGGTACGTCTCTCCCACCGACACCCTCGAATACCAGGCAGCCAGCAAGGCATACGAAGAGACCTACGGCAAGAAGCCCATTCCGGTGAGGAGCGGCGGCAGCATCCCGATCATCTCCCTGTTTGAGAAGATCCTGGGGATCAAGTCCATCCTGATGGGATTCGGACTGGAGTCGGATGCCATCCACTCTCCCAACGAGAACTATCCCCTGGAACAATTCTTCAGGGGCATGGAGACGATCCCCTACTTCTACAAGCATTATGCAGACATGAAGAAGTAGCCGGACCCATTCCGGGGAATTGGCCGGCTGCGGCCGCGGAATGATTCCGCGGCCGCAGCCGGCCCTTTTTATAAAAAATTTTCCTGCGCTATAAAAATTTTTCTATTTTCGCAGGGCGCCCTTAAACACACGTATAACGCCTCGTTCCCGGGTAGGAATATCATTCATCGTGTCAATCATAATTTCTTTTTATCATGGAAGTAACCAGGCTTTTTGACCTGCTCGACAGGTACGGACAGTTGTGCCCCAACAAGGAGGACGCCCTGGCGGGCAAGGATGAGGGTGCATGGAGAACCTATTCCACCAGGGAATTCATCGACAACACCACCAACCTCAGCTACGGCCTGTTGAAACTGGGGGTCAGAAAGGGCGACAAGATCGCTTCCATCACTTTCAACCGCCCGGAATGGAACTTCCTGGACCTGGGCGTGCAGCAGGTGGGCGGCATCCACATCCCGATCTATCCGACGATCAGCGACAGCGACTACGCTTACATCCTGGGGCATGCCGAGGTCAGCTATGTGTTCGTGGCAGGGGAAGAAATGTACCGGCGGATCAAGCACATCGTCCCCAGCATTCCGGGCATCAAGGCGGTCTATACGTTCAAGGACCTGTTCGGCATGCAGCACCTGGATGAGCTGATCCAACTTGGCCGCGACAACCCCCAGCCCGAAAAGCTCCGGGAGATCAAAGAGGGCATCTCTCCCGAGGAAACGGTGACCATCATCTATACTTCCGGCACCACGGGCACCCCAAAAGGGGTGATGCTCTCCCACAAAAACATCCTGAGCAACGTGGACGCCGTCAAGCACATCCCGCCTTACGGACCCGAACACCGTGCCATGAGTTTTTTACCCATCTGCCACATCTATGAGCGGATGATGAATTACACCCTCCTCTACAAAGGCCTGTCCATGTATTACCTGGCCAATATGGCCGTGATAGCCGACAGCCTGAGGGAGGTTCACCCCCACGTATTCACCACCGTACCCCGCCTGCTGGAGAAGGTGTACGACAAAATCATTGCCAGGGGGCGCGCCCTGAAGGGCATCAAGAAAATGATCTTCTTCTGGGCCAACGATGTCGGACTGGCCTATGAGTTCGGCAAGGCGGAACGCAATCCCCTCTATGCCCTCAAGCTCAAAATCGCCCGCAAGCTGGTCTTCAGCAAATGGAAGGCCGCCCTGGGCAACAACCTGGACATCATCGTTTCCGGAGGCGCCGCCCTGCAGCCCCGGCTCAACCGTGTGTTCTGGGCCGTGGGCCTGCGCATCATCGAAGGCTATGGACTGACGGAGACCTCCCCCGTGATCGCGGTGGGCCACTTTGGGCCCAAAGGGCTGAAATTCGGCACCGTGGGGCCGCCGCTGAGCAATGTGCAGGTAAAAATCGCAGAAGACGGGGAGATCCTGGTGAAAGGACCCAGCGTGATGCAGGGGTACTACAAGGATCCGGAAATGACCCGGGAGGTGATCGATGAAGATGGCTGGCTGCATACGGGGGATATCGGCAAGATCGAGCCCGAAGGGCAGCTGCGCATTACCGACCGCAAGAAGGTGATCTTCAAGACCTCTTTCGGCAAGTACATCGCCCCCCAGGTGATCGAGAACCGGTTCAAGGAGTCCCCCTTCATCGACCAGATCCTGGTCATCGGGGAAAACCAGCGCTATGCCATGGCCCTGATCGTGCCCGACTTCAACCACCTGCGCTCCTGGTGCCAGATCAAGAAAATCCCTTACACCGCCAATGACGAAATGCTGGCCATGCCGCGCATCCGCAAGCGTTTCCAGAAGGAGGTCAACCTATGCAATGAAAAACTGGGGGATTTCGAGCGCATCATGAGGTTTGACCTGATAGACCACGACTGGACCGTGGAAGGAGGCCAGCTGAGCGCCACCCTGAAGTTGCGCCGCAGCCACCTGCTGAAGGAATACGCGGGAATGATCGATAAGCTTTACAAGGCCAGCAACGCCAACGGCAAATAATCCCGGGCGGCCGCCGGGCCCGTGCCCCAGCTGTTTCCTAGACCCCTTTCATGGAGAGCGCGATCCGCCGGCGCTCCGTATCGATCTGCACCACCCTGACCGTCACCTTCTGGTTGAGCCGGACCACCTGGGAAGGATCGCTCACGAATTTGTCCGCCAGCTGGCTGATGTGCACCAGCCCGTCCTGGTGGACGCCCACATCCACAAACGCCCCGAAGGCCGTGATGTTGGTCACAATGCCCGGCAGTACCATCCCCTCCCGGAGGTCCCCGATGCTGTTCACGCCGCGGTCGAACTCAAACAGGTCGAAGCCCTTCCTGGGATCCCGCCCGGGCCGTGCCAGCTCCTGCAGGATGTCCTTCAGGGTGGGCAGTCCCGTTTTCTCCGTCACATAATCTTCGAGGCGGATGCGCTGTCGAAGGCCATCGTCCTTCATCAAGGCGTGAATGTCCACCCCCAGGTCGCGGGCCATGCGCTGCACCACCCCATAGCTTTCGGGATGGACGGCGCTGCGGTCCAGGGGGTTGGCAGACCCGCTCACCCTCAAAAAACCGGCCGCCTGCTCGAAGGCCTTGGCGCCGAAGCGGGGCACCTTCATCAGGGCCTTTCTGGAAGGGAAAGGGCCGTTTTCGTTGCGCCAGGCCACGATGGCCGATGCCAGGGCCGGCCCCACGCCCGAGACGTATGTCAGCAGCTCCCGGCTGGCCGTGTTGAGTTCCACCCCCACCGCGTTCACGCAGCTCATGACCACATCGTCAAGGCTGTTCTTCAGCATTTTCTGGTCCACATCATGCTGGTACTGGCCCACCCCGATCGACTTGGGATCGATCTTGACCAGCTCCGCCAGGGGATCGGCCAGCCGGCGGCCGATGCTCACCGCCCCCCTCACGGTCACGTCATAGTCCGGAAACTCCTCCCGGGCCACCTCGGAGGCGGAGTAGACCGAGGCCCCGCTTTCATTGACCATCACGGCCATGACGTCCCGGTCGAAACGGGTGCTGCGCACCAGGTTCTCGGTTTCCCGCCCCGCCGTGCCATTGCCGATGGCGATGGCCTCCACCTGGTAGGCACTGACCAGCGACTGCAACTTGGCCGAAGCCTGTTTGAACTGGTTCTGTGGCGGATGGGGATAAATATTTTCATTGTGCAGCAGCTTTCCTTCGCGGTCGAGGCACACCACCTTGCAACCGGTGCGGAAGCCCGGATCGATCGCCATGATCCGCTTTTGCCCAAGCGGGGGCGCCAGCAAAAGCTGCCTCAGGTTTTCGGCGAATACCCGGATGGCCTCCTTGTCGGCCCGTTCCTTGAGCTGGTTGCGCATTTCCGTTTCCAGGGAGGGCTGCAGCAGACGTTTGTAAGCGTCCCGCACGGCCTGGCGCAGCTGCTCTCCGTCTTCGCCCGGGCTCCTCACAAAGCGTTTTTCCAGGCGGTCCAGGGCATCTTCTACCTCAGGGGCCACCGCCACCTTCAGGAAGCCCTCCTTCTCCCCCCGCAACATGGCCAGGATGCGGTGGGACGGGGCTTTGCCAATGGCCTCGCTCCACTCAAACCAGCTGGCATATTTTTGTCCCGCTTCTTCCTTGCCCTTGCTCACGCGGCTGCATATCTGCGCCTGCTGGAGGAAAAGGCGCCGCATGGAAGCCCTGGCACCGGCATCCTCGTTCACCCATTCGGCCATGATGTCCCGTGCCCCGGCAAGTGCTTCTTCGACGGATGCGACCCCCTTCTCCCCATCGATGAATGGCAGGGCTTCCCGCCCGGGGTCCTTGCCGCGCTGGTCCATGATCATCCTGGCCAGGGGTTCCAGCCCTTTTTCAATGGCCACACTGGCCCGTGTCTTTCGTTTCGGCCGGTAAGGCAGGTACAGGTCTTCCAGTTCCGACAGCGTGGCCGCCTGCCGGATGGCCGACTCCAGATCCGGGCTCAGCTTGTCCTGTTCCCGGATGGACTGCAGGACGGCCTCCCGCCGTTTGTCCAGTTCAGCCAGCCGGGTCAGGAGGTCGCGGATACGGGCCACCGCCACCTCATCCAGCGAGCCGGTCATTTCCTTGCGGTATCGTGCGATGAACGGCACGCTGGCCCCGCCCTCCAGCAGGGACCCGGTCTTTTCGACCTGCCAGGGCCTTAGGGCACATTCCCTGGCGATGGTCTCTATATGATGCTGGTCCATAAACTTACTTTCTGTTTGGTTTCAGAACCCCTCTGGCGGGGTCGTCATGGGTCCCCTGAAGGTCCATTGCCAGCTGAAACACCGGCCTGAACGACCGGCGGTGCAACGGGCTGGGGCCCCATTGCAGGAGGGCCTCCCTGTGCTGTTTCGTCGGATAGCCCATATTGCGGTCCCAGCCATACTGCGGATACAGCCGGTGTTGTTGCTGCATGTGCTCATCCCGCGCGGTCTTCGCGAGGATGGAGGCCGCCGCGATGGCCGCGAACCTCCCGTCTCCCCCGATGCAGCAGCGATGGGGGATGTCGTCGAACGGCCGGAAACGGTTGCCGTCCACCAGCAGGAATGCCGGTCTGACGGCAAGCCTCCCGATGGCCAGATGCATGGCCTGTATGCTGGCCTGCAGGATGTTCATGCGGTCGATTGCCTCGTTGCCGACCCAGGCCACCCCCGAGGCAACCGCCTCCTGCAGGATCTGTCCGCGCAGGACTTCACGCGCCTTGCTGTGCAATTGTTTGGAATCCCTCAGGCCCATCCTCAGGGCATCGCTCATCCGCTCCGGCAGGATGACCGCCGCAGCGAACACGGGACCGGCAAGGCAGCCCCTGCCGGCTTCGTCGCAACCGGCTTCGGGCAATACGGCCCCCACGGGATGCAACAGAGGCCGGTGCATCACGAACGGACGACGCCCTGAATGATGCCTTCAAAAATACGGAGCCCGTCGGTATTCCCCAGTGCCTGGTCTGCCGCCCTTTCGGGATGGGGCATCATGCCAAACACATTGCGGCCCTCGTTGCAGATGCCGGCAATGTTGTTGACCGAACCGTTGGGATTGGCCTCCGGAGTGACCCGTCCTTCCTCGTCGCAATACCGGAACAGGACCTGCTGGTTGCGGATCAGCCTGTCGATCACCTCATCCGAAGCGTAAAAACGCCCTTCCCCGTGGGCAATGGGAATCTTCAGGGGGCTGCCGGGAATGGTGGCCGCAGTGACCAGGGTCTGGTCGGTCTGGCTGCAAATAAATGTATTGCGGCAGATGAAGCGGTGGGTGGGGTTGTGCAGCAGGGCTCCCGGCAACAGGTGGGCCTCACACAGGATCTGGAACCCGTTGCAGATGCCCAGCACATGGCCCCCGGCATTCGCAAAGGCGATCACCGAGTTCATGATGGGCGAAAAGCGGGCAATGGCCCCGGAGCGCAGGTAGTCTCCATAGGAGAACCCGCCCGGGAGCACAATGAAATCACAGTCCTGCAGATCGGTGTCCTTATGCCAGAGGGCGACCACCTCCTTGTTCAGAATCTTCCTGAGGACATAAATCATGTCATGGTCGCAGTTGGAGCCCGGGAAAACTACCACGCCGAATTTCATGGGGTACACTTTGAAAGGGTTAAAAGCGGGAGTTCAAAGGTATGAAAAAACAATTTACCAGCCTGAAAGCTTCCCTGCCAGAATCAGCAATACAAGAGCCAGCAGCGCCAGTTCTCCCGGCAGCCTGCTTCGGAGCTGGTGCAGGTAGGCCGCGAGGCCCGCGCTCAGGGGCAGGAAAACCAGTCCCAGGTGGTACTCCCTGAACGGCTCGTTGAACCCCAGGGACAGCAGGGCGGTGGCCATCAGGTATACGATTACCCAGAAGCGCTTCCTGGTCCGTATGGGCTTGTCGGGAATGTAGGAAAACACCAGGCGGAAAAACGCCAGCAGGCCGAACAGCCCGGCATAGGCCAGGAATACCTTATACAGCAAAGGAAGGGCGGTCACGGAAGGGCCAATCAGCCGCAGTGGCAACACCGGGTCCTGCAGGCCTTCCGGCAGGCGGTCTGTCAGGAACAGGTAGAGGGCCAGGAAGAAAAAGGGGGTGGCTAGGCCCAGCAGCGCCGCCAGGATGCTCCTCAGGTCAATGATATAGAAAATAAACAGGCTGAAGAGCAGGAAGAGGAAGAAGACCAGCGCCGGCACGTAGAAAAGGCCCGCCAGGGCGATCAGCAGCCCGACATTGAATACCTCGATCAGCACCATCTCCTCATTATAGGTCCTGAGCACCTGGTTCAGGCCGAGCATCAGGAAAAAATTGGCGATGAGCACCGGATGCATGTATAGCATGCCGGGGCCCGCCCCCATGAGCAACAGGTAGATGATGGCCGTCAGGAAGGAGTACCGCTCCATCAGCCCATGCGAGGTAAGAATGTAATTCAGGTAGGCCGACTGCAGCAGGAGGAAGGCCAGCGCCATCCAGAATCCTGTGCGCGGGTGCTGCTGCAGGACCCCCTGGAGGACGGCGTAGAGGGGGGCCGGGTTTTCCGTCGGATAAAACCATGCCGGACTGGCGGCCATAAAGGCTTCCGCCCACAGCAGAATGCCTGTCAGCACAAACAGCAGGGCGGTCAGGGACCGAAATTTCTCAAAGGCCTTGAGCAGCATGCCGTGTTGTCTTGGACATCAGGGCAACAGGTCCTTGCCGATGTCGTAGCGGAAATATTTTCCCCGGTAATCGATCTGGCGGACGCTTTCATAGGTCCTGGCCAGGGCTTTTGCGGCGTTGTCGCCCAGGGAGGTCACCGCAAGCACCCGCCCCCCGCTCGTTTTGTACATGGCCTCTTCCTTGCGCACACCGGCATAAAACACCAGGCTGTCCGTGACCCGCTCCAGATTGTGGATCATGTGGCCCGTATCGTAGTTTCCGGGATAGCCTCCCGAGGCCAGCACCACCGTGGCGGCATGTCTGGAGGTCACCTCCAGGCTGTACCCTTCCAGCCTGCCGCTGCCCGCGGCCTCCAGCAAGTCCAGCAGATCGGAGTCGATGCGGGGCAGGATGGCCTGGGTTTCGGGATCGCCCAGCCGCACGTTGTATTCGATCACGTAAGGATCCTCCCCCACCACCATCAGCCCCAGGAACAGGAAGCCACAGTAGCGGATGCCTTCCCGGGAAAGGCCGTCGATGGTGGGACGGATGATGCGTTGCTCTACCTTCTGCATGAAGGCCTTGCCGGCAAAAGGCACGGGGGATACGGCGCCCATGCCACCCGTGTTCGGCCCCGTGTCCTCCTCCCCTATGCGTTTATAATCCTTGGCCGCCGGCAGAAGGACATGGCTTTTGCCATCGGTCAGCACGAACACCGACACTTCCACCCCCTGCAGAAATTCCTCCACCACCACCGTGGCCGAAGCCTGCCCGAACAGTTCGCCGGACAACATCTCATCGAGGGTTTCCTCCGCTTCCTCCAGCGAATCACAGATGATGACCCCCTTCCCGGCCGCCAGCCCATCGGCCTTGAGCACATAGGGTGCGGTCAGGGTTTTCAGAAAGGCCTTCCCTTCTTCCAGGGTCTCCCTGGTGAAGGAACGGTAGGCGGCCGTGGGGATGCCGTGCCGCATCATGAAGGCTTTGGCAAATGCCTTGCTTCCCTCCAGGCGGGCCCCCGCAGCGGAAGGCCCCACGAACAGGACCTTCGCCAGCCGCTCGTCCTGTGAAAAGTAATCCGCCACCCCTTTGACCAGGGGTTCTTCGGGTCCCACCACCACCATCCCGATGTCCCGTTCCAGGACAAACCGGCCCAGGGCTTCAAAATCGGTGGTTTTCAAGGGAACGTTTTCTCCGAGAAGGGCGGTGCCCGCATTGCCCGGCGCACAGAACAGTTTGTCACAACGGGGGCTTTGGGAAAGCTTCCAGACCAGGGCGTGCTCCCGCCCGCCGGATCCCAGTACCAGGACGTTCATGTTGGTCGATTTCATTTCAGGTATCGGGTTTTGGGGGATGACCCTATTTCAGTCCGTCCCTTTCCAGCAGGGCGTCTGGCGTGGGCTCCTGCCCACGGAACCGCCTGTACAGGACCATGGGATGCTCCGAGCCCCCTTTGGACAGGATGTGCTCGCGGAAAGAAGCCGCCGTTGCCCTGTCAAAGATACCATTTTCGCTGAACACCTTAAAGGCGTCCGCATCCAGGACTTCCGACCATTTGTAGCTGTAGTAGCCGGCCGAGTAACCGCCGGCAAAGATGTGGGCAAACACCGGACTGAACAGGGCACCGTCCACCGGCGGAAGGAGCGCCGCCGGCTCCATGGCGTGACGTTCGAATGCCAGTATGTCGCCTTCAAAGGGGCTGGTGAGGCCATGCCATGCCATGTCATTCATGCCGAAACCCAGTTGCCTGAGGATGGCGTAGCCTGCGTTGAAGTTGCGTGCTTCTATGATCTTGCGGACGAGCCCGGCCGGGATGGGCTCGCCGCTCTGGTAGTGCACGGCGAACAGATCCAGAAACTCTTTTTCGAGCGACCAGTTCTCCATGATCATGGAGGGAAGCTCCACGAAATCCCGGTACACGCTCGTGCCCGACAGGCCCGGATAGGTCACGTCAGACAGCATCCCGTGCAAGGCGTGGCCAAACTCATGCAGGAAGGTCCGCACCTCATTGAACGTCAGAAGGGAGGGCCTGGTGTCGGTGGGTTTGCTGAAGTTGCACACCAGGGAGGTATGCGGCCTGACATCCCGCCCGTCCAGGCGGTGCTGCTCCCTGAAGCTGGTCATCCAGGCGCCCGGGCTCTTGCCATCGCGCGGAAAGAAATCCAGGTAGAGCACGGACAGGAAGCGGCCGTCGCCGTCGAACACCTCATAGACCTCCACATCCGGATGATAGACCGGAATGCCCTCGTTGCGTTCGTAACGCAAACCCCACAGGCGTCCTGTCAACCCGAAAATCCCCTGCTTGACCGCCTCCAGTTCAAAGTAAGGCCTGAGGGCTTCCTCATCCAGATCGTAGCGTGCCTTGCGCAATTTCTCGGAGTAATAGGCCCAGTCCCAGGGCATCAGGTCGTCCACCCCATGCATCTCCCGGGCCACTTCAGAGACCTCCGACAACTCCTTTTCAGCCGTGGGCCGGGCGGCGTCCAGCAGTTGCTGCAACAGCGCGTTCACCTTGTCCGGATGTTCCGCCATGCGCTCCTCCAGGACAAAGTGGGCGTGGGTGGGGTAACCCAGCAGCAGGGCGCGTTCCAGCCGCAGGTTGGCGATCCGGCGAAGGACCTCCTTGTTGTCGTGGTCGTTATCCTGGTTGGCCCTCATGGTGTAGGCCATGTACAACTGCCTGCGCAAATCCCGGCTGTCGGCATACTGCATGAACGGCCCGAAGCTGGGTGCCTGCAGCGAAAAGGCCCACCCCTCCAGTCCGCGGTTCCTGGCCAGCAGGGCAGCCGCCTCCACGGCCGTTTCCGGCAGGCCGGCAAGGTCTGCGGCATCGGTCAGGTGCAGGACAAATGCATTGGTTTCGGCCAGGACATTGTCCTGGAACTGCAGCGACAGGTCCGACAATTCCCTCGAAATTTCCCTCAGCCGGGCCTGACCGTCCGCATCCAGGCTGGCCCCGTTGCGTGCAAAGCGCTTGTAGGTCTTTTCCAGCAAGGTCGCCTGTTCAGGGGTCAGGTTCAGGCTTTCGCGGCCCTCATACACTGCCTTGATGCGCTCGAAAAGCCTTTTATTGAAAAGGACGTCGTTCCCATAGTCGGATACCAAAGGCGCCACTTCCCGGGCGATCTCCTGCATGCGGCTGTCGGTTTCGGCACTGTTCAGGTTGTAAAACACATTGCTCACCCTGTCCAGCAACCCGCCGCTGAAGGCAAGCGCCTCAATGGTGTTGGCAAAGGTAGGAGGATCATCCGAGCCGGCGATGGCATCGATCTCTTTCAATCCGGTTTCTATGGCGGCCTGAAAGGCCGGGGCGTAATGGTCGTGTTCGATCCGGTCGAATGGAGGTGTCTGATGGGGTGCGGGGAATTCAGCCAGAAGGGGGTTGTGTTCCTGCACGCAGGCCGTGGTGGTCATGGTCATCGCAATTAATAAGTATATAAGTCTTTTCATGGTATAAAGGTGCTTGGGGTACGGAATGTTTGACGGGGGCGGAAAAACCGCACAAGTTTAATCAATTTATTGATTTGATAATTGCTATTTTTGCCGGATAGCCTGATGGAATCGTCCCGCAGGGAAAGTGAACCTTAAAATGCTACCAGCGATGCAGGAAAAAATGCCGGCACAGGTGTATTCGGAGATCGGGACCCTGGAAGGGGTCATCATCCATTCCCCCGGTCCGGAGGTGGAAAACATGACCCCCGAGAATGCGGAAAGGGCCCTGTACAGTGACATCCTGAACCTGGTGGTGGTCCAGAAAGAATACAACCAGTTCAGGGGAATCCTTGAGAAATATGCCCGGACATTCGAGATCCGGGACCTGCTGAAGGAAGTGCTCAAAAACGAGAAGGTCAAGGAAAGCCTGATCCAGAATATCTGCCTGAATGAGATGTCGGACTGCATCGGGGAGGTTCTGACCGCCATGGATGACGACGCCCTGGCCAGGGCACTCATCGAAGGGGTTTGGGTACAAAACGATTCCCTGACCAACTACCTGAGCAAAGACCGCTTTTCCCTCAAGCCCCTGCACAACTTTTTCTTTACACGGGATGCCAGCATCTCCATTCATGATATGGTCCTCATCGGATCCATGGCGTCTCCCGTCAGGTTCCGCGAAACCCTCATCATGGAGGCCATCTTCGACTTCCATCCCCTGCTGAGCACCAGGACACTGAATCCCAACCCCAGAAAAAAGAAGGAGAGCGGGGTCCTGGTGGAGGGCGGGGACGTGCTGGTGGCGCGCGAAGACATCCTGGTCTGCGGCATCGGGTCAAGAACGAGCGCGCAGGGCATCGATTTCATCATGAAGCATCTGAAGGAAAGGAATGAGAAACAACACATCCTGGTGCAGGAACTGCCCATATCCCCCGAATCCTTCATCCACCTGGACATGGTCTTCACATTGCTCGACCGCGACGTCTGCATGATCTATGAACCCGTGATCATGAAGATGAACAAGTTTCAGACCGTCCACCTCTACGCCGAAGGCGGCAAGGTACAATTCGTCCGGGAGGTGAAGAACCTGCCCGAGGCCCTCGGCAATCTCGGCATGGACCTGCAACCCGCCCTGTGCGGAGGCGGCAGCGACCAGCGGTACCAGGAGCGTGAGCAGTGGCATAGCGGGGCCAACTTTTTTGCGCTGGGACCCGGGCAGGTTATTGGTTACGCGCGCAATGTCCGCACCCTGGAGTCCCTCAGCAAGCTGGGGTTTGAGGTCTACAAGGCCTCCGACATCCTGAAAGGCCGGGTGGAGCAACCCCGCGACGGCCGGTTTGTCATTACCATAGACGGCTCCGAGCTGCCCAGGGGCGGGGGGGGTGCCCGCTGCATGACCATGCCCGTGAGCCGCAAGCCGCTGGACCAGTGAACAGAAAACCATCCGACATGACACCGACCATGCACACAAGAGACCTGTTCCGCAGGTCTGCCAGGCGCCACAGGGGCCTCCTTCTTATGGCGGCACTGACCCTGTTGCTGCCCGCCTGCAGCCGGGACCGGCAACGGGACACCAACATCGAACAGCCCGCCCACGAACTGGCATCACGCATCCTGGCCCCCGGCATGGGCACCATCGGGCTGGTCCAGGAGGGGAAGGTCTATGTCTATTTCATCAACGAACAATACGCCTGGGTGCTGGACAAGCTCTCCCAGTTCAACATCCCGGAAGACAACAACGGCTTGCTCGCCATGGGCATGGGGACCATCGGGGTGGTGGAGGGAGGGGAGATCCGGTTCTACCGCCTGGATGCTTACAACAACTGGATCAGCGAAGAACGGTTCACATTCAGGCTGCCGCGAAGGTACGACCGCCTCATGGCCATGAAAATGCCCTGGGAGATGGGGGTGATCGGCATCGAGCACCATGGGTTTACCGAGTTTTTCTATTTCAGTGAATCAGGGGAGTGGACCCAGGACGAAACGGCTGTCTTTGAGGTTCCCGAAGGCGTAGACCGCTATTTCCCGCTGGGAAGCATGATGATGGCGGGGGTGGACGGCCACCGCCTGGGGGTCTATGCCCTGCAGGCCGAGGGAGGCTGGCAGCTGCTGGAAAACCAGGTCCTCCGGCTGCCCGGCGGCTACGAGGCGATCATCCCCTGGGAGCCCGGGGTGCTGGCCGTCCTTCTGGAAGACCGCCTGGAGTTTTTCCAGCTGGAAACCGAGCAGGGTCGCTGGATCACGGATGAGCAGATGGTCTTTGTGCTTCCTTCAGGTAGCGGGCAGTGAACCCCTGGTTCTTCTGAACGATTTCCTCAGGGCTGCCTGAGGCGATGATCTGCCCCCCCCTGTCCCCGCCTTCGGGACCCAGGTCGATGAGGTAATCGGCCACCCTGATCACGTCCATATTGTGTTCGATCACCACCACCGTATTGCCCCGGTCTACCAGCCTGTTCAGCACTTCCATCAGCACACGCACGTCCTCGAAATGCAGTCCGGTGGTGGGTTCGTCCAGGATGTAAAGCGTTTTGCCGGTATCGCGCCGCGACAGCTCCGCCGCCAGCTTCACCCGCTGCGCCTCCCCGCCCGACAGCGTTGTACTGCTCTGTCCCAGCGTGATGTATCCCAGTCCGACATCCTCCAGGGTCCTGATCTTATGCAGGATGGACGGGATGTTTTCGAAAAAGGCGAGGGCCTGGCTGATGCTCAGGTTGAGTACGTCGTTGATATTTTTTCCCTTGAACCGGACCTCCAGGGTCTCCCTGTTATAACGTTTGCCCTGGCAGGTCTCGCATTGCACGTAGACCTCGGGGAGGAAGTTCATCTCGAAGCCTTTGACCCCCCCGCCCTGGCAGGTCTCACAACGGCCGCCCCGGACATTGAAAGAAAAGCGGCCCGGCTGGTAGCCCCTGACCTGGGATTCGGGCAGGGAAGCAAACAGCTTGCGGATCTCGTCGAACACCTTGGTATAGGTGGCCGGGTTGGAGCGGGGGGTGCGCCCGATGGGACTCTGGTCGATCTCGATCACCTTGTCGATGTGGTGGATGCCCTGGATTTCCCGGTAAGGCAGTGGCGTGCTTTCCGCTCTGTAAAAGTGCCTGCTCAGGATGGGATAGAGCGTTTCGTTGATGAGGGAGGACTTCCCGCTGCCCGACACCCCGGTGATGCAAACGAGCAATCCCAGGGGGATTTCCAGGTCGACCTCCCGGAGGTTGTGACCGCTGGCCCCCAGAAGCCTTAAACAGGTATCATCGGGTTTGCGGCGGACAGGCGGCACGGGGATCTCCCGCCGACCGTTGAGGTAGTCGGCCGTTACCGTGTCGCAGGTCATGATTTTTTCGGGTGGCCCCTGGGCCACCAGCCTGCCGCCGTGCACCCCTGCCCCGGGCCCGATGTCCACCACATGGTCGGCCGCCATGATCATGTCACGGTCATGTTCCACCACGATGACCGAATTGCCGATGTCGCGCAGGTTCTTCAGCGCATGAATCAGCCGGTGGTTGTCCTGCTGGTGCAATCCGATGCTTGGTTCATCCAGGATGTACAGCACTCCCGTAAGCTGGGAGCCGATCTGGGTTGCCAGCCGGATGCGCTGGCTTTCCCCTCCGGACAGGCTCCGGGCCGGACGGTTCAGGGCCAGGTAATCCAGTCCGACGTCCAGCAGGAAACCCAGCCTCAGGCTCAGCTCCCGCAGCACCTCTGCAGCCACCCTTTGCTTCCGGGGTTCCAGCCGGGGCAACAAGGTGTCCAGCTCCCGCTTCAGGCTCAGCAGGTCCATCTCAGCCAGATCGGCAATGCTCCTGCCGTCCAGCAGGAAGTGCAACGACTCCTTTTTAAGGCGTTTGCCGCCGCATTCAGGGCAGGGCTTCTGCCTCATGAAGCCGCCGGCCCAGCGGCGGACCGACCCGGAGGCGCTGTCTTCGAACTGGTTGGTGATGAAGTTGATGATACCCTCAAAGTTCAGCGAATAAGTACTGGTCACCCCCAGGCTTTCGTGCTTCACGCGGAACACCTCGTCGGAGCCATAGAGAAGGGTGTTGACCGCCTCCTCGCTCCATTGCCCGATGGGTGTGTCCAGTCCGTAGCCGTAACGCATCCCGATGGCTTCCAGCTGTTTCATTACCCAGGGGTTTTTGGTGTTCGCCAGGGGAGCGAGCCCCCCTTTTTTGATGGAAAGGCCGGGATCCGGGATGATCTTATCCATGTCCATCTCGCTGACGGTTCCCAGCCCGGAGCAACGGGGGCAGGCCCCGTAAGGGGAATTGAATGAGAAGGTGTTGGGCTCGGGATCTGCATAGGCGATGCCGGATACCGGGCACATCAGCTTGCGGCTGAAATGGAAGGACTCCCGGGTGCTTTCATCGATGACCATGACCATGCCCTTGCCGACCTTCATGGCGGTCTGCAGGGAAGACCCAAGCTGCCTGCGTTCAGTAGGCTGCACCTGCAGGCGGTCGATCACCACCTCGATGTCATGGATCTTGTATCGGTCCACCTTCATGGCCGGACGGATCTCCTTGATTTGTCCGTCGATCCGGACACGGAGGTAGCCCTGCTTGCGCACCTGCTCAAACAGCTCCCGGTAATGCCCTTTACGGCCTTTTACCAGGGGGGCCAGCAGCAGCACGGTTTTGTCCCGGAACCTTTCCATCATCAGGTCCAGGATCTGGCTGTCGGTATACCGGACCATCTTCTCCCCTGTCACATGGGAATGGGCATCGCCAATGCGGGCGTACAACAAACGCAGGAAGTCGTAAATCTCGGTGATGGTGCCCACAGTGGACCGCGGGTTGCGGTTGACCGACTTTTGTTCGATGCTGATCACGGGGCTCAGTCCCGTGATCTTGTCCACGTCGGGACGCTCCAGGCTGCCCAGGAACTGGCGGGCGTAGGCGGAGAAGGTTTCGATGTAGCGGCGCTGCCCTTCGGCATAGATGGTGTCGAAGGCCAGGGATGATTTGCCGCTGCCGCTTAGCCCGGTAATGACTGTGAGCTGTCCGCGCGGGATCACCAGATCCAGGTTCTTCAGGTTGTGTACCCTGGCCCCGTAGATCTCCAGCCGCTCTTCCGGTATGACAGCAAGGGAGTCCTGCATGGATAAAAAAATTGAACCTGCAAAGGTAGGGGTTTTTGGGGAGAAGTTGGCTATTGGCTATTGGCTATTGGCTGTTGGCTGTTGGCTATTGGCTGTTGGCTGTTGGGTTTAGGCTTTTGGCTGTTGGGGGTTGGTGGTTTGGCGGGGGTTGACTACCTTTGCCCCGTTTTTTCCGGTAGCTTATGTGGGAAGTCATCGTTCGCATCATCCTTCGCAACCGCCTGACCATTCTGTTGGTCATCGGCGGCCTGACCGGCCTGATGGCCTGGCAGGCAGGCAGGGTGAAGATGTCGTACGAGCTGGCACAGATGCTTCCTTCCCACGACCAGGCCTTCCGCGACTACGAGCATTTCCGGGAAATCTTCGGGGAGGACGGCAATGCCGTATTCATCGGGATGGAGGATGAACATGTCCGCTCCCTGCCCGGGTTTCTGCAGTGGCAGTCCTTTACCGACAAGCTGGCCGCCATCCCCGGGGTCACCGGGGTGGTCAACCTGACCCGCCTTCCGCTGCTGGTACGCAATGACAGCCTCAGGCGGGTTGAGTTCAGGCCCCTGTTCGAAGGGGCACCGGCCGACCAGCATGCCCTCGACAGCTTGCTGTCCATCGGTTTCGACCAGTCCTTTTTTAAAGACCTGTTGTTCAACCCGCAAACGGGGGCCCTGCTGACCGTGGTCAGCCTCGACCGCGACATCCTCAACACCCCGGAACGCATCGACCTGGTCAACGCCATCAGGAAGGCCGGCCGCGCCTATTCCCTCGAGAGCGGCATTGACCTGCATTACAGCGGACTGCCTTACATCCGGACCCAGACCATGAAGAAGGTGAACACCGAACTGAAGCTGTTCGTCCTGCTGGCCATGGTGGTGGCCTCCCTGGCCCTGTTCCTGCTGTTCCGGTCCTTCAAGGCGGTGCTGTTTCCCATGATCATCGTGGTCATCAGCGTGGTATGGGCCCTGGGGACCATCGGCCTGCTCGGGTATGAGATCACGATACTCAAGGGCATCATCCCCCCGCTGATCATCATCATCGGGGTGGAGAACTGCATCTTCCTGCTGAACAAATACCACCACGAATACCGGGCCCACGGCAACAAGATCAAAAGCCTGGTGAGGGTGGTACAGCGGGTGGGCAATGCCACCCTGCTGACCAATGCCACGACGGCCGTCGGTTTTGCCACATTCATCATCACCGGCAACCGCATCCTGGTCGAATTCGGCATCGTGGCCGCCCTGAACATCCTATCGGTCTTCCTGCTCACCATCACCCTCATCCCCATCTTCTACAGCTACCTGGAGCCACCCAAATACCGGCACATCAGGCACCTGAACAACCGCCGGATGCAGCGAATGATCCGCGGGATCATCCGGGTGGTCAGCCACCACCGCGCCAGGGTCTATGCCGTGGCCGTGATTCTCCTTTTAGGCGGACTGGCCGGCATGACCCGTCTGCATACTTCCGGCAGCGTGGTGGACGACATTCCCCACCGCGACCCGCTGTATACCGACCTGTTGTTTTTCGAACGCCACATCTCGGGCATCATGCCCTTCGAGGTCATGATCGAAACCGGCCGTCCGAACGGCGTGGTCCGCCCGGCCACCCTGGAGGCCATCGAGGCCTTGCAGGCGGAGATGGCCGCCATCCCTGAATTGTCCCGTCCCCTGTCCGTGGCCGAGGCCATGAAACTGGTCCGGCAGGCCTTTTACCGGGGCGAGCCCGCCATGTATGGCCTGCCCAACCGGCACGACCGCAACTTCATACAGTCGTACATCCCGGCCGGGTCCATGGGCGACCAGTCCCTGCTGCGGTCCCTGGCGGACAGCAGCCTGCAGACCACCCGCATCAGCGTGCAGATGGCCAATATCGGCACGAGGGACATCCGACGCATTCAGGAGGCATTGCAACCCCGCATCGATTCCCTCTTTGACCCCGCCACCCACAAGGTCACCATCACCGGCACCAGCGTGGTCTTCCTCAAGGGGACCGAGTACCTGGTTAGGAACCTGCTGACCAGCCTGCTGTTCGCCATCGCCATCATATCGGTGCTCATGGCCCTGCTGTTCAGCCGCGCGCGTATGGTGATCATCTCCCTGATCCCCAACCTGTTTCCGCAGATCCTGACGGCCGCCATGATGGGCTACCTGGGCATCCCCATCAAGCCGTCCACCATCATCATCTTCAGCATTGCCCTGGGCATATCGGTCGACAACTCCATCCATTTCCTTGCCAAGTTCCGCCAGGAGTTGCGTCTGAAAAACTACCACATCAAGCATGCCGTGATCTCGGCCCTGAATGAGAGCGGGGTGAGCATGATCTATACCTATGGGGTGCTGTTCTTCGGTTTCATCATCTTCACCTTTTCGACCTTCGGCGGCACCCAGGCCCTCGGCTACCTGATCGCCTTCACCCTGAGCGTGGCCCTGCTATCCAACCTATTTCTGATGCCATCCATCCTCCTCTCCCTGCACAAGCGGGTGGAAGGAACCCGCCTGGAGCGTTCCCTGCTGGGCAAGGCTGACCCATCCGACGGCTTGCTTTAAGAATTCCTTTGGGAATTGGTTTTTAAAGACGTAGTTTTGCGATAACCATCCGATTGACAAACATGAACGTCCCTTCCGGAGCGCCGGCGGGATCATTCAAGGAGGCTGACATGAAAGGCATCATTCTCGCCGGGGGATCCGGCACCCGGCTCTACCCCATCACCCTGGCCATGAGCAAACAGCTCATGCCCGTGTATGACAAGCCCATGATCTACTATCCCCTGTCGGTCCTGATGATGGCCGGCATCCGCGATGTGCTTGTCATTTCCACCCCCCAGGACCTTCCGCATTTTGTCCGCCTGCTGGGCGATGGGTCCCCCCTGGGATGCAATTTCAGCTATGCCGTCCAGAAGGAGCCCAACGGACTGGCCCAGTCCTTTGTCATCGGGGAGGAGTTCATTGGCAGGGAGAAAGTGTCGCTCATCCTGGGCGACAACATCTTTTATGGGAGCGGTTTCATCAACAGCCTGCAATCGCACAACGACCCGGAAGGCGGGGTGGTGTTCGCCTACCATGTATCCAACCCCAGCCGTTACGGGGTGGTGTCCTTTGACAGGGACCACCGGGCCATCAGCATCGAGGAAAAACCGGACAGGCCCCAGTCGAATTATGCGGTGCCGGGCCTGTATTTCTATGACAACAGTGTGGTGGAGGTGGCCAAAAGCATCCGACCGAGCGACCGGGGGGAATACGAGATCACCGACGTGAACCGCTGGTACCTGGAGCGGGGTCTGCTGAAGGTGGGCCTGATGAGCCGGGGTACCGCCTGGCTGGATACCGGCACCTTCGAAAGCCTGATCCAGGCGGCCCAGTTTGTCCAGGTAATCGAGCAACGGCAGGGCCTGAAGATCGGATGCATCGAGGAGGTCGCCTTCCGCATGGGCTATATCGACGGAGCCCAGCTTGAAAAGGTGGCCCAGCCGCTGCTGAAGAGCGGCTACGGGGGCTACCTGCTGGGGCTGCTGGCAGAATCCCGGCGGTAAGCCGGCCTGCATACCATCTGACCCTGCCGGCCGGGCGAAAGACCGGCAGATACATCACCACCAAAGCCTGTCATCCATGAGTCAACACCTAGCCCGTCTGAATGAAATGGTCGCCGCCCGTATGGCGGAGACCCGGCTCGATAAGGAGCCAAGGGGATTGTACGAACCCATTGAGTATTGCCTGAAGAACGGGGGAAAGCGCATCCGGCCGCTGATGACCCTGCTGGGCTGCGAGATGTTCGGCGGCCGTGCGGAAGAGGCCCTTTCCCCGGCCATCGGACTGGAGTTGTTTCACAATTTCACCCTGATGCACGACGACATCATGGACCAGGCCCCCATCCGGCGCGGACAGCCCGCCGTGCATGTTAAATGGGACACCAACACCGCGATCCTTTCGGGCGACGTGTTGTTTGCCAGGGCATACGAATACATGCTGGATGTTCCCGACCATTGCCTGAGGCAGGTGATGGAACTGTTCAGCCGGACGGTGATCGAGGTGTGCGAAGGACAGCAGTACGACATGGACTTCGAAAAGACCGGACGCGTCACCGAAGCCGAGTACCTGGAGATGATCCGTTTGAAAACGGCCGTGCTTCCGGCGGCCTGCCTTAAGGCAGGAGCGATCGTGGCGGGGGCGCCTGCCGTGGATGCTGAAAAGATTTACCGGTTCGGGGAAAGCGTCGGACTGGCCTTCCAGCTGCGCGACGACTGGCTGGACGCTTTCGGGGACGAGGCCCTGTTCGGCAAGAAGAGCGGGGGCGACATCGTGGCCAATAAAAAGACCTGGCTGTACATCAAGGCCTGGGAGCTCTCCGCCCCGGCGCAGCGGCAGGAACTGGACCGGGCTTACTCCGGCGCCATTTCCGATCCCGACACCAAAATCGGCCGGGTCATGGGCATTTTCAACAGCCTGGGGATCCGCGAACTGGCCATACAGGCCATGGAGACCCATTACCAAAGGGCCTTTGAAGCCCTGGATGCCATAGAGGCGCCGGCAGGGCCAAAGGAAAACCTGCGGATGCTTGCCCAAAGCCTGTTCGATCGGGCGCATTGATGCCCTCATCCGGGCCGCCGGACACATTGATCCCCGCAACCCACCGCCCGGGCAGTGGCTGGGTGGCCCGGCGGCCGGGTCCGCGAGCAGAGGCGCCTCCCCCCTTAAAAAAATCCGGCCGGTGTTCCATGCGAACACCGGCCGGATGCTGTTTTAGGAGCCATGCAGCGATCAGGCTTCCTGCAGGTGGGGCTTGACCACCTCCAGCACCTCGGGCAGGTCCATGCCCAGGTCCTTCAGATGCTCCAGGGTCGGGATGCCGTTTTTGGTCCACCCGCGGCGCTGGTACACGGCGTCGAGCAGCTGTTCGTAACGGCCCTCGCGGTACTTGCGCAGGGCGGCCATTTTCTCCCCGGTCGTCTTGCCTGAGGGATCAAAGCCAACCTCCTCCTTCAGTTGCTTGTCGTAGCGCTCGGCGCGCGATTCGTATTCCTCAGCGGTCACGGGGCCGGCGGCACGATAGGGCTGTGCATCGTGGATGCGCTTGCCAAAGCCGCGGCGCAGGTTGAACACCCGCTGGAAGTTGTACACCCGCTCACTCTGGCGGATCATCTCCTCCTTGCTGAAGGGCCTGCCGGTCACCGCTTCATAGATGGCCACGTAATTGGCCACATGCTTGGGGATCTTGTGGGGTTCCTCCTCCTGGGCATTCTCCGGGGGCACCACATCGTTCCAGCAAAGCTTGCACAATCCCACGAGCCCGAACCAGGTGCGGAACATGGGGAAGTAATGCAATGCCTCGGCCTTGTCTTCGAAGGTCGGGATCTGGTTGTTGACCATGTCCATAAAGATCAGCCAGGCCTCGTCATGCTGGGGCCCCTTGTTGGTCATGGCGTACCCGCCCTGCTGGGCAAGGCTTTCCTTGGACACGTACTGGGAATACTCCAGTCCCTTGTTCACCATGCCGATGTCGTTCAGGAACTTTTCGTCCCCCCAACCTTTCTCGGTGAACATCTCCTTCATCTTCTGCACGCCCAGTCCGGCAACCAGGCCGAAGCCCTCGCCGCGCGCCAGCTGGTGCATCAGTTCCAGGGCCGCCTCCTTGTTCCCGAAGGTCAGCTCCAGTCCACCGGTCCGCTCCTTGTTGAGGATGCCGTTCTCGTAGCACTCCATAATGAAGGCCACCACGGTGCCCCAGGTGATCGTGCAGATGCCGTAGGTGTCGCAATAAAAATTCTGTTCGATGATGGCTTCCGGATCGAAGATGCCGAGGTTGGAGCCCAGCCCCGCGCCGGTCTCGTATTCGGGTCCGTCGACAATCACCTTCTGCCCCTTATAGGGACCGGTCTTCAGCTCAAAATCGTCCACCCCTTTGGCGCAGGACATGGCACAGCCGATCCAGCAGCCATCGGGCACATTCTGGGTGAAGTACTTGTCGCGGAACACATTGCTGTGAATCTTCAGGCCGTCGTCATGGCTGCCGTACTTGAAGTTATGGGTGGGCAGGAGGTCGTAGTCGTTCATCACGTTGAGGATGTTGGCCGTGCCCTTGCGGCGCATCTGGCACTGGTCGTCATCCAGCTCGCGCATCTCCTTCTGGAAATCCCGGCCGCGGTCCTTGATGGTCTCCAGGTCGGCCACATTGTTCAGGTTGCCACTCACCCCTTCGACCTTGGCCACGATGGCGCGGATCTTCTTGTCGCGCATCACGGTGCCGATGCCGCCGCGTCCGGCCTGCTTGAGGCGGATTTTCTTGCGCTTCATGTCATAGAAGGTGAAGTTGACCATGCCGATCAGGGAATGGTCTGCCGCGGCCCCGGTGGAAACGATGCCGATATTGCGGGCATCCTTTTCATTCTCTGCGAACATCTCGGTCAGCTCCTCGGCCATCAGGTGGGTATCCACACTGAGCCCCGGGTCTTCGAAGATCTCGATCTTATTGTTTTTGCCGTCGATGAAAATGACGACATCTTTCTCTGCCTTGCCCTGCAGTTCGAGGGCGTCGAAGCCCGAAAACTTCAGGAAGGGTCCGAAAAAGCCCCCCACGTTGGAGTCCATCACCGAATCGGTCTGGGGAGAGATGGTCACCAGCAGGGACTTGCCCGCCCCTGAGTACTGGGTGATGCCACCCACGGGTCCGGAGGAGATGATGATCTCATTCTCGGGATCGTTCCATTTGGTGTCGGGTTTGGTGGCATCCCAGAGCAGACGCAGGCCATAGCCCTTGCCCCCGATGAACTTCTCCTTCATTACGGGAGGGACATCCTTTTCCTTGATTTCATTCGATCCGACGTTGATGTACAACACCCTGTCGGTATAGCCCCTGTAGAGGTCCTTCTTCTGGTAGCTGACCTCCTTCAGACGCTTCCGCTGTTCTCTGATTTCCGCAATGTTCATAGACTGAATCTCCTTAAAAAGTGTTTAATTTTTAACCGCTTACAAAGCTACTAAATTTTTATGATCTGTTCTTTTCTTCACAGCTTGTCGCCCGAAATGATTATTTTTGTGAACACCAAAACAATCAAGTGATTGAGGCTCCCGTCGGATGGGTTTTCATGGGAGCCCGCAGGCATAATTTATAAAGGTTATAATTTGTAACTCGCCCCCCATGTTGAAGCGATCCTGGACCGTTCTGGTCCTCCTGTTGTCCGGAGCCCTTTTCCTGCATTTGTTTATCTACTGGCGGATGGCCGATGAGCCCGACCAGGTCTTCTCCGGCTCCTTCACCGACCATTACGGGATCTACGCCCTGTCCATTCACGACAGCCTGTCTTTTGCCGGAGAGCCGGTACCCATACACCTGACGGACATCCGGGAGCGCTACGACCGGGAGTTGCTGGTGAACACCTACTGGCAGAGCCAGACCATGCTGTTCTTCAAGCGGGCCCACCGGTGGTTCCCCGTGATCGAACCCATCCTTAAAGCAAATGGGGTCCCCGACGACTTCAAATACCTGGCGCTGATCGAAAGCGGGCTGATGAACGTGGTCTCCCCGGCGGGCGCTACCGGCTTCTGGCAGATCCTTGCGGGCACGGGACGGGAGCTCGGCCTGGAGGTGAACACCCAGATCGACGAGCGCTACCACGTGGAAAAAGCCACCGAAGCCGCCTGCCGCTACCTGCTGGATTCCCGGGAGCGGTTCGGGTCGTGGACCCTGGCAGCCGCCGCCTACAACATCGGCAATGCCCGCCTGACGAGGGTTCTGGAAAATCAGCGCGTCTTTGATTATTACGACCTGCACCTGAACGAGGAAACCGCCCGTTACATGTTTCGCATCCTGGCCGTGAAAACCATCCTGTCAGACCCGGCCGCTTCGGGCTTCCATTTCCGGGAAAAAGACCTTTATCCCCCGTATGATTACTACCACGTGCAAGTGGACACCACCGTGCGCGACCTGGTGGCCTTTGCCCGACAGCACGGCATTACCTATAAGGACCTGAGGGTGCTGAACCCCTGGCTGCGCGATTATGAACTGCCGAACCGCTCGCGCAAGCACTATGAGATCAAGATCCCCGTTTCAACGGAGCAGCCCGGGACAGACACCGCGCATCCCTAAAACTGGGGATTTTGCACCTTGTTGTTTTAATTTAGACTCATTATTAATAATTTTGGCATCCATTCTTATCGTCGGATGCCCATGAAGTTCATTGACCGCATTTATAGAACAACAACCGGTTCCCGCAACACCCCGGAGCCACTCCCGTCGGGGCGCCCACCAAGTCGCCGGCCTTTCCTGACCCTGCTGCTGTCCGCCGGAGCCGCCGTCCTCATTCCCCTTGCTTTGCTGTGGGGCACCTCGTGTTCAGCACCCACCGAAGAAGTCAATGTGTACTCCGGCCGCCACTATCTGTCGGACGAACAACTTTTCAGCCAGTTCACGGAGCAGACCGGCATCCGGGTGAACCTGATCAAGGCCGATACCGACCAGCTGATCCACCGTATGCGCCTGGAAGGGGCCTCCTCCCCGGCCGATTTGCTGATCACCGCCGATGCCGGACGGCTGGTAGGCGCTGCCGCCAGCGGACTGCTGCAGCCGATCGGCTCGAAACTGATGCAGGAGGTCGTACCGTCCGCCTTCCGTGACCCGGACGGACACTGGACCGGCCTGACCAAAAGGGCCCGGGTGATCGTGTACCACAAGGACCGGGTCGACCCCTCCGAACTGTCCACCTATGAAGACCTGGCCGGTCCGCAATGGCAGGGACGCGTCCTGGTGCGGTCCTCCCAGAACCATTACAACCAGACGCTGATGGCCTCCGTGATCGCCGCCCTCGGCCCCCAGGCGGCCGAAGAATGGGCGCATGGCCTCGTGACGAACATGGCGCGCAGCCCGCAGGGCAACGACCGCGACCAGGTCAAGGCGATGGCGGCCGGGGCGGGAGACGTGGCGATTGTCAACACCTATTACATGGGATTGTTGCTTCACTCGGCCAATGCGGAAGAACGGCAGGTGGCCGCACAGGCCGGCATTTTTTTCCCGAACCAGCAGGGACGCGGCACCCACGTGAACATCAGCGGGGCCGGCATCGCGGCCCATGCGCCCAACAGGGACCATGCCCGCCGGCTCATCGAGTTTTTGCTTGGCGACGAAGCCCAAAGGGTCCTGTCGTCGGACAATTTTGAATATCCCGTATCGCACCGGGTGGAATGGCCCGAACTGTTGCAGTCCTGGGGCAGCTTCCGCGAGGACACCCTCCCGCTGAGCAGGCTGGCGCCCTGGCTGCAGGAAGCCATGTTCGTCTTCCACCGGGCCGGCTGGGAGTAAGTCCGCCAAGCATGCCCCTGCCCATCCGACGATATCCAAAAAAAGCACGCTTCCTCAGCAACGGCTGGGTGCTCATCGCACTCATCACCTCCCTGCTGGTGGCCCTGCCCCTGCTGGTCATATTCCCGGAGGTATTCGTGTCGGGGGATGAGACCTGGCGGCACATCCTGCACCGGCTCATTCCGTCCTATGCCCTGAACACCTTGTTGCTGATGGCCGGAGTCGCCGCCCTGACGTTCCTGATGGGGGTCAGCACGGCCTGGCTGGTCACCCTGTACGACTTCCCGGGCAGGCGCTTTTTTCAGTGGGCGCTGATCCTGCCCATCTCCATCCCGGCCTACATCCTGGGCTTCACCTGGGCGGGGATCCTGGACTATACCTCACCGGTTTACGTGTTCCTGAGGAACCACTTCGGGGTGGACACCGGGCCCTACCTGCTGTTCAACATCCTGTCGCTGCCCGGGGCCATCCTGGTGCTGTCGCTTTCCCTCTACCCCTATGTTTACCTGATCACCCGGGCCTATTTCATGAAACAGTCGGCCTCCCTGCTGGAAGTGGCTGCCTCGCTGGGGCGCAAACCCATGCAGGCTTTCTTCTCCGCCGCCCTCCCGCTGGCCAGGCCGGCCATCGTGGCAGGCATTTCTCTGGCGCTGATGGAGGTATTGAACGACTACGGACTGGCACGCTACTATGGCGTGGATACATTCACGACGGGCATCTTCACCGCCTGGTTCGCCTTCGGGAACGCCTCCGCGGCCATGAAGCTGTCGGCCTACCTGATGGTGCTTGTGCTGGCGCTGATCCTGCTGGAACGTTACCAGCGCGGACAGATGCGGTACGAAGTGGTGGGCAGCCATTACCGCCCGCCGGGGATCCGCCGCCTCCGCGGCCTGCGCCAGGCAGCCGCCCTGGGGCTCTGCCTGCTGCCCCTGCTGCCGGGCTTCATCTTCCCCCTCTCCATGCTGTTCCACTGGAGCCTGCAGACCGCGGCCCAGGTGCTGGACATCCGGTTCTGGGAACTCATCCGCAACAGTTTTCTGCTGGCCCTGGCGGCCTCGGCCGTGGTGGTGATCGTCAGCCTGTTCATCGCCTTTACGGTGCGCAGCTTCCCGGGCCGCCTGGTGCGGGCACTGGCGCGGATCGCCACCCTGGGCTATGCCCTGCCGGGCGCGGTGGTGGCCATCGGCATCATGGTGCCGTTCCTCTGGCTGGACGGCCGGCTGGCCGCAGCCATGCCCGGGCTGGGGGTCGCGCTCAGCGGCACCTGGTTTGCCCTGGTTTACGCCTATATGGTGCGGTTCCTGGCCGTGGGCTACCACAGCATGGAAAGCGGCATGGCCGGGCTTTCCCATTCGATGGACGAGGCCTCCCGCTCGCTGGGACATACAAACCTGAACACCTTGCGCAAAGTGATCCTGCCGTTGATGAAGGCGCCGGTGCTCAGCGCCACCCTGCTGGTGTTCATCGACGTGCTCAAGGAATTGCCGCTGACGCTGATCCTCCGTCCGTTCAACTTCGACACCCTGGCCATCAGGGCCTTTGAATATGCGTCGGATGAGCGGGTGGCCGAGGCGGCGCCGGCCGCGCTGATCATCGTGCTGGTGGGGATCGTGCCGGCCTTCCTGCTTAACCGGATGATGGGGGGCAAGACCGTGCTGCATAGCTGATGGGGGCGCGCCCCTGTGGGGGCAACACAAAAGAAAGGAACAACCATGAACACCCTTGAAATAAAAAACCTGCACAAGAAGTTCCCCGGAACCCAGGCCTATGCCGTGAGGGATTTCTCCCTGGAGGTCGCCCGGGGAGAGATCATGGCCCTGTTGGGAGAGAGCGGATGCGGCAAAACCACGATCCTTCGGATGATCGCCGGGTTTGAAACCCCGACCCGGGGGGAGATCCTGCTCAACGGCGAGGTGGTCAGCAGCGACCGGTTGTTTGTGGAGCCCGGGAAAAGAGGGGTCGGCATCGTGTTTCAGGACTATGCCCTCTTTCCGCATAAGACCGTGTGGGAGAACATCTGCTTCGGACTGTTCCGGCATGGACGGGAGGAAAGGAGCGAAAAGGCCGTGGCGATCATCCAGCTGGCGGGACTGCAAGGACTGGAACAGCGGTATCCGCACCAGCTGAGCGGCGGACAAAAACAACGGGTGGCCCTGGCGCGTGCGCTGGCCCCCGAGCCGGGCATCATCCTGTTCGACGAGCCGTTCAGCAACCTGGACTCCATGCGCAAGACCCAGATGCGCGAGGACATCCGCGACATCATCCGGAAGTCCGGCGCCACGGCCGTTTTCGTCACCCACGACACCCGGGATGTGCTGGCCATCGCCGACCGGGTCGCCGTGATCCGCGATGGGGTCAACCTGCAGACCGGCCCGCCCGGGGAGGTCTATGCCCATCCGACGAACCCCTATGTGGCCCGCTTCTTCGGCAAGACCAACCTGATGCGGGGCGTCATTGCCGAAGGGGGCTACCAGACCCCCATCGGTTTCATCCCGGCCGACCTGCCGCTGCCGGCGTCCATGAAAGAGGTGATGCTGTCCATCCGGCCGGGGCATTTTGAACCCGCCGGAGAAGAAGAGGGCTGTTTCTGCGGCAGGATCAAACGCCGAAGCTTCCTGGGCGAATACCTGGAAGTGGTTTGTGCGGTGAAGGGGCCCGGCGGACAGGAAACCGAGGTGGTGATCCACGCCCCGCCCGGGCACGACTGCGACAGCGGCATCTGCCATTTCCGGTACCGGGGCGACAGACATCCGGGGGTAATGGGCTAGCGGGTGTCCCCTGGAGGATTGCCTGGCGGCCATCCCAATAACCCCCTCCGGGTGTCCCCTGGAGGATTGCCTGGCGGCCATCCTCCAGGGAGGCAGGTCTCAAAACAAAGGAAAGCCTGATTTCGTTTCACGAAATCAAGGCATTTTTTCACAGGCCCCTCAGGAAGCAAGCTTCCCAGGGTCCTGGAAAAAAAAGCCTGTCAGCAAATTGCTGACAGGCTTTCCTTTGTTTTGGTCGGGGTGAGAGGATTCGAACCTCCGACCTCGTCGTCCCGAACGACGCGCGCTAACCGGGCTGCGCTACACCCCGAAATTCAGGGGGCAAAGTTAAGGATAAATTCTTTTGTCGCAAACCATTTTGACATTTTCACTTATCCAGTTCCTCCCGCAACTTCCTGGGCAGCGACGCCACCACCAGATCGTAAGAGTCCCGGATCCACTGCTTCACCAGCGGCACGGGCAGGGAACCGTCCATCAGCAGGGTGTTCCAGTGTTTTTTATTCATGTGGTAACCGGGCAGCACCGCCGGATAGCGCTCCCGCAGCGCCATGGCCTGCTCCGGGTCGCATTTCACATTGACCGAGTCGAAGGCATCCACGTCGGTGAGGCAGAACATTTTGCCCTGGACGTAAAACACCAGGGTGCTTTCGTCGAAGGGGAATTTCTCAGTGGCCCCTTTGAATGACAGACAGAATTCGCGAAATGATTCAATGTCCATACTGAATGCATAATTTCGTGTCCGTTCAACGATCCCCTTATGCAGCCCGGTAAATAAATTATTCATTCCTCTGGAACCAGGCTCCCAGTGGAATCTTCCTCCCCGTCCCTGCCCATCGCCGCCAGGGCATACCGCACATCTCCGTAGGAGAACTCATCGCCCAGCACGGCCATGATGTCTTTCAGCCGCGTGGAGCCCACGGCCGCGGAGGCGGCCATGATCTTGCCCAGCTTGTCCCGGTCCAGCAGCCGTTCCACGTTCAGGCGGCCTGCGGCCACGCAGGCCGCCAGGTGGGTTTCGATGGTCGTATAGGCCAGCGACCGCAGCCCGGCGATCTCTTCGACCGAACAGCCTTGCCCGAACAGCTCCAGGGTGGTTTCGGCCGAGGGTCCCGGCAGCGGCTTCTCCTCATCCCACCGGGCACGTTCCCCGGTACGCCCGCCGGGGCGGCCTTCTTGCTTCGGGGCCTGGCCCGTCCGGCGGCGCCCCCCCATTTTCTGGCGGCCGGCCTTTCCTTTGCCCATCCGGTCTCCCGGGCCGGAGCGGCCCGCCCCTTCCGACTGACGCCGCCGCTCCGGGGCCAGCCGGGCCTCCTCCAGCACCGTCCGGTCCACCTCCCGCCCTTCCATCACCGAGCGCACCAGCGCCCCGGCCTTATTTATCCGACGAAGCTTTTCAAAAAACACACCCTCCAGCTCCCGCAGCTCCCGCACATACTTTTTTACCCCGGACAGCCCCTCCAGCTCGCCGATGTGTGCAAAGACCCGGGTCGAGAAGGCATTCAGGCGGGGCGAGAAGTAGCCGGTGGCCGCCTCCACCCGCTCTTTCAGGAAGGCGAGCTCGTCTCCTTCCGCATCCGGCCGCCGGCGTCTGAGCTGGCTCAGAAAGCGTTCGCCCACCACGGGGAGTAATCCCACCTCGCCCAGCAGCCCCTCCGCCCAGGGACGGAACCGCTGCTTGGCCGACCGCCCCTCCTCCTTGTCGTAGGTGTCCACATGGGCCTTACAGGCCGCCTGCAGGCCGCCGAAATCGAAGGCCCGCGCCATCTCCTCCCGCAGGTAGCGCCGGGACTCTTCCCGCAGCAGCCGCTGCAGGGCCTCCGGTGCCTCACGCCTCACCGGCAGGCCGGCCAGCACCGCATCGGGGGCCAGGCTGCGCTCCGGCAGGGGGGCTGTCAGCACCAGCCCGTCCAGTCCCCTCAGGCGCGACAGGGCCACGTACACCTGTCCGGGTGCGAAGGCCGCCGATACGTCGATGGCCGCCTTGTCGAAGGTCAGCCCCTGGCTCTTGTGCACCGTGATCGCCCAGGCCAGCCGGACCGGAAGCTGGGTGAAGGTTCCCTTGACTTTTTCCTCGATGTCCCCGCTCTCCCGGTTCAGGCTGTAGCTCTTGTTCTCCCATGTGTACCGGTTCACCCCGGCCGGAGGGGAGCCGTCGGCAAAGACCACTTCGATGTCCTCCCCGTCGATGTGGTCGATGGTGCCCACCTTGCCGTTGAAGTAGCGTCCCTCCCCCGAATAGTCGTTCTTGATGAACATCACCTGGGCGCCCTCTTTCAACTCCAGCCGGGCCTCCATGGGATACTGGTGCTCCCCGAAATCCCCGTCCACCACCGCATCGAAAAACCAGGACCGCCCCTCAAGCCGTTCCAGGGCCTTGCGGTTGATGGCCTCTGCACGGACATTGTGGGTGGTCAGAAACACATGCCCCTCCCCGGCCGTCGGGTCGAAGGACGGGTCCACCAGCTCGTTGAGCATCGCGGCCTCCTCATGGCCCACACGGTTTTCCCGCACCTTGTTCAAGAGGGAAATAAAGCGGGGGTCGCGCTGCCGGTACACCGTCTCCAGCTCCAGGTAAAGGGGAGGCTGGTGCGCCAGGGCACGGGCCTGGAAGAAGTGCATCGTCGGATAGTGTTGCCGCAACAGCCCCCATTCCTCCTGCTTCACCACCGGAGGCAGCTGGAACAGGTCGCCGATAAAAAGGAGCTGCACCCCGCCGAAGGGACGGTGGCGCTGCCGCCTGACCGCCCGCAGCACCGTGTCGATGGCGTCCAGCAGGTCGGCCCGCAGCATGCTCACCTCGTCGATGATCAGCAGCTCCATCTCGCTGAGCAGCCGCCGCTTGTGGCTGTGCAGGCGAAGCTGGCGCATCAGTGAGCGGGGGGTGTTCAGGGGAAAGGACATGGGCACATCCCCGGGAAGGGCATCCGACGGAATGAAAGCGCCGAAAGGCAACTGAAACAGGGAATGCAGGGTCACCCCCCCTGCATGGATGGCCGCGATGCCGGTGGGGGCGGCCACCACGGTCTTCTTGTGGGTCCGGGACACCACCTCTTTCAGGAAGGTGGTCTTGCCCGTGCCGGCCCGCCCCGTGAGGAACAGGGGACAGTCCGTGCTGTTGATGAAGAGGGAGGCCAGTCGGGCAGGGGATTCGGACATGGGGGCGGCGGGTTTTTCCGGTTCTTGGAGGCCTTACAGGCTGCGTGACTCTGCCCTTCAAAAATACGGTTTTCCGCCGAGCGGAAACAGCCCGCGGCAAAGAATCCTCCCAACGGCCGGATGGGCCGCTTACCAAAAAAATGCTATTTTTAATGCGCTGCAAAACCGACCCGATGACCGGACAAAACCAGCTGAACGAACCCAGGGCCGCCGGAAGCCATCCCGGCGCATGGCGGCTGTTCCTGGAGTTTTTGAAGCTCGGTTCGGTGGCCTTCGGCGGTCCCGCAGCGCATGCCGCACTGATGGAGCAGGAGCTGGTCAGCCGCCGCAAATGGTTGTCTCACCAGCAGTTTCTCGATTTCCTGGGGGCGGTGAACCTCATCCCCGGACCCAACTCCACCCAGATGACGATGCTGGTCGGATACAAGCTGCGCGGACTGCCCGGCATGCTGGCCACAGGCTTCGGGTTCATTATCCCTGCGGCCCTGATCACCGGCCTGCTGGCCTGGCTGTATGTTACCTACGGCCAGGTCCCGGCGGTGGAGGGTTTGTTCTTCGGACTGAAGCCGGCCGTGATCGCAGTGATCGCCGGGGCCATCCTGAATCTGGGCCAAAAGGCTCTTAAGGGGTTCTGGCTGGGGGTGCTGGGGGTGCTCACCCTGGGAGCCACCCTGGCCGGTCTCGGAGAGATTGTGGCCATCCTGGGCGCCGGCGCACTGGGCATGCTGGCCTTCGGAATGCACACCCTGGTGCGCGGAAAAAACAAACCGAAGGACAAGCCCCCGGACAGCGGGACGCCAAACGACCGAAAAGGCAATGGCCCGGGCAAGCCCGGCGGCGGCGGACTGAAAGGGCTGATGCCCCTCCCCCTGCTGGCCACTGCTTCTGCAGCCCTGGCATCCTACTCCCTCCTGAAACTCTTCTGGGTCTTCGCCAGGATCGGGGCGGTGCTGTTTGGCACCGGCTATGTCCTGGTGGCTTACCTGGACGGGGAACTGGTCGAAAAGCTGGGCTGGATCACCCGTGAGCAGCTGCTCGATGCCATCGCCATCGGGCAGTTCACACCGGGACCCATCCTGACGGCCGCCACTTTCATCGGATACCTTCTCGACGGCGTCCCGGGCGCCCTGGCGGCCACGGCAGGCATCTTCCTGCCTTCCTTTGTTTTCATCCTGCTGCTCTACCCGGTCATCCCCCGCCTGAGGCGCTCCCCTTACACCTCCGCATTCCTGGACTCGGTCAATATGGCGGCCGTGGCTGTCATGCTCAGCGTCACCATCCTGATGACCATCGACACCGCCACCGACTGGCGGACTGCCCTCATCCTTGGGCTGGCCCTCGGGGTGGTATTCGGACTGAAAAAGATCGGTTCCGTCTGGATCATACTGGGCGGGGCCGCCCTGGGCTATCTCCTGCAGCTCATCTTCTGAGGGCAGGGCTGCCGGATTGTGGTATATTTTTTGTACCTTTGTCCCTGCAAACCCATGGGGCTGATATGGATTAGACAGCAGGTCTGGTGGGAGTGTAAGCATGCCGAGCGTCGTGATTCTGGCTCGTAAATCCCAGGCGCATCGCCTATAAACGGCAACTCTAACTACGCAATGGCCGCTTAATAACAGTTATTAAGCGCCGTTTGTTTCCCGGGAAGCCACGCCTGGCCGCGTCCCCAAGGAAACATCATCAAAAGCCGGGATACGTCATGCAAGGCCCTGGTGCATGGCCGACAATCAAAAGGGCTCAGGCAAGCGGTGGGGCCGCCTGTTCCCAGCCGCAAGCCGAATCCAAAACTACAGGATAAGCATGTAGAAAGCATTTCTGTCGCTTGTTTGGACGAGGGTTCAAATCCCTCCAGCTCCACCAGAATTGAAGGCCGCCGGGACAACTCCCGGCGGCTTTTTTTTATGCCTGGATGCGTGGATTTGATTTTTGCCATAAATATCATACCTTTATGTATACGCATATTGATATAATTATTTAAAATCGACAAAACAGACAATTGTGGCTACTCAAGGACAGGTGCTGGACATGTCCCCCCTGGGCATGGTATTCACCGTAATAAAAAGCAAAGCCGACACGGACGGGAAAGCCCTTGAACTGGAATGGGAATTGCTGCCCGGATGCAATATGGTGGATCCACTCCACCACATTCATCCGCATGCCATGGAAACCTACCATATCCTTGAAGGAGAAATGGAGTTTTTTATCAGGGACAAATGGGTCCGTGCAAAAAAAGGGGATCGCCTGGTCGTGGAGAAAGGCGTCAGGCACACCTTCAGGAACCCGACAGACTCCGTCGTGAGGGTCTTTAACACGCATGAACCGGCCCTCGCCATGGAGGATTATTTTGAAGACGTGGTCAGGGTGATCGATGTGGCAAGCAACAAGCGGACAAGAAAAGTCAGCATGAAAAACCCGAGGTCCATGCTGTTGTTCGGGGTACTCATGCGCAATTACCGCAAGGAAATCATCGCCGTGAAACCCCCTGATCTCCTGGTGCGGGTAATGGGAGGGATTGCCCGTGTCCTCGGCGTGGACTACAGGAAAGGGGACATCAGGCCACCCTATGCAGCCGCACCAGCAGGAAACCGGCCATGAGGATCATGCCTAAAGCAAGCGCCCAGTCGGATAGCGGCACGGATGCGGGTGGCTCTCCTTCCACGTTGCCCAGGCATAAAAGGACATTCGAACTCGTTACCACCCAAGTGTTGGAAAGTCTTTGAAGTACATTCCCCCCTGAATAAACAGTCCAGGCAAAACCCTCACTGCAAGTCGCCCCTTTCCTGGTAATCCCGATCCAGCCATTCAACTGGGTAATGGTGGTTTCCAGGGGGATATCGATCTGATAATGGTTTGTTGGCCCCCAGGGGGTAGTCCCCACGAGGGAGGTGGCGCCGGTCAGGCTTCCGGAGAATACCAGGACGCCGCCGGTGGATGGGTTTCCGTTCCAGATGAATACATCAAAGGCTTCGGTGTCATTCATGGAACAACCAAAATAATCCCCTCCCCAGACCCGGATCATGTTGAATGGGGCGGTGGCAGCGTAATCATCAGCAACGAGGTCTCCTGGTTCCCCTGCCTGAGAGAAATATCCATTGTCATAGGAGCCGAATACCTGACTGAAAACAGCCCCGGAAGGACAAACGAATTCTTCGTCCAGCATTACAGGCGTGATCGGGCCTTCCTCCGGTGACCGCACGGAGGAAACCTGAGCCATGGAGGCCGAGGCCAGCAGAATCATAACCAATACTGACAGAATCTTTTTCATATCACATGATTTAATTAAAGCAAAAGTCTGGCGCCAGGATCATTGTAACCCCTCCAGGATTTTCCGGAATGATGGCGTAAATCTAAATAAAAAAGTGTTTCACAAACTATTTATAGAAAAAATTTTGTGCTTTAACAGAAAGAAATGTTCCATTTTCCCGGAGCGGACAGGAACCCGTGCTTACAAACTTCCTGGAGCGGCCAACCCATCCGACGAAAAAAATCTGAAAAAAATCCGGCGCGAAATGCTTGCCCGGAAACCCAAAAGCCGTAAATTTGTGAAGTTTTTTTTGGCAGCATCCTCATTTTCAACAGCCAATGATTCAACCAACCGCCACCATGACATCCTCTTTCTTTTGGGTTTATGGCTGTGCTGGTAATTTCACCTAGGTTTCTTTCGCCCGCTTTCCGGTCCCGCCAAGGGCTCCCGGAGTTTCTGAGCATATACCGAAAGTACCATTGAATGACCAACACCCAAACAACCAACACCATGAGCAAAAGAAAAAATGTGATCATCATCGGCGCCGCCGGACGCGATTTTCATAATTTCAACACCTATTACCGCCAAAACGACAACTACCATGTGGTGGCCTTTACCGCTGCCCAGATCCCGGATATCGACGGCCGCAAATACCCGGCCGAGCTGGCCGGCGAACTCTACCCGGAGGGTATTCCCATCCACACCCAGGAAGAGCTCCCCAGGCTGATCCGCGAACTGGAGGTGGATGTCTGTGCCTTCTCTTACTCCGACGTGTCTTACAAGGAGGTGATGGCCGTGGGTGCCATCGTCAACGCCGCCGGGGCCGACTTCCTGCTGATCGGACCGAAGGAAACCATGATCGAAAGCACCAAGCCGCTGATCGCCGTCGGGGCCGTCCGTACAGGCTGCGGCAAGAGCCAGACTTCGCGCCGCATCATCGAGGTGCTGATGGAGCACGGCCTCAAGGTGGTGGCCATCCGCCATCCCATGCCGTACGGCGACCTGGTCAAGCAGAAAGTACAGCGCTTTGCCACGGTGGAGGACCTGCACAAGCACCATTGCACGATCGAGGAGATGGAAGAGTACGAACCCCATGTGGTGCGCGGCAACGTGATCTATGCCGGGGTGGACTATGAAGCCATCCTGCGCGAGGCCGAGAAGGAAGCCGACGTGATCCTCTGGGACGGGGGCAACAACGACTTCCCCTTTTACAAGCCGGACCTGATGGTCACCGTGGTGGATCCCCACCGGCCGGGACATGAGCTGAACTACTACCCGGGCGAGGTGACCCTCCGCATGGCCGACATCGTGGTGATCAACAAGATGGACAGCGCCGGACCCGAAGGCATCCAGCAGGTGCGCGAGAGCATCGCCAAAGTGAACCCCGGGGCCGTCGTGGTGGACGGGGCCTCTCCCCTCACGGTGGACAAGCCCGAGCTGATCAAAGGCAAGCGGGTCCTGGTCGTGGAAGACGGACCGACCCTCACCCACGGGCACATGACCCTCGGCGCGGGAACCGTGGCCGCCAGAAAATTCGGGGCCGCTGAGCTGGTCGACCCCAGGCCCTTCGTGGTGGGCCGCCTGGCCGAGACGTTCGAGATCTACCCGGGCATCGGCACCTTGCTGCCGGCCATGGGTTACGGAGCGCAGCAGGTCGCCGACCTGGAAGCCACCATCAACCGGGCCGACTGCGATGCCGTGGTGATCGCCACCCCGATCGACCTGCAGCGGGTGGTGAAGATCGGCAAGCCCGCCGTGAAGGTCGGCTACGAACTCCAGGAGATCGGCACACCAAACCTCTGCGGACTGGTTTGCGACTTCCTCAAAAAGAAGAAGTTGACCAAAAGCGACTGTGGTTGTCATTAAGCATTCAGGGGGCTTCGCGGCCCCCTTTTTTTTACCCTGACGAACCCAAAAATCCCCAATAGCCAATAGCCAACAACCAACAGCCAAAACCCAATAACCAAAAGCCAACAGCCAATACCCATTTCACATGAAAAACAAAAGCCTCGTTTCCATCAACGATTATTCCCGGGAGGAGCAGCTGCGCGTCCTGGAGGTGGCCCGGGAGTTTGAGAAGAACCCCGTGCAGACGATCCTCAGGGACCATGTGGTCGCATCCCTGTTCTTCGAACCGTCCACCCGAACCCGCCTGAGCTTCGAAAGCGCCGCCAACCGCCTCGGCGCCCGGGTGATTGGCTTTTCCGAAGCCAGCAACACCAGCGTTAAAAAAGGGGAGTCGCTGCGCGACACCATCCTGACCATCGCCAACTATTCCGACCTGATCGTGATGCGCAACCCCGTGGAGGGAAGCGCCCGCTTCGCCTCGGAAATCTCCCCCGTCCCGGTGATCAATGCCGGGGACGGCGCCAACCAGCATCCGACCCAGACGCTGCTGGACCTTTACAGCATACAGAAAACCCAGGGAACGCTCGACAACCTGCACGTGGCCATGGTGGGCGACCTGAAGTACGGCCGCACGGTCCACTCCCTGGTCATCGCCCTGTGCAACTTCAACACCACCTTCCACCTGGTATCGCCCGTGGAGCTGAAGCTGCCCAGCTCGGTGAAGATGCACATCAAGGAGCGCAAGCTGGCCTACCACCAGTATACCGACATGGCAGAGGTGATTCCCGATGTGGACGTGCTGTACATGACCCGCATCCAGCGGGAGCGTTTCAGCGACCCCCTGGAATATGAGCGGATCAAAAACTCCTACAACCTGCACCACGACATGATCCTGAACACCCGGGAGAACTTCCGGGTGCTGCATCCCCTGCCGCGTGTCAACGAGATCCACATCAACGTGGACCCCAGCCCCAAAGCCTATTATTTTGAACAGGCGCTCAACGGGGTGTATGTCCGGCAGGCTTTGATGTCGCTGATCCTGGGGGTCCGCTGATCCTGGGGGGTCCGCTGATCCCCGCCACGGACCGGCCCGGAAGCCGGACCATGTGGCAGGCAATGCAAATACAAAAAAACAATGCGTCAAGATAAATCAGAGAACCAATGGGAAAAATCATCAAGGAATTAAAGGTCTCCGCCATCGAGAACGGGACGGTGATCGACCACATACCTTCAAACGCCGTGTTTCAGGTCATCCGCATGCTCAAGCTGGAGACTTTCGGGAACATGGTGCTGTTTGCCACCAACCTGGAAAGCAAGAAATACGGCACCAAGGGGATCATCAAGGTGAGTGGTCGCTTCTTCGAAGATGAAGAGCTCAACAAGATCAGCCTGGTGGCCCCCTCGGCCTCCATCATCGAGATCCACGACTTTGAGGTGACCAGCAAAAAGGTGGTGGCCATCCCCGATCAGGTCAACGGCATCGTCAAATGCTTCAACCCCAACTGCATCACCAATATCGAGCAGCTGCCCGCCCGCTTCACGGTGGTCGACAAGGAGGAGATCCGGCTTAAATGCCATTACTGCGAGAAGATCACCACCCGCAAGACCATGGATTTCAGGTAGCCTTTCGGGCCGGCAAGAAGGAATCGCCCGGCCGGAAGCCTCCTGCTGAACCGGCAGGACGAAGTCGCCCGGCCGGGGACCCCATGCGGGACCCGGCCGGGCGATTGAATGGACCGCGGGTGGGAACGTCTGCTAGAGCTGCACTTCGAACTGCAACTCTTCCTCTCCCCTTTTAACCACCACGGTGGATACGGCGCCGCGCTGCAGCTTGCCCAAAGCCTCCATGTATGTTTCGATCTCCAGCACCTCGGTGTCGTTGATCCGGATGATGACGTCCCCGTCCTTCATCCCGGCCTGGTGGGCGGGGCGGTTCTCGATCACGGCCTGCACGCGCAACCCGTCCCCGTCATAACCGTGGTCCGGCATGAGGCCGAGGGTGGGTGCGTCGGTGCGGCTGCGGCCGCGGGCCACCACGGGCGTGGTGGAAAATGCCAGGCGGTCCTGCCCGTCCAGCTCCGCCATCATGGCATAGGCCAGTTCCAGGATCTCCCGGGCCCCTTCGTAGTTCACCTTGTCGGGGGTGTCGCCCGGGCGGTGGTAGTCCTCATGGGTGCCGGTAAAGAAAAAGATGACCGGGATGTCCTTCTGATAGAAGTTGGTGTGGTCGGATCCGCCGGTGCCCCCGGGCGACTTGCGGATGTTGAAATGCTCCGGGGCCAGCCGGTCGATCAGCGGTTCCCAGGCCGGTGAGGTGCCGGTTCCGATCAGGCTCAGGGAATAATCCTCCAGCCGACCGATCATGTCGAAGTTGAACATGTAGTTGATCTTCTCCATGTCGTAAGCCCCGCTGTTGGTGAAATAGCGGCTCCCGATCAGCCCCTTCTCCTCGGCCCCGAAGCCGATGAAGATGTAGTTGTGGGCGGTCAGATCCGACTGCGACAGGTAGCGTGCCGCCTCCAGCACCCCGGCCGTCCCGCTGGCATTGTCGTCGGCCCCGTAATGGATGGCCCGCTCGCCGGGACTCCGCGAGCCCCGGTTGCCGTAACCCACATGGTCAAAATGTCCTCCGATCACCACCGTGGCGGCCGCGCCGTTGTCCAGGTAGCCGGCCACGTTCAGCCCGGTCTGCTCCTCACGGGTCAGGTCGGTAGACAAGGCCAGGGGCTGTCCGGCCCCGGCCACAAGGGCCTCGTAGGTGCCGGCCCTCAAAAAGACCAGGGGGATGTCCAGAGGTTCCCGCACCAGCCTCAGATCCAGGCGCGGATCGTCCCGGTCGCTGCGCGCGTTGACAAACAGGATGCCGGCAGCACCCTTTTCGGCGGCCAGCTCCAAGCGGTGGGGCAGCAGCTCGCGTGCGTTCATCCCCAGGGCGGTCTCCACCTCCTCAGGCACAAAATATTCCATGATGAACAACCTGCCTTCGAGGTCCGCCAGGCCGTCGTAGCCTTCGTAGCCCGGGATGCCTTCCAGCCCGAGGCCGACATCGGCAAAGCCGGCCTGGATCTGCACATTGGCCGATCCGGGCAGGGTGAAGAAGTCCTCGTCATGCTGAAACACGCGCTGACCCAGCCGCATCGTATTGCCTTCGCCCCACACCCACTCACCGGGGAATGGAAATGCCTGCAGAAAGGAATCACCGAATAAGGGCTTCAGGCCGATCTCCTGCATCCTTTTTTTGATATAATCTGCGGCCAGCCGCTCCGAGGCGGTGCCGGACTCCCGCCCTTCCATCTCGTCGGACGCCAGGGTGTATACGTCCTGTTTCAGGCGGTCGATCACCGCCTCCCTGGAAAGGTCGAACGCGGTCTGGGACCAGCCTGTCAGGGCCGGCAGAAGGATTGCCGCGGCCAGAAATAAGCGTAATTTGTTCATCGTTGTCAAAGGAATAAGTGGATAATTGATATCAAAGGCCCATCTCGTCCAGCCCCTGGCGGAACACGATGTCGACGGGGATGCTGGCGGCATTCACCCGGTCCAGGTCCGACGCCAGGTGATCCACCATCCGGCCGTCGGCGGTCACCAGCTCGCGGGCCCTTTCGTAATCCCCGTTGCCCTGGATGGTCAGCACCTCCTGCACCGAGGCGGTCACCGCCTCCCTCATGGCTTCGAAATGCACACGGTAGGTGCCGTCCTGCTGGCGGGTAAAGGCCCCTTCCCTCTCAAAAAAGTTGAACCGCATCATGTTGGCGATGCCGTGGGAGCTGGCGGCCCCGAACCGGCTGGAGCGGAAGATGCCCGCGATGAAGGTGACGTAATTGTCCATCAGCTCCCCGCTGGTGATCTCACCCCGGTCGTACAGCTCCCCCACCAGGTAAAGGCCCAGGATGTCCGCCTTGGCCTCCTCAATGGCCGCGTAGTATTCGCGGAGGGCCTCCCGCACCGTGCCACGGCCGTTGATCGTGTTCTTGATCCCCATGCCGTGGGCCACCTCGTGGAAGGTGGTGTTCTCGAAGAAGGCATCAAAGGTGATATGTCCCCGCTGCTCCGGGTCGATCAGCATGCCGGCGATCGGCACCAGGATGTGGTCGAATTTGGCCCGCATGGAGTTCTTCAGCTGCAGCTTGCGGCTGCCCACCCTGAGCTGCACCTCCTCGTCGTTGGGCAGGTTGATGGCGATGGTCTTGCTGCCCGCATTGCAGTCGCCCGCATAATACAGGGCGTCATAGACATTGATGTCGGCATCCGTTCCGGGTACCTCCGCCTTGTAAGCCGCCGGCACGGGCAGACCGGCCTGCAGGTCGGGCAGCATGGCGTTGAATTTTACGAGGCGGGCACTCCATTCGGGGTCCTTCACCAGGACGAAGGCCTCGTGGGCTGCCTTGTATCCAAACAGCCGGTCCTCGTAATTCTCGATGGGTCCGACGACAAAGTCGATATTGGCCTCCTTCATCTCCATCCAGGCGAAGTCGCTCGGCTGGTAGTCGTCGGTCAGCAGGGCCGTGGCGCGCATCTCCAGGTAGTTCTTCAGCCCGGGGTCTTCGGCCAGCTCCGCAGCCTGCCGCATGAGCCGGGCGGCCTCCTCGTGCTGCTCCCGGTAGGCCACGGAGTAGGGAACGGCCACGAGCTGTCCCGCCTCATCCCGCCTCACCAGGGTGTACAGGCTGGCCTTGTCCGGATGGTCCCAGGCCTCAAACTCCTCCCGGGTCATGTCCGCCGGATAGAAATTCGCCCCCAGGGGTTTGTCGCCAAAGCCCGCCACAAACGGGGCATTCCCCGCCAGGCGGTCCCACGGTCCGTAGTGTATCTTCGCATACCTGCGGGCGTACTCGCTGTCGATGGATTCCATCAGCGCGTCCTTGTCGCCATAGGCCTGCATCCAGAAAATGCCGTCCATGATGCCGGCGGCTTCCGTGAGGATGCGGATGATCTCACGCTCGTTGTCGCTCATCCAGGACAAATCGGCGCTGAGGATTACCTCCCTGAATTGCTCTGTGTTGGCTTTCATCATGTCGTCGTATCCGGAGTCCACGCGGGGTCCGCAGGCTGTGAAGGCCAGCAGCAGGATGGCCACCGCGATCCGGTTCGTTGTTTTGTTCATGGGTTTTTAGGTTGGGTCAGCCAAATTTACAAAAAAATGCACCGGCGGCATCCGCGGGCTGCGGACGGGGCCGGTCAAAATGCGGGGTTTTTGTTAAAAATTCATAAATTGACGTACCTTTGCCCTGGCCTGGCCGGCCGGTGCAGGGGGAAAGGGAACGCCGCATGACGGCCGCCCCCGCCCGGGCAGGGCCGGCCGTCAAACTTAATTCCACCGTCATGGACCTCATCTTGCTCGGACTCTTCTACATCCTGATGCCCATCCTGATCCTGCATCTCTGCCACAAATACCGCTACGTCAACAAACTGGGCGCGGTGATGATCGCCTATGCCGTGGGACTCCTTCTGGGCAATATCGGGGTGCTGCCTGAGGAGGCCATCCGGGTGCAGGACCTGCTGACCACCCTCACCATCCCCCTGGCCCTGCCCCTGCTGCTGTTCTCCATGAACATCCGCAAATGGTTCAGCATCGTGGGCAAGACCCTGGTGTCCATGTTCATCGCCTTCTTCGCGGTCATCTCCATGGTGGTTCTGGGCTACTTCCTGTTCCGCGGACACGGCATCGAGGAGCTGTGGAAGGTCTCAGGCATGCTCATCGGCGTCTACACCGGAGGCACCCCCAACCTGGCGTCCATCAAGCTGGCACTGGACGTGGACGAGACCATCTATGTGGTGACCCATACGTACGACCTGCTCATCGGGGTGGTCTACCTCATGTTCATGCTGACCGTCGGACAGCGTTTCTTCCTCCGCTTCCTGCCTGCCTTCCGGTACGCCGACCCCGAAACAGCCGGGAAGGGCGACTTCGATGGCATGGACCCTTACTGGGGCATCCTCCGCAAGAAGGTGTACCTGCCCCTTCTGAAGGCCCTGGGCCTGTCGGTGCTGATCTTCGGACTGGCCGGGGGCCTAAGCCTGCTGGTGCCGGACAGCGCCCAGATGGCGGTGGTCATCCTCCTGATCACCACCCTGGGCATCCTGAGTTCCCTCATCCCGTCCGTCAACCGCATCGAAAAGACCTTCGAGCTGGGCATGTACTTCATCCTCGTGTTCAGCATCGTGGTGGCCTCCATGGCCGACATCAGCCGCTTCCTCACGGCCAGCCCCGTCATTCTCTTCTATGTGAGCCTGGCGGTGTTCGGCTCCCTGCTGGTGCAGGTCATCCTCTCGCGCATCTTCCGGATCGATGCGGATACCCTGATGATCACCTCCACCGCCTTCATCTGTTCCCCCCCGTTCGTGCCGGTGGTGGCCGGGGCCCTGAAGAACCGGGAGATCATTGTATCGGGCCTGTCCGTGGGCATTGTCGGATACGCCGTCGGCAATTACCTGGGCATCACCATTGCCTACCTGCTGCGGTAAGCGGCCAGGCCCCGGGCGGAAAAAAACGTCCTGCAAGGACGCTGCTTCAGGTCAAATGGCATAAATATTGCTATGATGCGGGTGTTTATTTGTTATGTTATACCTCCGGCCTGCCGGATAAATTTCACTGCATCATGAAAACAAGAACCCTGCCCGCCCTGGTGATCCTGGGACTGGCCCTGGCGTTTTCCTCCTGCCAGAAAGAGGAGACCCCCGACCCCATCGAACTCAAGACCCGCGAGCTGGTCGAGATGGTGGATACCTATTGGATCAGCAAGGCCAGCGTCTACCTGCAAGGCACGCGGCTGGAGTACCGGAAGGATTTTACCATTGCCGGCAACTACCTGGTCATTACCGAAAGCAACCGCCATTACAACCTCGACCGCATGATCCTTTTCGAGAAGATCCCGGACCCGGCCAACCCGCCCTCTTCCAACACATTCGTCCTGAAGGTTGATCTCTGGTAAGTCATCTCCGGCCTGCCAATCCGCCCGGATCCGGCAAGAGCCGGATCCGGGCGTTTTTTATAGCAAGTCTTCGGACAGATGGCCGTCCGGTTGACCGGGTTTTTGTTATTTTTGTTCTGAGAAAAACCAAAAACCCCGTCCTATGAGCAAAGTACTGATTATCGGCGCAGGAGGCGTTGGCAATGTGGTGGCCCGCAAGTGTGCGGCAGTCCCGGAGGTGTTCACCGACATCATGCTGGCCTCACGCACCATCGAGAAAGCCAACCAGATCGCCAGCGATGTGGGGGGCGACCGGATCAAAACGGCCCGGGTGGATGCAGACAATGTGCCGGAGCTGGTGGACCTGATCAATAAATTCAGGCCCGACATGGTGATCAACGTGGCCCTGCCCTACCAGGACCTCACCATCATGGACGCCTGCCTGGAAACCCGCACCCATTATCTGGATACGGCCAACTACGAGCCCCGCGACGTGGCCAAGTTCGAATACAGCTGGCAGTGGGCCTATCACGACCGCTTCCGCGAGGCCGGCCTGCTGGCCATCCTAGGATGCGGCTTCGACCCGGGCGTGACCGGGGTGTTTACCGCACATGCCGCCAAGCACCATTTCGACGAGATGCACACGCTCGACATCGTCGACTGCAATGCCGGTGACCACGGCAAGGCCTTTGCCACCAACTTCAATCCCGAGATCAATATCCGGGAGATCACCCAGAACGGCCGGTACTGGGAAAACGGCAAATGGGTGGAGACCAAGCCCCTGGAGATCCACAAGCCGATCGACTATCCCGGCATCGGCCCCAGGGAGTCCTACCTGCTGTACCACGAAGAGCTCGAATCGCTCGTGAAGAACTTTCCCAGCCTGAAAAGGGCCCGGTTCTGGATGACCTTCGGACAGCAATACATCACCTTTCTGAATGTACTGCAGGAGGTCGGCATGACCAGCATCAAGCCGGTCAACTTCAAGGGGGTTGACATCGTGCCCCTGGAGTTCCTCAAGGCGGTGCTGCCCGAACCGTCCTCCCTGGGAGAGGGCTATAAGGGACAGACTTCCATCGGCTGCCAGATACGCGGGATCAAAGACGGCAGGGACCGCACCTATTATGTATGGAACAACTGCGACCATGCCGAGGCCTACCGGGATGTCAAGGCCCAGGCCGTCAGCTTCACCACGGGGGTACCCGCCATGATCGGTGCCATGATGGCCCTGACCGGCAAGTGGACCGGCAAGGGTGTGTTCAACGTGGAAGAGTTCGACCCGGATCCCTTCATGGCAAAACTGCCCGTGTATGGCCTGCCCTGGCATGAACGGATCGACGAGCCGCTGCCGGTGGAGAAGTAGGGTGTTGGATATTGGCCATTGGCTATTGGATATGAAAATTGACTTTGACGGGCTGCCCTCTCCCTGCTTTGTACTGGACGAGGAGTTGCTGAAGATCAACCTGCAGATACTGGACCTGGTGCAGAAAGAAGCCGGGGTGGAGGTCATCTGTGCGCTGAAGGGGTATGCCATGTGGAGCACCTTCCCCCTCATCAGACAGCACCTGAGCGGGGCCACCGCCAGCTCCCTGCACGAAGCCCGGCTGATTTACGAGGAGATGGGCTGCGAGGCCCATACCTACTGCCCGGTGTTCAACGAGCAGGAGTTCGACTCCCTCCTGCACTACAGCAGCCACATCACCTTCAACTCCCTGAGCCAGCTGGAGCGGTTCCGGGAGCGGGTCAGGGGGTTTCACAAAGCGGTTTCCGTCGGATTGCGTATCAACCCCGAATACTCGGAAGTGGAGACCAAGCTGTACAACCCGGCCGTGCCGGGATCCCGCCTGGGCATCACCGTCGACCATTTCGGTGACAAGCTGCCGGAAGGGGTGGAGGGCCTCCACTTCCACGTCCTCTGCGAGAACGACAGCCATGTGCTGGAACGCACCCTGCAGCGGGTGGAACAGAAATTCGGCCACCTCATCCGACAGGCACGCTGGTTCAACATGGGCGGGGGACACCACATCACACGGAAGGACTACGACGTGAAGCACCTGGTCGGGCTGCTGCGCGATTTCAGGGCCCGCTATCCCAACCTGGAAACCGTGATCCTGGAGCCGGGCGAGGCCGTGGGCTGGCAAACGGGCTACCTGGTATCCACCGTGCAGGACATCATCGAGAACCAGGGCATCCGGGTGGCCATGCTGGATGTGAGCTTCTCGGCCCACATGCCCGATTGCCTGGAAATGCCTTACAAGCCCCGGATACTCGGGGCGGAAGATGCCCGTAAGGACCGGCCGGTATACCGTATGGGCGGGGGCACCTGCCTGGCAGGCGATTACATGGGCATGGGCGATTACAGCTTCGACAGGGAGCTTCAGGTGGGCGACCGCATCGTGTTCGACGACATGATCCACTACACCATGGTGAAAACCACGTTCTTCAACGGGGTGACCCACCCTTCGATCGGCATCTGGAGGGAGACGGGGGAGTTCGAGCTGCTGAGGCAGTTCGGCTATGAAGACTACAAGGGAAAACTATCCTGAGGCGGAGGGAAACGGCCACGGCAAACGCCAGGTGACCAGCCCCCTGATGGAGGCCCGGCCCGGACGACGATGCCAGACGTTGTATCATTCCGCCTGATTGACTTCCTTCTCCCGCTCTTCCCTGAGCGCCCTCTTCTCGCTGCGATTCCTGCGCACACAACGGAAGTAGGTCCACAGCCAACCGGCAAAAAAGCCCAGGGCGAACAGGATCACATACAAGAGGTAACGGGGGCCTTCCAGGCTTATCCCCAGCAGTTTGATTGACGCGGGACCACGGTTCTGCAGGATGAAGACCAGAAGCAACAAAGCGATCAGCCCGTTGAGGATCCAGAACCAGGTACGGTCTTTTTTCTGTTCCATAGTCGGATGGGGTTGGCATTCGTTCAACCCAAATATACGAATAATAATCCTCCCTGCCACCCCCCTCCCATGCCGGATATTTTGATTCCGCCCCGGCCGCGGGACCGCCATGGCCGGGGCATCCTGCAAAGGCCTTTCACAGGCCCCATCCGTGGCGGTCGAGGCTGCGGTATTGAATGGCTTCAGCCAGGTGCTGCGCCCGGATGTCTCCGCTGCCATCCAGGTCGGCGATCGTGCGCGACAGCTTCATGATGCGGTCGTAGGCCCTGGCCGACAGCCCCAGCCTTTCCATGGCGGCCCTGAGCAGGGCCAGCCCCGCCCTGTCCGCCCGGCACAGGCGCCGCATCAGGGCGGGACCCATCTGGGCATTGCAATGCACGCCCGGGTGGGCGGCAAAGCGCTGCGACTGCAGCTGCCTGGCACGCACCACCCGCTCCCTTATGTGGTGGCTGTCCTCGGCAGGCCGGGAACCGTTCAGTTCGCTGAAGGAAACCGGAGTGACCTCCACGTGGATGTCGATGCGGTCGAGCAACGGACCCGAAAGGCGGCTGAGGTATCGCCTGACCAGCCCCGGCACACAGGAGCATTCCTTTTCAGGATGGTTGTAATGGCCGCAGGGACACGGATTCATGGATGCCACCAGCATGAAGGAGGCCGGGAAGCTCACCGCATAGCGTGCCCGGTTAAGGCAGACGACGCGGTCCTCCAGCGGCTGCCTGAGCACCTCCAGGGAGGCGCGCTGGAACTCAGGCAGCTCATCCAGGAACAGCACCCCATTGTGGGCCATGGAAACCTCCCCGGGAAGGGGCACCTGCCCGCCCCCCGACAGGGCCACAGAGCTGCTGGTATGGTGGGGTGCGCGGAAGGGCCTCTCCCGTATCAGGGAGGCATCGGTGCCGAGCTTCCCGGCCACGCTGTGGATCTTGGTCGTTTCAATGGCCTCCGCCAGGGTCAGGGGCGGCAAAATGCCCGGCAGCCTCTTGGCAAGCATGGTTTTGCCGGCTCCGGGCGGACCGGCCATCAGCAGGTTGTGGCCCCCGGCGGCGGCCACCTCAAAGGCCCTCTTGACGGCTTCCTGCCCCCGCACGTCCCGGAAATCCGGTCCACCGGCAGGGCTTTGTCCGCAAAACAAGGTGCCGGCATCCACCTCCTCCGGCTGCAGGGACCCTCCCCCGTTAAAAAAGGCGGTCACGTCCCCGATCCCGTCGGCTCCCAGCACCTGCAGTCCTTCCATCACGGCGGCTTCCCGGGCATTGGCCCGCGGCAGGATGAGGCCCCGGAAGCCCTCCTGGCGGGCCTTCACGGCGATGGGCAGGACGCCCCGCACGGGGCGGAAGCCTCCGTCGAGCGACAGCTCACCCAGCAGCAGGTAGCGGCCGAGCCCCTCTGCACGCACCTGCCCGGTGGCTGCCAGGATGCCCATGGCGATGGCCAGGTCGTAGGCCGAGCCCTCCTTGCGGATGTTGGCAGGGGCCAGGTTGACCACGATGCGGCGGCCGGGGATGCGGTAGCCATGCTGCTTCAGGGCGGAGTCGATGCGGTGATGGCTCTCCCGGACGGCATTGTCGGGCAGGCCGACCATGTAAAAGTTGACGCCCGGACTCACATCCACCTCCACGGTGATGGTGCGGGCCTCGATGCCGAATACAGCGCTGCCGAAAGTTTTGACAAGCATCTGCTTTTTAGCCCAAAGATAGGCCCCGGAGGGATCTGGCAAAAGCCTGCCGGCCCCAGGGCTGTTGGCCGGCCCGGGGAATGGCAGAAAAAAGATGGCTTATGCAGGGGAAAGCCGGGCAGAACGCCGCTTTCCCGTCCGACGAAAAAAATTTATCTGGCCGCGATGCAGCTGATCTCCACGTTGACGAACATGGGCAGGGCGCCGACCTGAACGGTCTCACGGGCGGGGGCATCCTCCCCGAAGTACTTGCCGTACACCTCGTTGATCTTGGGGAAATCGAGCATGTCGGTGATGAAAATGCTGCACTTGATCACATGGGAAAAGTCCATGCCGGCGGCGGCCAGGATGGCCTTGAGGTTCTCCATGACCTGGCGCGTCTGCTCCTTCACGTCTCCCTTGACGAGCTCACCGCTGGCGGGATCGAGCGGTATCTGCCCGGATACGAAAAGCATATCGCCGGACAATACGGCCTGGTTGTAAGGCCCGATGGGCTTGGGGGCTTTGGGGGTATTGATGATTTTCTTCATTGTATGGTGGATTTGGGTTGTTCAAATTTACTGAAAGCAATCTGAATTATCCCCATGGGAAAGGCTTTTCCGGCAGCCTGAATTTTTTGTACTTTTAATACGGTCAAGGCCTGCGGCATGAAGATCCTGATCATCGACAATTACGATTCTTTCACCTACAACCTGTACCACCTGATCGAGGCGGTGATGCCGGACGGCTGCTCGCTCGTGGTGAAGCGCAACGACGAGATCGTTCCGGAACAGGCAGCAGCCTTCGACAAGCTGGTGATCTCCCCGGGACCCGGGCTGCCACGGGATGCGGGCGTCACCTGCGAGCTGATCCGTCGCTTTGCCCCGGAGAAAAGCATCCTGGGCATCTGCCTGGGACACCAGGCCATCGGCGAAATGTTCGGAGGCAGGCTGCTCAACCTCCCCAGGGTGCTGCACGGGGTGGCCGTGCGCACCCATGTGGTGCAGCGCGACGAGCCATTGTTCTTTGGCTGTCCGGAGTCGTTCGACACCGGGCGCTACCACTCCTGGGTGATCGACCCCGAAGGCTTTCCCGACTGCCTGGAAGTCACTGCCCTGGACGACAACCACCTGATCATGGCAGTGAGACACCGGGAGTACGATGTGAGGGGGCTGCAGTTTCACCCGGAGAGCATCATGACAGGCACGGGCAGAAAAATGCTCCGCAACTGGGTGCATATGAAAGTCCGCTGAACACGGTCCGCGGGTGGGTGCCTGCTATTGGTAGTAGACCCTTTTGACACGTTGCGACACCGAGGTGAGCACCTCGTAAGGAATGGTTCCCATCTCCCGGGCCAGTTCGGTCACCGGTCTTTCCGGACCGAACACGATGACTTCATCCCCGGGGCTGACCCCCAGGCCGGTCACATCCACGGTGCACATGTCCATGCTGATGTTGCCCACCAGGGGTACGGCACGGCCGCCCACCAGCAGGTGCCCCCTTCCGTTGCCCAGCCTGCGGTGGAGTCCGTCGGCATAACCGACCGGCACCACGGCCACCTCCCTGGGCTCCCGGGCCTTCCAGGCCCTGTCGTATCCGACGGTCCCACCCTTGCCCACATGCTTCACCTGCGACACAACCGAACGGAAGGTGCTGACCTGCTGCAGGCGTTCCTGGATGCCGGCATCGGGGCTGACCCCGTACAGGCCGATGCCCAGGCGCACCATATCGAGCTGCGCCTCCGGAAAACGGGCCACGGCTGCAGAGTTGCTGATGTGGCGAAGAAAGGAATGGCCCAGGCCCGCCTCCAGGGTGGCGCAGGCCTGGGTGAAGGCCTGCAGCTGCTCCCGGGTGAAGGCATCGTGGCGGGGGTCGTCGCTGGCCGCGAAATGGGAGAAGACGGAGGCCACCTTCAGTCCCGGGGCGCTGCCCAGAAAGGCCAGCAGCCCGGGGAGCTGCCCTGGCAGGAATCCCAGGCGGTGCATGCCCGTATCGACCTTCAGGTGGATGGGCAGGGTGCGGCCATGCTCCTTCCTGCGGGCCAGCCGATGCAGCAGCTCCATGCTGTAAACCTCGGGTTCGAGGCGGTAATGGTCCAGGATGTCCAGGTCGCGCAACTCCGGGTTCATCACCACGATGGGCAGGGTGATGCCGCCCTGCCGGAGCGCCTTGCCTTCGTCGGCATAGGCCACCGCCAGACAATCCACCCGGTGGTACTGCAGCACCCCGGCAATCTCGGCACTGCCGCTGCCATAGGAGAAGGCCTTGACCATCCCCATGGTACGCACCCCCGGCCGGAGCAGGGCGCGGAAGACATTCAGGTTGTGCACCAGCGCCTCCAGGTTGATCTCCAGGATGGTCTGGTGGTCCTTCTGCTGCAGGCGGTCGCTGACCCTTTCAAAGCCAAAGGGACGGGCCCCCTTGACCAGGATGGCCTGGTCCTGCAGGGACGAAAAATCCTGCTCCCCGAGCAGGCTTTCCGTGTCAGGGAAATAGCGGGCCGGCAGGTCGAAGCAGGCGGCGCATCCGGAGATTCCCGGACCCACCCCGATCAACCTTCCGACCGACTTGGCCCGCAGCAGCTCCGCCACCCGGGCGTAAAGGGTTTGGGGGGGCAGCCCGGTTTGCAGGATGTCGGACAGGATGAGGGTGGTCTGCCGGCCCTGGGCCTGGCTGTTGAGAAAATCCAGCGCCAGGTCCAGTGAACCCAGGTCGGAGTTGTACGTGTCGTTGATCACCAGGCTGTGATGGATGCCTTGCTTCAGCTCCAGGCGCATGGCCACGGGCTGCAGGCCGGACATCCTGCGGCGGATGGTTTCCCCTTCCATCCCCAGGTGGAGCATCAGGCAGGCGCAATGGATGGCGTTCTCCGCCGAGGCCTCGTCCGTGAAGGGAATCTCAAACTCAAACTCCTGGTGTTCGTACCGCAGGCCGATTCTCGAAGAGGCCTGGTCCCTCCGCACGGACTGGACCTGCACCCTGGCGCCCGGCCCCCTGCCCCAGCTCATGAGGACGGGACCCGGGGGAACCTCCCGGATGACATCCCCCTGGTCTGCGCAGCAGATCAGGGTGGCCGCGCCTTCAAAGAGTTTCATTTTTTCGCGGACCTTCTCCTGCCTCGATGCAAAACCGGCGTCGTGGGCGGGGCCGATGTTGGTGAATATCCCGATATCCGGGCGCAACACCTGCCGGAGCCGGTCCATCTCCCCCGGCTCGGAGATGCCGGCTTCGAAAACCCCCAGGGTGTCCTGGGCGCCCATCTGCCAGACCGACAGAGGCACCCCCGTCTGGGAGTTGAAGCTTCCCGGGTTGCGCACCACGCGCCAGGGCTCGGACAGCAGCTGCACCAGCCATTCCTTGATGATGGTCTTGCCGTTGCTTCCGGTGATGGCGACCACGGGAAGCTGAAAACGGCGGCGGTGGAAGGCAGCCAGCTTTTGCAGGGCCGCCAGGGGACTCTCCACGCGGATGAACCCGGCATCGGGGCAGGCGGCCGTCCAGGCGGGATCCACCCGCTCCGTGACAAACAGCCGCACGCCCTTCTCCAGCAGCTCGGGAATGTACCGGTGGCCGTCGTTTTTCTGTGTCCGGATCGCAAAAAACAGGGTCTGACGGGCCAGCCCAAGCTGCCTGCTGTCGGTGAGCAGGTACCGGATCTCCATGTCTTTTCCGGGATCGCCGGATCCCCTGCCTGTCATGATCCCGGGCAGGCTTTCCCAGGTATACCGGTGGCTGGTCATCATCGGGTTGCGCCGTCAGGCGGCATCAGAGGTCGCTTTCATCATGGTTGTCGGACAGGTCCCTCAGGGCATTCCTGTCGGCATCGGAATCTTCCTCCAGGACACTGGACCGGAGGGGGTCGGCACTGTATTCATCGTACACGGCCCGGTTACGCACCACGTCGATGGCCAGGTAGATGGCTTCCCGGAAGGCATCGGGGGAGGCCAGGTTCTTGCCGGCAATGTCGTAAGCCGTACCGTGGGCCGGGGAAGTCCGCACCACGGGCAGTCCCGCGGTAAAGTTCACCCCGCTCTTGAAAGAGAGGGCCTTGAAAGGGATCAGCCCCTGGTCATGGTACATGGCCAGGATGCCGTCGAAGTCCCTGAACGAAGCGGAGCCGAAGAAGCCGTCTGCCGGATAGGGGCCGAAGGCCAGGATGCCTTCATCGAAGGCGGTTTTGATGGCGGGAACGACCACCTGTTGCTCCTCCTCCCCCAGCACGCCCTGGTCGCCGGCATGGGGATTCAGGCCGAGCACGGCAATGCGGGGTTTGCGGATGCCGAAGTCGCGTACCAGCGAACGGTTGAATATCCACAGCTTGTGCAGGATCAACTCCTTGCTGATGGCAGCAGGGACTTCCCTCAGGGGGATATGGCCGGTGATCACGCCGATGCGGAAGTCGTTGTTGACCATCAGCATGAGGCTGTCGTCCACCCCGAACTTTTTTGCCAGGTACTCGGTATGGCCAGGAAAGGGGAACTTGCTGCTTTGTATGTTTTGTTTGCTGATGGGGGCGGTCACCAGGGCCTGGAGGTGCCCCCCGCCCAGATCCGCCGTTGCCGATTCCAGCGCCAGGTAGGCCACCTCCCCGGCGATGCGGGTGGGCTGTCCCAGATCGATCTTGATCTCCCCGGAATAGATGTTCACCATGTTCACCTTGCCCGGCTCGGCCTGTTCGGCAGAGCGGACCAGGTTGAAATGGATGTTGCCGGTATCCAGCGCTTTCTTGTGGTAGGAAGCCACCTTGGACGATCCGTAGATCACCGGCGTGAACAGTTCGGTCAGGCGGGGATCGGACAAGGCCTTCAGGATGATCTCATAAGAAATGCCGTTGACATCCCCGTGGGTGATCCCGATTCTGTACAAGTCCTGGCTGGCTGTTTCCTGGTTGTATTCCTGTTCGTTTTCCATGCAGTCACTCTGTTAATTTCTTTGTGTTGAGACAAAGATAATCATTATTGGGGGCGGGTCATCAGAGCCTCAGGGAAACACCCATGATCACGGTGCGCGGACGGGGGGCGGTATACAGATCCTGCCCCTGCACCAGGTTCCGGGTCTGCAGGGTCGCCCCCGCGGGCACGTAATCGGTCTCCGGGTCCCAGCCGGGATAGCGTGTCCAGGTATACAGGTTGGAGGCCTGAAGGAACACCCTGATGCTGGTCAGCCTGATGCGGTGGACCAGCTGACCGGGGAGCGTATAGCCCAGGGCAAGCTCCCCCAGTCGCACGTAGGAGCCATCGAATACCAGCAGGGAAGAGGACCCGTAGCCGTTGCCCTCATACCACCTGGGCTGGGGATACCGGGCCTGGTCGCCTGGCTGCTGCCAGTGGTGGAGGTAAAACTCCACGGCCTGGTTGTCATACCAGGTCATGCCGTCGGCCTGCCACTGCCGGCCGGCATTATAGATGTCGCCCCCCAGGGAAAAGCGGACCAGCAGGCTGAGGTCGAAGCCGCGGTAGCGGAAAGCGTTGTGGATGCCTCCGAAGACATCCGGGTGCGGGTGGCCCACCACCTGCTCGGCCGCCTCTTCGATCCGGTTCGTGGTGGCGTTGCGGCCCGCATCGGTGTAGAACAGGGCATCTCCGTTGGATGGGTCGACTCCGGCAAAGGCCCTGGTCACATAGACACCCAGGGGTTGTCCCTCCACCGCACGGAAAACACCCTCCCGGATCGCATGCCCGTGGAGGCTGATGACTTCGTTGCGGTTAAAGGCCAGGTTGATCGTGGTTTGCCAGGTGACGGCCCGGTCGAGGTTCAGGGTGTGCAGGGTGACCTCCCATCCCCGGTTGCGGAGGCTTCCCAGGTTGCGGAGCATCTGCTGGGATCCGGTCATGTTCGGCAACACGGCCACCAGGAGGTCGTCCGTGTTTTTGACATAATGATCGAGCGATCCGCTGATGCGGTCATTCAGCAAGCCGAAGTCCAGTCCCAGGTTCATCTGCCTCGTGGTTTCCCATTTCAGGTCCGGCGCCGGCTGGCCGGTGAACGCCACATCCGGCATGCCGGGGTCCAGGGGGGTGGCATACAGGGCCTGCCAGGCCAGGTCGCCCACCTCTGAACTGCCGCTGAGCCCCCAGCTGAAGCGGGGCTTCAGGAAACTGAGCAACCTGCTGGCCGGCAGGAAATCCTCGTTGGTCACGATCCAGCCCAGGGCCACGGCGGGAAATACCCCGTAGCGAAGGTCGTCGCCGAACCGGGTCGAACCGTCCACACTGCCGGTCAGCTCCAGCAGGTAACGATCACGTACGAGCAGGGAGGCCCGGGCATGCCAGGTCAGGTAACGGTATTCGTAGCCCCGGTCGAAGCCGGCAATCATGGAAAGGAGGTCATGATCCGGGGCGGTCAGGCTGAGAACGGTTTGCAGGGGGGACCGGGCTGCCCGGGCATCGGAAAGGGCCGACGGGACGGCCAGGCCACCCGCTGGGTCGCGCCGGAATGCATGATGGCGGACCCCTGCCGCAATCCCCAGTTTGGCCCCGGTGACGATCTCTCCCAGGTAATCGAGCGATGCAGACAGGTGGTTTTGGTGCATGCCCACCTCCCGGCGGGTTTCCATCCCCGGCTGGCCGAAGCCGGGATACCCTGGCAGGTCTTCCCCAAGGACCTCCGTCTCATAAAGGCGGTAGGATTCCATGCCGGCTCCCGCCCTGAGCTGCAGTCCGGGAAGCAGGTTGTAGGCCGCTGTCAGGGAGGCCACGCCTGTGGTGACCTCCTGGTTGAAGACGTTCTGGGAGGCGGCGATCAGCCCGTTTCCGTATAGGGTTTGCCGGTTGAGCTCACCGGTATAGGGGTCGTGTGTGGGATCCAGGGGCGGCAATGCCACCATCTGCAGGGGGGCCCACGGATTGCCGTCTTCGGGAACCCGGCTGGCTTCCGACCGGGCCAGGGCCAGGTTCAGAGCCAGGTTCAGACGCTGAGAGAGGCGGGCGTCCAGGTTCAGCCGGCCGCCCAGACGGCTGTTATCACTCCCCCGGAGGATGCCATCCTGCGCGGTCCTGACAAGGGAAGCATGGTAGCGAAAGCCCCTGGAGCCCCCGGCCGCCGACAGGCTGTACTGCTGCACCCCGCCCTGTTGCAAGGCCTGCTCCTCCCAGTCTGTATCCACGCTGCCCTGCCAGTACACCAGCCCGTAATCCAGGGCCTCCCGGTAATCCGGACCAAAAAACCAGGCTTCGGGATTGTTTTCATAGGCCTGCCGGAACAGGTCCAGGTACTGGGAGCGGTTCAGAAAACCGATCCTGCCGGCCGGACGGCTCGTTCCCCACCGGGACGAAAAGCGCAGGTCCATGGGTCCCTGCCGTCCCCTGCGTGTGGTGATCAGGACCACCCCGTTGGAGGCCCTGGAGCCATAGGCCGCGGTGGCGGCGGCATCTTTCAGTACATGGATGGATTCGATGTCGTCGGGGTCAAGCTCTGCCAGGGGATTGATCGCTTCATTGACCAGTGTCCCAATGCTTTCGGTGATCACAGGCAGCCCGTCCACCACGACCAGGGGACGGGTGCCGGCAAAGATGGAGGAGGGGCCCCGGAGCAGGATCCTGGGATCCCCTTCCGGCTTGCCGCTTCCGCTCCGCACGTAGAGCCCGGCAAACCGTCCCTGCAGGGCCTGGGTGATGCCGGGCCAGGGTGGGGGTTCTCCTGCCGGCCGGGATGCCGATTCCGCTGTGGCTTTCTCCGGCTGCAACCCGGGGTCCCCGGCCGGACCATCCATGCCGGGCGGCAGCCTGAGCCGCAAGGTTCCCCGGCCCGTGAAGGGCAGCTCAAGGCTTCGACCGCCATCCGACAAAAACACCAGCGTATCCCCCGGGGAAGCCTCCAGCTCAAACGCGCCGAGCGCATCGGTCGCCGTGGCCCGGCTGGCATCCTTGACCAGCACCCTCATGCCGGGCACCGGCCTGCCGAGCGAATCGGTCACCAGGCCGAACTGCCTGACGGGCTGGGCAGGGAGGCCGGACGCCATCAGGCACACCAGAACAGCAGGCAGCAAGACACGTTTCATCGGTTCATCATTTATACGTCTTCACACAGAGGGCTTGCCCACCGGCCGATCCGGGCCGCAGGGCACCCTGCCGGAAGCCAGATCCGGAATTTGCTAAAATAGCAAAAAAATGTTTGCCGGCAGGAGAACCTCCCACCAGCGCCCCGGGAGAAAGCCCCATATTTTTTGTTAACTTTACGGTCAAAGCCGGCAAAGAGGACTGTCCCACCAAAAGATCATCCCAAAGCAGGGTTCTTTGGTATAAAGTTTGATGCTTTTCCCAGCACAGAGGCCATCCAAACTGGATGCCGGTGCAAAGGATCCGGCCCAAAGGCGTTATAATATAAAAGACAGATGTTCAAAATTCCCCGTTACCCCATCTTCCGACTATTGCTGGCCCTCTTTGCCCTGGCCGCCCTTCCCTCCTGCCTGGATGAACCGGAGGACCCCCCGCTGACCATGGATGATGTGGAAAACAATTTCCCAGTGGTGCTGGGCAACATCTCCCAGTGGCAGGCCAGTTATAATTTCAGCCGTTTCCAGTCCATCTGGATGCAGCAACTGGCCGGGGTGAACGCCGATGCCCTGCTGGCCGGCCGCTATGAGCCGCAGCCGGTCCATTTTAACGACACCTGGACGGCCCATTACCTCTACTGCCTGTTCCCGTTGCAGTCTATCGTGGAAACCTCCGAGGAGCACGGTGCCTGGGCCTATGCCGGCATGGCAAAGATACTGCAGGCCTATGTCGTCGGATTGATGACCGATGCCTGGGGGGACATTCCCCTGACTGAATTGTCGCATGTGGACGATCAGAGGCTGCCTTCCCCAAAATATGACACACAGGAACGGATCCTGGAAGAGATCTTCCTGCTGCTGGATGAGGGCAAGGCAGACCTGCAGAAAGCCCCCTCCGGGCAGTCCTACCTTCCCGACCAGACCACCGACCTGATTTACGGGGGCGATGCCGGCAAATGGATCCGGGCGGCCAATGTACTGCGACTCAGATACCTCCTGCGGCTGGGCCATTACCATGGCAACTACTCGGAGCTGACAACGGCCATGCAAACCCTTGAGTTGTTCCGAAGCAATGACGACGACATGCTGTTCCGCTATGCGGGGACCAACCAGCAAACCCTGAATCCGGTATACTACCAGGAAACAAACATACGCTACACCAGGGTGGGAAAATATTTTGTAGACCTGTTAAAAGGGAATGGCGATCCACGGCTCCCCAGGCTGGTCAGGCGCAACCCGGAGAATGAGTTCGTGGGATCGGCCCCGGGCGAACGGAACCTGAACGCCTCCCAGGTGGGCCCTTCCCTGGCCTCTCCCGATTCCCCGGTGGTCTTCCTTTCATTTGCAGAGCAGAAATTCATCGAAGCGGAGATGCACCTGCGCAACATCCAGCGCCGGGATGCCGAGGAAGCCTTCCGGCAGGGGGTGATCGCTTCGCTCGACTTTCACAATGCCCGGGACGCGGCATGGGAGGCGGAATATGCAGAGATCGGGTTTGTCAACCTGGAGCAGGTCATCAAAGAAAAATACGTGGCCCTTTTTCTGCAGCCGGAAGTGTGGGCCGATTACCGGAGGACCGGCTTCCCCCGGATCACGCCCTTTGAGCCCTCTCAGAATACCATCCCGAGAAGAATGCTGTACCCCCAGGACGAGCTGGACTTCAACCCGGTCAACGTCCCGCAGAACATCACCCTGTTCGACAGGGTATGGTGGGACAAACTGTAAAGAGAAACACCCAAAACACCCATAAAAACCAAGCCCTATGAGATTCTCATCCACCATTCTTTTTTCCTTATTCCTGCTGGCAGGAGCCGGCCTGTATGCACAGCAGCCCTGCGAGGTCCTCGTTCCCGAACTGGCCGGGGAGTATGAGGGGGAATGCCGCCGCGGCCTCGCCCACGGGCAGGGCATCGCCAGGGGAACCGACACCTATGAGGGACAGTTCCGCAACGGATTGCCCCACGGGGACGGCACCTACACCTGGGCCTCAGGAGACGTGTATGAAGGCCGCTGGCGCCGCGGCCAGAGGCATGGCATCGGCACCATGACCTCTATGCGGGACGGCCGTCCCGTGGTCGTGGAAGGTGTCTGGTCCTCCGGTGAGCTCAAAGAAGAGATCGGTGATGCGGGCACCGGCTATACTGTGGTGTCCATGCGCCGCATCGACGCCGTCCGGGCCCTGCAGATCGGAGAAGGCGCCAGCGTGGTGTTCAAGATCCTCCGGGCCGGGGTCCCGATGAACTACACCGACCTGACCTATACGGGCAGCAGTGGCCAGCCCCGCATCCTCAACCAGGAGATTCGCTTCGAAAACGTCACTTTCCCGTTCCGGGCAAGCATGAGGTACACTGTCCCGAACAAATTGAGGAATGACCAGTTTCAGTGTGAACTGGAGATCCTGATCGAGGAGCCCGGGGCCTGGGAGGTCTCCGTGAGCCAGTAAAGGACCGTCTCCCCGTCCGGTCATTATTTTTTTCGCCGCGCCCCGGGGTGCGGCCAGAGATACGATTATGCCATGAAAACAAATAGGTTTCTTCTGATCCTTGCCATGCTCCTGTGGCTGACCGCCAATCCGGTCCATGGCCAGGACGCGGACTGCCGGGTGGTTTTCCCGCCACTTACCGGAACCTATGAAGGGGAATGCCGCGGGGGACTGGCCCATGGATTTGGCAACGCATGGGGAGAGGACCATTATGAGGGCCATTTTAAAAATGGCTTGCCCCATGGCCAGGGAACCTATACCTGGACCGACGGGAAGCGGTACGAAGGCCGCTGGCGCCGGGGCCGGATGCACGGGATCGGCCGGCTGACAGAGATCAGGGGTTCCGATACGGTCCAGGTGGAAGCGGTCTGGAAAAGAGGGGTGATGTTGTCGGACAGGACCGAAGCCTCCGGGGGGTTTGTGGTGACCCGCTCCAGGGGGGTTGAATCCGTCAGGGCCCTGAAGATGGCTGCAGGATCGACCGTGGTGATTAAAATCACCCGCTTTGGCATGCCCCTGAATTATTTTGACCTGGGTTACACGGGCAGCAGCGGGACCGCACGCCTGGACAAGCAGGAGATCCGCTTCGAGAACGTGGACTTTCCCTTCACGGCCCAGCTCAGATACCGGGTTCCCAATGTCATGAAAACCGGCAGCTGGCCCTGTGATGTAGCGATTACCATCACGGAACCCGGGCTGTGGACGGTGACCACCCAGCAGTAAGCAGGGCGGCTGTTATCCCGGCCGGGGCCCCTGCGCCCCCTATTGGATCAGGATCCGGCTGGTCACCGGCTCGCCATCGACCACGATGCGGAGCAGGTACATGCCGGGCAGCAGGGAGGCGGTGCCGATGCGCTTTTGCGGGAGTTCATGTCCAGCAAAAGAATCCTTGAACAAGACCCTTCCGTTGAGATCGACCAGTTCCAGCCTGATACTGGCCCCGGCGGGAACGCTGCCATCCAGAATGATGTGCTCGCGGGCAGGATTGGGGAAGACGGTGATGGATTTCCCGCCATCCGGCACCACCTCGGTCACGTTGACCACCAGGGCCGGAGAGACCCGGTTGCAGGTGCGGTTGGAGATCATCACCTGGTACTGTCCCGGCACCTCCCCCGTATTGGTGTATGACCTGGAGGTTGCGCCGGGGATGGGCTCCCCGTTCAGAAACCACTGGTACAAGGCTGCCGAGAAGGTGGAAGTGTACACATTCCCCTGCACATGGATGTTGGGCGACACCATGGGATTGTCCTGGATGTAAATGGTCTTGAATCCCAGGTGGGTGGAGACCCCATCCCCCACCTGCAGGCTCACATCGACATTGCCAATCTCCGTATAGGTGTAGAACGGGTTCTGCTGGGTGGATCCCGGCAGCTCCGGGTCGTTCCTGTCAAAAATCCATTGCCATTCCGTGACATCCCCGGTGCTCTGGTCGTGGAAGAAGACCACGGCGTTTACGCAGGTGTACTGGGCCGAAAAATCGGCGAACAGGATGTCTTCACAATCTTGCTGGTACCACCCATCCGACGCCCCTTCAAGAAGGCTGTTGGACCCGGTGGAGAATATGGCCGTGCCCGTAACGGACACGTCCCGGATGTCCAGGTAGTCACTGCACGCCTTCCAGGAATTGGTGCTGTTGAGCCAGGCCGGCCCTTCCCCAAGGGCATGGATCCGGATGAATGCCTCCTCCGTCCCGACGGCATCGAATGACAGGGCGATCTCCTGGGTGGTGCCTCCTTCGATGTGCATTTCGGATCCGGGGAGCAGTTCCAGGTGGTTGAACCACTGGTAATCAAACACCTGCACGGCGGCATGGTTGGCAAAGTGGCCGAAGGTGTTGTTGTCCCTGAGGACAAGCTCGCCTGCCCGGTTCTCAACCCGGTGGTAAATATGTCCCCCGCCGTCAAACAGGGCGGGTCCCTCTTCCGGCAGGGCCTCAAAGACAAACAGGGCCTCCTCCGCCTGAAGGGTCATGGCCACATCGTCAAGATCCACCTGCGCCAACCCCCTGATTTCGGAACCGGTCAGGTCCAACAATTTATTCCCGCCCTCCAGGGCGGTAATCCTTTTCGTCCGGACCTCCAGCCCGCTCAGGTCGACCCGGCCGGCAGCCAGCTCGATGGCCTCCGCCTGCACATCCGACAAGGCCTTCCAGGAGCCCTCCTCATTGTCGAACCGCAGGGTGATGTTCCCGCCGAATGCTTCCGTCAGCAGCACCACATTGTTTTTCCGGCTGCCCGTGAACACGATGGTCCCTCCATCCCCGGCCGCCAGGGTGGAGTCTGCCAGAAAAAGGGAAGTGGCCACCCCGAGCGAATGCCCGTTGAAGCCAAGGACGGCCTCATGATCGGGGGTTTCCCAGGTAAAGGAGTAGCAACCGGCGTCCTCTGTCAGTTCCACCAGGTAGTTTTCCTCCCCCCCGTCGAAGGAGTGCCTGTTGAACACCACATGGTCCTCCGGTCCGGGAGTTCCTTCCACCGGCTCGCCCCCGCTGCTGAGCGACCAGTTCCCGGCATCCGACCATAAGCCGCTGTTCCCGACCCAGTAATAAGTATCCCTGCCGGGAATATCGCGGGTCTGCAGGCAGAGGGAGTATTCCTGCCGCCCGTTCTCCAGGCTGCCCTTGTGGGTGATGCGCAGGGTGTAGGTGCCCGGCAAGGGTTCGGCCACCAGGATCTTCTCCACATTGTCGCGGAAGTTGTCGGTCTGCACGGGCGGTGCCGCCGGTTGTTCGGGGTCCAGCTGCCAGGGCAGGTGTTCCTGGCCTTCGGGGTCGATGAGGCGCATGTCCAGATCGTTGACCAGCATGAGGTCCCTCGGGTTCATCGCGGGCTCCGGCGGGGTGCCGGCCGGGTCGGTCCAGGCGATGGTGGCCAGCACCGGGCCGCTGCCATCGGCCTGGAAGGTCATCTCGAAGGTTTCTCCGTCGAACAGGGTCTTCTCGCTGATGATCACGTCTGTCTGGTCGCGGTGCAGGATCATCCGGGCGGCCCGCTCCACGTTCAGCAAGCCCCATCCGTGGCGGTAATCGGGTCCCTCGGTGGGCCCGGCCTGGTGTACCGTGTGGATCGCCAGGCTTTTCAGGGTGGCCGCCTTCATCAACCGGCCGTCGTTCTGGGAGGCATACAGCTGCTGCAAGAGCAGCAGGGAGCCGGTCACGTTGGGAGAAGACATGCTCGTCCCGTTCTTGCTTGAATAGGAGTTGTCCAGGGAGGTGGAATAGATGCCGGCACCGGCCCCGACCAGGTCCGGCTTCACCCGGCCGTCATCCACTGGCCCCCAGCTGGAGAAGCCGGTCACGCGGACGTCCCCGGGACCGGTATACCCTCCGGAAATCTTGGCCACGGCCCCGATGGCCAGCACGTTCTTGGCGACCCCTTCCGGCCCCACGGTATCATAGGGGCCGTCCGGCGGGCGGGTGCCATCGCCCTCATCCGAGCGGTCGTTGCCCGCTGCCCACACGATGGTATAATAAGGGGCGCCGAAGGCAATATCATCCAGCCTGCGGCTGGTGTTGGTGTAGAAACCGAAGCGGTAGTCACGGGTGCTGTCCACATGGGCGTTCCACCGCCAGCTGCCGTTGTTGCGGCTCCACCCGAGAACGATCCCGTAGGAGTGGTTGCTGATGATCATGCCGTTGGCGGCGGCCCCGGCCATTTCCCCCAGGTCGCTGTTCCAGTCGTAGCCCAGCACCTCCCCTTCAAAGGCCATGCCCCTGGCGGAGGGGTCGATGCCGGCCGCCACGATGGTGCCCGTCACATGGGTGGCATGGTCGCTGTTGGTATTGGACCCATCCATCATCCGGACACGGCCCTGGAACTCATCATGGGAGGTCTCAATGCGTCCCGAGTCCCACACCCCGGCCGCATAGCCTTTGCCCGTCAGAAAAAGCCTGAGGGACCCGCCCGGATGCATGCTGGCGGCCCCGGTGGTGACGGCCGCCCCGGCATTGCGCGTGCGGTAATATACCGGGAGTCCGTCCTCCGAAAAATACTGCAGCTCCATCACCGTACCGTCGTGAAACGCCTCCAGGGTGGGGATGCCCAGTCTGAGGGCCCGGTCGAAGGCGGCCTCCTGACGGGCTTTGGATTCGACCGACCAGGCGGCGGCGCGCTCCATCAGGAATGTGGTGTCGGCAACAGGGGAAAAGGATCGCTGGGCATGAGCCGCAGGGGTGAACACGGGCCAGAAGGCGGCAAGAAACAGCAACAGAAACCTCATGGAATAAATAGTTGAAATGTCAGAATGCTCCGGCAAAAATACCAAAAAAACCGGGGAAAGGTCCCAAAAAAAGACAGGGCGGGCCCGGCAAAAAAAAAAGAGAACCGTACCCCGGGGGTACGGCCCTCTTTAAAAATAAATCGGTTCACAAACCGGGACCGCCGGCCTGATGGCCAGGACGGGTCCGGCGCTGCCGCTTAGAAGCTGCGCAACACGCGCTGGTTGCGCGGGGCTCCGATGGAAGCAGGATCGATCATGTCCTTGGCGACCTTGGTCCATACCACGTCGTCTGACCAAATCTCGAACGACAGGCCGGCATTGCCTCCCTCGGTGATGAGCAGGCCCATATAGTCCTGGAAATCCAGGTTGCCGTCCTCATCGATCAGGGCAACGATGTATTCACCGTCCTCCATGGAGTCACCGGTTGCGCCATCATAACCACTGATCTTGCAGGGACCGTAACCGAAGCTGGCATAGTCCTGTCCGACCCTGATTTTAAAGGTCATCTCATCCAGGTCCACCTCGGCAAACACCATGGCGGCAGCCGGGGCACCCCAGCCTGCGGCAAAGTGGGAGAGCGGGAAGGCGACCTGATCCAGAATGCCTTCCACGGCGCGGGTTTCGATGGTGGCGCTGACGGCGTCACCCCAGGCGTCCGTACCGGAAGCGCTGTAAGTGCCGAGCACCAGGTTGAGCGGGTGCTCGTTGTCCACTACCGTCAGGCGGAAATTGCTCTCCGCGCCGATGCCATAGCCAGCGTCGTTGCCTGTGAGCTTGATGTTCACCTGGCGGTTGGCGGTGAAGATGTCGTCATCGATGGAGCGGATGCGGATGCTCTGGTAGCCCATCCCGTTGGGGAAGCTCAGGGTCTTGCTGGTATTCAGCAGCTCGAAGGCCTCGCCTTCCACGGCCGGGTTGTCGATTCCTTCATGGTTGAACTCGAAGGTAACGTTCACCGGGCTGTTGTCCAGGGTCACCAGCATCACGCGGATCTCGATCTCCTGTTCCACCGGCACCCCGTCTACCATGACTGCCTCGTTGAGCGAGCCCGAAGACCGCTCAAAGGCAATGAATGAATCCTCGTTCTGGAAGAGCTCTGGCTCATTCTTCTCGCAGGAGGCGAAAAGAAACAGACCGAAGACCATGATTGTGAATATGCTTTTTATGTTTTTCATGTGTCCAATGTTTTTTTAGTAACCTTCATTTTGCTGCATGTTCGGGTTGGCTTCCATTTCCGCAATGGGAATCGGCATGGCCCACAGGTGGCTGGGGAAGTCGATGTTGACATTCCCTACGATGCGGTTGTCCTCGTCCTCACGGATGAGGGAACGCTGGGTGCGGGCGTAGTCGAACAGGATGTGACCCTCGAAGCAAAGTTCCCTTCGGCGCTCATCGAACACGATGTCCATGTTCACGGAGGTGGCGGCATCCAGGCCCCGGCGGGTGCGGATGGCATTGTAGTCGTCCAGGGCATTGCCCGGGGCACCGTTCAGCCGGGCTTCGGCGCGAAGCAGGTACATTTCGGAGAGCCTCAGCACGGGAATGTTGTTCTGACGCTCGTTGCCTTCCTTGCCGGGGTATTTGCCGGGCCAGAAGTAGCCGGGATTCTGCGGGCCTTCCACGAACAGATCCTTCCTGACATCGCCTGCCTCGAACAGGTTCAACAGGTCGTTGGAGGCGCATACGTCCCCATAGGAGCCGGACGGGTTGTAGATGTAGCCGATTTCCTCCCAGGAGGGCCAGTTGCTGTTGCCGGTGCTGCCTGAGATCTCGAAAATGATTTCGCTCTGGGCGTTCTGGCCCCAGACCGACCCGTAATTGCCGGCGGTATACAGGGTGTAACGACCGGAATCGATGATCTCGGTGGCATAGGTCGCGGCCTGGTTCCACTCACCCATGTAAAGGTGCACACGGGCCAGCAGGGCGGTGGCGGCATCCCTGGAGGCAAAGCCCTTCAGGTTGCCGGATCCCCCACGGTACTCGGCATTGTAGTCAGAGGAGAACTTTCCGCGGGCCTCGGTCAGGTCGGCCAGGATCTGCTGGTACACCTCCCGGGTCGTGTTCCTCTCGGGAGAGGCGATGCGGGTTTCCAGAACCACGGGGACACCCACGCCGTCGGGACGGTAGGTGAAGGGCTGCGCGAAGGTCCGCACCAGGTCGAAATGGGCCAGGGCACGGATGAAAAGGGCCTCGGCCACGATGTGATCCAGATGGGCCTGGTTTTCACCGGGACGAAGCTCAATTTCCTCAGCCGCATTGATGATGTTGCAGGCGCTGGTGATGGCGCGGTAGGCGCGGAACCAGAGGCCGCCCTGGGTGTTGGACGGGTCCTGGTACCAGTTGTAGTTGGTCTGGTAGCGTCCGGAAGACATCGGGCTGGCTTTGCCGTTGTTTCCTTTCAAATCGGAAATAATGGGAAAACCGGCACTGTACCAGGCGCTGTGGTAGAATTCGGCATAGATGCCGTTGATGGCAAGGGACATCCCTTCGATATCCGCAAGGATCAGCTCCCTTGAGTTTTCAAGCAATGGCTCGCGCGTCAGGTAATCATCACCGCAGGATGAAAAGCCCACAACAAGCGACACCACGACCAATAAATATTTTATTTTTTTCATGTCTGTTTCTTTTTAGATGCCTAATTCAACTCCGACGGAGAATGTCTTGGACTGGGGGAACACGATGTAGTTGCCACCGGTTACGTCCCTCTCGGGATCCCAGTAGCTGACATCGTGCCAGGTGTAAAGGTTGACTGCGTTCAGGTAGATCCTGGCGTTGTCAAGGCCCACACGCTGGGTCAGGGCCCTGGGCAGCTGGTAGCTGAGCGTCAGGTCCTTCAGCCTCAGGTAGTCCCCTTTCTCGAGGAAACGTCCGGTCCCCCATTCGTTGGCACCTGAAGAGTTGTTGACCAGGGGCTTGGGGTTGGGGGCGATGTCGCCGACCTCTTTCCAGTAGTCCAGCAGGGAGGCATTCTGGTTGCTGCCCCAGTTGAAACCGTCGCTGCGGGTATAGCGGCTCTCCATGACGTATACATAGTGGCCGATCTTGAATTCAAAGAAGGTGGACAGGGTAAAACCGTTCCAGGAGATGTCCGTGCCGAGGCCGCCGAAGAAGTCGGGCTCGATCTTGCCGCGGAACACCCTGTCGGCGTTGGCGAAGCTCTGTGTGACGGCTCCATTGGCATCCCTGTAGATGGCCATCCCGTTCAGGGGGTTCACCCCGATGTAGTCATACACATAGTAGTCGGAAAAACCACCGCCCAGGCGGAACCTCCTCCAGAAACCGTCCCCGATTTCCTCTTCCCCGCCGAGGTCGGTCAGCTCGACCTGGTTGCGGGCGATGTTCCCGCGCACGGTCCACATGACCGGTCCCTGGGTCAGGATGTCATAGGAGGCGTTGGCCTCAATCCCCTGGTTGACCAGTTCCCCGATATTGATACGGAAGGAGGTGGCACCGGAAGTATGGGAGATCGGCATGTCGAGCAACATGTCGGAGGTGGTCCTGTGGTAGTACTCGATGCTACCCTGCAGTCTCCTGAACAGGGCGAAATCGAGGCCCACGTTGTAGGTGCTGTTCAGCTCCCACGACAGGCCGCGGTTCTCGATGCGGGTGGGGTTCATCCCCAGCACGGCGTTGTAGCTGGCCGAGCCGTAGGTCCCGTACTGGTCGTAGTTGCCGATCCCGTCGTTGCCGTTGATCCCGTAGCTGGCACGCAGCTTCAGCATGTCGAAGGCCGGGATCTGGCGGATGAAGTTCTCGCGGTGGAGGTTCCAGCTACCGCCGACCGACCAGAAGGTGGCCCAGCGGTTGTCCACGCCGAATTTGGAGTTGCCGTCCTGGCGCACACTGGCGGTCAGGAAGTACTTGTTGTCGAAGTTGTAGTCGAAGATGCCGAAGAACGACATGAGGGAGTACTCGCTGAAACCGTAGTTCACCCTGGAAAGTTCCTGGGTCGTGTTGGACAGGTAGGGGATCCTCCAGCCCGTTTCGTAGCCGATCCCGTAATGGGTGGTCAGCTGGTGCAGGAAGGCTTCCTGTCCGACGAGCGCCCTGAAGTTGTGCAACTCACCAAAGGTCTTCATGTAGTTGATGGTGTTGGTGGTGGTGTAGCGGTTCAGGCGGCGGTTGGAAGCCTGGACGGTACCCAGTTCGTTGGGGTCGGCCAGGGGGCTCCACCAGCGGCGGCCCTCGGAGCTCAGCAGTTCCATGGAGTTCTGGGTGCGGATGGTCAGCCCCTCCAGCGGGGTGATCTCCCCATATACGGAGCCCAGCATTTTATAGGCCTTGTCCCAGTCCTGGTCATGTTCGGCAGAAGCGAGGAAGTTGGTGTTGGAGTTGGAAGGAATCTGGAAATCATAGCTGCCGTCCTCCTTGTAAGGCAGGTGCCAGGGGAGGATGTTGATGGAGGCCCAGAAGGGGTTCACATAGTACATGGAGTTGTTCGGACGGTCCTCCATATAGGTATAGGTGGCGTTGATGTTGGTCCCGATGTTGATCAGGTTGCCGATCCGCTGGTCGAAGTTCGAGCGGAAGGAATAACGCTCCAGCCCGGTGGCGATCATGATCCCTTCCTGCTTCATGTAGCCGCCGGAGGCATAATAGCTGGTGGCTTCGTTGGCCCCGCTCACGGAAAGTTCATAATCGCGGGTGTTGGCATCGCGGAAGGCGGCGCCCATCCAGTCGAAGGTCTGCACGTTGGCCGGCAGGGTCGGGTTGGCGTAGAAGCCGGGGCCGAACTTGGATTCCGGATAAGTGGCCGGATCCATGCCGGAGTTGATGATGGCCTGGCGGTTGTAGCCGTAGATCTCTTCCGCGGTCATGAAGCGGAAGTCGTTGTCATTGGCTACCTGGGACATGCCTGAACGGTGACGGAAGTTCAGACGGGCATCCCCGCGGGAACCGCGCTTGGTGGTGATCAGGATCACCCCGTTGGCGGCACGCGAGCCGTAAACCGAGGCGGCGGCGGCGTCCTTCAGCACGGTGATGGACTCGATGTCGCCGGGGTTGAGGCTGGCCATGATGTTCCCGGTCGAGGTAAAGTAGGAATAGTTACCGGAAGCCACCGGCACACCGTCCACCACGTAGAGGGGTTCGTTGCTGGCGTTGATGGAGCTGAACCCGCGGATACGGACCTGGGAGGAAGCGCCCGGCTGGCCCGTGGTGCTCTGCATCTGCAGGCCGGCCACCTTGCCCTGGAGCAGCCTCTCGGGGCTGGATACCGGGGTGTTGCGCAGGTCTTCCTCGCGGAGGACCGACACGGCGCCGGTGGATGCCTCGCGCCGCTGGATCCCGTAGGCGACCACGACGAATTCGTCAAGGCCGACCATCTCCCGGGCCAGGGCCACGTTGATGACATTCCTGTTGTTTACCGGGATCTCCTGGGTGGTCATCCCCACGAAGGAGAAGACCAGTGTGGCGTTGGGGGCCACCGACAGTTCATACTGACCGGAAATGTCGGTCAGCGTTCCCTGGGTGGTTCCCTTGACCATCACCGTGACCCCGGGCAGGGTCGTGCCGTCACTTGCATCGGTGACGACACCTCTCACGCGAATATCCTGCCCCAATGCCTGCATGGCAAACACCGAGAGCAAGAACAATCCTACGAAAAATTTTCGTTTCATGTTGTTTGTTTTTGGTTAGATAATAGTGATTAGGTGGTCATTGAACGTTAAAAATTTGGAAAAATCCAACTCCAAATTTAACAAATATTGCCAAAAGTAACGAATGATCCCGAAAAAACAAAATATGGCCGGACGCCGGACCCGGGGAGCCTCCCCCCGAAAACAGCATCATCGGCCCATATGAAGGAAATCGGGCACAACGAAACCGGGATCATCGCCCACTAGAATAATTGCAGGATTCCGTTCGGTATCCTTATGGCCTGCCAAAAAAAGGGATCTTCTGCGGCACATAACCACAGAAGATCCCCTGTCAACAAAACGCCAACCAAATAATGGGGGGCTAGTTCTGAACCACCAGCTGGTTGGTATTCATTTCGGCTTCAGAGATCGGCCAGATGTAGGCCGGGGAAGTGGGCGGGATGGTCGGCACGGGTCCTTTGGCCCCATAGGCGGCCACCTTGCGGTTCACGTCGTAGCTCCGTTTGCCTTCGGCCAGAAATTCCATGTTGCGTTCCAGCATGACCCGGTCGACAAAGGCATTGGCACTGGCAAAATCGGCCACCGTATAGGCCTTGTCCGGGTTGGACCGCTGGTGCACCGCATTGAGCAGGGCCACGGCACGGCTATTCACCCCGTTCACCCGGGCTTCGGCTTCGGCCACATTCAGCAACACCTCAGCATAACGCATCACCGGTACATAATCCACGTGGGGAAATGCCGGGTATTTTTCCAGGAAGGTGTAATTCACCCCGGCCACGGCCACCACCGAAACGATCTGCCTGCGGGCATCCGATTCCGGGAAGGCGGTGTAGTTCGACCAGGCGGGTCCGCTGGGATTCAGGGGGTATTCCTGGTTTCCTCCGCTGCCCCCGCTGAAGTAGTAGCCCAGCTGGTTCTGGGTGCCGGGCAGTTCGGTGCCGAGCATGGGGATGGAAAAGATGGACTCCGGGGAGATGTAAGGAGCCTCAAAGATGCCTTCAAACACGGGGTTCAGGGCGTAGGCCACCCCCCCGTTCCCGTTCACAAACGGGGCGCCGGCCGGCACGATCTTGTTGCCCTCGGCCAGTGCGGCCTGGTAGTTGTTCATGTGCAGGTATACGCGCGACTTCAGGGCGATGACCGTATTGCGCTGCATGCGGGTCACATTAAGCACCGTGTTGCCGGTGCCGGCGCCATGGGCCAGGGGCAGCAGGGGCTCGGCCGCGTTCAGGTCGGCCAGGATCTGGGTGTAGGTTTCCCCCACGGTGCTGCGCGCCAGGTCGTTGTCGGCCGCGGTGCGTTCAGCCTTGAGGCGGAGGATCATGCCCAGGGCACTGGGATCCTGGTTGTAGGGCTTGGCATACAACTGGGACATGTCGAAATAGATCATCCCCCTCAGGGCCAGGGCCTCCCCCCGGAACTGGTTGAACTCCGCCTCGGTCAGCAGGGAAGAGCGGACCGGGTCCTGTTTGGCATTCTCGAGGCCCTCCAGGAACACATTGATGCGGTTGATGGCGGCATAGCATGCCCCCCAGAGGTTGATGACTTCGTTGGTAGACGGGGCCATATTGTGCTGCCAGGTCTGGTAGCCGGTCACCCCGTTGGACCGGAGGTTCAGGAAGTCGTCCCCGCGGATGTCGCTGTAAACGATATACCGTCCTCCAAGATATTGCCCGCTTTTCACGGACGTGTACATGGCGTTGACCTGGGCCACGATGCGGTCCTTCGTATCGAAGGCGGTCAGGTCCGAGATCGCCGTCGACGGCACCGGCTCGAGGTATTCATCGAAGCAGGCGTTCAGGGTGAACGCAGCCAGGACAACGATCATGAATATTTTGAATTTATTTTTCATGCTTCTGAGCTTTTACGTGAATTAAAAGGTGACATTGAGGCCGAAGGATAGGGTCCTTGCCTGGGGTACGGTGTTCCTGTCCACCCCGGGAGCCAGGTTGGAGTCACCCATGGAGGAGATCTCCGGATCGGCTCCTTCGTAGCCTGTCAGGGTCAGGACATTGAACATCTGCACATGCAGGCGGACACTTCTGACACCGGCGCTCCTCAGGAAATCATTCTCCAGGCGGTAGCCGATCCCCAGGTTGCGCACCTTGAGGAAATCTGCTTTTTCCACATTCTGGGACTGCACCATGGTGGAACCGTTGGACACGTTGTCCCCCCAAATGGGCTTGGGAATGTCGGTGATGTCGCCGGGCTGTTTCCAGGCTTTCTCATACACCTCCTTGGTATTGTTCCAGGTACGCTGGTCCCTCAGCCCTGCTTTGGAGCCGTTATAAATGTAGAAACCGGTGGCAAAGGTGAGGCTCACAGTCATGTCAAAATTCCCGTAGGTCAGGGTGTTGTCCAGCCCCCCGTAAAAACGCGGTATGGGACTGCCGAGCACGGTTCCGTCGTCGGTGATGTTGATGGCGCGGTGGGTCGTGCCGTCGGCCAGCGTCCACCGGGAGGCGGCCGGTGCGGAATGGTCGTAAAACACCTGTTGCCCATTGGCATTGAGGAAGATCCTCCTGCCGGTGGCAGGATCCACCCCGTCGGTCCGCACCCCCCAGATGCTGCCGATGGGCTGCCCTACCACGGTGCGGTTGGTGGTTTCCAGGGAGGTGACCCCCAGGATCTCATCCACCCCGGGAGCCAGTGCCGTGACCTCATTCTTCAGGGTACTGAGATTCAGGGTGCTGGTCCAGGAGAACCGGTCGGTCTGCAGGTTGTAGCTGGTCAGGGTGAATTCCAGGCCCGTATTGTACATGGAGCCCACGTTGGCCGGGATTGAGTTGCCCGGAATCCCCTTGGAGGGGGCCTGCGGCACATTCAGGATGAGGTCATCGATCAGGTTGTAATAGTAGTTGAAGTCAACCTGAATGCGGTCATTGAACAGTCCGAAAGCGATCCCCGCATCGTATTTGCTGGATGCCTCCCATGCCAGGTCGGGGTTGCCGGCCTGGGAGAAGAACAGGGTCGGGTTGTCATTATATACACCGGCCCCGTATAGCGAGAGGGAACCGTAATTGGCGATCCCGGAAATGTTCCCCACGCGGCCGTAACTGGCCTTGATGCGCAGGTCGGAGAAAATATCGCCCAGGGCGCTGGCCGTCATAAAATCCTCCCGGGCAATGTTCCACATGATGGAGGCACCCCCGAAATTCCCGTACTTGGCGTCCGGACCCAGGCCGGAAAAACCGTCCCTTCGACCGCTCACTTCGAAGTAGTACTTCCGGTCGAAGTTCATGTTCAAACGGCCGAAGAAGGAGATGAAATAGTTTTCGGCTTTCAGGAGTCCGCCCCCATCGACCACCGTGGTGGTGAAGCTGCCCTGGTAGTTGGTGAAGAAGGGGTCGGCAATGTTCTGCCGCCAGCCGTTCCAGCCATCGAACTGGGTGTACTGCTCCTCGGCGCCGATCAGGGCGTTCAGGTTCAGCCGGTCGCTGATGGTGGTTATGTAATTCAGGGTGTTGGTCCAGTTCCAGCGGTTGCGGCGGTCGAAATAGTTGATGGCATCCCCGTTGCGGGAGGTACCGTCACCGTGGCGCGGATCGTAGAAGATGCGTGACTCCAGCGCGCTGTTGTCCAGCCCGAACACGGTACGGAACACCAGTCCGGGCATGAACGTCACATTGGCGGCCACGTTGCCCACGATGCGGTCGGATTCGGCCGTCTGGTTGTTGTAATCGAACAGGAAGTTCGGGTGGAAGAAGCCCACGCCCTGGGTGTTGTTGAGGGTGCCGATCAGGGCCCCGGAAATATTGTAGAACTTATTCGGGTCGTCCTTGGTGGGCCAGCCATTGTTCTCGTATACATACTGCGGCACGATGGGCGCATAGAGGAAGGCGATGCGGCCGACCCCCGCCGTGGAGAAGTTGCCTCCGGCCAGGGAGCCCGTGTTCGGGGCATGGGAGAAGGAGTTTGTGTAGGAGAAGTTGGCGCTCACATCCAGAAAGTCCGTCAGCTTGTGGTCCACATTCAGGCGGGCGCTCTTGCGCTCGTAATCGTTGGTCCGGATGATCCCCTCGTTGAAGGCGTAACCGACGGAAGCAAAATAGCGCGTCCGCTGGGTGGCCCCCGTGAAGTTCAGGGAGTGGTTGTGCTGCAGCCCCGTGCGGTAGATCACATCGTTCCAGTCGGTGTCGATGAGGTTGCCATCGGGATCGTAGTTCAGAAAGTAAGCAGGCCCCAGTCCGACATTGGCCCGGGCCATGTTCTTGTGTTCCACGAACTGCTCGGCATTCATCATCTCGTAGAGGCGGCTGGCGCTGGTCACCCCGAAGGAGGCATCGTAGGTCACCTGGGTCTGCCCGGGCATCCCCTGCCGGGTGGTTACCAGCACGACCCCGTTGGCGGCCCTGGACCCGTAGATGGCCGTGGCGGAGGCGTCCTTTAGGATCTCAATGGACTCAATGTCGGACGGGTTGATGTCCCCCAGCACGTTCAGGGCGGCGCCGGACCGGCTGAGGTCTCCGGTAAAGACCGGAACCCCGTCCACCACCACCAGCGGATAGGAACTGCCGGAGATGGAATTGAACCCGCGGACCCGGATCACCGGGGGGTTCCCCAGGACGGCATTCGGGATGGTGATGTTCACCCCGGCGGCTTTCCCCTGCAGGGCCTGCTCAAAAGTCTGGACGGGGATGGCCCGGATGGACTCCCCGCGCACGGTGGATACCGCACCGGAAATGTCGCGGCGTTGCTGTACACCATAGCCCACCACGACGAATTCTTCCACGGAATACACGTCCCTCTCAAGGGCCACATTGATGACCGTCCGCCCGCCCACGGGGATCGAAACGGTCCGGAGGCCTACGAACGAGAAGACCAGCGTGCCGTCGGCCGCCACATTGATCTCGTACCTCCCGTTGGCATCGGTGATGGCACCGATGGTGGTTCCCTGGACAATCACGGTGACACCGGGCAGCGTGGACCCGTCCTCAAGGTCTGTCACGACGCCGGTCACCCGGATCTGTTGTCCAAACAAGGACGTCCCCATAAAGAGGATCATCCCAAACAGAATCAGGATTCGCTTCATGTTTTTTTTGGTTTTTGTTAAAGAAAGGATGGTTCACCTTGGTTGGAAAACGAGCCCAATCCAAATCAAGCAAATGTAAAAAAAAAGTTAACATACTGTTAAAATATATTAATTCTTTTGGCTATATAATATATTTTTATATAGAGAGCCGGGCATATAAAAAACGGAGACTGCCTCAAAACCCTGGCCTGTATGACCTTAGGTTCTGAAGCAGCCTCCGTGCAGGGACCGGCTTACGGCCTAGCCCTCAATCACTCCACCCGGTCCCACCACACACGGGTGTTGATGTCCACATTCAGGGGGAAATTGACCGGGTTGTTCTGCTCCTCGAAGGCCGGATACAGGAGCCGGCGCGGAACGAGGTCCCCGTTCTGGTTGGCGGGCGGGACGGTTTCAAATACCGGGTAGCCCGTCCGCCTCCAGTCGGTCCACACCTCCGGATTCAAAAACAGGGCAACGTATTTGGCGGTCATGATGTCCTCCAGGCTAACCTGCTCCCGCAGGGCGTGTTCCTCCTCCCACTGGGCGTTGCGGGCCTGGTGCATCTCCAGGGAAGCGATCACGGCGGCTGCATAGGCCGCATCGGCCTGGGCCGGCATGCCCATGCGGTGGTACACTTCCGCTTCAATGAACTTCTGTTCGCTGTACCCGGCCATTGTCAGCCCGGCATTCTGGCTGCCGATGGTGCCTCCTGAGTTGGCGATCCGGGATGCATTGAGGTTCTCGGAGCCGGGAGCCGCCCCGATCCGTTCATTCTGGGTGGTCAGCCTGACGTACTTACCCAGCCGGGGGTCGTCCGTGGCCTGGAGCCGGTCCACCAGAAAAGCACCCACCCGGGTGTTGCCGATCGCATAATCAAACAGGTACCACGGATTTTCCAGTTCGGCCATGTTGGCAAAAGGGAACACCAGGTCGTCCGCCACCGATTCGAACATCCCCCCCGCCTGGACCAGGGCCAGGGCCCCGGAGTAATCGCCTGACAGATGATTTAGCCGGAGGGTGTGGCGCAACCTCAGAAAACGCACGAACTTCTTCCATTTTTCCACATCCCCTTCATAATAGAAGTCGTCGGACGGGCGGGGAACCAGGGTACCTTCCACGGGCGTTTCCAGCATCTCCATGCTGTCGTCCAGGGTTTTGAAAATGGCGTTGTAGACCGCCTCCTGTCCGTCATATACCGGGTTGCTTCCCATGCCATGGTATTTGTATGCCTCAGAAAAAGGCACATCCCCCCAGGCATCGGTGACCAGACCGAACATCCAGGCCTGCATGGCCAGGCCCATCCCGCTGAATCGCGGGGCGTTGAGCTCAACGGCATAGTATTCCAGCAGGCTCATCTCCCGGACAAGGTTGAAGTAAAACAGCTGCCAGGTGTCATCGAAATGGGCCATGACGGGATTGTAATTCTCCACCTGGAGGTGGGATCCCCTAACCCCCGACAATTGCTGCATCCACATGAGCGGGAAGCGGGCAAAGTCACTGCCCAGGTACATGGCGTTGTAGTATTGGGACAACGTCAGCTTGTTGCGCAGCTCCTCTTCCGCGATCACGGGATCCTCGCGTTCAATCTTTGTGCACTGCACCTGGATCAGGGACAGGGCCACAATAAGCCCCATCCGGAAAAAATTTTTATTCATCATAAAACGATTCGCATTAAAAAACCATGGATAAAACCGACGCCAAAATTATAAACAAATTCCATTCCACCCTAATAGACCCTGATCCTGCCGTGGTGCAGGCGCTGCCCGTCATATACCCTCAGCAGGTAAATCCCCTGGGGCACCCCCCCCACATCCAGCAGCACGCTGCCGGTGTCTCCTTCCTGCCGGAACAGGGGCCGCCCCAGCATATCAAACACCTCCAGCCAGTGAATGGGCGTTCCCAGGCTGACCCTCACCTGTTCACGCGCCGGGTTGGGATAAATTAACAGGCTTTTTTCCGTCGGATGGGGACTGCCGGCCGACACCGGGATCTCATTGATGGAAGGCCGGTTGCAGAATTCATCGCCAATGAGCACCTGGTATACCCCTGTTTGTCCGCCTTCATTATGGTAGGTCCTGCCCGTCGCCCCGTCGATCGGATGGCCGTCACGGAACCACTGGTAAAAAGCGGCTTCCACATCGACAAACAAGGTATTGCCCGACAGGAAGATCTCCGGCCGGGGCAAGGGGTTCTCCACTACCTGCAGGGACCTGGTGGTTTCATGCAACCTGTCACCGGCGCTGACCGCAAGCCGGACCTGATAGGCGCCTGTATCCGGAAAGGTAAATACCGGAGACTGTTCTTCCGAACCACCCAGCGTATCGAACTGCCAGAGCCATTGTTCCACGGGACCACTGCTCCGGTCATGAAAAAAGGTCCAGCTGTTGCGGCAGGGGGAGGTCACCTCAAAATCCGCGAACAGGATGTCCCCGCAATCCATCTGCAGCCAGCCGTACGACTGGCTGACCGTACTGTTTTCCCCGGCATTGAAAAGGGCAGGTCCGATGGCATGCAGCCTGTGCACCGAGAGATAGTCCAGGCAGAACACCCGGCCGGTCCTGGAATGAATGGCATTCTCCTCCCCGGCACCCTCGAAAGGCACCAGCCTGTCCGGTGTTCCATAGCCGGAAAATATATCTCCCACCAAGATCCCGGATTCCCCGAACAGGGTGAAGGCAGCCCTTCCCGTGAACATAAGGTCATCCGCCTCCAGATCATCATACAGCCCCAAAGGCCCGTCATTGAACAGTTCGTGCAGCAGGAGGCGCCCACGGACCTCCAGCCGGGCATGGTTGACCAGGGAGTGGATCATGACACCCCCCGTGTTGAACGCCCCCTCCACCGGGTGCTCCGCTTCCTCCTCACCAAAACGGAAAGATGCCTTTCCAGCCATCAGGAGGAAGTCACGGTCCGGAAAATACACCTGCTCCAGGTCATAAAGCCTGGAAGACCTCATATTCAACACTTTATGTAAAGTATTGTCTTCCACGAGGAGTTCCCTGAGCTGCAGGGCGACATCTTCCATGACCACCTCCCCGGCCCGGAGCACCAGACGGTCGGCCGCCAGGGAGGAGAGCAGCCGCCACCTGCCCGCGGGATGGTCGAACACCAGGCTGACCGGGGCGGAAGATGCCTTGCCAGGGTCCTCGAAATATACATAGGCGTCCTTGCGGGTCCCCTCAAAACGCAGCATCCCGGGTCCGCCGGGGTCGAAGAAGCCCCTTTCTGCATACAGGGAGCCGGAAAGAGACAGGGTGCGGCCGTTCATGTTGACCAGTCCCTGCGCCCCTGCCGTCACCGTCAGGGTATGGCAGGCCACATCGGCTAGAAGCGTCAGCAGCTGGTTCTCCTGGGAGAAGGAATGCCGGTCGAGCACCACATGGTCGTCCGGTCCGGGCACCACGCCGGCCGGCTCGCCCCCGCTGCTGAGCGACCATTTCGAGGGATCGTGCCACTGCCCGTTGCTGCCGACCCAGTAATAGCTGGTGCGCGGACCCGGGTCCCCTTCCTGGACAAACAGGGAAAAATCCTGCTTGCCCCCGATTAGATTGCTTTTATGGTTGATTACCAAACGGTAATTGCCCGCCGGAGGGCTTTCAATGAAGATCTTTTCTGCATTGTCCCTGAAGTTGTCACCCCGCCCGGCAGGGGCTGCAGGGGAATCCGGATCCAGCACCCATGGCAGGTACACCTCCCCCCCTTCATGAATGACCCGCATGTCGAGGTCGTTGACCAGCATCCGGTCGGCGGGGTTCAGCTGGGCCGCCACCGGGGTGCCCGGCACATCCGTCCAGGCCAGGGTGGCGGTCAGTGGCTCTTCCCCCGCAAGGGTGAATGAATACTCGAACACCTGGTTGTTGACCAGGCTGCCCTCCAGGAAATACCCCTTGCCATCCGCCAGCCGGGTCAGGAAACCCGCCATCCGGCTCGCATCCAGCAGCCCCCATCCGAAGGCATAATCGGGACCCGGACCTGCACCGGCCTGGCGGGCCGTATGGATGGCCAGTCCCTTGAGGGAGGCGGCCCTGAGGTAGCTGCCACCGGTCATTCCATGGTACAACTCCTGGATAAGCAGGAGCGAGCCGGCCACGATGGGTGCGGCCATGGAGGTGCCGCTGCTGCTTACGTACTGGTCGCCCAGGTAAGTCGACAAAACCGAACGCCCCTTGGTGACCAGGTCGGGCTTTATGCGCCCGTCGTCGGTCGGCCCCCAGCTGCTGAACGGTGTCATCACCACATCTTCGGGTCTGGCATATCCTTCCGGAATGCCGTTGACGGCCCCCACCGTGAGCACGTTCTTTGAAAGGGCCTCGGGACCGATCGTATCGAAAGGCCCGTCGGGGGGACGGCTGTTATCCCCGGCATCATCCCGGTCGTTGCCGGCGGCCCATACAGGCAGGTAGTAGGGTGCAGAATAGGCGATCTGGTCGATGGCCCGGCTCACGCTGGAATAGAAACCGAAACGGTAATCCTCATCGGCCCCGGTGGGGCCCATCCAGCGCCACTGCCCGTCCTGCAGGTCCCAGCCAAGGGGCGTTCCATAGCTGTGGTTGGAAAGAAGCATGCCCCGGGCCGCCTCCGTGGCCATCTCACCCAGGTCGTTCTCCCAGTCGTACGCCAGGATCCTGCCTTCGTAAGCCATGCCCCTTGCCTGTTCGCGGAGGCCCCGGGCCACCAGCGTCCCGGCCACATGCGTGGCGTGGCCGTCATAGCCGGTCAGGGGGTCCCGGTTCTCCACCTTGCCCGAGAGCTCGGGATGGGCCGGATACACGCTGCCGGCATCCCACATGCCGGCAGACAGACCCCTGCCGGTGAGAAACAGCCGGTTGGCGCCCCCGGGATAAAGCTCCCGGGTGGCCGAAGTCACCGCCCCTCCGGCATTCAGCGTGTAATAATAGTATGGCAGTCCGTCTTCCACTCGCTGCAAGGCGTAGCGCACCCCCTCGCGGGTGGTGAACCGGGCTTCCAGGCCCAGCTGCAGGGCTTTTTCCACCGATTGCCGTTGGGCCTCCTGGAACACGGCCGACAGGGAGTCTGCCAGTTGCAGCAGCCCTTCCCTGTCACGGACCACCGGGTCCTCCGCCTGCCAGAGGGAAGGGGCTCTCCTGCCTGGCTCCGGACCGGACCCGGGAGCCTGCCACGGGGTGATTCCGCCGGGCTGTGCCATGAGGGTGCCGGCGGCCAGGAGCATGGGGGCCCACAGCAGCGGAAAGCACCGGAACATCCGACGGAAAAAAGAATATAAATGGCTCAAGCTCATCCGGGCTATACGACCAGAAACATCCCGTAAATGTACAAAAAAATGCCAAGGCGGGGTCCCGGACACCTCCCCGAAGGACCAGGTTCCCCACCTGGGGTTATCCATCAAAACACGGGCCAAAGACTCAAACAAAAGTTTAATTCCCCCTCCCCGGGTTTTGTCCCATCCAAGCGGCTGCCGGAAAACCGTTCCGGTGGGTTTATCCAAAATCCCCCCGTGTCCCGCGGCCGGCCCCGGAGGGTGCGGACAAATTGATCCCCGCAAACCGGCCCTTCTTTCGCTTTTTTTTCTTTACTTTTGGGGGTTTTTTCATAACAAACGGAAGCTATGTCAATTAAACAGAAGACCCTCGACCTGAAGAAGCGGATGCAGGGTGCTTTACAGGGAGGCGGCGCCAAAGCCATCGAAAAACAGGTGGCCATGGGCAAGATGACGGCCCGGGAACGCATTGTGTCGTTGCTCGACCCGAATTCCTTTCACGAGTATGACCTGTTCGTGGAACATGCCGCCAAGGATTTCGACATGGACAAGAAACACCTGCCCGGCGACGGGGTCATCACCGGCACCGGGACCATCAACGGGCATCCGGTGTGCATCTATGCGCAGGACTTCACCGTGGCCGGCGGATCCCTCGGGCTGATGCACGCCCGCAAGATCGGCAAGATCATGGACCATGCCATGAACCTAAAGATCCCGATCATCGGCATCAACGATTCCGGGGGCGCCCGCATCCAGGAGGGAGTGAATTCCCTGGCCGGATACGGGGAGATATTCTTCCGCAATACGCAGGCTTCGGGCGTGATCCCGCAGATCTCCGTGATCCTGGGACCCTGTGCGGGAGGGGCGGTTTACTCCCCTGCCCTGACCGACTTCGTGTTCGTGGTGGACAAGATCTCCAAGATGTTCATCACCGGACCGGAGGTCATCAAGTCCGTGCTGGGGGAGGAGATCAGCATGGAGGAGCTGGGAGGCGCCCGGGTGCATTCGGAGATCACCGGCAACGCCCATTTCTTCGCCGAGAGCGAGGCGGAATGCTTCCAGATGATCAAGAAGCTGGTGTCCTACATCCCCTGGAACAACCAGCGGAAAGCGGCCGCCTTCCCCAAAAAGACGCCCAAACTCCGTCAATACCGCATCGACCATATCATCCCGACCGATCCGAGGGAACCCTATGATGTCCGGGACGTGATCCGCGCCATCAGCGACGACAGCGACTTCTTCGAGGTCATGGAGCTGTTTGCCGCCAATATGGTGATCGGCTTCGGGCGCCTCAACGGGGAAACCGTGGGCTTCGTGGCCAACCAGCCGCTGGTGCTGGCCGGGGTCCTCGATGTGGACTCCTCCGACAAGGCGGCCCGGTTCATCCGGTACTGCGACGCCTTCAATATCCCGCTGGTCACCCTGGTCGACCTGCCGGGCTACCTGCCCGGGATCGACCAGGAACATGCCGGGGTGATCCGGCACGGGGCCAAGATCCTTTATTCCTACAGCGAGGCCACGGTGCCCAAACTGACAGTCATCCTGCGCAAGGCATACGGGGGTGGGTACATCGCCATGTGTTCACGGCACCTGAAGGCCGATTTTGTCTTCGCCTGGCCGACCGCCGAAATTGCGGTCATGGGACCCGAAGGGGCCGCCAACATCATCTTCCGCCAGGAGATCCTCCAATCCAAAAACCCGGAAGAGACCCGGCAGAAGAAGGTGGACGAATACAAGAAGAAGTTTGCCAACCCATACGTGGCGGCCGCACACGGGTATATCGACGCCGTGATCGAACCCTCGGAAACGCGCCGCTTCCTGATCCACGCCATGGACATCTCCTCCCAGAAGTCCCAGCTCGTCCCACAGAAGAAACACGGGATCCCCCCGTTTTAACAAGTCCGAATCCATGAGCAGGAAAACACAGAAACCTGAATATGCCCGGCTGGTCGTTGACGATGCGGAGTACGAAACCCTGCTGAACAAGATGCACCTCGGCCGCAAGCCCTACCAGCCCAGGGACCCCAAAAAAATCACGTCCTTCATGCCCGGGAACATCCAGGAGGTGTTCGTGAAAAAGGGCGAGGTGGTGGAAGAAGGGAGCAGGCTCTGCATCCTGGAAGCCATGAAGATGAAGAACGTGCTCATCGCCCCGGCCGGCGGCACGGTGAAGAAAGTGCATGTGAAGGTGGGCGACAAGGTGCCCAAGAATTTCGTGCTGGTGGAGCTGAAATGAAGACACGGCTGCTGTTCGCCAGCAACAACCCCCACAAGCTGACGGAGGTCCGCGCGATCCTGGGACCGGACCTGACTGTGTCCTCCCTGGCCGGGGCCGGCCTGACGGAGGAGATCCCCGAACCTTTCGACACCCTGGAGGAAAACGCCCTGGCCAAGGCGCGCCATGTGCACGCGCGCCTGGGGATCGATTGCTTTTCGGACGACTCCGGGCTGGAGGTGGACGCCCTGGGCGGGGCGCCCGGGGTGCGGTCGGCCCGCTTTGCCGGGCCCGGCGGCAGTGCCCGCGACAACATCCTCAAACTGCTGGAGCTGTTGCATGGACAGGAAAACCGCAAGGCCCGCTTCCGGGCGGTCATCGCCCTGATCCTCAATGGGGAAGAATTCTTGTTTGAAGGAGAAGTGCGGGGACAGATCACCCGGGAGCCGGCAGGAGGGCGCGGCTTCGGCTACGACCCGGTCTTCCTGCCCGATGGATTCGATCAGCGGTTTTCAGAGATGGACGAAACGCTGAAAAACACCATCAGCCACCGCGGCCGGGCGTTGGAGAAACTCGCAGGATTCCTCAGGGAGAGGGGGCTTATTTCCCGGGAGCAGTCCCGGTCCGGCCCGCCAGGGCCTCCTCTATCAGGCTGCTGAACAGCTCCATTACGGGGATGCCCGCCACGGCCGCCTGCTGCGGCACGATGCTGGTTTCGGCCATGCCGGGCGTCACGTTGATCTCCAGGAAGTACAGACGCTCCCCGTTATAAATATAATCGATGCGCGCCAGCCCTTTCATCTCGAATTGGCGGTAAAGCCGGGCCGTGGTCTGCTGCACTTGCCGGGTCAGCTCCTCCGGGATGCGGGCCGGGGTGATCTCGTCGGCCGCCCCCTTGGTGTACTTGGCCTCGAAATCAAAAAACTGCGCCCCCGTCTTGCTGATGATCTCGGTCACCGGCAGGGCCAGTACCTCTCCCCTGTGGCGAAACACCCCGCAGGTCAGCTCGGTGCCCCGGATGTACTCCTCCACGTACACCTCGTCATCGCAATCCAGGGCCTGACGGATGGCGGGCATCAGCCCGGAGGCCTCCCTCACGAAGTTCGTGCCCAGGCTGGATCCTCCCTTGTTGGGTTTCACAAAAACGGGCAGGGACACCTTCGACAGCACCTGGGCCTCATCCAGGGACTGGCCGCGCGAAAACTTGGCCGAGCGCGCCACCGGCATCCCGAAATGGGCGGCCAGGATGTTGCAGAAGTATTTGTTGAAGGTCAGGGCCGAAGGGAGCAGTCCCGCCGTGGTGAACGGAATGCCCATCATCTCGAAATAGCCCTGCAGTTTGCCGTCCTCCCCGGGGGTGCCGTGGATCGTGATGAAGGCGCAGTCGAACCGCAGTTTCTCCCCCCCGTCCAGGATGGAAAAGTCGTTTTTGTCGACCGCCGCCGTGGTGCTGTCCTCCCGCAGCCAGACCCATTCGGGTCCTCTGATCAGGATGGTATACACCCTGTAACGGGAGGGATCCATATTTCTTTTGATCATCCGGGCGCTTTCGACCGAGATCACGTATTCTCCGGAGTCCCCTCCGGCAACCAGGGCAATGTTCTTGTGCATGCAGGGAATCTTGTTCATTGGTTTCGTCGGACAGGCCCGGGACCCCTCCGGGCAAACTTAAAAAAAAAACGCCTACATACCATAAACGCCCGATAAATTCGTTAGTTGAATGATGGGATTTCCCGGGCGGGCCCGGACATTATTTTGTACTTTTGGGTATGCGTTTACTGGACTTCATACGGACCCGGCAGTTTCTGCAACACCTGGTCTATGCAATCGCCCTGGGGGTGTTCCTGTTGTGGGGCGCCCTCAGACTGCTCGACCTGTACACCCACCACGGCCGCACCGTGGCGGTACCCGCACTGGAAGGCCTGCAGGAAGCCGAGGCCAGGGCCCTGATCCGGGAGCACCGCCTGCGCTATGTCATCAACGACTCCATCTTCGACGACACCCGGGAAAAGGGAAGCGTCTCCTCCCAGGACCCGCTGGCCGGCACGGAGGTGAAGCGCAACCGCACCATTTACCTGACCACCGTGGCCATGATGCCCGAGATGGTCCCCATGCCCGACCTGACGGACCTGTCCTACAGGCAGGCGGTCACCCGCCTGGAAACCTACGGGCTGCAGCTCGGGGTGCTGGAATACCGCCCGGACATCGCCCGCAATGCCGTCCTGCAACAGAAATACCAGGGCGGGGCGATCGAGCCGGGCACCCTGGTGGAGAAGGGCACCCCCATCGACCTGGTGCTGGGCGAGGGCCTGGGCGAGAACATCGTGATGGTGCCCATGCTGGTGGGCCTGCCCAGGCGGGAGGCCATACAAGAACTCAATGCAGCCACCCTGAATGTCGGCAACGAATTCTACCTGGACGAGGAAGGGGAAGATGTCCGCGTCTACCGCATGCAGCCCGACCCGGTGGGCCGCAACCACTACCTGCAGGCCGGCAGCACGGTCGACCTCTACTACCGCTCTCCGGATGTGTTCGATTTCGAAGCCTACCTGGAGGAGCTGCTCACCGTGCCCGTCCCCCTGCTGTTTGGCAAGACGCCCGAAGAGGTGCGCCAGACCCTGGAGGCCTTTGGGCTGGAGCTGGGGGAGGAAGTCTTCGAGGAAGGCGTCAGCCTGCGGGATGCCCGCGTTTTCCGGCAGGAGCCCGAGTACGAGGAGGACGCCATGGTCCGCAAGAACGAAAAGATCAACATCTGGTACCGGCCGGTGGAAGCCTTTGAGCTGGACAACCTCTGACAGGGGAGCAGCCACCTTCGGTCCCATCCGACAAGAAATCCGAAACGAATGACCCAAAGACTTATAGCCTGTATTTTCCTGCTTCTCGCGGTCCCGGCCATTCCCGCATGGGCCCAGGAGGTGCTCCTCCCGCTGGAGGCCAATCCGGTAAAGGAGGCCCTGCCGCTGCCCCACAAGTCAGGGGAACAGCCCACTGCACTCAGCCTGCCCTTCTGGGATGACTTCTCCTACCAGGGGCCCTATCCCGACAGCCGCCTGTGGGCCGACCGGCAGGTGTTTGTCAACAACAGCTTCGCCATACATCCGCGCACCTGGGGCACGGCCACCTTCGACGCCCTGGACGAACACGGGCAGATGTACCCGCATATCGAGCCGACCAATACCCCTTACGTGGCCGACCGCCTCACTTCCCAGCCCATCCGGCTCGATTCGGTAATGATTCCTTCAGCCCGTGCCCTCAGCCCGGCCGACTCGGTCATCATCAGCTTTTTTTACCAGCCACAGGGAAGGAGCGGTCCGCCCACCCCCGATGACGCCCTGAAACTGGAGTTTCTGCACACCCCGGGCTACTGGGACCTGGACGGGGAAGGCGAAGTGGTCTGGGTGGAAGACCTCTGGGAGACTGTATGGGAAACGGAAGGCATGAGTCTCAGTGAGTTCTCGTCGGATACATTCCCCTGGTTCCGCCGGGTGGCCCTGCCCGTCACCGACCCGGTCTATTTCCGCAAGGATTTCCGCTTCCGGTTCACGGCCATGCTCAGCTACCCCCCTTCTTCCGGACAGAGCCTGGACAACCTGGCTTCGTCGCGCGCTGTCTGGCATGTCGACTATGTGACGCTCGGACATAACCGCCGCCGCCAGGAGGAAAGCGATTACGACATCGCCTTTGCGGGCCCCGCCCAGTCGCTGCTGCGCGAGTACTCGGCCATGCCCTGGTCGCACTACATCCTCAATCCCCAGCAACACCTGCGGGAGGACTTCGAGATGCTGATCACCAACCTGGACAATACCGTCTACCCATACTCCTACCGCTACTTCATCCGGGATGAGGCCGGCCAGATCGTGCGCAACTATTCGGGCGGCACCTGGAACCTCCAACCCTTCAGCACGCATGGCTACCAGGCCTACCAGCCCCATGCCCGTCCGATCGTGATCCCCAACCCCCTGCCCACTGCGCCGGCGGAGAAACGGCATTTCGATATCGTGCATGTGGTGCGCGCCGGCGCGGCCGGTGACGACCGCCCCCGCAACGACACCCTGGTCTACCGCCAGCACTTCGACAACCATTTCGCCTACGACGACGGGGTGCCCGAACAAGGCTACGGCCTGACCGGGTGGAACCCCCGCCTGGCCTACCGTTTCACAGGCAGCAAGGCCGATGAGCTGGGAGCCGTCCAGATCTACTTCAACCGCACCATCGGCAGCCAGAACAAAGACCGGGCTTTCCGTTTCACCGTCTGGGAAAGCCTTCATCCGGAGGAAATCATCCTCTACCAGTCGGAGGAGGTCGTGCTGTCCGACTATGCAGACGGACTCAATGCCTTTGTCACCTATGTGCTGGACCAGGCCGTGCCGGTGCCGGAGACCTTTTACGTCGGACTGGCCCAGCAGGGGCGCATCGACATCCCGGACTTCCTCAGCATCGGCTTCGACTGGAGCCGGGATGCCAGCGACAAGCTGTTCTATAATGTGCAGGGGGAATGGATGCCCTCGATTTACCCCGGGGCCCTGATGATCCGTCCGGTGATGGGCGCGCCCCGCCTACCCACCACAGCCACTGAACCCGGCAGCCAGCTGCCCCTGAGCGTATACCCCAACCCCGCCGGCGGAAATTATTTGAGGGTCAGCCTGGGAGCCGGGGAGGAGGATGACGGCCTCTACCGCATGGAAGCCTTCGACCTGTACGGCAGGATGGTCTTCCGCGGGGACTACACCCCCACCCTCCCGCTCGAATCATTCAGCAACGGGGTCTACATCCTGCGCATCACCCATGCCGTGAGCAGGCAGAGCGGGGTGGTCCGCTTTGTCGTTGCCCGGTAAACCCATTTCCCATGAATAAAGAAGGGCATTACCCTGAACCGGAAGACGAACAGGACGGGCAGGAAGAGCAGGAACTCTTTGAGCACCACCGTTTCGTGGCGGACAAGGGGCAGGGCCTGCTCCGCATCGACAAGTTCCTGTTTGCCCGCCTGGAGAACACCAGCCGCAACAAGATCCAGGTGGCCGCCCGGGCCGGCAACATCCTGGTGAACGGACAGGCGGTGAAGCCCAACTACAAGGTGAAACCCCTTGACGAGGTGAGCATCGTCATGGCCTACCCGCCCCGGGAGGTCGAGTTGCTGCCCGAAGACATCCCGGTGGAGGTCCTGTATGAGGACGGGCACATCGTGATCGTCAACAAGGAAGCCGGCATGGTGGTCCACCCCGGCTACGGCAACTACACCGGCACGCTGGTCAACGCCTTGCTGCACCATTTCGGGCACCTGCCCCGCCGCGACCGGGAGGACGTCAAGCCGGGGCTGGTGCACCGCCTCGACAAGGACACCTCGGGCATCATGGTGGTGGCCAAGACCGAGCTGGCGCAGACGCGCCTGGCAAAAATGTTCTTCGACCGCAGCATCCGCCGCATCTACCACGCCCTGGTCTGGGGAGACCTGAAGGAGGCGGAAGGGACCATCACCGGACACATTGGCCGCAGCCTCAAGAACCGCAAGGTGATGGACGTCTTTCCCGACGGGGCTTACGGCAAGCCGGCGGTCACCCATTACCGGGTGCTGGAGCGCTTCGGCTATGTGAGCCTGGTGGAGTGCCGGCTGGAGACAGGACGGACCCACCAGATCCGGGCCCACTTTCAGCATACCGGCCACCCCCTGTTCAACGACGCCACCTACGGAGGCGACAGGATCCTCAAAGGCACCACCTTTACCAAGTACAAGCAGTTTGTGAAGAATTGCTTCAGCCTGCTGCCCCGCCACGCCCTCCATGCACGCACCCTGGGCTTCAACCATCCCATCAGCGGAAACCCCCTGTTTTTTGAGTCTGCCCTCCCGGACGACATGCAGGGGGTCATCGACAAATGGCGGCATTATGCCGTACACCGGGCCATGGAGCCCGACCAGGAGCCCGAACCGGACGATCCTGGGATTGGCGGTTAGCTGTTGGCGGTTGGCCAGAATCCAATAGCCAATAGCTAAAAGCCAATAGCCACCATCTAAAACCGCACGTTCAGCCCCACCATATAATGCCTGCCCGCCTGGGGGAAGTAGCCGTCCTCGATGGTGACAAGCCCGGCATCTCCTACCACGCCCTTGTAGATCCAGGCATTGGTTTCATAAAGCACATTGAACAGGTTGTTCACCTGGAGGACCAGTTCCAGCTCCCGCAGCAGGCCTGGCCGCAAGGTGTAGTTGAGGCGCAGGTCGCTCACCAGGTAAGGGTCCAGCATGCGGTCGGCGCTCATGGTGTTGTCGATGTACCGACGCCCGACATACTTGCTGGTGAAACCCAGTGTAAGATCCTCCAGGGGATTCAGCAGGAAGGTGCTGGCGGCGACCACCGGGGGGGAAAAGGCGATGTCGGTATCCTCGTACACTTGCTGGTGGACGCCGACCCAGTTCCAGGCATTGTCATACTGGTCAGAATGCTCCACAAAGCGGGCAATCTTGTTGCGGCTCAGGGTGGCGTTGCCTTCCCACTGCAGCCAGCGGTTAAAGATCCACGCCGCCTCCAGCTCGATGCCGGCCCGGTAGCTCCGGTCGATATTGGTCCGCGTGTAGCCGCCCGTATCGTTGATCTCGCCCGTCAGCACCAGCTGGTCTTTGTAGTTCATCAGGTAGGCATTGGCTCCCAGCTTCCAGCGGGTTGCCGCATGCCGGTAGCCCAGCTCCAGGTTGTGCATGGTCTCCGGCCTGGGCCGGCTTTCCGGAGAGGATTCCGTGAAGTCGCGGCGCACCGGCTCCCGGCTGACCATGCCGGCGTAAATGTACCAGGTCCCCGAAGACCCGGGCGACCAGGAGAACCCGCCTTTGGGGTTGAAGAAATGAAACACCACGTTCTGCCCCAGGGGGACCAGCTCCTGGTGCACCCAGGCAAGTCCGGTAAAATCATACGAGACAAAGCGGTATTGCAAATCCACAAAACCCTCCAGACCCGGTACGGGCTCGTGGGTCAGTTTGAGAAAGCTGTTGAAATCCCGCTTGAAGCCGTTGTTGTCGTAATAGCGGTGCCGGATGTCCGCATACTGGGCATGACGGGCCCAGATGATCTCCCCGAAGTGGTCCCCGTCGTACAGGTGGTAGCCCCCGCCCAGGGTGGCCCCGAACAGGCCCGGGTTGTTGTGGTTCAGCGAATAGGTAAATCCATAGAAGTGGTTGTCGAGCCAGCGGCGCCGGATCAGGTCGCTGCGGCTGATGGTCTGACCCCCGATCTCCACATCGGGCAGGTCGTACCGGCTGAAACGTTCATTCTCCCGGTACTGCTCATAGTAGCCACGGCCATAGGTATAATGCAGGGACAGGTTGGCCACCAGCCCGGGAATGACTGCCCGGGACAGGTGCAGCTGGTAGTGGTCCTGCTGGTAGTTGTCGGTTTCATTGTCATAGAAACGAAGCACCCCCTGTCCGTCGGTATACATGCCGCTCGGGTTGAAACGGCGGTTGGTCTGCAGGGAATCCCCGGGCACCCCGTTCCAGGCCTGGTAGGTGGTTTCCCGTCCCGAAAGGGCCACGGCCTTCACCATGGTATTCTTCCCATAGTACCCTCCCGAGAAATGGAACGACCCCAGGTCGACGCTCGCCCGGTCGACATACCCATCCGACGATACGCGTGAAATGCGGCCATCGAAAGACCAGCGTTCTCCCAACAGCCCGGTGCCGAACGATAAGGTGTTCTTCAGTGTGCCATAAGAACCTGCGGAGGTATTGAGTTCGGCATGGGTCTGGTCGCGCAGGCTGGTCGACTGCATGCTGATGGTGGCCCCAAAGGCCCCGGAGCCGTGGGTGCTCAGTCCCACCCCCCGCTGTATCTGCAGGTTGTCGAGCGAAGACACCACATCGGGCATGTTCACCCACCAGACACCGTGCGACTCGGCATCGTTCACCGGAATGCCGTTCAGGGTCACGTTGATGCGGGTATGGTCGCTGCCGCGGATGTTCATCCAGGTGTAACCCACCCCCGTGCCGGCGTCGGAACTCACGATGACCGAAGGCGTCATCTGTATCAGGAAAGGCAGATCCTGTCCCAGGTTGCGGGCCATGAGGTCCTCCCGTCCCATGTCGGTGTAAGTCGCCGCCAGGCGTCCCGTGGCCCGGGTGGCAGTGACCACCACCTCCCCGGCCAGGGTCGGGCTTTTTTGCAGGACAAAATCCACCTGCAGATCGGCCGTCAACTCTATGCCAGCCTCGAGGGTTTCGTAACCCAGGTAGCTTACCCGGATGGTGTGGGTTCCGGCCGGAACACCGTCCAGCCTGAAGAATCCGTTCCGGTCGGCAAAACCCCCGTTGTGCGTACCTTCCACCACCAGGTGCGCCCCGGGCAGGGCGATGCCCTCTTCCCGGTCCGTCACCCGTCCGCTGATGGAATAAAAATTTTGTGCGCAGGCCAGTACAGGCAACAGCATGAGCCATGCCGGCAATAAAAACCTGTTCATAAGAAAATCGGTGTTTTTGTTAAACAATCGACGGCAAATAGAGGAAAAGCACGTCCCTGTTTAAAATCCCTTCCCTTCGCCGGCATTACCCGGATCAGGTTCAATGGGTTTGATCTCAGCCCGTTTGTTTGGGGCACCCCTATTTGTGCGTAGTACGACAAAGGTACGGATTTTTTTGGTATTGGCGGTTGGCTGTTGGCTGTTGGTTGTTGGCTATTGGATGTTGGCGGTTGGCGGGTTTTTCTTTTCTTTGCATTTAAAACCGAACGCCATGAAGATTGCCATCATCAACGGGCCCAACCTGAACCTGCTTGGCCGGCGGGAACCGGGCATATACGGAAGCCTCTCCTTTGAAGAATACATGGAACAGTTAAAAAAGGCCTATCCGAAGGTGGCGTTCAGTTATTCCCAGAGCAATGTGGAAGGGGAGATCGTCGGACTGATCCAGGAGGCCGGGGAATGGGCCGACGGCATCCTTCTGAACGCGGCGGCCTACACCCACACTTCCGTGGCCATCGGGGATGCGGTGGCCGCGGTGCGGGTGCCCGTGGCCGAAGTCCACATCAGCAATGTGTATGCGCGGGAGTCCTTCCGGCACGAAAGCCGCATCGGTCCCCACTGCCAGGGGGTGGTGGCCGGGTTCGGCCTGGATGGGTACCGGCTGGCCCTGGAGGGGCTCAGGCAGATCCTGGAATCGAAAGGCCCTCAATGATTGAAAGCCGGAAAACATCCGGAGCGGGGCAGCACCGGAGAGGCCTTTCAGCCGGGCAGTTCCTCCAGTCCGGGTAGTTCAGAAAACCTTCTTTTCCGTTTTACGTAATAGGCCCATAACAGGCTCTTGCGGTACAAGGTGTCCGGAAGCTTTCCGGATACGCCCGCGGCATCCCGCCTCATCTCCCTGAGCCGGCCAAGAAAAGCCCAAAGGGCCCGCATCACCGCCAGACAGTCACGCGGCCTGCCCGACAGCAGGAAACCGGCGGCCGCCAGCTTGTCGAGGCCCAATCTCAGGATCATTGTCGGATAGAAATGCCTGGCCGGAAGGTTCTTTGCGAGCATCCACAGGCTGTTCCTGAAATTCAGAAAGGTCTTGGCCGGGTTTCTGGCGGGCAGGGAACCCCCGCCGATGTGGTAGACGACCGAGCGCGGACAGGCCATCACCCGGTATCCCCGGTTTTGCAGCCGCCAGCAAAGGTCGATCTCTTCCATATGGGCGAAAAAACGTTCGTCCAGGCCACCGCATTCATTAAAGGCCGAGGCACGGACAAACAGGCAGGCCCCGGTGGCCCAGAATACGGGCCTCTCGTCATCGTATTGTCCCAGGTCTTTCTCCAGGGCGCCGAAGAGGCGTCCGCGGCAGAAAGGGTATCCCAGGCGGTCGATGAAGCCGCCGGCTGCACCCGCGTATTCGAAACGGCTGCGGTCGTGCCGGGCAAGCACCTTGGGCTGGCAGGCCGCCACCTGCGGATGGGCCTCCATCAAATCCAGGACCGGTTCCACCCAGCCTGGGCTCACCTCCACATCGGAATTCAGCAGGACGACATAATCCGCCCGGATTTGCCTGAGTGCTGCATTATAACCCCCGGCATACCCCAGGTTGCGGGACAGTCCGATCCGCTCCACCTCAGGATGGTGTTCCTTCAGCCAGTCCAGGGAGCCGTCCGTGGAGGCATTGTCGGCCACCACGATCCGGGCGGCAGGCGGGCTGTGAGAGACCACGCCCGGCAGGAATTTCTCCAGGAAATGCCTGCCGTTCCAGTTCAGGATCACGATGGCCAGGGAGGGTTTTTGCATGCCGGAGTTGTTTGGCTGGGTGTTCGCTGTAAAAATACGCTTTTTGGGCCATCCCCGCGGGGGCATTTTTTTTTCACGGAGGGAAAAAAATTTGTACTTTTGCCCCGGAGAGATGGCAGAGTGGTCGATTGCGGCGGTCTTGAAAACCGTTGAGGGTAACACCTCCGGGGGTTCGAATCCCTCTCTCTCCGCAGCATAAAAAAACAGCCACGAAAGTGGCTTTTTTAATGGGATGACCCGGCTGTAAGCAAGCTTACAGCCGGGTCGTTCCGTAAAAAGAGCAGCCGGTGACAGCCGGCTGCCTTTTTTGCTGCGGGTCCCCCGAAAAGGGATCAACGAGTTGAATCCCCTACACCACCTTGATCTCGTAATCGATTTCAATCCCCGCGGCCTTATACATATAAGACACCCCGCAGTACTTTTCCCGGGAGAGGGTCACCGCCTTCTCCAGCTTGTCCATGGGCAGGTCCTTTCCCCTGAACTGGTAAATGACCTTCATCCTGGTGTAGCGGGTGGGCAAATCCTCGGTCAGCTCCCCTTCCACGTCGACCTGGAAGTCTTCCACCTCCACCCGCATCTTCTTCAGCATGGAGATCACATCCATGGCGGTGCATCCGGCCAGTGCCAGCAGCATGAGTGGTTTGGGGCGCGGACCCTTGTCCTGCCCTCCGGCGTCCGGCGGACCGTCTATGGTGAGGGGGTGTCCGTTGACCTCGGCATCGAATTGCAGGCCGCCTTTCCAGTTTGTTTTGATCTGGTGTTTTTTCATGGGCTTAGCATTTTTTCCGGTTCAAAGCAAAAATAGGCAATAAAAAAAGTCCCGCCATGAGGACGGGACTTTTTAAACCGGATAATAACGGATTTAGAAGATGTACCTTACCCCCAGCTGCAGACTCCACAACTGGTTGTAGTTGTAGAAGGTGGAGTAGGAGTTGGACAGGTAGTTGCCATCGGAATCGGTGACCATGGAGAAGCGGGGCACATTGTTGCCGTCCCGTCCTTCATACCTCAGGATCTGACCGTCGTTGGCCTCGAACATGTTCTTGTTCACACCCCACTCGCTGTTCAGGAGGTTGCCAAAGTTCAGGATATCCACGGTAAACTGCAGGGTGTTCCGCTTGCCGGCGATGTTCACACTCACGTCCTGGGCAAAACGCAGGTCGAAACGATGTGTCCAGGGGGCCCTGGCGGCATAGGCTTCGGCATAGCTTCCTTTGTTTTTGCTCAGGTATTTGTCCTGCTCCACAAAACGGAAGAAAGCATCCTCGTCGGCCTGGCTTATGAACTGGATCTCCCCTTTTTCTTTCGGGATGTAGATCAGGTCGGTGGCATGACCGTCCCCGTTCATGTCGTTGGCATAGGTGAAACTGAAACCATAGGGGGAGAAGCCTGCATAGAACAGGTTCACCGTGGTGGCCAGGTGGTCATTGGCGTAAGGAATCCTGTAGGAAGCCGAGGCAATGGCCCGGGTAGGAATCACATACTGCGAGCGCTGCACCCTGGGCAGGTGGGGCCCGTCGATCTGGATGAGGCCATTGTATGCGGAAGCAGCGTTGCTGCCGGGCATGCCCGAAACTTCCTTGGACTCGGTATAGGTATAGGCAAACATCAGGTTCAGGTCCGGTATGGGCTCGGCAAGAACCGTGATGTTCCCGATGGCACCCCATCCTTCACTGGTGTTGGACAGCACGTAGGCAGCCGTTGAGGTATATGTCCGCTCACTGCGGGCCGGGTAAATATACCTGTCGTCGGGGCCGCTGAAACGCTGCCAGCTGTTGTCCGGCTGCTTCGTGTTGTAGTCCTTCAGCAGGACCCCGTTGAGGTTTTTGGTATAGATCCCTTCCAGGGTGACTGTCAACGGAAAGGCCACGGGCACGTCGTAGTCCAGTGCCAGGGAGGTTTTCCACACCTGGGGCATCTTGAAGTCCGGGTCGATGCCGTTGATATCGCGCGGCAGGGCCCCGTCCTCGGGAGAAATGGTGTTCTTCAGGTTCAGCCTGCTGATCATCTCGTTCACGTCGGTGATCATCGGACCGGCCAGCAGGGCCAGGTTCGGATCCACGCTGGTGATGGCGCCGGTGGCGGCATCATAGCGGGTCACGGCGGCGTAGCTTCCCTGGACCATGCCGGAGTTGGTGGGCATGTTGGTGAAGAATACGAGCGGCAGCCTGCCGGCAAACATCCCGGTCCCCCCGCGAAGCTTCAATGTCTGGTCGCCGGCCACATCCAGGGTGAAACCGACCCTGGGGGAAACCTGGACCTTGGCGGTGGGCCACTGGCCGGTATCGATCCGGGTCCCGCCGAAATTCACTTCATAGATCGCGTTGTTCCGGATGATGTTGTCCACATACCTGAGGTAATCGGCACGCACACCGAAGGTCAATTTCAACTGGGAAGACACGCTCCATTCGTCCTGGGCGTATACGCCAAACTGGTTGAAGGCCACCTCCGCGGCAGGGTTCTTCTCGCCGTCATAGCCATAGGTCAGGGCAAAGTCCCTGGGAGCCGCCTGGTTCAGGAAGTCGTCGATGCTGGCATAGCGGTAATAACCCGTACCGTTTCTCATGTAAGAGTTGTTGGCCATCTGGTACTCATAGCTGGCCCCGAAGGTCACCTTGTGGTTGCTCAGGTACAGGGTGGTGTTGTTGATGATGTTGAAGATGTTGTTGTTGACCCCGTTGTTCCAGGTAAAGAGCTCATAACCCGCAGAAATGTAGGGCTCCAGGATTTGCCGGCCATCATCGGTCACCCCGTACATGATGTCGATGAAGGGGAAGGGATCCGAGGTGGAGCCGCGCATGTCCTTGATCTGGGAGTAGGTGGTCAGGAACTGGTTGGACACCGTGTTTGAAAACCGGCTGTTCAGATCCAATGCAACGGAGTTCACGATGTTGTCCATGGAATAGATGGCGTTGGAAAACGCCATGGAGTGCTGGGAAATGCGGTTCATGGAGCGGTTCCTGAACCCGCCGTCGGTGGAGTTCCCGTTGGTGGGGTTCCAGCCCTGGTTCTTCGTGTGGTTGAAACGCAGGCTCAGCTTGTTGGCATTGTCGATGTTCCAGTCGAGGCGGGCCAGCAGCTTGCGGTTGCTTTCATCCGCCGGGAAATTGCTGTAGGAGCCGGGATCATAGCCATAATTGTCGATCAGGTGCTGCCTGACCCTGTCCATATCAGCCACACTGGCACGCGACAGCATCAGGTCCGTATTGGCCTGGCCGTTTTGCGACGGCCGCCAGGTCACCACCTGTCCGGGCCGCAATTCGTATTCGCCGTTGACAAAGAAGAACAGTTTGTTTTTGATGACCGGACCACCCAGGGTCACCCCGTAAATGTTCCTGGCTTCTTCATCGCGTTCACCGAAATCAACATCCCCGAGCTTGTTGCCGCGCATGTTCTGGTTGTACAGGTAGCTGTAGGCTGAAGCCCTGAAGGTGTTCGTTCCCGATTTGGTGATCGCATTGATGCCCCCGCCGATAAAATTGGTCTGGCGTACATCGTAGGGAGATACCACCACCTGGATTTCTTCAATGGCATCCAGGGAGATGGGGGTTCCGCCGCCGGGCAGGTTGGATCCCAGGCCGAAGTTGTTGTTTAAGTTGGCCCCGTCCACCGTGAAGTTGGTGGAACGTCCGTCACCTCCGGCAAAGCTCATGCCGTTGGCATAGGGGGAAATGCGGGCGATGTCCTGGATGCTCCGGTTGATGGTGGGCATGGCCGTCATCTGTTCGTTGGAGATGTTGGTCGTGGCCCCGGTTCTTTCCGTCTGGAAGGCTGATGCCCTCATGCCTACCACCAGGACTTCTCCCAGTTCCAGGACGCCTTCGGTCAGGATGACATCCAGGGAAAAAGTCTGACCCAGGTACAGGTTGATGTCCGAAAACACTTCCGTGGAATAACCGATGTAAGACACCTCCACGGTGTACGGCCCCCCGGTACGCATCCCCTGAAGGTTAAACCGGCCTTCAAGGTTGGTAATGGAGCCATAGCGCGATCCGGATGGTTCGTGAATAGCAACAACCGTGGCTCCGGGCAGGGGCTGGAACTGGGTGTCAAGCACGCGTCCGCTCATGGCCGACGTCGTGACCTGGGCAAAAGCACCCCCCGATCCGAGAAACAGGAACAGGGCTGCCATCACACCAAAAAAATACAAAGCTTGCTTTTTCATCAGGTTTGTGTTTGGTGATTGATTGGTTGAGTTATAAACTGGATTGAATTGATTTGAGCTGCATTCTGCGTTTGAATTTGGCGGCACAAAATTAACAAGCTCCATGGAAAAAACCCCATTGGCCGGGATGAACTTTTCATTAATTTTTTCACAATCCGGGCTGCCGGGTTCCGGGTTTAGCGGGAATGGTAAAAATAATTTTTTTTCACTCTTTCAGAAGAAAAAGTTATCAACCAAGATATTAACGATTTTATCACAAGGTGTTGATTAAATACACCTTAACAAAACCATTGCAAAATCCCTACCGGGCTTTTTTCAGGGTGAACGCAAAGGTGGTTCCCACGCCCGGGGTGCTTCGCACGTTGATGGCCTGCTCATGGGCCTCGATGATGTGCTTGACAATGGCCAGGCCGAGGCCTGATCCGCCTTCCCCCGAAGGACGGCTGCGGCTCTTATCCCCCCGGTAGAAGCGCTCAAACACCCGGGGCAGCTCCTCCCTGGGGATTCCGATCCCGCTGTCGGTGACTTCCGCCAGGATGTGTTCGTCCATGTCGAAGAAGCTGATCTTGGTCCGTCCCTTTTCCGTTCCGTATTTGATGGCGTTGACCACCAGGTTGGTCAGCACCTGCCGTATCCTTTCCCTGTCGGCCGACACCCACACCGGGGCATCGTAGGAGCGGCCGAAGTGCAGGCTGATCTGTTTTTTCTCCGCCTCCACCTCCAGAAACTCCATCACCTCCCGGGCCAGGGCCACCAGGTCGAAGCGGGAAAGCTTCAGTTTGAGCTCTCCCGATTCGAAGCGGGCGATGGCCTCCAGGTCCTCGATGATGGAGATCATGCGGTTGATGCTTTCCTCGGCCCTGAGCAGGTATTTGCGGTTGATCTCCGGATCCTCCAGCGCCCCGTCGAGCAAAGTCAGCACATAGCCCTGGATATTGAAAATCGGGGTCTTCAGCTCATGCGACACATTGCCGATGTACTCCCTGCGATAGGCCTCCAGTTTGCGCAACTGGTCAATCTCTTCCTTCTTGTCCCGGGCCCAGTCAAGCACCTCCTGGTTGGTGCGGTCCAGGATGTCATCCCGGGAGTAAGCCATGGCCTTTTGCTGGCCTCGTGGAGCCTTCAGATCGTGGATCGTCTTGTAGATCAGGCGGATTTTCTCATAGATGAACTTCTCCAGCACCAGCCTGAACAGGAAAAAGCAAAAGACAAACAGGCCACCAGCCCCCAGCAACAGGGGCTTCCACTGCAGGGAACCGTAAAAATAACGGGACGACAGCGCGAACAACCCCAGAAAGAAAGCACTCACCAGGAAGGCGGAGGCCATGGAAAGCCTTGAAGGGGTATAATGCTTCATGGAAAGGCCTTATATATCAAACTTATAGCCGACCCCTTTCACGGTCACGATATGGCCTGTCCCGATCTTCTCCCGGATCTTGCGCACGTGCACGTCGATGGTGCGGTCTCCCACCACCACATCGTTTCCCCAGACGGCCGCAAAGATCTCCTCCCGGGAGAAAACCTTGTGGGGGCGGGAAGCCAGCAAGCCAAGCAATTCAAACTCTTTGCGGGGCAGCACGATCTTGTGTCCGTCCTTCAGGATCACGTACCTTTCCCTGTCAATGACCAGGTTGCCCACATGCAGGGCCCCGGCCCCTTCATGCCGGTCGCGGGGCACAGCCCGTCGCAGCAGGGCCCTCACCCGGCTGATCAGCAGGCTGGGCTTGATGGGCTTGGCAATGTAGTCGTCCCCCCCGGCATCGAACCCGGCCAGCTGCGAATAATCCTCGGAACGCGCCGTTAAAAAGGCAATCACGCTGCCGTCCAGTTCCGGCAGGGCTTTCATTTCCCGACAGGTCTCGATGCCATCCATCTCGGGCATCATCACGTCCAGGATGATCAGGTGGGGCCGGAACCTGCGGGCCAGTTCGATGGCCTCCCGGCCATTCCGGGCCGTATGCACCCGGAATCCTTCCTTCTTCAGGTTGTATCCCAGGAACTCCAGGATGTCGGGCTCATCGTCCACCAGCAGGATAACAGGGGCCTCGTGGTCCATCATTTAAAGGGTTTTCGTCGGATGGGAAAGCCGTTCCGGTGCATTTTTTCCCCACAGGCAAATGTACGGGATTCTTGTTAAGCAAATGTTAAATCCGCGGATCGTTTTCCCCGGGGAAGGCGCAGGCCTTTTACAGTGCGACATCCAAGGGATTAATTCGTACCTTTGGAGTGCCGGCCGGAAAAAAGGGCCGCCCTCCGTGACATTCCCCGAAAAACAAACCGGCAAAATGACCACATGAGCCTGAAGTTAACCAAAAAGCGCTGCCTGTGGCTGCCGGCCCTGCTGCTGCTGGCTGCCGGCTCCTGCGAGTCCTCCAGGGAGCTGCTGACCCTGTCCAAATGTGAGTTCCGCCTGTCGAACGTGGAGGAGGTGGTCCTGGCCGGGGTGGATGTCGGCCGCGTCCAACGCCTGGATGATGTGAGCCTGGCCGACCTGGTAACCCTTTACGAGGCGGCCGGCTCGGCGCATCTGCCGCTGGAGCTGACCGTGGTGGTCGAGGTGAAAAATCCGAACGAACGCACGGCCGCGCTCAACAAGGCCGAGTGGACCCTGTTCATCGACGGGTACCGCATCAGCAGCGGGGTGTATGAAGGCCGGGTGGAGGTGCCCCCCCGCGGCGGGATCGCATCCTTCCGTGTGCCGGTATCGGCCGACCTGAAAGAGGTGCTGGGAGGGGAATCCCAGCTGGCCATGATCAACCTGGGCCTGAACCTGGCCGACATCGGCAGCCAGCCCACACGGATCACCTTGCGGACCAAGCCATACATCATGGTGGGGGACCGCCTGATCGCCTACCCCTCCCATGTGGACGTGCAGACCACCTTCACCTCTGGCGGGGAAAACTGAACGGAACCGGGACCACACCCCTTCTGGCGACAGTCCTTTGGGTAAAACGGATTCCCGGATCAGAACAGCAACATCGAAAGCCCCAGCGACCACACGGAGTTGTACTGCCCGCGGTTGTACCAGGTACGTGCCCCGCTTTCATGCGACCGCAGGGGCGTCACGCCCTGGGAATACCGGAAGTGGACGCCGAGGCCTTCCCGCAAGGGAAAGTAAAACCCCAGCAGCAGGTTCAGTTCCGCCCTGTTGAAAGGCCGCTCCCTTGCCATGAGGCCGGTGTTCTCATCCCCGAAATCGTTGGTCTCATAATGCCCCACCACGGTCGAGCCGGACAGGCCGATCTCTCCCGTAAGCCAGTCCACATAGGGCAGCCGTTCGAACACGGAAAAATCAAACTTGAACAGCACCGGCACCTCGATGTACTGCAGGTAAAATTTATAATCGCGGAACACCCCTTCTTCGGGTGTCTCCGGATCGTTGAATTCCCTGCTGCCCTTCTGAATGTAGAGGATCTCCAGGTGCCAGTAGGCATGCTCCGACACCTGGTAATCGGTGAACACGGAGGCGAACCATCCCAACTTGTGGGGCCCTCCCGAGCGGTCGCCCGACACCTCGCTGGCGGTCAGCCCGGCCTGCATCCCTCCGCGGAAGGCCTGTCCATGCAAGGGACACGGGGACAGGAGGAGGAGGGCCCATCCGACGATGACATAAGAAAACAGGTGCCTGGGCATGGGTGGCTCTTTGGGATTGGGTTCGTTGGCGGCATCCGGGTTTCGGATGCCGGTTCTCCAGGGATCCGGGATGCGGCCCGCCTCACAAATATACATTTTTTGAGGGTTCAGGAACAGCCGGCATGCAGTCAGGCAATCGAAAAGCCGGACAGGGGCAGGCTGGTCCATTTGTGCTATCTTTGCAAAAAAACGACCCATGATCCAATCCATGACCGGCTTCGGCAAATCGACCTGCCAGGCGGGCGGAAAAAGCCTGAGCGTCGAAGTCCGGGCCCTCAACAGCAAGGCACTGGACATCAACATGAAACTGGCCCCGGCATACCGGGATCGTGAGCAGGAACTGCGGGGACTCATTGCCGGGAAGCTGGAGCGGGGCAAGGTGGAGCTGGTCATCGGCGCCGATGCAAATGCTGCCGCGGCGGGCCTGTCTGTGAACAAGCCCCTGCTAGCGCAATACTACCGGGAACTGCTCGAACTGAGCGAAGAATTGGGGGCCCCGCCCTCGGCCGAGCTGCTGCCTTCCCTGCTGAGGCTCCCTGAAGTACTGAAGCCGGCCGGGCAGGAGGCCGACGAACAGGAGTGGGATGTGGTGCGGGCCTGCGTGGCGGAAGCGCTGGACCAGGCCGGGGCATTCCGGCTGTCTGAAGGGGCCCATCTGGAGGCCGACCTGGGAGAACGCATCCGGACCTTACGGGAACTGCTCGGGCAGATCCCGGCCCATGAGGAAAAGAGGATGCTGGCACTGAAGGCCCGCCTGCAAAGGGCCCTGAGCGAGCTGGCCGGCACGGTGCAGGCCGATCCCGGCCGTTTCGAGCAGGAGCTGATCTTTTACCTGGAAAAGCTGGATATTTCGGAAGAAAAGGTCCGGCTGACCAAGCACCTGGCGTATTTTGAAGAAACCATGGCCGGGGGGGAGTCCCAGGGCAAAAAGCTGGGTTTCATCAGCCAGGAGATGGGGCGGGAAATCAACACCATCGGCAGCAAGGCCAACGATGCGGACATCCAGCGGCTCGTGGTGCAGATGAAGGATGAGCTGGAAAAGATCAAGGAACAACTCATGAACGTATTGTAAGATGCAATCATCCGGCATTTCAGGTAAGATGGTGATCTTTTCCGCCCCCTCGGGTGCGGGCAAAACCAGCATCGTCAGGGCCCTGCTTGAAAGGGTGCCCCGGCTGGCATTTTCGGTGTCTGCCTGCAGCCGTCCCCGGCGGCCTGGAGAGAAAGAGGGGGTCGACTATTATTTTCTGAGCCCGGGTCAATTCCGGGAGAAGGTCCGGCAGGGGCAGTTCCTGGAGTGGGAGGAAGTGTATCCCGGCAGTTATTACGGTACCCTGAAAAGCGAAGTGGAACGGATATGGGGCATGGGCAAGTCCGTGATCTTTGATGTGGACGTGGCAGGTGGCCTCCGCATCAAGGAGCAATACGGGGACCGGGCGCTGGCTGTATTCGTCATGCCCCCTTCCCTGCAGGAGCTGGAGCAGCGCCTGGTGCTCCGGGGCACGGAGACTCCCGAAAGCCTCAAAAAGCGCATCGGCAAGGCCGGGCAGGAGATGACCTTCGCAGCCCGCTTCGACCGGATAGTGGTCAACGACCAGCTCGGGAAAGCCATTGAGGAAGCCATGGCCCTGGTGGGCCGGTTCCTGGACGGCACCCCATAAGCCTGCATCACCATGGACCCTGACAAGAAAAAAACCGGCTTGTTTTTCGGATCGTTCAACCCCATCCATACGGGCCACCTGGTCATTGCCCAGCACCTGCTGCAGGAAGCCGGCCTCCAGGAGGTGTGGTTCGTGGTGTCGCCGCAAAACCCGCTGAAGCCCGGATACGACTTCCTGCCCGGACAGCAGCGCCTGGAAATGGTGGCGCTGGCCGTGGCCGGCAATGAGGCCTTCCGGGCCTGTGACATCGAGATGCACATGCCGGTCCCTTCCTATACGGTCCATACCCTCGAAAAACTGCGCGTGACTTATCCGGACAGGGCGTTTGCCCTGATCATCGGCTCAGACAACCTGGCGGTATTTGACCAGTGGAAAGACCCTGAAAGGATCCTGGAAATGGTGGATGTGCTCGTGTATCCGCGCCCGGGATCCGGGGCGGAGCCTCCCCTGCCGCCAGGAAAGGTAGTCCGTGTCGATGCCCCCCTGCTGGAGGTGTCCTCCACCATGGTGCGGGACCGGATCCGCAAGGGACTGCTGCCGCGCTACCTGGTGCCGGATGCCGTGCTGGAGAAGATCGTCCGGCAAGGTTACTACCGCTGACCCATCCCGAAGGCCTCCCGGATGTCATCCACCCGGTCGAGCTTCTCCCAGGCAAAGTATTCCACCTTCTTGAAGTGGCGGAGTTTCCCATCCTCCATTCTTTCATAGCTGCCTTCCTGTTTCTGGGGCACCTCCACCTCCCCGGTATGCGGGGTCCGTCCGAAATGGCCATAGGTGGTCGTTTTCCGGAAGACGGGGTCCTTCAGGCCAAAACGCTTTACGATGGCGTGGGGGGTCATGTCGAACAGACCGGCCACGATGCGGGAGATTTCCCCGTCTGTCAGCCCGACCCGGGCCGTGCCAAAGGTTTTCACATACAGGCCAACCGGGTCTTTCACCCCGATGGCGTAAGCCACCTGCACGAGCACCTCATCGGCCACCCCGGCAGCCACCAGGTTCTTCGCGATATGCCTTGCGGCATAAGCCGCGGAGCGGTCCACCTTGCTGGAATCCTTGCCCGAGAAGGCCCCGCCTCCGTGGGCGCCCTTGCCCCCATAGGTGTCCACGATGATCTTGCGGCCGGTCAGGCCGGTATCGCCATGCGGTCCCCCGATGACGAAGCAGCCCGTCGGGTTCACCAGCAGCCTGTAGCCGTTTTGAAAGAGGGCCGCCAGGCGTTCGGGCAGGGTGGCGATCACCCGGGGGATCAGGATGTTCTGAATGTCCCGGGTGATCACTTCCTGCATCTGTTTTTCCGCCCTTTTGCGGGCCTCCGGGGTTTCGTCTTCCGGCTTGATGAAGTCGTCATGCTGGGTGCTCAGCAGGATGGTGTCGATGCGCACCGGCTGGTGATCGTCCGAATACTCCACCGTCACCTGGGACTTGCTGTCCGGACGAAGGTAGGTCATTACTCTATTCTCCTTTTTATCCTCATTTTTGTTCTCCTTGCGAATTTCCGCAAGCTCCTGGAGCAGGATGTGCGAAAGATCGAGCGGCAAAGGCATGAACGCATCCGTTTCCCGGGAGGCGTAGCCGAACATCATGCCCTGGTCCCCGGCCCCCTGGTCCTCGGGTTTCTCCCTGACCACGCCCTGCCGGATATCGGGCGACTGGTCGTGGATGGTGGAGACCACCCCGCAGGATTCGGCTTCGAATTTGTAAGCCGAGTCCGTATAGCCAATATCCTTGAGCACCTCCCGAACCACCTTCTGGATGTCCACCCAGGCCTCCGTTTTTACTTCCCCGCTGCAAACGACCAGACCGGTGGTGACCAGGGTTTCACAGGCCACTTTGGATTCGGGATCCTGCCTCAGGAACTCATCCAGCAAGGCGTCAGAAATCTGGTCGGCGACTTTGTCGGGATGTCCTTCAGAGACCGATTCCGACGTAAACAAATATCCCATGATAGGTCAAGATTTGGTATGTAAACATGTATTGGCTCCCCTGCGGGCATGCCTGCGGGACCATCCGAAGGTCCCGGGTGATGGAAAGACCCTGTCACCCGCTCCCCGTGCCGGCTGCAAGCCGGGCACGGCCCGCCAAAAGATTTGCAAAGGTAAGGATTAATCCTGAAAAGTTGGCCTTCAGGCGGTCAATTGGCGAAAAACCTGTTCGAGCGACCGCTCCTCGAGGCCCATGGACAGGATGACCCGGCCCTGGGCCACGGCAAACCGGAACACCTCCTGCCTGGGGTCGGCTGTGCCTTCACACAGCAGCCTGAAGCGCGCCTGCCCGTCACGGATCAGTCCGCCGACCCCCGGGATGGCCTCCAGGGCCACAAGGTCCGGTGCCTTGTCGAATTCCACGCTCACCACCCCGCCTGCGCGGTCCAGCAGCCGGAGTTCTCCCGTGGGCGCATCGGCCACGAGCTTTCCCTTGTGGATGATCACCACCCGGTCGCACACGGCCTCCACCTCCTGCATGATGTGGGTCGACAGCACCACGGTTTTCTGCTCACCCATCCTGGAGATCAGCTGCCGTATCTCCACCAGCTGGTTGGGGTCCAGCCCGGAGGTGGGTTCATCCAGGATGAGCACTTCAGGATCATGGATCAGGGCCTGGGCCAACCCGACACGCTGGCGGTAGCCCCGGGAAAGCGCCCCGATCTTCTTGCCGGCCTCCGCCCCCAGGCCTGTCTGGGCGATCATTTCTTCCACACGCAGCCCGGCCTTGCGGCCCAGCTTGTGCAGACCCGCAACAAACCGCAAATATTCACGCACATACATATCGTGGTACAGGGGGTTGTGCTCCGGCAGGTAGCCAAGGCGCCGCCTCACATCGAGGGAGCGGGTGGACACATCCATGCCGCAGACCCTTACCTCTCCTTCATGCTGGGGGATGAAGCCGGTGATGATCCTCATCATGGTCGACTTGCCGGCCCCGTTCGGACCGAGCAGGCCGACCACCTCCCCCTTGCCGACCCGGAAGGACACCCCGTCCAGGGCTTTCTGGGAACCAAACAGGCGGGTCACACAGTGGGCTTCGATCGACATCTTGGCGGCGGTTTGTGCGAATTTACTAATTTTACCCCAAAACCGGGAGCGGCATGCAAAAAGGAATTGTCCTGAAATCGACAGGAAGCTGGTACTGGGTCCTGGGTCCTGATGGGATCCGGTACCCTTGCCGGCTCAGGGGCAGAATGAAACTGGCCGGTTCCAAATCCACCAATCCCGTGGCGGTGGGCGACCGGGTGGTGTTCTCCACGGGCGGAGAGGAAGGCGACGGGATGATTCAGGAGGTGCTGGACCGAAAAAACCACATCATCCGCAAGGCCACCAAGCTCTCCCGGCAGACCCACGTCATCGCGGCCAATATGGACCAGGCCATGCTCATTGCCACCCTGGCCGTGCCGCGCACCTCCGCAGGCTTTATCGACCGCTTCCTGGCCACCTGTGAAGCTTACAGCATCCCTGCCCGCCTGGTGATCAACAAGACCGACCTGTTCGATGACGAGGAAGGACAGCAAATGCTGGAAGAGTTTGCCGGGATTTACCGTCAGGCAGGCTATCCCTGCCTGCTGACCTCTGCGGTATCCCAGGAAGGCCTGGGCGACTTCCGCCGGGCCCTGCACGGTAAGGTCACCCTCCTGTCAGGGCATTCGGGGGTGGGCAAGTCTTCCCTGATCAACGCGATCGAGCCGGACATCAACCTCCGGGTACAGGAAATCAGCGCCACCCACCTGAAGGGACGGCATACCACCACCTTTGCCGAGATGATTCCCCTGTCGGGGGGCGGTTATATCATCGACACCCCGGGCATCAAGGAGTTTGGACTGGTGGATTTTCAGCCCGGGGAGCTGTCCCATTTCTTTCCCGAGATGCGGGCCCTGTTCAACCGGTGTAAATACGACAACTGCACCCACCTGAACGAGCCCGGATGCATGGTCAAAGCTGCGGTGGAGGACGGAACAATCAGCCTTTCAAGGTACTCAAGCTATGTGGGCATGCTTCTGGGGGAAGACAGGAAAAAGGGGTAACCAATAGCCAACAGCCAAAACCCAATAGCCAATACCCAACATGCGAACCGTCATTCAAAAAGTGGAACGTGCGGCCGTGGAGGTCTCCGGCAGGGAGCATGCCGCCATCGGACAGGGACTCCTGGTACTGCTTGGCATCGAAGGGTCGGATGGCCCGGAAGACATCGACTGGCTCTGCGGCAAAATTGCCCGGCTGCGGGTTTTCGATGACCAGCAGGGGGTGATGAACCTGTCTTTACAGGACGTGGGGGGCGAGGTGATGGTCATCAGCCAGTTCACCCTGCATGCCAGCACCCGCAAGGGCAACCGTCCCTCCTACATCCGTGCCGCCCGGCCCGAAACCGCCATTCCCCTCTATGAACGCTTCCTCGAGGCCATGGGCCGTGCAAGCGGCTGCCGCGTGGTGAGCGGGGAGTTCGGGGCCTATATGAAGGTGGCCCTGGTGAATGACGGACCGGTCACCATCATCATCGACTCCAGGGACCGGGAGTAGGTGGCTTTCGGATTTTCCGGATCCACCGGAAGGACGGGGCGGGGAACGGGATAAACCAAAACCATGGCAGGATGGAAAAGGAAACCACGATCCGGCAGGCACAGGCGGAGGTCGACCACTGGGTCACCACCACGGGGGTACGCTACTTCAGTGAGCTGACCAATTTGGCCCTGCTGACCGAAGAGGTGGGCGAACTGGCCCGCATCATCGCACGGCGGTACGGAGACCAGTCGTTCAAGGAAGGAGAATCGGGCGAAGGCCTGGAGGAGGAAATGGCCGATGTGCTCTTTGTCCTGATCTGCCTGGCCAACCAGTGCGGGGTCGATCTGGACGGGGCCCTGGCACGCAGCCTGGACAAGAAAACCAAAAGGGACGCCGTGCGCCACCGCAACAACCCGAAGCTGCGCTGATTATCTGGGATCGTAGGCCCACTTCAGCCAGACCGAGCCCCAGGTGAAGCCCCCGCCGAAGGCGGTCAGGATGATGTTGTCCCCCTTGCGCAGCCTGTCCTCGTAGTCCCACAGGCACAGCGGAATGGTGGCCGTGGTGGTGTTGCCGTATTTGTCGATGTTGACCATCACCCGTTCCATGGGCACGCCCATGCGCCTGCCGGTGGCTTCGATGATGCGCATGTTCGCCTGGTGGGGCACCACCCAGGCCACCGCATCCGACGACAAATTGTTCTTTTTCATGATCTCGACCGAGACGTCGGCCATCTTGGTGACGGCATATTTGAACACCGGCTGCCCTTCCTGGTAAATATAATGCTCCCGGGCGTCGATGGTCTCGTGGGAGGGAGGCTTAACCGAGCCGCCCGCCTTCATGTGCAGGTGGATGCGACCGGATCCGTCGGCCTGAAAAATGTGGTCCATCACCCCCACGTCTTCGGTGGTGGGCTCCAGCAGGACGGCACAGGCCGCATCGCCGAATATGACGCAGGTCTGGCGGTCGGAATAATCCACGATCGAGGACATTTTATCGGCCCCGATCACGATGACTTTCTTGTAATGCCCCGATTCCACGAACCTGGAGGCGGTGACCAGGGCGTAGATGAAGCCGCTGCAGGCCGCATTCAGGTCGTAGCTGAAGGCATTTTTGATGCCCGTCTTGTCGCTGATCACATTGGCCGTGGCCGGAAACTTCATGTCCGGGGTCACCGTGGCGCAAAGCACGAAATCAACCTCGGAAGGATCCGTCCCTGTCTTTTCCAGCAGTCCCCTGACTGCCTCGGCGGCCATGTCGGAGGTTCCCAGGCCTTCTCCTTTTAAGATGCGGCGCTCCCTGATGCCCGTACGGCTGATGATCCACTCATCTGTGGTATCGACCATTTTTTCCAGTTCCTGGTTGGTGAGGATGTGGTCGGGGAGGTATCCGTGAATGCCGGTAATTGCTGCTCGGGTCGTTGCCATATCCCAAAAACTTAGAATGTTGCAAAGAAAGGGAATTATTCGTTACCGGAATCAAAAAACCGGTTATGGGTATATTGTTCCATTCCTTCGTGGATCCTGTCGGCCAGGCCGGCCAAATGCACCTGCCTGGAGTGCAGGAGCATGTTTTTGATGGCCGTGGCATTGGAAATGCCGTGGCCGATCAGCACGGTGGCGTTGATGCCCAGGATGGGCGTGCCTCCGTAATTTTCGTAATTGAAGCGGGCAAAGAACCCATCGGTCAGTCCGCGTTTCATCATGAGGCGGAACATGGCCTCCATGTTCTTCAGGACGACGTTGCCGGTGAATCCGTCGCAGACGACCACATCCACCTTGTCTTTGAAAAAATCACGGCTTTCCACATTGCCGATAAAGTGAAAATCGGGGCTGTCTTTCATCAGGCGGAAGGCCGACTGGCACAGGAGGCTTCCCTTGTCCTCCTCCTCCCCGATGTTGAGCAGTCCGACCTTGGGGTCCTTGATCCCCAGCACATGGCGGGCATAGACCGATCCCAGCAGCCCGAACTGGTACATGACGTCCGGCTTGCTGTCCGGGTTGGTGCCCACATCGATCAGCACCCCCATGCCTCCGTTTTCCTTGGGGATCAGTGCCGTGGTGGCCGGGCGGATGATCCCCTGGACCGCATTGACGCTGTAGATCGAACCCACCAGCATGGCGCCCGTATTCCCGGCGCTGGAGAAGGTGTCTATTTTACCGGACTTAAGGAGTTTGAAGCCCAGGGCAATGCTGGACCGGGGTTTGGCGGAAAGCGCCCTGGTCGGGGACTCCCCCATACTTATGACTTCGGTGGCGGGGATGATGTCAAACCAGTCCGGCCCGGCCTGCTCCCTGCGGAGTCCGTCCAGAATGGCCCCTTCCTCACCGATCAGTACGATGCGGTCGCTTTCCGGGACCTCCTTCCGGGCCATCACAGCACCGGAAATGGTGGCATCCGGGGCAAAGTCGCCCCCCATTACATCTAACCCAATTCTCATTATTCAGGCTTGGATTCGCATTCCCGGCCGGTACCGGGCAAGGGCTAAACGGCGGACGACTTCTCGATGGCCACCTGACCGCGGTAGTGTCCGCATTCGGGACAGACACGGTGCATCAGCTTGGCAGAACCGCAATTGGGGCAGCTGGTAAGGGCCGGCTCAACGGCCTTGTAATGGGTGCGCCGCTTGTCCCTGCGGGTTTTCGAAATTTTACTCTTTGGATGTGCCATAATGATACAATATAAAAAATTTTCGTCGGATGCTTCAATCGTTTGCTGTTCAGGAATCGAACCTCAGGTTCCTGAGGCCGGCCCAGGGAGAATCCCCCTTTGCCATCCCCTCATCCTGCCTGCCCTGGTGACGCCTGAGGGTCTCCAGGGCTTCGGGGCGGCAACCCGGTGAGCCATCTTCCCGGTCGGGATGCACATGCCTGAGGGGCAGGCCAAGGTGGATGAATTCGTATACGAATTGCGCTATGTCCACGTGGCTCTCGGTGGCCGGGATCAACACGATCTCGTCCGACTGCTCGGCATGGGCGTCTCCGAACTTAACCAGCAGGCGCTTCCCGAATGCAAGCGGCTGACTGTAGGATTCCAGGCAGCGGTCACAGGCGAGGAGCACCTCTCCTTCAAATTGAAAGTGAAGCACCAGCATGGTGCTGGTTTTTTCCAGCTCCAGCTCCAGCTTCACACTTCCTTCCTCAAAAGCAGCCACCTGAAAACCGTCAAAAAACGCCGGGCCGATGACAAACGAAAACCGGTGTGTTCCCGTTGAAAGGCCTGTAAAACCGATCCGGTACTGCTTCAATGGATTCAATCTGCGTTCAGATTTTTCAAAGGCTGCAAAGATATAACTATTGGGCGAAATAAAAAAGGATTATCTGCATGGATTTCAAAAAGCTACCCATCCAGGGAGGGGCCCCTATTTGAACGCCTGCTCAAGGAGGGCATCACCGCCCAGCCTCAGCCGGTTAAAATAGGAAGGCACTTCTTTGCCCGTAAGCTGGTTCACATACAGCCTGGCCAGGTATTGCCCGAGCATGAACCCTTGTCCGCGCAGACCCAGAAACAAGCCTTTTTCCACATCGATGACCATCCTTGGTTCGATGTAATAACCGGCCCACAAGGCCTGGAAGCCGACAGAGGAGATTTCGGGGATCCAGTCGGTGAAAATCTCCGCCACGATCTCTGCAAATTCCCTCGAGTTGACCTTCACGTCCTTATCGGTCTCCCGGGGTTCCACCATGGGGGAGGCACACCCGATCAGCTGTCCCGTATCCCCGAGCTGCTGCCCGTAGACGGCCGTGAATCCCTTGTACGGACGGCGGTCGATGAGCATGTCCAGGGGGTTGCCGTTCACGCCCAGCATGGGCAGGCGGCGGGTGATGAAGGCCTGGTGTTTCACCGGGTACAGGCCGGTTTCGATGCCCAGCCTCCTGGCAAACTGGTCGCCCTGATCTCCCAATGCATTGATAAACAGGGGTGTATGATATTCAATGTATTCCCCTTCGTTCGTCTGAACGATGGCCTTGTACAAGTCCCCGTTCTTTTCCACATCCACCAGCCGGCAGTTCTCCAGGAGGGAACCCCCGGACTGTATACCCAGCTGGCGCAAGGCTTCAATCACCTTGCCCGGGGTGGCCTGCCAGCATTCGCTGGTCTTCAGGGCAGCCAGGTACCTGGTCTTTTCCACGTTAAAGAAGGGAGAGATCTCTTCTTTGAAACGGGCGGGCTTCAGCATCACGGCCTTCTGCCAGGCCATGGAGTCTTCCAGGGCCTTGACCATGGCTTCGTCATGGGCAAAGGTGACGTAATTGATCAGCCTGAAGTCTATGTCGGCCTTACCTGCCAGGTCACTGAACATCTCCAGGTTGTGGCGGGCGATGTCGGTCAGTTCGGGCAGGCTGAACACGGGCCGGCCGCCGGCAATGTTTCGCCAGGAGGCCCCAAAGCCGGCATTGATCAGCACGGGGTCATAGCCTTCCTCCGCCAGGAACCGGAACAGCGAACTGCCGCCCATGCCGCCCCCGGCTACCAGGGCTTTGGTTTCCACAACCGTACGCTGCCTGCCATGGGGCGGGGTCAGCACCTGGTCATGGACCCCAGACGGGTACAACTCCCCGATGGTGATCTGGTTGGACATGGGGGCCCGGGGGGTAGAGCCGCCGATAAGCTGCACGCCCCGGGGGCGAAGGTTCATCTTGAGCCGCTGTATGCAGCGCTTGCCGCGGCAGGGACCCATCCCCAGGTGGGTGGTGTGTTTGATTTCCTCCACCGACACAAACTTTCGGTCGCCGATCACCTTCAGCACGTCTTCGAAGCCCACGTCATCGCAATGGCACATGAAGTAGCCCGAATCCACCTTTTCCTTGTGCGGCTTCATCTGCAAAGGGTCCGGATAGTCATTCCTCGGGACAAACCCCCTCACCTGCAACTTTTTGTCAGGGTCCATGCCTTCGGCCTTCACCCGGGCCACATGGGTCAGGTTCTTCTTGCGGAGCACCTTCTGAATGTGTCCTTCCCCCAGGATATTGGCCTGGTTGTCGACCAGGAAAACCTCCAGGCCTTCTTCCATATCGAACTCAATGGGCAGAAAAAATGTGTCCTTACGGAGGTTGTATCCGAAAATCGCCAGCCCGGGGCACTGGTAGACACAGTCCATGCAGCCGATGCATTTGTCGAAATCGATGGAAGGCACCGTGCTGGTGGATGACTTGGTGATGGCACCGTATTTACAGGCAAAGGCACAGGGGTTGCAGGCAAAGCCATACAGGCAGTCGATCAGCACGAAGGGTTTGTCCATGCGCTCGGGCGCGGGCATGAAAGGTTTGTCGATCACCCGGACCGGATGCTGCTGGGAGTCAATATACTCCTTGGAAACCAGCAGGTAGTCATCATAATGAAACCGCCGCTGCATGTTCTCCAGGATCTCATAGGCCACCTGTTTGCCGCGCAGCACGGCGCTGGTGCCTTCCCCGATGCGGATGGCATCCCCTGCCCCGTAGCAGTGCCGGCCAAACATCTCGCGGCCCTTCTCCAGCAAGGCATCGTCCGGCATGAGTCCCGTGCAGATATTGATGGCATCGATGCCCTCGATCACCTTTTCGGTGCCTTCCACGGGCTTGAAATCCACGGCTTCGGCCACCACCGCCCCACGGATGCCGTCTCCCATTTTGTTGGGAAGGGCTTCCAGGATCATGTGAGACAACAGGACCGGGATGCCCAGCCTTCTGACCCGGTTGGCCTGCACGGGAAAGCCGCCCTCGTGGGGCATGGCTTCGATGATGGCCTTTACCCGGGCACCGGCCTGGGTGAGCTGGTAACTGGTCAGGTAACCAATGTTGCCCGCCCCCACCGTCAGCACATTGCGACCCAGCAGGGTGAGCTCGGTGTTCATCATTTTCTGGATCACCGCCGCGGTGTAGACGCCGGGGAGGTCGTCATTGTGAAAAGTGGGGAGGAACGGCACAGCCCCGGAAGCCACGACAAAATGCTTGCAGTCAATGTAAAATATTTCCTGGGTCTTGAAGTTTTTCACCGCCACACGGTTCCCTTCAAACACATCCCATACCGTGCTGTCCAGGATGATGCCGTCGTGGTTGTCGCCCGCCAGCAGCCTGGAGATCTCAAAGCCACGCAGTCCGCCGTATTTTTTTTCCTTTTCGAAAAAGAAGAACTGGTGCGTCTGCATGTTAAACTGCCCCCCGATCTGGGGGTTGCTGTCGACCACGATGTTGCTCACCCCATGCCCGTTGAGTATCTCCCGGGTGGCAAGCCCGGCCGGACCTGCTCCGACAATGACCACATCCGTCCGGTACACCCTGACGCCCCCCTCCTTCCGGTATTTTGAAGGACCCGCCACGTGGTCATGCGGGATTTCAGCAACCTCCCTGACCCCGTCCACCAGGGTGATGCAGATCCGTCGGACCTCCCCGTCGACCAGCATTTCGCAGGCCCCGCATTTGCCGATGCCGCACTCCAGGCTGCGGCTGCGGTTTTTCAGGCTGTGGCTGTGGATCGGAAAACCCGCCTGATGGAGGGCTGCCGCAATGGTGAAGCCTTTATCCCCCTCAACGACCTTTCCGTTATACCGGAAGGCCTGTTTGGGGGTCTCTTTGATTTCTAAAATCGGATGGCTGGTTATTTTGTGCATGAAATGGTTGATTTAGTAGCCCTTCCGGCCTGGTTGCTCATAAATTTCCCTGGCAAACGGGCTGTAACCCTTGTATACTAACGATTTCCACCGCAAAGGTAGGCTTTTTAAAAAATTCGCTCCGGCAGCAGGGGGAATTTTTACTGATTCTAAACTGGCACCATGCGGGCCTTCTTTAGGAACGCAGGGTCAATTTAAAGGAAATACTATCTTTGCGTGCAGGACCGTACGGAGGCCAGTTGGCTCCCGCTGCAGGACCACATGATGAAACCACCAACATCCGAAAGCATGAAAAAATACATTGTCACGGCACTGATCATCTTTGCATTGCTGGGCGCGGCCGCCCTGGTTCTCAGAATAAGCCTGGGCACGGTCACACCGGCTGGCCGGGTTTCAGGCCAGGACAGCACCCCCGCACCCGACTATTCCCATACAAATCCCGGCACCATGATCCCACTCCCCCCACCAGACACCCAGGGCGGCATGAGCCTCAACAGGGCATTGACCCTTCGGCGCTCTGTTCGCCAGTACGGCCCCGGGCCACTAAGCCTGGCACACGTTTCCCAGCTTTTATGGTCCGCGCAGGGCATCACCAACGAAAGGGGATTCCGCACCGCCCCGTCGGCAGGCGCCACCCTCCCGCTTGAGATGTTTCTGATGGCCAACAGGGTGGAGGGGATCAGGGAAGGTATCTACCATTACGACCCGGTGGAACATGCCCTGGAATTCATCCGGGAAGGGGCCCCGGCCGCAGAGCTGGCCAGGGCCTGCCTCAGTCAGTCGATGGTTACCGAAGGCGGGGCCGTGCTGATTTTCGCGGCCGATTTTGACCGGACCACCGCCAGGTACGGAGAGCGAGGCATCCGGTACGTTTACAACGAGATCGGCCATGCCTCCCAGAACGTGCACCTTCAGGCTGCAGCGCTTGACCTGGGTACTGTGGTAATCGGGGCCTACCGTGATGAGGAGGTGGAAGAGGTCCTGCAGCTTGACGAGCCGCTGCGGGTGCTGTACCTGATGCCTGTGGGTCTGTTGCCCTGATATTTACGGATTCAGCATAAAAGCAAAGGCCCCCGGCGGAAGCCAGGGGGCCTGCATGTCATTGGATCCGTTCCTGATCCATCAGAAACGGTAGGAGATTCCTGAATACAGGGAAAAGTTATACAGGTAGGCCTTGCCCTGGACGGCCGTCAGTTCCTCCTGCAATACGGGGTTGAGGAAAACCTGCCCGGTGGGTTCGACAAAGAAACGAAGCCTGTGGGACAGGGGATAGCTGAGCACAAGGCCCCCGATGCCGGAATAATATTGCTCCCTGAGGCCTTCGGTTTTTCCGATGACCCGGTCGGCGTCGGATCCGCCGCTAAGAAGGACCTCGTTGCGCATCAGGAAACTGGCCGCCACCCCGGCCTTCAGCTGGATGCCCACCCTGCGGTCCAGAAGCTGGTAACGCAGGATCAGGGGGACCTCCACGAAACTGAAATTCTGGGTGAGCCCGAGCCCCATCCGGGACAACAACTTGGGATCCTCAATGTCCATAAACCCCTTGGTCTCATCATCGATGCTGACCCGGGCGGCCCCGGTGTCCTCAAAATACAGGGTCGGGTCCGACAGGGAGATGCTTCCCAGGGAGGTCAGGATGCTCTGGGGGTGCACCGGCACATCGGCCGGGTTGTAAAACTGCCTTCGGTCTGCATGCGAAAGGGCATTGACCTCATTTACCAGCTGGGCCATGTTCAGGTAGGTGACCCCGCTCTGTACCTCCAGCCTCTTTCCCAGCCGGAAGGAACCCAGCACCCCGTAACTGGTGGTCATACTTTCCTGTTCGAGCAGGCTGAAAGGAACCGATGAGGCTCCGGAGAGGTGGCGGTCATTGTACTGGGGGGCCACAAAAACACTCAGGGCGAACAGTCCAGGGTCCCCGCCGGCGGCTTCGAAACCGCGAGGGGAAAGGTCTTCCCGCTCAGGCAGCGACGTGCGGACGAAAGCCAGCATGCCGGGCCGGGAGTGACTTTCCAGGATACCCTGAGCCCCTTGCAGCAAGGCAGGCAGGGCGCCGGTCCGGGGCCTGGCCACCGCCGGTTCATCTGTGGCAAGGCCCTCCGGCTCCGGGGTCACCAGGCTGGCCATGAGGGAGGGCTGCACACCCCCGGAAAAGCCCACAGAGGCATCGGTGCCCTCAGCATCCGTGCTGATGGTTACATCCGGTTGGATTCCCGGAACCGTGTCAAGGAAGCCGGCCAGGGAACGAACATCCTGGTTGTAGGTGGAAAAATACCAAAAAGAGAAAGCCGTCACGGAAAGCACGGCGATGGCAGCGGCCACCCGGAATACCCAGGGAGCCATCACGGCAGCGGCGGGCGCCTGCAGGCCCTTCTCGATTCCAAGCCACACGCCGGCCGGCGGCTCGGGCTCAAAGCCCTCAAACCGGCTGCGCAGGTCCTGGTCGAAATGGTTCCTATCTGCCATGTCTGTGTTTTTGTCTTGTTTATTTATACGGCCTTTTCCGCAAGGCGCACTTCCTTTTTTATTTTTTCCTGCAGGAGCACCCTGGCCCTGGACAGGTTGGAACGGGAGGTGGACTCTGACAGGCCCAGGGCCTCACCGATTTCCTTGTGACTCATCCCGTCCAGTGCATAAAGGTTGAATACCAGCCTGTACTGATCGGGCAACTGCTGGATCAGATTCAACAGGTCATTGATGCCCAGGGTTGACGGACCCAGGTTCTCATCGGCAAAAGTCCCGTTGTCGGTCATTTCATGCACCGAAAGGTGAAAAACCCGGTCCCGGTATTTCTCGATGGCGGTGTTGATGACAATCCGCTTGATCCATCCCTCCAGGCTTCCTTTCCCGCTGAATGAGGACAGTTTCTCAAAAACCTTGATGAAACTTTCCTGCAGGATATCCTGGGCCTCGTCGTAACTGGCTGCAAAACGGAGGCACACCCCGTACATTTTACGGGAATAGTGGGTATAAAGCCGGTACTGGTCGGCTTTGTTCCCCCGGAGGCAACCTTGGATCAGTTTTTCCTGGGCTTCCATTTGCAGCTCGGATTGGCAAACACAAAGATACGCAATCCTGCAAATTCTGTCCCGCACCACGAAAAGGTCACAATAAGATAAAGAACGGCGGCAGTTGGCTGTTTCAGCCTGCCGGAGCAAAATTCAGCCCATTCAGGAGGGGGCGGACCTCCTGACCTGAACGGGCTTCATCATGCTGGTTAATGCTGTCTTGCCCCGCAAAACCATTCCGGCAGGAATGGTTGCAATGCCCTGTAAAAAAAAGGAGATGCAAGGAGAAAAAGGATCACGGGCATTGCATGCTGCAGGGAGCCAGGCTTACAAAGAGCGTCATTGTTTTACACTTGAAAGACGCGGGAGGAAGGCAAAACGCTGCGTGACTGTAAAACTTTTTTTCAGGATTCCCTGATCCTGAGAAAATCCAGCATCAGGTCCATGTCAAAATCGCTGATGCCATGCCGGGCCAGGTGCCGGCGGTCCTCGTTGAATGAAAGGGCAAATGCCGCATGGTCCTTCCATGATTCCAGGCTGCGCCTGTACATTTCCAGGGCCTTGTCCGGCTCTCCCTGGCACCAAAGGACATGGCCCAGATTCATCAGGTCGTAGCGGTTGCCGGGATCTTCCCCGGGCAGCCGCTCCATATAATCCCGGGCCGTATCCAGCTTGCCCAGCACAAAGGAACACCAGGCCAGGGGGCGGCGGATGCGGTGGTTTTCTGGGGCCAGCACCTCCACCTTGAAATAAACGTCCAGGGCCTCCCTGTACCGCTCCAGATGAATCAGGCACTGTCCGATGTTTGCCTGAATCCTGAGATCGTCCGGATCCTGCTTGCCGGCAAGGGAGTAGTACTTATGGGCATCCTCCCACCGGTGGAGCATTTTGGAACACCAGGCCAGCTTGCGGATGATCCACGGCCGGTCCGAATCGATCAGGTCGGCCTTCTGATACCATGCCAGGGCCTGTTCGAACTGTCCGGTTTTCTCATAGCAAAACGCGATCTTCTCAAAGAGCTCGGTGTTGGCAGGATCCTTCTCCAAAATGGCCAGAAAGACCTTCAGGGCATCGGGAAAGAACTTCTTGTCGAAATACAGTTCTGCAATGTTGCGTATGGTTTTTTCGTCGGATACCAGGTGCTTCACAAAAAACGTCTCATGCAGATCCAGCGCCATGCCAAAAATATCATCGAACTCCCCCCTCCGGGGATGCAGCTTGAAGAACCGGTAAAGGTCCTGGAAGTACTGGGTGTAAATGCTCTTGGTCATGGCAAAACTATTCAGGAGTCCCTCGTCCTTCTCCAACTCACTGATGTTTTTCATCTCGGCATTGAGCATGTTCATCATCATGGCCTTTTGCTGGTCCGGCACCTGTCCCAGGTTGAGGCAGAAAGAGTATTTGTCGGAATTGCACATGAAATAGGTGCCTTCCAGCTTTTCCACCAGGGGGGTCAGGTCGACCTCCTGGTTCGTCCCCCGGATGATGGGCGACAGGGCCTGGTTCTCTTTGTAAAACGGCACAAACCAGTTGCTGATCTCGTGGAAAAAGGGGAAACCTTTAAGCTGGGAAAAGGCGCTGATGAACACGTCCATGCCCTCCATCTGCATTTCGGTAAACTCCTGCAGTTTGTTCAACAAATCGGGGGCATCCTCGAAAACCGTTTCCCAATCCGGATTCCGCTCCTCCCCTGTTTCTTCCTGAATGATGTTGTCCAGATCCAGTTTCTCTTCGATCTTCGGCCGCATCTTCATCATGGCGGGCAGGATTTCCTCCTCCCACTTCTTTTTTACCTTGTCGGTTTCCTTCGACTTGGTGAACTGCACCAGAATCGCTTCAATGTTCTGTTCTATGTTCGGAAATTCCCGCAATGCCAGGGTCTGTTCCTCCAGCTGGGGGTACAGGTAATACCGGTCGTTGTATTTCAGAAAGCCCATAAAAACACCGACCATGGCGCGCTCCCACACCAGCTCCTGCTGCCGGGAGACAAAGCGGAACAGGATGAGGAATTTGCTGAGGTCAAAATACCGCAGCAAACTCAGGGTGAGCGCACTCACCACCAGGGCCTTGTCATGCCAGGGCAGTTTCTCCGAGTCACAAACGGCCTGCAGCAGTTCCACTTCCCCGTCCGAATACTTATCCGACAACCAGATGATGTTGAAGACCCTGACCAGGGCCTCCTCCCTGTTTGCCGGCATTCCGGGTTTCCCGACACCCGCGCCCTGCAGCAGCACGGCCAGTTCGTCATCGAGCGTCAGGCTTTCGATGAGGCTGGCGGCATCGCCCCGTTCCACGCGGGAGGTTTTCCTCAACTGCTCCTTCATGCGGTAGGTGCGGAGGGATGGCTCCCGCGACAGCAGGTATTCCTTCTGCTCATCGGCCAGTTCGAGCAGGCTGCGGATCAGGTAGTGGTAAACCTTTTCACGTTCCGGGTCCTTGGCTGCCGTGAATGAGTGCCGGAGGATGTTGCGGTAGGTGTCCAGCAATTCATCGAGCTGCTCGTTGAGAAACTCCCTGCCCGAATCGCGGACCATTTCACGCAGCCGGAGTATGGCATCGGCCACCCTGCGCCCGTGCAGCAGGCGGCATATTGTCTGGTAATCGTTGGTGGTCTTCTGGTACGTCATGGTTTTATCAGGTATTGCATCACAGGATCAGTCGCTCGGCACTTCCGGGACAGGAAAGCCTGAAGGTGACCAGGGCCAGGCCGGGACCCTCCCACGCCGCCGACAACGACCAGGTCCTTCCCAGCCGCTGCTTCCACTGACCGGTGATCCGGGACGATTCATGAATGTGTCCGTGCAGGGTCAGCAACGGCTGCCATTGTTCAATGAAACGTTTTATGGCGATGCTGCCCACATGTACGTCGGCGGGAACGTGGTCGATCATCACCCCGTCCAGGGAGGCCCTGTCCAGGAATGTCTGGTAGGGAGGCGCATGAAACAGAAATACAGCATGCTCCGGATCGAGGCCCGCGGACAAGTGCTCCAGGTCGTTGGCCATGGTGGCAAACTCTATATCGACCGGGGAAGGCACCGTCCGGAATCCCTCCGTAGGGTGAATGCATCCGGGATCGACGTAACGCGACACGTCATATCGTTCCCAGTCCTTGAGCAGGAAAGGGGTCGGCGGCACATGGGCATAACCGGTCAGGGTGAAATCCCCCATCCGGCAGGAACGTTCATTGATGTAATGCCACAACCCGTCCTTGTCCTGTGCGGTAAAGAATTCCTCGGCATCCCGCGGGTCGTCATTGCCGAATATGATGAACATGTCCGGGTAGGCATCCCCCATCCGGCGTCTGAGGTCCCTGAACTGCGGCAAAATAAACTTCCCGAGAAAAGGAGGAGGGGGTGGCCCCGGGTCGTGCAACACATCCGACGGCAGCAGGTCACCTCCGAAGAACACGGCCCCCGGACGTTTCCTCTCGATCTGCTCCAACAGCTTTTGATAGCTTGCCTGATTCCCGTGCAGGTCTGATACGAAAAAGCAGGTATCCTCTTTCATGTGTCTTGTTCCAAAATCCCGCAAGGGGCGGTTGTGCAGACAGGCGGTTCCCTTTGGGGCTCACCGGTCAACAAGGCTTATTTCCGGGCAGATGCCCGCGAAGAAGCCTGGCGCTGTTGTGGATCGATCCGATCATCACGGCAAAACTGTCCTTCCGGAGAATGTCCTCATCGGTCACAATGTGCAGGTCGACCAGGCTGCCTTTGGTTTCATGGCCCGTGCGCCTGCGGTTCAGCAGCGCCAGGCAAAGGCCCCAGCCCTCGAACCAGACCCTGAGCAGTTTCCGAACCTGGGGTCTGCAGCGGCAATGGGCCAGCAGGTCAATGTCGGAACAGGGCCCGGCCTCACCGGTCTTGGTGCTGCCGATCAGGTAGAGCCCCACCACACCGAACCGTTCCATGTCCAGGGTTTCTGCCATGGCACACGCCATTTCATAGCGCCAGCGCCAGTGGCTGATCCCGTCTGTCTGCCGGGTCCCCGGATTAGTCATTCAGGCCTGTTTTTTCCCAAATGTACAAAAAGGGGCGAAATATGCCGGGGCCTTCAGCCCTTAAGGCGCATAATAAATGGGGCCCTCGATCCCGAGGGGCAGATTCAGCAGCAGCCAGCCGATGAACATGGGGATCCTGACCACCATGAAGGCGATGGCATAGGGGAGCATGACCGAGATGATGGTCCCGATCCCAATGCTCTTGCTGTATTTCTGGGCAAACACGATCACCAGCGGGAAATACGGCAGCAGGGGCGTGAGGATATTGGAATAGGAATCACCGATCCTGTAGGCAGCCATGGTGGTCTCGGGTGAATAGCCCATCAGCATGAGCATGGGCACGAATACCGGCGCCAGGATGGCCCATTTGGCCGAAGCACTGCCGATGATCAGGTTGATGAAGGAGGACACCAGGATGAATGCGACCAACAGGGGAATCCCTACAAAGCCGACGCTCTCCAGGGCCGCTGCTCCCGATATGGCCAGGATGGAACCCAGGTTGGACCAGATAAAGAACTGCACCAGGTGGGCCGCCACAAAGGCAAGCACAATGTAGCCCCCCATGGTTCCCATGGCTTCGGCCGTCATCTGGGACACATCCTTGTCTCCTTTGATTGTCTTCGCCTTCAGGCCGTAAATCAGACCGCTGACAAAGAAAATGATGAACATCAGCGGCACGATGGAGTTGTAGAAGGGGTTCATGCTGCCGTCCTCGCCGCGCAAGACGCCCCCGGAAGGGATGATCATCCAGGCGATCAGTCCCAGCATGATCATGATGGACCAGCCCGCCCACTTCAGGCCGCGTTTTTCCTCGGGAGTGAACTCATTGGAATAGTGTTCGTCATCCCCGCCTTCATAATTGCCCAGCCGGGGCACGATGATCTTCTCGGTGACCCAGGTGCCGGCCAGGCCGATGATGGGCACCGAGGCCGCCATAAGGAAGTAATTGGACAGGGGGTTGACGGTATATGCCGGGTCCATGATGGTGGCGGCCGACTGGGTAAAAGCGGCCATCATGGGATCCAGGCCGGTGGGGAGGAAGTTGGCCCCGAACCCACCGGATACACCGGCGAAGGCGGCAGCCAGGCCCGCCAGGGGATGGCGGCCCATGCCCTTGAAAATGGCGGCGCCCAGGGGAATCAGCACCACATAGCCTGCGTCAGCCGCCACGGAAGAAACCATCCCGGCAATGACAATGGAGAAGGTGATCAGTGACTTGGGGACTTTGGAGACAAAAACCCTCAGGGCAATGGATATCAATCCGCTGCGCTCGGCCACGCCGATGCCCAGCATCACCACCAGCACCAGGCCCAGGGGCGGAAAGCTGGCGAACACCTCCACCATGGAGGTCATGATTCTCTGGATGCCTTCTGCATTCAGCAGGTTCACGGCACGGATGGGTTCATCGATATCCGGGGATGGGTGGTCGGCACTCAGTCCGATGGAGCCGAATATCCAGGACAGGACCAGCACGATGCCGATCAATATGGCGAAAAGGGTTACGGGCTGTGGAAGCTTGTTTCCCACCACCTCGATCTTGTTGAGGATGCGTTGCATCAAGCCGGGCTTTTGCGGGGTATCCATGCTCATGGGAAGGTCGGTTTGTAGGTTTATTATGTATTGAATAAGGGATAAAAGCCCCAAAAATAATGCTTTCGGGCAAAACAGGGAAATAAAAACAAAAGATTCAGAATGAGGCTGTATGGCGCCACACCGGGGAAAATGCGTCTGGCGGTGGCTGCAGGGCGGTTACCGGATGATGGTCACCGCCCCTTCCGCATACTTTGTTTCTCCAAGGCGGGTATATTTCAGCACATAGAAATACACCCCGTCGGGATGGTTGTGCCCCTCCCACCAGTTGTTGTAATAGTCTGAATGCTCAAACACCTTGTTGCCCCAGCGGTTGTATATCACGACCTGGGTGAGGGGATAGTGTTCCAGATTCAGGATCTCAAACACATCGTTTATGCCGTCTCCGTTGGGGGTAAACACATTGGGAATCACCAGGTCGCAGTTCTGGACCGAAAATTCCACGCTCACTTCCCGGAAACAACCCGTCACCGTGTCCGTGACCATCACCGAATACAGGCCTGGTTCCTTCACTGTCAGTGTGTCCATGGTCTGGTCCGGGATGTCCTGCCCGGCCATGCGCCATTGGTATGCCCAGTGCAGGTCATTGTCTCCCGACGGCACCAGGGTCAGCAAGGTGGAATCCCCTTCACAGACCGGGATCTCCAGCTGGGAGATGATCTCGGCGCGGGGCTGGGGAAGCACACGGACGAAAATCGTGGTGTCATAGGTACAACCGAAATCATCGGTTGCCTCGAACCGAAAAGGATACTCCCCCTCCTGGGCGATCGTCACCACCGCCGGATTGCCATCAAGCGCACCCTGATCGCCGTACCAGGTCCCTTCCACGATCTCGGGCGTGAATATCAGGGAGTCGGGGTAATGGTCCCTGCCAAAGTACAGGCTCCAGCCCAGAAAATGGCCGCTCTCCCCCGCCACATTGTCCCGGACCCGCAGGGTCCATTCTCCGTTAAAGGGACAGCCGGTCAGCCCTACGAGGGATTCGTCAGGGGTGTAGGTGCCCTGGGGAAGGTAAGGGGCGTTGTAATAGTAGTTCCCTGCCACGTCGGTGTAGGCATGGAAACGGAAGGCCGTTTCGTCCATGCGCCCGAACTGGGGTTCCGGGCTGAAGCAATATTCATACCCGCGCCCGGGCAGGTGATCGTCCCACACCACGGGCTCGCCCAGGTTGGCGCCTCCCATCCCGAAATCCTTCAGGGTGATGGTGTTTCCGCCGGGGCATTCCAGTTCGATGAAAACCTGACCGAAGTCGGTGTGCTCCAGGATCACACAAACCTTGTCAATATCGATGGCCGAAGTGATTTGTTTTTCATTCGCAAACACATCAAAAACCAGGGAGGACTCGATGCGGTCGCCGGTGCCGTCCGGAATGCGATGGGTCTCCGATACGGCGGTCTGGAAACCCGTCCACATGGTCGGTTGGGCACTGCCGACCAGGCTGAAGGGGGCCTCCGCACAAGCTTCCTCCACCGTGGCAATCGTGCCGGAAAAAGAGGGCACGGTGCCCACACGAACCAGTTCACGAACCGTTACCCGGCAGTCATTGTCCGGGTCTGTCACGGTCAGTGTCACCGGGTAGGCGCCGGGGGAACTGAATGCATGCCCCGCCCGGATCCCGGTGTAGGCCGTCCCGTCAATCAGCCAGGAGTACACAAAGTTTTGTGGATTATGGGATATGCCTTCCTGCAGGTAGGTGGCTTCTGCCAGAAAATATTCCGTGCCGGCTGTTTCCGGACACAGGTTGAAGCTGCCCGATTCGGCGACGATCTGTGCCGAGAATGACGCGCAGGGATCCGCGCCCTGCTGCGCCCGGGCGGACCAGGGTCCGCAGATCATCAGCAGGATAGCAATCAATGGCAATAAAGGCTTGTTCATAAAGATAGGAGTCACCCAATATATACGCAAAAAGGCAGGGCTTTAGTATGGCCCTGCAGGAAGTCCAAAAATAAGAAAAAATGCATCAGCAGGGGGGCTTGCCATTGATTTGAACCATGGCGGGGAAAATCCTGGTTTGCCCGGTAAAATGCAAGCATAAAAATCGTACCTTTGCATTCCAAAATATCCTGCGCAAAAGCCGCTTGTTCAAGCCCTTCGGTGCGACGGGACGGATTGGCCGGCAGGACGAACGGGGGTTCCGGCCCCCTGGTCCGGACAACCATTAACCGAGAACAGCATCCAATGAACCATATACGGAATTTCTGCATCATCGCCCATATTGACCACGGGAAAAGCACCCTGGCCGATCGCCTGCTGCAAATGACCAACACCATTGCGGAAAGGGAATTTAAGGACCAGGTTCTGGATAACATGGACCTGGAAAGGGAGCGTGGGATTACGATCAAGAGCCATGCGATCCAGATGGACTATGAGCAGGACGGAAAACGGTTTGTCCTGAACCTGATCGACACCCCCGGCCATGTCGATTTCAGTTACGAGGTATCCCGTTCCATCGCGGCCTGTGAAGGGGCTCTGCTCGTGGTCGACGCCTCGCAGGGCATAGAGGCTCAGACCATATCCAACCTCTACCTGGCACTGGAACACGACCTGGAGATCATCCCCGTACTCAATAAAATGGACCTGCCGGGGGCCATGCCCGAAGAGGTGGCCGACCAGATCGTGGACCTGATCGGGTGCAGCCACGACGACATCATCCCCGCCAGCGGCAAAACAGGATTCGGAGTGGACCTCATCCTGGAAGCCATTGTCCAACGAATCCCCCCGCCCAGGGGCGACGCCGCCAAGCCCCTGAGGGCCCTGATCTTCGACTCCATGTACAATTCCTTCCGCGGGGTGGTGGGATATTTCAGGGTATTTGACGGGGAAATCCGCAAGGGAGACCTGGTCAAGTTCATGAACACCAAAAAAGAGTATCATGCGGATGAGGTGGGCGTGCTGAAGATGGGCCAGGTGCCCCGACCGCTGGTTTCCGCAGGGGATGTGGGCTACATCATTTCCGGCATCAAGGAAGCCAAGGAAGTCAAAGTAGGCGACACCATCACCCATGTAAAAAAGCCCACCCCCGAAGCCATTCAGGGCTTTGAAAATGTCAAGCCCATGGTGTTTGCCGGCATTTATCCGGTGGATACGGACGATTACGAAGAGTTGCGCACCGCCATGGAAAAACTGCAGCTAAACGACGCCTCCCTCACCTTTGAACCGGAGTCTTCGGCCGCCCTGGGCTTTGGTTTCCGCTGCGGCTTCCTGGGCATGCTTCACATGGAAATTATCCAGGAGCGTCTGGACCGGGAGTTTGACATGACGGTGATCAATACCGTGCCAAACGTGGGATACCGGGCCCATACCAAAAAGGGACAGGTCATCGCGGTGTACAACCCATCCGACCTGCCCGGGCCCAACGAGCTGGACTTCATAGAGGAGCCCTACATCCACGGACAGATCATTACCAAGTCGGAGTTCGTCGGACCGGTCATGTCACTTTGCCTGGACAAACGGGGCACAGTCAAAAACCAGGTATACCTGACAACCGACAGGGTGGAGCTGACCTTCGACATGCCCCTGGCTGAGATCGTGTTCGATTTTTACGACAGGCTGAAGAGCATATCGCGCGGCTACGCGTCCTTCGACTACCACCCCACGGGATACAAATCCTCCAAACTGGTCAAACTGGACATCCTCCTGAACGGGGAGCAGGTCGATGCCCTCTCCGCCCTCATCCACCAGGACAACGCCTATGAGTTCGGCAAGCGCATCTGTGAAAAGCTCAAGGAACTGATTCCGCGGCAACAGTTCGACATCGCCATCCAGGCCGCCATCGGAGCGAAGATCATTGCGCGGGAGACCGTCAAGGCCTTGCGTAAGGATGTCACGGCCAAATGTTACGGAGGGGACATCACCCGCAAGCGAAAACTGCTGGAAAAACAGAAAAAAGGGAAAAAGCGCATGCGTCAGGTCGGCAATGTGGAGGTACCCCAACAGGCCTTTATGGCCGTACTCAAACTGAACGACTAAGAACCGGAAGCCTGGAGAACCGGGTGAAACGGCCGGCTCACCGGCCGGGCGGTTCATTATTTCCCTGCCACCACCAGGGTGATCTCCCCTTTCACCGAGGCCCTTTCCCCGAACAGGTTCGCCAGATATTCCAGGGTGCCCCGCACATGTTCCTCATGCATCTTGCTGATTTCTCGCGAAACGGAAGCCTCACGTTCCGGACCCAGAGCCCCTGCCAACTCTTTCAGGGTCCGGACCAGCCGGTGGGGGGACTCGAAAAGCACCATGGTGCGCGCCTCGCCCGATAGTTGCTCCAGCCTGCTGTGCCGCCCCTTTTTCACCGGCAAAAAACCTTCGAAGAGGAAGCGGTCGCAAGGCAGCCCGGAGCACACCAGGGCCGGCACGAAGGCTGTCGGTCCGGGAAGGCATTCGACCTCCAGGCCCTGGCGCAGGCACTCCCTCACGAGAAGGAAGCCGGGATCGGAGATGCCGGGGGTCCCGGCATCGCTGACCAGGGCGAGCCGGAGGCCAGACCGCAGTTTATCCAGCATCTGCGAAAGGGTCTTGTGTTCATTGTGCTGGTGGTGGGACACCATGGGGGTCTGGATGCCATGGGCCTGCAGCAGCCTGGCGGTGGTCCGGGTGTCTTCGGCCAGAATGAGATCGGCCTCCCGGAGTACCCGGACCGCCCTGAAGGTCATGTCCTCCAGGTTTCCTATGGGGGTGGGCACAATGGTGAGTCCTGGCATGGATTGTAAAGGCTTACTTTCCCATATATCGTCTCTGAACAATATTGGCCAGTTTTTCAATGGTGTCGGATGAGCGTTCCGCATCCCAGCTGAAGTCCCTGTTCAGGCTGTTCAGCAGTTCAAAAGCCGCCGTGAGCGATTCCATGTTGTTGAGGCTGGCGATGGCTTCGTTATAGGCCTGGATGTTGCCGTTAAACAACTCATTGATAAACAGGAATTTCTCGTTCACCCCGATGGCCTCCTTGATATTGCTGATCGGGTGCTGCTGCATGCGCGCGCCGATGCTCCTGTCTTCCTTCAATCCGGCAATGCGCCTGTGAACACTGTTGTCATCTGCCGACAGTTTTTCGCCAAGGGCCACCTGGGGCTGCGAAGGATGGTCATTTCCTGCAGGCTCAACGGGAACATCCCTGCCGGCCGGTTCCTCAGCGGCAGGCGCAGGAGTTTCCGGCACCTCGGGAGGGGCGGGTGACCCGGCGGGATCTTCAGGCTGCTCCTGTCCGGTACCTGCCTGTGAATCCTCCGGTGCCGGGGGTGTCTGCGCCACCGGGGGTTCCGGCGCAACCGAAGGAGCCGGTGGTGTCGGTGGAAATGGGATCTCCCGCGATGCCGTGGGCTCGGGTGCCTGAGGTTCGGGGGCAGGGGGTTCGGGCACCCGAGGTTCGGGTGATATGGGTTCAGATGGCTCCGCCCGGACCGGCGTCTCTGCGGATTCCATATGCTTTTCGTCGGACAGGGCTCCCTGCATTCCCGGCTCTTCATGCACCTGAGGGTTCCCGATGCAGTCTCTCTTCAGCAGGGAATACTCCCTGTATAAGGCCCTCAGGTCTTCCATGATCAGGTCCAGGTCCATGCACAAATCCTCTCCAGGATGGTTGTTAATGTGGTTGGCCCTTTCAATCAATGCCTCATGGAGCCGGATAATCCGTTCGGTCGTGTCCTGTCTTTTCATGGGCTTTGGGTGTTCTCGTTGACAATTTGGATAATGCGGAAAACGCGCCTTTATTGTGTACATGAAATGCTTATTTTTGTGCAGGCAAGGCAGTGGATACACCGCAATAATCCGCCATAAAGGTAATAAAGAACCAGGAACACGGGGGCATGTTTCTTGAAAATGACATTGAAAGGACAGGGCGCAGGGGATGGATCGAGGTGATCTGCGGCAGCATGTTTTCAGGCAAGACGGAGGAATTGATCCGCAGGCTGAAACGAGCACGCATTGCCAAACTGAAGGTGGAAATATTCAAACCCGGTCTGGACACCCGCTACGACGAGGAAAAAGTGGTATCCCACGACGCCAGGGAAATTTTATCGACCCCGGTTCCCTCCTCTTCAAATATTTTGCTCCTGGCAAACGAAGTGGACGTGGTGGGCATTGATGAAGCACAATTTTTTGACCAGGGACTGCCGGCCGTCTGCAACCAGTTGGCCGATTCCGGCATCCGGGTGATCGTTGCCGGTCTGGACATGGACTTTCTGGGAAAACCCTTCGGCCCCATGCCTGCCCTGCTGGCCATGGCTGAATACATCACGAAAGTCCATGCCATTTGTGTGAAATGCGGCGCCCTGGCGCAGTATTCCCACCGAACCATCCGCGATGACAAACTGGTGGTGCTGGGAGAAACCGACATCTACGAACCCCTCTGCCGGCAGTGCTACACGAAAACCCCGGGGCATTAGGCGTTGGTGGTTGGCTGTTGGCGGTTGGTTGTTGGTTGTTTGCCAAACAGCCAATGTCCAATTGCCATTGTCCAGCAACTACACCCCAAACCCTTTGATTCTCTCCCTCAAAGTCTTGCCTTGCTCCCCGAAGCCCGGCTTGCCCAGAAGCGCAAACATGTTCCTCTTGTAGGCCTCCACCCCGGGCTGGTCGAAGGGATTGACCCCAAGGATATACCCGCTCAGGGCACAGGACATTTCAAAGAAATACATCAGCTCGCCCAGGCTGCGGGCGGAAATATCGGGTAAGACGATCTCCAGGTTGGGTACGCCCCCATCCAGGTGAGCCATCTGGGTTCCCGCCAGGGCCATGTGATTGACCTCACGAAGGTCCTTGCCGGCCAAAAAATTCAGTCCGTCGGAATCGTCTGGATCGAAAGGGATGAGCAGGCTTTCCTTTCCGGTTTCCACCCGGATGACTGTCTCAAAGAGGTTTCTCAAGCCCTCCTGTATATACTGGCCCAGGGAGTGCAGGTCGGTCGTGAAACCGACTGAGGCCGGGAAAATGCCCTTTTGCTCCTTGCCTTCGCTTTCCCCGAATAATTGCTTCCACCATTCCGCCAGATAAAACAGGGAGGGCTCGTAACTGGCCAGGATCTCTGTGGTTTTGCCCTTGCGGTACAGGATGTTGCGTGCCACGGCGTACAGAGCGGCCGGGTTGTCGTACACGCCTTTGGATTTTTTAAGCAAATCCTCCATGTCCCGTGCGCCCTCCAGCAGGGAAACCATGTCGTGGCCCGCGATGGCGATGGGCAGAAGCCCCACGGGCGTCAACACGGAATAGCGCCCCCCCACATCGTCCGGGATCACGTAGGTGGGATACCCTTCGGCATCGGCCAGTTTTTTGAGGGCACCGCGGGATGCGTCGGTCACGGCAATGATGCGTTTTCCGGCTTCCCGGCTGCCGTATTTGTGCTCCAGGTGCTGTTTAAGCAGGCGAAAGGCAATGGCTGGTTCGGTCGTAGTGCCGGACTTGGAGATCACCACCAGGGAATAATCGCATCCGTCCAGATGGCGAAGCAGTTCATTCAGGTACCCGGCATCCAGGTGGTGGCCGGCAAAGTGCAGACGGGGCCTGCCACGCCGGCCTTCCCCTGTAGCCGGTCCTTCCAGGGTCCCTGAAAGGGCCCCGGTGACTGCACGGGTTCCCAGATAGGAGCCGCCGATCCCAACGACCACCACGGCATCCGACACCTCCCTGAGGCGTTCCGCATCGGCCAGGATCCGGTTCACCAGATCACGCTCCGTGGCCGAGGGAAGGTCGACCCATCCCAGGAAATCATTCCCCTTTCCCGTTTTTTCATGGATTTGCTGCAAGTGAAGCTCCACTTCCGACTCAAAGAGGCGGATCTCATCCTTTCCGATGAAATCGGATGCCTTGTCGATCCGTACGGACAATCTGCTCATGACAAAACCGGGTTAATCAAGTTTCCGGGCGATCTCGATTGTTTCAAACGCCTCAATGATATCACCCACCTTGATGTCGTTGAATTTGTCAATGTTCAGCCCGCATTCATAGCCGGAAGACACTTCCTTCACATCATCCTTGAAGCGCTTAAGCGATCCCAGGACGCCGGTGTAGACCACGATGCCGTCGCGGATCAGACGGATGGTGGAGTTGCGGTGTATCTTGCCGTCCAGCACCATACAACCCGCCACGGTGCCCACCTTGGTGATCTTGAATACATCGCGGACCTCCAGGTTGGCCGTGATCTTTTCTTCGATCTCGGGGGAAAGCATGCCCTCAATGGCCGATTTGATCTCATTGATGGCATTGTAAATCACACTGTACAGCCGGATGTCGATCTGTTCGCTTTCAGCCAGCTTGCGGGCCGCGACGGAGGGCCTGACCTGGAAGCCCACGATGACTGCGTTGGAGGCGGATGCCAGCAGGACGTCCCCTTCGGTGATCGATCCGACGGCTTTGTGAATGATGTTCACCTGTACCTCCTCGGTGCTGAGTTTCAGGAGGGAGTCAGAAAGGGCCTCGATGGATCCGTCCACATCCCCCTTCACGATCACATTGAGCTCTTTGAAATCGCCAATGGCGATGCGGCGGCCGATCTCGTCCAGGGTGATGTGTTTCTGTGTACGCAATCCCTGTTCCCGCATCAGCTGCTGCCGCTTGGTGGTAATGTTTTTGGCCTCTGATTCTGATCCCATCACATTGAAGACATCGCCTGCCTGGGGGGCGGAGTCAAGCCCGAGGATCAGTACCGGCATGGAGGGGCCGGCCTCTTTGATCCGCTGGCCTCGCTCGTTGAACATGGCCTTTACCTTGCCGTGGGTCACCCCCGCAACAACGATGTCCCCCACCTTCATGGTCCCATTCTGAATAAGCACGGTGGCCAGGTACCCCCTTCCCTTGTCGAGAGAGGATTCGATGACGGTTCCTGAACCCCGCTTGGAAGGGTTGGCCTTCAGCTCCTGGAGTTCCGCCTCAAGAAGCACTTTTTCAAGCAGGTTGTCAATATTGATTCCGTTCTTGGCGGAGATCTCCTGACTCTGGTACTTGCCGCCCCAGTCCTCGACCAGGATATTCAGTTTGGCAAGTTCTTCCTTGACACGCTCTACATTGGCGGCCTGTTTGTCAATTTTGTTGATGGCAATTACGATGGGGACACCCGCAGCCTGGGCATGGTTGATGGCCTCCACCGTCTGGGGCATGACATTGTCGTCGGCCGCCACCACGATGATGGCCACATCGGTGACCTTGGCGCCCCTGGCACGCATGGCCGTAAAAGCTTCATGACCCGGGGTGTCGAGAAATGTGATGGATTTCCCGTTTTCCAGTTCCACATTGTAAGCCCCGATATGCTGGGTGATGCCGCCAGCCTCGCCAGCGATGATGTTGGAATGCCGGATCCTGTCAAGCAGGGAGGTCTTTCCGTGGTCCACATGGCCCATGACGGTCACGATGGGCGCCCGGTCACGCAACTCCGCCGGGTCATCCTCTTCCTCTTCCACCGTTTCCTGGCTTTCCACACTGACAAACTCCACCTTTGCCCCAAACTCATCCGCCACGATGGAGATCGTCTCGGCGTCCAGGCGCTGGTTGATGGATACAAACAATCCAAGGCTCATGCAGGTGGAGATGATTTCGTTGACCGACACGTTGAGCAGGTTGGCAAGCTCGGCAGCGGATACGAACTCCGCCACCTGGATGGTCCTGACCTCGGTGGCCGCCCGTTCCATTTCCTTCTCCTTCTGCTGCTGCACCATGTCGCGCTTCAGCCTTCTGTGCTTGCTGGTCCTGGACTTTCCGGTGCCGCTTAGGCTGGCCAGGGTCTCCCTGATCTGTCGTGAAATTTCCTCTTCCGTTAGCTCGGGCTTGGAAGAATCCCGCCTGCCTGGTTTGCGGCCCTTGCCGGTATCCTGGGGCGGTGCCTGTCCCTCGGCCGGACGGTCTTTCTTGATGCGCTTGCGCTTTTTGCGCTTGGCCTTGCCGGGGTCTGATGAGGAAGCCACGGGCTTTTTGGAGGCTTCCCTGGGCTCCGGCAGATCCATTTTCCCAAGAATGGTCGGCCCTTCCAGTTTTTTCACCTGGGTCTTGAAGATGGCCTCTTTGGGCTCTTCCGGGGCCTTGCTGGTTTCAGCAGGGGTCTCCTCCGGTGCCACCGTCCGTTCCTTTTCCTCTTCACCGGTTGCAGGTTCCGGGGTACTGGCTTCAGTGGCTTTTTTTGCAGGCGCCTGCTTTTCGCCGGCGTCTTGTTCCCCGGCCTCATTTTCAGGCGCCGCCTCCGGGGCCCTGGAGGTTTTTTTCGCAGGGGTCTCTTTTCCCTTGAGGTCGATCTTGCCCACGATCTTCAAGCCGCCACTTCCGGCGGCTGCTGCCTCCTCCCCTTCCGGGCTTTCTTTCTTCCTGTCTTTGTCCTGAGGGGTTTTTACCTCAGGCGGGGTCCCGGTTTCCTCAGGCTCCTTCTCAGCCTCCGGCACCGTCTGGCCGGTTTCCTTTCCGCCTTCAGGAGTGGGCGGTTCTTCTTCCACGGCTGGCCTGGCCTCCGGCTGTGCTTTGTTGTCCTTAATGAACAATTCCTGCTCATCGGCCTCCTGCTTCCTGGCTGCTGCCTTTTTGGCTTCCTCTTCCTCTGACTTTTTCCCGTCAATGGACACTGACTCCCTTTTCATCAGGTTCAGCCCCACCTTGATGGTGGCCTCCTTCAGGCTCTTCTCACTTTGAAACTCCTTGGTCAGCAACTCATAGGCCTCCGCAGGGATTTTCGAATTGGGATTGTTCTCCACCGAAAAACCCTTCTTGGATAGAAACTCAATAATGGTAGATGTTCCAATATTGAACTCCTTGGCAGCTTTGCTTAAACGCAGGATTTTGGCACCTTCAGTCATATTCGGGTTTAAATTTCAACTATTTTTTTATTCGAATTCGGCCTTGAGAATACGAATGACCTCCCGGACAGTCTCTTCTTCCAGGTCGGTGCGGTTGACCAGGTCTTCCACACTAAGGTTCAGCACGCTTTTGGCAGTATCGCATCCGATGGCCTTGAGCTCTTCCAGGATCCATTCCTCAACCTCGTCGGCAAACTCCATGATGTCCACATCCTCGGTCTCCTGGTCCGTGTCCCTGTAAACATCAATCTCATAGCCGGTCAGGCTGCCTGCCAGCTTGATGTTGAAGCCCCCCTTTCCGATGGCCAGGCTGACCTGGTCGGGTTTGAGAAATACCTCGGCCCGCTTGTTTTTGTCATCGATGGCGATGGAGTTGATCTTGGCGGGACTCAACGCCCTGGTAATGTATAGGGTCGGGTTGTTGGTAAAATTGATCACATCGATGTTCTCGTTGCGAAGTTCCCTGACAATCCCGTGAATCCTGGATCCCTTCATCCCGACACAGGCACCGACCGGGTCGATGCGGTCGTCGTAAGACTCCACCGCTACCTTGGCCCGTTCACCAGGGACCCGGACAATTTTCTTGATGGTGATCAGCCCATCGTAAACCTCAGGCACCTCCTGCTCAAACAAACGCTCCAGAAAGACGGGGGAAGTCCGGGACAGGATGATCAGGGGGTTGTTGTTCTTGATCTCCACCCGCGACACCACGGCGCGAACGGTATCCCCCTTGCGGAAAAAATCCGAGGGGATCTGCTCGGATTTGGGGAGGATCAATTCAATGTCTTCGTCATCCAGGGCCAGGATCTCTTTTTTCCAGACCTGGTAAACTTCTGCGGTAATCAGGTCGCCGATGCGCTCCTGGTACTTTTTGTACACGCTGTCCTTTTCCAGTTCCAGGATCTTGGAGGCGAGATTCTGCCTGATGGTCAGAATTTCCCTCCGGCCGAAGTCGGCCATTTTAACCGGCTCGGAAACATCTTCCCCGATTTCAAAGTCCGGCTCAATTTTGATGGCTTCTGAATAGGCAATCTGGGAGTTCTCGTCTTCCACCTCCCCGTCTTCGACAATCGTGCGGTTGCGCCATACTTCCAGGTCGCCCTTGTCGATATTCACAATGATGTCAAAATTGTCGGATGAGCCGTACTTTTTCATCAGCAGGCTGCGAAACACATCCTCCAGAATCAACATCATGGTAGAGCGGTCGATGTTTTTGAACTCCTTAAATTCGGAGAACGACTCAACCAGGTTTATACTTTCCATTTTCGTACTGCTGTTTGTTTTCCTTTATTATTTCTTTCTGGTCTGGTCCGGGAAGGGAAGACTCCGGAATGCCCCGGACTGTGTATGACGATTGGTCCTCTGAAACAGGACGGAAACACGATACTGGTTAACAGGGATTACTTGAAAGAAGGGACCACCTTCGCCTCCCTGATATCACCGAACGGGAAGAAAACCGGTTGGTCATCTCCGGGTTCGGCGCTTTTTTTGTCTTTTTCATTCTTCTTTTTGGCCGGTTCGATCCTGACCCCCTCTTCCGAGACTTCCGCCAGCCGGCCCTGCAGTTTCCTGCCTTCGGGCTCCAGAATCAGCTGAATCATTCTCCCGGTGTTCTTGCGGAATTGCCTCAGCAGTTTCATCGGCGCCCCGACTCCGGCAGAGGTGACCTCCAGTTCGAAGTCCTCCGCATCCCGGTCGAGAAGCGACTCGATATGCCGGCTCAACGCAACACAGTCCGCAATGGCAACACCCTGGTCCCCGTCTATCCAGACAACGATCCTGTTCCGGGGACTGACCTTCAGGTCCACCAGGAAAAGGGGGCCATCCTTGAATTGCTCCCCAATGATTTCTGCCAGTTTGTTCTTGTCGATCATCTTCAGTTGGTCCCAATAAAAGAGGGGACTTTGCTGCCCCCTCTCCCTTTGGCGAATCCATTTTCAGTGCAAAGGTAATACAATTTTTTACACTGAAAAAAAAATGGGCTGTTTTTTAGCACATTAGGATCCCCTTACAGCCTGATACCCATCCGATGACCACCTGCACGGATCTTTGACTGCACCCGGTTGCACCGAGGGGGCATCCCACAGCTGGCAGGGCCCAGCGATGGAAAAGGGGCCCGGATCAAAGCGGAACATGACCGGCTGACCGGTTAAAATCCGCTGATATACAGGTCATAGTAGGTGTCGAAGACTTCTTTTGCCCTGTCATGCAACGCCTCCCGGTCATGCTGGTTGGTTACAAAAAACATGCGCTGCATGATGGCGAGGGCTTCCTGCTTATGGCTTTCCACCAGGTTGGCACGGTTTCCGGTAAAGGAAAAATAATACCTCAGGTCCTGCTCGAACAAATCGATCATGCGGGCAATGATCGCATCCCCCTGTTCCATGCCTCCGGCCTCATAATACGTTTCCGCAATAAACAGGGCAAAATGGTTGTAGGGCACGGTTTCCTCCGGCATGATTTCCATGACGCGATCCAGCACAGCCAGGGCCGAATCGACCTTATTCTCACGTACCAGGGCGCTGCCCAGTCTCTGGAATATATTGCGGTAGTTTACCGTCAGGCGGCGGTGGTCCTCTCCAAGGAAAACCTTCGGGTCGTTCAGGTTGTCAAATACAAAGCGGTTCATCAGGTTGTCGTACAGGATGTCCGTATTGATGCGTCCCGGCTGCCCGTCCTCCTGGGATGAGCGGATGGGAACCAGGCGGTAGGCCATGCCCTCTAGCTGAAAGTAGTTTTCCAGGCCAATGTAGGCATCGGCGCCTGTGGTGGTGGCAAAGTACACGGGACGCTCCCAGTTGTTCTCCACCAGGAAGTCCAGCATCATCAGGTGGTTCTTTCCGAGGCCGAAATCCTCGATGGTCCATTCGATCGCATCCACGATCAAATCCGCCTCTTCCGGGCGCACCGTGCCGGTGGCCAGCACCTGCTGCCGGTCGACCGGCAGCCGGAACTGACGGGTGGGGAAGTAGTCCTCCATGCGCCTGCCTGCCCGGATGCGGGTGCGCGGGGCATCATCCGCCACGAAGTCCAGGATGCTCTTCAGGTTCTGCGGGCCGGTCAGTTCCTCCCGTTCCACAATATAAATAAAGTCCCTTGTCCCGTCCCGGTATTTGCGCGGCTCCAGGGAGAAAGGAACGGGTGCTGCCTCATAGGTCTGCCTCCTGACCATGTTGTTGATGTACCAATCGGTATTCAGCAGGCTCAGGTTGACCACCTTGACGTCGGTCCGGATCCCTTCCACCTCCTGCACGTACCACAGGGGAAAGGTATCGTTGTCGCCCATGGTAAAAATAATGGCATTGGGAGCGCAGGACTCCAGGTAGTTGATGGCCACATCCCGGGTCAGGTAGCGGCCGCTCCGGTCATGGTCGTCCCAGTTCTCCCGCGCCATATTGGCGGGCACGAACACCAGGGCCAGGACAGTGGCCAGGACGGGAGCCATCCGGGGCCTGAGCCATTTCGAAAGGATGTCCGCCAACCATAAAACCCCGAGACCCACCCAGATGGAAAAAGCGTAGAAGGACGCAATGTAGGAGTAATCACGCTCCCTGGGCTGGTAAGGCGTCTGGTTCAGGTAGACGATGATGGCAATCCCGGTCATCACCCACAGCACGCCCACCACCAGGGCATTGTCCGGCCTTCTCCTCAGCTGGAAAAGAAATCCGGCCAGGCCGAGCAGGAAAGGCAGCATGAAATAGCGGTTGCGGGCCTTGTTGGCGGTCAGGCTCTCCGGAAGGTCTTGTTGCGGACCCAGCCTGAGGGCATCCAGGAAGGGAATTCCTGTGATCCAGTTCCCCTCCAGGGGACTGCCATGCCCCTGGATGTCATTCTGCCTGCCGGAGAAGTTCCACATGAAATACCTCCAGTACATATGCCCGAACTGGTAGGTCAGAAAAAAGTGGATGTTCTCCGCAAAGGTGGGCTTGTTGATGGTTTCGGTCGACCCATCCCGCCGCGTCACCGGCAGGGGGGTTCCCTTGTAGTTGCGCCATCCTTCATACCCACTGATATGCAACTGGCTGCGGTTGCTCCACATTCTGGGAAAGAGGGTGGTAAAGGACGGATCGTAGACCGATACGAGTCCGGCCCGGTCGTTGATGATCTCATACCGGCCGGCCTCCCGGTTCTTGCCCCATACCGGCCGGCCATCTTTCGAATCGACCACGGGGGCATTGTAATAAGGTCCGTGCAGCAATGGCCAGTCACCGTATTGCTCCCGGCCCAGGTAAGCCTTCATGGCCAGGGCGTCCTTGGGAGCATTCTCGTTGATGGGGACCTGGGCATTGGACCGGACCACCAGCATGAAGAAGGAGGAATACCCGATCACGATGAAGGTCAAACACAACAACAGGGTGTTGGCAAGCACCTTTTGCCGCTTGTGGGTGTAATACAGGCCGAAAGTGATGCCTGCAACAAGAAGCACAAAGAAAACAATGGTCCCGATGTGAAAGGGCAGGCCGAGGACATTCACGAAAAAGCGCTCGAACTGCCAGTCAAGGTTGAGGATCCCCGGGATCAGCACCGACATGATAAAACCCAGCAGCATGATGGAAATCAGCCCGGTGCCCACGATGCCCCAGCGGCTGGGCTTGTATTTCCTGAAGTAGTACACAAACACGATGGCCGGAATGGCCAGCAGGTTGAGCATGTGCACCCCGATGGACAAGCCAATGATATAGGAGATCAACACGATCCATTTATTGGCATCCTTTTCGTCGGATGCGGCTTCCCATTTGAGAATGGCCCAAAACACCAGGGCCGTAAGAAACAGGGAGGTGACGTATACCTCCGCCTCCACCGCGGTGTACCAAAAGGAGTCGCTGAATGTCAGTGTCAGGGCACCCACTGCCCCGGCGCCAAACACGGCAATGGCCTTTCCCCGGGTCAGTTCCCCGGAGGCGGCAACGAGTTTGCGGCCCAGGATGGAGATGGTCCAGAACAGGAACATGATGGTGAGGCCGCCGGTCGTGGCCGACATGGCGTTGATCCAGAACGCCACCCTGCCCGTCTCACCCATGGCCAGCAAAGAGAACATCCTGGCCAGCATCTGGTAAAGGGGGGCCCCCGGCGGATGCCCTATCTGCAGTTTGTAGGAAACGGCCAGCCGTTCGCCGGCATCCCAGAAACTGACCGTGGGCTCCAGGGTCATCAAAAAAACGGTGGTGGCGAAAGCGAACAATCCCCAGCCCGCGTAATCGTTGATCTTCTTGTACAGACGCTCGTCCATCGAGGTAAGGTGTTGATAAAAAACAGGCAACGAAGTTAAAAAAAAATGGTGCATCCCCTGTGGTTTTTAACAACCATTCCTTGCCGTAAAAAATATTTTGGCTAACTTTGCCATCCCGTTCCGATTGATTGACCGATGGTGTAACGGTAGCACTACAGTTTTTGGAGCTGTCTGTCCAGGTTCGAATCCTGGTCGGTCAACCACCCCCGCCGCAAGTTTTTTCAGAGGCCGTTCTGCCAGCCAGGACGGCCTTTTTTTATTTTAATTTGGAAATAATCAGATAATTCAATATATTGCCATGGAGGGAAGCAACCATTTCATTCAGGTCGTTTTGCAGCCGGCATGGCGGTTTGGTCTGCGGGTTGCCTTGTATATTAAGCACCATGAACAAATGGTCGACTTCCATACGTGCCTTCTTTCCCCACGCCCTAACGGCCTTGATGCTGGTTTGCTGTCCGGCGGCTGCCCCGGCCGCTCCTCCTGCTGCTTCAGGCAACCCTTCCGCCTTGCCATCCGGGGGCGTCATGACAGACCATGACGGAAACACCTACCTTACGGTGGCCATCGGGGACCAGGTCTGGATGGCTGAAAACCTGAAAAGCCTCCATGACGCCGAAGGGAGGCCGATCCCGGATGTGTTTGTCTACGACCAGGATGAAGCGTACCTCTTACTTTACGGAAGGCTGTATTCATGGACATCCGCCATGAACGGGGACCTTCCCCGGTGGGCACATCCCGGGGGCATACAGGGGATCTGCCCCGCGGGATGGCACCTGCCCAATGCAGAGGAATGGCAACAGCTGGTTAAAACCCTGACGGCCCTTCAGCAAGGCCCTGCAGGCAACCTGCTCAAATCCTGCCGGCAGGCCGGATCCCCCCTGGGCGGGGATTGTGCCACGACGGACCATCCCCGGTGGGATTTCCATGACACGCATTTCGGCACCGACGAACTGGGTTTTTCGGCCCTTCCCGGGGGCATCAGGATTCCCCATGGGGAGTATGTATTCACCGGACGCATGGCCTCCTGGTGGGTCCCCATCGAACAAAACGATGAAATGGCTTTCGACAGGAGCCTTTTCAACTACCTCGGCGTGCTGGCCACCGGGGTCCTTGACAAGGAATATGCGCTGTCTGTCCGCTGCGTAAGGAATGCCCCGGCATCCGGGGTGCCGGAAGTGGAAACCCTTCCTGCCACAGACATCACCATGAACGGGGCAATACTCGGGGGCGCGGTCCGCGCTGAAGGAGACGGCCCGGTATTCGACAGGGGACTGTATATCAGTGAAGAGGCCAATCCTTCGGTGACCGGGATCATCCTGATGGCCGGAAGCGGTTCCGGAGGGTACAGCGGTTTTCATGTTGGGCTGACCCCCGGGACCACCTACCATATACAGGCCTTTGCAACAAACACCCACGGAACGGCCTATGGCAGGGAGCTGCAGTTCATGACGCGGCGGGATGAGGTGCCCTCCCCGGTTCCCTGCCCCACGGAACCCCTGGTAACGGATGCCGACGGCAATGCGTACCCGACGGTCCTGATCGGGGGACAGTGCTGGCTTAAGGAAAACCTGCGCACGACAACCTACCTGCAGGGAGACCCCATCCCCACGGGGCACTCCCCCGCCCAGTGGATGGGATTGCGAACCGGTGCCTACGCCCTGCCTGACTCCAGCCGGGCCATGGGCCAGCATTATGGGTTGCTTTACAACTGGCATGCTGTAAAAGACAGCCGGGGCCTGTGCCCACCGGGATGGCGGGTACCCGGTGACCAGGACTGGATCCGGCTGGAGGTCCACGCCGGCATGGATCCTGAAGAGGCCGAACGGATATCGCCCCTCCGGGGCGAAGGCATTGCCCGCTTCCTGAAGTCCGAAAGACAGATCCTCTCTCCCCTGGGCGGAAAGGCGGACACCTATGAACACCCGAGGTGGCTGCCTTCCTATTCGGCTTACGGCACGGATTATTTTGGGTTCTCCGGCGTTCCTTCCGGCTGGCGCGACCAGGCATTCGCCCCCCCGGGGGACGTGCTGTGGCTTTGGACCAGCACCCCGTCCGGCGTCCAGGGAAGGGCCATGGACCGGTACATGGAACTGGAGTCCGACGGGATCGGGCGTTACCATGCCAGTCAGGCCATGGGCCTGTCCGTACGCTGCGTCCGCGAGGCACCCGGGCCCGCCATCAAAACCTCATCCATCAGGGAAATCACGGCCACCACGGCCCTCGCGGGCATCTCGGTGACCCACGACGGGGGCTCCCCGGTTTTCGACAAGGGGTTTTACTGGGGCAGGGAACCCGGACCGGAACATCATGGAACGCGCGTAAGCGGGGGCAGCGGAACCGGCTCATTCAACCACAGACTCACCGGCCTGACGCCAGGCAACAGGTATTACGTGACGGGATATGCCACCAATGACACGGGGACGGTCACCGGCAACGAGATCAGCTTCGTGGCCGGGGTCGACCTGTTCACCATCACGGCCGAATCAGACGCTTATGGATTTATAGAACCATCAGGGCAGGTCCGGGTAAGGCCAGGCGATGATGTGGAATTCATCATGACCCCTTTGTTCGGACACAGCCTCCATGAGGTGATCGTGGACGGAGAGAGCGTCGGGGTGGCCGACAGGTATGTCTTCACAAATGTCGGACGGGACCACCACATTCTGGCCCTGTTCGCCCCGCCCGCCACCGGCCTGTCCCGTCCGAAGGAAGAAATAAGGCTGTACCCCAACCCTGCCAGGGGGCCTGTAGTGATTCAGACGCCTTTGCCGGCCATCCTGCTGAGGGTGCTTGACCTGTATGGCAGGGAACTGCTGCTGCTGGACCTCAGCCAGCAGCCCCCTCCCTACCGGGTGGACGTGTCTGCGCTGCCGGCCGGGCTGGCCTTGTTTGAAATCACCGGCAGGGGTTTCCGGCAGGTAAGCAAGGTCATGATCCAACATTAGAACCTCCTGATCCCATCCGCTACAGCCGGTTCCCGAATCTTCCCGGGCAGTCCTTCCAACGGTTTTTTTTATTAATTTAGCCTCTTGAAAACCAAGGAACCAACCCCAAAAAACCAAACCCATGAAGTGGACATTTAAAGCATTGATCATGATTCCTGCAATGATCCTGGCATCCTGTGCCGGCCCGGAAGAGGAAAATCCCTTTTTCGCAGAGTGGGACACCCCTTTCGGGGTCCCTCCCTTCGAACAGATTGACGTGGCGCATTTCGCCCCTGCCATGGAGGAGGGGATGAAGCGTCAGGAGGCCGAGGTGGCGGCCATCATCCAGAGCCCCGAGGCGCCCACGTTTGAAAACACCATCGAATCGCTGGAGTACTCGGGCGCCCTGCTCAGCAAGGTGTTGCCGGTATTCTACAACTTCAACTCCTCCCTGACCAGTGATGCATTGCAGCAAGTGGCCCAGGAGATGGCCCCGAAGCTGTCCGCCCATTCGGACAACATCAGCCTCAATCCGGATTTGTTTGCAAGGGTGCAGGCGGTGTATGAGCAAAAGGACCAGCTTGGGCTGAATGAGGAGCAAATGCGGCTGCTCACGGAAACCCACAAGGGGTTTGTCCGCAGCGGGGCCGCCCTGCCGGCCGACAAGCAGGAAAGGTTGCGGGAGATCAACCAGCAGCTGGCCACCCTGACCCTGCAGTTCGGACAAAATGTCCTGGGGGAAACCAACAATTATAAAATGGTCGTGGACAAGGAAGAGGATCTGGCCGGGCTGCCCGCCTCATCCATCGCCTCGGCCGCTGAACGGGCGAGAGAAGAAGGACTGGAGGGCCAGTGGGTGTTCACCCTGCACAACCCCAGTGTGATGCCGTTCCTGTACAATGCCGACAACAGGGAATTGCGCCAGACCATGCAGCAGGCGTACATCAACCGCGGCAACATGGACAATGAGTTCGACAACAAGGAGATCATCGGCAAGATCGTGAACCTGCGGCTGGAGCGCGCCAACCTGCTGGGTTACAACACACATGCCGACTTCGTGCTGGAGGAAACCATGGTCAAAAACGTGCCGACCGTGATGACATTCATCACCCAGTTGTGGGACGCCGGGCTGGCCATTGCCCGGGAAGAGGCCGTGACCATGCAGCAAATGATCGATGCGGCAGGCGAGAATTTCCGCCTGGCCCAGTGGGACTGGCGTTATTATTCCGAGAAAGTCCGAAAGGAACTCTATGACATCGATGAGGAAGAGATCCGGCAGTACTTTGAACTGAACACTGTCCGGGATGGCATATTCATGGTTTCCGAAAAACTGTGGGGCCTGCAGTTTGTGGAAAGAACCGACGTGCCAAAATACCATCCTGATGTGCAGGTGTTCGAGGTCACCGAGGCAGACGGGACCCACAGAGGCATCCTGTATATGGACTTTCACCCCAGGGACAGCAAGAACGGAGGGGCCTGGATGAGTGCCTACCGCAGCCAGCGCGTCGACCCGGACGGAAGTTTTGTGCATCCGGTCATCACCCTGGTGTGCAACTTTTCTCCTCCCACCGGCGGACAGCCGGCCCTGCTCACCTACGACGAGATGACCACCTTCTTCCATGAGTTCGGGCATGGACTGCACGGTCTGCTGTCGAACGTGACCTACCCCAGCCTGGCCGGCACCAATGTGCCGCGCGACTTCGTGGAGCTGCCTTCCCAGATCATGGAAAACTGGGCCAATGAACCGGAGGTGATGAGGACCTTCGCCAGGCATTTCGAAACGGGCGACCCCATGCCCCAGGAGCTGATGGACCGGCTGGCGGCAAGCGCCCAGTTCAACCAGGGCTTCGCCACGGTGGAATTCCTGGCATCGGCCTTCCTGGACCTTGAATACCATACCATCACCGAACCCTTTGCCGAAGACCGGCTCAGCGAAGTGGCCGGCATCATCGACCAAAGGACGATTGAAAAGACGGGGCTGATTCCCGAGATCCACTTCCGTCACGGGAGCACCCATTTCGGCCACATCTTCTCGGGGGGATATTCTGCCGGGTACTACAGCTACATCTGGTCCGGGCTGCTGGATGCAGATGCCTATGAGGCATTCCGGGAAACCGGCGACGTCTACGACCAGGCCACGGCGCGGGCTTTCCGCGAACACATCCTGGAGCGGGGCGGCACCAAAGACGCCATGGAGATGTATATCGGCTTCCGCGGGCGCGAACCGGAGCTGGAGCCCCTGCTGCGGCAGCGCGGACTCCTCCGGAATTAGGCGGACCGGACCTCAGGTAACATAAAAGCGGCGGGTGCATGGGATATGCACCCGCCGCTTCTTTTACCGGGGCAGCCCCCTATTTTTTTGCAGCAAAATGCTGCTCCAGAAGACGTGCCACATACTTGCCGATGATATCGAATTCCAGGTTCACCACCGAACCGGGACGGAAGTTGCGAAAGTTGGTCACCTCGTATGTGTAGGGAATGATGGCCACAGAGAAGATGTTGGGCAATGAATCGACCACGGTCAGGCTGACCCCGTTCACCGAGATCGATCCTTTTTCCACCGTGATGTTCTTCGGACCCGGGTCATACTCGAACCAGAACTTCCAGCTACCGTCCAGCTCCTCCACCCGGGTGCATACTGCGGTCTGGTCGACATGGCCCTGGACGATATGCCCGTCAAGCCGCCCGTCGATCCGGGTACAGCGCTCCAGGTTCACATCATAGCCCACCTCCCAGGTGCGCATATTGGTTTTATCGAGCGTTTCCTGAATGGCCGTCACCGTATACTGTTTCTTTTGCCTGTCCACCTTGACCGTAGTCAGGCAGACCCCGTCATGCGACACGCTCTGGTCCACTTTCAGTTCTTCGGCAATGGGGGTTTCGATGGTGAAATGAATGTTGCCCCTGTCGCGTTCGATGGCAACCACCTTCCCCATGGTCTCAATGATTCCTGTAAACATCGTGTAAATAATAGTTTTAGGTTTATACATTCCTTTCCGGCCGGTAAGGACACCGGCTCCTGTTTCATCCCCCCAAACCGGGTGCAGGGAAACCACCGGCTAAGGTAATGTTTTCCCGGGGCAATTGCCAGCAGCGGAGCGGCGGCAGGGTCCGGCTCCCGGGTAACCGGATCATTCGTAATGAGACACGCTCCCTTCCCTCACCGGCAACTCCCTCATGAATCCCTTCTCCAGGGAAATAAAGGTTTCGGTGGCTGTCACCTCGGGGATGACCTGGATCCGTTCCACGATCACTTTTTTGAGGTGCTCGTTATTCTTGGTGAAGATTTTCACAAACAGGGAGTATTTCCCCGTGATGTGGTGGCATTCCACAATCTCCTGGATCTCCATGATCTGCTGGAAAACCATCTGGTGGGTTGAGGTGCTGCTCAGGTTCAGCTGGATGCCGATGAATGCACAGGTCTGATAACCCAGGCCCTTGGGGTTCAGAACCATCCTTGACCCGTCAATGATATTGGCCTCGGAGAGCTTCTGTATCCGCTGGTGAACGGCCGCTCCGCTGATGCCGCATTTGCGGGCCACCTCCAGAAAGGACATCCTGGCATTGCCTGTCAGGAGTTCCAGTATTTGGCGGTCGGTTTTGTCTATTGTGTACCCTTTATCCATCTGATAAAAATACAAATAATAATTTTTTCAAAATTAGACAATTAATTTCATTAATCGTAATTCAAACAAAGGGTAAACTAAAAATATTTTTCCAATACCTCCCAATTCCATTTAATATTAATATTTTTGTCGGATAAACCACAAAAAATCAGCCAGCCATGACTTTCGATCCAGCCAGCAAAATCCAGGACCTGCTCCAGTTCGGAGAGTTTGGAGATGTAAACCCTTCCATCACCGATTCGGCCACCTACACCTTTATGGAGGCCAAAACCATGGTGGATACCTTTCACGGGGAACAGGAAGGATGTTTTCTGTACTCCCGGCACTGGAACCCTTCCAATAAATACCTGGCCGATGCCATCGCCGCCATGGAGGGGACCCCGGCCGCCTGGGTGACCGCCTCCGGGATGGGTGCCATCACCACCAGCATACTGCAACTGTGCAATGCGGGAGACCATATTGTCTCCAGCATCACCACCTATGGCGGGACCTTTGCCTTTCTGGCCAACTACCTCAAAAAATTCAACATAGAAGTCAGTTTTGTGGACATCACCAAGATGGATCAGGTAGAAAACGCCATCCGGCCCAACACCCGCATGATCTACACCGAGTCGATGACCAACCCCCTGTTGCAGATATCGGACCTGCCGGCCCTGTCAGAAATCGCCCGAGGCCATGGCATCAAGCTGGTGGTGGACAACACCTTCACCCCCATGATGATCGCCCCGGCCAGGCTGGGTGCTGATGTTGTTGTATACAGCATGACCAAGTTCGTGAACGGCAAGAACGACTGTGTGGCGGGCGCCATCTGTGCCGACGAGGAATTCATTGCCGCCCTGGCCGACGTCAATACGGGTTCCGCCATGCTCCTGGGACCCGTCCTGGATCCCCTGCGCTCGTCTTCCATCCATAAAAACCTGCACACTTTGCACATCCGGATGAAGCAGCACAGCCACAACGCCCTGTTCCTGGCCAGGAAATTCGAGGAGGCAGGGTTCCGGACCATTTATCCCGGATTGCAATCCCATCCACAGCATGACCTGATGAAGGCCCTGATGCACCCCGATTTCGGGTTCGGCGGCATGATTGCCATCGACTTGGAAACCAGCGAAAAGGCATCAAAGCTCATGGAAAAGATGCAGGTAAACGGGGTGGGCTACCTGGCCGTCAGCCTGGGGTACTTCAAGACCTTGTTCAGCAACTCAGGGAAAAGCACCTCCAGCGAGGTTCCTGAGGAGGTGCAGAAAGAGATGGGCTTGTCGGAAGGGCTCATCCGTTTCAGCGTCGGACTGGACCATGATGTGGCAAGAACCTGGGAAAAAATCAGGCATTGCCTCGGCCAATAAAAAAAACTTTCGTTTTTTCGATTTCTTTTGGTTTTTTTTCATACATTTAAAAACAATTTGGAAGTTTTTGAGTTTTCCTGATAGCAACAGTTCATTTGGTTTTTTTGTATTGCGTTTTAATTCGGAAGACAAGTCAAGGGAAGAAACCTTCATGTTGTTGTTTTGGTTAGTTGATTGGTGGCCCCGGAGCATGATATGGTCCGGGGTTTTTTCTGGGGCATGCAAAGACCGGTAGAACGCATTTCTTTTTCTCTTTTCAGAACCCCGGGGGGTTATTTCCTGAGGGTTTTTGTTTTCCTGGGGGCCTGTCTTTCCCTGGCGGGCCATCCGGAACTGTGCGGGCAGCCCGCCTCCATGCCGGGTGTATCTCCCACCGGAGAGAGCCGGGAAGCAACCACACAGCCATCCGTCCGGCATACCATCAGCGGGTATGTCTACGAGCAGGGAAGCCGTGAAAGCCTCATCGGGGTGCACGTCCTGGTCGCGGGCACCCGGATGGGCACCACCACCAATCAATATGGGTTTTACTCCATCACCCTGCCGGCAGGAAGCCACACACTCATTTTCTCCTATGTCGGTTACCGGCCGGTGGAAACAAGTCTGGAGCTGGCCGGGAACCAGCAACTGGACAGGGAGCTCACACCCGCCCTGGAGTTGTCCGGGGTGGAGGTCAGCGGGGAATTGGCAGAACGCATCAGCCGGTCGCTGCAGATGTCGCGAATCGACCTGCCGGTGGCCCAGACCCTTGCCATTCCCGCCCTGCTCGGGGAAAAAGACCTGTTCAAGGTGCTCCAGCTTTTGCCCGGGGTGCAGAAAGGACAGGAGGGCACCTCCGGGTTTTATGTGCGCGGGGGAGGGCCCGATCAGAACCTGGTCATCCTGGACGACGCCACCGTCTACAACGCAAGCCATTTGTTCGGTTTCTTTTCCATCTTCAACGGGGATGCCATCAAGAATGTGCAGCTTTACAAGGGGGGCTTCCCGGCCAGGTTCGGGGGACGGCTTTCTTCTGTTTTGGATATCAGCATGAAAGACGGCAGCAGGGAAAAGATCCAGGGTGAAGCCGGGCTGGGGCTGGTCTCCAGCCGCCTCACACTCGAAGGACCCATCCAGCGGGACCGGTCTTCCTTCCTGTTGTCCGGGAGGAGGACTTATATCGATGCCCTCATCATGCCTTTTATGGATCCCGACGAAAGGGGCGGCTACTTTTTTTACGACCTGAACCCCAAGGCCAATTACGACATCGACCGCAACAACCGCTTGTATGCCAGCGGCTATTTCGGACGGGACAAGTTTTTCTTTCGGTCGGCCGGGGACATGAACTACCGGGACGAAGGCGGCATGTTCTGGCAAAATGCCACCACCACCCTCCGCTGGAACCACCTGTTCAACGACCGCCTGTTCGCCAACCTTTCTTTCGTTTACAGCGACTATACCCTGAAAATCTACATGGAGGAACGCCACAACGAGGACCGGTTTGACCTCTCGTATTCTTCCGGCATTGAAGACCTCGGGCTGAAATATGACCTGAGCTGGAGCCCCTCACCCAACCACCTTGTGCGGGCCGGCCTGCAGACCACTTACCACCGGTTCACCCCCAGTGCCGTCGTCCTGCAGGATGATTATGCCGGGGAGAACATCCATGAGGTCGAAACGATCCGGGTGCTGGAATCGGGGCTCTACCTGGAGGATGAGATCAGGCTGGGGGACCGCGGCATGGTGCATCCCGGAGTCCGGATCAGCCACTTCCTCCACGGGGCAAAAAGTTACTTCAAGGCCGAGCCAAGGCTCTCGCTCCTGTATTTTTTGCGGCCGGATTTTTCCTGGAAGGGATCCTTCGCGTCCATGAACCAGTACGTACACCTTCTGAGTTCTACCGGCATCGGGCTGCCCACGGACCTGTGGATTCCCTCTACCCGCAACATCCCCCCGCAATCGACCTGGCAGGTGGCCACGGGCCTTGCCAAAGACTTTCCGGAGCCCGGCCTGGAGTTGTCCCTGGAAGCCTATTACAAGGAGTCGCGCAATACCGTTGGGTACCGGCCGGGGGCCTCCTTCCTGCTGATCGGGGACCCTTCGGGAGCTGAGCAGTTCAGCTGGGAGGACAACATCACGGCCGGTGAGGGATGGTCTTACGGCCTGGAACTGTTCCTTCAGAAAAAAACGGGACGGTTCAGCGGCTGGGCCGGCTATACTCTTTCGTGGACCCGGTTGCGGTTCGATGACCTCAACCAGGGGGACCCCTTTTTCGCCCGCTACGACCGGCGACACGATCTTTCGCTGGTCGGCATCTGGGAAGTCAGGCAGGGAACCACCCTCTCGGCCACCTGGGTCTATGCCACGGGCAATGCCATGAACCTCCCGGTGGCGGAATACGAATGGGTCACCCACGATCCCTGGGGAAGCGGGGAGGCCGGCAGCCTGTTGCCCGGGGCGGTGAGCGGAACCCCTTTTGCCATTTATCCCTGGAGTTATGTCAACGATTACGGCGACATGAATGCCTTCCGGGCCGCCTCCTACCACCGCCTGGATGTGGGGGTACAGTTCCACCGGCAGGCCACTTTGTTCGGACATCCCGTGGAACGGACCATCGAGGTGAGTGTATACAACCTGTACAACCGCAAGAATCCCTTTTTCTACTTCATGGAAGGGGGCCCCAACAGGCGGCAGCTGAAACAGGTCACCCTCTTCCCCATCATCCCTTCAGCCTCCATCAGCATCAAATTCTGATTCCATGAGACTTCATAACCATCCGACGAAAATTAAAAGAAGGCAGGTCCCGGGCAGCGCCCTTCTGCTCTGGCTGTTTCTGGGCTGGCTTTGCGTGCCGGCAGGCTGCGTGGATGTGGTCACCGGGATCGACTTCCCGGAACAGGATCCCAGGGTGGTGGTGCATGGATTTATTTCTCCGGCAGACACCGCCGTGCAGGTCAGGCTGACCTGGTCGAACCCCACCGGGGCCGGAACCCGAAGCGACAGCATCCGGACCATCCCCGGCGCCACCGTGCGCATTGCAGGGGAAGGGCAGGCCCCTGTAAACCTGGTCTATCACCCGGAAAAACAGGTCTATGCCGTCCCGGCATCCGCCTTTCCGATCAGGGAGGGACAGCAATACTCTCTGGAGGTGCTGGTCCCCGGGCAGGAACCGATCCACGCCAGCTGCAGCATTCCCCCTTCCAACCGGAGCCTGGAGCTTACCGGCTTCATGGCGGAAGAAGTGGAACCGGGCCTCCTCTGGCGCTATGAACTGGAATACCGTTTCACAGACGGCCCCGGGGAAGGGGAGCGCTTCTATGCCCCTTCGGCCTGGCTGGGTGAAACCTGGTTTGTGTTCGGAGAGGATACCATGAGTATGGGCATGCAACGCTTCCGCCCATTGTCGGGAGAATCTTTCCTTTCCAATGGCGGACGCGGGGGACGGCATTTTGTGCAACGGGCAGAGAACTATGTTCACCGGTGGGAGTGGCAGGAAACCTGGCAGGCCGATACGCTGTACCTCCTGCTGTTGTCCACGGATGAACATTATTACCGCTACCACAGGGACCTGGAGTATTACTCCCCGGATAATCCCTTCGCGGAGCCCGCGCACATCCATTCGAATATCAGGGGCGGGCTGGGCGTGTTTGCCGGATTCAGCCGGCACGAACTCCGCCTGCCCGTCCCTGCCCCGGAAGTTTCCGGGGAAACGCCCTGATACGTGACCTGCCGTCTTAGGACTGGATCTGTTCCAGCTCCTCGATCGTTTTGGGAATGGGCCGGCCGATCAGTCGCTGACCCGTGCCGGTCACCAGGATGTCATCCTCCAGGCGCACCCCGCCGAAACCAAGGTACTCACGAACCTTCCCGTAATTGATGAATTCGGTAAACTTTCCTTCCTTTTCCCACTGGTCGACCAGGGCGGGGATGAAATAGATGCCCGGCTCCACCGTCAGCACGAAGCCTTCCTGCAGCCTGCGGCCCAGACGGAGGAAAGCCGTGCCGAATATGTCGGAACGTTTGAATTCCTCGTCATACCCCACGTAGTTCTCTCCCAGGTCCTCCATGTCGTGCACATCCAGGCCCATCATGTGACCGAGCCCGTGGGGCATGAACAGGGCGTGGGCACCACGGGCCACGGCCTCGCCGATGTCGCCTTTCATCAGGCCCAGGTCCTTCAGCCCGTTGCCGATGATGCCGGCCGCCAGGAAGTGAATGTCGCGAAAGGGCACCCCGGGCTTGACGGCTTCAATGGCCCTGACCTCGGCGTCCAGTACGATCTGGTAAATTTCCTTCTGCCGTTGGCTGAACTTGCCCCCGACCGGCATGGTCCGGGTGTTGTCGGTGGCATAGTGCATGGCGTTTTCACAGCCGGCATCCACCAGGAGCAGGTCTCCCTGCTTGAGCTGGTGGCCGTGGTAATGGTTGTGCAGGGTTTCCCCGTGCACGGTCAGGATGATGGGGAAGGAATGCATGCCGCCCCCGGCGCTGGCGATCCCTTCCATGGTCCCGGAGATCTGGTACTCATAGACCCCGGGTCTGGCCATCTTCATCGCGGTGGTGTGCATCAGCCAGGCGGTTTCCATGGCCTTTTCGAGTTCGGCCACTTCCTGGGCTTCCTTGACCGAACGCAGGGCCACCACCCCCCGGATCAATTCTGCCGATGCCTTGCCTGCCTGCTCCGCCGGGGGAATTCCCAGCATCTGGTCCAGCAGGATCTTGGTCTCGGCCCTGTAAGGGGGTAAAAAGTGGATGGTCCGTCCGGCCTTGCGGGCCTGGTCCAGCACCTCCTGAAGCCGGGAAAAGGGTTCCGAACGGCCCACCCCGACCCGTTCGGCCTTTTCACGGACCAGGGGCTGGGGGCCCATCCAGATGATATCCTCCAGGGTCACGTCGTCCCCGAACAGGATCTCTTCGCCGCTTTCCACATCCAGCACACCCGCCATGCCCTGGTGGTCGATCCCGAAAAAGTACAAAAAGCTGCTGTCCTGACGGAAGCGGTAGGTGTTGCCACGGTAGTTCATCGGCACATCCACGTTGCCGAGCAACAGGACAAGGCCTTCTTTCACGGATTTTTTCAGTTGTTCTCTGCGCTTTTGATAGGTTTCCTTGCTAAACATAATGGTATGGATATTTAATGGTTGTACTTGGTATTGGGTGATGGCTGTTGGCTGTTGGCTGATGGCTATTGGCCGGAAGCCAGGAACTCTTCAATTTCCTCCACTTCCACGGGGACTCCGGCCGTGAGGTCGACCGGGCCTTCCGAAGTGATCAGGATGTCGTTCTCTATGCGCACCCCAATGCCTTCATCCCGGATATAGATCCCGGGCTCGCAGGAAAGCACCATGCCGGGGCGGAACGTCTCGAAGCGGTGGCCCTCGTCATGCACATCCAGGCCCATGAAATGGGAGATGCCGTGCGGAAGGTATTTCTTGTAGGCCGGGTTGGCCGGATCCTGGTGTTCGATGTCGGAGCGTTTGAGCAGTTTCAATCCGATGAGCTCCTTTTCCATGATCTTGCACACCTCCTTGTTGTAGGCGTCGATGTGGGTGCCGGTCACCAGCATGGCACGGGCCTCCTTCATCACCCTCAGACAGGCATTGTAAATGTCTTTCTGCCGGGGGGTGAACCGGCCGTTGACCGGGAAGGTGCGGGTGATGTCGCCGGCATAGTTGGCATATTCCGCTCCCGTGTCAATCAGCAGGAGGTCCCCGTCCCGGCACACCCTGTTGTTCTCGATGTAATGCAGCACGCAGGCGGCGGCACCGGAAGCCACGATGGGATAAAAGGAATGGCCCGTGGCCCTTTTCCTGAGGTATTCGTGGGTGATCTCGGCCTCGATCTCGTATTCGGGAACACCCGGTGCGGCATAACGCATGGCCCGCATCATGCCGGAGGCGGTGATGTCGATGGCCTGCTTCATCAATTCCAGCTCCAGGTCAGACTTGGTCAGTCGCAGGCTGGTGATCAGGGGGGTGGTCCTCATGTATTGGTGAAGGGGGTAGTGCGCCTGCAGATCCTGCACGAAACGCAGGTTGCGGTAGCTCATCTCCCCCCCGTAGCGTGGATTCTCCAGGGTGCTGAGGTAGACATTTTCGGCATAGGCCATGGCTTCCTTCATCATGCCCCCGAAGGAAGACAGCCAGTGAACGGTCTCGATGCCGGAGGTGGCGGTGGCTTCTTCTTTCGTGTATTTATGCCCTTCGTACACGGCGATGTGGTCGTTGGTCTCCAGCAAAAACAACACCTCCCGGAGGGCCGGGTTCGGGCTGTCGGGAAACAGCATCAGGATGCTCTTTTCCTGGTCGATCCCGGTCAGGTAGAAGAAGTCGGGATGCTGCCTGTACGGGAAAAACTGGTCGCTGCTGTAAGGCATCTGGTCATTGCTGTGAATAAACGCCACGGAGCCGGGTTTCAGCAGTTTACGGAACCGTTCCCGGTTGTACAGGAAGAGGCTTTGATCAATGGGCAAATACTTCATAAGGATTCAATGGGTTATCGATGGAACAAGTTGATTCGTATTTATTTAAAAAGAATTCAAATAATCGGAAGGCTTGCTTATCAGACCGGGAAGGCATACATTTGTTTGCCCTGGTCCTCCAAATCACCCTGTTCCGGAGGTTTCCCACCGGCAAATTGCGGTATTTCCCCGCGCACGGATCAGGCGGGCGGGCATTCTTTGACAAGCGTGATCCGGTGATGCAAAGTAACTATTTTTTTCACAATTTATCAGGTTTATCAAAAGCTATCCGAGTATGAAGAAGTCTGTTTTCAGCCTATCCTCCCTGGGACACAAATATGTGATGGCGCTTGCGGGGATGTTCCTGATGTTGTTTCTGCTGTTTCACCTGGCCACCAACCTGCTGATGCTCATTGGCAAGGACGCCTTTGACGGCGCGGTGGCCTTTCTTACCGACAACCCCGGGGTCAAGATAATGGAGTACGTCCTGTTTGCCGGCTTTCTGATCCACATCCTCCTGGGGGTGATCATCTGGTGGCATAACCGCCGGTCCCGGCCCGTGAAATACCATGTGGCCCTGAAAACCGAGACGGCCGCTTTTTCCCGGTTCATGATCCATACGGGGGTGGTCATTTTTATCTTCCTGGTCATCCACCTGATCAACTTTTATTTCGTCAAACTGGGGCTGGTTCCCCTGCCCGCGGCAGCGGCAGACCGGCACGACTTTTTTCCCATGGCGGTGGCCCTGTTTCAGAACCCGTGGTATTCGGCCCTGTACATCCTGTGCTTCGTGTTCCTGGGCTTCCACCTGAACCACGCCTTCCAGTCCGCTTTTCAGTCGCTTGGACTCAACCACAACAGGTACTTCCCGGCCATCAAGGTGATCGGGACCATTTATGCACTGGTCATATTCGCCGGATTTTCCATGATCCCCCTGTATTTTCTGTTTGTTTACCAGGGCTGATGTGGACCGCGCCATACCCATTCCTTATCCGACAACCCATTCAGACATCCAAACCCCTGAGCTATGATGCAGCTTGATTCAAAAATACCCGCCGGGCCGCTGGCCGACAAGTGGAGCAACCACAAAAACAGCCTGCGCCTGGTAAATCCTGCCAACAAAAAGAAACTGGAGATCATTGTGGTGGGCACGGGCCTTGCCGGGGCCGGGGCCGCCAGCGCCCTTGGGGAGCTGGGCTATCAGGTCAAGGTGTTTTGCTTCCAGGATTCGCCCCGCCGGGCCCATTCCGTGGCGGCCCAGGGAGGCATCAATGCCGCCAAGAACTACCGCAACGACGGAGATTCCATATACCGCCTGTTCCATGACATGATCAAGGGGGGAGACTACCGGGCCCGGGAAGCCAATGTCTACCGCGCAGCAGAGGTGAGCAACGAGGTGATCGACCATTTTGCGGCCATGGGCGTGCCTTTCGCGCGCGACTATGGCGGGGCCCTGGACACCCGGTCATTCGGGGGCGTTCAGGTATCGAGGACCTTCTATGCCAAAGGCCAGACCGGTCAGCAGTGCCTCCTGGGGACCTACTCCTCCCTGACCCGGCAGGTTGCCAAAGGCACCGTGACGATGTACCCCCGGCGCGACATGCTCGACCTGGTGGTGGTCGACGGCAAGGCCAGGGGCATCATCACCCGGAACCTCGTCACCGGGGAGCTGGAAAGGCATGCGGCCCATGCCGTGGTCCTGGCCACAGGGGGGTACGGGACTGTCTACTACCTGTCGACCCTCGCTTTGGGAAGCAACGCTTCTGCCGCCTGGAACTCCCACAAGAAAGGGGCGCTCTTCGCCAATCCCAGTTTCATCCAGATACACCCCACCAGCATCCCGGTACTCAACGATTACCAGTGCAAGCTGACCCTGATGTCGGAGTCGCTTCGCAACGACGGCCGGGTATGGGTGCCCAAAGAAATGGGTGACAAACGAAAGGCGGGCGACATTCCCGAAGAGGAACGCGATTATTACCTGGAGCGCAGGTATCCTGCCTTCGGCAACCTGGTGCCGCGCGATGTCGCTTCCCGGGCAGCCAAGGAACGCTGCGACGCCGGCTACGGGGTGGGCGATACCGGCCTGTCGGTCTACCTGGACTTCAAGGATGCCATTGCCAAACAGGGCAAAAAGGCCATCGAGAACAAATACGGCAACCTGTTTGAGATGTACGAAAAAATCACCGGCTCGAATCCCTATGAGGAGCCCATGCGCATTTATCCTGCGGGGCATTACACCATGGGCGGATTGTGGGTCGACTACAACCTGATGACGACCATCCCGGGCCTGTTTGCCATCGGCGAAAGCAATTTTTCGGATCATGGAGCAAACCGCCTGGGGGCCAGCTCCCTCATGCAGTGTTCGGGGGACGGCTATTTCATCCTGCCCTACACCATCAGCGATTACCTGGCCGATGAGATCCGCACTCCTAAGATCAAAACAGATGTACCCGCATTCGGACAGGCCGAAAACGAGGTCAGGCAACGCATCGACCGCATCATGGCGGTCGGAGGCAGGCAGACGGCCGCCTCCTTTCACAAGAGACTCGGCAAGATCCTGTGGGACTACTGCGGCATGATCCGCAATGAAGCAGGCCTGAAGAAAGGCATGCAACTGATCAATGAGCTGGAGGAGGAATTCTGGAAGGAGGTCGGCGTGCCGGGAGGGGACAAGGACCTGAACCAGGAACTGGAGAAGGCGCTGAAAGTGGCCGACTACTTTGAGGTGGGCCGGCTCATGTGCCAGGATGCGCTCGAGCGGAACGAGAGCTGCGGAGCCCATTTCCGGGAGGAGCACCAGACGGAGACCGGGGAAGCCATGCGCGACGATGCCCGTTATGCCTATGTGGCGGCCTGGGAGTATGCAGGCAAGGGCCAGCCGTCCAGGCTGCATAAGGAGCCCCTGAATTTTGAATTTGTTGAGCTGAAAGAACGGAGTTACAAATAAGCCCAATCACTGCGGATATGGACATCAAACTGAAGATCTGGCGGCAAAAGAACGCCCATGCCAAAGGCCAATTCGAGACCCATGAGCTGAAAGGGGTCTCCCCCGAAATGTCATTTCTCGAAATGCTCGATTTTCTCAATGCAGAACTCATTGCCCGGGGGGAAGAGCCCGTGGCGTTCGAACACGACTGCCGGGAAGGAATCTGTGGCAGTTGCGGCCTGTTCATCAACGGGAGGCCGCACGGCCCGCAGAAAAAGACCACGACCTGTGAACTCCATATGAGGGAGTTCGCAGATGGGGAAACGATCGTGGTCGAACCCTGGAGGGCACGCGCCTTTCCGGTCATCAAGGACCTGATCGTGGACCGCAGCGCTTTCGAAAAAGTCATGCAGGCGGGCGGGTTCATCAGCATCAATACCGGATCCGCCCCGGAAGCCAACGGCCTGCCCATTGGAAAGATCATCGCGGACAAGGCCTTCGATGCAGCCGTTTGCATCGGATGCGGCGCCTGTGTGGCCGCCTGCAAGAACTCCTCCGCCATGCTGTATGTGGCCGCCAAAGTGGCCCAGTATGCCATGCTGCCCCAGGGCAGGGTGGAAGGACCCGGCCGCGTGCGCAATATGGTGAAGGCGATGGATGACATGAATTTTGGTTTCTGCTCCAATACCTATGGCTGTGAGTTTGATTGCCCCAAGGGCATCAGCGTGGAGTTCATCGCAAAGATGAACCGGGAGTTCATGGCCGCCCGGGTCTGCAGCCCGAAGCCGGAATGATCCAGGCTGCCAGGGATTTCTGAGGTTTGATCTTTTTTTTGAAAAAACCGCCGGCTTTCCGGCGGTTTTTTTGTGCCAATAAATTCATTATAAAAGACTACGTGACCGCAAAACATATTTATATATTTCTTACATTTGACAAAATGTATTGACCCGTTATACCAAGTAACACTTCCAGCCATCCATAATTCTTTTACCATCATGCCCAACCAGAAACTCGACCCCAAGCGGCTTGAGGAAGCCGCCAGCAAACTAAGGGCAATCGCTCATCCCATGCGCATTGCCATCATCGGGCTGCTCGAAAACAAGGAGCAAATGAATGTCACCGAAATCTACGAGACCCTGAAGATTGAGCAAGCCTCGGCATCGCACCACCTGAACATTTTAAAAACGAAAGGGGTGCTGGACTCCCGCCGGAGCGGTAAAAACACATTCTATTTTCTCAAGCATGAGGCCCTGAGCCAGATGATCGACTGCCTGAACCGCTGTTACTGACACACACCCGGCCTGGCAAATGGCTGAAGGCCCTGCTTTTGGCCGGCTTCCAGGGCTGCTAATGCCCCGTGGCTATGCACCCATCCGAGAAAAATTCCGGATGGGTGCGTCTTTTTTTAAGACAATTTTTCATTGCGTACAATAATTCATTACTTTCGTATGTCTTTTTACAAGTTACACGAGACACGAATTCACTGATTGGTTAAGCAAAAAGAATACGCAATGAAAAGGTTATCTATTCTCTTTTGCATTCTGGTGCTTGGCACCACCATGCTGTTCGGCCAGACCGGCCCCAAACTGACCTACGATGTGGAACGGGTGGACGTGGGAACCCATTACATGGAAGAACTGGGCACGATCAAGGTGGAGGTCTCTTTCACCAATACGGGCGATCAGCCCCTGATCCTCTCTGCAGCAAGAGGCTGCTGCGGCACACGCGTCACCAGCTGGTCTGCCGAACCGGTCACTCCCGGCGAAAAGGGGGTTGTCACCATCGAGTTCCGGCCTGCCGCCAGGCCCCACAACATCAGCCGGACCCTCACTTTGACCTCCAACGATCCGGACGGAACATCCATCATCCGGATTACCGGCAAGGTGGTGGAAGGGAAAAGCGAGGACCTGTAATTGCCGCTTCCTGCCTGCCTGCACCAGGGGACACTTCGGAAACATTTTTTAACTTTTTACGTTAAATCAAATAACGTATATTTACGGTACGATTGAACGATCGTACCGTTATCGACGCATTGTACCAACCCCAATACAAATTTGTCACGATGATTAAAAAACTGTATTCCTTAGCCACCCTGGCCCTGTTTATTCTGACACTCTCACACCCAGCCGCCGGGCAGGAGCAAGCCCAGGGCAATCAAGAGGGTCCTGTCCTGACGTGGGACCAGGAACGGATTGACTACGGGACCGTGAATGTGGACGACTTGCCCGAAACCAAACATGACATCGGCTTTACCAACACAGGCACCCAGCCGCTGGTCCTGAGCAATGTGAGGGCATGCTGCGGCACCCGCGTCACGGCCTGGCCGCGCGATCCGGTCATGCCGGGCGAAAAGGGAACCATCAGCGTGGAGTTCCGACTGAGCCCCAGGCCCCAGAACATCAGCAGGACGGTGACCGTGACCTCCAATGATGCCGCGGCTCCGACCAAAATTTTCCGGATTGTCGGACGGGTTGTCGAGAAAGAGTAGCCAATGACCCGGTTGCTGCTCTGGCTGTCCCGCATCCTCTTCGGGGCCGTATTCATTTTTTCCGGATTTGTCAAAGCCATCGACCCCCTGGGATCGGCCTACAAGTTCCAGGATTACTTCATGGCATTTGATGTGGAGTGGCTGTCCTTCACAGCCCTCCCCCTCTCCATCCTGCTCAGCGCCCTGGAGTTCACCATCGGGGTGGCCGTGCTGCTGGGCATCAGGATGCGCTATTCGGCCTGGGGAGCCCTGCTGTTCATGGCCTTTTTCACCCCCCTGACCCTCTACATTGCCATCACCGACCCGGTACCTGACTGCGGTTGCTTCGGGGATGCCCTGATCATCAGCAACTGGGACACCTTTTACAAGAACCTGGTGATCCTGGCCGCGGCATTGCTTATCTTCTTCCGGCGTCACAATGTCAAGCCCCTGTGGTCTGCATCGCGCGACTGGACCCTGGCGGGAATGACTGCGCTGGCGAGCGTCCTGCTGTCTGTCTACTGCCTGATGTACCTGCCGGTGATCGATTTCAGGCCCTGGAAGGTGGGCAACGACATGCGGGAGCAAAGCACACCCATCCCGGAAATGGCCGACATCTTCCTGATCTACGAAAACCAGCAGACGGGGGAGACCCGGGAATACCCGTCCCACGATTTTCCGTGGGATGACCCCGAGTGGACGGCCGTCTGGAAATACAAAGACCAACGCAGGGAAGTCATTCAGCCATACGTGGAAGCACCCATCAGCAACTTTTACATACAGGACGAATTCGGACAGGACCTGACGGAAGTCTACCTGTTCAATCCGGAATACCAGCTGATCGTGGTGGCCTATGACCTGGGTGGCACCAACCGCAACGCCTTCCGCAAGCGGATCACCCCCCTGGCCTGGGAGGCCCAGCGCAACGACCTGTCGCTGATCGTCCTGACAGGCTCCACCTACGAACAAACCGAAGCCTTCCGGCACGAGTTGCAGACGCCCTACCCTTTTTACCAGAGCGATGAGATCAGCCTCAAGACCATCATCCGGTCCAACCCGGGGCTCCTCCTGATGAAGGACGGGGTGGTTGCCGGGAAGTGGTCCCATCGGAAGATCCCTGGCATGGGTGAGCTGCAAAGGCAGTTCAGCGATCTCGTTTCCGATTGAAAAAACCGAGCAGCAGGCGGGAAGCCTCTTCGGCACGCACCCCACGAATCACTTCCGTCCGCGGGTGCAGCAGTCTGTCCGAGTAAAGGCTGTATCCCTTTTTATCGTCGGATGCCCCATACACCAGGCGCGGCAGCTGGGCCCACTGCAAGGCCCCGGCGCACATGGCACAAGGTTCCAGGGTGACATACAGGGTGCAGTCTGCCAGGTATTTGCCCCCCAGGTGGTTGGCTGCCGCCGTGACGGCCTGCATTTCAGCATGGGCCGTGACATCCCGGAGCCGCTCCGTCAGGTTGTGACCACGGCCAATGATGCGGCCCTTGCATACCACCACGGCCCCCACGGGCACCTCCCCTGCCTCAAAGGCCTTCCGGGCCTCCTTCAGGGCTTCTTCCATATAGTCATCATCAGATCGGGGTGCAAGGCTCATGTTCCATCATTTGGTGTTACGACCGGCCGTTTTTCGTGCGCGGACTGCCGGCCGGTCAGGCAGTGTCTCCAGGGCGGCAGCCACCTTCCTGAGCAGCCAAAGCGGGGTGCTGGCCGAACCGCTGACGCCCACCTTCTGCCCCTGCGAAAACCAGCCTGCCGACAGGTTCCCCGGCCCAGTCACAAAATGGCTGTCGGGGTTGGCCTCCAGGCAGGATTTGAAGAGGGCACGGGCATTCGAGGACTGCCGCCCCCCGACAAACACCACGACATCGTGCCCTGCCGCGAAGGCTTTCAGCCGCGGAACGCGGCCGGACACACAGGCACAAATCGTGTCGTGCACCTTCAGGCGGACGCCGGCCCCCTGCAGGAAGGCGGTCATTCTTTGCAGGTTTTCGACCGGCAGGGTGGTCTGACAGAACACACTCAGCCCATCCGGGAGGGTCTCCGGCAGGAGCCCGTCCGGATCTTCTGCCACCAGGGCGCAGCCACCGGCCCTGCCCAGCAGACCCTCGACCTCCGGATGTCCCGGCTTGCCACAGATCAGGACCGTTTCCCCGTTCTCCGCAGCACGCTGTACCCGCTGCTGCAGCTGACGCACCACGGGACAGGTCGCATCCAGGATCCTCAGGCCGTTTAGCCGGGCCGTTTCATAACTTTCGGGGGGTTCTCCATGGGCACGGAACAAAACCGTTTTGTTTCTCAGCCGGCGATAGCCTTCACGGTCGACCACCTTCAGGCCCCGGGCGGCCAGCCGCGCGACCTCTTCCTCATTGTGGACCACATCCCCCAGGCAAAACAGCTCCTGCCCTGCGTCCAGGGCCTCTTCGGCCAGCCGGATGGCCTTTCCGACCCCGGGACAAAATCCGGAGCGGGGATCGATCCTTACATCCAGCCAGGGAGCGGTCATTCGGGTCGGGATTGGGTCCTGGCGCCGCCCGTGAAAAGCGGCCACGCCCGGAGGGCACAAAATTACATAATCGACGGGAAAGGCCGGTTCACAACCAGCCGAACTTGTTCCGGACGTAGGCCTTGACAAGCAGGATCAGCTTGGTGTTGGTCCCCACCCGGAAGCGTGTTTCCTTCAGGTTCTCCGGTGATTCGGCACGGATCTTCCGGAGCAGCTCCAGGTAATACCGGTAGGCAAGGTACACCCCCATCCGGACCTCCCTGTTCAGGGTCTGTATGCCCGTAAAGGCCCCCTGGAAGTCATCCCATATCTCCTGCTCAATCCGGTTCTTGCTCTGCAGGTCAAAGTGGTCAAAATCCACATCGGGGAAATAGACCCTGCCGCGGTCCATGCGGTCAGAGCGCATGTCCCTGAGGAAGTTCACCTTCTGAAAAGCCTCCCCCAGCTTGCGTGCGGCCGGCAGCAGGCGACGGTACTCCTCGTCCTGGCCGGCATAGAACACCCGGAGGCACATCAGGCCAACGACCTCGGCCGAGCCATAGATGTACTCCTTGTATTCCTCGAGCGAAAAGGATTTCTTTTCCAGGTCCATCGCCATGCTCTTAAAGAAGGCATGGATCAGCGCGTGGTCGATGCCATACGTGTTCACCACCCACTGGTAACTGTGAAGGATGGGATTGGTGCTCATGCCGGAACCGATGGCCTGGAAGGTCTGTTCCCGGAATTCGGACAGCAGCTGCTCCTTGTCCTGCTGGTGAAAGGTATCCACGATTTCGTCCGCGAAACGGACAAATCCGTAGATCGCGTATATGGCCGGCCGCAGCCTGGGATCGAGCAGGCGCACCCCCATGGAAAAGGAAGTGCTGTAGTTTTTCGTGGTGATCTCGCTGCACTCAAGTGCATTACGCGTGTACAGGTCCATATTTGCCCGTGATTCGTTCCACAACCAATTTTGAACTGATGACCGCCATGGGGAGCCCTGTTCCCGGCACCGTGCTGGCCCCCACGTAAAAGACATTGCCAAACTGTTCGTCCTCATTTTTCGGACGGAACCCCCCGATCTGGTTCAGGTCATGCCCCAGTCCGAGGCCGCTTCCCTTGTAAAGATTGAATGCATCCCGCCACTCTACCGGAGTCAGGACCGTGCGGGAGATGATGTGCTTTTTGACATCCACCCCGATGCGTTCACTCAGGTCGTTGATGATGTTGTCCGCGATCTCGTCCCGGTCGGACCAATCCGGTTTGAACCGCATATCCGGCACCGGGCACAACACGAACAGGCTCTCGCAGCCTTCCGGAGCCGCTTCCGGATCGGATTTCGACACCACATTCACATAATAATAGGGCTGGTCCAGTTTGATGGAGTTCTTGAATATCTTGCCCGAGTACTCCTCGAAGTTGTTGCCCAGAAAATAGTTGTGCAGCGGGATGCCCTCCAGCTTGGTGTCCAGTCCGAGGTACATGGTAAACGGTGCCAGGGTCCACTGCATTTTATCCAGTTTCTCCTCCCGGAATTTTTTGCGTCCGAACACCTGGTGCCGGAAATAGGCGGCATCGGCATTCACCACAAACAGGTCTGCCTCCCACCTTTTGCCGTTTTGGTCCACAAAAGCCTTCAGCTCCTTGCCCTGGTATTCATAGCCGGTCACTTCGGTGTTGTAATGGACAACGATCCCGGCCTTGTCGATCTCTTTATTCAGCCCCTCCACGATCCGGTACATGCCCCCTTCCACATTGTGGTAGCCGTCATGCACCAGCTCGGTATACGACAAAATGGTATAAATGGCCGGGGTATCGAAGGGCGTTGCTCCCAGAAAAAAGGCCACCAGGGAAAAGATCTCCTTGACCTCGCGCGACTCAAAATGCCGCTCCATTTCCCGCCAGACCGAACGGAACAATTTGGGCGAGTACTTCACAGGCACCCGCAGCAGGGTGAGCAGGTACTGCCAGACGGAGTCATAGTTCCTTTTGAGCACCAGGTATTCGGTATCGTGGAAAAAAGCCCCCGCCGAGGCCAGAAAACGGTCCATCTTTTCCCGGAAGTTGGGCTCCACCCCTTCAAATTCAAGGGCAAGCTTATCCAGGTCGCGGTGGATCATGAACCTCCGGTCCGACCCCCTGAAGTGCACTGCATACAGGGTCTCCAGCTCCCGGAAGGCAAAAGGCATCTCCTCCAGACGGGCGTCCTCGAAGAACTCCCTGAACTCATAGGTCATGCTGAAAAAGGTGGGTCCCAGATCGAAGGTAAACCCGTCTTTTTTCAATTGGTTGAGCCGGCCGCCCGGCTGGTGGTATTTTTCCACCATCTCCACCCGGTATCCCCTCCTGCTCAGGCGCAGCGCCGTGGTCAAAGCCCCCAGCCCCGTTCCGACGATCAGTACTTTTTTCATGTATACATCCTTTTCACTGGCAAAAAGAATTTTGCTTCTTAAACAAACCGTGGGTGCCGGAATCTGCCGCCATGCCCTTTGGGACTGTCTGCCATTGATTTTATTTGTGTTCCCTTTGAACTCCCGGAAAAAATTGCCGTTATTTGAGTATGGAACAATCAAGTGCCGTTATTGGTTCAGGCATAGGAGGAATTGCTTCGGCCATCCGGTTGGCCGTCAAGGGATACAAGGTAAGTGTTTTTGAGCAAAGCCACGCTCCCGGAGGCAAACTTTCTCAACTCCGCCTGGGCGGTTTTCGCTTCGACACCGGCCCCTCCCTGTTCACCCTGCCCCAGCTGGTCGATGAACTCTTCCTGCTTTGCGGGGAGGAGCCGCGTGAACATTTCCGGTATGCCGCCCTGGACACCTCCTGCATTTACTTCTGGGAAGACGGCACGCGCATCCGGGCATGGAAGGACACAGAGGCCTTCTCGAAAGAGGTGGAGGAGCGGACAGGGGTACCGGAAGAGAAGCTGCGGGGCCATCTTGACAAAAGCCGTGAGCTCTACCGGATCACCGCCGATGTGTTCCTGTTCAATTCTTTTCACAAGCCTTCCCGGCTTCTGAGGCCTCCTGCATGGAAGGCCCTGACGGGCCTGCACCGGCTGGATGCGCTGACCACCATGCACCGGCGCAACCAGAAGCGGTTCGGACACCCCAAAGTGGTGCAGCTGTTCGACCGTTATGCCACCTATAACGGCAGCAACCCTTACCGCACCCCGGCCACCCTGAATGTGATCGCCCACCTGGAGCACAACATGGGAGCCTGGTTCCCCGAGAAGGGCATGTATTCCATCGTGGAGTCCCTGGTGGCGCTTGCCCGCCGGCAGGGAGTGGCATTCATTTTCAACAGTCCGGTCGAAGAAGTGGTTCTTCGCCATGGAAGGGTGGCCGGCCTTCGTGAAGGGGGCAGATTCCATCCCTTCGACAGGGTGGTGAGCGACATCGACATCGTGCGCCTTTACCGGGACCTGCTGCCCGGAACGGTCCTGCCCAAAAAGCAGACCCGGGGGGAGCGGTCCACTTCGGCACTGATCTTTTACTGGGGGGTGGACCGGGATTTCCGGGAACTGGGCCTGCACAACATCTTGTTTTCGAACGACTATGAAAGAGAGTTCCGGCACCTTTTCGAAACGAAAACCCTTCCGGACGACCCGACCGTGTATGTGTTCATCAGCTCCAGGCAGGTTCCCGGCGATGCCCCGGCCGGGTGTTCGAACTGGTATGTCATGATCAATGCTCCGGAGAACGTGGGGCAGGACTGGGACGGACTCATTGACAGGACCCGTACGGATATTCTGGAGAAGATCCGCCGCTGCCTGAACATCGACCTCGGACCCCATATTGTGCAGGAGGCGGTGGCCGACCCCAGGACCATCGAACGGGACACCGGCTCCTACCGCGGATCCCTTTACGGTTTGAGCTCCAACGACCGCTTTGCGGCATTCAACCGGCATGCCAATTTCAGCAGAAAGTTTAAGAACCTGTACTTTGCAGGCGGCAGCGTGCATCCCGGAGGCGGCATCCCGCTCTGCCTGGCCTCCGCAAAAATCATCGACCAGGAAATCCCACCCGCCAACCACCAAAAGCCATTAACCAATAACCAATAACCAACAGCCAACAACCCATGCCCCCCAAAAAACCCATCCTCCCTTCCCCCACCGCCGGAAAGCTGCTGATGCTGTATTACGGAGTGGGCGTGGCCGGATTGACCCACCCGGCGACCCGGGACCTGTTCACCGGCCTCATGCCCTGGTCGATCCTGGGCAGCACCCTCCTGCTCCTTTTCTACCACCGGGACTGGACCTGGCGGCAGGTGCTCATCCTTTTGGGCACCGCCGTGGCCGGATTCCTGGTCGAAGTGGCCGGGGTGCTCACCGGCCAGGTTTTCGGGGAATATGCCTACGGACCGGCCCTGGGCTGGCAGGTGCTGGAGACCCCATTGCTCATCGGCGTGAACTGGGCCATGCTGATCTACTGCACCCACACTTTGTTCGAAGGAAGCGGACTTTCCTGGCCCATCCGGCTGTTTGGCGGCGCCCTGCTGATGGTTGGCTACGATTTCTATATGGAGCCTGTTGCCATCGGGCTGAACATGTGGCAATGGGGAGGCGGGGGCATCCCCCTGCAGAATTACCTGGCCTGGTTTGTCATTTCCCTGGTCTTTCTCGCCGCCATGCAACTGGGCGGGATCCGCACCGGCAACCGCCTCGCACCCTGGCTGTTCTGGGTACAGGCTGCCTTTTTCCTTCTCTTAAACTTTGGCCTTCAGGCCGTTGTTCCGAATTAAGCGCAAGAATCCGCTGCAGAAAACCCCATCCTTCCATGATCGAAGCCCGGCACCACCCCCTGTATGAACGCTTCTTCGGCGCCTATACCGGCCTGAAGATGCGGCGCCATTTCAGCTCGTGGGACATTGAAGGCCGCTTCACGGACGGGGGGAAGGCGGTGTTGCTCGTGGGCAACCATTTCAGCTGGTGGGATGGTTTTATCGGCCAGAAGCTGGCCGACAGGGTGTTTCACCGCAAAATCCACGTCATGATGCTGGAGGAGCAATTGTCCGGCCGCCGCTTTCTGAGCCGGTTGGGGGCCTTCTCTATCCGCCCCGGAAGCCGCGACGCCCTGAATTCCCTCCGTTATGCCACGGAGCTGCTGCAAAACCCCGGGAACCTGCTTCTGCTGTTTCCCCAGGGGCGTTTCGAATCACACCACCAGTTTCCCCTCCATTTCGAGCGGGGATGGTTTCGCATTGCGCTGGGCGCCCCCCCGGAAACCCACCTGGTTTTCGCCGCCAACCTGACAGATTGGTTCGCCTCTCCCAGACCCCGGCTGTTTACCTATCTTCAGCAGCACGAACTCGGGGACTTTGACGATGCCGGCCGGCTGGAGAATGCCTACAATGACTTTTTAGGAAACGCCATCGGGCAGCAAAACCAACGGATATGATCGTATTGGCCTGGTTCCTGGTTGGATTCCTGCTGCTGCGAATGATGGTGGCAGGGGTCAACCTGCTGTCCCCCACCCGCCTGCCGAAGGGCGATCCGGGCGACACCCCCCTCGTGTCGGTGCTGATTCCGGCCCGGAATGAACAAGACAGCATCGGCTCCCTGCTTGAAAGCCTGGCCTCTCATGATTATGAAAACCTGGAGGTTATTGTTTACGACGACCTCTCGGATGACAAAACCGCGGAGGTGGTGGCACAGCATGCCCGTCAGGACCCCCGCATCCGGCTGATCCGGGGCACGGGGCTGCCCCCGGGCTGGTTGGGAAAAAACCACGCCTGCCACCACCTGGCCATGGAAGCGCAGGGATCCTGGCTGCTGTTCCTTGATGCCGATGTCACAGCACAACAGGGGCTCATCCGGAATTTGCTTGCCCGTGCCGGCCGTTTCGGCCTTGGGCTGCTCTCCGTCTTCCCTGGTCAGCGCATGGAAACCCTGGGCGAAAAAGCCGTGGTTCCCCTGATGAACTGGATTTTGGTCAGCATGCTGCCGCTCCCGCTCACCCGCCTGTCCGCCCGCCCCTCCCTGTCGGCCGCAAACGGGCAGTGCATGCTTTTCCACTCCGGCACCTACCGGCAACATCGTTTTCACGAGCGGGTAAAGGACCAGAAGGTGGAAGACATCCGGATCTTCCGCATGGCAAAAAGGCTGGGCGTTCCTGCGGAAACCCTGCTGGACAACGGGCAAGTCAGTTGCCGCATGTACCGCAGTTTCAGAGAGGCCATCCAGGGGTTTTCCAAAAATGTATTCGAATTCTTCGGAGGCAGTGCCTGGCTGGCCTGGGGTTTCACCCTGGCGACCGTTCTGGGATTCGTGCCCGTCTGGCTCGCCATGGGGGCATGGCAGGCCGCTGCCTTCGTGGGCGGCGGGGTGCTGATTCGCCTGCTGTCGGCATGGGCCAGCCGTCAAGCGGCAGGCGGCGCCCTCCTGCTCGGTCCCCTGCAACAATTTTCCCTGCTGATGGTGGTCAGCGCAGGACTTCTTCAGAGGGTCCGTAAAAGCACGACCTGGAAAGGCAGGCGGGTCGACCTTCCGAGAAAGGTCGTTAAATCCGCTGTGGTCCTGTTTTTCCTCCTCGTCGGATGGGCAGGCAGCCTCCCCGCCGGGCAACAGGCAAGCCCGTCCCTGAAAACTTACCAGGACGCCATTTACGAAGCCTATGTGCTGAATCGTATGCCCCAGTGGGTCAGTACGCTGCAGGACATGGAAGCGGCTTACCGGCGGCAGCCAGGCACGGCCCTGCTTTACGACATCCTGCTGGCCCAGTACGGACTGATCGGGTATTACCTGGGAACGGAAGACAATGCAAGCGGAGGCTCCCTGCTGGACAAGGCAGAAAAAAACCTGGCAACCCTGGCCCGTGAGCCGGGCTACAAGGCAGCGACACGGGCGTTCGAGGGGGCTTTTCTGGCTTTCCGGATCTCCCTTCGTCCCATCCGGGCGGTGCAGCTGGGGCCACGCAGTTACCGCCGCATCGATGAAGCCATCGAGGCGGACCCGGATTATGCCCGGGCCTGGATCGAAAAGGGCAACGCCGCCTTTTTCACCCCGCCCGTTTTCGGAGGTTCCAAAACCGAAGCGATCGACCATTATACCAAGGCCCTACAACTGCTCGAAGCCCGCATGCCCAACAACCACCGCTGGCTCTACCTCAGCACCCTGGTGTCCCTTGCCAACGCCTACGAAAAGACGGGAGACCTGCCCCGGGCCATCCGCACCCTGGAAAAGGCCCTGGCCTTTGAGCCCCGCTTTACCTGGGTAAGGGATGAGATGCTGCCCCGCCTGCGAACCATTCAGCAATAACGTCAGGGAAAACCCACATGAGCAAGGCACTCCGCCATGGGCGACAGGCCCATCCGACGGATATTGGTTTTTTTTGTATATTTAAAAAGGAAAGGCAAACAAACCCGGTACAAACCACCCTGCCATGAAAAAAGCCATACTTGCCACAGACCTCTCCAAGGCATCCGACCTTTTGATGGAATGCCAGCACCAGTTCAGGGCCCTCGGCATCGAGGAGATCATCCTGTTTCACGTGCCCACGATAAGCTTCAACTACATGGAATACAGCGGGTACTCCATGAGGGTGCACATAGAGTCACGCATGATCGCCATGAGCAACAAGCTCCGCGAGGCCGGGTTCAGGTCGGACTTCGTATTCAGGGAGGGACTGCCTTCCCAGGAAATCGTGGACTTCGCCGGAGAGCATCCCGGTGCCCTGGTGATTCTGGGCAGCAAGGGTCAGGGTTTTTTCAAGCGCAACCTGATCGGCAGCACCACCCTGCGCGTGATCCAGCAGAGCGTCAACCCCGTCCTGATGATCCGGATCAAAAGCCTGGGGGAAAATGAGCACGGGGAAGTGGTCTGCGGACTGGAGAACCGTGAAATAGCCAGGCACGGGCTGCTGCTCACCGACTTTTCTGCCAACGCCTCACAAGCCATGGAGTATGCCGGGGAGCACCTGGCAGCCAGGCTGCAGCAGATCACCCTGATGCATGTACAGGACCGGGTGGTGATGAAGCACCACGATCCGAAAACCATCGAACGTTTCAACGAGATCGACTCCGCCCGCATGCAGGAGCTGACCGTGCACCTGCGGCGCCAGACCCAGGCCCCGGTCCGTTGCGTGCTCGTGGGCGGGGCCGTGGTTCCGGAGATCATGCGGGAGGTGAAACAGCACGACATCAGCCTGATTGTGAGCGGCACCCATGGGAAAGGGTATTTTTCCGATATGGTGCTGGGCAGCACGGTGTTCGCCATCATCCAGCTCGTGGAGTCCAACTGCCTGATCGTTCCCGGCCGGGGAGAATAAGGCCGGGGGGGCGGCATGTTTTAGATTATTTAACCAAACCCTTCCGGGAATTTCCGGCAGAATCCCCTAAGTTTGGAGAAGGACAATCCCACATCCCTTGAGACGATTTGGCTTCACCGGTATCCTCCTGTTCAGCAGCGCATTGCTTTTTGGGCAGCCGCCCTTGAAAACGAATGGCCAGCCCCGGCCCATCCTGCACGGGGTGGTCATCGGCCAGTCCGACTCCCTGCCCATCCCCCATGCCCATATCATTAACCTGAGCCGGGCCAGGGGTACGGCAGCCGACGAACAGGGCCGGTTTGCCCTCCCCGTTTCGCCAGGAGACCATCTGCGGTTTCAGTCGGTGGGCTTCGATTCACTTTCCCTGGCAGTGACAAAGGACCTGTTGTCGGATAGCGACAGCCTCGTGGTGATCCTCCCGGAGAAGATCACCGAACTGCCTGGGGTGACGGTCTGGCCATACGCCACCTTTGCCGAGTTCAGGCATGCCTTCCTGAATTTCAAAGACCCGGAACCGGAACTTTCCCTGCATTTGCCCGAGCTGAGCTACCAGGTATCCCCGGAAGACCGCCCCCCCGGACTGGGGGTGGTCATCCCGGGCCCCATCACCTTCCTGTATGAACAATTCAGCCGGCGGGGCCGGTCGGAAAGAAACTACCAGCGCGTGCTGGCAGAGGAGGCGTTTGCCCGCCGTGCGGCCCGTGTGGTGAACCCCGACGTGGTGCGGGAACTCACCGGCTTGCAGGACGAGGAGGAAATCCATGCCTTTCTGTTGTTCTGCGGGATGAGCCATGAGTACATTGCCAACGCCAGGGAATCCGAAGTCTACCAGCAAATCCTGCATTGCTACCGGCAATATTCGGCAGGAAATTAAGCCATCCGGAATTTATTTTTAAAAACAACTATTTTTTTAGTTGTTTAACTATTTATTTAGTTTATATTTGCAATCGGGATTTGCATCAGGCGTTCTCCTTAAAAAATAAATTTATCCGACAACTAAGATTTTAGATGGTTCTGGCAGGGTTTATGATGGGCTTGTAAGAAAAAACCAACCACTATGGAAGCATTTGCCCTTTATGTGTTTCGCGCATCCGTCTACCTGCTGGTATTTGCCCTGGGGTACCACCTGCTCTTCCGCAGGGATGACCGGCATGGCTTCGGACGCTTTTTCATCCTGGGCTCCTTTGCCTTGTCCCTGCTCCTGGCCGGCCTTCCCTGGCTGCCGTTTGTCCGTTCCCTGTCGCAGGCGGCCGCCACACAGGCCATCACCCTGCCCGAGTTTGTCATTCAGGCCTCGGAAGAAACCAACAGCCTGTCCCACGACCTGGCGGAACGCCTGGCCGGCATGAGCCAGCTGACATTTCTTCTCAGCCTGACCAGCCTGCTGTTCCTGATGGGCACTTTCGCGGGACTCGCCCGCATCGGCTGGCTGATCCACCGCCACCCGGCCATGCCGAGGGACGGCATGCGGGTGGTGTTGTTCAACGACCCCGCCAGCACTTTTTCATTTTTCAGGTACGTTTTCGTTCCCCGGCAAATATTACACCATGACCATTTCCCGCGCATCCTGGCCCACGAAAAGGCCCATTGGGAACTCCGGCATTCGTATGACATCCTCTTTCTGGAGGCCTTGCGCATGGTGTTCTGGTTCCATCCAGCCTATTATTACCTGAAACGGGAGCTGAAGGCCCGGCACGAATACCAGGCAGACCGTATTGCCTGCCAAAGCATCCCGGCAGCCGATTACCAGCAGGCACTGCTGGAGTACAGCCTGGGCGGCATGCTGGTTCCGCTCACAAACCCCTTCAATGTATCACCCATAAAAAAGCGAATCATGATGATGAACCAAAAAACCCATTTGAGAAGCAGCCGCATCCTGCTGAAAACATTGCTCTTTTTGCCATTCCTGCTCGCCGCGGTGGCCTTCCAATCCTGCCAGGAACAACCGTCGGCTGAAAGCGTCCTGCCGGAAGCCGCTCCCGAAGCGGAAGCAGCCCCCGTGAAAGTCAGCGGGGATGTGTTTATGGTCGTGGAAACCCCTCCGGCTTTCCCGGGCGGGGAAGAGGCCCGCATCCGTTACCTGCAGGAAACCCTCCGCTACCCGAAAGAAGCACGGGACGCGGGTGAACAGGGCACGGTTTTTGTTACTTTCGTGATCACGAATGACGGCCGGATCGCCGATGCCAGGGTACTTCGCGGGGTCAGTCCCGCCCTGGACGAGGAAGCCCTCCGGGTCGTCCGGATGATGCCCGCCTGGGAACCAGGCCAGCAGAGGGGCGAAAAGGTGAACGTGCAGTTCAATATGCCCATCCGGTTTGTACTCCGCGACGACCCCAAGCAGACCGTCATCGTAGTGGAATAGGTTATACACACGCAAAGTACCCAAAGAAAGACCGCCCCCGATCCGGACCCCCGGACCAGGGGCGGTCCTTTTTTATGGGTCCCCTGCACTTTTACCCGATTCTTCCTACCTTTGCCCTCTGAAATACAGACCGACATGCTCAGAACACATACCTGCGGAGAACTCCGCCTCCGTGATACCGGAAAAGAAGTAAGCCTGTGCGGGTGGCTGCAACGATCGCGCGACCTGGGAGGGATGACCTTTATCGATTTGCGCGACCGCTACGGAATCACCCAGCTGGCCTTCAACATGGAGACAGACCCCGCCCTGTGTGAGGAAGCCAGGGAGCTGGGACGGGAATACGTGCTGCAGGTGACAGGGACCGTCACCGAACGCTCCAGCAAAAACCCCAGGATGCCCACGGGCGATATCGAGATCCGGGTGTCGGAGATCCGGGTGCTGAACAAGGCGCAGACCCCGCCCTTTACCATCGAGGAACATACCGACGGGGGGGAAGAACTGCGCATGAAGTACCGCTACCTGGACATCCGCCGCGAAGGCGTCCGGCGCAACCTGGAGCTGCGGCACCAGATGGCCCTGGAGACACGCAACTACCTCAACGGCCAGGGGTTTCTGGAAGTGGAGACCCCGGTGCTGATCAAATCCACCCCGGAAGGGGCGCGCGACTTCCTGGTGCCCTCCCGCATGCACGCCGGGCAGTTCTATGCCCTGCCGCAGTCGCCCCAGACCTTCAAGCAACTGCTCATGGTGGCCGGCATCGACCGCTACTTCCAGATCGTGAAATGCTTCCGGGATGAGGACCTGCGGGCCGACCGCCAGCCGGAGTTCACCCAGATCGACTGCGAGATGTCGTTCGTGACCCGGGACGATGTGCTGGAGGCGTTCGAAGGACTCGCAAGGCATTTGTTCCGGTCGGTCAAAGGCATCGAAAAGGTGGACTTCCAACGCATGAGCTGGGAGGATGCCATGAGGTATTACGGCACCGACAAGCCCGACACCCGCTTCGGGATGCGCTTCGCGGAGCTCAGTGAGCTGGTCCGGGGACACGGCTTCCCGGTCTTCGATGAGGCGGAGCTCGTCGTGGGCATCAACGCCGCGGGATGTGCAGGCTACACCCGCAAACAGCTCGATGGGCTCACCGATTGGGTGCGCCGTCCGCAAATCGGTGCCAAAGGCCTTGTTTACGCCCGCATCCAGGAGGACGGCAGCGTCAAGTCGTCCGTGGACAAGTTCTACGGTCAGGACCTCCTGCGCCAATGGGCCGGGGCCTTCGGGGCAGTACCCGGCGACCTGCTGCTGCTGCTCGCCGGGGAGGCCGGTCCCACCCGCAGGGCCCTGGGCGAGCTCCGGCTGGAAATGGGCAGGCAGTTGGGACTGAGGGACCCCAACAAGTTTTCCTGTTTGTGGGTGACCGACTTTCCCCTCCTGGAGTACGACGAGGAAGCGCAGCGGTATTTCGCCATGCACCATCCTTTTACCTCTCCCCTGAAGGAGGACGAAGACCGCCTGACGACCGATCCCGGCAGCGTGCGCGCCAATGCCTACGACTTGGTGATCAACGGGGTGGAGATCGGCGGAGGTTCCATCCGCATCGCCGACCGGGAACTCCAGGAAAAAATGTTTCAGGTGCTGGGGTTTGGCCGGGAAGAGGCCCGGCAGCAGTTCGGCTTCCTCATGGATGCCTTCCGGTACGGGGCCCCGCCCCACGGAGGCATTGCCTTCGGCTTCGACCGCTGGTGCGCCCTGTTCGGGGGTTCGGAGTCCATCCGCGACTACATCGCTTTCCCCAAGAACAATGCCGGCCGGGACGTCATGATCGACACCCCCTCCCCGGTCGACCCCGCCCAGCTGAAAGACCTGGGCATCGGCCTGACCGGCAACGGTCCCGGCTCCTGACATCCTTCACCCAACCAATGATTCCGCAAGGTGATCTCCCTGAATAACCTGTCTGTCCAGTTCTCCGGAACCTACCTGTTCGAGAACGTGTCCTTCATCATCAACAAGAGGGACCGCATCGGACTGGTGGGCAAGAACGGGGCGGGCAAGACCACCCTGATGCGCATCATCACCGGCCAGCTCCAGCCCGAAGGCGGGAGCGTGTCTTTGCCCTCTGGCGCCAGCATCGGCTACCTACCCCAGGAGATGCAGCTGCGAAGCAGGAAGCCCGTTCTGGAAGAGGCCCTGGAGGCCTTCACCGAGCTCCGCGGCCTGGAGAAAAAGATCCGGAAGCTGTCGGACGAGCTGGCCGCACGCACCGACTACCACAGCGAGGGGTACCACGAACTGGCCGCCAGGCTGGCCGAGGCCGCCGAGCGGCACGACCTGCTGGGAGGGGGGAGCGGGGAGGCCAGGGCGGAACGGGTGCTCGTGGGACTGGGTTTCATGCGACAGGACCTGCAGCGGCCGCTGTCGGAATTCAGCGGGGGCTGGCAGATGCGGGTGGAGCTGGCCAAGATCCTGCTGAAGCGCCCCGACCTGATCCTGCTGGATGAGCCCACCAACCACCTCGACATCGAATCCATCCAATGGCTGGAAGGCTTCCTGCAGGAATATCCCGGGGCGGTCATGCTGGTGTCGCACGACCGGGCCTTCCTGGACAACATCACCGAACGCACCATCGAGGTGTCGATGGGCAAGGTGTACGACTACAAGGTGTGCTATTCGGATTATGAGATGCTGCGTGAGGAACGTCTCCAGCAGGAAATGGCGGCTTACAGCAACCAGCAGCGGCAGATCGCCCAGGTGGAACGATTCATCACCCGCTTCCGGGCAAAGAACACCAAGGCCCGGCAGGTGCAATCCAAGATCCGGATGCTCGAAAAAATGGAGAAGGTGGAGGTGGAAGCCATCGACACCTCAGCCATTCATTTCCGTTTTCCGGATCCCCCTCCCTGCGGCAAGGTCGCCCTGGAAGCGCAAGACATCCGCAAGAGCTATGGCAGCCATCTGGTGCTCGACGGACTGCATTTCATGGTCGCGCGGGGGGAGCGCATCGCCTTCGTGGGCCGGAACGGGGAGGGAAAAACCACCCTCTCCCGCATCATCATCGGAGACCTGGAGCACCAGGGGAGCCTGAGGCTGGGGCATAATGTCCGCATCGGCTATTATGCCCAGAACCAATCAGAATACCTGGATCCGGAAAAGACGGTGTTCGAGACCATGGATGATGCCGCCCGGGGGGATGCGCGCAGGCAGGTACGCAACATCCTGGGAGGCTTTCTGTTCGGGGGAGAAGATATCGACAAGAAGGTGAAGGTTCTCTCGGGGGGCGAGAAGGCCCGGCTGGCCATTGCCCGACTCCTTCTGGAGCCGGTCAACCTGCTGGTGCTGGACGAACCCACCAACCACCTGGACATGCGTTCCAAGGACATCCTGAAAAGCGCCCTCCTGCAATTCGGGGGCACCATCATCCTGGTGTCGCACGACAGGGACTTTTTGCAGGGGCTGACCGGCAAGGTGTTTGAGTTCCGCGACAAGAAGGTCCGCGAGTTTATCGGCGATGTGTACGACTTCATTGAGACGCGGCAGATCGACACCCTCAGCCAGCTCGAATCCAGGGCCCGGCAAAATGACAGCAGCCCGTCAGCTCAGGAGGCCGGCAACAAGAGAGACTGGGAAGAGAAAAAGCAACAGGAAAGCCGGCTGCGCAAGCTGCAGAAAAAAGTGGCGGAGGCCGAGAAGGCGATCGAGGCCCTGGAGAAAAAAATCGCCTCCCTGGAAGAGGCACTGGCCGACCCCGGCCTGGATCCGGAGCGGCTGCAAAGCGGAGAGCTGTTCTCCTCTTACGAAAAGGCCAGAAAGAAACTGCAGGAGCAGGAGCGGCTGTGGGAAGAGGCCGGTCAGGAGCTGGAATCCTTTACAAACAGGAAGTAGTTATAAAAGAACAAAAAGAAGGTGATCCCTGCCTGGGTCTCCAGGGTATCGTCCAGCAGCATGGAGGCGAGTACGATGACCAGGAAGGCCACAAAAGGCGCATGGGCAAATCCCCCGAGCCGCCAGGCCGGGTAGAGCACCGCCCAAAGAAACCAAAGCAGTCCGACGGCCCCGAACAGCACCATCATGCTCAGGTACTGGTTGTGGGGCTTCATTTGGGGCTGGAACACCAGCCGGCTCTGTATCTGCTCAAAACCATACGCCATGGCCAGGAGGTAGTCGCCCGTGCCCCAGCCTGTCAGCGGATGCCTTTGAATGGCCTCCCGGGCCGCCTTCCAGTACTCCAGACGCTGCGAGAGGGTGTGCCCTTCCGGATTCCCTTCCCGCCGGTACTCCCTTAATTCCCAAAATGTCTGGTGTACCCGGATCAAAAGGCCGGGCCAGCGGAGGTAGTTGTGGTTGGCAATCCCCTGTTCCACCGCCCGGATCTCTTCCTCATCCAGTTGTGCCAGGCCGGCAGCGTCCTTGCGCAGGCCGCGGGAAGTCATGAAACGGTAGAGGGTATAGCGCAACTCCTGCCCCCTTTCGTCCGGACCGTAATAATCCAGCTCGCTGCGTTGACCCCAGGCGTTTTCAAGTTCCTCATCGGCAATGTAGACATACACCAGGTGGCCGTTTTCCCGCAAGCCGATGTGCGGTTCATGCCGGTATGGGTTGCCCAGGGAGGTATGGGTCTCCGGGCTGTCCAAGGGTTCATCGTGGACCCGGTGCACTGCCAGCCATCCCCAGGCGAGCAGGGAGGCGGTGCCCGCAACCAGAAGGCTCAGCAGGACCAGGGACACGAGGCGTAGGCGGGGGCTGCCCGCCCACAGGGCCCTTGCCCCCAGCACAAACACGGCGGCCAGCAAGGCCAGAATCCCGGACAGCGATTGCAGCAGCAGCAGGTAGCCCAGATGCCAGGCAGCCGTGATCAGGCAGGCGTTCTTCCAGAACCGGGGCGACAGGCCCAGCGGCCGGCCCTCAAAAGACACCCTTAACCCGGTCCAGGCCAGGGCCAGCACCGAAAAGGCGGCCATCAGGCCAACCCGTATATGCGACACGAAAGGGGAAAGCTCCCGAAAATCCTGCACGCCCCCGGCCGCCAGCAGGCCCAGGCTGATGAACGAGAGCACCGTGAGCGAGGCCGAGAAAACCAGCAGCAGCCATTTTTTGCTGCCCCGCGGCAAGGGCGGGGAGGCCGTGATGAAAAAGACCAGGGTGAGCAGGGGCAGCTTGTTGAGCCACATGCCGAAGGCAAAGGACTTGTCCGACGACCAAAAAAAACCCAGGAGGTACAACAGGTAGAGGCTGGAAAATGCCCATGCGGCCCGGTTGGAGGCAAAGGCTGCAAGGCCGCGGCGGTAACCGCCCCGCAGCAGCCAGTTGGCGGCGACCACCAGCTGGCCCACACTCATGAAATAGACGGACACCGGCAGGGAGGCGGCCATCAGGGCCAGTCCGCCGGCATGGATCAGGTCGTGCGTCCGTTCCCTGCTGCCCGGCATCTTACCTGCGGGCAAGGATGGTCTGGTAACGCGCATTCTCGGCAAACAGCCGGAGGGCCTCCTCCACTTCGGGATCGGACGTCAGGGCGGCCTTTACGCGGCCCTTCTGGAAGTAATAGCGTGTGGCAATCTCTTCTTTGAGGATCTGGCTGATCTCGGGACGGTAAGTGGCCAGGTCGGCATCCTTGTCATGCAACAGGCTTTGGTGCAGCTGTTGGAATTCCTTCTCGATCGACTCGAAATACTGCTCCTGCCGGGCTGCTTCCTTCAGACGTTCCAGCCTTCGCTCGCTCTCGGTGGTGTATTCGAATCCCCTGCGGTCGAGGAAGGCCACGAAGTCGGCATAGATCTCATCGGTGATCTCAAACGCCTCCGGGGGAGGAATGGAAGGGTGCTTGCGGTGAAAGTAGTTGGCATAGTCGAAAATCTGGAACTGGGTCAGCAGGGCGATGGTCACCTGCCCGATCTGCCGGGGCGCCACCTGCACATCCGGTTCGATGCCCCCGCCATCATAAACGGTCCGGCCGTTGCGTGTCGTAAACGGCATTTTAAGGGAATCCGGGATCATGGCCACGCTGCCGTCCTCATTCCGCTGGGCATAGTCGATGGCCTGGATGCACCGCCCGCTGGGAATGTAGTATTTGGCGATGGTCACCTTCAGCTGGGTGTTGTAAGACAGGGGCACCACATTCTGCACCAGGCCTTTGCCGAAAGTACGCTCTCCGAGCACGACACCCCTGTCCAGGTCCTGGATCGCCCCGGCCACGATCTCTGCGGCCGATGCGCTGCGCCGGTCGACCAGCACCACGAGGGGGATGTCCGGTACGAAGGGGTCATTCAGGGTCTGGTGGGTGGCGTTGCGGTCGGCAAGCCTTCCTTTGGTGCTGACGACCAGCTCGTTCTTGTCCACGAACAGGTTGGTGATATTGACCGCCTCGTTGAGCAGGCCACCCCCGTTGCCCCTCAGGTCAAGGATCACTTGCTCCGTGGCATGGCTTTCCTTCAGCTTCCTGATCGCTTCCCGCACCTCGCGTCCTGCATGCTGGGTAAAGCCGGTCAGCTTGATGTAGGCGGTCTTCTCATCCACCATGCCGGCGTAGGGAATGTTGTCGATGGTGACCACCTGCCGCTGAAACTCCTTCCTGAGGGGCGCCTGCTCTCCCTCGCGTTCCACCAGAAGGGACACGGTGGTGCCAGGCTGTCCCTGCAACAGGTTGCGCACCTGCTCCTCATCCAGCCCATTGGTATCTTGTCCGTTGACCTCCAGGATCTTGTCGCCTGCCAGCAGGCCAGCCTTGTGGGCCGGAAAGTTTTCATAGGGCTCGCTGATATACACATGCTCCCCCCTTCGGTGGATCAGGGCCCCGATCCCGCCATACTGCCCGGTGGTCATAAACCGCACATCCTCGATCTGCGACTCGGGGATGAAGTTGGTATAGGGATCCAGTGAATACAGCATCTCATCAATGCCTGTCTGGATCAGCTCTGCCGGATTCACATCATCCACATAGTTTATCACCAGCTCCCGGAACAGGGAAGAAAAAATATCCAGGTGACGGGCAATTTCAAAGTTTCGGCTCGTGGAGCTGCTGAGTGTGATGGCCAGGGAGGCCATGACGAGAACCAGCAGGACCATTTTGAGGGATTTCGGGATTCGTCGGATCGTGTTCATGCTTTTTGATTATTAACACATCTTATGATTGGGTTTCCGGGAAAAAGGCGGTGGTGTACACCCCAATGCCCCGGCAGGCTTCAGCCTGTTGCCGGTTCAGGGAACGGGGTCGTATCCGCTCCCGCCCCAGGGGTTGCAGGAAGCAAACCGCTTCAGCGTCAGCCACCCGCCCCTGAAGGGGCCGTGTTTACGAATGGCCTCCAGGCCATATTGTGAGCAGGTCGGGCTATACCGGCAGGAAGGGGGCAGGTAAGGAGAAATCGCCCCCTGGTAAAACCGGATCAGCCCGATCATCAGCAGGGCCAGAGCCCGCTTCAGAATATCAACCACCTTTTTCATCCCGTTCGGGTTTTGGTCCCCCGGTGGCCGTTTCTCCGGCCGCAACCGTTCCGCCGGAGACGCCCCCGGGAGGGGACTGGGTGAGCCGTTGCAGCGAGCGAATGATCCCCTTCTCGACCTCCTGGCCGGGCAACACCTCCCTGGCGGCATAGACAAAGGCAATCAGGCAAATTTCATGCCTTCCATTCAAAAACGAATAAAAACCGGATTTGTTTTTCCGGTAGGCCTCTTTCACCAGGCGCTTCACACGGTTTCTGTCGACCGCCCTCCGGAGCTTCCGGGCCGGAACCGACACCATCATGCGGGCAGGGGATGGGAAACGGGCGGAGCCAGGCAGAGGGAGGCGGCGGGAGGCCGGGATGACCTCAGGATCATTACGGTGGGCAAGCAGGAAAACCACCCGGAAAGGGTGGGAAAAAAAAGCCGACCCCTTCCTGAAAAGCAATTGCTGCAAGCGGTAATTGCCCAGGCGTTCACTTTTCGAAAAGGATTGCATGGCAGAGCCTGTATTTTAAAGGAGGGAAGGGTTATTTCCTTCCCAGCTTCTGGAGGAACTCCTGGATGGCCATCGTCATGGAGGGGGCTGTCTGGGTCGGCGCCGGGATTTGCACGGCCAGCCCGGCTTTTTTGGCAGCCTTGGCCGTGGCGTCCCCAAAGGTGGCCAGCAGCTTTTCGCCCTGTACGAAATCAGGAAAATTCGTCCTGAGGGATTCAATACCGAACGGGCTGAAGAACACGAACAGGTCGAAACCGTTTATATCGAGATCCGACAGGTCTGCGGGCACGGTCCGGTAAATGGGGGCCGCGTGAAAGTGAACCTTGTTCTGTTTAAGCAGCTGGGGGATGTCCTTCTTATGGTTCTCCCCGCAAGGGAACAGGAACTTCTCGTCCTTTTGCTTTTTGATCACATCGAGCAGGTCGATGAAATGGTTCTTTCCGAAAAATATTTTCCGCTTGCGGTACTGCACGTATTTTTGAAGGTACAGGGCGATGGCTTCCGAGGTGCAGAAATATTTGGTCTGGTCCGAAACCTGGGCCCGCAGCTCTTCGCAAAGGCTGAAAAAATGGTCTACCGCATGCTTGGAGGTAAAAATGATGGCCGTGAACTCGGGGATCTGGATGCGGTTCTTGCGAAATTCCTTGGCACCGATGCTTTCAATGAGAAAAAACTTCCGGTAAGTAATGTCCAGGCCAAATTGCCTGACAAGGTCAGCATAAGGCGACTTCTCGCTGTTCTCCGGGGGCGGTTGTGAGATGAGTACGCGTTTTACTTTCAAGGTCCTTCTCCTTTATTTGTTTTGGTTGGGTGGTTGCCGGCCTCCTTCTTTTCAGCCCTGTAAGATATACTTATCCGCCGCTTTGAGCATCACAAGCAAGGGGGCCAGTTCGATGCTGCAAAGGTACAAAATTAAATAATATCCGGACAGGCCCGAAATGCGGTGGCCCAGCAGCGCACCCCGCGCCACCTTGATCAATCCGGCCACGGCGAACAGCATCCATGCGGTCAACAAACCCGTTTTCGTCGGATGGTACACCAGCACAGAGACGACAGGCAGCAAAACCAAACCCTTCAACTGGTTGAACAGGAAGAGGTTCTTCAGGTATCCCTGGGTGGCCTTGCGGGTATTGAAGACCCAGGAAAGGAAACCCAGAAACAGGCTTTTCAATAAAAAAAACAGGGTGGCCCCCAGCAACAGGAGCAAATACAACACAGGGGGCGGGATCAGGTCTTCAGCAGGGACCCATCCAAAAAGCTGCATGGTGACCCAAAGCATCAGGGAGAACACCAGGAGGTAATTCAAAAACATCAGGTAGGTGACCGTTTCATTGAACAAGCCTCCCTCCCGTTCCATCTGATTGAAATAATGAACCGCAAAAGACGCCTTGAAGAACTGAGCCACCCGTTCCGCAAAGAAATAACGCGACAGGCCGATGCACAAACCTGCGATCAGGATCACGACAAGAATCCAGCCGGCGGCCATCCCGTCCTGATGAAGCAACCCATCATGAACAGACACCAGCAGGTGGGGGGAGCCGTAAAATGCCTCGCTGCCCGCAACAAGTGTATCCTGCAGGTGCAGCAGGGAGTCTTCCGCCCATATCATTCCTGTCAAGGCTTTCTTTTTCGCAAAGTTAAGGGATTTTCCAAAGGCCCGTACAGCCCAGGGACAAGGCACAGGGATAAGGCAGTAAATTGTTAATAAGTTAACAGTTGTTGAATGAAAACCGGACTTGAGTCAAAAAAAAATAACAATTTCATTTTGCCTGAAGGCAAATTAAAGGTAATTTTGCTGGCCTTTGACATTCAACACTTTTCTAATCCATCCCAGATAAAAAATGCAGCTGATCGAATCCATTAAATCCAAAGCACGCAAAGAAAACAAAACCATCGTCCTGCCTGAGGGTATGGAAGAGCGCACCCTGAGGGCGGCCGACATCCTCCTGAATGAAGGCATTGCCGGCATCATCCTGCTGGGCCCCCCCGGAGAAATCAAAGACCTGGCAGCCCGTTACGGGCTGAAATCGATCGGCAAGGCCAGGATCATCGACCCGGTGAACCATGACCGCAAGGAATTTTACGCGCAAATGCTCCATGACCTCCGCAAAAACAAGGGGATGACCCTGGAAGAGGCCGGAAAACTCGTGGAAGACCCGCTTTACCTGGCCACCCTGCTGATCAAGAACGGGGATGCAGACGGGGAGGTGGCCGGCGCTGCCAATTCCACGGGCAATGTGTTGCGCCCCGCCTTCCAGATTGTCAAAACCCTGCCCGGTATCAGCGTCGTTTCCGGGGCCTTCCTCATGATCCTGGAAGACAAGAAATGGGGCGAGGACGGCATCCTGGTCTTTGCCGACTGTGCCGTACACCCGGATCCCGATGCCCGGCAACTGGCCGAAATTGCCGTCATGACCGGACGCACCACCCGGGCCATTGTCGGAGCCGAGCCACGCATTGCCATGCTCAGCTTCTCCACCAAGGGCAGCGCCAGCCATCCCATGTGCGACAAGGTCATCGAAGCCACCCGCCTGGCCAGGGAAATGGATCCCTCGCTGATGATCGACGGGGAACTGCAGGCAGACGCCGCCATCGTGGAAAACATCGGAAAAAGCAAGGCCCCCGGCAGCCCCATTGCCGGGAAAGCCAATGTGCTGGTATTCCCCTCCCTGGAAGTCGGAAACATTGCCTACAAACTGGTACAGCGTCTTGCCGGCGCCGAGGCCGTGGGCCCGGTCCTGCAGGGTATGGCGGCGCCCATCAACGACCTGTCGCGGGGTTGTTCAGTCGACGACATTGTCAACCTGGTGGCCATCACTGTCAACCAGGCAGCAGGCAAATAAGGCAACATCCATCCATTCATTCATCATAACACCCATAGGAATAATGAAGATTCTTGTATTGAACTGCGGAAGTTCTTCCATCAAGTACCAGCTGATCAATATGGCCAACAATGCCGAGCTGCTGGCCAAGGGACTGCTGGAGAGGGTCGGGCTCAAGGACAGCGAGCTCAAACACCAGCCCAAAGGGAAGGAACCCTTCATGCTCATCCAGGACGTGGCCGACCATGAGCTGGGTATTGATCTGATCCTTAAAGCATTACTAGACCCGAAGCATGGGGTGGTTGATAGCGTGAACGACATTTTTGCCGTCGGTCACCGCGTCGCCCATGGGGGTGAGAACTTCAGCGCCAGCGCCCTGATCACCGCAGAAGTCAAAAAGAACATCGAAGAGGTGATTGAGCTGGCTCCCCTGCACAACCCGGCCAACCTCAAGGGCATTGTGTCCATGGAAAAGCTCCTTCCCAGCGTGCCCCAGGTGGCCGTATTCGACACCGCATTTCACCAGACCATCCCCCCCCAGGCCTATATGTACGGGCTTCCCTATTCCCTGTACGAAGAAGACAAAATCCGCCGGTATGGTTTCCACGGCACGAGCCACAAATACGTCTTCGAAAAGGCCTGTGACGCGTTATTCATGCGTCAAAACAACGTCCGGGCCATTACCTGCCACCTGGGCAACGGGGCCTCCATTGCGGCCATCAAGAACGGGAAGTCGGTAGATACTTCCATGGGACTGACTCCGGTGGAAGGATTGATCATGGGGACCCGCAGCGGAGACCTCGACCTGGGGGCCCTGCTGTACATCATGAAGAAAAAAGGCCTGGACGTGGAGGATGCCAACAACCTGATCAACAAGAAAAGCGGCATGCTGGGGGTCAGCGGGGTCTCATCCGATATGCGCGACATCGAAAACGCCGCATGGAACGAAGGCAACAAGCGCGCGCAACTGGCCCTCGACATGTACATGTACCGGATCAAGAAATACATCGGAGCCTATGCTGCCGCCATGGGCGGGGTGGACCTGATCATCTTCACCGGGGGCGTGGGGGAAAATGGCCCGGAAACCAGGGAGGTCATCTGCAAGGGCCTGGAGTTCCTGGGTGTCAGCTTCGATGCCGAAAAGAACACGGGGCTGAGGGGCAAGCTGGAACTCATTTCCAAACACGACTCCCAGGTGAAGGTCATGGTGGTGCCCACCAACGAGGAACTGGTCATCGCCCACGACACCCTGAAGATCGTATCCGGCCTGACAAAAAACGAAGAAATCTAGACAGGCCATTCTCCGGTGCCGGGTTGCCGGCACCGGAGAATGGCACCCATCCTGAAGGTTTTCCTGCAAAAGGCAGCCGGCACGACCTATACCTGCGGGTATTTCTTCATGAGCTCGAAGGGCTTCATCAGCAGGTCCACATACTGGGCACGCTGGTAAGCATAGGGGTCTTTGGCACTTGCGCGTGAGAGCATTCCGCGAAAGTCCCCGATGGAAGCAAACCCGTGGGCATCCATCCACTGGGTGATCTCCTCAAGCATCTCACCAATGTAAGGCACCTTGTTCTTATAAACTGTACTGACCACCTGAACAGCATCTGCTCCGGCGAGCAACATGCGTACCACATCCTTTCCGGTAAATATGCCTGTGTTGCTGATGATGCTTCCCTTCACCTGACCAAACAGCAGCCCGGCATAGCGCAGGGGCAGGCGATAATCACCCGGCTGGCTGAGGTTGAACGGGAAATAGTGTTCGGGTTTCTCCACGTCGATGTCTGGCTGAAACAAGCGGTTGAACAACACATACCCATCAACTCCTGCTTTGTCCATCTCATGGACCAGGTGAAGCGGGTTGGAATAGAACGGGCTGATTTTCACGCTGACAGGAACTTTAACCTGCGCCCTGACCTCCCTGAGGATGGCCAGCTGCTCCTCCTCGATCTGGGCGGAGGAAGCCCCGGCCGCCACCGGGGTGGCATAAAAGTTCAGCTCCAGCGCATCCACACCGGTTTTTTCCATTTCCACGGCATACTCCGCCCAGGTGTCTCCATTCACACAATTCAGGCTGCCGATCACAGGGATGCCAACGGCCTTTTTGAGCTTGGCGAGTTTGTCCAGGTGTTCCTCCGGGCCGGCATGCTGCAGGTTGGGGAACAAATTGATCATCTCTGCATTGCGCTCTGCATATTCAGTAAGCTCCTCCTCCATCTGCAGGCTCTCCAGGTTGATCTGCTCCTCGAACAGGGACTTGAACACGATGGCCGACGCACCGGCATCCTCTATCCGCCGGGCGGTGTCCAGGTCGAGCGTCAGGTTGCACGCCCCCATAACCACCGGGTTCTTCAGCTCCAAACCAAGATACTTCGTTTTTAAATGTGCCATTTCCATCCTCCAATATTTGTTTATACAGGTAAAAATAAAGAAATTATTTTCCGTTACGGCCCGGTAGATGATAAAAACGGAAAAATTAAGCCCGCACGGTGTTATTCCTATCTATATTAATCAATTCATGGGCAGGATTGTTTAACCCGGCCTGAAAAAAGGCATGGGCGTGCCAGGCATGGCACGCCCATGCAGGCCGCCGGCCGCGTTCCTTGTGAAAACCCCGGCATTTTTGTATTTTTGAGAATGGTCCGATATACCCGCCGGCATGTCCTCCGCAGTCTCTGCTGCCTGCCTGCCCTGGCCCTGTCGGGGGGGATTTTGGGTGCGTTCGGAATGGCTTCCGGCCATAAAAACAGGCACATGAACACACCGCATGACAGCGGGGGCCCGGCCAGCACACAGGTGAGCGGCTCCTATGAACCGCCCTACCTTGCCCTGCACCGCAAGGGGGAGCTCGCCGCGCGCGGGCAAATTCTTCACGACATGATGCGGCATTGCACCCTTTGTCCGAGGGAATGCGGTACCGATCGCCTGTCGGGGCGGCGCGGAGAGTGCAAGGCCAATGCCACCCTGGAAGTATCCTCCTTCCATGCCCATTTCGGTGAGGAAAGGGAGCTGGTGGGAGCCAACGGCTCAGGGACCATCTTCTTTACCAACTGCTCCCTGCTCTGCGTTTTCTGCATCAACTACGACGTCAGCCACCTCGGGCGCGGAAGCCGCTCCGGCATCAGGGCCCTGGCGGATATGATGCTGCGGTTGCAGGACCAGGGTTGTCACAACATCAACCTGGTGACCCCCACCCATTACGCCCCCCATATTCTGCTGGCCATCGACCGGGCAGCCGGCAGGGGCCTTCGGCTGCCCATCGTTTACAACACCTGCGGCTGGGAAAAGACGGACATCCTGGAACTGCTGGACGGGGTTGTCGACGTCTATCTCGCGGACTTCAAATACGGGGAAAGCGGGGCGGGAGACAAATACTCGGCCGGGGCGGGAAATTATACGGAGCTTACCCGCCGGGCCCTTAAAGAAATGCACCGGCAGGTCGGAACAGCCCATCCCGACCCGGAGACGGGTCTCGTGCACCGGGGATTGATGATCCGCCACCTGGTCATGCCGGAAAATGTGGCACGGACCGACCTGGTGGTGCGCTGGATCGCGGACAGGCTGCCCCGGGATACTTACCTGAACATCCTGTCGCAGTACACCCCCATGTACAAGGCCTTTGATTATCCGGAAATATCCCGCAGGATCAGCCGGAGCGAATACAGCAACGCCGTGCATTTTGCCCGCACCGCCGGCCTCACAAACCTGAGGCTGCAGATGCAGTAACCAACCGGTTTGTCCATGCCGGAAGCAAACAAAAAAAGGGGCCTGAAGGCCCCTTTTTAAGGTATTTCTGTGGCAAAAGAACAGGAAACGGTACGGTAGAGAGCGCTTCCCGCAGCATTTACCACCAAAACAAAAACAACATTAACCAATAAAACAACGAAAGATCTGCAAAACGCTGACAGCTAATCTTGTCTCAAACAGTAGCCCAATATACGAATTGTTTCGCATAAAAACAAGCCGGGGCCTAAAATCAGCGCACTTTCTTCACAAGAATTCTTGGTTCCATCATATCATGCATGGCATACCGGACCCCTTCCCGCCCCAGGCCGCTGTCCTTGATGCCTCCATAGGGCATGTGGTCGGAACGGAAAATCGGCGCGTCGTTGTGGATCACACCCCCGACCTCAAGCCGTTCGAAGGCCAGTTCCAGCTCATCCACCTCGTTGGTAAAAACCCCCGCCTGCAGCCCGTACCGGCTGTTGTTCACGGCGTCTATGGCATCCTGGAGTGAATCGTAGGGATGCAGGGTCACCACGGGACCAAACACCTCGTTGTCGACCACCTTCATGCCCGGGCGGGCATCCAGCAGCACGGAGGGCTCCAGGAAGGCGCCCCTTCTCCTGCCACCGCAAACCAGCCTGGCCCCCTGGGAAACCGCCTCCCCGATCCAGGATTCGACCCGGCGGGCATTGTCTTCATCGATCATGGCAGAAATGTCCGTATCCGGGTCTGCCGGATGCCCCTGTTTGAGTGAACCCACCCCTTCCAGGAAGGCATCCCGGAATGGCCCGAACACCTCGTGGTGGACAAATAAGCGCTGGGCATGGATGCATACCTGTCCCTGGTAGGCGTACCCGCCCACCAGGCAGCGTTTCACCGCATGGTCGAGGCGGGCAGAGGGGGCAACGATGGTTCCTGCGTTCCCTCCCAGCTCCAGCACCACCTTCTTCTTCCCGGCATCCTGCTTCATTTTCCAGCCCACCTCCGGAGAGCCGGTAAAGCTCAACAGGCGGAGGCGCTCATCCGTTACCAAAAGGGAACCCGTTTGCCGGTCCATCGGAAGTACCGACAAGGTACCGGGTGGCAGGCTGGTTTCGGCCACGAGACGGGCCAGGGCAAGGGTCGACAAGGGGGTGGACGAAGCGGGCTTCAGCAGGATGGGGCAGGCCGCAGCGATGGCCGGGGCAATCTTGTGCACGGCGAGGTTCAGGGGGAAGTTGAACGGGCTGATGCCTGCCACCACCCCGATGGGGAAATGCTTGACCAGGCCTTCCCGGCCGGTACCTTCCGGACTCCAGTCCATGCGCATGTATTCCATGGGCGGGCGGCGGGCCTCTTCAGAGGCCACCATAAAGGTCTGGGCAGCCCGCCTTACCTCGGCAAGTGCGTAGCGCCACGGCTTGGCCGCCTCCCTTGCCAGCAGGGAGGCAAACCACTCCTCCTGCTCCAGCAGTTTGGCGGATAACTGCGACAGGGCCTTCGCCCGTTCCCATGCCGGCATTTCCCAGAGGCGGGGAAGGGCCTCCATGGCCCGCGTCAGGGAGCGTTCCAGCAACTCCTCCCCTGCCAGCCAGGTGCGGCCCACCGCTTCGCCGTCATGGGGGTTGGTAACAAGGAGCTCCTTGCCGGAGGAAACGAACTCCCCTCCGGCAAACACGAAGAAAGATTCCATTTGAAAGCATTTTTAAACAGCCTGCCGGCATGGCCTACCACCGGGGAGACCGGTGAAAAGGTGCCGGGCTCGCGAACATGGAATGCGGCCCGCCCATGAAAGGACCGTAACCGTAAGGACTATAAGGGTTAAAAGGGTTGTTGCCACGGGACACATTCACCTCTGCCCCGAAGCGGAAGCTGTCGCTGACCCGGTAATCGAACCCGAAGACCATTCCCCCCGGATTGGTGTCAAACGCCCGGGCATTCATTTGCACGACCGGAGGCTCCATGTTGTTGCGTCCGGTCCATGCCCCCCCGACAAGGGTCAGCCGGGGGTTCACCTGGTAGGCCCCGCGGACATACACGGTGGTGCCCAGAAAGTGGCCATGGTCCTGCAGGGAAGCAGCTTCACCGCCGGCCATGTGGGGAGTGTAAGGGAAAAAGGGGTTGGGGCCATTCATAGAGGCGGTGGAAAAGATGGTTCCTGCCGTGAGGCTGAACCGCCGGCCAACATCCCAATTGAAGGCCGGGGCCAAAGAGTGCGAAAACACAGGCCCGTAAACCCCTCCCGGCTGGAAGGCGGTTCCGTATTGCAGGTTCAACTGCGGGGCATGCCAGTAAACCGGCTGCCGCCCGGTCAGTCCCCGGTCTGCAGTCTCCTGCCCGCTCAGCGGGTTTGCCGTGACCAGCAACACGGTCAGAAAGGCACTTATGATGGCTATCCTAGGGTTCATGGTCGACCAATTTGATGTCCGGATCACCTCCCTCTCGCCCGCGCCAGGCGGAACACCGGGCAAGGGCTGTCCGACGAACAAATATAAGAAAAAATCGACAGCCGGTCAAGCCGGCCGGAAAAGGACGGGACCGCCAACCTGCAGGGGGGAATAAAAATTTCACTAACTTGTGGTGCAGTAAAAAATCATTTACCAATCAATTCCTGAAGCGATGAAAAAAAACGTGGGCGCCCTCGACAAGGGCATGCGGGTGCTGGTGGCCCTGGTGGTCGCCATCCTGATCTATGCGGACGTGCTCACCGGCACCCTGGCGCTGGTGCTGGGCATCGTGTCCCTGGTGCTGGTGGTGACCAGCCTGGTGAACTTCTGTCCCCTCTACGCCCTGTTTGGCATCAACACCTGCCGCAAACAATAGGGCCTGCCGCGCCGGCCCGCCATGCGGCAGATTAAACCGCCTAACCTTATGGCTTTATTCAAAAAGAAATTCGGTACCGGGCTGGTCTTGAGCGGGGGAGGCACCAGGGGCTTTGCCCACCTGGGGGTCTGCAAGGCCCTGAAAGAGGCCGGGGTGGAACCCGACATCATTGCGGGCGTCAGTGCCGGAAGCATTGCCGGGTCGCTGATCGCCGACGGAAAGGATCCTGAGGAGGCCCTGCATCTGCTCGCCGGCCACCGGCTTCTCGACTACCTGGAGTTCACCATCCCCAAAAAAGGCCTGGTGAGCATGGGGGGCTTCGAAAAGACCCTGAAAACCTGTCTCACGGCACGCCGGTTCGAGGATCTTCGGATCCCTCTGCTGGTATTCGCGGTGAACATGAACAAGGCGGAACTGACCCTCTTCGACAAGGGCGAGCTGATTCCCGCCATCAAGGCCTCATCCTCCATTCCGGTGGTATTCCAGCCTGTCAGGATCGGAGACCAGGATTACCTGGACGGCGGCATCATCGATAATTTCCCGACCCAGTCCCTCAAGGGGAAGTGCAAGACCCTGATCGGGGTCAACGTCAACCCCATAGGCCCTGTGGACAAGCTGGGCAATCTGAAGAATATCGCCGAAAGGACCTTCCACATTTCCGTCCGGTTCCAGGCCACCAACAAGGAGGATGACTGCGACATCTACATTGAACCGGCCGGCCTGGACCGCTACGGGCTGCTGGATGTGTCCCGGGCTGCCGAAATATTCGAACTGGGCTACATAGAAACCCGGGAGGTGTTGAAAAAATCCGGTTTTGGAGGCTGAGCTCCGGGGCGGTACGGATTGGTAAGGTGTTGCCGGCTTTTGCCGGAGGATTCCTCATTTGGCCTGCAAGCCCTGGATGTTTTGGCGCCGTTTTTTTATCTTTGCAGCGCTGCCTCCCACCAGACCAGGTAAATCACATGAAAACTCCTTCCGATACCCCGCTTTATGTTTACAACACCCTGAGCCGCCGTAAGGAGGTGTTTGAGCCACTGACCCCGCCCTTTGTGGGCATGTATGTCTGCGGTCCGACGGTCTACGGGGACGCCCACCTGGGCCATGCACGCCCGGCAGTCACCTTCGACATGGTCTTCCGCTACCTGAGGCATTTGGGTTACAAGGTCCGCTATGTGCGTAACATCACGGACGTGGGTCACCTGGAGAACGACGCCAGCGAAGGGGAGGACAAGATCCAGAAGAAGGCCAGGCTGGAGCAGCTGGAGCCCATGGAGGTGGTCCAGTTTTACACCGACCGCTACCATGAGGACATGGCCAGCCTCAATGTTCTCAAACCCAGCATCGAACCCCGGGCCTCGGGACACATCACCGAACAGATCGAGATGGTCCGGGCCATCCTGAAGTCGGGCTATGCCTATGAAACGGATGGCTCGGTTTATTTTGACGTGGCAGGGTACCACCGCAACCACCACTACGGCAAGCTCAGTGGCCGGCAGATCGAAGACCTCATGGCCAGCACCCGCGAGCTGGAGGGACAGGAACAGAAACGCAATCCGGTGGATTTCGCCCTGTGGAAAAAGGCCGGCCCGGAGCACATCATGCAGTGGCCGTCCCCCTGGGGAAACGGTTTCCCGGGCTGGCACCTGGAATGTTCGGCCATGAGTACCAAATACCTGGGCGAGGTGTTCGACATCCACGGGGGAGGGCTCGACCTGCTGTTTCCCCACCACGAATGCGAGATCGCCCAGTCGAACGCCGCCACCGGGAAAGAGGCTGTCCGTTACTGGCTGCACAACAACATGATCACCATCAACGGCAAAAAAATGGGGCGGTCCCTGGGCAACTTCATCAACCTTCGGGAGTTTTTCGCCGGCAGCCATAAGGCCCTGGACAAGGCCTATTCCCCCATGAACCTCAGGTTTTTCATCCTGCAGGCCCATTACCGCAGCACGCTGGACTTCAGCAACGAGGCGCTGCAGGCAGCCGAGCGTGGCCTCAGGCGGCTGCTGCAGGCCCACGACACACTGCAACGGCTCCGGCCCGCCGAAGTGTCGACTGCCGACATTTCAGGCATCGGACCGGCCTGCTACGAGGCCATGAACGATGATTTCAACAGCCCGGTAGCCATCGCCCAGCTTTTCGAAGCCGTGCGCTTCATCAATTCCGTGGCCGACGGCAAGGACCGGCTGAACAAGGCAGACCTGGATTCACTCAGGGATACCTTCAGGGTATTCCTGGTGGATGTGTTTGGCTTGCTTCCAGAGTCCGGTCCCGAATCCCTTCAGAGCCAGGAAAAAATCATCGAGGGACTCGTGCAGGTGGTCCTCGGCATCCGGCAACAGGCCCGAGCCGGCAAGGACTGGGAAACTTCCGACCGCTTGCGTGATGCCCTGAAGGAACTTCACATCATCATCAAGGACGGCAAGGAGGGCACCAGCTGGTCCTTCGGGGAATGACCCCCCGGCAAATACATCCCGTCATGACGACCCATACTCCAGGAATGCACCCCCCCCGGTGGGAACTCCATGTGTCCCGCAGCGCGCGTGAACGGTACCATTTCGGGGAAGAACTGTTTTCAAACGACGGACATTTGGTGTGCAGCGACTTTCATGCCGCAAGAGAGCTGGCCTACCGGATCAACCGGGAGCGCCCCCCCGTTGCGCAGGTAGCTCCCGGGACACTGTTTGCCGCCGGCCTGATGGACGAGGCTTTTCATCTGGTCATCAGGGCCTGGGAAACACACCATGGCATCCGCCCCTTCGAATTGGCCCTTCCCCGTCTGGAAGCGCGGTTGGGAAAGCAAGGGCTGCATCAACTCCTCCTCGATTTCATTCAGTGCTTCCCCCCGACTCCGGTCTTTCGGGGAGAGCTGGCAGCGAAACAGTACCTTGGCCGCCGGTCGGGAGAACGCACCCACAGGGCCCTGGCAGCCGAAGAAGCCCTCATGCTGGAATTGTCCGACTTCAACCCTGCCAATGAAAGGCTCAGGGAATTGTTCGACCGGCGTTGCCTGCCGGACGGGGCCCTCTTCGGGCGGCTGATGGACGAACTGGAGGCATTTTTCCGGGAACAGCCCGGCATGGGACCGGACAATGTGGACGTGATCCGCTTCCTGAAAACCCCGGTCCTGCTGTTTCCGGACGACATCGGGGCGCAACTCCGGCACGTCCTTGAGCACTGGAAGGAATACCTGCCCGAATCCATGCGCACCCTGTTGTTGCGGGGCACGGACCTGATCCGGGAGGATGCCCGCCGGGGTGGTGGCGGACCCGGTCCGGCCCTGGTGCCGCAATACGGGCCAACGGGTGGCAGGACGAGGGAAGGGCATGGGGGACAAGCAGGTTCAGACACCGGTCCCGCAGGCGACGAGGAATACGAACACTTCACCCCCGACACCCACTGGATGCCCCGCGTGGTCATGATGGCCAGGAACACCTATGTATGGCTTGACCAGCTTTCAAAGAAATATGAACGGCCCATCAGGAGGCTGAACGAGATCCCCTCCCAGGAGCTGGACACCCTGGCGGCAAGTGGGTTCAATGGTCTTTGGCTGATCGGGATCTGGGAAAGAAGCAGCGCCTCCCGCCGCATAAAGCACCTGACGGGAAATCCCGACGCCGCATCTTCCGCCTACTCCCTGTACGATTATGAGATTGCCAGGGACCTGGGAGGGGAAGAGGCATTCCGTGACCTGGACCACCGCAGCCGGGAGCGGGGCATCCGCCTTGCCAGCGACATGGTGCCGAACCATACAGGCCTGTATTCGCGCTGGATGGTGGAACACCCTGAGTATTTCATCCAGACCCGGGTGCCTCCCTTTCCCGCCTATCGCTTCACGGGGGAAAACCTTTCGGACCACCCGGACATAGACATCCGGATCGAAGATGGTTATTACAACCGGTCGGATGCCGCGGTGGTGTTCCGGCGCCATGACCTGCGCCTGGATGACATCCGGTATATTTATCACGGGAATGACGGCACCCACATGCCCTGGAACGACACCGCCCAGCTGGACATGCTCCGGCAGGAGGTACGGCAGGCCGTCATCGGAAAGATCATGGAGGTGGCAGGCCGCTTCTCCATCATCCGGTTCGATGCGGCCATGACCCTGGCCAAAAAACATTTTGCCCGGCTGTGGTATCCCCGGCCCGGCAGCGGCGGGGACATTCCCTCACGCGCAGACCATGCCATGAGCCGGGAGGCATTCGACCAGTGGTTCCCAAAAGAGTTCTGGAGGGAGGTCGTCGACCGCATCAACCAGGAGATGCCTGACACCCTCCTGCTGGCGGAGGCCTTCTGGCTGATGGAAGGTTTTTTTGTCCGGACCCTCGGCATGCACAGGGTGTACAACTCGGCCTTCATGCATATGCTACGGGACGAGGAAAATGGAAAATACCGCGAGCTGATCACCAACACCCTGGAGTTCGAACCGGAAATCCTCAAACGGTACGTGAACTTCATGAGCAACCCGGACGAGGAAACGGCCATCCGGCAGTTCGGCACCGGAGACAAGTATTTCGGGGTCTGCACCCTGATGGCGACCCTGCCCGGGCTGCCCATGTTTGCCCACGGGCAGCTGGAGGGCTACACCGAAAAATACGGGATGGAATACCAACGGGCTTATTACAACGAAAGCCCCGACAGCGGGTTGATGGAACGGCATCAGAGGGACATTTTTCCCTTGCTCCGGCGCCGCCACCTGTTCAGCGACGTGGCCCATTTCTGGCTGTTCGATTATGTGACGGCCCAGGGAACCGTCAATGAGAACGTGTTCGCCTATACGAACCGCTCGGGAAGCGAGTCCGCCCTGGTCCTTTTCAACAACCGCTATGAGACCGCCGGCGGGCGGATCCACCATGCCAGGCCCAAGCGGACAAAACAGGATGACGACGGGCCGGCCACAAGCCTTTCCCTGGGGGAGGCATTGGATTTGCAGGCGGGACAGGGCCATTATTATTCCTGCCGGGAACAGGTATCCGGACTGGAGTTCCTGCGCCGGGGGGAAGACATCTGCCGACAGGGGTTTCACTGGGACCTGCAGGGGTTTGAATACCGGGTATTTCTTGATTTCAAGAGGATGGAAGAAGACCCGGGGCTCCTGGAAGAGCTCTGCCGGAGCCTGGAAGGGCACGGCACCGGCTCGCTTTCCAGGGAGCTGGACCGGCTTCGTTACCGGGAGGTGTTCGATGCCTTCCTGGCCCTGTTCCATGCCACTGAACCATCCCGGAATGAGTTAGCCGGCCTCAGGGAACGGATGAAGGCGTTCGCCCTGAAGGCCACTGTGGCACTGGCTCCGGACACCAGGGCAGAGGAAGCCGCAGTCCATTTTGAGGACTACCTGCTGGCCTGCCTGGAAGCCAAGGCGTGGTTCCGGGCCCACGTCCCGGGATCACCCCCGGAGGTTCCTTCATCCGGCAGCGAATCTCCGGCCGGGGATGGATCCTGGCATGCTCCGGAGCCCATCCGCGGTCCCGAAGACCATCTGATCCTGCGGGCATGGATGGCCCTTCGCTCCCTGCATCAGCCCCCGGCACAATCGCCCTCCCCGGCATCCAGGCAGGCGGCCCGGCGGCTGAAATGGCCACTGCAGCAAGTGCTGGAGCAGACAGGCAAGGGACAACAACTGGCTGCACGGCAGGCATTGCTGATCCAGCTCCTTGTCCATTACGGGGGCATGGCCCCGGACGCCCCGCTCATCCTGACCCTGCTCGAAGACCCCGATGCCAGGGTGCTGTGCGGGGTAAACCAGTACAAGGGGGTCTGGTATTTCAGCAAGGAAGGTTTCGGGGAACTGGCACGCTGGTTGTTCACCCTGCATGCCTTCAGCCATTTCGCCAGGCAGGCGGAATCCGGCCCGTCAACAACCCACGGCCCACCGCCCTCCGGCGAAAAACAAGGCCAGGCAGGCGGACAGGACCTTCTCAAAGAGAAGATCGGCGAGGCCAGCAGCAGCCTGGAACGGCTGCTGGAGCTGTCCGGACAGTCGGAATACAGGCTGGACCGCTTCCGGAAGGCCCTCGGGGATTTACGGCCATCTTATTCCTGATTTCATGTACATAGGTCGTTGTGGTCGTTACTTTTTTCGCGAAAGTTTCCGGGATTTCGTACCTTGCAGGCTGCACGCATTTCATTCCCCATGCATCCGCCCATCACCCAGGAGGTAACAAACGAATTCATGCAATCCCTGCTTTCGGGTGATCGCCGGGAGGGGGCACGCATCATTCAGGACCTGTTGTTTTCGGGTGTCCCGGTCCAGAGAGCCTATGAAGAAGTGATCAAAAAAGCCCTTTACCATGTCGGGGAATTGTGGGAGCACAACCAGATCACGGTCGCCGAGGAACACCTGGCCACCTCCGTTTCGGAAGCCATCATGAATGAATTGTTCCCCGCGCTGGTATCCCGTGCCCGGACCAACAGGAAGGTGCTGCTTGGCTGCGTGGAGAACGAATTGCACCAGGTGGGGGTGAAAATGGTGGCCGATGTGTTTGAAATGAAGGGATGGGACACATTCTTCCTGGGAACCGGCATCCCGGTCCACGAAATGATCCGGTATGCAAAATCCCTCCGGCCCGATCTGTTCGCCCTGTCGATTAGCATTTACTTTCATCTGCCCGTGCTGGAAGCCATGATTGGCCAAATCCGGCAAGAATTTCCCGAAACCAACATCCTGGTGGGCGGGCAGGGCTTCCGGCACGGAGGACGGGAGGTCCTGCAAAACCTGCCCGGGGTCCTGCTTATTGACGACCTCTATTCCCTGGAGCAATATATTGACGGGCTGGCTGAAACAGGCTGAGCCCTTTGCCCGCAAACTTTAAATCTATGGATAAAAAAACACTGATTGAATCCGCCACCCGGCTGGGGCCGTTTTCCCCCACCACGGCAACTGGCTATGCGGACAAAAGCGACCGGCTGATCGCCCGCATCAATGAGGCCCTGCTGTCGCGTGCCGATACAAAATCCATCGTCGGGGACATCAACCTGGCCATGATGAAGGACAACCATGCCAACCACGTGCGTTTCATCGCCTCCATCCTGAAGCATTTCGATGCAGAGGTGCTGACCGAAACCGTTTTATGGGTTTTCAGGGCCTACCGCAACCGGGGATTTGCTTCCACCTACTGGGCCGCCCAGCTCAGCGCCTGGTTCCCCATCCTGCGGGAGGAGCTGCCCCGGGAAATTTATGAGGAAGTACGCCCCCTGTACGAATGGATGCAGGTAAACATCCCCCTGTTTGAGAAACTGTCTCACGAACAATCAGAGAACGGAGAATCCCCATACCAAAACGGTCACTAATGGAGGACTTGCCCCAAAGGCTGATTCCCTGGATCGGGGAGATCCGGCAGGCGGCCGCAGACAGCAAGGCCCTGTGCATCGCCCTGTTTTCGACCGGAGACCGCAAGCTGGTCCGGGCGAATGCTGCTGCCGTCCACCTGCTTCGGGGCGGAGGTCCCGAACGGCTGGTCAATCCGACTTTCGACAAGCTGCTGGAATGCCGGGGAAATGAGCCTGCCTATGAAGGGCTCCTCACCCTGGGCGACAACGAAAGCATGAACACCACCATCCAGGCCAAGGTATTTGTCCGCGATGGGGAAATGCTCATCACGGGAGAGGTCGACCTGCCGCGCATCACGGACCTGAATACAAAGATGGCCCGGATCAACCAGGAAAACAACAACCTGCAGCGACAGCTCCTGAAGGAGAAAATCCAGGTGGAGCGCATGATGGAGGAGCTCAGGGAGACCAACCGACAACTCGGGTTGCTGAACCTGGAAAAGAACCGCTTCCTGAGCATGGCGGCCCACGACCTGCGCAACCCCATATCCACGGCCATTTCCTATGTGGACATCCTGCTCAACAGCGGGGGGCTGTTCCCGGAAGACAAACGAACAGGCTTTCTGCACACCATCGATGAGCGGCTGAAGTTCTCCCTGAAGCTGATGAACGAACTGCTGGACGTCTCCCGGATCGAGACCCGGAGCATCCGCCTGGAGGTCCGCGAACACAGTTACCGGGACCTGCTCGAACAGACCATCCGGTTCAACCAGCTGGTGGGGCGGTGGAAGGAGATTTCCGTCGGATTGGCATGCCCGGGTGATCCGCTGGTATTTGCCTTCGACCGGAATAAAATGGAGCAGGTCCTCAACAACCTGATAAGCAACGCCATCAAATATTCTCCGAAAGGGTCGAAGGTCCGCATTCAGGTGGACAGGGAAAAGGAAGCGGTCCATACCGCCGTCTGCGACCAGGGCGTGGGGATCCGCGAAGATGAACTGGAAGGCATCTTCGAACCGTTCCGCAAATCCAGTTCCAGGCCGACCGCCGGAGAGAGCAGCACCGGACTCGGCCTGGCCATCACCAAAAAGATCATTGAAGAACACGGGGGAGGCATCACGGTGGAAAGCAGCCCGGGCAAGGGATCCTGTTTCCGCTTCACCCTTCCTGTTTCAAGGCCTCCGTCCGGCTGACCCGAAAGGGCGTTACGTCTTTTTAACTATATTTGCCTCAGGCCTTGCCAGCCCGGGACACGGGACCGCCAAGGCATACGATCTGCCAGAATCCCGAACCGATAGTTTGTTGCCCATGGCTGCCACTTTTTCGAACGACCCGAACGACAATGCCGCAGAGGAGCAGATCCTGCGTGACAACGAAGCCCTCTACCGCAACCTCTTCGAACACGCCAACGATGCCATCACCATCATGGAAGGGGAGCGTTTTATCAACTGCAACAAGAAGGCCGAGGCCCTGTTCGGAGCCCCCAGGGAGCAGATCATCGGGAAAACGCCCGGGGATTTCTCCCCCCGCCATCAGGCCGACGGAAGCCTTTCCGAAGCGGCCGCCAGGGAAAAGATTGAAGCCGTGCACCAGGGAAAACCCCAATTCTTCGAGTGGGTGCATCAGACACTGGACGGACAGCCGTTCAATGCGGAGGTCAGCCTGAACCTCAGTCCGGTCAGGGACCGCAAAATCGTGCAGGCCATCGTCCGGGATGTGAGTTCGCGAAAGGAACACGAAAAGGCACTCAGGGAGTCCCGGCAGATGCTGCGCACGGTGATCGACACGGTACCGGTCCGGGTTTTCTGGAAGGACCTGGACCTGAAGTACCTGGGGTGCAACAGGCCGTTTGCCGCCGATGCCGGGCTGGGCCATCCCGATGAGGTGGTGGGCCGAACGGATTTTGATATGGGCTGGTCCGATCAGGCGGAGCTGTACCGGCAGGACGACCGGGAGGTCATCCAAAGCAGGCAGCCAAAGCTAGACTATGAAGAGGCCCGGAGCACCCCTGAGGGTAAAAAAATCTGGCTGAAAACCAGCAAGGTTCCCCTGATGGACTCCGGCGGAAAACCCATCGGGGTCTTGGGAACCTATGAGGACATCACGGAAAAGAAGCGTGCGGAACAGGTTCAGCGGGTTTTCTACGGGATAGGTAACACCATGATGCACAGCGAAAACATGGAGTCGCTGATCCAAAAGATCCGGGAGTTGCTGGAGGGCCTCATAGACGCCCCCAATTTCTACATCGCCCTGTACGACGAGTCGTCGGGCATGCTCTCCATCCCTTACGAAAAAGACGAAAAAGACTCCATCGACACCTGGCCTGCCCACCGTTCGGCCACGGGGCTGGTGGTGGAGCAAAAGAAATCCCTCTTGCTGAAGAAAGCAGATGTGGAGCGCTTGCTGAAAGAAGACGTGATCGACCTGATCGGCACCCCCAGCGAGGTATGGCTTGGCGTGCCCCTTTTCAGCAAGGACAAGGTGATCGGGGCCATCGCCCTGCAAAGCTACACCGACCCCCACGCCTTCGATGAAAACACCATCCAGATCCTGGAGTTTGTCTCCCACCAGATCAGCCTGGCCATCCAGCGCAAGCAGGCAGAAAAAGACCTGGTTGGCGCCAAGGAACAGGCCGAGCAGAACGACCGGCTGAAGACCGCTTTCCTTAACAACCTGTCCCACGAGATCCGCACTCCCCTGAATGCCATCATCGGTTTTTCCGAGTTCCTGAATGAACCCGGGCTCGACCCCGGACGCATTGCCCACCTGACCGACATCATCTGCAAGAGCAGCAACCAGTTGCTCGGTATCATTGAGGACATTGTGAACATTTCCAAGATCGAAGCCGGGATCATGGAGGCCTGGGAGAAGGAAACGAACCTGAAAGACTTGTTTGCCAGCGTTTACAACCAACTTCAGATCAGTGCTTCCGAAAAGGGCCTGCGGTTCAGGCACCATCTCGACCTCAATGAAAGCCAGGCCATGGTACGCACCGACGAAACCAAGCTGACGCAGGTAATCAGCAACCTGGTCGACAACGCCATCAAATTCACGGACCAGGGCCATGTGGAGTTTGGCTGCACCCTGAAGGACGGGGAGCTGCGGTTTTATGTGGCGGATACCGGGCCAGGTATCGACCCTTCGTTACATGATAAAATATTCGAGCGCTTTCACCAGGCAGAGACCGGACACGCCCATACGAAGGGGGGGATGGGACTGGGTCTGCCCATTTCAAAATCGTTCGTCGACCTGCTGGGAGGGAGGATCTGGCTGGAGTCGAAACCAGGTTCCGGTACGGTGTTCTTTTTCACCTTGCCATGGAAGCCGGCTGCAGGCAAACGGAACGAAGAAACCGGCACGGAAGCCGCCAGTCTGAAGGTAAGGAAAACCATCCTGGTGGCCGAAGACGAGGAGAACAACTTCGAGCTCGCCCGGGTGATCCTTTCCATACAGGATGTCGCTCTGCTGCATGCCTGGAATGGTCAGGAAGCGGTGGATCTCTGCCGCGACCACCCGGAGATCGACCTCGTGCTGATGGACATCAAGATGCCGGGGATGAACGGGTACGACGCCACGCGCATCATCAGGGAAATCAGGCCGGCCCTGCCGGTCATCGCCATGACGGCCTATGCGCTGCCGGGCGACCGGGAGAAGGCACTGCAGGCCGGATGCAATGATTACCTTGCGAAGCCGGTATCGCTGAAGGAATTCATGACCATGGTAAAGAAACACCTCTAAGCCCCCAGCTCATGGCCCGGATCCGTCTGATCATGTTTCTGCTGGCTGCCATTTCCCTGGCCCCGGAGTGGGTAGCCGCCCGGCAGCCGGGCTACCGTCCCGACATCCCTGACACCATCCTGGTCAAGGGGGACCACTACTACCCTCCCTATGAGTTCATCAACGAACAGGGGGCGCCGGATGGTTTCAACGTGGAACTGTTTGAGGCCCTGGCCAGGGACCTGGGGCTCACCTATAAGCTGGAGCTCGGCCCCTGGAGCCAGGTCCGGGAGGAGCTGGAGGCAGGCCGGATCCATGTCATCATGGGACTGATGTCCTCTCCGGGGCGGGCGGAGAAAATGGATTTCGGCATCCCGCACAGCGTGATGACCCAGGGCATTTTTGCCCGCAAGGGAGACCATTACGCTTCGCTCGACGACCTCCGGGGCAGGGAGGTGGTGGTTCAGGACAAGGACCTGATGCATGACATCCTGCTGGAAACCGGACTGGCAGGCGAGATCATCCCCGTCACGGACCAGCTGGAGGCCCTGATGCTGCTGGAGCAGGGACAGCACGATGCGGCCATCCTGGGCAACTTCCAGGGAGCCTACCTGATCCGCCGGCACGGGCTGCGAAACGTGGTACTTCAAACCTCCAACCTCGAACCCCGGAAATACGGCATGGCCGTGCGCAAGGGGGATGCAGAGCTGCTGGCCCTGCTCAACCTGGGGATTTACCAGCTCAAGGTCAGCGGAGAGTACGACCGCCTCTATACCAAATGGTTCTCGGTGTATGAAGAAAGGGACTTCTGGAAGGAATATGGCCCCTACCTGTTGATCCTGGGGGTCGTTGTCGCCGGACTGGCCCTGTTTAACCTGCTGCTGCGCCGGCAGGCGAAACGCATTACAGCAAAACTCCGTGAAAGCGAAAGCCGTTACAGCAATGTGTTTAAGAACAACCATGCGGTGATGCTGCTGGTCGACCCGGACGACGGGCGCATCGTCGATGCGAACCCCGCCGCGGAAAAGTTCTACGGCTGGCCGCGGGAAGAACTGTTGGAGATGTTCATGCACCAGATCAACACCCTGCCCCCCGAGGCAGTCCAGGCCGAAATCAGGAAAGCCAGGGACCAGCAAAAAGACCGCTTCAGGTTCCGGCACCGCCTGGCCGGCGGGGAGGTCCGGGACGTGGAGGTGTTCAGCGGCAGGATCCCCTTCGGGGGCAAGGCCCTGCTGTACTCCATCGTCAACGATGTGACGGACCAGATCAAGGCGGAGCAAACCATCCGGAAACGAACAGAGGAGTTATCCACCCTGCTGTCTGTCAGCCAGGCCCTGGCTGTCACCAACGACCTGGGCCGGGTTTTCCAGACCATCGTGGAGCAGGCTGTCGGCCTCCTTAAGCTCGAAACCGCGGCGATCTACCTTCTGGAAGAAGACATGCTTTACCTGGGCGCCACCACCCCGGCCCTGCCGCCGGATTTTCCGGAAAAACTGCGCAAGGCGCCACTGAGAGACCACCCCATGATCGAAAAGACCCTCTCTTCGAAGCAGCCACTCAGGATCTTTGAAATGGTTGATGAGGTCCTGACAGAAGCCGAGCGGCAGATCCAGCAGGTGCGTGGGATCCGCTCCATGCTCATGGTGCCCCTGGCGGTCGAAAGCCGGGTGGCCGGGGTACTGGTCGTCGGAACGCAAAAGTCGACAAGGCATTTCTCCGACCATGAAATCACCCTATACCAGACCATTGCGCCCCAGGCGGCCCTGGTGATCGAAAATGCCAGGCTTTACAAAAAAAGCCTGCTTTATGCCTCTGAACTGGAGGAGCGCGTCAGTCAGCGCACGGCCCAGCTGGAAGCCTCCAACAAGGAGCTGGAAGCCTTCGCCTATTCGGTATCGCACGACCTGCGTGCACCGCTTCGGGCCATCGACGGGTTTACCCGCATCCTGCTGGAGGACTACCGGGAGGATATGGACCAGGAAGGACAAAGGGTCTGCCGGGTCATCACGGAAAACGCACAAAAAATGGGGCAACTGATCGACGACCTCCTGTCGTTTTCCCGCCTGGGCCGGTCCGAACTGCAATGGTACGAGATCGACATGGCCAAAATGGCCCACATGGTATTCCACGAGCTGTCGCAGGGGATGGATAAGGGCAGGATCGAATTCCTTACAGACCCCCTCCCGGTGGTTCAGGGGGACCCCACCATGATGAAACAAGTCTGGAGCAACCTGATCGGCAATGCCCTGAAGTTCACCGCCAGGGAAGCGAAGGCGCGCATCCGCATCCATGCTCAGGAAAATGACGGTCAGCCTGTTTTTGTCGTAGAGGACAATGGGGTGGGCTTCGACGGGCAGTATGCTGAAAGGATATTCGGTGTCTTCCAGCGGCTGCACCCGGAGAGGGAGTTCCCGGGAACGGGTGTCGGGCTGGCCATTGTGCAGCGGATCATCCACCGCCACGGGGGAGCAGTCCGCGCGGAAGGGGAGCCCGGGAAAGGGGCGAAATTCTTTTTCTCCGTCCCGGTCCGATAAATATGGTGGTTCAACCACAAATTTTATGTAATTTTCGAACAAATCCGTGACCGTGGGTCCCGGAGCGCCCTAATAAACCGATCTCATGGAACAATTCAACCCAGTAGACATCCTGATCGTGGAAGACAACCCGGCCGACTCGGAACTGATGATCCGGGCACTTAAAAAGGACCATCTGGCCAATAACATTTTCCTGGCAGAAGACGGGGAGGAGGCCCTCGATTTCATCTTCTGCCGTGGCATTTACCAGGGGCGGCAAATGACCGCACCCCCCAAGGTGGTGTTCCTGGACCTGAAGCTGCCCAAGAAAAACGGGCTGGAGGTCCTGGAACAGATCAGGGCCCAGGAGTCCACCCGGAGGATCCCGGTGGTGGTGGTTTCCTCTTCCCGGGAGGATCCCGACATCGAAAAAGCCTATGCCCTGGGAGCCAATGCCTATGTCGTCAAACCGGTCAATTTCGATGACTTCCTGACCGCCATGCGGCAAACCGGTTTTTTCTGGATGGTCGTGAACGAAGCCCCTTCGCCATGAGTGACATCATAAAGATTCTGATCGCGGAAGACGTGCCCAGCGATGCCGACCTGGCAAAAAGGGAGATTTCAAAGGCGGTTTCCGCCCCGGTGGAATTCCTGCGCGTGGAGGACCGGGAAGCCTTCAAGAGGGCGGTCACGGAGTTCACCCCCGATGTCATCGTATCGGACTACCAGATGCCGGCCTTCAATGGCATGGAAGCCTTGAATATCACCCTGAAACTGGCGCCCCACATCCCGTTCATCATGCATACCGGCTCCATGAACGAAGACTTCGCCGTGGAGTGCATGAAGGCAGGGGCCACCGACTACGTGATCAAGGAGCACATGAAGAGGCTGGGGCCGGCTGTGTTAAGAGCACTGGATATCAAAACGATACGCGCAGACAGCCAGCAGGCGCAAAGGAAGCTGGCCGAGAGTGAACAACGATTCAGGAGGCTGGCCGACAATGCCGATGACCTTATCTACCGCATCGAACTCTTTCCCGAAAGACGGTTTTCTTATGTGAGCCCTTCCTCGGTAAGGGTCACCGGATACACCCCGGAGGAGCACTATCTGGATCCGGACCTGAGCCTCAAGCTGGTGCACCCGGACGACCGGGATCTCCTGAAGCCCGGACCCACGGAAGAGGCCATACGCCGGCCGGTCATCCTTCGCTGGATCAGGAAAAATGGGACGGTGGTATGGACCGAGCAAAGGAATGTGCCGGTCTACGATGCCGATGGCCGGCTGGTTGCCCTGGAAGGCATCGCCCGCGACATCACCGAGCGCAAACAGGCCGAGGAGGAGCTCAAGGCCGCCAAGGAAAAAGCCGAGGAAAGCGACCGCCTCAAAACCGCCTTTCTGAACAACCTGTCGCACGAGATACGGACCCCCCTGAACGCCATCGTGGGGTTTTCCGAGTTCCTGAACGAACCGGGCCTGGACCAGGACCAGATCCGACGGTTCACGGCCACCATCCGGAGCAGCAGCGACCAATTGCTGTCCATCATCGACGACATTGTCAACATCTCCAAAATTGAAGCCGGGCTGCTGGACCGTTTCGAAAATGAATGCCACATCAACAAGTTGCTGGAAAAGGTCTACGGAAAGCTGCAGGTCAAGGCCGCCGAAAAGCTCATCAAGTTCCGTTACCATTCCGCCCTCAGCGAAAAGGAAAGCCGGGTCATCACCGACCAGAACAAGCTGGAAACGATCCTTATGCATCTGATCGGCAATGCCATCAAATTCACCCGTGAGGGACATGTGGAATTTGGCTGCTCCCTGAAGGACAATGCCCTGCGTTTCTATGTCGCCGATACCGGGAGCGGGATCGACCCGGCCCTGCAGGACACCGTGTTCCAGCGGTTTCAACAGGTCCATACAGACCGGACCTCGGTCAGCAGCGGCATGGGCCTGGGCCTGCCGATCGCCAAATCGTTCGTGGAATTGCTGGGGGGACGGATCTGGCTGGAGTCCAATCCGGGAACCGGTACAGTGGCTTTCTTCACCATCGAATGGAGCCCGTTGGAGCAATCCGGCCAGCCGGTTGCAAAACCCGGGCAGGATAATGGAAACGGCAAGCACACCATCCTGGTGGCCGAGGATGAGGAGAACAATTTTGAACTGCTGAAGGTGATCCTGGAATCGGTCGACATGGAGATCCTCCATGCCTGGGACGGCAAACAAGCCCTGGAATTGCTGGGGAAACACCCGGAAGTGGATCTGGTGCTGATGGACATCAAGATGCCCGTCATGGGCGGGTACGAAGCCACGCAACGCATCAAGGAGGAGCGGCCGGAGCTGCCGGTGGTGGCCCTGACGGCCTATGCGCTGCCGGGCGACCGGGAGAAGGCACTCTCGGCAGGCTGTGACGACTACATGGCCAAGCCGGTTTCCCTGAAGGAGTTCCTGAGCATCGTCAAGAAGCACCTCTGACCCCCTGGGGTGATCAGATGTATTCGAGGATCTTTCCGGAGATCTGCATCAGCGACAGTTCCGCCACCTTGACCTGGTACTGGATCGACAAGAGCCGCTCCTCCGCATCCAGCAGGCTTTTCTGGGCCTCCCTCAATTCCAGCCCCGCCAGGGCGCCCAGGCGGTATCTTTCCAGGGCAATATCGAGTGTTTCGTTGGCCACTTCCAGGTTCTGGCTTTCCAGCTCCAGCAGCCTCAGGTTGTTTATGTAGGCATTGTAAATGGTCAGCAGGTCGGCCATGACGCCCCTTTCCACATCCTCATACTGCAATCGGCGGTTCTCCAGCTCGATGGCGGCATTGGCCAGCCTCCGCCTCTGGTTGAATCCGTCAAATACATTGATTCCCAAGGTGAGACCGTAGTTCATGCCCATCGTTCGCTGGTTGTTGAGCGAGCCCGACTGGTAGGTATTGTAATTCACCCCATAACCCGAAGACAGCGTGGCATAAGGATAGCTCCGCGAGGCAATGATCCTGTGGTCGTATTCGGAGATCACCTCGTTCTGGGCGGCGATGAGCAGGGAAGTGTTTTCCTTCAGGGCATTGGTCCGCAGGGTCTGGTACATCAGGATGGGATTCAGGGTGATGGTGGTGTCGGCCAGCTCCAGTTGCCCATGGAGGTTTTCCCTTGCCATCAGCTCGTTGAGCCGGATGCGCGAGGCCCGTACCACCTCGTATTGCCTGCCCAGGCGGGAACTGTCGGCATTGAGGAACACCTGGGACTGCAGCAGCTGCAGTTTCGACCCGGAACCCAGCAGGTAACGCTCCTCATCGATTCGGGTGCGCTCGCGCGAAAGATCCACGGCATATTTGAGGTTGTCCAGCAGGCGTTGCTGCTGGATATAGTTGAAATATTCCGCAGCGATCCGGGCCGCCAGGTCTTCCACCGCCATGCGGGTGTTCAGCGCCCCCATTTCCTGCAGGGCCTCCAGCCGGTCGTAGGTGGTTTGCACCCGGAAACCGTCGAACACGGTCCAGCCGAGGGACACGCTGGCACTGCTGCCGGTATTGTGAATGCCCCGCAACTCGTTCCGCCCCCCGCCCGCCAGGTTCTGGTCCGTGTTGTTGACGGACCCCGACTGCTGTCCCCTCAGGTCGATCGTCGGCAGGAAACCGGCATTGCCCAGGCTGTGATTGTTTTCGGCAATCGCCTCATTGTTGCGGGCAAGCCGCACGGAAAAATTCTGTTCCAGTCCGATCTCAATGCACTCCTGCAGGCTCAGCGCCCGCTGGGCCGACAGGAACTGGAACGGGAATACAAGCATCAGGCCCAGGGCCAGAAATTTTTTATTCATCGTCGGATTGTTTTTCAGTTCATGTTCAACTGATGCGGACTGCGCCGCCTCATCAGGAGGACGGCCCCGTCTCCCCGGGGATGGTTTTGGTTTCGCTGGATATGTAGGAATACACGGCAGGCACCACGAAAAGGGTCAGAAAGGTCGACAGGACCAGTCCGCCGATCACAGACACCCCCATGGCAATGCGGCTCTGGGCGCCCTCCCCGAAACCCATCGTCAGGGGAAGCACCCCCAGGATGGTCGACAGGCTGGTCATCAGGATCGGACGGAAGCGCGCGGCGGCGGCGTATTTGATCGCCTCCAGCTTGCGCATGCCGTCCAGCTTGCGCTGGTTGGCAAACTCCACCATGAGGATGCCGTTCTTGGACACCAGTCCGATGAGCATGATGATGCCGATCTGGCTGAAAATGTTCATGGTGATGCCGAAGTACCACATAAAGACCAGGGCCCCGGTAATGGCCAGGGGCACGGTCATCATCACAATGAAGGGGTCTTTGAAACTCTCAAACTGGGCCGACAACACGAGAAAGATCAGCACCAGGGCCAGCAGGAAGGCGAACATGAGGCTGGAAGAACTCTCCTGGAAGTCTTTGGAGTCGCCCGCCAGGGCCGTCCGGAAGGTCTCGTCCAGCACCTCATCGGCGATGCGGTTCATCTCCCCGATGCCCTCCCCGATCGTCCTGCCGGGGGCCAGGCCGGAGGATACGGTGGCGGCCACGAACCGGTTATAGCGGTACAACTGGGGCGGGGCGGTGAGTTCTTCCATGGTCACCAGGTTGTCGAGCTGCACCATGTCCCCGTTGTTGTTCCTCACATAGAGTGATTTCAGGTCGAGCGGCTTGTTGCGGTTTTCCCGCTGCATCTCCCCCAGGATCTGGTACTGCTTGCCATGCATGAAGAAATACCCGAACCGCTGGCCGCTCAGCGCCAGCTGCAGGGTCTGGCCCACGTTCTGGGCCGACACCCCCAGGGAGTTGGCCTTGTCGCGGTTGATGCGGATCTGCAGTTCGGGCTTGGTAAACTTCAGGTTCACATCGGCCATCTGCAGCACCTCGCTGTCATTGACCCGGTCCATGAATTCGGGCAGCACCTCCCGAAGCTTGTCGATGCTTTGTGCCTGCAGCACATACTGCACCGGCATGCCGGAGCGGCGCCCGCCGAAAGTCGACTGTTGCTGCACGAAGGCACGGGCCTTGGTCATCGGGCGCAGGGCGGCCGACAGGCGGTCTGCGATGTCCTGCTGACTGGCCTCCCGCTGGTTGGGCTTGACCAGTTCCACGCGCACATTGTTGCGGGCGCCAAAAACCATGGCGGTCACATCGGAACGCTCCGGCACGATGCGTTCCACCAGGTCGGTGATCTCTTCCAGGTAGTCGCGCATGTATTCATACGTCACCCCTTCGGGTCCGGTGGCGCTGATGGTCACCTGGGAGCGGTCCTCCATGGGAGCCATCTCGGCCGGAATGTTTATGTACAGCAACAGGACGAACCCGGCCGCGCCCAGAAGGATCACGATGGCCAGCCAGCGCCTTTGCAGGAAACGCTCCAGTCCGTTTCTGTAGGCATTGTTCAGGGCCTGGAAAAAGCCTTCGGTACGGTGGTAGAACCAGCCCCGTGTTTTACGCTGCTTCAGGATCTTGGTCGACACCATGGGGGTGAAAGACAGGGCCACGAAGGAAGAGATGGCCACCGCCCCGGCGATCACGATGCTGAACTCCCGGAACAGCCTTCCGGTCATCCCCTCCAGGAATACGATGGGGAAGAACACCGCCACCAGGGTGATGGTGGTGGCCAGGATGGCAAAAAAGATTTCCTTAGCCCCCGCAAGGCCGGCTTCGACCGGGCTCATGCCCTGCTCGATCTTCACGTAGATGTTCTCCATCATCACGATGGCGTCGTCCACCACCAGACCGATGGCCAGCACCACGGCCAGCAGGGTCAGCACGTTGATGGAAAAGCCGGCGGCATACATGATGAAGAAAGACCCCACCAGGGACACCGGGATTACGAGGATGGGGATCAGGGTTGTCCGCCAGTCGCGCAAAAACAAAAAGATGATGACCACCACCAGGGTGAAGGCGATGAAGATGGTGTTGCGCACCTCCCGGATGGAAGAGCGGATGTATTCGGTGTTGTCGAATCCGATCTCCAGGGAAACGTCGTCCGGCAGGTCCCGCTTGATGAACTCCAGGCGGTTGTACACCTCGTCCACGATGTCGATGTGGTTGGAACCCGGCTGGGGCACGATGGCGTTGCCCACCATGGGGATGCCGTTGCGTCGCAGTCCGCCCCGTTCATCCTCCGGGCCCAGTTCGGCCCGTCCGACATCCATGAAACGGACGACCTGCCCCCCTTCTTCCCGGATGATCAGGTTGTTGAACTCCTCCGGGGTGGTCATCAGGCCGAGGGTCCGGATGGTCAGCTCCATGGCCGTCCCTTCGATGCGCCCGGAGGGCAGCTCCACGTTCTCCCGGTTGATGGCGTTGCGCACATCGAGGGGGGTGAGCCCGTAGCCGGCCAGCTTGATGGGGTCGAGCCAAAGCCTCATGGCATAGCGCTTCGACCCCCAGACATGGATGCCGCTCACCCCGGGGATGGTCTGCAGGCGCTCCCTGAGGGTCAGCTCGGCGATCTCGGTAAGCTCCAGCAGGGAACGTTGGGGGGATCCCACGGTAACGAACATGATGGGACTGGCGTCGGCATCGGCCTTGGACACGGTGGGGGGGTCCACATCACGCGGAAGCATCCGCTGGGCCTGGGACACCTTGTCCCGCACATCGTTGGCAGCCGTTTCCATGTCGACACTCAGTTCGAACTCCACGGTGATGTTGCTGCTGCCGTGCCGCGACACGCTGGTCAGGGTGCGGATGCCCGGAATGCCGTTGATGCTCTGTTCCAGCGGCTCGGTCACCTGGGTTTCGATCACGTCCGAATTGGCCCCGGGATAGGAGGTGCGGACCGAAATGATGGGGGGATCGACGCTGGGAAACTCCCGCACGCCCAGGTTCGTCATCCCGATGGCCCCGAACAGCAGGATCAGGATGGTGAAAACCGATGCGAGGACCGGTCTTTGGATGCTTATGGAAGATAAACTCATCGGTTGAATTTTTGCGAAGTGGAAGGGGCTTACCGGATGACCGTGTCGAGAACAACCGGCATGCCCTGCCTGAGTTGCATGACGCCGGTCACCAGCAGCGTGTCCCCGAAGGAAAGGCCATCGGTCACCTGGATGTGCGATTCGGTACGCAGGCCGGTCCGCACATAAATGGACTCAGCCTGGCCTCCCCGGTAGACAAAAACCCGGTCCCCATCCATCTCGGCGATGAGGGCCTGGGTAGGGATGGCGATGGCGTCCGGGGTTTCTGAAAGTTGCAGGCTGATGGCCGCAAAACGGCCGGGCTTGAGCTCCTCATCCCGGTTCGGATAAAGGGCGCGGGCAATGATGGTGCGGGTGCGCACATCCACCTTTGGATCCACGGCATAGACCTCGGCAGGAAGGTGTCCGTCCAGGCCGTCCACGGAGAATTCGATCGGAAAACCCGGAGACACCTCTCCCGAATAACGCTCCGGAATGGAAAATTCTATTTTGATGGGACTGATCCGGATGAGGCGTGCGATGCGTGCATTGGGGTTGGCGTAGCTCCCTTCGCTGACATAGCGGAGGCCGATGATCCCATCGAAAGGCGCCCGCAGCTCGGTTTCGGCAATGCGGGCCTCCACGAGCTGGATATCGGCATCCAGTGTCTGCAGCTCGGTCACCACCTGGTCGTAGCTCTCCTGGCTGATGGCATCGCGCGAGAGCAGGGTCCGCTGACGGAACTCACGGTCCTCCGCCAGACGCCGCTGTGCCTGCAGGCGCAGGAGCTGGGCCTGCAGGTGGCGGTCGTTCACCTTGGCCAGAAGGTCGCCCTTCTTTACCCGGGAGCCTTCCTGGAAGTTGATGGAAACGATCTTGCCCGAGGTTTCGAACGACAATTCCACCTCCTCATCGGGCAGGAGGGTGCCTGAGCTGTTGATCAGCTCGACCATTCTTTCCGGCTGGACCACCTTCCCGTGGGCATGCACCCCCCGTTGCTGAAACCCCTGGGCACGGGAAACCCCTTCGGGGAAAGAACCGGCGGGGTCCTGGAACAAGGGACGGATTTTCGGATAGACGATCACCCCGACCAGGATGGCCAGCAGGATGTAAATGGTCAGGGACCGGGCCATTTTCTTCATTGTTCAACGATTTGAAAACGAAATACAGTATTGAATTTGACAAGGCAAAGGAACCAAAGGTTTAAGCGGGTTATTCACAAAAAATGTTAAGGAAAAAATCTTTCAGGCATTATCTTTTTATAAAACAGCCCCTTAGTCCCATTTGTTTTCAGGCACACAAAAAAAGTGCTCGCTGACAGGCTTTTATGAGTTGGTTTTTTCATAATTTTAGCCGGACGAAATTCTTGTTTTCCATCCGACGAACCTACAAAGCATTCAACATGAAACAAACACGCATTTTGCGGCCGCTGCTGGCCGCTGCCGTATTGCTGGCCTTATATGTAAACAGCCATGCGCAATCCGCCCGGGAGTATGAAAGCTTCCCCGGCGACCCACTCAATGCCCGGATCTATACCCTGGACAACGGCCTGAAGGTGTATCTCTCGGTCTACGAGGAGGAACCCCGCATCCAGACCTATGTGGCCGTCAGGGTGGGCAGCAAGAACGATCCGGCCGAAACCACGGGCCTGGCGCATTATTTCGAACACCTGATGTTCAAGGGCACCAGCACCTTCGGCACGACCGACTATGACAGGGAGAAACCGCTGCTCGACGAGATCGAGGCCCTGTTCGAGGTGTACCGCCTGGAAACCGACGAGGCCAGGCGCAGGGAACTCTACCGCCGGATCGACAGCATCTCCTACGTGGCCTCCACCATTGCCATCCCCAACGAGTACGACCGGCTGATGACCGCCATCGGGTCGACCGGGACCAATGCGGGGACCTCGAACGACTACACCATCTATATGGAGAACATCCCCTCCAACCAGATGGAAAACTGGGCCATGATCCAGGGGGAGCGCTTCAGCGATCCCGTGTTGCGCCTCTTTCATACCGAGCTGGAGACGGTGTATGAGGAAAAGAACATGTCGCTGACAAACGACGGCCGGCTGGCCTCCGAGGCCCTTTTGGCCGGGCTGTTCCCCAACCACCCCTATGGACTGCAAACCACACTGGGAGAGGCCGAGCACCTGAAGAATCCCTCCATCATCAACATCAAGAACTTCTTCAAGCAATATTATGTACCCAACAACATGGCCGTGGTTCTGTCGGGCGACTTCGACCCGGATGAGGCCATTGCCCTGATCGAAAAGCATTTCGGTCACCTGCAGCCCGCTCCCCTTCCAGAGCTGGCTTTCGGGGAGCAGCCCCCCATCACGGCCCCTGTCGTGAAGGAAGTGACCGGACTGCAGGCTGAGAATATCCAGCTGGGCTGGCGCTTCGAAGGGGCCGCCTCCGAACAGGTGCCGCTGCTGCAAATGATCAGCATGATCCTGTCGAATGGACGCGCCGGCCTGATCGATCAGAACCTGAACCGCCAGATGGCCACCCTGGGGTCGAGGGCTTCTGTACGCACCATGGCCGACTATTCGGTGCTGACCCTGGCGGGCAGCAACAAGCGCGGACAAAGCCTGGACGAAGTAAAGGAATTGTTGCTGGGCCAGCTCGATCTTCTCAAAAAGGGCGACTTCCCCGACTGGCTGATGGAGGCGGCCATCAACAATTTGAGGCTGCAGCAAATGCGGATGCTTGAAAACAGCCGCTCCCGCGCCATGACCATGGCCATGAGCTTCCTGAACGGGGTGCCCTACGAACGGACCTTCGAGACAATCGATCTTCTGGGCAGCATCACCAAACAGGATGTGGTCGAATTTGCCAATGAGCACCTGCGGCACGACAACTACGTGGCGGTTTACAAACGGCAGGGACAGCCGGCCCATGTGGAGGTGGTGGACAAGCCGGCGATCACCCCCATCCACATCAACCGCGATGTGGAGTCCCCCCTGCTCACCCAGGTAAAGAATGCCTCCGTGGATCCCATCGAGCCGGTATTCCTCGATTACGAAAAGGACGTGTCCGCCTCGCGGACCCGAAACGGCATCGAGGTGCTGTATGCCAAAAATGAGGCCAACCCCACCTTCACGCTGACCTACCACTGGGAGATGGGCAGCCAGCACGACCGCTACCTTCCCTTTGCCGCCAGGTTTGCCAATTTCCTGGAAACGCCCGGCATGTCCGCAGAAGACATCAGCAACGAGTTTTTCAAACTGGCCTGCTCCTATTCGGTCTTTGCCGGCAACGAGGAAACCCGCATTACCTTGAGTGGACTGGCCGAGAACCTCGTTCCCGCCATGCACCTCGTGGAAGAGGTCCTTCTGAACGGACGGGCCGGGGAGGCTGCGCTGAGGCAATACATCGAGAACACCAAGAAGTCGCGGCAGGACAGCAAGGCCAACCAGCAGGCCAACCTGTCGGCCCTGGTCGACTACGCCACCTACGGCAACCAAAACCCCAGCCGGCACACCCTGACCGACCAGGAACTGGATGCACTGACCGTGGAGGACCTGGTCGGTGCCCTGCAGCACCTCTGGGGCGTGGAACACCGGGTGGTGTTCTTCGGACCCCAGCCCCTGCCTGAAGTGGTCGGCATCATCCAGACCCACCACCGGGCTCCGGCTTCCCTGCAGCCCGTTCCCGAAGGGGTCCGTTTTGCCGCCCGGGATACCCGGGAAGACAAGGTGTACTTTGCCCATTACGACGCCAACCAGAGCTACCTGCAGACCGTGGCCAAAGGCATGGACTACGACCCGGCACGGATTCCGCAGATCCAGATGTACAACAGCTATTTCGGAGGGGGCATGAACGCCATCGTATTCCAGGAGATGCGCGAGAAACGCGGGCTGGCCTACCGGGCCGGGGCTTCCTACCGGGCCCCTTCGCGGCCGGACGAGTCCTACCTGCAGACCAGCCTGATCGCCACCCAGAACGACAAGGTGGTGGATGCCTTCAGCGCCTTCAATGAACTGTTCAACGACATGCCGCTGTCGGAGACCTCCTTCCGCCTGGCCCAGGAGCAGATGATCTCCAACATCCGCACCCAGCGCATCCGCGATGCCAATGTGATCTGGAGTTACCTATCTGCCAGAAGGATGGGGCTTGACACCGACATCCGCAGGCAGTTATACGAGGCCCTGCCCGGCATGACACTGGAGGATGTCGCCGCCTTCAACCGCCGGTATGTGAAAGACCAGCCCAAGACCTACATCATCCTGGGCCACCGCGACAGCATTGACTTCGGGGAGGTGGAACGCCTCTTCGGACCGGTCACCCGGCTGGGCCAGGAGGACCTGTTCATCTTTTAGATCCGAAACCCTTCAGGGAAATTCCACCGGCCGGGCCCGCGTTCTCTGCGGGCCCGGCCGGTCTGTTCGGAAGCCGCCCATTCAGGCCCTAATCCTTCCCGCCCTCAAGGCCCGGCACCGACCCGCCGGCCTCCAGACCTGCGACGACCGTCCGGGCCTCCTCATAGCTTTCGGCCTGCATCATCTGTTGCCGAAGGCCGGCGGCCCCGTCAAAGCCGCTCAGGTAAATCTTGAAGAACCGCCTCAGGATCAGAAAGTGTTTGCGGTCGCCCCACTGCCGCTGGAACAGGTCCAGGTGCCGCAGCAGGGTGTCGATGCGTTCCCGGGGCGCGGGCGCCTCCCGGTCGGGCTCGAACAGCCAGGGGTTCCTGAAGATGCCGCGCCCGATCATCACCCCGTCCAGTCCGTGACGCGCGGCCTTTTCCGCCCCTTCGGCCAGGCTTCCCACGTCCCCGTTCCCGATGAGGCGGATTGCGGGCGCCACCTGGTCACGCAAGCGGGCCGCCCGGCCAATTTCGTTCCAGTCGGCCAGTCCCTCCGACATCTGCTTTCGGGTCCGGCCGTGGAGGATGATGGCATCCAGGGGCTGGCGCAGCAAGAATCCAATCCACCGTTCTGTCTCGGGCATCCTGCCGCCCAGGCGGGTCTTCACGCTCAGGGGGAGGGAGCTGGTTTCCCTGACGGCCCGGATGATCTCCCCCGCCAGCGGTTCGTTATCGATCAGGGCCGAACAGCCTCCCTGGGCCACGATCTTGCGCACGGGGCAACCCATATTGATGTCGATGCCGTCGAATGCCCCGCCGAGCAGGCGAACCGCCGCGGCGAAATGCTCCGGCCGGCTGCCCCAGAGCTGGGCCACCAGCCTCACCCCCTTTTCCTTCAGCAGTCGCCTCTCCCCGGCAGACACCTCCAGGCGCTGCCGGACATTTTCCCGCCCCCGCTCATGGTACAAACCGTCGGTGGAGGCAAACTCGGTGAACAGCACATGCAGCCGTCCCGGAGCGCTCATGCGCAGCACCAGCTCCCTGAAGGCCGTGTCGGTCACGTCCTCCATGGGCGCCAGCATGAAAAGGGGAGCTTCAGCATCCCGCCAGAAGTTGTCTTGCCAGGGCTCCATGCTTGTCGGTGAAAGGTCCACCCCATGATAACGCAGCCGGAGGGCCTGGGTTCAACGCGCCCTCAAGCCTTCCCTCGGTCAGCCGGCCGGGACCCTGTAAAAGAAAATCACGTAGTGGTCTTCCGCCTCCTGCACCAGCCAGTGCGCAACGCCCAGGCTGATTGCCTTGTCGATCAGGGGGGCCGGCAGAAAAGGAGCATCCAGCCTGTAAATATTTCCCGTCTCGAGGGCATTCAGATCGGCCATGACCTGGCTGACGGGCTGCTCCCCCCGGTGCAGCATCTCCCGGGCATCCAGTCCCCGCGTGACCCGGGCCTGGTCGAACCAGCCGGGTTTCTCCGTATCGTAGGCATGGCCGGCATCTCCGGTCCAGGCATCCTGTCCCGTTTCCCTGCGCAGGTGGTTCACCAGCTCCTCCACCTTCACCTGGCCGATGGCCGCCGCCTGCTGCAGGGTGGCCACCCGGGCCACCGTTTTGCGCAGGAGGGGGTTTTTCAGGCTCTTAAACGCCGGCACATACCGTATCAGCACATCCTCCAGGTGGGGATAATCGTCGATTACCTGCAGGACCTTGCTCCTGGGGGTGATCAGGGGTTTTCTCTCCATGTCAGTCTTGATTGGTTTCGTCGGACAGGCCTGCGGGCCTCCGCCGGTTTATTGGCCGTATGACAGGATGCGCTGCTCCCCTTCCAGTCTGCGGTAGCGCGCCACATCCTGCGACACCTCCAGGGTGCCCAGGTAGTCGCCGTTTTCGTTTCGCAGGGCGAAATACTCGATGTGGATGAACTTGCCCCCCATGCGGATCCAGAACGGGGCGCGGCTCTGGCGGCCACTTCTGAAGTCCTCGATGATCCTATCCACGATGTGGGCGCTGGCCGGGGGGTGGCAATGCCGCACGTCCCGGTTCAGGATGGCCCGGTTGCGCTGGAAGATGCGCTCGGCGCTCTGGGAAAAGTACTTCACCTTGTCGTTCTTGTCCACGAAGGTCATGTCGACCGGCAGGGTGTTCAGCAAGGCCAGCAATTCCTCCAGGGCAAAACTTCCGGTCGGCAGGCGTACCTGCCCCCCCTCCCGCTGCAGGTCTTCCAGCTGCCGGGGCTCTGCCCCTTCGGGAATCCATGCCACGGGTGGGTCATAGAGGCAGTAGCCGAACTCGGGCGACTGCTGGCTGATCTGCAGCCACTGCTGCTCGCTGAGCTTGTCCAGGGCCATGGGAAACAGGATTTCCTCCTCCTTGAGCACCATGTCCTCCACGGCCTGCAGGGCCGGCCGGATCACGATCCCGGCGGCGGCCAGGAACTCCTGCTTCTCCAGTCCGGGCGTCTTCAGGATCTCTATGCCGCCCCTGAGCTGTTCGCGGATCTCGTCCTGCTTGCCCCACATGACCTTGGGCGGGCCCGTGATGCCTTCCTGCTCCAGAAAGGGGAACAGCAGGTATTCCTTGCGCAGGTAATGCTTGTCCACGTCGTACAAACTGTTGAACAGGCCGAGCAGCTTCAGCATCTGCTCACCCAGTTTCTCCTCCGGGGCCGCTTCCAGCTCCCGTAACGCCCCCTCGGCCAGGGCGATGACCTTCATCAGCTCCTGGTTTTCCTTTCGCATGACGTCCACGGGGTGGCCTTCGGGCACGTCCTGCATTCCGCTCAGGTCGACCTGCCCGCGCAGCACGGCCGAGTGGGCGTCGCACAATTTCAGCACCTCCTCCTCAGGAAGGCCCTCGCTGATGAGCTCCTGCTCCACCTCCACCACCTCCCCGTAAGGGATGCTGCTGAGGGTATCCAAAAGTTCCTGCCGCACTTCTTCTTCGGTGGCGCCTTGGTGAAGCTTCAGGATCAATTCCTTAAGCCGCGCCTTGCGGGATTCTGAGTTGTTGATGAGTTCGCTCATGGGAAAGGTTTTTATTTTTGTAAATTTAACCATTGCCGGGAAAATTTCCCGGCGGAGCCGTGGAATCTTACGGCTGGTGTGCGACATGTGGAAAAAGCCGGACGGATTCCGACACCCTGTAAACCCATGACGATGAAAATCAACCACAACAAACTGTACCGGGCCGACATTCAGATTACCCGCTGGATGGCCAAAAGGGGCCTGCTGCTCCTGCGGCTGAGTATCGGGATCATTTTTCTGTGGTTCGGTGTGCTCAAGTATTTCGACGGAATGAGTCCGGCGGAGGACATTGCCATACGGACCATCGACACCCTAACCTTCGGGCTGCTCTCCGAAAAGACCATCCTGTTCGGACTGGCCACCTGGGAGGTGCTTATCGGCATCGGGCTGCTGTTCAACATCTTTCTCAGGGAGACCCTGCTGCTGCTCTACCTGCAGATGGTCGGCACCTTCATGCCGGTGTTCCTGTTCCCCGGGGAGGTGTTCCACATCTTCCCCTATTCACTGACCATGGAGGGCCAGTACATCATCAAGAATCTGGTGGTGCTCAGTGCCGGGATCACGATCGGGGCGACCGTGCGGGGCGGGCGGCTCGTGCCCTGAATGACAGCTGATCGCAAGCGGGATGCCCAGACTGTTGCAGGCGCTTGCAAAGGGACCCCGGGGGACTGGATTGGCCCTGCCTGAAATTTTCCCGGGGCCGTGCCCGTGCTGGCAGGATTGTTGCGACGGCAAACAAAAAACCAACGACCATGAAAAGGATCATTCTTCCCTGCCTGCTGGCCCTGTCAGCCCTGTTGTCCGCCTGCAACCGGTCCGACCCGGCCGCTTCCGCCCCCCACGGCAAGGGGGGCGCCATGACCGTTATGGAAGATGCCGCGCACGCACCGGCCGGACGCCAACTGACGATGGCCCAGGATGCACCGGAAGCCAGCCCGGAGGCACTCCGGCAGGACGAACCGGTGGACAAGCAGCGGATCATCCGGGACGGCCGCATGGGCCTCCGGGTGGAGGACCTGGAGCAATCAAGGATGTGGGTCGATTCCCTGGTCGGCATCCACCATGGCTATTATGCCAACGAACGTTATTTTGATTCCGGCCAGGAGTCCTCCCTGCATTTCAGCATCCGGGTGCCGGCGGCCGGCTTCGATGGCCTGATTCTTGACCTGGAAGGCGGTCCGGGGCAGCTGCTGTACAAGGAGGTTTACGCCCGGGATGTCACCGAACAATTCATCGATCTGGAATCGCGGCTGGCGAGCAAGGAGGCTTACCTGGAACGCTACCGGGAACTGCTGGCGGGGGCCGGAAACGTGAAAGAGGTTCTGGAGATTGAGGACAGGATCCGGGTGCTGGAGGAGGAGCTGGACAGCACCCGCGGCCGCCTGCGTTATCTGCGGGACCGGGTCGGTTACGCCACCCTGGAGCTGACAATCAGCAAGGAAAAGGCGTTCCGGTTTGTGCCGGAGGGGCAGGCCCGTTTTGCGGAGCGGCTCAAGCAGGCGCTCCACCGCGGATGGACCGGGACCATTGCCGTCCTGCTGTTCCTGTTGAGTATCTGGCCGGCCTGGATCCTGTTGCTCGGGGCCGGATTCTGGTGGCGCCGAAAGGCGGGCTTATCCCGACCAGGAAGAAAATAAATCAAGCCGGACCGATTATTATAAGAAAAACTGTATCTTGCAAAAGTAAGCGGATGCATGCTCCCCAGGACCCACCCAAGGACCCTTCCTCCGTGAAACCACTGGCATTCCCTGTGTGCTATGGCATCAAAGGAATACGACCACTTGTATCAATCCTTGTCGGCAACCTCCCGGGTCCTTGCATTGATCGTGGCAATGACCGGCCTGGTGGTTCTGGCCGGCTGGTTCCTGGACAGTACGGTCCTGAAAAGCCTCCAACCCGGTTTCGTGTCCATGAAGGCCAATACGGCCCTGGGCTTCATGTTTTCGGGGCTGTCTATCTGGCTGTTGGGATGCAGGCGGACAGGCACCTGGTGTCCCCTCCTGCGGACGGGCGCCGCCCTGGCCGTACTGCTTGCCGGGCTGCTGACCACCCTGCAATACGTTACCGGATGGAATCTGGGCATTGATGAACTGATCGTACGGGGAGAGCCTTTAAGCCCATTCACCATCTCTCCGGGCCGCATGGCCCTGGATTCGGCCATCGCCTTCATGCTGGCCGGACTGGCACTGCTCTTCAGCGGCCATCGCAGCAAGCCCTTTCATGTAGCCGCCCACCTGCTGGCCCTCTTCCTGCTGCTGTTCAGCACCACGAAACTGATAAGTTACGCCCACGGGGTTCCCGGACACCTGGCCATAGAAGGATCCACCCAGATGGCCCTGCACACCGCCACCGCCTTTTTTCTTGCCGCGGCAGGCATCCTGCTGGCACGGCCCGCGCAGGGCATCCTCCCGGTGATCATCAATCCGGGGCCCGGGGGGTATATCTCCCGGAGGCTGCTGCCACTGACCCTGCTGATGCCGGTTGTGCTGGTCTGGCTGCAGCTGTGGCTGGAATCGCCGGAGCGCACAGTGGCCCTTCCCGGCCTGCCCCTCTTCCTGATCGCCCTGATCATGGCATTCCTCCTGCTGGTATGGTTCATCTCGGAGTCGCTGAACCGGATGGAGCAAAAGCGGCGGAGGGAGGAGGCCGCGGCCGAAATACGTTACCGGCGGTTTTTCGAGCTGGACCTCACGGGCGATTACCTGAGCACCCCCGAAGGCAGATTGCTGGACTGCAATCCGGCCTTCGTGCAGATCCTGGGCTACGATTCCCGGGAAGAGATCCTGAAGCGGAACACCGCCGACTTCTATCCGGGAAAGGGCGACCGCAGCGCCTTCCTGGAAAGACTGAGAAGGGAGAAGGTCCTGACCCATTCGGAAATCACCATGAAGCGCCGGGACGGAACCCTCATCCAATGCGTGGAAAACGTGGTCGGCACCTTCGACCAACTCGGGGCTTTGCAGCTCATCCAGGGCTATCTGTTCGACATTACTTCCCGCAAAAAGGCGGAGGAGGCCCTTCAAAAGAGTGAAAAACTGCTGAAACTCTCCGGCCACCTCGCCCGCTTCGGCGCCTGGGAAGTGAACCTGGACACCAACCGGGTCACCTGGTCGGACGAGGTGGCCGCCATCCACGAGATGCCCGCCGGCTACTCCCCCCTGGTGGAGGAGGGGATCTCCTATTACGCCCCGGAATACCGGGACCGCATCAGGGAGGCATTCACGGCCTGCGCCCGGGACGGCATCCCCTACGATGAGGAAATGCAGATCATCACTGGCAAAGGCAACCGGGTATGGGTGCGGACCATGGGGGTGGCGGAGCATGACTCAAACGGCAGGATCCTCCGGGTGCTGGGAAGTTTCCAGGACATCTCCGGGATCAGGAAGATCCAGCAGGAACTGCAAAAGGCCAGGGTGCGGGCCGAGGAGAGTGACCGGCTGAAGTCGGCCTTTCTGGCCAATATGAGCCACGAGATCCGCACCCCCATGAACGGCATCCTGGGCTTCGCCCAGTTGTTGAAGGAGCCGGGACTCGGCGGGGAACAACAAAGAAAGTACCTGGACATCATTGAAAAAAGCGGCATGCGCATGCTGGAGGTGATCAACGACCTGATGGACATCTCCAGGATCGAATCGGGGCAGGTGGAGATCCATGAGTCGGCAGTGGATGTGCGGGATCTGATGGGCAGCCTGTATGAGTTTTTCCGTCCCCTGTTCGGGGGGTCACTAAAGCCTGTGGAGCTGAGGCTGACCCTGCCGGAAGGCAATCTGTGCATGCTGACCGACGAGAAGAAGCTGCATGCCGTGCTGACCAACCTGGTCCGCAACGCCATGAAATTCACACGGAAGGGCTTCGTGGAAATGGGTTGCCGGCTGGCAGCCCCCCCCACGGACATTGAGTTCTTCGTGGTGGACACCGGGGCCGGGATCCCGGCCGGAAAACAGGAAGCCATCTTCGAGCGTTTTTTTCAGGTGGACGACAACACCCACGAAATCCGGGAAGGCACCGGCCTGGGCCTGCCCATCGCCAAGGCTTTCGTGGAGATGCTGGGCGGCAGGATTTGGGTAAAAAGCGAACCGGGCAAAGGGGCCGCATTCTTCTTCAGCCTGCCGTTCAGGCAGGGAGAAGTGCCATCCATGCCTCCCGGCGAGTCCGGGGAGGCCGCCACCATGCCGGCTCAAACCCGGGAAGCAGGGTCCCCCGTTCACGGGAGGGAGGCCTCTGAACCCGGGCCGGGGCACGGCCGCCTGGCTGAACTCAAGGTCCTCGTCGTGGAGGACGACGAACCCTCCCGTTACCTCCTTGGCATGACGCTGGAATCCTGCTGCCGGGACATCCTTTACGCCACGACCGGGGCGATGGCCCTGGAGCAGATCCGGACCCATCCCGATACCGATCTGGTGCTGATGGACATCAAACTGCCGGGCATGGACGGCTACGAGGCCACCCGCCGGATCCGGGAGTTCAACCAGAAGGTCGTCATCATCGCCCAAACCGCTTACGCGATGGCCGGCGACCGGCAGAAAGCCCTGGAGGCAGGTTGCAACGATTACCTGGCCAAACCCATCCGCCACGAAAGACTCATGGAGGTCCTGTGCCGGTCCTTTTCCTGCCCGGACCCGGAATAAATGCCCGTTAAGCGGCGTTCTTGAATAGCCCAGCCAACCGCTATGCCGCATTCCTGCCCGAAAATATCCGTACTCCTCCCCTTTTACCGTCCCGGCCCGGCCCTGGACGAGGCTGTCGGGAGCATCCTCAGCCAGGGCCTGGGCGATTTTGAACTCTTGCTTATCGACAACAATGCGGATCCCGGATCCAGGGAAGTAGCCGCACGCAGGGCGGCAGAAGATGCCCGCATCCGGCTGGTCCATGAAGCGCGGCAGGGCATCGCCCACGCCCTGAACGCCGGCCTGGCCCATGCCCGGGGCACATACATCGCCCGCATGGACGCGGACGATATCAGCCGGACAGGCCGCCTCGAAAAGCAGGCCGGCTTCCTGGATGCCCATCCGGAGATTGGGGCGGTTTCCAGCCAAACCGCTTTCAGATCTTCCGTCCCGAAAAACGAAGGTTACGCCCTGTTCGTGGACTGGCAGAACGGCCTGATCACCCATGAGGACCATGTTCTCAACCGCTTCGTGGAGTCCCCGCTGGCCCATCCGACGATCATGTTCCGAAAGAAACTCATTGATCTCTATGGACCCTATGACACCGGTGAGTTGCCGGAGGATTACGAATTGTGGCTCCGGTGGCTCGATCAGGGGGTGGGCTTTTATAAAATCCCGGAGCCCTTGCTGCAATGGAACGACCACCCGGACAGGCTGTCCCGGGTGCATCGGAATTATTCGCGGGAGGCATTTTATAATCTGAAGTGCCGCTACCTGGCCCGTTGGATTCTCCGATGCATCCCTCCCGAAAAGAAAATCCTGGTCTGCGGCAGCAGCAAGATCGGGCGCAAACGGGCTGCCCTGCTCAGCGAACTGGGGGTGGACATTTACGGTTTCACGGATGTCCGGCACCGCAGGAACAGGGAGATCCGCTTCGTCCCTTACCGGGACATTTCGGATCCGGCGGAATGGTTTCTGGTGAATATGATCTCCAAACGGGGGGTGGGCGAGGCCATTCGCAGCCATTTCACCGGTCTGGGATTCCGGGAAGGGGCCGATTTCATTCTGGCAGGCTGAAAGCCCGGACAGCCGGAGCCTTAAACATTCCGCCCCCGGATTTGTTACAACCCATGCAACCGGTACATACATCCAACCTCTAAATCAAGGCCATGAGCTACCATCTGACCACCGCCCTCACCGGAAAAACCCACGACGAAGCCATTGAACTGGTCGTGGAGGAACTGCAAAAAGAAGGCTTCGGGGTGCTGACCCGCATCGATGTCAGGGACACACTCAAGAAAAAGATCGGCGCGGATTTCCGCAAGTACGTCATCCTGGGCGCCTGCAACCCCCACTTCGCCAACCAGGCCCTGCGCATCGAAGGAAAACTGGGTGTGCTGCTGCCCTGCAATGTGGTCGTGGAGGAGCTTGAAGGGGGAAGGGTCGAAGTATCCATTGCCGATCCCCTGGCCATGATGGCCGGGGTGCACAATCCGGCACTGGAAGGTGTGGCGGCCGGGGTCCGCGAAAAGATTCTGCGCATCGACCAGGGAATCAAGAGTCGCGCCTGACCGCCGGAGTACGGCCCAGACCCTAAGCGGGCAACACATACAGGTAGATCGAGAAAAAGTGGGAAATGGCGCCTGCCAGCACAAACAGGTGCCAAATCACGTGGTTGAAGCGGTTTTGCTTGCGGATATAGAACACCACCCCCAGGCTGTAAAAGAGTCCGCCGGCCAGCAACCACAGCAGCCCCCCCAGCGGCACCTGCTGCACCAGCGGCCGGATGGCCACCAGGATGATCCACCCCATCAGGACATAGATCACAGCCGACAGCAGCCTCAGCCGGTCCGTATAGAAAAACAGCTTGAAGACCACCCCGGCAATGGCCAGGCCCCAGATCACCCCGAAGATCGACCAGCCCCACGGACCGCGAAGGCTCACCAGGGTGAACGGGGTATAAGTTCCGGCAATCAGGATGTAGATGGCCGCATGATCGAAGATGTTCAGAAAATGCTTGATCCGCTTGTTCCGGAAGCTGTGATAGAGCGTGGAAGCAGTGAACAGGGTGATCAGGCTGGCCCCGTAAATGCTGAAACTGACGATCTTCCAGGCATCGCCCGTGGTGGTGGCCGCAAACACGACCAGGATGACCAGTCCCGCAATGCTGAGCAGCACCCCGATGCCGTGGGTGATGCTGTTCAGGATTTCGTGAAGGTACAAGACCCAGCGCCTGCGTTCCATAATCATTTTTTTTCAGCCCTTCCGCGTGCCTGCCGTCTGAACCGGCCGTCAGGCGCCTGCCGGGGTCTGACCCCCACAAACTTTTTGGGCAGGAAAGAAGGGGGTGCCCTTTCCCATGTGGCAAACTTAGTGTATTTTTAAGGTTTATTTGGCATTTTAATGACCCTGCTTTCACTCAAAAACCCGGCCCCGGCAAACCGACGCGATCTGTCAGACCCCCTGAGAAGCTTTCGCAGCCGGTTCTACATCCCAGAAAAGACGGTCTACATGGACGGCAACTCCCTGGGCTTGTTGTCGTCGGATGGGGAAGCGTCCCTCGGGCGGGTGATCGGCGAATGGCGGCGGCTGGGCATCCGTGGCTGGCTGGATGCCGGCCGGCCCTGGTTCCGCATGGCCGAAGAAATCGGAGAGATGGCTTCCGGCCTGGTCGGTGCGGCCCCCGGCGAACTCGTTGTTTCGGGCGGCACCACCGTGAATATCCATGCCCTGGTCAGCACTTTTTTCCAGCCCCGCAGGGGACGCAGCAAGATCCTGGCCGACGCCCTCAATTTCCCATCCGACACCTACGCCCTGCAAGGGCAGCTAAGGCTTCACGGCCTGGACCCGGCAGACCATCTCATCCTGGCCCCGGGCCGGGATGGACGCCTCCTGGACGAAGAAACCATCGTATCCCTGATGGGTCCCGAGGTGGCGCTCATCTGGCTGCCCTCCGTCCTCTATGCGAGCGGGCAGCTTCTGGACATGGAAGGCCTCACCCGGGAGGCCCATCAAAGGGGCATTGAGATCGGTTTCGACTGCAGCCATTCGGCAGGGGCGGTGCCGCACCGCCTGCATGAATGGGGGGTGGACTTCGCCACTTTTTGCGGTTACAAATACCTGAACGGCGGACCCGGCAGTCCGGCCTTCCTCTATGTGCACCAACGCCACTTCGACCGCCATCCCATGCTGCCCGGGTGGTTCGGCTATGTCAAAGACAGGCAGTTCGACATGTCGCCGGAATTCGACCACGCCCGCAGCGCCGGGGGCTGGCAGATCTCCACCCCGGGCATCATCGGCATGGCCGCCATGGAAGGGTCCCTGAGGCTGTTCCGGGAGGCCGGCATGGAGGCCTTACGCGAGAAATCCCTGGCCCTCACGGGCTACCTGATGGAGTTGGTGGATGCCTGCCTGCCGGGCGGTCCGGACGGCTTTGCCATTGTGACCCCACGCGAGGCGGACCGACGGGGCGGGCACGTGGCCCTGGCACATCCCACCGAGGCCCTGCGCATCAATGAGGCCCTGAAAGCCCGGGGCATCATCCCCGACTTCCGGGGTCCCGACACCATCCGGATCGCCCCGGTGCCTTTGTACAACACCTTCGGGGAGGTCTGGCAGGTGGTCCGCGCACTGAAAGAAATCATGGAGACCCGGGAATATGAACGCTTCCCAAACCAACGCCATGCCGTTTCATGATCACCGGACATTGGCCAACAGCCAACCACCAAAAGCCAACAACCAACAACCAAAACCATGACCGACCAGGAAATCCAGATCCAGAAAATGCTGGCCCTCTTCAAGAAACATTTCAAACAGGTGGTCCTCGGCCTGCTCGCAGTGATTGCCCTGCTGAGCTCGGTCCGTACCGTCGGCCCCGAGCAGGAGGGCATCGTGCTCTTCCTCGGCAAATTCAACCGGACGGTCAAGCCGGGACTGAACTTCATCGTGCCTTTCGGGCTGGAGCGCATGTACAAGATCCCGGTACAGCGGCAGCTCAAGCAGGAGTTCGGCTTCCGCACTGTGGAATCCGGCACCCGCTCCTCCTATGCCAAGGACGCCTACCGCGATGAGTCGCTCATGCTCACGGGCGACCTCAACCTGGCGGATGTGGAGTGGGTCGTACAATACCGCATCGTAAACTCCTACAACTACCTGTTCCGGGTGCGCGAAGCCGAAGACGCCCTGCATGACATGGCCGAAGCGGCCATGCGCAAGATCGTGGGCGACCGCACGGTGAACGAGGTGCTGACCGTCGGGAGGCAGGAGGTGGCAACCAGCGTGGAAGTCCTTCTGCAACGCATGTGCGATGAATACGAGAACGGCATCCGCATCGACCAGGTGGTGTTGCAGGACGTGAATCCGCCCGACCCGGTCAAGCCCTCCTTCAACGCCGTGAATGAAGCCCAGCAGGAAAGGGAAACCCTGATCAACCGGGCCGAATCGGAATACAACCGGGTGATCCCCCGGGCCCGGGGAGAAGCCGAGGAGACCATCCAGCTGGCAGAGGCCTATGCCCTGAACCGGGTCAACCGGGCCACAGGGGAAGCCGACCGATTCAACTCCCTTTACACCGAATACATCAAGGCACCGGATGTCACGCGCAAGCGCATCTACTACGAGACCATGGAACGCATCCTTCCCAGGCTGGGCAACAAAGTCATCGTGGATGAAAAAGGCAACAACGTCCTGCCCCTGCTCAACCTCGACGGCGTCCGCCCCACCAACCCCCAATAGCCAAAAGCCAACAACCAAAAGCCAACAACCAACAGCCATGTCCCCAAAAAAAATAATCGCCCTCCTCATCGCCCTTATTGTCGCCGCCATCCTGGTATTCGACACCCTGTTCATCCTGGATGAGACCCAGCAGGCCATCGTCACCCAGTTCGGAAAGCCCGTGGGCGGGGCACGCACCCAGCCGGGGCTGAACATCAAGGCCCCCATCATCCATAAAATCCAGTATTTTGACAAAAGGTACCTCAAATGGGACGGCGACCCCAACCAGGTGCCGACCCAGGACAAGAAGTTCATCCATGTGGACACCTATGCCCGCTGGCAGATCACCGATCCCCTGCAGTTTTTCATCCGGCTGCGGGACGAACGTTCCGGTCAGTCTCGCCTGGACGACATCCTGGACGGGGAAACCCGCAATGCCGTGGCCAGCCACGAACTGCTGGACCTGGTGCGGTCGACCAACCGCGAGCCCGAGGTTTACGAAGATTATCTGCAGGACCTGGAGACCCTGGAGGACATCACCGTGGGCCGTGAAAAGATCGAAGCCCTGGTGCTGGAGCGGGCCAACGAGCGTACGGCCGACCTGGGGATCGTCATCCTGGATTTTCGTTTCAAGCGCATGAATTACGTGCAGGAGGTCCGCGAAAGGGTCTATGACCGCATGATCAGCGAACGCAACCGCATCGCGGACCAGTTCCGCTCCGAAGGCGAGGGGGAGGCCCGCAAGATCGAAGGGGATAAGGAAAGGGACCTGGCACAGATCCTTTCGGAGGCCGTACGCGAAGCAGAGATGATCCGGGGCCGGGCCGATGCCCGTGCCACGGAGATTTATGCCTCGGCCTACAACCGCAATGCGGCCTCGCGCGATCTCTATGGTTTCCTGCGCGCCATGGAGGCCCTGGAGCAATCGCTCGACCAGCAAACGAGCATCGTGCTGACCACCGACAGCGAGTTATTTCGTTTCCTTAAACAAACCCGGTGAATTACAAAGGAAAAACAACTACCTTTACCGGACCATTATTTTTAACAAACAACCGAAATGAACATTTTTTGTGGAAGTCTTCCTTTCAGTATGGAGGAAGCAGATTTGAAAGCCTTGTTTGAAGCCTATGGCGATGTGGATGCCGCACGCATCATCACCGACAAGTTCTCAGGACGCAGCAAAGGCTTTGGATTCGTGGAAATGCCCGACGACGAAGCGGCGCAGAAAGCCATCGACGCTTTAAACAATTCCGAGGTCAGCGGTCGCCGCATCGTGGTGAACCAGGCCGAAGAAAGAAAGGAAAAGCCTCGCGGTGGCGGCTACGGCAACCGCGACGGAGGCGGCTACGGCAATCGCGGCGGCGGGTATGGTGGTGGACGCAGATCGGACTACTAACGGATAAGCACACCCAGGCAACAAGCAAGAGGCTGTCTCACGGAATGTGGGACAGCCTCTTTTTCATGTCGGGGAGCCCGGTGTGGCGTCCTCAAACCCCGGGAAGTGGCCCGGGTTCCTGCAGGCCCCTTACTGATCTTCCTCTTCCGGCACCAGGAAGCGGTCGCCGGTCAGCTCCACGATCAACCGCAGCCACCATTCCGGGTATTGCGGATGCTCCACGATGGGATAGCGGCCGTACTGGTTGGTGAGAAACACCCCGTCCTCCTCTTTCTTGCGGTTGCCGTCCAGGTACTTCACCATCAGAAAGCGGAACAATTCTTCCCAGCGCTGCACGGTAAAATCGCCCATCTTCACCGAGAAATCCGTAACGAACTCCCGGGCCAGCTCCGGGTCGCGCGCATACAAATCGGCAGCGGCCCCGTCGATGGCAGGCACGAATTCCATGAAGCGGTCCTCCAGCTCCGCCTGGACCTTGCGGATGTCGGGCATCTTCAGGCTGTAGCGCAGGTAGGCCAGGTGGGCCACCTTGTTAAACACCCAGAATGCGGCATCTTCAGAATACTCCAGGATGTGGCCGTTTCCGACGGCGTAGGACCGGGGCACCCGCTTCATGCCGGCGTACATGGGCACATAGACCGTGGTGTTGGTGTCGTCCACCCCGAACCAGAGGATGCCGCCCACCGGATCCGGAAGGTGGCTTCTCAGCTGGGCAATGTAAGAAAAGGCGGTTTGCTGGGTGGCCGTGGTGCGCTCATGCACATAGGTCTTGCCATCCACCTGCCAGGTCAGGGGACGCCAGCGGTAGGGCTTGCCCCAGGGGCCCGCCCCGATGTCCTGGCTCATGTCGTACTCGGTGCCCTGCAGGTAGTCACGCTTGAAGCCGATCAGGTCCCGGACGGACAGCTTGCGGTCCGGCCGTATATACAGGGGCATGCGTTCGGTCAGGTCGTGGCCCATCGCATAGTCCATATAACGGTCCATGCCGCTGTTCACCTCCTTGAACATGCTCCAGACCCGGGCCTCGCAAAAGCGCGCGGAGCCAAAATCCAGGGGGGCATAGGTGTCGGAAAAGGAGAACTCCTCCTCCGTTCCGTCATAATACCCTTTGCGGCGGGCAAAGTCGACCACGTCATGGGCATACACCACCCGGATGCCGGGTTCATGGATCAGTTCCAGGTTGCGGCAGGAGATGGAGGTAACCTTGTCTTCCCTCGGGAAGGTGGTGATGCGGGCATGGTTGGCATGGGCCGAGATGTAGCCGTCGGGGATGCGCTTGGCCACCCATACGGCTCCCTTGTCTGCATTGTAATACTCCCCTGTGCGGCGGTCAAGCTGCAAGTCGGTGCCCTTGCCGATCAGCTCCATGATCCACACTTCCTGCGGATCCGCAATGGAGAAGGATTCCCCGGTTCCATAATAACCGTGGGTCTCCACCAGTTCGGCGATGATGCGGATGGCATCACGGGCCGTGGCGGCACGCTGCATGGATACGAACATGAGGCTTCCGTAGTCAATCCCCCCGGTGGTGTCTGCCAGCTCGGAGCGCCCTCCGAAGGTCGTCTCCCCGATGGCCACCTGTTTTTCATTCATGAAACCGATCACGGTATAGGTATGGGGGGGATGCGGTATTTTGTCCAGGGGCTTGTGGCTTCCCCGGTAATATGCCTGGAAATAGGAGCCCTCCGGCTGCGGCCCTCCGGGCAGGTAGTATAATTCTCCGTAACGGATGTGGGAGTCGGCCGCATAGCTGATCATGCTGGAACCGTCCACCGAGGCTCCGGGGGTTACCAGGTAACTGGTGCAGGCCCTGCCGACCTGAAGGCCCGCAAGCAATAATACGGAGGTGAGAATGGCAAGTCGTCTGTTCATAGGCGTATAAAATAAAAGGTTGTTTGTCGGACAAATATACCCTGATTTTCGCGGTTAAAAAAAATTAAAACCCCTGGCAGCGAACCATTGGGCCCTGAATTTTGTTATTTTTGCAGCCGGCCACACCCCTAAACGGAATGACCCACCCATGATCAGGAACAGATCCTTAAAAAAAACACTGGCCGTATTGATCCTGCCGGCCCTGTTCCTGCTCCTGCACAACCGGGTGGCCAACTGGCACTACCATGTTTTCAACGGGATGGTGATCGAGCATGCCCATCCCTACCAGAATGCCCCCCGGTCCGCCACCCCCTTTCAAAACCACCAGCACACGGATGCGGAATTGCTTATCCTGGCAGGCCTTTCTCACGCATTGCCCCTGCTGATGGCGGGCGTGGTGCTTGCCGGCCTGCTGATTTTTCCCTCAGCCGGGGTGGCGCGGCTTCCGCAAGCGGTTTTTTTCACCAGGCAATCCTTGCCTGCCCGGCCCTTAAGAGCCCCTCCCGTGATTTCTGCATAAACGACGGCTGGCCTTCCCCTGCCACGCACAGCTCCGGCACCTGGTGTCCATTTTCCCTGCCTGTCGGGGGTGGAGGCCGTCACCCGGGGACCCCCCCATCCGACGAAAAGCCAGATGAGTATTTGGCCCCTTGTACGAACAGGTCTGCAGGATTTCCGCTTGCTTCGGCACGGCCTGTTCACCACAACCAAGATGCAGATTTTACAACAAACCTGAATATGACACATAAAATTTTGTTTCCCATCACCTTCTGCCTGTTGCTGTTTCCTTTCCACGGCGCCAGGGGCGAAGAGCAGCGTCCAAGCACCGACGCCAATGTATTCGGCCACGTGATCGATGCCCAAACGGGCGAACACATCCCCTTCATCAACCTGATCATCGAGGGCACCCGCATCGGCACCATCACCGACGGCTCGGGCCATTACCTGCTGACCAACCTGCCGGTGGGCACGCATGTCCTTATCGTACAGGGGCTCGGCTATGAAACCACCTACAGGGAGTTTACGGCCGTGGCCCGACAAACCATCGAAATAGACCTGTCGGTCAGCCCCGCACCCGTCAATCTGGATGAGATCGTGATCACGGCGTCCCCCACCCAGAGCGGCTTTCGCTACCAACCCGACCAGTCTTTCAGCGGGGAAGCGCTCCAGCGGCGCAGCGAGGCCAGCTTCGGGGAAATGCTCAACAGCGAACCCGGGGTCAGCATGCGTTCCCTGGGATCGGCACCGGCCAGGCCGGTGATCCGGGGCCTGGACGGAGACCGCATCCTGGTGCTGGAAAACGGGGAGCGCATGGGCGACATTTCCGAGACCTCGGCGGATCACAGCATCTCGCTCGACCCCCTGGCCGCCTCCCGCATCGAGGTGGTGCGCGGACCGGCCAGCCTGTTGTATGGCTCCAGCGCCCTGGGCGGGGTGATCAACCTGATGACCACCGACATTCCGGACGATGCCGACCCGGGTTCCAGCGGGGTGGTGTCCCTGCAGGGGGCCACCATGAACAACATGGGGGCCGGCTTCGGGCGGTATACCCATGGTGTCGGCGACCAGGCCTTCACCGGCAGGATGGCCTACCGCCAGGCGGGCAATATCACCACCCCCGACGGGGAACTGCCCGGCACCTCCATGAAGAATTATGACGGGGCCCTGGGCTGGGGCTTCAACCGCCGGAATGGCTCCGGCGGACTCAGTTTCTCCATGGCCAACCAGGCCTATGAGATCCCTGATGCCATCGACAATCCCGACGAGGCAGTCGAAATCCGCATGCAGCGTCAGGCACTGCAAGGACGGTTTGCCTCCCGCGACCGGGAAGGTTTCTTCGACCGCATGCAATGGCGTTTTAATGCCTCCAGGCTGTTCCAGGAAGAGGTCGAGATGGAAAGGGAAGACGGCGCCTGGGAGGAAGAAGTGGAACTGGTGTATAAGAAATACACCTTCAGCTCCACCCTCACCATGCAGCACCGCCCCGTGCGCATACTCGACCGGGGTGCCGTCGGCCTCAGTGCCTACGGCCACGCCATGGACGTGACCGGCCAGGAAGCCTACACGCCGGGGGAACAACGCATCAGCCTGGGCGTGTTCACCTTCCAGGAGATGCCCGTGAGCAACCTGTTCCGTTTCCAGGCCGGGCTGCGCATCGACTTTCAGCACACCGGGGCCCGGCCCAACGACCAGTTCCCGGGAATCAATGACCAGCGCAACGCGGTAAACCTCTCCGGTTCGGTGGGCATGAACCACCGCCCCCTGCCCGGAGTGGAGGTCGGAGGCCAGGTGGCCCGCTCCCACCGAAACCCCTCCGTGGAGGAACTTTTTGCCGACGGCATCCACCTGGGGGGCGGGGTCTATGAGGTGGGCAACACCGCTTTGAAGGACGAGGTCGGGCACGGGGCCGACTTTTTCATCCGTTATACCGGCGACCGCCTCGAGATGGAGGCGGCCGGATTCATCAATTATTTCCGCAACTTCATCATCTTCCAGCCCACCGGGGAGACCGATCCCGCATCGGGCTTTCCCGTCTTCCGTTACGAAGGGGACGAAGCCCGGCTCACCGGGGGCGAGATCCGGCTGGGCTACACACCGTCCCAGGGGCTTTCCCTGAATACCGGCATCGACTACGTGCACGGGCGGCGCATCCGCAACGGAGACGACTATTTGCCGTTCATCCCCCCCTTCCGGTTCACCGCTCAGGCCGAATACGATTTTGGCAGGGGCTGGGTGGGCGGCAAGCTGCTGAGTGCGGCGAGCCAGAACCGGGTCGCTCCGGAGGAAGACCCCACGGAAGGATACACCATCCTGGGCTTCACCGCAGGGTACCGGCTGAGCCTGTCGGGGCGTCATGTGGTCATCCTGCGGGCCGACAACCTGTTGAACACCCGTTACCGTGACCATCTTTCCCGGATCGAGGACCGCAATTTCCCCATGCCCGGGAGAAACATCCACCTGGCCTACCGCTGGTTCTTCTGACCGCCTTCTGCAGCCTGGCATGGGATCAGGCTTTTTAAGAGATGGCATACGGGCAAATGTGTATCTTTGCCCGTATGCCATCCCTATCTCCATACCCCATGCCAGACACCAAAAAGCTGTTCCTCCTGGATGCCATGGCCCTGATCTACAGGGCCTATTATGCCCTGAACCGCAACCCCAGGATCAACTCCAAAGGACTCAACACCTCGGCCATCCTGGGGTTTGCCAACACCCTGACCGAGGTGCTGAAAAAAGAGAACCCCACCCATATCGGGGTGGCCTTCGATGTGGCGGCCCCCACCCAGCGGGAGACCGACTTTGCCGCTTACAAGGCCAACCGCGAGCAATCGCCCGAGGACATCATCGCCTCCCTGCCGTATATCCTGCGGCTGCTGGAGGGATTCCGCATCCCGGCCCTGATGAAGGATGGCTTCGAAGCGGATGACATCATCGGGACCCTGGCCAAAAAGGCCGAAAAGGAAGGCTTTACCGTGTTCATGATGACGTCCGACAAGGACTTTGGCCAGCTGGTTTCGGAACGCATCCTGATGTACAAGCCGGCCCGCATGGGCAATGAGGCGGAGATCTGGGGCGTGAAGGAGGTATGTGAACGTTTCGGGATTGAGCAACCCGGACAACTGATCGATATCCTGGGATTGTGGGGGGATGCCTCCGACAACATCCCCGGGGTGCCGGGCATCGGGGAGAAAAAAGCCAAGACACTGATACAGGAGTTCGGGTCGATCGAGAACCTGCTCGAACACACAGACCAGGTGAAGGAGAAGCGAAGCCGGGAAAACCTGCAGGCGTTCGCCGAACAAGCCAGGCTCTCCAAGAAGCTGGCGACCATCATCCTGAATGTGCCGGTCGACTGGGATCCGGAGGCGCTGCGGCTGAAGACGCCCGATCCCGAAAAGCTGATTCCCCTGTTTGAGGAGCTGGAGTTCCGCACCTATGCCAAACGCCTGTTCGCGGATGCGGACATCATGCCCCCGGAAAAGACACGCAAGGCATTGGAAGGCACGGGACAGATGGACCTGTTCGGGGGACTCGACAGCGGGACCGACCCGGAAGAGCAGGCCCGGGAACGCCTGACCGCCCTGGGCAGGGAAAAACAATACCATGCAGTCCAAACAGGCTCCGGTGCCAAAGGGGAAGAAGGGCTGGATGCGCTGATCAAGCGGCTGAAAGCGGCCTCTTCCTTTTGCTTCGATACGGAGACCACGGGGCTGGATGCCACCGCCAGCGAGCTGGTCGGGATTGCCTTTTGCCTGGAGCCCGGGCAGGCCTGGTACCTGCCCTTCCCGGAAAGCCGCAGCGAGGCCCTGGAGCTGGCCGGCACACTGAAAGAGGTGTTCGAGGATCCCGGGATTGAAAAGACCGGGCAGAACCTGAAGTTCGATACCGGGGTGCTGAAACAGTACGGCATTGAGGTCAGGGGACCCCTGTTCGACACCATGCTGGCGCATTACCTGCTGCAGCCCGACATGCGGCACAACATGGACCTGCTGGCAGAGACCTACCTGGGGTACCGCCCCGTATCCATCGAACAACTCATCGGCAGGAAGGGCAAAAACCAGAAAAGCATGCGGTCGGTGCCTCTGGAACTGGTCACGGCCTATGCCTGCGAGGATGCCGATATCACCCTGCAGCTGCGCAAGGTGTTTGAGCCCATGCTGGAGGAACAGCAGCTTTTGCATTTGTTCCGGGAGGTGGAAACGCCCCTGGTCCCTGTACTGGCCGACATGGAAAGACAGGGGGTGAAGGTCGACCGCCAGGCACTGGATGATTACGCAGAAGTGCTGCAGGAGCGGATCACCCAGGTGGAGAAGCACATTTATGAACAGGCCGGCAGCACCTTCAACATCGGCTCCCCGAAACAACTGGGGGAGGTGCTCTTCGACCAGCTGAGGATCGACACTAAGGCCAAACGCACCAAGACCAAACAATACAGCACCAGCGAGGATGTGCTGTCACGACTGGTGAACAAACATCCCATCGTGCCGATGATCCTGGACTACCGCTCGCTGACCAAGCTCAAATCGACTTATGTGGATGCCCTGCCCCGGCTGATCAGCCCCGAGACGGGACGCATCCACACCTCCTACAACCAGGCGGTGGCGGCCACGGGCAGGCTGTCGTCGAACAACCCCAACCTGCAGAACATCCCCATCCGCACCGAAGAAGGCCGGCTGATCCGCCAGGCCTTTGTCCCGCGCGACAAAGAGCATGTACTGCTGGCGGCCGACTACAGCCAGATCGAACTGCGCATCATCGCCGCCCTGAGCCGGGATGAGGCCATGACGGAAGCCTTCCGTCAGGGGGTGGACATCCACACGGCCACCGCCGCCAGGGTGTTTGATGTCTCCCTGGAGGAGGTCACCCGGGAGATGCGGCGGAGCGCCAAGACCGTGAACTTCGGGATTGTCTATGGCATATCGGCCTTCGGGCTGTCCGAGCGGCTCAACATCCCCAGGCAGGAAGCCGCCGGCATCATCGACCAGTATTTTCAGAAGTACCCGGGCATCCAGCGTTACATGGAAGAAACCATCGCTTTTGCACGCAAGCATGAGTACGTGACCACCCTGATGGGCAGGAGGCGGTATGTGCGCGACATCAACAGCTCAAACGGGGCAGTGCGCGGCTTTGCCGAACGCAACGCCATCAACGCCCCCGTCCAGGGATCGGCAGCCGACATGATCAAGCTGGCCATGATCGGGATCCACCAGGCCATGGAGAAGAAAGGCATGAAAAGCAAAATGGTGTTGCAGGTCCATGACGAACTGGTATTCGACGCCCTGCGGGAGGAGGTGGATGCATTGAAGCCCCTGGTCGAAAGCCATATGAAGAACGCCATGGAACTATCGGTCCCCGTGGTGGTCGACATAAACACGGGGCAGAACTGGCTGGAGGCGCACTGAGCCTGAACCCGCCCCCTGCCATACGGACGGTATTAAACAGGAACGTTCCCTAAAGGCAGGCGACCCGCCCCTGAATGCCTATCCCTCCAGGGCATTCAGGTAATGGGCATAGCGCTCCAGGATCTCATTCACGTAATTGTAAGGCTCAGCTCCCCGGGCATACCCGAACTTCACCACGGGATCATTGTAGTACTTGGGCTGGGACTTGTTCAGGACGAAGTAATCGACATTGTTTTTCCACACATTGGGATCCCGGCCGTATTTCTCTGCCAGACGCCGGGCATCCATCACATGGCCGATGCCCATGTTGTAGGAGGCGAGGACAAACCGGACCCGCTCCTCTTCATCCTGTATGTGCTCTGCCAGCACCCCGTCGATCCATTGCAGATAGGTCACCCCCGCCCGGATATGCTGGGGCACGGAAGACTCCGGACCCACGTCCAGCGATTCGGCCGTCCCGGGCATCAGCTGCATCAGACCGAAGGCACCCGCCCAGGATACCGCGCCGGGGTCGAAGCGGGACTCCTGGTAAGCCAGGGAGGCGATCAGGCGCCAGTCCCATCCGACGATCCTGGAATATTCCTTAAAATAGCTGTCGTAGTTGGATACCATGCCCCCGCCCAGGGAGTGCAGCGGGCTCTTGGCAAGGAATACACTCCGGCTGTTGTTGTAGTACTTGCTGTATATGGCGGCATACTGCGCCGTTTCGCGGAAAGAGACCATCCAGCGGTTGACGGCCGCAGCCAGGGAGTCAGACCCGGGCCTGACGGCCCAGCTGAGATTCTGCTCAAAGCTCAGGGGAAGACTGACATCCAGGTTTCTGAAGTAGTTCCGGTGGAGGCGGGCAAGGTGCTCGTCGCTCACCGTGAAATCGATCTCTCCCCTGGCGACCTTCTCGATGAGCTGCTCCACGGTTTCTTCCACCTCCACAATGTGAATGCCGGAGCCGATCTCTTCCATCAGGCTGTAGAGCCTGCCAGCGAAAGCCGAGTTCTTCTGCACGTGAATGGTCTTTCCTGCCAGGTCGAGCTGGCTCCGGACGGGCCCGGCCGCAGCCCCGCCTGTGTGGTTTCGCTGGACAAGCATCTGCCGGGTGCGGCTGTGGGGTTCGGTGAACAACAGGTGCTCCTGTCTGGAGCGGGTGACCGTCAGATCCAGCGCGAGCAGATCACAGGAACCCTCCTCCAGCAGACAGCTGAGCTGCTCGCTGATCTCGTTGGATACCATGACCTCCAGTTCCACCCCGAGGTCCAGGGCAAACAGCCGCAGCAGCTCCAGGTGGAAGCCCATGGGTTCGCCACGGTAAATAAAGTAATTGGTCGAGTTGTAATTCGTGGTGGCACGCAGCACCCCCCGTTCGAGGACATCACTCAGGCTGGTGTCTGCTTTATGGTCTTTGGCGGCATATGGATCCACGCCCGGGCGATTGCCCGGCAGCAGGATGCCGGCCGCAAGAAGAAGGGGAAAAACAACAAAAAAAAGGATTTTTTTTCGCTTGTTCCCTGCGAAATGATTGAATTGTTTCATAAGAAAAATGCCTCCGGGGACTCAAAAAAACATGGTTCACATGCCTTAATGCAGCACCTTATTTAGCTAGTTAGTTGATTTTGAGCAAACAAGAGTACAAATCCCATGCAAAGGCAATCTGTTCTAACAATAACCCTGCCAAATTGTTCATCTGGCAGCCCTCCCGCTCCGGCCGCAGGGATTTGCCAGCCAGGCTGGCAGAGTCCGGGGGGCAGAACCGGGAATCTCCGGCGGGACCCGCCTGCTTTTTTACTTGGCGGTTACCGAAAATTCAAGTAGGTTTGGGCCCAACAATAACGGCATGTTGTTCAAGGATATTGTCGGACAGGAACGAATTAAATCACAGCTGGTTGCCAATGTAAGGAACCGGAGGATCAGCCATACCCAGCTTTTTCTGGGACCCGAAGGCAGCGGCCATCTGGCCCTGGCCCTGGCCCTGGCACAATATATCCAGTGCAAGGATCCCGGTCCTGAGGATGCCTGTGGGACCTGTTCTTCCTGCTTGAAGATGAACAAGCTGGAACACCCCGACCTGCATTTCTTTTTTCCGGTAGCCCCCAACCAGCAACACAAGAAGGACGTCTCCAGCAAGCTGTTCACCGGTGCCTGGCGGGACATGTTGCTGCAGTCGCCTTACTTTACGTACCTGCAGTGGCTGGAGAAGGCGGGCATCGAGAACAAGCAGGCCATCATCAACGCGGAAGACTGCAACAACATCATCCGGACCATCGGGCTGAAGGCGTACGAAAGCCCCTACAAGATCGTGGTCATCTACATGGTGGAGAAGCTGTATGTCGCTTCGGCCCCCAAGCTGCTCAAAGTCCTGGAGGAACCCCCCGAAAAAACGCTCTTTGTCATGATTTCCGAAAACAAGGAGCTGGTCTTAAACACCATCCTTTCACGGGCCCAGATACTGAAGATTCCCAGGTTGTGGGACCAGGAAGTGGAAGAGGCCCTGGTATCGATGCGGTCGGTTCCCCGTGAACAGGCCCACCGCCTGGCTTTCCTGGCGGAGGGCAATTTTGCAGAGGCCCTGCTCCTGCAAGGACGCGGACCGGAGGCGCTGGCCGACCTGGAGCAATTTCGCAGCTGGATGCGGCTTTGTTTCCGGAACGACCGGCAGAACATCATTTCGTGGGTCGATTCGGTGGCCAGGCTGGGACGGGAAAAGCAGAAAAGCTTTCTTCAGTACGGGCTGAAAGTGTTTCGTCTATGCATGGTGAATCAATACGGGGCAGGAGATCTGCAGCGGCTTGACCGGGATGAAAAGGAGTTCATTGACAAATTCTCCCCCTTCATCCACCATGGAAACACCCTGGAGGTGGTGGAAGCCTTCAGCCTGGCCCTGCGACAGGTGGAACGCAATGCCAACCCGAGGATATTGTTTGCCGACCTGAGTTTCACCCTGGTGGAGCAGTTCCGCAAGAAGTAGCCGCCTGGTGGCCGGCTGCATAAAAACGAATCATTTTCTTACCTTTGCAGGAGAACAACACTGCCTGCCCTTGGAACCAAAATACCATCCCGAGTTTTTATCCCGCGGCTGCCGCTGCGCACCCCAGCCGCACACCCGGCAGCTGAATGTCTATGCCCCCTCCTGCAATAAGCTCAACGCCACCGACTGGCTGAAGGACGTCCGGCTGCCGGCCGGGTTTCCGGTGACCGACCTGGTGGAGGTGCGTTTCAAGAACAGCCGGAAAGAATTGTTCCATGCCGACCCCGACCTGGAGCTGCAAACCGGCGACATCGTGGCCGTGGAGTCTTCCCCGGGGCATGATATCGGCATCGTGACGCTTGCCGGGGAGATCGTTCGCCTGCAGCTGAAAAATAAAAAACAAAACCTGAAGAGCCTGGACTTCAAAAAGGTCTACCGAAAGGCCAAGGTGTCTGACATCGAAAAATGGGTCAGCGTGGTGCGCCTGGAGGATGACACCATGTACCGGGCAAGGGGCATGGCCTCTTCCCTCAACCTGAGCATGAAGATCAGCGATGTGGAGTACCAGGGCGACCGGACCAAAGCCACGTTTTACTATACGGCCGACGAACGGGTTGACTTCCGGGAACTTATCCGTGTGCTGGCCGACGCCTTCCATGTACGAATTGAAATGCGCCAGATTGGCATGCGGCAGGAGGCCAGCCGGCTTGGCGGGCTGGGCTCTTGCGGGAGGGAGCTTTGCTGTGCCACCTGGCTGACCAATTTCAGGTCGGTATCCACCAGTGCCGCCCGCACCCAGCAATTGTCCCTCAACCCCCAAAAGCTGGCCGGGCAATGCAGCAAGCTGAAATGCTGCATCAATTATGAGAACGACTGCTACGTGGACGCCATGAGGGACATACCGGACACCTCCGTGCCCCTGCTGACCAGGAAAGGGAAAGCCTTTTTCCAGAAACTGGACGTCATGCGCAAAATGATCGGCTATTCCTATGCCGACAATCCCGGTGCGCTCATCATGGTTCCGGCTTCCAGGGTCCGCGAGATCCTCGCCTTGAACCGGGACAACAAGCAACCGGACGACCTGCTGGACGAGGCATTGGCCGTCACCCAGGGTCCGGGCCGGGAGCAGGCCCTGGAAGCGAACCTGGAGGACAGCCTCACCCGCTTCGACAACCCGCAGAAGCCGAGAAAACGAAAACGGAGAAGAAAGAAATGACCCCCACACGAACCCTGCTGTTTCTTTTGCTCCTTGCCGGCACGGCCCTGACGGGCTGCCGCCCCTCGACGGTATTCGACCAGAGCAGTCCCCTGCCGGAACAAGGCTGGGCTGCCGGGGACACCATCCACTTTCAGGCCGCCATGCAGGATACCCTGAACCTGCACGAGATGTACCTGACGGTTCGGCACACGACCGGCTATCCCTACCGCAACCTGTTCTTATTCCTGGATATTGCCTTTCCTGACGGACGCATCCTGCGCGACACCCTGGAGTGTATGCTGGCCGAGCCTTCGGGCAGGTGGACAGGCAAAGGCTTCGGGCACATCAAAAGCCATGCGTTTTTGTTTCGCGATGATGTGTGGTTCCCGGCTGAAGGCCCTTACGGCTTCTCCCTGGTCCACGGCATGCGCGAAGACACCCTGGAAGGGATGGCCGACATCGGCATCCGCATCGAAAGAAAATAATCGGGCCCCTGCCCCGTTTATGTAACGAACCCAACCCCATGGCCCTCCATGACGAAGAAAGCTGACAAGAAAAAACACAAATACCTCCTGTATTTCTGGGCCTTGTTTTTCTCCCCGGCCGTGCTGGCCCTGCTGATGTTTTCCTCCATCTCGGCCGGCCTCTGGGGGTTCATGCCGTCTTTTGAAGAGCTGGAAAACCCCAGGAGCAACCTGGCCAGCGAGATCTATTCGGCCGACGGCGTCCTGCTGGGCACCTTTTACATCCACAACCGGTCCAATGTCAGCTATGACGAGATTTCGCCCCATATGGTGGACGCCCTGCTGGCCACCGAGGACATCCGCTTTCACCATCATTCAGGCGTCGACGTGCGCAGCATCTTCCGGGTGTTATTCCGCAATATCATCGGCGGACGCCGCAGCGCCGGAGGGGGAAGCACCCTGAGCCAGCAGCTGGCCAAGAACCTCTTTCCCCGGGAGGAAAATCCTTCCCTGCCACGCATGATCGTCATCAAACTCAAAGAATGGGTCACCGCGGCCAAGCTGGAGCGCAACTACACCAAGGAAGAGATCATCGCCATGTACCTGAATACGGTCGACTTCGGCAGCCATGCCTTCGGCATCAAGCTGGCCGCCAAGACCTATTTCAACACCACGACAGACTCCCTCCGGGTGGAAGAGGCTGCCGTGCTGGTGGGCATGCTCAAGGCCCCTTCCTGGTACCACCCGGTCAGGAATCCCGAGCGCGCCCTGCAGCGCCGCCAGGTCGTGCTCCACCAGATGGCCCGCTACGAGTTCCTCGACAGGGCTGCCCACGACTCCATCAGGCAGCTGCCGGTCGACATGTCACGCTTCCAGGTGCAGGACCAGAACACCGGGATCGCCACCTACTTCCGGGAGCACCTCCGGCTGCAGCTGGCGGACTGGAGCCAGACCCGGGTAAAGCCGGACGGCACCCACTACAATATATATAAGGACGGCCTCCGGATCTACACCACGATCGATTCGCGCATGCAGCAGTATGCCGAAGAGGCCGTGGAGGAGCACCTGGGTGGTTTCCTGCAGGCCTCATTCTTCGGGCACTGGCGGGGATACCGCAACGCCCCTTTCGGGCGGGATCTGAGCCAGGAGGAGATCAACAACATCATCAACTCGGCCATCAGGCGATCAGACCGCTACATCAACATGCGGCGGCAGGGAATCCCGGAAGACTCCATACAACGATCGTTTCGCACCCCGGTTCCCATGCGCGTCTTCTCCTGGGACGGCGACATCGACACCCTGATGACGCCCATGGACTCCATCTGGTACTACAAGCACTTTCTGAACACGGGACTCATGGCGGTAGAGCCCCAGACGGGCCATGTGAAAGCCTATGTCGGGGGCATAGATTTCCGTCATTTCAAATACGATCACGTGACGGGAAGCCGCAGGCAGGTGGGATCCACCTTCAAGCCGTTCCTTTACACCCTGGCCATGCAGGAAGGGGAGTACGGCCCCTGTACCAGGGTACCCAACGTGCCCGTCAGCTTTGAGCTGTGGGATGGCACCATCTATACCCCAAAAAACTCCGGAGACGACCGTGAAGGCGAAATGGTATCCCTTAAATGGGCCCTGGCCAATTCGGTGAACTACATCTCCGCCTTCCTGATGAAGCGGTACTCCCCCCTGGCTGTCATCAAGCTGGTGCGCCGGATGGGCATCACCGGCCCGATCGATCCGGTGCCGGCCCTGGCATTGGGCACGCCGGACATTTCGGTCTATGAAATGGGCGGGGCCATGTCGTCCTACGCCAACAAGGGGGTGTACATCAAGCCCTCCTTTGTGACCCATATCGAAGACCAGAACGGGAACCTCATCGAAGCCTTCATCCCCGAACAGCAAGAGGCCATGAGCGAAGAGACCGCCTACCTGACCCTGGAGCTGATGAAGGGGGTGGTGGAAAGCGGCACCGGGATCCGCCTGAGGGCAGGCTACGGCTTTACCCATCCCATTGCGGGGAAGACGGGAACCACCCAGAACAATTCCGACGGGTGGTTCATCGGCATCACCCCCGAACTGGCCACCAGCGTGTGGGTGGGCTGTGAGGACCGCGGCGCGAGGTTCCGGACCCTGGAACAGGGACAGGGGGCCCGGACGGCCATGCCGATCTGGGCCTTGTTCATGCAGCGGGTTTACGCCGACCAGACCATCGGCCTGAGCACGGAAGATTTTGAAAAACCCCAACGACCGCTGACCGTTGAAACCGATTGCGACAGGTATGATCAACAGCAAACCCCACGCGATTACTTCCGGCGAGACATTTTCTAACCCATAACACCCCGATGACCCTGCCCCTTCGGTTCGTACGACCCACACCGCCCCTGCGAAGGCTGCTCCCAGGCCGGGCGGCAATCATTCTGGTCCTGCTGCTCCTGCTGCCGGTCCTGGAAGGGCGGCTGCACGGGCAGGGCATACCGGTGGGACACTGGCGCCACCACCTGCCCGGCAACCAGGTGATCGCCGTGGCAGAAACCCCGGAACAGATCATCGGGGCCACCCCGTATGGTCTATTCCTGTTTCACAAAGCCGACAACAGCCTGGAGCCATTCAACAAAGTACACGGACTGAATGACTTCAGAATCTCTTCCATGGCCTGGTCGGAAGACAGGGACCTGATCATTGTCGGATACGAAAACGGCAACATCGACGTGCTTACCGCCGGCCGCCAGGTCCTCAACGTGCCCGACATCAGGGTCGCTTCCGTGATGGGCAGCAAGCGGATCAACCGCATCCTGGCACTCGGGTCCACGGCCTACCTGGCGTGTGACTTCGGCATCGTGGAACTGGACCTCACCACCCTGCTGGTCAGGGACACCTACTACATCGGTCCCCAGGGCAGCCTGGTCCAGGTGAACGACCTGGCCTGGGACGGCACCCACCTGTGGGCGGCCACCGGGGCAGGGCTCCTGCGGGCCGACCGCCAGGCACCCAACCTGGCCGACTTTCAGAACTGGCACCGGGTCCATGTCACCGGCCTGCCGGATGAGACATTCACCCTGGTGGCCTGGTTCGACGGCAAGGTACTGGCCAACCTGAGCAACGCCCAGGGAGATTTTATTTATGTGGGCGACGGGCAGGGCTGGGCGTTGTTCGACCCGTTCACGGAGGTGACCTATTTTGAGCGTAAGAATGCCTTGCGCAGCAGCCGCGGCCTGCTGCTGGTGGCCTCGGAAGACTATCTTGACGTATGGGCGCCCGGGCTGGAGCGCATCCGTCATTACCGCTTCTATGCCGACCGCCAGGCCAGGCCGCTGGATGCCCTCATCGACGGGCAGCAAAAGATATGGGCCGGGGACCGGCACATGGGACTGGTCCGGGAGCATGCCCCCGACCGCTTCGAGTCGATCGTGCCGGAAGGACCCCCTACCCCCGGGTCCTTTGCCCTGGATGCAGCCGGCGGCCGGCTGTGGGTGGCGCCTGGCGACATCTCCCGGGCAGGCTCCAACAGCTGGAACCAGGATGGCATCATCAGCTTCGGACAGGAAAAATGGAGCCATTACGACCGCTGGTCCGTTCCCGGGCTGGAATTCGTCTGGGACATCGTCCACATCACGGCCGACCCGTCCCGTCCGGGACGCGCCTTTGCCTCCAGCTGGAGCAGCGGCCTGCTGGAGGTCTCCCTTACCGGGGTGGAAGCACGGTACGACCATACCAACTCCACCCTGCAACAGCGTTTTGAAATTGAAGACTTTACCCGCACCGGGGGCTCGGCCCTGGACCGGCAGGGCAACCTCTGGGTCACCAACTCCCAGGTACAGCGCCCCTTGTCGGTCATGAAACCGGACGGCTCCTGGATGGCATTCGGCAGCAACGGACTGGTACCCACCGGCATGGTGGTCGGCGGCCTCGCCATCGACCAGTCCGGCCAGAAATGGGTGATCCTGCACCAGGGGGGCGGCATTTTCCTGTTCAGGGAAGACGACCTGAACAGCAGCACCAGCTTCCAGGCCAGGCGGCTCACCACCCAGAACGGCCTGCCCAGCAACGAGATTTACAGCATCGCAGTGGACCACAGCGGTTACGTCTGGGTGGGAACCGACGCCGGAGTGGCCGTGTTCTATGCCCCCCAGCGGGCCTTTTCAGGAGAGGCCTTCGTCGCCCAGCTTATCGTGGTGGAGGAACAGGACGGCTTCGCAGGCTACCTTCTGGAGGACGAGACCGTGAATGCCATCACGGTGGACGGGGCCAACAAGAAATGGTTCGGCACTTCCCGCTCAGGGGCTTTCCTGTTGTCGGCCGATGCCAGGGAGACCCTCTTTCACTTCACGGCTGAAAACAGCCCCCTCCCTTCAAACAATGTGCTGGACATCCAAATTATGGGGGAGACAGGGGAGGTGTTTTTTGCCACCGACCGCGGACTGGCATCCTTTCGCGGACTGGCCACGGCCGGGGGCTTTGAACATGGGGAGGTTGTGGCCTTTCCCAACCCGGTGAGGCCCCACCACAGCGGATACATAGCCATACGCGGGCTGGTCGGGAATGCGCGGGTGAAGGTCACGGACATCAGCGGCAACCTGGTGCATGAAACCATTGCCGAAGGCGGGCAGGCGGTATGGAACGGGCAGGACCTGTTCGGCCGGCGGCCGGCCACCGGGGTGTACCTTGTCTTTTCAACCAACGAGGACGGCTCCGAGACCATGGTCACCAAAATCCTGTTCATCAACTGAGGGGGCAGGCGGGGGCTCCCCACCCATCCGACGATGATACAAAAAAGCCAGGGCATCGTATTGCACAGCATCCGGTACGGGGAAACCAGCCTCATCGCCCGCATCTACACCCGGCAGATGGGCCTGCAGGCCTACCTGGTACCGGGTGTGAGAAAGGCCCGGGCACGGGTGAGGCACAACCTCTTCCAGCCGCTCACCCCGGTGGACCTGGTCGCCTACCATAAGGAAAGGGGCGGGCTGCAACGCATCCGGGAGATCCACTGCCCGGAACCGTACGGCAGCATCCCCTATGAAGTGGTCAAATCGGCCATCGCCCTGTTCCTGGCCGAGGTGATGCTGCAATCGCTGCATGAGTCGGACCCCAATGCGCCCCTGTTCGACCACATCACCGGGGCCCTGAGGTTCCTTGACGGCCACAAGGGATCCGTGGCCAACTTTCACCTGGTGTTCCTGTTGCAGTACAGCCGGTTCATGGGGTTTCAGCCCCGCAACAACCATGACGACGCACACGCCTTCTTCAACCTGAGAGAAGGGCTGTTCCAGCCGGTGCAGGAGGCCGGGAACGACTGCCTGGACCGGGAGCAGAGCCGCCTGCTCCATGAGGTGGCCATGGCAGGCTTTGAGGACTTGCCGGACCTGCATGTGCCGGCGCCTATGCGCAGGGTCCTGCTCGGTAAATTGCTGGATTATTTTCGCCACCACCTGTCAGGCGTCCGGGAGATCCGGTCACGGCAGGTGCTGGAGACCGTGCTGCATTAGGGAAGCTCCACCTGACGGAGGATCAGCCCATCGAACCAGGCCGGCACCAGGCTGGTATTGCGCACATAGACCGCCAGGGAATCGATTCCCTCCGGGGGAATGACCACGTCCAGGAACAGGGAGTCCCATCCGGACTTCCCCGCAGGGGGTCCCAGGCGCGTGGACTGAAACAGCTGTCCATCCCCCCTGCCGGACAGGGCCAGTTCGCCCGAAAACCATAAGGAACGCCGTTTGACCGACACCTGCCAGCGCTGTCCGGGCGACACATTCAGGTGCCCCAACAGGGCGTAGCCCTCGCCCCTTCCCAGACGCAGCCCGTGCGTGCCCTGGTAGGCGTGGCGGGGAGACTGCAGGGGACCGCCCGAGAAGACATAGCGGCCACAATCGGACACAAAGGCTTGCCGGTCGCCTGTGCGTTTTTCCATGCCCACCATGACCTGATCCAGAATCGTCGGGGCAGGGGCGGCAGCGGGTGTTTCCAGGGAATAAACCCCCTGCATGGCCCGGTCGTAATCGGGGGGCTCCAGCACATGCCGGAAACCCGGCAGGGGACCGGGCCGCCCGAAGGAGGCCCAGTAAGCCTTTTTGCCCATGGCATCCCAGTGAATGGCCCCGTAATGGTATTGTGCTGTCTGGAACAGGCTGTGCCCGACCAGCAGCAGGGACACCAGCATGCTGGCCCGCTTCAGGGAGGAACCCATTCCCCACGCCCGGGTGAACAAGGCGGCCAGGGGAAAGGCCAGCAGGGCGTACGATTCGATCAGGGGCCGCTGCCCGAAGCTGCCCCCATACCACCAGGTCCACCAGGAAAACACCACATAGAGGTTCACCACCATAAAGACGGACACCGGAACCAGCCAGGATCGGGCATGGCGCCACAGCAGGGGGATGCCCGCCAGGGCCAGGACCATGGAAGGGGTGTACAACAGCCAGCCCTTGCGGTAGCTGAAGAGTCCGTCGATGATCTGCGGGTTCCGGAAAAAAAAGCCCTCGTCCCGGTAAGAGTAGTAAAGCCATTGCCCGGTATTGTATTGCCAGTAGATCCCCTGCGGCAGCCAGACAGCCAGGGCTGCCACGGCCATCAGCAGCAACAGGGGCCACCGGGCAAAGAGGAAGCGTACGCGCTGCCAGGGCCCGGTTGCCGCGCCCACATCCCACAGCAGGAAAACCAGCAGCAGCACGACATTGGTCGGCCGCACCAGGGCAATGAGCCCGGCAAGCAATCCGAGCAGCAGGCTGTTACCCACCCCGGGGCGTTCATGCCACCGGAGGGTCACCCACAGAAAGCCGGCAAACAGGGCAAAGCTGTAAACATGGGTCATGGGGGCCTCCAGGGTGCTGTAATAAAGAAGGTTGGTTCCTGCCACCAGCAGCAGAAGCACCAGGGCGGTGATGGGGTCGGAAAAATACCGCAGCAACAAGCGCCGCAACAGGAGGAGCCCGGCTGTGAGCCAGGCCAGGCCGGAGAACACCAAAAAGAAGGCATAGGGCGGTGAGTAGCCCGTTAGGGGCGCTCCGGAAGCCCAGGCCGCCAGGTGCCCCAACAGGAAGAAAGGCAGGTATAAAAACGCCATGCCCATGCTCATCACCAAAACCAGCCCGCCCGACGGGCTCTCCACGGCCCAGACCTTGTCGGCAAAAAACTCCGGGTCATCCCGGGTAAACGCCATCCCGGGGTCATGATGGATCAGGACCGCCGGCAGATAGGCGTAGTAGGACTTGATATCCCACTGGATGACCCGCATGGGGTCGTTCCACAGCTTGTGGTTGAGGTTGATGCCCGTGACCAGCAGGGCCAGGCCCAGGATGACGGCCAGGGACCAGCGGCTGGACGGTTTGCTGTATCCGGTTTGCATCAGAAAAAGGTTTTGGACCCGGGAAAGGGCCTGCCATCGCGGAGCCCCCCCTGGCAACGGCACATGACCGGCATCAGCAAATATCGCAATTTTTAACCACCCCCCTGCCTCCTTTATTTTTACACAACCAAACACTTGTTTAATATTATTCGTATATTTATATATTAATTAAGCCATATTATAAACCCGGAATGACCGGGGGTGGTTTGATTGCTTAATGACACCACCCGGATGAGCAAAACCTTGATTCTGTGGGTTTGTTGCGCGGCCTGCTTCCTGTTCCTCGGTGGCAACGACTGTCCGAAGGTCATGGCGGCAGGTCCGGGGGATTATTATTTCCGGGGCATCACCGTCAACGATGGCTTGTCACAAAACCTGGTGTCGGCCATCCTGCAGGACCACAAGGGGTTCATGTGGATCGGCACAAAAAACGGCCTGAACCTCTTTGACGGGTACACCTTCCGGATCTTCAGCTTCGATCCCACCGATCCGGGGTCCCTGTCCGACAACCACATTACCTGCCTGTACGAAGATCCGCAGGGGCGGCTGTGGGTGGGGACCTTTGAAGGGGGCCTGCATCTTTTCAACCCCGCCGACCAAAGCTTTACCCTCTTCCACCACGAACCGGGTGTTCCGGGTTCAATCAGCCACAACCACATCCTGAGCCTGAGCATGGACCCCTCAGGCAGCCTGTGGGTGGGCACCAACGGGGGCGGCCTGAACCGGCTGAGCCTGCTGCCCGGGGAGAAAACCTTTCGCCCGGGCGGGGTCCGGGTGGATCGTTTTGGGGAACAGGCCCGGGGCTGGCCGGAAGGGATCATCAAGGTCAACAGCCTGTTGGTGGACCGCCACCAACAGCTCTGGGTCGCCACCCCGCGACATATCATGACCCTAGATCCGGCCGACAGCCTGTTTGCTTTCCGGCAGGTCCCCGTTCTTGCCGTGGCGGCCGACGAAGGAACGGAAGACAGGGACAGGGTGCCCGGATCCCTGACGGGTGGGCGCGAACTGTTCGAAGATGCCAAGGGGCAGGTGTGGATGGGCAACGGATCCGGTTTGTTCCGGTTTGACAGCGAACACCAGGCCTTCATGCCCTTTGTGCCGGCCGGCCAACCCGGATCACTCAGACACATCAACAAAGCAGCTGTCTATGAGAACAATGGCCGGGAAGAGATCTGGGTCACGACCGGGGAGGACATCCATATCGTGGACCCGGTTTCGGGATCCCATCAACGAATCCATCCTGAAAACGCCCCCGGCCTGGCCAGGGCATGGCACATCAGCCTGTACGCCGACCGCATGGGAGGCATGTGGGTGGGCAGCAACGGGATGGGCATTTCCCTGTATGATCCCATGACACACAAGTTTGACCACGCGGATGCAAGGCATGAGGCACAACCCGGTCTCAGCGTCAGGGATTTCAGCATCCGTGCGTTCCACCTGCAGTCAGGCGGGGACGACATCCTGTGGGTGGGCACCAGTGATAACCTGCTGAGGGTGGATCGCCGCGCCGCCTCCTTCAGACCGGTACACCTTGAGGGGATGAGGGAACAAGGGAACCGCATTGTGTTTTCCATCCGGGAAGATGCCCACGGCATGCTGTGGCTGGGTACAGGCGCCGGACTCGTCCGCATGGATCCCCACACCTTCCGGCAGGACCTGTTCCCCACCGGGCTGACAGACTCCGGGGGGAGCACCGAGCCCCGGGTGTGTGCCGTCTATCCGGACGGGGACGAAGTCTGGGTGCTGACCCCCAACACCCTGGCCCTTTTCCATCCACAGACAGGGCAGTTCGAGCACTACCGGTACAACCAGGATCCCCTGGACGATTTTCTGGATCCTTCCTTCCCGTTCTTCTGTCCGGCCGCCGGGGGAGGATTCTGGGTGGGGACCCGGGACGGACTCCACCACTTCGACACCACCACCCGCCGCTTTTCCCATATCATGGGCAAGGGAGAGGAAGGGCTGTTGTTCCATCATGTCAAGGCCGTGCTGCCCGACCCGGACAACCCGGACAGCGTCCTCTGGATTGCCACCGGGGGAGGGGGCATCAGCCGGCTGGATCTTTCCGGCGGGAGCATAACCCATTATCATGAAGGCGACGGGCTTGCCAACAACATGGTGTACGGCATCCTGCCGGACCAACAGGGGCGGTTCTGGATCAGTACAAACCACGGGCTGTCTTCGTTCGACCCGGGCAGTGCCACCTTCACCAATTATTCCGTATCCGACGGACTCCAGAGCAATGAGTTCAACAGCGGGGCTTTTTACCGGGCCCCTTCGGGAGAGATGTTTTTCGGCGGGATCAACGGTTACAACCAGTTCTTTCCCTCCCGCATTAGGCACAAGGAAAGGATGGTCCCGGTCGTCATCACCGGCTTTAAAGTACTTTCTGAGATGGACGGGGAGGAGGAACGGCTTTGGGCCTGGCTGTCGGGTTCCGGGAAAATAAGCCTCGCTGGCACGCAAAACAGCTTCATCGTGGAGTTTGCCGCCCTGGATTATGCCGCCCCGTATAAAAACCGCTTTGCCTATTCCATGACCACCAAGGGAGAACATTGGATTTACCTGGGAAAGGAGCGCCGCGTCACGTTCACGAACATGAAGCCAGGAAACTACACCCTGAAGGTTCGCGGAACCAACAACGACGGACTCTGGAGCGACCAGGTGGCCCTGGCCTCCATTGTCATTCGCCCGCCCTGGTGGCGCAGTCCCTGGTTGCTGGCAACCTACCTTGTCCTGGGCCTGGGCCTGTTTGCCCGGCTAAGGCGCTACGAATTGTCCCGCATCCGACTGCGCAACGACATGAACATCGCCAGGATCGAAACAGAAAAGCTCAAGGAACTGGACCACCTGAAGTCGCGATTTTTTGCCAATATTTCGCACGAATTTCGCACCCCGCTGACCCTCATCAAGGGACCCATTGAGCAAATGCTTGAGCAAACGGGCGACGTCCGCCAGAAAAAGACCCTGGGCATCATGCACGACAACACCAACCGCCTCCTGCAGCTGATCAACCAGTTGCTGGACCTGTCCAGGATGGAAAGCGGCAACCTCCGTCTACATGCCGGGCCGGGCGACCTGAATGGCTTGCTGCACCGGGTGGTTATGTCCTTTGCCACCCTGGCCGGACAAAAAAACATCGGACTCCACCTGGAGGCAGGTCCGGAGCTGCAGGAAACCTCCTTCGTATCCCGGTTTTATTTTGATGCGGATATCCTGGAAAAGATCCTGAACAACCTGCTGTCAAATGCGATGAAGTTCACTCCGGCCGGTGGACGCATCACGGTGCGGGCATGCCTGTTGCCGACCGGCCGCCACAAGGCAGCGGGCGTCAACGGGGCAAAACACGAAGGGATGCTGGAGGTTTCCGTGGCCGATACGGGCATCGGCATCCCGGCCGGCAAGCTTCCCTACATTTACGACCGGTTTTATCAGGTCGACAACCGCCTGAACAGGGAGCATGAAGGCAGTGGTGTCGGACTGGCCTATGTGAAAGAGCTTGTGAAGACGCACCATGGCAGCATCGCCGTCAAAAGCGAGCCCGGCAGGGGAACGGTGTTCGGCCTGAGGTTTCCCCTCGGAGCGGACCATTTTTCTGCCAACGAGCTGGTTGTCAAGGGGGGCGGCGGGGATACCGAAAACGACGGCTCCGGGAGCCAGGCACCTGGCACAGCCTTTCATGCAAAAGAAAGCCCCTTGGAGGCGCCAGGCCATGAACTGACGAGGCCGGGGAAGGAGCCCGCACCATCCGACGGGGATAAACCCCTGGTGCTTATCGTGGAAGACCATCCCGATATGATGCTTTACATCCGGGACAGCCTGGGTACCGGTTATCATGTGGAAGGCGCCGGGCAGGCTATGCTCGGACTGAAACGGGCCGGGGAGGTCATGCCGGACCTGGTGGTCAGCGATGTGATGATGCCGGGCATGGATGGGTTTGCCTTATGTGAGCAGCTGAAAACCAACGACAAGACGAGCCATATTCCCGTCATCCTGCTGACCGCCCTGGCGGCAGAGGCGGACCGGATCAACGGCCTGGAAAACGGGGCAGACGACTACCTGGTGAAACCTTTCAATCCCAGAGAGTTGCGCGCCCGGGTCAAAAACCTGATTGAAGGCCGAAAGGCCCTGCAGGCCAGATTCTCGGGCCAGGCAATCATCTGGCCGGAGGAGGCATCCGTCAACTCCCGCAGCAAGGCATTCATCGACAAGGTGGTGGGTGTCATCGGGCGGAACATCGGCAATGAGTTCTTTTCGGTGGAAGCACTTTGCGGGGAGACCGGGATGAGCCAGTCACAGTTGCACCGCAAGCTGAAAGCGCTGACCGGGCAGTCGCCCGTCACCCTGATCCGCTCCATCCGCCTGCACCGGGCCATGACCCTGATTGAACAGGATGCAGGCAGCATCAGCGAGATCGCCTATATGGTCGGGTTCTCCGACCCCGGTTATTTCACCAGGGCCTTCAAGGCACTGTTCGGTAAGCGCCCTTCCGACATCCGGCCTAATCCCGTCCCGGCTGGCCGGGTCCTGAAAGACCCTTAAGCAGTTGAAAAATCCCATTTTTTGCATGATTTGTCCCCCTCCCCGCCGTGCTTGCAGCCGGCGGTGGATTAATCCCATCTTCCGGCGAATTTGTCCTCACCGGGGGGGTTGGTCCTGCCGTACATTTGCCGTGTAAACCCACAAACATTAAATACATTATGAAGAAAATACCATTGCTGCTGCTGGCAGGACTGCTCATGGCCCTGCCCGCCTGGTCACAATACAGAAACGACAATAACAACCGTGTTCCCCTCATCGGGGACGAGGCCCCGGCCTTTGTGGCCGGGTCCACCAACGGACCCATACATTTTCCCGCCGACTACGGCAGAAACTGGAAGATCCTGTTCTCCCACCCGCGCGACTTCACCCCCGTGTGTTCCACCGAAATACTGGAGCTGGCATGGATGGCGGCGGACTTCCGGCGCCTGGGCGCAGACCTCGTGGTGTTGTCGACAGACCGCCTGGAGACCCACTTCCGCTGGAAAGAAGCGCTGGAAGAGGTCGATTTCAAAAACCGGGGACCCGTGAAAATCAGCTTCCCCCTGGTGGATGACCATGATTACACCGCTTGCAACCTCTACGGGATGACCCACCCAAATGCCAAAAATGGGGAAAACATCCGGGGGGTCTTCCTCATCGACCGCGACAACAAAGTCCGGGCGGTCTTCTTCTACCCCAGCGAGATCGGGCGCGACACCCGGGAAATCCTGCGAACATTGATTGCCCTGCAGAAAACCGATGACAACTACAATGTGAAGACGCCTGCCAACTGGCAGCCCGGGGAGCCCGTCATGGTGGCCTATCCCAACGAATTGATGGTGAAAAACATGGAAGAACCCTCCCCCATCTACTTTCAGTACAACTGGTTCATGCTGTACTGGACCAACCAGGAACCCGGGAACGTGCACACGGAAATGCGTTAGAAAAGCTCCACCACCATGGAAGCCCTGGCCGGCACCACCCACCGGCCTGTTCCATCCAGCCTCCTGCCCGTAAGGATGTCCGTCCCGCCGGTAAACCCCTGCAGGCTTTCATGGAAGCGGGAAAGGTCAAGCTCATGGTCCCGGTCGTTGTTGTTCAGCACCACCATCACTGCCTCCCGGCCGTGGTAACGGAAGTAGACATAGACATTGTCCTCGGGAACAAAGTGTTTCAGCCAGCCGTAATGCATTACCGGGTTGTTGCGGCGGTATTGCAACAGGGTGGTGATGTGGCCGACCACCTCGTTCTGCTCCCTGCTGCGGCCGGCCTCCGTGAAGGCATTGACGGGATCTCCGGGCCAGCCTCCGGGGAAATTGGTCCGCATGTGGCCATGCCCGTCATGCTCCCATGCCGACTCAAGCAGCTCGGTGCCGGAATACATCTGGGGGATCCCCCGGGTGGTAAAGATCAGGGTCAGGGCCATCTTCAGCTTGTTCACATCCTCCCCCACCCGGGTGAAGAACCGGTCGGTGTCGTGGTTGTCGCCAAACACCACCAGGTTGTAGGGATCGGGGTAAAGAAAGTCCCGGGCCAGGGAATTGTACAGGCGCATCATGCCGCTGTCCCAGCCCTGGGTCTCCCGGAAGGCCATGCCGATGGCATCATACAGGGAAAAGTCAAACACGGAGGGGATGTGGGAATCATACCCGTCATGGTTTTGCTTGCCCCCCTGAAAGTAGCTGGCAACGGCGGGCATCCCGGTCCAGGCCTCCCCCACGATCATGAAGTTGGGGTATTCGGCCATCACATACCGGCCCCACTCCGACATGAAGTCCCGGTCGGCATAAGGCTGGGTGTCCATCCTGATGCCCTGGATGCCGGCAAATTCGATCCACCATACGCTGTTCTGGATCAGGTAAGTGGCAAGCAGCCGGTTGCGCTGGTTCAGGTCGGGCATGTGGTGATCAAACCAGCCTTTGACCATGCGGGCCTGATCGGCCTGTGCGCCGTGGGGGTCAATCAGGGTGGTCATCCGGTAGGTGGTCCTCGTAAACCCATCCCATTGGTTGAGCCAGTCCGGTGACGGAAGGTCGGCCATCCACCAGTGCCGGTCCCCGCAATGGTTGAAGATCATGTCTTTGATCACCTTGATGCCGCGCTCCGCAGCCAGATCCACCAGCCGCCGGTAGTCCCCGTTGGTCCCCAGGCGGGGATCGATCCGGTAAAAATCCGTCGTGGCATAGCCATGATAGGAATAACGGGGCTGGTTGTTTTCCAGCAGGGGGTTGATCCACAAGGCACTGAAGCCCATGTCCGCAATGTGGTCGAGGTGGTTGATGATCCCCTGTATATCCCCCCCGTGCCGCCCGTCGGGGTTGCTGCGGTCGGCCCGTTCCAGCATGCCCGGCATGTCGTCATTGGCCGGGTCCCCATTGGCAAAACGGTCGGGCATCAGCAGGTAGACGGCATCCGAGGCATTGAAACCCATGCGGTAACGGGATCCTTCCTCCCTTGGCTTCAGTTCATATTCGTAAGAGTACAGGGTGCGGTCGCCCGAACGGAACTCCAGGGGGATCTTCCCCGGGAGGGCATCGGCAATGTCCATGGTGATGAAGAGGTAATTGGGACTGTCCACCGCCACCGTTTCCAGGATGCGGATCCCGGGATGGCGGACTTCCACCCTGGTGGCACCGATATCCGGCGCATGAACCATCAGTTGCAACCCGGTGTGCGCCATGCCAGCCCACCAGAAAGGCGGCTCCACCCTGTCGGGCTCCCGGGCCCATGACGGGTTCAGCAAGACCATCGCAGCCACCAGGAGGATGGCCCGCATACGTATAATTCCGAAGGCATTCATGGTTTGTTCTTTTTTAAGAAAACGGTGTCAGGTACCCAGAAGTTCATCAAGCTCGTCAATTACGGCAGAGGCTTTCCCCTTTGCGAGGCCCACGCTGTCAAGAAGGCCCGTCTTTTGTTTCAGCTGCCTGCAGAGCACCACGTTCTGCTCCAGGAGCTGCTGTTTTTGGTTCTTGTTGAGGCTGGTCAGCACGGTGATGGGAAACAACCCCGACTGTTCTATCATCTCCTTGAGTCCGTGGTGCCTTGGATAGTCCCAGCTCAGCAGGTGGAGGCCCGCACATTTGCCGTAATCCATGGCGTCGGTGGTAAAGCGGGTATTGGTGACCACCCACCCACTGAAGCGCAGGTTCCCGTTCCCGGGATGCCGCCGCCAAAGCTGTTCAATGTCCCGGAAACGGGAGTCAATATACAGGGGCACCTGCACATTGCAGTATTTTCCCTGGCTGTTGTAGAACTTGCATTCCACCATGAATTGTTCCTGCTCATTGCGTGCCACCACATCCACTTCGTGCTGTATGCAGTGTCCCTGCACCACTTGTCCGACCTCCACTTCATAGCCAAGGCATCTGAGCAACTCCCCGATGAACTGTTCGAAGGGATAGCCTGTAGGCCCCAGGTCCATAATCGCATTTTTCAGGCTGTAGCGCGCTGCCGTGGCATTTTTGAATCTTTTCAGCAACTGGAACGCCTTACGGTAAATCTCCCCCGTGGTGATGCCGTCATACATCTTGTCCCTCAGGGCATCTTCCACCTTTTCAGTCAGGACCGCACCGGCCCCGGCGCGCTGAAGTGACTGGTGCAGTTTGTCGGATGAGAAGGGTTCCTTTTCTCCGGATTGCTTTTTAACGAGGATTTGTTTGGCCATGGGATACGGATTGGTATCCCAAATGTATAAAAGAAAAGCAAATCGTCGGACAGGGATTCGCAAGGGCCTAATCGCTGCCGAAGCGGTAACGCAGCGTCACACCGCCCATGCCCATTCTCAGCTCGCGGGTGCTGATGGTGCCCAGGGGATACTTGATGAAGGGCTCGATGATGGTGGAATGGTTCTGTCCCTTGATCACGTAGCCCACTGAAAAGTTCAGCAGGCGGGCCAGGTCGAACCGGCTCAGGATGTCGTAGCTGTCATCCAGATACACTTCCGAGAAATGTGAAAAGGTCTGGTAATGGTCCGTGACGGGATTGTACGTCTGGCCGGTGATGATGGAGGAGCTGTAGCCGCTGACCCGCTGCTGCAGGTACAGCAGGGAAGACACCCCGGCAGAAACATACAGCTGGCTGTTCCTGGATTCGTTCAGGCTGAGCTGCACATTGAGGGGAATGTCGATGGCCAGAAATTCATAGGCATGGTCCCCAAAAGCTTCTGCGCTGGGATTGTAGGCCAGTCCGCTGTTGATCTCCTGGGCCGATACCATGCGCAGGGGCATCCCTTCGACCTCAAACTGCTGGTAAGCCAGCAGCATGCCGGAGGCAAGCTTCATGCGGGGAAATGCCTGCCACTCGGTAAGCACCCCGCCCGAAAAACCCATTCCGCTGGCCAGTTGCCGCTCGGCGAAGGTCATCATGGAGCCTGCAGTCACGCTGAGGTTGAAACCGTAATCCGGCCCACCGCCCGGCACATCCAAAACTGCCAACCCAGTCCCGCCAGGGTAGGAGGAATCTTCCTCCCAGAGGCCGGCTGCCAGAAGGCCTGCCGGCGCTGTCCTGCTGGAAGCCCTCCAGGTGTCGAACACCTGGTCCGGGCTGGTTCCTGAAGGCAGGGCCCTGGGCGGGTCAGCAGATGCCAGAATGACGGGAACAGTCCCTCCCGTCCGGATCCTGGCAGCCTCCACAGGCGGGTTCTCATCCCAAAAACTGGTGGCGTCTTCAGGAATGTATCCCTGCGAAGCGGACATCCTTTCAGGGAGAACTGGGGCGTCTGCACCCATACCCACAGGGACGGACAACGCAGACCCCCCATCTGCAGGCTGTTCAGATTCCCCGGCCGGGAAGGCTTCCGCAAGCCGGCCCTCCTCCCCGGGGAGCAGCACATTCATATAAATCAAGGCCGAAAGGGAAACGAACAGCAAGACCGCGGCGGCACGGGACAGCAGGGGCAGCAGGGCAACCACCCGGGCACGGCGGGTCTGACCCAGGCGTCCTTTCAGGGACTCCCAGGCCTGGGGGTCGACAGGCTCGGTGTAGAGGTCAAAGACCTCCCGGACCTTGTCGGCAAACTGCTCGTCAAACCGCCTCATGGCGTTCATTAGCTTTTTTTGCGAGGTACAGCCCCCGCAACATTTTTTTGGCACGGCTCAGGTTCGCGCGGGACGTTCCCGGAGAAATGTCCAGCATGCCGGCAATCTCATCATGGGTGTAACCTTCCACCTCATATAGGTTGAAGGTCACCCGGTAAATATCTGGTATCCGGTCAAACAAGCCCAGGATATCTTCCGAATCGAGGGCCACCGGCTCATCGGCCAGTTGCCCGGAATCAGGGTCGATTTCCTCCAGGGGGGTATTGATCCGGTATTTTTTGTTGGCACGGTAATAATCCAGGGCGGTGTTGACCATGATCCTTCTGAACCAGCTTTTAAACGGTTTGCTCTCGTCGAAAGTCCTGATGTGCTCAAAAACCTTCATGAAGCTGTCATTCAGGATTTCAAGCGCATCCTCCCTGCTGTAGGCATACCGCAGGCATACCGACATGCCGAATCCGAAATACTGGTGGTACAAAAGTTCCTGGAACCGCCTGTTTTTCCGCCGGCACCCCTGGATGAGTTCCTGTTCCGTAAAAGCCTTCCTCTTCCCCAAATGAATGCGGATTGGTGACCGGGCCACCAGGGCCGGTCCGGGAAACCCCGGACGCTGAAACCGGTGTGGCTGTCAACCACCAAATGTAAGGCCAAAATACGGATTAAAAAAACCCGTGGGCGAATTCTTCCAAAGAGCGCTGCACGGCCAACTCCGGGCTGCACAGAAAACCTATACTGACAATACGTAATAATGACGGCAAACGCTGCATGGGGGGGCTGAATTTTACGCCATTTTTCCAGGCCACAGGAGCCGGCCCCGGACGCATGGAAAAAATTCGTAAGTTTGGCTTGGCTGTAACCATCCGTACGGCCTGCCTCCGCCGGAAATCACCGGACAGGCAGGCAGGAGACATTTCGAACCCTATGGGAAAAAGAGCAAAGAAGAAACCAGACAGGACACCATGGCAGTGGCCCTTCCTGTATTATTTCCTGACGGGTTCCTGCATCCTTGTCCTGCCCCTGATCACCAGCAAGGCGGCCATGGACATCTCGTTGATCCCCCGCATGACGGCCCTGCTGGCCTTCCTCTTGTTGCCGGCCCTGTTTTTTCTTCATGGGAACACCTTCCGGCAACTTGACACGGCCTTGCTGAAAGACCCGGTCTTCGCGATTTACGGAGGCTACCTCCTCGTCACCCTGCTGTCCCTGGCGTTTGCCGTGAACCCCAGCGCGGGCTATTTCGACGCATTCAAAACCTTTGCCGTGCTTGTGCTGATGGCCTTTGCCGTCCTGCTGCTCATGAAACAGCCCGGGTGGGAAGTGTCGCTGACACGGCTGTTCATCCTGTCTTCCCTGCTGGTCTTCACCATCGGGTTTACGGAAATGGTCCGCGAACTGGGCTTTGGCTTCCACCCCCGCAACCAGATCAACACGGTCAGAGGGCTCATGTCGAACGTCAACCTGTACGCCAGCTCCCTCATGCTGCTGGTGCCCTGGGCGGCCTTCGGACTGGCCGGCCTGCGGCGGCAATGGCGCTGGCTGTCCGCCGCATCGCTCGCCCTGTTGCTGTTCATGATCTTTTTGTTGCAGACACGGGCGGCCTACGTCGGCCTCCTCGGCGGGCTGCTGGCAGCCGTGGCTGTTTTATTCATCCTCCCGGATGCCTTCGGCATGGGCAGGCGCACAAGAAACCGCATCGGGCTGGCCATGCTCGGGGGGGCGGCCGTCTTTGTCATCCTGCTGCTGGCGGCGGGCGAAGAAAACATCTATGCAAGGCGTTTTCTGAGCATTTTCTCGGGGGAGGCCAACCAAAACCGCCTGATGATATGGGACCTGAGCCTGCGGCTGTTCAGGGACAACCCGCTGACCGGAGCCGGGGCCGGCAATTTCACGATCGGGGTGCAGGAATATTATGCAGCCTATGAGTTTCCCGGGGGGCCCACCAATTACCTGCGGCCGCACAATGACCTCCTCTGGGTGGCCTCGGAAAAAGGGATCCCGGGGCTTTTATTTTATGGGGCCTTCGCTTTGCTGCCCCTGGCATACGCCATACAGATCATCCGGGGTCAGGGAACGGCCAGCAGGAAATACCTGGCCTTGTTCCTGCTTATGGGGATAGTCAGCTACCATGTCAACTCCCTGTTCGACTTCCCCCTGGAACGCATCAACCACCAGGCGGGGCTCGCTTTCATGGTGGCCGCCCTGGTCGTTCTCCGTCACCAGGAAGGCCACAGGGAGGCCGGCCCGCTCCGTTGGCGGCGCATTCCGGTCGTGCTCCCCATCATCGCGGTGCTGTTGCTGGGGCTGCAGTTCAGTCTGCAGGCCATCCGGCAGGAAAGGCATGTGACTGAAGCCCGGAAGGCCTGGATCACCGAGGACTGGGAGGCCATGCTGCGGGAAGCCCGAAAAGCGGCAACCCCCTGGAAAACCCTTGACCAGCTTGCCACCCCGGTGGCTTTCATGGAAGGGGTCGCCCTGGCAAAGATGGACAGGACGGCCGAGGCCCTCGTGAAAATGGAGCTGGCCCACAAACACAATCCCAACCGCCTGTATGTCCTGTACAACCTCGGCACCCTCTACACCCGCCTGGGAGACTACGAAAAGGGCATTGAAACATTCACGCGGACGCTGTCCATGTACCCGGGCCACCTGGGCACCCTGACCAACCTGTCCGTATGCTACCTGAACACCGGGCAGCAAGCCGGGGCCCTAGAAACCCTGGAACGCATCCCCGAAGAAATGCGTTCGGAGGCGGTAAAACGAAACATCATCCTGCTGAAAAGGCAATTACAGGAACCCTGACCGGAACCGGGCGGCCGGAGGGGATGATCCTCCTTTCGCCCCCCAAACAAACCGACCCAGTGCCCCGATTGTTCCAGATATACAAATCCTCTGCCGGAAGCGGCAAGACCTACACCCTGGTCAAGGAATACCTCAAGCTGGTGTTGCACGACCCTTCCCGGGTGCGCCACATCCTGGCCATTACCTTTACCAATGCCGCCGCCGCTGAGATGAAAACCCGCATCATCGAAGAGCTGGGACGTCTGGCTGCCCTGGAGGCAGCGGACCCTTCCGGGCCCGACGACCCGGACAGTGCCGCCAGGGGCAGGGCCCTGCTGGACCAGGTGCGGAAGGAATGGGGGGAGGATGGACTGGCGGTTCCCACCCCCGGACAGGTCGTCATCAATGCGGAGGAGGTCCTCCGCCGCATCCTCCACAATTATTCGGAGTTCAGCGTTTCCACGATCGACAGCTTCGTTCACCGGGTGATCCGCACCTTCGCCTTCGACCTGCGCCTGCCGGTCAATTTCGAAGTGGAGCTGGAGGCCGGGGTCCTGCTGCGACAGGCGGTGGACCTGTTGATCAGCCGGGCAGGCAGCGATGCGGCACTGACCCGGCTGCTGGTGGATTTCATCCTGAACCAGGTGGAAGAGGAGAAGGACCTTCGTATCGAGCGGCAGATCGCCAACCTGGCCAGCACCCTGATGGATGAAGATGCCGGCGGGGCCCTGAACAAGATCCGCCACCTGTCCCTGGATGACTTCCAGCGGTTCGCCCGCAATATCCGCTCGGACATGCGCCGCTACGAACAACGGCAAAGGTCCGTCGCCCGCAGGGCAGTGGGTCTGCTGGAAAAAAGCGGGATCCCGGACCACGCCTTTTCCCATGGCAAAAACGGGATCCCGGGCTACTTCCGCAAGATTGCCGCAGCCTCCCGGATGAAGCAGGTGGAGCCCAACTCGTACGTCAAAAAGACCCTGGAGGGGGGCAAGTGGTATTCGGCCAAGGCCGGACCCGAAGACAGGGCCCTGATCGAGGGCCTCCGGGCGGAGCTGCAGGTGGCAGCGGAACAGATCACCGGCCTGGACAGGGAGCAGGGAGAACGCTACCGGGTGCTCCTGGCCGTGGGACGTTACATCTTTCCCGTCGCCGTACTCAACGAAGTGGAAAAAGTGCTCGAAGAGATCAAGACTGAAAACGCCCTGCTCCACATATCCGACTTCAACAAAAAGATCGCCGGCATTGTGTCGGAACAACCGGTGCCGTTTATCTACGAGCGGCTGGGAGAGCGCTACCGCCATTACATGATCGACGAGTTCCAGGACACTTCGGTGCTGCAATGGCAGAACCTCCTGCCCCTGGTCGAGAATGCCCTCGCCGGAGGCCATACCAGCCTGGTGGTGGGCGATGGCAAGCAGGCCATTTACCGGTTCCGCAACGGGGATGTGGAGCAGTTTGCATTGCTTCCCAGGCTGAGCGGGCAGATCCGTGCCGCATCCCGTGATGAATGGGAGCGGACGCTGGTGGCTTCGGCCGCTTCCCGCAACCTGGAAACCAACTGGCGCTCGAAGCAGGAAGTCATTGCGTTCAACAACCGCTTCTTCCGGTTTGCCAGCGGCTTCCTGGAAAAACCGCAGCAGGCGGTGTACGACGGACTGGAACAGCTGGGGCTGGAAAAAAAAGCCGGCGGTTACGTGGAGGTCTCCTTTGTGGACAATGCCGGCGGGGCTTTCCGGGAGAACACCCTGGCAGCCATCCTGGAGGCGGTGGACCGATGCCGGCAGGCCGGCCACCCCCTGGGCGACATGACCATTTTGTGCAGGGCGGGCAGCGAGGCCAGCCTGGTGGCCAGGAGGCTGCTCGAGACGGGGGTTCCCGTCATTTCTTCGGAGTCGCTGCTGCTGGGCCAGTCGGACGAGGTCAATTTCATCCTGGCCCTGATCCGGCTGATCCTCAACCCCTGCGACCAGGTCTCCGCCCTGGAGGCCATGGGCTACCTGGTCAAGACTGGCAGGATCCGCCAACCCGAAAGCCTGCACGGCTGCCTGCTCCGGACGGGGCTGTTCGCTGCACGCAGGGACAAACCGCCCCCCCTTCACGGACCCCTGGAGGCGCTGTTCGGCGAGAACGGGATCGACTTCCGGTTTGCCGGCTTTCTGCACCAAAACCTTTACGACACCTGCGAAACCATCGTCAGGGTGTTCTTCGCCGGCCCGGGACCCCCCAACCCGTTCGTGTCTTTCTTTTCCGATGCGGTCTACGATTTCACCGCCAGGAACCGGCCCACCGCGGCCGACTTCCTCGACTGGTGGGAGGAAAACGGGCACAAATACTCCCTGGTGGTTCCCGGCGGGGTGGATGCCGTGCGGGTGATGACCATCCACAAGTCCAAAGGGCTGGAGTTTCCCGTGGTCATCTTCCCTTTTGCCAGCCAAAGAGACAACAAGCCGACCAGGGCCGGGCAGTGGGTCGACCTGGAACCGAACCTGCTGCCGGGCCTGGATGCGGCCTGGGTGGGCATGACCGAAAGCGCCTTGTCGGACACGCCTTTTGAAGACGTCCTGCGGGAGGAGCAGGCACGAACCCGGCTCGACCTGCTCAACATCGTCTACGTAGCATTCACCCGCGCCTCCGAAAAATTATTCATCCTGAGCCAGTCCGCCCGCTCGTACAAGCCCGACACGATCCAGGGGATGCTGTCCCTCTTCCTCCGGCAGGAGGGACTGTGGCGGGAGGAGGAAGCCGTGTACCGTTTCGGGGAGATGCAGGCGGCCACCGGTGTTCCGGCCGGCAGCCCCCACGCACCGTCGCCCTACAGGCGCATCCTGTCCAACCCCTGGAGCCGGGCGCTCCGGCTCAGGTCGCACCAATGCGAACGCAGCGTGGTCATCGACGGGGAAGACCCCCTGGAGCGGGGCAACCTGCTGCACCGGGCCATGGAGCAGATCCTCAGCCGGCAGGACGTGGAGCCGGTGCTGAAACAACTCCTGTCAAAAGGGGAGGTCACCCGGGAACAGTACCGGGAATGGGGGGAAAAGATCGGCGGACTGATCCGACAAAAGGACGTGGCCCCTTATTTTGAAGAAGGCCTTCACATCCGGCATGAGGCCGGGATTTTCGACCGGCAGGGCCGCTTCTTCCGGCCGGACAGGGTGGTGATCCTTCCCGGCGAAACCGTGGTGATCGATTACAAAACAGGACGGGCTTACCAGAAGCACCGGGAACAAATGGAGCAGTACGCCTCCCTGTTGCAGGAGATGGGATACCCCCGGGTAAGAAAGATGATCCTGTACCTGGACTCCGGCAAGGCCGAATGGGTTTAGACAACCAACGGGATGAGAGGCCGGGGTCCCTGCGGGCAATCAACTAAAAACAGTCTAAATATAAACTGGCTGAGTCACTGCAATACAGGGGATTCGAACACCCCGGTTTCTAAAAAAAATAGTATTTTGACGGCGTGAATTCTGGCAAATCCTGCCTGCATACAGGCCGTGAACCCTGATTCCCAGGACATCAAAAGCTCATATCGATATATGTCAACCCAACTTATTCTGAAGCAATTCGCGCCAGAGCAGCACAACCTGCTCATGATCCTGCATGCCCTGCAGGACGCGCACCCGCAGCATTACCTGACCGAAGAGGCGCTGGAGGCAGCGGCAGACTATCTGAACATCACCAAAAGCTCGGTGTACGGGGTGGCCGGGTATTACACCATGTTCAGCCTCAAACCCAGGGGCCGGCACATCATCCGGGTCTGCGTCTCGGCCGTCTGCGAGCTGATGAAATCCAACGGGGTCATCGACCTCCTGGAACAGGAACTGGGCATCCGGACCGGAGAAACCACGCCCTGCGGCCTGTTCACCCTGGAGGTCTCCGAATGCCTGGGCCAATGCCAGGAAGCGCCCTCCATGATGATCAACGACCGGGTGCACAACAACCTCAGCCCTGACAGGATCCGGGAAATCCTGGAAGCCATCCGCCGGCAGGAGCCCTAAAGACAAACCATTGATTTTTTGCATCGTCGGATGGGCGGGCAGCCCGCCGCAACGCAGAACCAGAAAAAGACAGCCATGATCAAGGAACAACGAATCATCCTGAAAAACGCAGGCCGCATCGACCCCATGAGCATCGAGGCCTCCATGGCGGCCGGGGGGTACGAAGGACTGAAAAAGGCCCTGACCATGGATCCCTTTGCCATCATCGACGAGATGACCGAAGCCGGGCTGAGGGGTCGTGGGGGCGCCGGGTTTTCCACCGGCATGAAAAAAAAGTTTACCAGCAGGGGCTGCCAGGAGTGTCCCCGGCGCTATGTGGTGGTCAATGCCGACGAAGGGGAGCCCGGCACCTTCAAGGACCGCGTCATCATGGAGCAGGATCCCCACCTGTATATCGAGGGAACCATCATCGCCGGTTTTTCCATTCGGGCAGATAAGGGATACATCTACATCCGGGGCGAATACCACGACTCGATCCGCAAGACGGAGCGGGCCATCGAAGAAGCCTACCGCAAAGGCTTCCTTGGCAAAAACATCCTGGGATCCGGATTCAACTTCGACCTGGAGATCAAACTGGGAGCCGGTTCCTACCTGTGCGGGGAGGAACTGACCATGCTGGAGTCGCTCGAAGGAAAGCGGGGCAACCCCCGCATCAAGCCGCCCTTCCCGGCAGAAAAAGGGGTCTTCGGCATGCCCACCCTGGTCAACAACGTGGAAACCCTCTCGAACGTGCCCCTGATTGTCCGGCACGGCAAGGACTGGTACCGCGGCCTGGGCACGGAACGCTCCCCGGGCACCAAGCTGTTTACCATCAGCGGACAGGTGGCCCGTCCCGGCTGCTACGAGGTGGGGCTGGGCGTGACACTCCGGCAGCTGATCGATGACCTGGCCGGGGGCATGAAGGACGGCAGGCCCTTCAAGGCCGCCCTGCTGGGTGGGGCCGCCGGCACCTTTGTGGACGACAGCATGCTGGATGAAAAGATGACCTATGACAACCTGAGGGAGAAGGGCGCCACCCTGGGCTCCGGGGCCGTGATCGTGATGGCCGGGGGAGACCCGGTCCGTGACCTTCTTTACAACTGCCTGCGCTTTTTCAAACACGAATCCTGCGGCAAGTGCGTGCCCTGCCGGGTCGGGACCACCATGCTGGTCAGGGAAATGGACGACCTGCGCAACGGGGCCCCCGCCAAGCAGGAACTCCTCGACCGCATGGTCCGGGAAGCCGGGCTCATGGCGTCCACCAGCCTGTGCCCCCTGGGGCAGTCTCCCATTTTGCCGCTGCAATCGGCCGCCCGGTTTTTTGCCGGGGAGCTGACGACCTGAGCCGGCCCTTCCGGCCAGGGCCGGAACCCCGAACCTCCCGGCGGGAAGAACCCTGCCAGCCCAAACAAGAGCCATCATTTTGAATCCCAATCCGACGACCCATGCCAGAACAGATCACCATCACCATCGACGGCAAGAAAATAAAGACCACGGCCGGGGCCAACCTGCTGCAGGTGGCCAAAGACAACGGCATTGCCATCCCCCATCTGTGCTACCACAAGAAACTGAGCCCGACCGGCGCCTGCCGCCTGTGTGTGGTCAAGATCAAGGACATGAGGGGGCTGATCGCCTCCTGTACGGTCAAGGCGGAAGAGGGTATGCAGGTGACCGCCTTCGACGGGGAACTGGAAGAGGCGCGCCGCTACCTGCTCGACTACCTGCTGGCCGAGCACGACGAGGCTTATGACGGAGCCTATCACGATGAGTTCCGTGAGCTGACCGCCCGATACGGCCTGGACAAACACGAGAACAGGCGTTTCCCGTCCATCTGGAAGGAAATGGGCTATCCCCGGGACGACTCCTCTCCCGTGCTGAGCTACGATGCGGCAAAGTGCATCCGGTGCTTCCGCTGCATCAAGGCGTGCGATGAGGTCCAGGGCAAGAACGTGCTGTCGTTCACCAGCCGCGGCATCACCTCCTACATCATAGGAGGCCTCGACAAATGGGGCGAGAGCGAATGCGATGGCTGCGGTGAGTGCATCCAGCTCTGTCCCACGGGTGCCATCGTGGAAAAGCCCCACCGCGACAAGGTGGACGTGCGCAACGGACTCCATAAGGTACAGACCACCTGTCCCTACTGCGGGGTGGGTTGCCAGCTGGAATTGTGGGTCAAGGACAACCGCATCATCCGCAGCAACGGGGTGGAGGAGGTGAGTCCCAACTACGGCAGGCTATGCGTGAAGGGACGCTTTGGCTACGACTACATCCACCACCCCGAACGCCTGAAAACACCCCTTATCAAACGCAACGGCAAGTTTGAAGAAGCCACCTGGGACGAGGCGCTGGACCTTATTGCCAGGCGGTTCACCGAAATCAGGGAAAAGTACGGACGCAAGGCCCTGGCCGGCTACACCTCGGCCAAGTGCACCAACGAGGACAACTACCTCTTCATGAAGTTTATCCGGACCGTTTTCGGCAACAACAACGTGGACTACTGCACCCGTTTGTGCCACGCCTCCACGGTCACCGCCATGCTCCGCGCCCTGGGCGACGGGGCGGGCAGCAACTCCATAGAGGACTATGAGACGAGCGACTGCATGCTGATCACGGGCAACAACATGATCGAGACCCACCCGGTCACCGCCACATTCGTTAAATACGCCGTGCAGCGCAACGGGGCCAAAGTAATCATCATCGATCCCAAGTGGACCCCCCTGGTTAAAAACGCCCACATCTGGCTGCAGCCCCGGCTGGGCACGGATGTGGCACTGCTCAACGGCATGATCCGGGTGATCATCCGGGAAGACCTGGTCGATTACGACTTCATCGAAAAGCGGGTCGACGGAGGCATGGAAGCCTTCCATGCCCTGAAGGAGGTGGTGGAGAAATACACCCCCGAATATGTGGAAGAGGTGACCGGGGTGCCGGCCGCCCTCATGGCCGAAGCCGCCCGCATTTACGCCACGGCCAAACGGCCGCTGATCGGCACGGGCATGGGCTTCAGCCAGCAGGTCACCGGCACGCACAATGTGTTCTGCCTGATCAACATGATGCTGATTACCGGGCAGATCGGGCGAGAAGGGGCCGGACTCAACCCGCCCCGGGGGCAAAACAACGTCCAGGGCGCTTCCGACGTGGGCGCCGCCCCCACCATTTACCCGGGTTACATCCCGGTGGATGACGACGAGAACCGGCGCAAGGTAGCCCGGGTCTGGGGGGTTCCCTTCGAGGAACTGGACGGCGAAAAAGGCTTGTCGACCGTGGAGATCATGCAGGCCGCCTACAGGGGAGAGGTGAAAGCCATGTACATCATGGGCGAGAACCCCATGGTGACCGATCCCAACCTGAACCATACCGAGGAAGCCATCCGCAAGCTGGAATTCCTGGTGGTGCAGGACATCTTCCACACGGAAACCACCCCCTTTGCCGATGTCATCCTGCCGGCGGCGGCCTATGCCGAGAAGAACGGCACGTTCGTGAACAGCGACCGCAGGGTGCTGCGCGTGCGCAAGGCCGTCACGCCCCCGGGAGAGGCCCGGCAGGACTGGCAGATCATCTGCCAGATCGCCGAACGCATGGGCAAGCCCCTGGGGCATTACCGGGACGAAGGGGAGATCTGGGATGAGATCGCCCGGACCGCCCCGATCTTTGCGGGCATCAGCTACGACAGGCTGGAGCAGGGCACCCTGCAATGGCCCTGCCCCGGCCCGGAGCACCCGGGCACGGCGACCCTGTTTACGGAGCGTTTCAACACCCCCAACGGACTGGGCAAGCTGCACCCGGTCGACTACGCCGAACAGTCCGAGAAGGTAAGCCAGGACTACCCCTTCCTGCTCAATACCGGGAGGATCCTGTACCAGTACCACTCCTCCACCATGTCGAGAAAGAACCAGGCCCTGAATGATTTTGCCAATGAATCCTTCCTGCTGATGCATCCCGACGATGCCCACGGACAGGGATTCTCCCCCGGGGACAGGGTCAGGGTCAGCAACCCGCGCGGGGAGCTGGAGACCACCCTGGAGGTCAGCGACCATGTACTGCCGGGCGAGCTGTTCATGCCCTTCCACTACGGGGAGGCCGCCGTAAACAAACTCACCCGGGACGAGCTGGATCCCCATTCCAAGATCGCCCCCTTCAAGCTGTCGGCCGTCCGGGTGCAAAAACTGTAAGGCAGGGAATGCAAGAGCGTCAGGAATACCAACAGCAGGCCACAGGGAGCCTTGCCCTTACCGGCAACATCGTGGACGTGAGCGGCGCCAGGATCTATCCGGGCACCGTCCACATCCGGGGCGGACGGATCGTCCGGATCGAAGCCCGGCAAGGAGCCGCTGCCACAGGAAATGCCGGTGCCGCGAAGCCCACCCCCCCGGAAGTGCAAGGCCTTCCCGGAATCCGCGTTGCTGACGGGGAGCCCTTCCTGTTTCCCGGCTTTGTCGACGCCCACGTGCACATCGAAAGCTCCATGCTGACCCCCGCCGGGTTTGCCCGGCTGGCCGTGGTGCATGGCACCGTGGCCACCGTGTCGGACCCCCACGAGATTGCCAACGTGCTGGGCATGGAAGGGGTCCGCTTCATGATCGACAACGGCCGCACGGTGCCGCTGAAGTTCCACTTCGGGGCTCCTTCCTGTGTACCGGCCACCCCTTTCGAGTCGTCGGGCGCGGTGATCACCCCGGCGGATATCGCGCGGCTGATGAAGGAAGACGACATCCGCTACCTGTCGGAGATGATGAACTATCCCGGGGTGATCCACGGGGACGGGGAAGTCATGGAAAAACTGAGGCTTGCCAGGGAAGCCGGCAAGGTGGTGGACGGCCACATTCCGGGAGTGACCGGAGGGGCCCTGGAACGCTACGTGAAGGCGGGGATCACCACCGACCATGAATGCACCACCCTGGAAGAGGCGCAGGAAAAAATCGCCCTGGGCATGAAGATCCTGATCCGCGAGGGCAGTGCCGCAAAAAACTTCGAAGCCCTGGCCGGGCTGCTGGAGAGCCATCCGGAAGCGGTCATGTTCTGTTCGGACGACAAGCATCCGGACGACCTGATCCGCGGCCACATGGATGCCCTGATCCGCCGTGCCCTGAAGAGGGGATTCGACCTGTTCCGGGTGGTCCGGGCTGTGACCCTCCATCCGGTGACCCACTACGGATTGCGCAACGGCTTGCTGCGTGAAGGGGATCCGGCCGACATCGCCGTGGTGGACAACCTCTCTGACTTCAGGGTGCTGTCCACTTATATAGACGGCAGGCCGGTGGCCCGCAACGGAAAGTCCCTGCTGCCAAACCGGCAGGGACCCAAACCCAATCGCTTCGACTGCCGGCCCGTTGACCCGGAAGAACTGAGGGTGGAGGCGGCCGGGCGGCACATCCGCCTCATCCTTGCCCGGGACGGGCAGCTGGTCACCGGTTCGGACTGCGTGGAAGCCAAAGTGTCGGACGGACAGGCGGTTGCAGACCCGCAGCGCGACATCCTGAAACTGGTGGTGATGAACCGCTACCGGCCCGCTCCACCCGCCCTGGCCTTCATCAGGGGGTTCGGCCTGAGAAGCGGGGCCATCGCATCCACCGTGGCGCACGACAGCCACAACATCATCGCCGTGGGCACCAGCGACGAAGAGCTGGCTGCGGCCATCAACCTGCTGGTGGAGAGCCGGGGCGGCATCGCCCTGTGCGATGGCAGGGACCGGACTGTCCTGCCCCTGCCCGTGGCCGGCATCATGACCGACGCCGACGGCCACGAGACCGCCAGGCTGTACGAACGGATCGACCGCCGTGCCAAGGCACTGGGGAGCCCCCTTACAGCACCCTTCATGACCCTGTCGTTCATGGCGCTGCTGGTCATCCCGGAGCTGAAGCTGAGCGACCGGGGCCTGTTCGATGGCAATGCCTTTGAATTTACCTCCCTGTTCTGTCCAGCATGTAGCTGACGAAGCTGCGGGTGTGCATGCTGAGGGACCGGAAACGCTCTGCGATCATGGCGGTCATCTCCTCCACGGCCTCCTCCCCTTTGGCCTCCCGGATCTCATCCAGCAAGCCTTCCAGCTGGTGGCTTCCTTCGATCTCATTCGACGGGTCGGATACCAGGTGGCGGGGAACGTGCCTCCGCAGCAGCCGGTCGTTCTTCCGTGCCATGCGGTTGGACTCCCGGGCGGCCACCTCCCGGGCAAACCGGTCGTGATAACCTTCCGGGTCCGCCGGATTGGCCAGGGCTTCCAAAAAAGGATGGGCATCATCCCCCGACAGGTGTGCCTGCCGCAACACCTGCCACTGGAATTGTTCATAGACCGTATGCTTGTTTGACAGGAGCTGCACGGCATTGTCGTAGCTGCGCCGGAACCCCAGCATGGCCTTGAGGTTGATCCAGATCATGCCCAGGGCTCCTTTGGCCGGCATCACCGTGGTATGGTAGGGCATGGACATGTCGTTCAGGTAGTGCATGGCCCATCCCATGAACCGCCAGCCCCAGTAATCCTGTCCCACGCTGAAGGCATATTCCGACAGGGTTTTGTACAGGTGGAGGCGGTACTCGACATAGGTGCGCTTCAGGAAGGGGGCTGCCGCAAACACCAGCCGGGATTCGTGGTAGAAGCCCATGTGAAAGGGCGCCTGGGAACCATATTCCAGTCCGGGGTTGCCAAAAGGCTGCTCCCCGAAACCATAGTACCGCCCCCATTCCGTCCCGTTGTCGGTGAACAGCCCGAGGTCAAACCCGTAATCGGGTTCGTCGGAGGCGGTGGCCAGCACATGAAGCGGGGCCACCCCCTCTCCTTCTTCCAGCCGCACGTAGGTGGTGAACAGCATCTCATACAGGGTGCTCAGGGTGGTCAGCTCATAGGGGCTGACCGTATCCCGCTCGCCGGCCTCCTGCCCGGGCAGGAGGTGCAGGTACAGGGCTGTCTTGATGTGGGGGTTGACACGAAGGGCGGATAAAAAACGGTTCCGCAACGTGGCGCTATCGCCTGTTGCCATGAAGACCAGCTCATCCGGGCGGGGGGCATAGGAAGGCAGGTGCTCCCGGGCCCAGGCCTCCTGGTCCCGGAGCAAACGCTCCAGCCCCTCCTCTTCCTCGGCAAGGAACCTCTGCAAGCTTTTCACCTCGACCGGTGCGGCATCCCTCACCCCCGGGATGGACGAAAGCACAGGGTACGCCACCATGGGGTGTTCCGACCAGGCCAGGGCCGGACGGATCATAAATGACAGGACCAAAAGCAACAGGGTGCATTTGCGAAAGAGGGTGTGGGACATGATCGGTCAGGTTATGCCGGTCAACCCTGCCATATCGCAGGCAGGGCAGGTTGCCGGTCGGTCAGAAACGCAAGGTAGCAAAAAAAACAAAGCAGGGAAATGATTGTTCAATCCGGTTTTAAAGGCGTAAATTTGTGGGTAAAACCCCGCGGACATGCCGGAAAAAACCGCCAGTGACGACAAAGGATCCGCCCTGAAGGTCAACAAGGGCATCGAGCCGCCTCCGGCCATCAACCAGGAAGCCGCCAGGGCCTTCCGTCTGCGAAAGAAAAAAGCGATGGGGGCCGGCGATTATGTAGCAGGCATCCTGAAAGGCGACCGGGTGGTCCTCGGCAAGGCCATCACCCTGGTCGAGAGCGCCCTCCCCGCACACCGGGAGCTGGCCCAGCAAATCCTGGAAGGCTGCATCCCCCATTCCGGCAACTCCATCCGCATCGGCATCACGGGGGTACCGGGCGTGGGTAAAAGCTCCTTCATAGAGGCCCTGGGAAAATACCTGACCGCCAGGGGGCATAAGCTGGCTGTGCTGGCCGTGGACCCTTCGAGTGAACGCTCGCGCGGCAGCATCCTGGGCGACAAGACCCGCATGGAGCAGTTGTCGGTCGATGACAACGCCTTTGTCCGCCCCTCCCCTTCGGCCGGCTCCCTGGGCGGTGTCGCCCGGAAAACCAGGGAGACCATCATCCTTTGTGAGGCGGCCGGGTTCAGCACCGTGCTGGTGGAAACCGTTGGCGTGGGGCAGTCGGAAGTGGCCGTGCACTCCATGGTCGACTTCTTTTTGCTGCTGATGCTGGCCGGCGCCGGAGACGAATTGCAGGGCATCAAGCGGGGCATCATCGAAATGTGCGACGGCATGGCCATCAACAAGGCCGATGGAGACAACCTGAACAAGGCCAAACTGGCCAGGGTGCAGTATGAAGGGGCCCTGCACCTGTTCCCCCCCCCTGCCAGCGGCTGGAAGCCGCAGGTGACGGTCTGCTCTGCCCTGAAGAAGACGGGCATAGACACCATCTGGGCGATGATACAGGAACACCATGCCCTGCTGAAGGCGAACGGCTACTTCGAGCTTAACCGGGAGTCCCAGCAGAAATTCCGCATGTACGAGAGCATCCATGAGACCCTGATCAGCCACTTCTACCGTGACCCGGAGGTGTCCCGCCTGCTGCCGGAAGTGGAGCAGCTGCTGGCACAGAACCGCCTGACCTCCTACCAGGCCGCCAACCGCCTGCTGTCCCGTTATTTTGAAGAACAAGGCCTGAAGCCCCCGGCATTCAACGACTGATCCGATGACCCGCCACCGCCAGAGAAAGCACCCCCTGCCGGTCCCTGCCGGCAGCTGTCCCACCCCGGGCCGGGCCGGGCTTTTATTGCTTTGCTTGCTTGCCGCCTGCCTGCCGTCGAAGGCTGCAGGCCCGTCCGACGATGATCCCGAAGCCCGTCCGTGGACCTTCGAATACGGGCTGAATCTGGGGGCGTACTTTGCGAACGCAGCCACCGCCAATTATTACAACGGCGGCACCAGCGGTACCCGGGGCGTGCGTTCCCTGCAACAGGTGCTGGACAACGACCAGCAGTACAACCGGATCCGCCAGGCGGTGGGCTATGATGTGAGCCTGCACGGCCTGCCCGGCGCCATGAGTTACAGCCCGGCCATGATGCTGGGGTTTTATGCCAGCCTCCAATTCAGGGAGCATGCCGCCCTGATCGGAGAGTTCAACTACACGCGGCTGCGGACCCAGGACCAGTTCACCCTGAAGCTGGAGCGGTTTTCGAACATCGAGGGAGACAACATCGAAAGGTACACCATCACGGGGAACGAAGAAAGGATCGACCTGCGCCTGGGCTACCAGCACACCTTCCTGTCGCAGGCCTCTTACCTTCACCCCTACCTGGAGGCCGGGGCGGTGGTGACCGACACCAAGATCCGCTCGCACCAGGCCCGGATCGAAGGCTCGAACTACAGCCTGTTCTATCCCCCCACCAGCGTGTCCTCCTATGAAAGGGATTACGGCATGAGCGTAGGCGGCTATGCCGGGATTGGCCTCAAAATGGATGTCAGTGAGCAGTTCCGGCTGACAGCCGGGTTCAGCAGCCTGTACAGCCGGCTGAACCTGGGCGGGAACCAGGCCCTGCTGTGGCAGCACACCCTGTTTGTACGCATCGACCTGAGCAGCCTCAGACGGGGCGGGGATTCCGCTAATCCGTGAGGTTGAATTGTCCGGGATGCCGGGCATGCTTGCCCCTGTAAAACTCCCGGATCCGGGCAAAGTCCTTCTCGAAGTCCCCGCTGGGGTGGATTATTGGCCCAATGCCGCCTTCCTTCAGCTTGTAGTCCAGGTATCCCAGGGCGATGGGCACCCGGGCCGTCTGGGCAATGAAGTAAAAACCTTTTTTCCAGCGCTCCACCCGCTTGCGGGTGCCTTCCGGGGTGATGACCAGGAAGAAGCGCCCGGCCTGTTCGAAATGATGGGTCACGGTAATCACCGTATTCTGGCTGTGGCGGCGGTCGACCGGGATTCCGCCCAGGGCCCTGAGGATGGGACCCAGCGGAAAGAAAAAGGCCTCCTTCTTGATCATCAGGTAGATCCTGATCCCCACGGAGGCAAAGGCCAGCCTTCCGATCACAAAGTCCCAGTTGCTTGTGTGGGGGGCCATGATCACCACCGCCTTGTTCACCCCTTCCGGGATGGCGGCGGTGACCTTCCAGCCCGCCAGTCGCAACAACATGTTCGCAAGCCACTTCATGTATTCTTCATTTGGTCCGGCGCAGTTTTCCGGTGCCTATGCCGGTGCCTGTACCGGGGATGCCCCGTGTACGCGGGAGGCGGCACACCATAAGCCCGCCCTGCAAACCGGCCATGTAAAAATACAAAAAAACCAAAAGGAGGCCCCCATGAAAAGCCCCCGGTCCCGCGCATGTTTTTCAACTTTTTACTACATTTGCCTGACCAAGGATGTGATTTGATGTACCAGCCAAGCTCCGTCAAGCAGATCTACCGCAACCTGAAGAGAAGGGACACCTACCCCTTCTGAGCTTCTGATCGCCATTGCCCGACCGGCATCCCTCCCTTATTTTATTACACCAACCGGCGAACCGGCAACGGACGGCAGACAAACGGCCGGTACCCCGGCCTGCCAGGAGACCGGCGCAGCGACCGGCAGCCCGGCAAGGGCAGGGAATCCCCGACCGAACTCCGAAACAAGTCCATTCAGCAACATCGAAACACGACACCAGATATGAACCTACCTTTTGCAGAACCCTACAGGATCAAAGCCGTGGAGCCACTGACCCGCAGCACGCGCGAAGAACGTGAAAAGTGGATCCGGGAGGCACGTTACAACCTCTTCAACCTCAGGAGCGAGCAGGTGTTCATCGACTTGCTCACCGATTCCGGTACCGGCGCCATGAGTCAGTATCAATGGGCCGAAGTCATGCTGGGCGACGAGAGCTATGCCGGCTCCCAGTCGTTCTACAAAATGAAGGACGCCATCAACCAGCTGCTGGGCATGCCCTACTTTCTGCCCACCCACCAGGGGCGGGCGGCCGAGAACGTCCTCTTCTCCGCCATGATCAAGGAGGGCGACCTCATCCCGGGCAACGCCCACTTCGACACCACCAAGGGCCATATCGAATTCCGGCGTGCCATCGCGGTGGATTGCACCATAGACGAGGCCAGGGACACCACCCTGCTGCATCCCTTCAAAGGCAATATCGACCTGGAGAAGCTCGAGCAAGTCTACCGTTCCAATCCCCGGGAGCGGATCCCGCTTTGCCTGATCACCATCACCTGCAACACTTCCGGCGGACAGCCCGTATCCATGAAGAACATCCGGGAGGTATCGGCCCTCAGCCGCAAATACGGCATCCCGGTGGTGTTCGATGCCGCCCGCTTTGCCGAAAACGCCTACTTCATCAAGGTCCGCGAAGAAGGTTACGGGAGCAAGGACATCCGCGACATCGTCCGGGAAATGTTCTCATACGGGGACGCGGCCACCATGAGCTCCAAAAAGGACGCCATCGTGAACATGGGCGGGTTCATTGCCATGCGCGACAAGGAATTGTACGAAAAGGCCAGTGTGTACAACATCATGTTCGAAGGCTTCGTCACCTACGGGGGAATGGCCGGACGCGACATGGGCGCCCTGGCCCGGGGCCTGGTGGAAGGCACCGAGTTTGACTACCTGGAGGCCCGCATCGGGCAGGTGGCCTACCTGGGCAACAGGCTGAAGGAATACGGGGTCCCCTTTCAGGAACCCACCGGAGGCCATGCCGTGTTTGTGGATGCCAGGAAGGTGCTGCCCCAGATCCCGAAAGAGGAATTCCAGGCCCAGACCCTGGCCATTGAGCTTTACCTGGAAGGCGGTGTCAGGGGGGTGGAAATCGGCGCGCTGATGGCGGACCGCGACCCGGTCACACGGGAAAACCGCTACCCCGACCTGGAGCTGCTCCGTCTGGCCATCCCGAGAAGGGTATACACCAACAACCACATGGACTATGTGGCAGCCTGCCTGGGCAATATCTTCCAGCGGCGCGACCGCATCTGCCGTGGCTACCGCATCGCGGACGAAAAGCCCATCATGAGGCATTTCACCGTGGCCCTGGAGCCCCTGGGGTGAGCCCGGGGAGGCCCTGACATCGACCGATGCTTGCGGGCGGCGGCCCCTTCTAGCCCCGGGCGGCGTCCGGAGGCTCCTGCCGCTTTCTGCGTTGCCGGCTACTGCAGATGGCCCGGCAAAGAACCTGACGCCCCAAAGCGGCACCGGACGGGTGAACAATTGCGTGGGGGACGGGGTTTACCTGGCATACAAACCCTCCATCCGATGCACACCACCTCAAAAAAGGGCCGCTACGGGCGCATCCGCCAGCAATTGAGTGATCTGCTCTCCAAACCCGGCAACCAGCTTTCGCGCATGGCCACCATCGCGGCCGTGCTGCACCACAAAATGCCGGGCTTTTTCTGGACCGGATTCTACCTGCTCGACGGGGACGAGCTGATCGTGGGACCCTATCAGGGGCCCGCAGCCTGCCAGCTCCTGGAAAAGGACAAGGGGGTCTGCTGGGCCGCCATCCGGCGGGAAGAAAGCGTCCTGGTGCCCGATGTGCATCAATTCCCCGGCCACATCGCCTGCGACAGCCGATCCCAAAGCGAAATCGTGGTTCCCGTCAGGGACCCGGGCGGCAAGCTGATCGGCGTGCTGGACGTGGACAGCAAGCAGCTGGATGCCTTTGACGAAACCGACCGCGAAGGCCTGGAACAAATCGTGGCCCTGCTGGCTGCAAACTCCAGTCCGAAAGGCTGAAATCGGCCGTTGCCTGTAAACCCATTTCCCGGAAAATACTAACTTCGCAGGACACGAACCCACATCCTGTCATGGACACCCTGATCCTGTTTATCGTGGCCCTGGGCCTGGCCATGGACTGCTTTTCCGTAGCCATCGCCAACAGCTCGGTTTCCGGGCGGGTCGACCCGGGCGTGCCCCTGCAGACGGCCATTGTGTTCACCCTCAGCCACACCGTGTTGATGCTGCTGGGCTTCTGGGTCGGAGGCCTTCTTCAAAAGATGTTTCTGGGGATGGAGCCCTGGGCCGCCTTTGTCATCTTCACCATCGTGGGGGTCAAAATGATCCGCGAGGCCCAGAAACGCCGGCCGGACGCCAAGGTGTTCGACATCAACAGCGGCAGGATCCAGGTGGTGCTGGCCATCGCGGCGAGCATGGACGCCATGCTGGCCGGGGTGGCCATGGGGCTGGTGCAGGCCCGCATGGGCATGGCCCTGGTATTTGTCGCATTGTCCGTGTTCTTGTTCACCCTGGGCGGGCTGGCCGGAGGGAGCAGTTTCGGGCTGCCTTTTGCGCGCCGCACGGCCCTCTTCGGCGGGGTGTTCATGTTCATCGTCGCCCTGCACTTCGTCGCCAGGTACCTGTTCTAAGCCTTTCAGGAAACCATCAGGTTGCAACCCCGCACGTCGCTGTGGTCGAAGCGGCCCAGCACCTCGAACCCGCCATGCGGCAACAGCCTGCCCAGGTCCTGCGTCGCCAGGAAGCTGCAGGAATACAGGTTGGCCAGGTCGATCACGTTGATCCCTCCGGTCTGTGACCCGTCGGTCAGCAGCAGGGGATCGTTGCTGTCGCGGATCAGCACCCGCATCCAGGGCGGACAATAAAAACGTCCTTCTCCGGCGGACCAGGCCTGGGACAGCAGTTCGGTCATCCCGTACTCCGAATGGACCGCATCCAGTCCGAAGGCCTCCTTCAGAAGCCCGTGCAGCTCTTCCCGCACCATCTCCCGCCGCCGCCCCTTCATGCCCCCGGTTTCCATCACGATCGAGTGGGTCATTTTCCTCGGATGGGCCGCTGCCAGATCGAGCAGGGCGAAGCTCACCCCCAGAAGCAGCGATCGCTGCCCCGTCTCCTCCAGCCTGCGCAGGGTGGCATCCAGCCGGTCGAGGTCGTCCAGGTAAAAACCGCTGTCAGGGTGCCCGCTCTGCCGGATCAGTCCGCCGGCCATCGCCACCAGGGAAGACCCCTCCCTTTCGAGGTAGGAAGGCAGCAGGGCCAGGATGCAGTAGCGGGACGGCTCCCCGTAAAACAGGCGGAAGCCCCCTGAATAGCTTTGCTCATAGAGGTCCGGATCAAACACGTAATGCCGGGAGCGGCTGCCGGCGGCTGCCCCCCGCCCGGCCGTGGTGCCGCTGCTGGCAAACACGGCCCGGGCCTCTCCGGGGAAGGCCGCCACCCGCCGGGTTTTGAACACCTCCACCGGCAAAAAGGGAATGTCCCCGAGGCAGCCGGTCTTTGCCGGAGGCCGCCCCAGGGCATCGCAAAATTCGCGGTACACCCGGTTGCGTTCGTACTGAAAGCGGAACACCTCCAGGGCAAGGGATTCAAACTCCGCCGGGCCGTCCTGGCCCGTAAGTGAAAAAATGCGTTCTGTCAGTCTCTTTTCAATCGCCATGGCTGCCGTCCTGGTCCTCCCAAAATAAGTATAATTTTCTGTACATTTGCTCCTGACCCGGTAAAAAAGCCGGGGGCGCAGCCCATGAACCCAAACCTGGATCCAGGAAAAGACCAGCTAAGCCCGGCCGAAAGGGCGTTTGAACAGGCCCTGCGGCCTGGCAGCTTCTCCAGCTTCACCGGCCAGAACAAGGTGGTCGAGAACCTGAAGGTCTTCGTGGGGGCCGCCCGCAAGCGGGAAGAGGCCCTAGACCACGTGCTCCTGCACGGTCCGCCTGGGCTGGGCAAGACCACCCTGGCGCACATCATCGCCAACGAGATGGGCGTCGGCATCAAGGTCAGCTCCGGCCCGGTGCTGGACAAGCCGGGCGATTTGGCGGGACTGCTGACCAACCTGGAGCCCAACGACGTGCTGTTTATCGATGAGATCCACAGGCTGAGTCCCGTGGTGGAGGAGTACCTGTATTCGGCCATGGAGGACTACCGCATCGACATCATGATCGAAACGGGCCCCAACGCCCGCAGCGTGCAGATCAGCCTGAACCCCTTCACCCTGATCGGGGCCACGACCCGCTCGGGGCTGCTGACCTCCCCCCTGAGGGCGCGTTTCGGCATCAATGCCCGGCTGAACTACTACGATGCCAAGCTGCTGACCCACATCATCCGGCGTTCCGCCGGGATCCTGAAGGTGGAGATCAGCGACGAGGCCTCCCGCGAAATCGCCGGGCGCAGCCGCGGCACCCCCCGCATCGCCAACGCCCTGCTGAGGCGGGTGCGTGACTTCGCCCAGATGAAAGGCAACGGCAACATCGACATGGACATCGCCCTCTACGGGCTGGAAGCCCTCAATGTGGACAAATACGGACTGGACGAGATGGACAACAAGATACTGCTCACCATCATCGACAAGTTCAAGGGTGGCCCGGTCGGCCTGGCCAATGTGGCCACCTCGGTGGGGGAAGATGCCGGCACGATCGAAGAGGTGTATGAACCCTACCTCATCCAGGAGGGCTACATCATGCGCACCCCGCGCGGGCGGGAAGCCACCGAGACCGCCTACCGCCACCTCGGACGGATCAGGAACCCCGGTCAAAGCACCCTCTTCGACCAGGGCACCTGAACCCAACCCCGCCCCCCTCAACCAACAGCCAATAACCAAAAGCCAACCGCCAACAGCCAACCCCCATGCCCCCCACCCCCAAGTCACTCCTCAAAGCCCGGGCCCTCGAGCTGGGCTTCGATGCCTTCGGCGTGGCAGCGGCCGGCAGGCTGGAGGACAGCCTTGCCCGCTTCGACCACTGGCTGGAGCAAGGGTACCACGGCAGCATGGGATACATGGAACGCAACCGCGACAAACGCCTGGACCCCCGGGAACTGCTGGAGGGAGCACGATCGGTCGTGGTGGTGGCCATGAATTACTATCCGGAAAGTCTCACGGAAAACGGGGACCCCGCGGACGGTCATTGGCTGAAAGTGGCCAAATATGCCTGGGGCAGGGACTACCATTATGTGATCCGGGAAAAACTGAATGAGCTGGGACAATTTCTGGAGCAAATTGCTCCGGGAAGCCACAGCCGGGGATTCACCGACTCGGCCCCCGTGCTGGAGCGGTCCTGGGCGGTCAGGGCCGGCGTCGGATGGACAGGCAAGAATGCCTGCCTCATCATCCCGCGCAAGGGCAGCTTCTTTTTCCTGGGGGAACTCATCACCACGGCTGTGCTGGAGCCCGACAAGCCCTTCGGCAACGACCTGTGCGGCAGCTGCATGCGTTGTATGGAGGCCTGTCCGACGAAAGCCATCACGGCCCCCGGAACGATCGATGCCCGCCGCTGCATCTCCTACCTCACCATCGAAAGCAAGGATGCCATCCCCCGGGAGTTCAGGAAGCAGTGCCGGGGATGGATCTTTGGCTGCGATATCTGCCAGGATGTCTGCCCCCACAACCGCCGGGCCGGGCCTACCCGGGAGCCGCAATTCGCCCCCTTGCAGCCCATGGGCTGGGAGGACCACCGGTGGGCATCCATTCAGAAGGGCGAATTCAGAAAACTGCTGGTCCGGGCGGGATCCCCCCTGTCCAGGGTGCGGTACGACAAGCTGACGGACAATATCCGGGCCGGGATGGAAGCCGGCGAAAGGAACGGCAATGAAAACGGACGTCAGGCCTGAGCCGGCCTGAGTCTCAGGTTTCAGGGACGCAGGCTGCCGATGAGCATCTCCGGGATGCGCTCCTTGCGCTCCTGGATGAAACGGCTGAACTCCTCATCGGTATAATTGTTCCGGTCCATGACCAGCAGGCGGATGGCAAAGGGAAAGGCGATCAGCGACAGCATGTCCACAAACAACTGCGAGGGATCGGTCCGCCGGATGTTTCCCTTCTTTCCTTCCTCCACCACCTGCCGGGCAAAGCTCTCGGTGCTGTAAAGGTTGCTGATGGCTTTCATTTCGGTGATGCGTTCCCGGCTGCGGTGCAAAATGGCCATCACAAAGGACACCAGCAGCGGGTTTTCTCCCAGCATATCGATGTACACCCCCACATAGCTGCGGATCTTGTCCTCCAGCGGCATGTCGCTGTCGAGGATCTCGATCAGGGTTTTTGTATTCGACTTGACCAGCTGGGAGAAAATGGCATCGAACAGGTTCTCCTTGCTGCGGAAGTAATAGTTCATCAGGGCCAGGTTGATCCCGGCCTTCGAGGCGATTTCCCTCACGCTGGTCCGGTCGACCCCTTTTTCCAGAAAAAGTTCCGTGGCGGCATCAAATATCTTCTGCTCCGTGCTCTTGCTCTTGGTCATCAATTAGGACAGATTTGGAAGGTTGGTTTTGGGTGGTTCGGAGCCAAAATTAGCATTTCTTTCCGTTTTAAACAAAGTTTAATACACTGCCCTTAAAAAATTTTCGTCGGACAAGGGGTGCCGGATTCTGTGGCAGGCGATCAAATGCTTAATTTTACATCCGCCACACGCAACACATCAACCTTTTAAGTCCGGAAAAAGCATGTCAGGATTCATTCACCGTCACCGGCTCCTTTTGTTGTCCCTGCTCACAGGCCTGCTGCTGTCCCTGGGATGGCCCGCCAGGGGTTTTCCTTTCCTGACCCTGTTCGCCCTGGTTCCGCTGCTTTGGGTGGAGGACCAGCTGCTGAAGCACCGTGACCGCCACCGGGCCATTTCCATCCTGTGGCTTTCCTGGCTGGCCTTCCTGGTTTTCAACCTCTGTACCACCTGGTGGATCTGGTATGCCAGCGCCCCGGGCATGTTGGTGGCCATGGTGCTCAACGCCCTGTTCATGGCCATCCCTGTCACGCTGATGCACCTGGCCCGGCGGGTGCTGCCCGGGAGGCAGGGACAGGCCTCCCTGCTGTTCTTCTGGCTATCGTTTGAGTACCTGCATGCCCGGTGGGATCTGAGCTGGAGCTGGCTCGACCTGGGCAATGCCTTCGCCGCCTACCCTTCCTGGGTGCAATGGTACGAGTATACCGGTGTGGCGGGCGGCACCGCCTGGATCCTGGCCATGAACCTTTTGCTGTTCTCCGCTCACAAACAATATGCCGGAACGGCCGGCAGCACCAGGCGCCTCAGAATCCTTGGGGTGTTGTCGCTGCTGGTATTTGCCGTCCCCCCGGCCGTTTCCTTCTTCCTGTGGGGGAGCTATGAAGAAAAGCACGACCCCGTGGAGGTGGTGGTGGTGCAGCCATCCATCGACCCGTACGACCGTGCCAGGACGCCGGACGAGGTGCACCGCCGTGTCCGTCACATGATCGGACTGGCAGAGGCAAAAACCGGATCCGCCACCCGCTTTGTGGTCGCTCCGGAAGGGGCCAACCCCCAGGGAATCTGGATGCATCAGGCAGAGGACAACCCCATGGTTCAGGCCGTTCGCTACCACGTGGACCAGCATGCGGACCTCACCTGGGTGTTCGGCAGCATGGTGTACCGCCGTTACGGGCCTTCGGAGCCGGCGCCCAGAACCGCCCGGCAGGACCCGGGCAGCAGTCTGGTGTACGATGTGTTCAATTCGGCCGTCATGGTGGAGGCAGGACAGCCGCCGGCGTATTACCATAAGTCCAAACTCGTACCCGGGATCGAAAAAATGCCCTTCTACCAGGTCCTGCAGCCGGTGGGGCGCCTTGTGGAGCGCTTTGGCGGCACGGCGGGCAGCCTGGGAGTGCAGGACCACCGGGGGGTCTTCTCTGCGGGAGGGCATGCGGCGGCCCCGGTGGTCTGTTACGAATCGGTTTACGGAGACTACATGAGGGAGTATTACTACCGGGGGGCGGGGCTGGTCTTCATCATCACCAACGACGGCTGGTGGCGCAACACCCCCGGCCACCGCCAGCACAACCAGTATGCCAGGCTGCGCGCCATAGAGGCGCGCCGGAGCATCGCCAGGGCCGCCAGCACCGGCATTTCGTCCTTCATCAACCAGCGCGGGGAGGTGCTGGAGCAGTCTGCCTGGTGGGAGCCCGTGGCCATGGTGCACACCCTGAACCAGAACCACCACATCACCTATTTCGTGCTGCACGGCAACTACCTGGGCAAGCTGGGCCTGTTTCTTTCTTTCCTGCTGATCCTGTACATGGCCTCCCGGCGACTGATGCACAGGGAAAACGGCATGACCGGCAGCGCGAAGAAAGGCGCTGCAGGCGGGGGAAGGACCTGAATGGCGGCAGGCAGTGCCTCCAAAGGCCTCAATTGGTATTCATCCGGAAATCGGGCGACAGGTACACGGGATAACGTCTGAAAAAGCGGGAGGTGTTTTCGGCCGCCTCCTCGATGGAACGAAACCGGAAGTCCAGGGCGGCCGTGATCTTGCGGTTGTTAAAATACCTTCTGTTGTTGGCGTTGCGGGCCGTTTCCCGCGTGATCAGCGGCTTCTGTCCGGTCATCATGCTCCGGACCTTCTCCAGCCTCCAGGCCATCTCGCTCAGGAACCGTCCGGCACGGAGACGGGGCGGACGGGCACCGGAAAATTTTGCGAAGTATTCAAAAAGGGTGCGGTACATCAGGTTCTCGCTGCTCAGGATGTAGCGTTCCGCCTCAATATCACTTTCCATCAGGCGGACCATGGCTTCGGCCACGTCCCTGGCATCCACAAAACCGGTCACCCCGCTCGTATAGAACTTCAGGCCGTTCTTCACGCTCTGGTATAGCTGGGCGCTGGAACGCCCCGGGTCGCCCGGTCCGATCACCACCGTCGGGTTGACGATCACCACCGGAAGTCCTTCCTCCGAGGCACGCCACACCTCCCGTTCGGCCCCGTACTTGCTGATGGCATACCAGGAGTTCGTGGAGGAAGTCTTCCATACCAGGGTCTCGTCGATGTGGTTGCCGCGGTCGGGCTTGCCAATGGCGGCCACACTGCTGCAGTGGCAAAGCTTTTTCACCCCCGTCTGCAGAGCCAGGTTCACCAGGTTGGCGGTGCCGTCCACATTGACCTTCATCATGGCTTTGCGGTCCTCCGGCAGGAAGGACACCATGGCGGCGCAGTGGTATACGTATTCCATTCCATCCAGCGCTTCTTTCAGCCCGAGCAGGTCCAGCACATCGGCCGCGACCCACTCGATCCGCCTGAAGAGTTCTTCTCCCTGCTCCGGACTGTACCAGGAGAACAGCCGGCTGACCAGCTCCACGTGGCTGCCTTCCCGACGGATGGCGCGCACCCGGTGGCCCCTGCGGCATAATTCATACAGCAGGTGCGAACCGACCAGGCCGGTGCCGCCCGTGACCAGGACCCGGCTGCCGGATTCATTGTTGCCCATCACTTTCATTTCTGTTTCCACCTGACCCACCGACGCAGCGCCGGCCCCGCTCCCGGGGCCCATCAGACCGCAGCAGGCCAAATGTATGGAAAATCCACCTGCAAAGTACAGAAAAATCCCGCAAAGTGACTAATTTTGAGGCTTGCCTGAGATAACTTCTAAAGATTACGCACGGTGAAGAAAAATTTTGTTGAAGAGTTGCGCTGGAGGGGCATGATCCATGACATCATGCCCGGGACCGAGGAGCACATGCTGAAGGAAATGACCACGGCCTACGTCGGCATCGACCCGACCGCCGATTCGCTGCATATCGGCCACCTCGTGTCCATCATGATGCTCAAACACCTGCAGCTTTGCGGGCACAAGCCCATCGCACTGGTGGGCGGGGCCACCGGGATGATCGGCGACCCCAGCGGCAAGAGCGAAGAACGGAACCTGCTTTCGGAAGAAGCCCTTCGGCATAATGAACATGCCATCAAACAGCAGCTGCTGCGCTTCCTGGACTTCGACAGCGGGGAAAACCGTGCCGAGATCGTGAACAACTACGACTGGATGAACGGCTTCAGCTTCCTTGGTTTCCTGAGGGAGGTGGGCAAGCACATCACGGTCAGTTATATGACGGCCAAGGATTCGGTGAAGAAGCGCCTGGATACGGGGCTGTCATTCACCGAGTTCTCCTACCAGCTGGTACAGGCTTACGACTTTCTTCACCTGTATACGACCAGGGGATGCCGCCTGCAGATGGGCGGGTCCGACCAATGGGGCAACATCACCACGGGTACCGAGCTGATCCGCAGAAAGGCGGGCGGGGAGGCCTGGGCGCTGACCTGCCCGCTGATCACCAAGGCCGACGGGGGCAAGTTCGGCAAAACCGAAAGCGGCAATGTGTGGCTGGACGCCCGCTACACCTCCCCCTACCAGTTTTACCAGTTCTGGCTGAATTGTTCCGACACGGACACCGAACGCTACATCCGTATTTTCAGCCTGTTCGGCCGGGAAGAGATCGAAGCGATGACCCGCGAGCATTACCAGGCGCCCCACCAGCGCATCCTGCAGAAAGCCCTGGCGCAAGATATCACGGTGCGGGTCCACGGGCAGCAGGAATACGACACCGCGGTGGAGGCCTCGGACATTTTGTTTGGCAAGGGCACCACCGAAACCTTAAGGGGCCTGCCGGAAAAAACCCTGCTGGACTTGTTCGAAGGCGTGCCCCTGAGCCAGGTGGCACTGACGGAGGTGGAGGCCGGCATTCCCGTAGTGGACTTCCTGAGCGAGAAAACCGGCATATTGAAGTCCAAGGGAGAGGCACGGCGGGCCCTGAAGGAAAACAGCATCAGCATCAACAAGGAAAAAGCCGGGGACGACCTGCTCATCACGAAGGAACACCTGCTCAACGGGACATACATCCTGGTGCAGAGGGGCAAGAAAAACTACTTCCTGGTAAAGGCAGGTTAGCCGGGCAACCACAGACACAGCAAACCAACAGCCCATGCACAAGACCATCGCCCTGGTGGCGCACGACAACCGCAAGAAAGAACTGATGGAATGGGTCTACTGGAACCGGGTGGCCCTGTCCGGCCTGAACATTGTTTGCACGGGCACCACCGGGGGCCTGATCGAAAAGACGCTGCAGGATGCCGGCGAGGCAGACAAATCGGAAGGCAAGGAGGCCCTCAACTTCCACATCACCCGCCTGAAGTCGGGCCCCCTGGGAGGCGACCAGCAGATGGGGGCCATGGTGGCGGAGGGCAAGATCGACCTGATGGTGTTTTTCTGGGACCCCATGCAGCCCCAGGCCCATGACGTGGACGTCAAGGCCCTGCTTCGCATCACCGTGTTGTACAATGTGCCCACGGCCTGCAACCGTTCCACGGCCGACTTTCTGGTCTCTTCCAGCCTGTTTCACCAGGACTACCGTCCCAAGCCGATGGACCTGGACGACTACCTGTCGCGCAGCATCGAGTTGTAGATCCCTGCGGAGCCAAACATATCCGACGAAAACCAAAACAACCACCGCCATGAAGAAAACCGGAAAAATCCTTGCCAGGGCCCTCCTTCTCTTTTTCGTGGGATGGGCCGGTGTTTCCTGCCGGGAAGCCGCCGAGGCCGAAAGGCAGACAAGCCGGGTAAACCACCCCGAGTGGAGTGTCCGGGCCAACATTTATGAAGTCAACGTCCGGCAGTACACCCCGGAAGGCACCTTCAACGCCTTTGCCACCCACCTGGACCGCCTCCAGGAAATGGGGGTGGACATCCTGTGGTTCATGCCCATCACGCCCATTGGGGAGTTGAACCGCAAAGGCAGCCTGGGCAGTTATTATTCGGTGAAGGACTATACCGGGATCAACCCGGAGTTCGGCACCATGGAGGATTTCAGGAGGCTGGTGGAGGAGATCCATGCCCGCGGCATGTACGTGATCCTGGACTGGGTGGCCAACCACACGGCATGGGATCATCCGTGGACGGTGACCCGTCCGGATTTCTACATCCGGGATGCGGACGGGAACTTCGTGCCTCCGGTCGAGGACTGGAGCGACGTGATCGACCTGGATTACGGGAATGCGGAGCTGTGGGATGCGATGATCGGGGAGATGCGCTTCTGGGTGGAAGAGCTTCATGTGGACGGCTTTCGCTGCGATGTGGCCGACATGGTGCCGACGGCCTTCTGGAACCGGGCCCGGGCTGAGCTGGAGGCCATCAGGCCGGTATTCATGCTGGCCGAAGCAGAGAATCCTGAACTGCACCTGGACGCCTTCGAAATGGCCTACGGCTGGCACTTCCACCACCTGATGAACCGCATTGCCGCCGGGGAAGAAACGGTCCGGGTTCTGGACGATTATTTCTTCGGTCCGGAGGCGGACCGTTTCCCGGAAGGAAGCTACAAGATGTACTTCATCACGAACCACGACGAGAACTCCTGGGCAGGCACCGAATTCAGCCGGCTGGGGGCCGGGGTCGAGGCCTTTGCGGTGCTCACCGCCACCATCCCGGGCATGGTGTTGCTGTACAGCGGGCAGGAAGCCGCTTTTGACCGCATGCTGGCCTTCTTTGAAAAGGACCAGATCGACTGGGGCATCTATGCCTACCATGATTTTTACAAAAAGCTGCTGCGGCTGAAGCACCGCAACCAGGCCCTGTGGAACGGCCTGGCCGGGGGCGGCATACAGCGGGTGCCCACCACCCATGATGCAAGCGTTTTTGCCTTTGTCCGTGAGAAGGAGAACGACAAGGTGTTCGTGGTGCTGAATTTGTCGGACCAGGAACTGGAGGTCGGCTTTTCCGGGCAGGACTTCCATGGATCCTACACCGAACTGTTCTCCGGAGCTCCCTGGGAGCTGCAGGAGGGAACGTCCCTGATCCTGGACCCCTGGGGGTATCTGGTGTTTGAGAGGTAGCTGGCGGTTGGCCTTTGGCCAGAAGCTAAAAACCAAGTCAAAAGCTAAAAGCCAAAAGCCAACAACCAAAAGCTAAAAGCCAACAACCAACAGCCAATGAACCTACGATTTGACGGATCACTGGTGCATTATGAAGCCACCGGGTCGGGACCGGCCCTGGTGCTTGTGCATGGTTTTACGGAGTCTTCTGCCATCTGGGCCGATTTTGCCGGGGAGCTGTCAGCCTCTTCCCGGGTCATCATGCCCGATCTGCCGGGCCACGGCAGGAGCGAATGCCTGGGGCAGGGCCATTCCATGACCGCCATGGCGGAAGTGCTGCATGCGGTCCTGGCCCGTGAAGGTGTCCGGGAATGTGTGATGGTTGGCCACTCCATGGGAGGGTATGTCGCCCTGGCCTTTGCCAGGAAATACCCGGCCATGCTCAGGGGCCTGGGGCTGTTTCACAGCACTGCCCTGCCCGACAGCCCGGAGGCCAAAGCGGGAAGGACCCGGGCGATCGAGTTGATCCGCAAGGACCGCCAGGGCTTTCTTTTCGGCTTCATCCCGGAATTGTTCGCCCCCGGAAACAGGGATCGGCTGCGGCCGGCGATCGACAGGCTGGTGGCAGCTGCCAGCCAAATGTCTGCCGAGGCCGTCATCATGGCCCAGGAAGGGATGCGGGACCGCGGCGACGGACGGGATGTCCTGTTCTCGCTCCACTGCCCGGTGCTCTTTATTGCCGGACAGAAAGACAGCCGGGTACCCTTCGAGACCATCCGCGAGCTCAGCGGCATCCCTGCCATCTCTTACTGTCTCTATCTTAAAGAGTCCGGGCACATGGGTTACCTCGAAGCACGGGACGAAACCCTGGGCATGCTGCGGTTTTTCGCACGGACCTGCCTGTAGGCGTTGGACTGAAGCTGTAGGCTCTTAGCCACTGACCAAAAGCCAAAAACCAACAGCCAAAAACCAAAAGCCAACCTAAGTAAGAAAGCTCAGCAGAATCCCTGCAGCGATGGCACTGCCGATGACGCCCGAGACGTTGGCGGCCATGGCATGCATGAGCAGGTGGTTGGTCTTGTCATATTCCAGTCCCACATGCTGCGACACCCTGGCACTGTCAGGCACCGCCGACACCCCGGAGTTGCCGATCAGGGGATTGATCTTATCCCCTTCGGGGGAGAAGAAGTTCATCACCTTGGCAAACAGCACCCCGCTGAAGGTGGCCACCACGAAACTGGCGGCACCCAATCCGAAGATCAGCAGCGATTCATTGGTCAGAAAGACGGTGGCCTGGGTGGAGGCCCCGACGGTCAGACCCAGGAAGATGGTCACGATATCGATCAGAGACGTACGGGCCGTTTCGGCCAGGCGGTTGGTCACACCGCTTTCCTTCAGCAGGTTGCCAAAGAACAGCATGCCCAGCAGGGGCAATGAAGTCGGCATGATGAAGGTGGTGAGCAGGATGCCCACGATGGGGAAGATGATCTTCTCCTGCTTGGGCACGGCGCGCGGGGGCTTCATACGGATCACCCTTTCCTTCTTGGTGGTGAGCAACCTCATGATGGGGGGCTGGATCACCGGCACCAGGGCCATGTAGGAATAGGCCGCAATGGCAATGGGTCCGATGAACTCCGGCGCCAGCTTGGAAGAGAGAAAGATGGCCGTCGGACCGTCTGCTCCTCCGATGATGGCGATGGCACCGGCCTGTGCGGGTTCAAATCCCAGCAGCAGGGAGGTGGAGTAGGCGGCAAAGATGCCGAACTGGGCCGCGGCCCCGAGCAACACGAGCCGGGGTTTGGAAAGCAGGCTGGAAAAATCGGTCATGGCCCCGATCCCCAAAAAGATGATCGGGGGATAGATCCCCCGCTGCACGCCGAAATACAGCATATTCAGGACACTCCCCTCCTCATAGAGGCCGATCTGCAGTCCCGTGCCTTCTGCGAAGGGGATGTTTCCGACAAGGATGCCGAACCCGATCGGGATGAGCAGCAAGGGCTCATAATGCTTGATGATGGCCAGGGAGATGAAAAACAATCCCACGCAGATCATGACCACATGGCCCCAGGTGATGTGCGCAAAGGCCGTGTATCCAACAAACTGGATGATCTGTTCCCAGATATAGTTCAGGGTTCCTCCTTCCATGGCTATCCTCCGATTTCAATCAACACATCGCCTTCCATCACCGATTGCCCGGGGGCCACATGGATGGCCGTTACCGTTCCCTCCTTGTCGGAGTCGATGTTGTTCTCCATTTTCATGGCTTCCAGAACCATCAGTTTCTGTCCCGGCTTCACCGGATCACCCACTTTCACCAGGATGCTGATCACCGCTCCCGGCAGGGGCGACTTGATTTGTCCGCCCGCACTCAGAGCCGGCTTTTTGACTCCGGTGGCCACCGATGGGGTGGTGTCGGTGGAAGGCACCGCACGCTGCCTGACCAGCCTGGGGGTTTTCACGGGCTGGATGGATTTGTCGACCTCCACCTGGTAGGACGACCCATTCACTTCCAGATCGATGAGGTTGTCTTCCACATTGATGATGTGCACATCATACTGGTTGCCATGGATGGTGAATTTGTATTTTTTCATTGGGGTGTATTTTGCTGTTGCAGGATGTGGTTCATGCAGGTTGATTCAATGGTCAGTTTCTTCCAAAGGGGTGGCGCACGCCATAGATCTTGGAGCTCCAGGGAGAATAGGTCCGGGACACCTTTTTGATGGTCAGCACGGTGTCCTCATAGTCGTGCAGCTCTTCCCGGTAAAGGTGTATGGCCGCGGCAATGGCCGCATTCACCTCGCCGGTCAGGCTGTCCGGGGTTTCCATTGCCGGCTGCGGCTCCGGCTCCACGACCCGGACTGTCCTGCGAAAGGACAACAGTCCCCTGAGTTTCGACTTGAAAGATACGGTATGCAGCTTGGGGGTATTGGAGAAAATGATGTATAGCAGGATGAGTGCGGCAAACACGATCCCCATGCCCATCAGGGCCATCAATCCGCCGTAAGGGTCGTTCTCTGCAAATGCACACACCTCGTCCGGCGGGGTGTTCGCGGCAGCAGGAGGGACCAGAGTAAGAATCCGGATCATCATGGGTTGGATCATTTTGAGCGGTTTTTTACAATGGAATATTTGAGTGCTTCTTGGGCGGGTTCGTATCCTTCTTGGTCGCCAGGGACTGCAGGGCCCGGATGACGCGGAAGCGGGTGTTTCTGGGCTCGATCACGTCATCGATGTAACCGTAACGGGCCGCATTATACGGGGTGGCAAACTTTTCTGAATACTCTTCCTCGTGCTTGAGGATGAATTGCTTTCTTTCCTCTTCTCCTTCAATGCCTTTCAGCTCCTTGCTGAACAGGACCTCAATGGCTCCCTTGGGTCCCATGACCGCGATCTCCGCCATGGGCCAGGCATAATTGATATCCCCCCTCAGGTGCTTGGAACTCATCACGCAATAGGCACCGCCATAGGCCTTTCTCAGGATGATGGTCACCTTGGGCACGGTGGCTTCGCCATAGGCGTACAATAATTTGGCGCCATGGGTGATGATGCCGCCGTGTTCCTGGGCGGAGCCGGGCAGGAAGCCGGGCACATCCACGAGGGTCACAATGGGCAGGTTGAATGCATCGCAGAAGCGCACAAAACGTGCGGCCTTTCTGGAGGCGTTGATGTCCAGAACCCCGGCCAGGTAATTGGGCTGGTTGGCCACGATGCCGACAGGCATGCCGTTGAAGCGGGCAAAGCCCGTCACGATGTTGGGGGCAAAATGCCGCTGCACCTCCAGAAATTCATTGTAGTCGGTCACCGCATAGATGACATCCTTCACATTGTAGGGCTTGTTGGGGTTGGCCGGGATGATGCCGTTGAGTGCGTCCTCCAGGCGGTCGATGGGATCGTCGCACGGATCCAGGGGCGGATCCTCCAGGTTGTTCTGGGGAAGAAAGCTCAGCAGCTTCCGGATCAGCAGGATGGCTTCCTTCTCATCGTCGGCCACGAAGTGGGTCACGCCTGACTTGCTGCCGTGGGCCATGGCCCCGCCCAGGTCCTCTTCAGAGATCACCTCCCCGGTCACAGTTTTCACCACCTTGGGGCCGGTCACGAACATATAGCTGGACCCTTTGGTCATGAGGGTGAAGTCAGTCAGGGCAGGGGAATACACGGCGCCCCCGGCGCAGGGGCCGAGGATGGCGCTGACCTGGGGAATGACCCCTGAGGCCATGATATTGCGCTGGAAAATATCGGCATAGCCGGCCAGGCTGTTGACCCCTTCCTGAATGCGCGCCCCGCCGCTGTCGTTCAGGCCCACGACCGGAGCACCCACCTTGAGGGCCTTGTCCATCAGCTTGCAGATCTTCTCCGCATAGGCCAGCGAAAGGGATCCTCCGAACACGGTGAAATCCTGCGCAAACACATACACCAGCCTTCCGTCGATGGTTCCATAGCCGGTCACCACCCCGTCGGAATAATAATGCTTCTCATCCAGGCCGAACTCCGTGCAGCGATGGGTTACAAACATCCCGAACTCTTCGAAACTTCCTTCGTCGAGCAGGAGTTCAATGCGCTCACGGGCGGTCAGCTTGCCGCGCTCATGCTGGGCATCGATGCGTTTCTGCCCCCCGCCCAACTTGGCCTGCTCGCGTTTTTCGAGCAGCTCCCTGATCTTGTGTTCAAAAGCCATACAAGGTGAATTTTAGGATTGGTTCTTATTTTCACAAAACTCCATCAGTACCCCGTGGGTATATTTCGGATGAAGGAAGGCAATATCCAGTCCCTCGGCCCCTTTCCTCGGGTTTTTGTCTATCAGCTGCACCCCCTTTGCCTCCACCTCGGACAGGGCGTTTTCGATGCCGTCCACCGCAAAAGCCAGGTGGTGCACCCCCTGACCCTTCTTCTCAATGAACTTGCCGATGGGCCCTTCGGGGTCGGTCGACTCCAGCAATTCGATTTTGGTCTGCCCGACCTTAAAAAAGGCCGTCCTGACCTTCTGGTCCTTCACCTCCTCAATGGCGTAACAAGTCAGTCCCAGCACGTCTTCATAATAGCGAATGGACTCTTCCAGGTTGGCAACAGCAATTCCAATGTGCTCGATGTGAGATAGCTTCATATTGAAAAATTTTATGGGTTCACGCCCCGGAAGCGCCGGCAACACAAAGCGGGGAGTTGTGAAATATTTAACAAATTGCGCTGCTAAAATTGGGGCAAAGTTACTGTTTTTTCACGGCCCGCAAAACCAAAATGTTAAAAAAAGGCGGCGAAAAGGCAATTTTAATCGGATGGCTGCCAGGGCATTTCCAGCTCCCAATTTTGCCGAACCTGCAGGGGTTCGTCATGCATATAGACTTTTTCGGGCAGGATCCCCCTGAGGTAGTTCCCGGGGTCCCACCGGCCGTTGCCGTTTCGGTCGTGGATCAACCTCAGGCTGTAGGTGCCCGGGGCAAGATTTGGAAAAGTCACGGTACCGCTTTCCTCCAGCTGGCGCTCCTCCACCACCCGGAGGTTTTGACCAAGAAGCTGCAGGACATAGCGGCTGCCTTCCCGGGGCAGGACCAGGTTCATGATGAGCTTTCCATAAGCCTCGGCCGAAGTGGTTTTAAAGCGCCAGGCAAGGGTGTCGTTCCGCGCCCCGAACAAACCGGTCAGGGCGCCCGGCAAAAACTCCAGCCGGTAGTTGGATTCCTCCTCCAGTTCTTTGTCCAGGCGGAGCCGCCGCCGCACCGGATCGGTAAAATGAAACGCCGGTTCCAATGGAATCGAATCGTTCATCAGCAGGACAACCAGGTCCTCCTGGATGGTGTCAAGCGGACTGGAGGCGGTGAATTCCAGGGGCCGGAAATGAGGCCAGGTGCCCGCCCGCAATCCCTGCAGGCTCAACTCCAGCGGAATGTCACTGCGGTCAGGCGGGACCGGGGCCGTTTCCTCACGGCCTCTGGGCTGCCTGGGGCGGGTGGCCAGCTCCAGGGTGTCCAGCACCTGCCCCCTGTCTGTCACTTCCACGAAGAGGGAATCCGGCAGGGGGTCCGGCAGCCACACGGTCAGCGTATCCCTCCCGGGATTGCTTTCCATCAGGTGCCAGTCCCCGTCAACCTCCCGTTTCAGCTCCCTCAGCCCGACCGAATCGAAGGGCACGCGGAAAACCAGGCGGATCTGTCCGGGTCCGACAGCCTGGCTGGCCGTGATCCTTTGTACCGTGTCCGCTTCCTGAAACAGGTACAGTGTATAGAAGGGCAGGCCCGTTCCCTCCTGCCCGGGAACCCCCTCTTCTGATGGCGGCACCGGATCCCCGCCGGGGATGTCCCCTTCCGGGGCCCTCTCCTGCGGTCCTCCCCCCGAAGGACGTCCTGAAGAAGCGGCTCCCGCAGAAGGCTCAGCAGGTCCGCCTGCCGGTTCCTCCCCTGAGGGTCCGGCTCCTTCCGGGCTGCCGCCTTCCGGCTCGCCCTCCGGCGGTGTGGCAGCCGGAACCGGCCGGCACACCGGACTCACCAGGCTGTCGAGAAAGGCGATCCTCTCATCCGGCAGGTCATACAGGAAATTGGCATTGTTGTCGACCAGCCCGAACGCCAGGTATTCCCCCGGCCGCATGTTGCGAATGGCAAACTGCCCTTCCTTGTCCGTCTTGGCCAGGTATACAGGCCGCTCCAGGTAAGGAATGGAGTCCACGATGCTGTCGTACAGCATCACGAAGGCATCCGCCACCGGTTCCAGGGTGAAGGCATCCAGCACCTGTCCCGCCACCGAAAGGGAGTCGACATACTCCCCCGTGGAAAACACGAACTGGAAGTTGGGGATGACATTGCCTTCGGTGATGTCCCGGATGGCATCGCCGAAAAACAGGGAGTAGGTGGTATTCGGGCGCAGGGTCTCGTTGATTTCGAACACGATGGACTGCCGGCGCAGCCTCACCTCAGGCAGTGCGGACAAGGGAGGAGAGATGAGCATCTGCTGGCTCAGGTTGCGCAATTCCACATACTCATCGAAGTAAATGCGCACCTCTCCGCCACTGAACCGGGCTGAATAATTCGGGGGGGTGCTGCGCACCACCTCCGGAGGGTCTTCGTCACGGGGACCGCCCGTGGGACTGACCACATTGGCGCATGAGAAGGTCAGGCCGGCCAGCAGCAGCCACAGCATCCCACGAAAAACAGATCTCAGAAAAGTCCGGGCCGGGCCCATGGGCAAATCATTTCAGGAAGCACAATGCATCCGACAAAAATACAAATCTTTACGGATTGCCGGACGGTCCGGCGCGGGCATTCAAAGGGTTTTGAAAGCATGGCCGCCGGCAGACAGCTGCTCAAGCAGCCTCGGAAGGACGTACAGGCAATTCCCGGCGGCCAGGGGGCTGTCGTGGAACAGGACGACCGAGCCGTCGGTGGTCCGGCTGAGGGTGCGCCGGAGACAATCCTCCGGGCTCTGGCGTGCATCATAGTCCCTGCTGGAAACCGACCACATCCAGGTCTGAAACCCCCGGCCATACAGGGCCTTCGCCTGCGAAGGACCCAGCCTTCCGAAAGGCGGCCGGAACAGGCGGGAACCGGTCACCCCGTACCCCCTTTCGGCATTGTCCAAAACCTTGTGTGCCGGCATCAGCCAGCCATTGAGGTGCTCCTGCCCGTGATTTCCGACCCTGTGGCCGGACGCCCGGATCCGGGCGGTAAGCGCCGGGTACCGCGCGGCATGCCGGCCCAGTAAAAAAAACGTGGCACGGGCCCCATGGCGCTCAAGGATGTCCAGCACCCGGGGCGTCACCTCGGGGTGGGGTCCGTCGTCAAAGGTCAGGTACACCTGCCGCCCCCCCGCCGGCTTTTGCCAGTGCAGCCAGGGTGCAGTGAGCCACTGCAACAGCCCGTATACGGGGACCACGGGAAGATTCATCAGACAAATTACAAAGGATCCGGACCGGGGTCAGGCCCTTACACCGCCCCGGGAAGGTAAAGGTAAAAAAAACCGGGCCTTGCTCGTTCACAAGACCCGGAAACCAAAACAACTGAGAAAATCCAGAGGGAAACTGGGAAAGATGAAAAAAGGGCTTGTTTTCAGGTTGTTTCTCGTTTGTTTTACTTTTCGTCGGATGGGTTAGCGGATGATGGGGCGAAGCTCGCAGGGAATGTCATTCACTTCTGTCTCCGGCTTGCTCATCTCGCTGAGGTCAAATTTCCTCTCAAAAAGGCTCCGGCGTGCGCGGCTGAATTCAACAGCCTGGTCGAAAGGCAGGGTATCGGTGGCTTCCTCCACTTTCACAGGCATGGTCAGCGCCCTTCCAAGGGCATCGTAAAAAGTCAGGGTCCTTTTCGGGGTGGTGGCCTGGCCCAGGGTGGCGGTCAGAATCAGTGCGGCGGTTATGATCAGTTTTGTTTTCATTTTGATGTTGGTTTTTGTGTTTGATATTGCGTGTGTCTGACCAATCATTAACCATCATCGTGCCAAACTTTTTATGTTATTGATTTTATGTGTTTTACAACTCCCTTCATTGAAACAATCAAACAAACCGGATAAAAAAAACTGTCCGCCTGCGAATGGAAATTGTACGCAGACGGACAGTTTTCAGGATGTGGCCGGCGCCGGCCCTATCGCCGCCCGAAAATACGGGTCAGCTTCATCAGCGCCTCCGCATGGGCGGTCGTCAGGCTTTCCTTCCTGTACCGCCACCGCCAGTAGCCGGAAGGTTTTCCGGGAAAGTTCATGCGTGCATTGGTGTCGAGCCGCAGCACGTCCTGCAGGGGGGCAATGGCCACGTCAGACACGGTGGACCAGGCCAGGCGGATGAAGGACCAGGCAGGATCGTTTTCGTCGATGCGGAAATAATCGCGCATCATCTGCCGGTCGCTTTCGGAGGCCTCATTGAACCGTCCCAGGGTGGTGTCGTTGTCGTGGGTGCCGGTATAGACCACGGTATTCTTGTCGTAGGTATGGGGGATGAACTCGTTCTCCTCGCCCGAGTCGAAGGCAAACTGCAGGATCTTCATGCCCGGCATGCCGAAATCGTCGCGCAGCTCCTCCACATCCGGGGTGATCACCCCGAGGTCTTCGGCCACAATGGGCAACTCGCCCAGGGCATCCGTCACGGCCTCCAGCATCTCACGGCCCCTGGCCCGCACCCACTCCCCCTTCACGGCGGTCGTTTCGCCATAGGGCACCGCCCAGTAGGCAGCCAGTCCGCGGAAATGGTCGATCCGCAGGATATCGTACAGCAGGAAACTGGAGCGGATGCGGTCGATCCACCAGGCAAAACCGGTTTCCTCCAGCCTGTCCCAGTCATAAATGGGGTTTCCCCAAAGCTGGCCCGTCTCACTGAAATAGTCCGGCGGCACCCCGGCCACCGTGATGGGGTTCAGCTTCTCGTCGAACTCAAACAATTCGGATCTGGCCCAGGCCTCGGCGCTGTCGAAGGCGACATAGAGCGGGATGTCACCGAAAATCCTGATGTCGTTCAGGTTGGCATAGGCCTTCAGCTCCAGCCACTGGCTGAAAAACAAAAACTGCACAAACCGGTAAAAATTGATCTCGTCCGAGAGGTGTTCCCGGTAGCGCTGCAGGGTGTCCGCATCCCGGGTGGTCAGCGGCCGGTCCCACTCAGACCATGCCTTCCCGCCCTGGTTGACCTTCAGGGCCATGTAAAAGGCATAATCTTCCAGCCAGTGCTGGTGTTTGAGGCAGAAATTACCGAACCTTATTGCCTGCAGGCGGTCGTTCTGCGCGGAAAAATTGCCGTAGGCCTTCCTGAGCAGGGGATACTTGTAATTGAAAACAGCCCCGAAATCGACAGACTCCGGGTCGAAGGACTCCCGGGGCAGGTCGGCACCATCCAGCAGTCCCTGCTCCACCAGCTTGTCCAGGTCGATCAGCAGGGGGTTCCCGGCAAAGGCCGAAAAGCACTGGTAGGGAGAATCGCCGTAGCCTGTATGGCCCAGGGGCAGGATCTGCCAGATCTTCTGTCCGGCCTGCACCAGAAAGTCCACAAATTCATGCGCCTCTTTTCCCATGGTCCCTATCCCGTATTTCCCGGGCAGGGAGGTGATATGCAGCAGGATACCGCTTGAACGTTCTTTAGACATAGGTTTTCCGGTTATGGATTAGGAAATGGCTTGTTTGATTTTCTTTTCGTCTTCGTCATCGACAAACAGCACCGTGATGGCCGCCACAATGAACGAGCCCCCGCCCAGCACCAGGGCCCAGATGGCCTGGCCGCCGGCGATGGTGGTGACAAAAAACCCCAGCAGGCTGGCCGCCATGATCTGCGGAATGACGATAAAGAAATTAAATATCCCCATATAGGTCCCCATCTTGTGAGCCGGCAGGGAGCCGGTCAGGATGGCATAGGGCATGGACAGGATGCTGGCCCAGGCGAGTCCCACGCCCACCATCGAAAGAAGGATCAGGTTCGGGTTGCCGATGAAATAGATCGAGATGAACCCTGCCGCCCCGGCCAGAAGGGCGATCATGTGTGTGATCCGGCGGTTGGTCCACCGTGCCAGGAATGGCAGGAAAAACGCCAGCAGGGCGGCAAAGCCGTTGTAGGCGGCAAAGGCCACACCGACCCAGTCGGCCCCCCTGTTGTACTCCTGCTGTATGCGGTCGAGCGTCGCGTTCAGTCCGCCGCTGACCTCCAGGCCCCGGTCTTCCCGGAAGAAGTTCACCACCCGCATGCTGGCCACCACGTTCGACTGCCCTGCAAGCACCTGTTGTTCATAGGTCCTGAGTTCCTCTCCGACCCGCTGCAGGTCTCCGTACCAGTCGGCCCCGGTCTGTTCCTGCAACTGCAGGCTGATGGCCTTCATCTCTTCCAGCTCGGCCGCGGTAATCTTCATGTCATAGATGTGACTGGTCACCCCGGCCGTGGTATAGATCCACATGGCGAACAGGGCGAACCAGGAGAAAAACTGCACCACCGCCAGCTGGCCCATGGTTTTGGGCATGCGGAACAAATCGTTGATCACCACCACGAAACCATGCCTGCCGTTGCCCCGGCGGATCATCAGCCCCGTCAGCAGCTGGATCAGCCCGAAAAGGGCCAGTCCGCCGGACAGGATGTACAATTCCCCCTCCAGGCCCAGCCAGTACACCAGGCCCGTCAGCAGGAGGCCGCCAAGGATCCAGAAAGGGGCGTACTTTAAAAACCTTTGGGCCGGCAGCAGCTCATCCCGCTCGTGCTGTCTTCTTTTATCATCGTCGGACCGGTTTCTCTCGAACGCCGCAAGTTCTTCGGGCGAGTACTCCCTGGTGCGGATCACCGTCCACAGCACCGACAGGAAAAACACCGCCGCACCGATATAAAAGGCAAATTTCACCGAGGGAGGGATGCGCTCCCCGGCGGCCAGGTCGGCCACGTTGGAAATACCCAGCCAGTTGGTGAGCACGTAAGGCAGGCCACTGGCCACCACCGCCCCCACGCCGATGAAAAAGCTCTGCATGGCGAACCCTTTGGTCCGCTGTTCGGGCGGCAGCATATCGCCCACGAAGGCCCGGAAAGGCTCCATGGAGACATTGATCGAGGCATCCAGTATCCAGAGCATGCCCGCGGCCACCCACAGGAAAGGACTGTTGGGCATGATCACCAGCGCCAGCGAGGCCAGGATGGCCCCCACCAGGAAGAAGGGCCTGCGCCGGCCCAACCGGTTCCAGGTGTTGTCGCTGAGGTATCCGACAATGGGCTGAACGATCAAACCGGTTACCGGGGCGGCGATCCACAAAATGGGGATGGTGCCGATGTCTGCGCCAAGGCTTTCAAAGATGCGGCTGACATTGGCATTCTGAAGGGCAAAACCGAACTGGATGCCCAGGAATCCGAAACTCATGTTCCAGATCTGCCAGAAGCTCAAGCGGGGTTGTGTTTTCATAGACCGGCGGCCATTGGGGGTAAAAAAAGGTTTAAAGATACGTTTTTTCAGGTATTCAGATAGTTCATCAGGGATTCGTACCGGCTGTGCAACAGGTCGTCCATGCTGCTTTCCTCAGAAAATGAAGCGGCGATGATGTAGTTATAGCGGTTGAATGTCTGGATGATGGGTGAGAGGTCGATCCGGTTCACCTTGATGGTCACCTCCAGGCGGGTGCTTTCGGGAAAGGAGGTGATGTAGGAGCTCAGCACCTTGGCATCGTTCGACTCCACAATGCGTGCGATCTCGGCCAGGGAGTAATCGTGGCTGTTGACCTCGAGCACCAGGATGCCGCCCGGCTGTTTGACCGAAGCCACCTCGGCCACGATCGCAGCAAGCCGGTCCAGGGTCACCGCTCCGAGGTATTGCTCCTTTTCATCCAGCACCGGCACCAGGCTCAGCTTCTCGGCCACGGCCAGCCGGATCAGGTCATACACATGCTGTCCCTGCTGCACGTACGGCCTGGGCAAAGCCAGGCGGCAGCTGCCCAGGGGCGCCTCCGGATCGTCCAGGTTGAGCACCGCCAGCTCGGAGATTACCCCCACGAAACGGTCGCCGTCAATGACCGGCAGGTGCGTCAGCCTCAGGTCGTCCATCAGGGCCAGGGCCGAGTCTCCCGTGTCCGTCAGCCGGAGGGGAGAGACCAGGTCGCTGAGAAAATCTTTTATAAGCATATTCTTTCCCCGTTAATGATATGTGAAGGTATGAATTTTTGCAAAATCCTGTTTTAAAACAAAAAGGAAAGCCGCATAAAACAAAGTGCCCGATATTTTAAAAAAATGGGTAATTTTGTCCTTGTCCGGAGCCTGCCGGCGGGACAGGGGCCCCTGGGCCATGTCCGGGGCAGCATGCTCCACCGAGTAGCGGAAGTAGCTCAGGGGTAGAGCATCAGCTTCCCAAGCTGAGGGTCGCGGGTTCGAATCCCGTTTTCCGCTCACCCGCAAAAGACCACCCTGCCTTCAGGGTGGTTTTTTTTATTTTTCGTCGGACGGGTCCGCAGCCCCCTGTTTTATTTGCCGGGATGAAGGCGTATCTTTGCAAAAAAAGCCTCATGACACGACTCAGCGTCAACATCAACAAAATCGCCACCCTGCGCAATGCCCGCGGAGGCAATGTGCCCGATGTGGTGAAGGCCGCCATCGACTGCGAACGCTTCGGGGCCCAGGGCATCACGGTCCATCCCCGGCCCGATGAACGCCACATCCGCTACCAGGACGTGCTGGACCTCAAGCCGGTGGTCACCACCGAGTTCAATATCGAAGGCTACCCCAACCGCAAGTTCATGGACCTGGTCCTCCGGATTTGTCCGGCCCAGGTGACCCTGGTCCCGGACCCGCCCAACGCCCTCACCTCCAATGCCGGCTGGGATACCATCAAGCACGCCTCCTTCCTGAAAGACGTGGTGGCGGAGTTTCACGGGGCCGGCATCCGCACCTCCCTGTTCATCGAAACGGAGCCGGAGCTCATTTTCAAGGCGGCCGAAACCGGCACCGACCGGGTGGAGCTTTACACAGAACCCTACGCTGCCGGATACCCGGCCGACCGGGAAGCGGCGGTGGCCCCCTTCGTCAGGGCGGCAGAGGCGGCGCATGAAGCTGGCCTGGGGCTGAATGCCGGGCACGACCTCAGCCTGGAAAACCTGAAATTCTTCGCCCGGCGCATCCCCCACCTGCTGGAAGTCTCCATCGGCCACGCCCTGATCAGCGATGCCCTGTACTTCGGACTGGAAAACACCATCCAGCTGTACCTGCGCCAGCTCAGGACAGAGGCAACAAAATAACCGCCTGGGTTGTTAAGGGATAAATAACCCTATCCGGATCCATGTCCCTGACCACCAAGCAGCGCGAACAGGCTGAAGGCCTGTATCTCATCCTGGGAGGCCTGTTCATCACCTCCCTGGTTACCAGCAACCTGATTTTTCAGAAATTTTTTACCTGGAGTCCCTTCGGGCTGTATACCTTCGAGCTCAGCGTCGGCATCATCGCCTATCCGTTCACCTTCCTGGTCACCGACGTCATCTCGGAAGTGTACGGGCGCCGCCGTGCCAACCGGGTGGTGCTGGCCGGGGTGTTCGCCAGCGCCTTCGCCCTGGGCATCGTCATTGTGTCGTCGGCCGCCCCGGCAACCGAATGGTCACCCCTCTCCAACCAGGAGTTCAGCAAGGCCTTCAGCTATACCTACATTGCTGTCAGCGCCTCCCTGGCCGCCTACCTCATCGCCCAGTTCCTCGACGTGCAGGTGTTCCACTTCTGGAAGCGCGTCACCAACGGAAGGCACCTGTGGCTGCGCAACAACTTCTCGACATTCACCAGCCAGTTTATCGATACCTTTGTCATCATCTCGCTCCTCTGCCTGTTCGGGGTCATCCCCTGGGAGTACTGGACCGGGCTGGTGATCAATGGATTTTTATTCAAAGTGCTGTTCGCCCTGTTCGACACGCCCCTGGCCTACCTGATGGTTTACGGCCTGCGCAGGCACTTCGGCCTGAAAGGCGTGGGCGCGGAGCTGGCGTTCTGAGTGAGGGCACAAGCAGCAGGCGAAGCCCCGTCCGGGTGAGCGCATTTGAATCCCGAAGGGGATTCGCAGAGAGAAAACGGACCGGGGCGGGCCGGGAGCCCGGCACAGCGCAAAGCCGGAAAGAAACAGACCAAAAAAGCGAAACATGGAACTGTATTTCAGAAGGTACGGCAAAGAAGGCGATCCGCCCCTGGTCATCCTGCACGGACTGTTCGGCCTGTCGGACAACTGGGACACCCTGGCCCGGCGGTACGCAGAGGAAGGGATGGACGTGATCGTCCCCGATCAGCGGAATCACGGCCGTTCGGGACATAGCCCGGTGCATACCTATGAGGCCATGACCGACGACCTGCTGGAGCTGCTCGACCGGCTGGCCCTGGAGGCAACCACCCTGCTGGGCCATTCGATGGGGGGCAAGACCGCGATGCAGTTCGCTTTCGACCATCCCGAACGCGTCGACCGCCTCATCGTGGCCGACATCGCCCCGTCGGCCTCCGGCACGAACACCCGGCACCAGCAGCTGATCGACATCATGACCAAGCTGCCCCTGGAGGATTTCAGCAGCCGCAGCGAAGCCGACGAGGCCCTTGCCGGCAGGATCCCCGCGCGCCGCGTGCGGCAGTTCCTGACCAAGAACATTTACTGGAAGGACAAGTCCAGCCTGGGCTGGCGCATCAACCTGGACGTGCTCCGCGACAGCCTGGACGAGGTGTTTCGCGGGGTCGGCGGACCCGGTACTTTCGACAAACCCGTCCTGTTCCTGCGGGGAGGACAGTCCGACTATGTGCCCGACAGCGCCATCCCCTCCATCAAAAAGCTGTTTCCCCGGGCCCGCCTGGAAACCGTCAGCGGGGGCACCCACTGGCTGCATGCCGACAACCCGGAGGATTTCTTTTCCCTGTCGATGGACTTCCTGTCCGACGAAAAAAAATCTTTACATTTACCGGGTCAATAACCAAGGTTTCACTACAATAATCAAGCATTCATGAAAACAATTTTCCGCTCCGGGGCCCTCGCCCTGGCCGTTATGGCCTTGTGTCTCAGCGCAGGGCCAGCGCAGTCGCAGGACGCCCCCAAACCCGTCACCTGGCAGGACGTGGCTGCCTGGAAGTCCATTTCTCCCTTTTCGGTGACCCTGTCCGACAACGGGCAGTGGCTTGCCTACTGGCACAGCCCCAACAAGGGCAACTCCCAGCTGGTGCTGCAGCATACCAGCGACACCATCCGGAAGACCTGGGATATCGGGGATGCTTCGGGCAACGCCCGCGCGGCCATCCGGTTCAACGCCGACAGCCGTTACCTGGCATTCACCGAGTTTCCGACCGAGGAGGCCAAAGAAAAAGCCTCCCGCGACAACCCGCCCCAGAACAAGCTGCGGCTGGTGAAGCTGGACGGCATGGAGGAGACCTCGTTCGAGAATGTCCGCGATTTCTCCTTTTCCGGAGAAAGCCCTGACTGGCTCGCCGTGCACCTTTCCACCCCGAAACCCGCCACCGGGAAGGACGCCCCCCGGGGCACCGACCTGCTCCTGTACAACCTGGCAGAGAAAAGCCAGTTTAACTTCGGGAACGTGGCCTCCTATGCCTTTAACAAAAACGGCAAGTGGCTGGCCTGGGTTATCGATGCCACGGGCAAGGCCGGAAACGGCGTCTTTCTGCGCAACATGAGCTCCGGGCAGGTGCTGGCACCGGAAAGCGACAAGGCCCGTTACACTTCCCTGAGCTGGAGTGAAGAAGGGGATGCCCTGGCCGTGCTCAAGGCCATTGAGGACGAAGGGTACGAAGACCCGCTGCACCAGGTGATCGGTTTCCGCAACCTGGACCGCAACCTGGTGAAAACCACCTTCGACCCGGCAGGCCGCGAAGACTTCCCCGAGGGCATGACGGTGAGCCCCAACCGCCGCCCGGGCTGGTCGGACGACCTGGGCAGCCTGTTCTTCGGGGTGCATAAGGCAGAGAAAAAAGAAGATCCCAGGGCCGAAAAGGAAGCGGCCGGGGAAAGCAAGGAAGGGGAAGATGGAGAAGGCGAAGACGGGGAAGGCGAAGGGTCCGGCAAGGGCGCAGACAGCCCGGCCGACACGACCCAAACGGCCGGCAAGACCCCTCCCAAAAACGAAGAGGAGAAGCCCGACCTGGTCCTCTGGCACTGGCAGGACAGCCGCCTGCAGTCGGTGCAGCAGAACCGGGAGCAGATGGACAAGAACTTCAGCCATGCCTCCGTCTACCACCTGGCGGACGATCGCTTCGTGCAGCTGGCCGATGACAACATCCGTGCCGTCATGGTCAACCCCAAAAGCCGGTATGCCATCGGCTACGACACCGGCCCCTACGAGCTGGACGCCGGCCTCAGCGGGCAGTCGCGCCGCGATGTCTGGGTGATCGACATGCTTTCGGGCGACCGCCACATGCTGCTGGAGGGGCACGTGGCCCGCGGGGCCATGGACCTTTCGCCCGACGGCACGATGCTGGCCTACTATCAGGAAGGAGACTACCTGGTGCACCATCTGGAAAGCGGGGAGACCTTGAACCTGACCCGGGAGCTGCCCACCAGCTTCGTCAACAAACTGTCCGACGTGAACGTGGAATACCCGCCCACCCCCTATTTCGGGTGGACCAGCGACTCCCGCTTCCTGCTGCTGCGCGACAACCAGGACCTGTGGAAGGTGGCCGCCAACGGCCGCAGGGCCGACAACCTGACCGCCGACGGGACCGCTCCCCACCGCATCTACCAGATGCGTTACTCCCTGGATCCGGAGGAGAAGGGCGTGGACCTCTCCCAGCCCATGTACCTGCGGTTCATCGACGACGATACCAAGGCAACCGGCATCGCCCGGATCGACAACGGCCGCCCGGGCCCCAGGGTGCTGCTGCACGGGGACTATGTGTTCGGCCAGCTCGGCAAGGCCCGTCATGCCCAGACCTACCTGTTCACCCGCGAAAGCGTCACCGAGGCGCCCGACTACCACATCAGCTTCAGCCATGACCTGGGCGGGGCCCGGAAACTGACCGATATGTATCCCGAAGCCGAAGGATTTGCCCTGTCGCCCGGCTCCCGGCTCCTCTCTTTTGTGTCCGACAAGGGAGACACCCTGCAGGCGGCCCTGTTTTTGCCTGCGGGCTACGAGGAGGGCAAGAGCTATCCGACGGTGGTCTATATTTATGAAAGGCTGACCCAGGGACTGAACGGGTATGCCCGTCCCTCCTTCCCCGGCGGCGGATTCAACCGCGCCATGTATACCAGCAACGGCTATGCCGTGCTGATGCCCGACATCGTTTACCGCCTGAACGACCCCGGCATGTCGGCCGTGTGGTGCGTGCTGCCCGCCGTGGATGCGGCCATTGCCACCGGCATCGTGGACGGGGAGAATGTGGCCATCCACGGCCACTCCTGGGGCGGCTACCAGACCTCCTTCCTGATCACCCAGACCGACAAGTTCAAGGCCGCGGTGGCGGGAGCCCCCCTGACCAACATGATTTCCATGTACAGCCTGATCTACTGGAACACCGGCGGGACCAACCAGGCCATCTTCGAGAGCAGCCAGGGGCGGTTCACCTCCGGCTACTGGGACAACTGGGAGGCTTACAAGCGAAACTCCCCCGTGTATTTTGCCGCACAGGTCAGCACCCCCCTGCTGCTGATGCACAACGACAAGGACGGGGCGGTCGACTTCACCCAGGGGGTGGAGTATTACAACACCTTGCGCCGCCTCCGCAAGCCCGTGGTGATGCTGCAGTACAAGGGCGAAAACCACGGCCTGCGCAAGCTGCCCAACCAGATCGACTATGCCCTGCGCATGATGGAGTTCCTGGACCACCACCTCAAGGGCGCAGAGGCCCCCGCATGGCTGCAGGAAGGCATCCCGCTGCTCGAGATGGAGAAACACCTGGAACAGCGTCCGGCGGTCCTCAAGCCCTGAGGCATGCCGGCCGGCCCCCGGGGCCTGAATCCATAAAAAAAAGCTGCCTTAACCGGCAGCTTTTTTAATAAACCCTTATTGGTGCAACGTTCACACACGCAAATGAACAAACACGAAGGGTTTAAAGCCTTCAGAGCGAGAAGCCCTCTCCCTGGTAGAAGTCCAGGATCTTCTGCTTGAAAATAAAATCGTATTTGGCCTGCAGGGCATCCATCTCCGAGCGGGCAAGGCGTGCCTTGGATTCATTGTACTCCATGCTGGTGATTGTGCCGAGGTTGAACTGCTGTTCTGCGTGCCGGAAGGCTTCCCGGTAGGCATCCTGTGAGCGGATGGTGGCTTCGTAGCGCTGGAGGGCGGCCGAGGCATCGGCATGTGCCTGCTGGATGGTTTTGCCCAGGTTGTTGCGGGTCAGCTCATAGGTCAGCCGGCTGTTTTCCAGATCGATCCGGGCATTCTGTATGCGGCGCCTGGTCTGCAGGCGGTTGAAAATGGGAATGTTCAGTTCGAGGCCGATACCCTGGTTCACGTTCTTTTCGATCTGCTCCTTATAAGGCACCTTTTCGTAGATGGGGGTCGACCCCTGCTCGCCAACCTGCCTGCGCGAAGCCCCGGAATATCCTGAGCCGTAGGAGGCATAAAAACTAAGGCGCGGGCTTTGCTCCCCCCTGGAGATGGCCAGGTGGCGTTCGGCCATGAGGATGCGCTGGCGGGCGGCCTGCACCGAGGGCTCCAGAACCAGGGCACGGTCGAGCACGGCCGCCTCATCCTGCAGCAGGATATTCTCTTCGACCTGCAGGTCCGGCCGTTGTACGATGAACTCATCCGCCGGATCGAGGTCCAGTATATGGACCAGTTCCAGCAAGGCCAGGTCCAGGTTGTTCTTTGCATTCAGCAGGTTCACGCGCTCCTGGGCCGTCTGGGCCTCGATCTCCAGGTAGGTTCCCCGGGATACGCTGCCCCCCTCCATCATGAGGCGGGTACGCCGGAGCTGTTCCTCCATGACTTCCAGCTGCTGGTTGTTCACCACCACCAGGTCTTCGAAATACATCACCTGCAGGAATGCCGAGGCAATGGCCAGGACGATGTCGTTTTTCATCTTCTCCGTGTCGTGGCGGAAGGCCGTATGCTGTTCCAGGTGGTAGCGGATGTTGTTGACATTCTGAAAGCCTGCAAAGAGCATCATCCCGCTGGATGCCGACATCCGCTGGAATGCCACCCGTTCGGTGGCGAATTCATTGGTAAAAGGGTCGACTGTCCGCCCGTAATTGTACCCCTGGGAAGAGCCTGCGTTGAGGCTCGGGAACAGGTTGGCGTAGCTCTGCCTGAGGTCATTTCGGGAGCGCTCCTCTGCAAGCTGCTGTTGCTTTATCTGAAGGTTGTGGCTCAGGGCATGGTCGATGCAGCGTTCGAGCGACCAGGTGTTCTGGGCCAGGGCAAGCGGGGGCAAGCACAATAGCAGGGAGAATATGGACAGGATCCGAATGTGTCTGATCATGGCTGGCGTGTCTTTTTGACGGGTTCTCGCCAAAAACAGCCAAAAATGTGCCAGCAGGGCCAACATGCTGACCACATGCTTTTTGCACCAAGAGAACCGGAAGGCGTCACCCGGCAGGTTGTCCACTTTTAAACAGCGGGCGTACGATAACGAACACCCCGTGGAGGGCCCGTGGGGGAAGACGGGCCTGTCGCTTGCAGGGAAGCGGCGGGACAATGTGGCGGAGTCCGCAGGCCTGGGCCGGATCAGAACTGCAGGGTAAAGCTGGTCTCCACCCCGGGTTTGGAGCGCACGGAGATGCTCCCCTTGTGGAGGCGCATGATCTCGCGCGAAAGGCTGAGGCCGATGCCCGAACCTTCCTTCTTGGAGGTGAAAAACGGCACGAAGATCTTTTCCATATTGTCGGGTTTGATCCCGTACCCGTTATCGGTCACCGAGATGGTCACCCGGTTGTTTGCTGTGACGGCAGCCTGGATGCGGATTTGAGGGTTGCGGATGTCCTGCACGGCATGGATGGCGTTGATCATGAGGTTGATGAGCACCTGTTCGATCAGGTCGGGGTCGGCCGTAAGCATCAGTTCCTCCGGGATGGCAGAACACACACAATCGATCTGGCGTTCATTGATCTTTGGCAGCAGCAGCCCCTCCACCCTGTCGAACAGCTCCTGAACGGGGAAATAGCGGAAATTCGGCTTGGGAATGCGTGTCAGGTTGCGGTAGATCTGCACGAAATTCAGGAGGCCCTCGCTGCGGCGTTCAATCGTGTTGAGGGCGCTCTGGGCACTCTCCACATCTTCTTCGTCAATATCGCTTTTCAGCTTGACCAGCTCCTGATCGATCAGCAGGTCCTTCACGGTGGAAGAGAGCGACACGATCGGGGTAATGGAGTTCATGATCTCATGGGTGAGCACCCGGATCAGCTTCTGCCAGGAGTCCATCTCCTTGGCCTCCAGCTCACTGTGAATATTCTGCAGGGACACCAGCACGAAGTCCTCCCCCCGCATGCGGAACTCCGTGGCATGCACCGAAAGCTGCAGCAGTTCGTTCTCGTTGAACACCTTGACCAGCTGCCCGTCGCCCGCCTTGACGTGCATCAGCATATCGGTCAGGTTTTTGTCGATTTTGGCCAGCTCATGGATGTACCGGAGTCCGGACAGGCGGAACATGCGCTTGAAGGCGTTGTTCACCAAATCGACCTTCCCGTCCTTGCGGAACACGATGATCGCGATGCTTACATGCTGCACCACCGTCTGCAGGTAGTTGTAATGCTCCTCCTTGGCGGCCCGGGTCTTCTTGAACTCATTGATCACCTCATTGAAGGCCGTGTTGAGGTCGTCGAAGCTGCGCCCCAGGCCTTTGTCGGAAAAGGACGACACAAAGTCGCTGTGCCGGATCGACTCCAGAAAGACGGTCAGCTTGCGGTTGGTTCGTTCCACGTAGCGCACCAGGGCGACGATCTGCAGCACGATCAGCACCATCAGGATGCTGGAGCTGATGATGAATTCATTGTGCCGGATGATGGAGATCAGCAGCACGGCAGACCCCACAATGAGCAGGACCCTTCCGACGATGTTGAGCCGAAAATTCCTAAAGTTCATACTTCTCGATGCGTCGGTACAGGGAAGCGCGTGTGATGCCCAGTTCTTTGGCGGCCTTGCTGATGTTCCCCCCATGCTTGTCGATCACCTTGCGGATCAGCATTTTCTCTGTCGCCTCCAGGTTGTGGTCCGCACCGGAGGGGATTTCCGCATCCGATTTGTTGTCCTGCTGGGAAAGGAAGAAATCGGTGGGATGCAGCACGTTGGAGTCGCTCATGATGACGGCCCGCTCCACGGCATGCTGCAACTCCCGGATGTTGCCCGGCCAGGGGTGCTTCTCCAGCCGCTTCAGGGTGCTGGGATGCAGCCGCTTGTTGGGCATCTTGTATTTGCGGGAATAGATCTCCAGGAAATGGTGCACCAGGGGCGGGATGTCGTCCACCCGTTCGCGCAGGGGTGGCAGGTGGATCTCCACCGTGTTGATGCGATACAGCAGGTCCTGGCGGAACTTGCCGTCGTCCACCATCTGGTACAGCGGCATGTTGGTGGCACAGACCAGGCGCACATCGATCGGGATCTCCTTGACCGAGCCCAGGCGTACCACCTTGCGGTTCTGCAGGACGCTCAGCAGCTTGGACTGCAACGGCTGGCTCAGGTTGCCGATCTCGTCCAGGAAGATGGTCCCCTTGTTGGCAGCCTCGAATCGACCGGGACGGTCCTCCTTGGCATCGGTAAAGGCCCCCTTCTTGTATCCGAACAACTCGCTCTCGAAGAGGCTCTCGCTGATCGCCCCCAGGTCCACACTGATAAACACCTCGTCCTTGCGTCCGGAGGCCCGGTGGATGGCCCGTGCGATCACCTCCTTTCCCGTACCGTTCTCGCCCAGGATCAACACATTGGCGTCGGTCCGGGCGACCTTCTCCACCGTGGCCAGCACCTGCATCATCGCCTTGGAGCGTCCGATCACCTGGCTGTAGGGCTGGTCGCCCTGTTCGATCAGGAACTTCTGCTTGGAGCGCAGGTCCTGCAGCTCCACCTTGGAGCGGTGCACTTCCAGGGTCGTGTTGATGGTGGCCAGCAGCTTCTTATTGTCCCACGGCTTGAGCAGAAAATTGGTCGCCCCTTCCTTGATCCCCTGCACCGCCAGTTCGATGTCGCCGTAGGCGGTGATCAGCACCACGGCAATGGTCGGATCGGTCTCCAGGATCTTGTTCAGCCAGTAGAACCCCTCCTTGCCGCTGGTGGCATCGCGCGAGAAGTTCATGTCCAGCAGGACCAGGTCATAATTGTCGTTCTTAAGCAGCAGGGGGATGTTGTTGGGGTTCTTGTCGGTGTGTACCGTCTTGATATGCTGTTTCAGGAACAGCCTGGCCGCCAGCAACACATCCTCGTCGTCATCGATGATCAGAAGTTTTGAATCCAGTTTACTCATGCCTTGTGTGCGGGTTTTGTTTTTTCGTCGGATGGAAAAGCATTCAATATGAACAGGAAACAAAGTTAAAACTCTAATTCAATTTGGCCTTAAAAATTTATTGCAGAATCAAAAAAAGAGATTACCTTTGCAGCCACCCAGAACCAAAATCGCGGGCGATTAGCTCAGCTGGTTCAGAGCACCTGCCTTACAAGCAGGGGGTCGGCGGTTCGAATCCGTCATCGCCCACAAGAAAAACCGCTTCCCGCGAGGGGGCGGTTTTTTTATTGCAGCGGTTCGAACCGAGGCCGTAAGGCCGAGCTCGTGAGCCGGAGGCGAACAATCCGTCATCGCCCACAAGAAAAACCGCTTCCCGCGAGGGGGCGGTTTTTTTAT
>CAYZCW010000003.1:352016-363107 GCA_964477035.1 uncultured Bacteroidales bacterium
TGCAGCGGCTCGAACCGAGGCCGTAAGTCTGTTCCAATCTATTTTTTCCTATCTTTGATAAACCCGCATGCTTTTGGGAAACAATTCATTGTCCATCATCAACCCGGGCTGTCTTTACGAAAACACGCACCATTCACCGGCCCTTCATCATTCTCGCAACGGGAATCCTTTGCCTGGCCCAACCCGGATGCGATTGGATGGATTTATTCCCCACCGAGGACCATTTCGAAATATTTACACTGGATCCGCTGCAGGAGGACATTCCCTGGGAGGCGTTGGGAGGGGGTAAAATCCTATTTGAACGAATCCAGGCCGGCAGTGAGGGTGAACCAGGGTTCTACCTGATCGACCTGGACAATAAAACGACCCGCGGATTCATGTTAAGCGGAAATCCGCTTCAACCGAGTCTTTCGCCCGACGGGCAAAGGATCGCCTGTTCCATGCTGACAGACCTGAACAGCTATTTGGACATTTACATCATGAATACGGACGGTACAAATTGCCAACCGGTTTACCGCGGGGGCTACCAGGACCTGCATCCCACCTGGATGCCCGGCAGCTCCAAAATTGCTTATGTGGGCACCCAACAACTTGGAGCCCTTTACACGATCACCGCAAAAAAGAATGCATCCGACCGGTTGGAGATCATAAAATTTCATTACTTCGACAATGAGAATGATTGGATCATTGACCCAAGCGGTGGGTTTTCGGCTTCTGCCGGCAATCATTTTACCGGGGTCAGTTACAACAAGCCTGAGGGGGTGCTCATGGTCACACCCGGGAGGGGAAAGGACGGGGTTTCCGTAATTCTTCCCCACCGGCGTGAAGACGGGATGTATTATGAGTCCCCGTGTTTTTCACCCGATGGCGAAACCATCGCGTTGCTGGCCATGGAAAAAGAGCCGGACGGTTTTTTGGGGGGATTGTGGAAAAGCCTGTCTGTTTATACGATCAAACCAGGCGGAGAAGAACTCACCCGGATTGTCCAGGTTCCCGCTTATGAAAAACCAGGTAAGTGGAGCGAGGAACACCGACGCCACGAGGTCTCCCTTTGCTGGTCGCCCGACGGCAATAAAATTCTTTTTACCGTGCCCACCCAGGAAAATGCCTGCAACATCTATGCAGTAAACGCAGACGGCACCGGCCTGATCCAGGTTACCCGTAACGGCAAGGCCGTGGATAGATATGTTTCCTGGTCACGCTGAATCGGTGGCCTCTGTCCTTTTCCTGGTCTCTGTTACCATTAGAGAATGAAGAAGGCAATCGTTTTCCCTTGTTCTTTTGGGGCCAGGGACTGCACCCCCTGTCCCACCATGAAAACCCCTGATCCTCCTGGCCAAGCCTGAAAAACAATAAGAAATAACACATATATTATTCTTCTTATTGTATTTTTTTTAATTTTACGGCCATGGTAAGCGGTTTCCCCTCAAGGTCCATAAAATTCTACCAGCCCTGTTGCTGACCGGATGCAGCATCCGACATTAATTCACCATCCAACAAAACCAAAACACATGAAAAAAATCCTGTTATTATTCGCCGCCCTGCTGTTTGCCGGCACTTTGACTGCTCAGATTGTTGTGGAAATTCCCGAGGCCTTTCTCGACCAGTCATTGTACAAATGCCCGCCCGGGAACGTGCTGTGCCAGACAGGCGCGCCAGAGCTGATGATCATTAATGACAACATCTTCCAGTTTGAGGGGTTCCCTTTCGAGTGGGCGGCCCCTTACCAGGTGGCGGATGAGGGATTTGAAAAGATCCGGGTATGGGGTGTCCTGGTGACCCTTGATGATTTTTTAGTTGACCCGTCCGGCCTGGAGGAACCCGACGAGCCGGGCCTGGACTTCCTGGTCCGGATCTATGAGGAGCTGACCTGGGACTACCTGGTTCCCACCAAAACCGAAGAGGGGCCCATAGAATTCCTGGTGCAGGGGGTCGTCCCGGAAATTCTCGGAGAGGTCAGCGAGCAGGTGGATGAAGGAGCCAGCCTGCACTTTACGCTGATGCAGATCGACCTGGATGTGCCCCCGGCCCTTCAGGGCAGGATCCCCGCGGAAGGATGGATCCAGACAAGCCGCCTGCAGCCGGAACTGTTTTTGAAATACGAAACCAGGACCCTGACGATATTCACACAGGTGGGGCTGTTTTCGGAAGAAGCCACCCCGGAGAATCCGGCAAGTCTTATGCGACTCCCAAGGGATATCCGGGCCCTGGCCGAATCCGCGGATAACCCCCTGATCGACCAGCTGATGGAGCGAAGCCTGGAGGTCGAGCCCTTCCAACAGGAAGGGGAATGGATGCCCACACCCTTCCAGCCGTTCTTCGCCCTGAGCCACTCCAGCGCCATCCCGCTCAAAAGCCTGTCCATCGCCCTGGCCCTGGTGCTGATGGCCGGGTTCGCCTGGTTCAGGCTCAGGTAGTTTCGGGAAAACCGGTCTCCGCCGAATCAATCACCCACCTCCACTCAAAATATGAATCCCCCTTAGTCCCCGACGATCATGAAAAATTTTCTGTTGCTGTCCCTTGCCATAGGTTTGTTTGCCCCGGTATCCGCCGCCGTGTTTATGCCCATTGAAATGAGCATGCCAGAAGCGTTTCGCAACCCGGCTTTTTATCAATGCCCCTCTCAGTCTGTCTTCTGTGAAAATGAAATCCCCAATTACCTGGTCATCAATGACGATTTGGCCGGCGCCTTTCTTGGAGATTTTGAGATGGCCTATCGCTTCCAGCTCCAGGGGGGTGGATTTGAAGGCCTCCGGGTGTGGGGCGTGGTTGTCACTGAAGAGTATCCAGATGTCCAAAAGGCACTTACCCTGCCGGAAGAAAACGGAATGGACTTCAGGGTGCGACTTTACGATGGGCTGGATTGGGTCTTGCCCGATGCAAAGTCTGGTGCCTTCCCGCTTGAGTTCATCGCCGAAGGAGTCCTTCCCGTGGTATTGGACGAGTTTACCTCGGATGAATTTGAATATCCCGTGCACTTCGCCCTGGTTCAACTGGACATTCCCGTTCCGGCCAATTTACTGGAGGAGGTCCCACAGGAGGGATGGGTCAGCTGCCTCCGCCTGAACCCTGCCACCTGGTTCAAAAAGGGGATTATCCAAAGGATTGACCATTTCCTGCAGGCGGGTACTTTTTTCGATGATGAAGAATTCCCGGACCTGCAAAATCCACCCACCCTGATCCGGCAGGAAAATTTTAACGTCAAATCCCTCAACGAATCAGGGGCGGCCATGAAGCTGCTGGCCCCGGGTCAGGAAATCCTTCCTGCCAAGCAAGCAGACGCATGGACGCCTGCGCCGTTTCAGGCGTCCTTTGCGCTGACCCAGACTCCAGCCATCCCGCTCAAAAGCCTGTCCATCGCCCTGGCCCTGGTGCTGATGGCCGGGTTCGCCTGGTTCAGGCTCCGGTAGCCTTCAGGTATTTGTTCAGCTTGTGGATCAGCAGATCGCGGCTGATGGGTTTGGTGATATAATCCGTACAGCCGGCCTCCAGGATACGTTCCCGGTCCCCGCTCATGGCATAGGCCGTCTGGGCGATGACCGGGATGTCCGGGTTGAACTCCCTGATCTTTCTGGTGGCCTCCAGCCCGGTCATCACCGGCATCTTGATGTCCATCAGCACCAGGTCGATGTCCGGATTGTCCCTCAGCAGGTGAACGGCTTCCTCCCCGTTGGCGGCATGCAGCAGCTGATACCCCTCCTCTTCCAGGATCAGCTCCATGAACTGGTAGCTCATCTCATCGTCCTCCGCCACCAGCAGGGTACGGGCCTCCCCCGGGGTTCTGAGCCGGGCAGCCGGCCGCTCCCCGGCCATGGCCGGACGGCTGGACGGCTTGTAAGGCATGGAGAAATAAAAGGAGCTGCCCTTGCCTGCTTCTGATTCGACCCACAGGGAACCTCCGAGCATGTTGGCATAAGCCCGGGCAATGGACAGCCCCAGGCCCGCCCCTTCATGCGGCCGGCTCTCCTCCAGGTCCGCCTGCACGAAGCGTTGAAAAATGGCTTCCTGTCTTTCGGACGGGATGCCGCGGCCGGTATCGCTCACGCAGAACACCAGCTTATCCCCGTCCCGGTAGCTGCCCAGCTCGATCACCCCTGTTTCGGTAAACTTCACGGCATTGTACAGCAGGTTGGTCAGAATGCCGTCCAGCTTCTGGCGGTCGGCCAGCACCACGGCCTCCCCCTCCCGGATCCGGTCCGAGCGGATCAGTTCGAGTCCCTTCTCCTCCGCCAGGGGGGTGAAAAAGCCGGCGTGGAAGTCCATCAGCTCTCCGAGGTCGGTTTCGGCCCAGTGGGTCTGCATCTGCCCCGACTCGATCTTCGACAACTCCACGATGTCGTTGATGGTATCCATGAGGCGGTGGCCGCTCTTGGTAACGAGCTCGATGTAGTGATCCTTTTTGTCCCCGTCCAGCTCGGGCTGCCGGATCAGTTCCAGAAAGCCCATGATGCCGTTCATGGGGGTCCGGATCTCGTGGCTGATGTTCGCCAGGAACACCGATTTCAGCCGGTCGCTTTCCTCGGCCTTTTCCCTGGCCCGGCGCATGGCCTTCTCCCCCTCTGCCTTTCGTATGGCATCCGTCAGGATGTTGGCCAGCACCTTGAGGAAACTGATTTCTTCTTCGTTCCAGGATCTCTGCTGGTGTACGGCATCGAATCCGAAAAAGCCCAGGGGGTGTTCTCCGGAAAACATGGGCACCGTCAGCAGGGACCGGATGTCCTGTCGCCGGAATTCTTCCCTTTCGGCAGCGGCTTCGGCAGGAAGTGCCCCCACATCCGGGATGTGCACCGTTTCGTTTCTCAACATCCGGTCCCGCCACCAGGGCAGGCTGTCAACCGGTACATCCCGGATGCTTTCCATCTGGCTTCCGGTGTCCGGAGCGCACCATTCATGGGTATTGCTCATGTGTTTCCCGTGGCCAGAAAACAGGAATACATAAGCCCTGTCCACCTTGAAAAAAGCCCCTGCCCGGGCCAGCATGTCGTGGATCTTCTCATCCAGGTTCTCTGTGCCTGCCGCCACAAAATCGGAGGAAATATGGGTGACGAGTTTCTGGAATTGCAATTGATGTTCCAGTTCCTGTTGTATGCGCAGGTGCTCGGTGATGTCCTCGATGATGCCGATCCCCCCATCGACCTGGCCATCAATGGAAAAAATCGGGGCGAAGGCCCCCCTGACCGGAGTGGCCTTGGACGCGGTGACCGACTGGTAGATGCCTTCATGACGGGAAACCTTTCCCTCCAGGGTGTTTTTCACGGCCCTGACAATCTGCTGATCGGGCAGCTGCTTCAGGTTCAACCCGACGATCGCCTCCCGGGAGGAGCCGATGATGTCCACAAAGCTGTCGTTGCAGTCGAGAATGATGCCGTGGTTGTTGAAGTGCAGAATGCCCAGGGGGGAGTGCTCAAAGATCCGGTGGTATTTTTCCCTGCTGCGGGTTGTTTTCTTTTCCAGCTTTTTGAAGGCAGACACGTCCAGAAAAATGACTGTGAAGCAGTTGTCTTCCGTCGGAAAGGCATGCACCTCGTACCAGCGTTTGAGGGGTTCGCTATACTGCTCAAATCTTTCGCTGCACCCTTCCAGGACGAGCCGCCCGTAAAACGCCACCCAGTCGAAGGCCGACTCCCGGATGCCGGGCAACACCTCCATGACGGTCTTTCCGGTCACTTGTCCGGCCTCCAGCCCGGTGAGCTCTTCGAAGGCCCGGTTGACCTCCAGGAAGCGGTAATCGGAAGGGTTTCCCTTTTCGTCCAGGATCAGCTCATGGTGGGCATAGGCGAAGGGCGCCTTCCGGATGATGTCCTCATAATGCTTCTTGTCCATGACCAGCGGATTGATACGCAAATTCATTGGCACCAAGGCAACGGAAGCCCCCTGCGGCGGCCCAATGCCGGCATTCCTGCTATTTCAGGTAACGGTCCAGCCAGCCGTGCAGTTCCCTGTACCAGAAGAGGGAATTCTGCGGGGTCAGGATCCAGTGGTTCTCGTTCGGATAGTATACCAGGCGGGCGTCCAGTCCCATGAGTTTGTAGGTGTTGTACACCAGGAAGCCGTGCGCCACCGGCACCCGGTAGTCGAGCTCCCCGTGGATCACCAGCATGGGGGATTTGAAGTTGTGGGCAAACTCGGCCGGGTTCTGGGAATTCATCGCGTCCTTATTCTCCCAGGGCGATCCGCCGTACTGGAACCTTCTGTTGGCCGAAAAGTCGGATGCGAACTGCAGGTGAAGGTTGTACACCCCGGCATGGTTCACCAGGCAGGCAAAGCGGTCGGTATGTCCCGCGATCCAGGTCACCATATAGCCGCCATAACTGCCGCCGGCGGCCGCCATGCGGGTCTCGTCCACCAGCCCCCGGCCGATCAGGTAATCGGCCCCTTTCATGATGTCTTCAAAGGGCTTGTTGGCATGCTCCCCGTGGATGCTCATGGTGAAGTCCTGCCCGAAGCTGGTAGAACCGTGGAAGTTCGGAAATGCCACGATGTAGCCGGGGGCTGCAAACAGCTGGCTGTTCCAACGGTAGTGGAACTGGTCTCCGAAAGTGCCGTGGGGCCCGCCGTGGATCATCATCACCAGGGGGTATTTCTTTGCCGGGTCATAATCCGGGGGGTAATTGATGAACATCTGCACAGGAGCGCCCCCGGCCCCTTCGTAAGTCACATTTTCCACCTCGCCCCAATGAATGCCCTCCACGATCTCATCGTTGAAGCCCGTGAGTTTCACCGCGTCGCCGCGGAGCATGTCGAGGCGGTAGATCTCGGCCGGCTGGCTCAGGTTGTTGTGGGAAAACACCATGAAGCCCGGAGTGGCCAGGGCCGCCCCGCTGTTGGACCCCCCGCGGAACACTTCGGTATGGTGGCCGCCCCTTGCGGGGATGCTGAAAACAGAGGTCATGGCCCGGTCTTCTGCATGGAAATAGATCGTGCGGCCATCGGGCGACCAGAACCAGTCGGCGCCGCTCAGGTCGATGTCTTCGGTCAGGCGCGTATGCGTCCCCGCCTGGGTGTCATACAGGGTCATCACCACCTTGTCCGCATAGAAATGGTCGATGTTCTGGCGGCCATACAGGATGTATCGGCCATCAGGACTGTAGACCGGGTTGCTGTCATCGGCCGGGTTGTCTGCCGTGATGTTGGTCAGTTGGCCGCTGCCATCGGTGGCGAGCAGAAACACATCGAAATTGGTGGTGCTGTAGGGCGGCTCGGTGGCGTTCATGCTGAGGGCGATCCATGTGCCGTCGGGAGAAATGTCGTACGACACGCCCCCCATCAGCCCGAAGAAATTCGCCGTATCCGGCATCAGGTCGGTCACCTCCTCCCCTTCCAGGTCGAGGGCGAACAAGCGCGGGTACAGGCCATCGGTCAGCCAGCGGTCCCAGTAACGGTACATCACATTTTCCGTAACCTTCGCCGACACCTTGCTTTCACGCATGTCCTTCAGGATCTGCGCCATTTTGTCCCAGTCTCCCTGGTAATCGGGATGGATGTTGGCGGCAAAGGCCAGCCGCTGCCCGTCGGGAAACCACTTCAGCCCGAACACCCCCACCGGCAGGTCGGTCAGCTTACGGGCCTCTCCCCCGCCAAGCTCCAATACATAAACCTGCCCGGGACCGTCATGGCGGCGCGACACGAAGGCCAGGCGCTGCCCGTCCGGACTCCAGACGGGTCCGCCTTCCCGCCCGCTGAAGGTGATCTGACGCACTTCACCACTTTGGTTGTCAAGCAGGTAGATATCGGTCGAAGACGTGTTTTTGTCAATATCATATCCTGTAACCGTAAAGGCCGACTGCCGGCCGTCGGGCGATACCACGGGATTGCCCACCCGCTTCATCTGCCACAGGGCATGGGCGTCGATGGGTTGCCGGGCCGCTGCGGTCAGCGTCACCATCCCACAAAAAAGAAAAACGAAAAGGCTTTTGATCGAATGCATGGTCTATGGGTTTTGGTTAATAATCCTTGTCCGGATCCTGCCTGCAACGGGTTTCCCCTGTTTTTTTATCGCCGGATGGGGAATCCTTCACGCACAGGCAGATGCAAAGAAACGAAAGACAGGGGTTTTTACCAAAAAATTCGGTTCCGTGGCGCCCTCCCGGGGTGGCATCAGCGGACACAGGCCTGCCGGGACCCATCTGCCCGGCGGCCCACCCCCCGGCAGAGAACAAACAATCACTACATTTGTTAAATTACAAAGACCAAACTGTTAAACAAACATATAACTATTTACATCCATGGACAAACCTGCCCTCACCGAACTGAATCTGCATCCGGTGCTGAAAAAACGCTGGAGCCCCCGTTCCTTCCAGGCCGGCCGGCCAGTGGAACCGGAAAAGCTGGAGCGGCTGTTCGAGGCCGCCCGCTGGGCCCCGTCAAGCTTCAATGAACAACCCTGGCGCTTCATCGTGGGCCGCAAAGGCGATGAGACGTGGGACAGGATCCATGCCTCCCTGGCCGAGTTCAACCGCAAATGGGCCCACCTGGCCCCGGTCCTGGTGGTCAGCCTGGGCAAGAAAACCTACACCAAAAACGGCAGGGACAACAAGGTCTTCCCTTATGATGTGGGGGCCAGCGTGGCCCATATGACCTTCCAGGCCTATTCCGAGGGATTGGTCATGCACCAGATGGGGGGATTCGACAAGGACAGGGTCCGGGAAGCATTCGGGGTGCCGGACGACTATGAACCCAAGACCGCCATCGCCATCGGCTACCAGGACGAGCCGGAGAGGCTCATCCCTGAAATGGAGGAGTCGGAAAGGGCGCCCCGGTCGCGCAAGGTCCTGGAGGAACTTGTTTTTTCAAAATCATTCGGAAATCCGGTGGTTTTCCGCTGATATTCGTAAAAATCGTACATTCGCTTCATGACCCCCGCCACCAAAGGAAACAAACCGGCAAAACACCGCCGGGAGTGGACCCGCAAGACGCATGAGGTCATCTTCGAGGCCGACACCTTTTACGGACGGCTCTTCGACGAAATCCTGCTCGTGTTCATTTTGCTGAGCATCCTGGTGGTCATGCTGGACTCCATGGCTGAGGTCCGGGCCATGCACCGGCCCCTGCTGTACCGGGCGGAATGGTTCTTCACCATTGTATTTACCATCGAATACGGGCTGCGCATCATCAGCTCCCCCCGGCCAAAAGAATATATTTTCAGCTTTTTGGGAATCGTGGACCTGCTGGCCATCATCCCCACCTACATCGCCATCACCATCCCCGAGGCCCAGCCCCTGATCGTGGTCCGGGCCATCCGGCTGCTGCGCATCTACCGCATCCTGAAGCTCTACCGTTTCGTGCGGGCCGGCAAGCTGATGATCCTGGCCCTGCGCAACAGCGCCCGGAAGATTCTAATATTCATGATGTTCATCCTGGTCCTGGTGGTCATGCTGGGCAGCATCATGTACGTGGTGGAGCAGGGAGAGAACGGATTCTTCAGCATCCCCTTAAGCATCTACTGGGCCGTGATCACCCTGACCACGGTGGGGTACGGCGACATCGTGCCGGTAACCGACATGGGAAAGTTCATCGCGACCTTCATCATGCTTTTGGGTTACAGCATCATCGCCATCCCCACCGGGATCGTCTCGGTGGAGATTTCCCGCTCAATAGGGGAACGCTATCAGAGAAGAAAGAGCTGTTCCTATTGCGAAGAGCCCCTGCATGAACCCGGATCCAGCTTTTGCAAGACCTGCGGGGCCAGGCTGGAATGACCAGGTCAGGAGGCGGCCGGCCGGCCGTCTTCCGGATTCCGGATAATGAACCCGGCACATGACAAATTATCCCGTTAAAATATTGTTGGCCTTTGCCAAGGCGGTGGATGAGGACAAGGAGTTCCTCTACTGGCTCATCCACAACGGCTACCCCGAGCTGGGCGCCCTGGCCAACGCCCTGCACACGAACCAGGAAGCCTTTCAGTGGTTAATGAAGCACAAGTACCCGCATTTTGCGGCTTTCAGCCAGGCCGTGTATGATGACAGTCAGGCGCAACAGTGGCTGATCGACCACCGCTTTCAACTCCTGGCCGTTCTGGTCGACGCCGTCAACGAAAAACCGCAGGCTATCCGGTATCTGGCCGCCAACGATTTGCAGGTGTTTTTAATGCTCGCCCGGAAAATCCGGGAATGCCGCCGCCGCAAAACCGATGAACGGGGCGACTACCACAAGCTGTTCCACCCCTGAGCCCTTTACCGGCTCTTCCCGGCCCGCGCCCATTACATGGCTTTGAGCATCGCCCGGACGATGTTCTCGGCCCCTTCGGCAATCTGTACGATATTGGCATCCAGCATATAGCAGGGGGTGGTAAACACCTTGTTCTTCTCGTCGGATACCACTTCCCCGTGGCCGGTATTCTTATGGATTGCCCCCATTTTGCCCACGGCCTCTGCAGTCCCCTGGTCCTGCCCGATGGTGAGGGTCACCTCCCCCAGCACCTTTGCGAGGATCACCGGCGAGATGCACAGGGCGCCGATGGGCTTGCCGGCCTGGCGGGTCTCCTTCAGGGCGCGTTCCACCTCGGGGTGGACACGGCAGTCGGGGCCGTCGAAAGCAAAGGTGCATAGGTTCTTGGCCGCCCCGAAGCCGCCGGGCAGCAGAAGCGCATCGTAACCGGCGGCCCTGTATTGCTTCAGGTCTTTGATCTTCCCGCGCGCGATCCGGGCCGATTCGACCAGCACGTTGCGGCTCTCATTCATTTCCTCCCCCGTGAGGTGGTTGACCACATGGTACTGCTTCACATCGGGAGCAAACACTTCATAGTCCGCCCCGAGCTTCTTCACAGCGTACATGCTCAGGGTGGCCTCGTGGATCTCGGCCCCGTCGAACACCCCGCAACCGGAAAGGATGATGGCAAATTTCTTCATCGTATCTGGATTTATGATTCAACAAACCCTCAAAATACAAAAAAATCAGGACACGGGGCGAGCGCATTTGAATCCCGGAAGGCGAAACCCTGTCCGGGCGAGCGCATTTGAATCCCGCCAGGGATTCGCAGCGCGAGAACGGATATGGGTGAGCCGGATAACCGACGGAAGGCGAAACCCTGTCCGGATGAGCGCATTTGAATCCCGCCAGGGATTCGCAGCGCGAGAACGGATATGGGTGAGC
>CAYZCW010000003.1:363207-388694 GCA_964477035.1 uncultured Bacteroidales bacterium
CGAGTAAACCAAGCAGCGCGAGAACGGATATGGGTGAGCCGGATAAACCAAGCAGCACAAGAACGGACAGGGAGAGCCGGCGCTATTCGTAGCGAAGCGACGCCACCGGGTCCTTCTCCGCCGCTTTACGCGCCGGCATGTACCCGAACACAATCCCCACCGTGGCCGCCACCCCGAAAGAAATGAGCACCGATTCGGGCGACACGATCGTCAGGATGTCCGTAAAGTGCATGATGCCGCGCGACAGGCCGATTCCCAGGAAAATGCCCAGGATGCCCCCGGAGATGGAAATCAGGGTCGATTCGGCCAGAAACTGGAAGACCACGTCGCTCTTGCGCGCACCGATCGCCAGCCGGGTGCCGATCTCCCGGGTGCGCTCCATGACCGAAGCCAGCATGATGTTCATGATGCCTATGCCGCCGACCACCAGGGAAATGCCCGCGATGGCCCCCAGCACGATGTTGAAGATGTCCTTGGTGCGCTGCTCCTGTTGCAGCAGCAGCTCCGGAATGATCACCTCGAAATCCTCCACCCCGTAGTGCCGGCGGATCAGCATCCGCTGGATGACCTCCGAGGTGGGGGTCAGCTGGGCGGAGTTCTCCACCTGCACGGTGATGCGGTCCAGCTGGTGGTAATTCTGGGCCTTTTCCTGTCCGTTGGCCGAAGCCGCCACCCCGGCGACCACCACGACATTGCCGCCCCGCCGGCCGCCCTCGCGGCGCATCTGCTGCACCTGCGCCACCGAAATGGCCGAGCGGTCCTCGAAACGCAGCAACAGGGTCTGCACAGGGGTATAGATCACATTATTGAACTCGCTCACACCCAGGTTCTCGATGGCATCATCCGTGACCATGCGGTCTTCCACCACCCCGATCACCGTCAGCCAGTTGGTGCCGGCCTTGATCTGCTTGCCGATCGGGTTGGTATTGCCGAAGAAAATGCCCCGGATGTTGTTCCCGATGATCGCCACCGGGGCCCCGCGCAGCAGGTGCTCCTCAGTGAACATGGTGCCCTGGGCCAGGCCCAGCCGGAACACCTCGAAGTAGTCCGGGGTCACCCCGGCGACCCTGACCGGGCGGCGGATGCCATCGTTCATGGCAAAGGCACTCATCTCGATCTCCGGGCTGATCCGCTGGACGGTGGGAACGACTTCCCGTATGCCATCCACATCCGAGAGGGACAGGCCCGGGGAAAAGCGGCCCCTCTGGGTCTCATCCTGGCTGTCGTCCTCGGCGAAGAGCGGCCGGATAATGATGTTGTTGACCCCCACCATCTGCATCTGGTCCAGGATCTCCTGCCGGGCCCCGTTGCCTATGGCCAGCATGGCGATCACGGCCGCCACCCCGAAAATGATGCCCAGGGCGGTCAGCACCGAACGAAAGCGGTTGGCCACCACGGCCTCCATGGCGATGTTCAGGTTGTAAAAATATTTTTCGTAGGATGATGCCATCGTCTTCCGTTCAGGGTTGTTGCCCGGGGAGCCTCATTGAATTCAGTCGTCCAGCAGCACCAGTCGCAAATCCTCCGGGTTCTGCGGGATGGAGATACAGACCACGTCGCCTTCGTCCAGTCCTTCACTGACCACGATCTGGTTTTCGTTGCGGATGCCGGTGACCACCTGCTGCCGCAGGAAGCGGTTCTGCTGCTGTCTGACCACCCAGGCAATGCTGTCTGTCGCGTGCACGGCCTCGATGGGGATGAACAGCACGTCATTCTCCACATGGGTGACGATCGTGTTCTTGGTGGTCATGGCCGGCCGCAGGATCGTATCCGACTCATGGATGCGGATCTTCACCTCGAAAACCCTTGCGTCCTGGTTGGGCCGTTGCTCACCGATATTGGCCACTTCGGTCACCACCCCCGTAAACCTTTTTTCGGGAAAGGCATCCACCACGATCTCGGCTGTCTGGTTGGGCTTGACCTTGGAGATGTCGACCTCGTTGACGTAGGTGCGCGACAACATCACCGAAAAATCGGGAAGGGTGGCCACCACATTGTCCCAGGTGCTGATCTGCGAACCGACCTGGATCTTGGTGCCGTCCCAGTTGCGCCGGTAGATCACCATGCCTTCATCCGGGGCGTATATCACGAACTCATCCAGCACATCCAGCATGTTCTGGTAACGCCGCCTGACCTGGTTGAGGGAGGCGGTCACCTCCTGCATGCGGGCCTGGGCCTGCCGGCTGCGCAGCTCATAGTTGTTGACGGCCTGCTCATAGGCCCGCTGCATCTTCTCCATATTGATCTCGGCCTGGCGGATGGTGGCCGGCGGCTCAAACTGCGACTGCTCCAGGGTGATCCTGGCCTCTTCAAAGTTAAACTGCAGGTTCACCAGGTCGTCACGGGCACTGCGCAAATCGAGCGTGGTGTCGAGCATCACCTGGGTGTGGGTGGTCTCGAGCTTTTCCAGTTCGGTCTCCAGGTCTTTGAGGCGGTTGCTGATCTCGGTGCGGTCGAGCGTGGCCACCCAGTCGCCCGGCTGGACCATGGAGCCCTCCGGGATCAGCTCCGCGATCTGCACATTCCACAATCCCACGGTCCGGAGCCCCTGCGGCCCCTGTATGTTTTCAGAATTCTGGGCCTCCAGTTCGCCGCTGGTATACACACTCACCACAAAGTCCCCCCGCTGCACGGGAACCGTGATCGGTTCGACCGTAACAGCCTCCGTTCTCAGGAAAAACCACAAAGACACCACCAGCACCAGGCCGATGGTAGAAAGCACCCATTTTTTCTTGCTCATTTCAGTTCATTCAGGGTTTTCGATACAGCCTTCAAAGATAACACAACGGCCCCGTTTGCGGAAATGGAATTTATTATTACATTTACCCATTGATAATCCTTTCATTTGCAACATCTTATTGCTCTATTAACCAGATTCTCCAGTCCGCTGTCCCATGAAAAAGCCCAAAATCCTCCTCCTGCTTCTTACCGCAGCCACCCTCTTTGCTTCCTGCCGGCAGCAACCCCAGCCTCCTGCCGGCTATGAAAACATGCAGCTGAATCCCGACTTTCTCGCCGATGTCGAACTGGTCAAAGCCTTTAACGACGCCCTGTTTTCAGGGGATCCGGACAGGATGGAGCCATACCTGGCCGAAGAATACATGACGATCGCGCCCGATTTGCAGACCTATCAGCGGGATGAGGAGATCGAAGCCTGGGTGGCGTTCGCCCAAAGCTTTTCGGACACCCGGCTGGAACGGGAAGTCTACTATTCCCTGATCATGGCCGGCACGGAAGACCGGCCGGAGCTGGCAGGAAAGTGGGTGCTCCTGTGGGGCGATTTCCACTTCACCCGCCTGTCTGACGGGAGACAGGTGGCCCTCCCCATGCATGTGGCCTACAAGCTGGGCGACAATAAAGTGCTTGGCACCCAGGTCTTCCATGACCGCCTCAGCATGATGGAGCAGTTGGGCTACAAAGTCATTCCCGGGGAGCAGGACTTCTCCGTGGAAGGGGAGGCTGACTGACCCGTCACCCTGCACACCCCCTGTGGTGCACTTTTTTTTATTATATATCCTCCTGGTATTTAGTGCATTAAGCAATCCTTTCCCGGAAAACAGGCAAATAATCACCCAAAAGCTTGCTTTCTATGCGTGTTTTTATTTATATTTGGTCTAAATTAACACAACGGACCACACGCAAAACAAAACACGACAACCACTAATCTAAAAAACGATCATCATGAAAAGAGTATTTTTAACTGTGATAACGGGTGTATTCATCCTTGCAGGCACTGGTTTGATTCTGTCAGCCGGAGAGACCGCAAAAGACAACGATCCCTGTTGCGAAGCCCAGCTGATCCGGGCCGATGCGCAGGAAGCCGCCGCGCAGGCTTCTGCCTGTGAAGATCCGGTCAAAACGGCCACCGCCGTCAAGGAAGGTTGCGAAGGCACAGCTACTGCCGCCGCCGAGAAGGCCGGCTGCGAAGGCACCGCCCAGGCAAAGGCAGCATGTGATAAGGCCGGTTGCGGCGAGCCTGCTTCAGCAAATGCCGACCGCAACGCCACCGCCAGTGTGGGCGGGGCCGGTGAGGTGGAAAAGACCGCCGAGGCAAAATCAGAATGCGCAGACAAAACCGCCACTGCTGAAAAAGCAGGCTGTGAAGAAACGGCCTCTGCTGCCGGTGCAGGTTGCGCAGACACCGCCGTCAAGGCAGAAGGCGCCGCCGCTGAAGCCAAAACAGACTGCAGCGCACCGGCTTCCGCCAGCGCCGACAGGTCAGCCACCGCCGGGGTGGGTGTTGCCGCCCCCGTAGAGGCAGCCGCTGAAAAAGCCGAAAGCAAGTCCGCCGGCTGCAGCAGCCCCGCCGCCAAAACCGAAAAAGCCACCACCGAAAAGTCCGGTTGCGATAACGAATAAGGATTGGTTCTCTTTTTTTTGGATCTCTGATTGATGAAAGCCCCGCGGCGCTTGCACCGCGGGGCTTTCTGATTTTTATCACCCTGCTGTTTCGCCGGCCGGCCGGCGGGCCGCAGGCTTAATCCTCTCCCCGGCGGATCCGCTCGGCCTGCTGGCGGGCCTCCTCCAACAGCCGTTCCGCATTGCGTTCGGCTTCCTGCTCTATCTGGGCGGCCCGCCTGTCGGCCTCGCTGATCAGGGCCTGGGCCGTGCGGCGGGCCGCCGCCTGGGCGATCGGTCCCTGGGCCTCGCGCTCGAGCCGCTGGCCCTGCTCCCGGGCCTCGCGGCGGATGGACTCCGCCGTGTTGGCTGCCTGCAGCCTTACCCTGGCAGCCTGGCGCCCGGCTTCCTCCATGATGCGGGCCACCCGGGCTTCTACCTCCTCATCCACCTGCTCACGCACGTCCTCCACACGTTGTTCTGCTTCTTCCTGAAGCTGCTGGCGTGCCTGTTCCGCTTCCTGCCGCATCCTGTCCTCCGTTTCACGAAGCAGGCGGCTGGCCTCCTCGCGCAGCTGCTGCTCCATGCGGCCGCGCAGGGCGGCCAGGGACACGCTGAGCTCCGGCTGGCGGAAGGTTCCTCCCACCAACACATCCACCGGCACCCGCTCTCCCGGACTGAACTGCACGCCCAGTCCGGCCGCCTCGGCCACGAGGCCTTCCAGCACCTGGTTCGCCTCCTGTCCGAACCAGGAGCGTGGAATTTCAAAGTTCATCTCATAACTCAGCCTTTGGTCGAAATAGGTCACCCCGCTCACACGGGCACGCAGCTCCCCCAGCTGCAGCCCGACCGGAGGCAGCTCCAGCTTGCCTTCGGCAAAGGAAAAGGCCAGCCGCAGGTCGCGCAGACTCAGATCGCGCAGTTCATTGATCTTCAACTCATCCGACAAGGCCGACAGGGTCGGTGTGTTCTGGAGCCGCACCGCACTGGAGCGCAATCCGCCCGAACCACGCAGGCTTTCGAGCACCGGGCTGAGGCCTTCGTCGAGAAGGGCATCCAGCTGCAGGTTCAGGGACACCCCTCCCCGGGCGTACTCCGCCACGGGGGCCAGGATGCGGACGGTATTGAAGGCATTGAAGGTTTCGCCGATGTCGAAGCCGCGGACGTCGAGACCGAAGCTTACCCTGGGCAGGGCCTCCCTCACATCATACAGCCCGGACAGCTCCAGGGCACCCCCCAGAAGGTTCATGCGCAGCCCGTCCATCGAGGCCTGCTGGTCTGCCAGGCGGATCCTGCCGCTCAGGTCGCGGATGTCCAGCTTGCCAAAAACCACCCGTCCGGCCGTGGCATCAAGGTTGAAATCGATGTTTGCAGGGATGCGGATGACCGACAGCTCCATGGGCTCTTCCGGCTCTTCCGTCTCAGGCATGGCCTCCATCAACTCATTCAGATCAAGCATCCCGGATCGTGTGCTGAAAGCGCCGCTCAATGCCTGCCCGTCGAACAGGTATCCCAGCAGGTTGTCGATCTGCCCGGTGGCGGCCAGGTCGCTGCCGCCGTAGCGGGAGGCGAATTCCTCCAGGCGGACACTTTGCGGGGAGAACCGGAAGCTGGCGGTTGCCACCTCCAGCCGGTGGTCCATCCCGGGCAAAGCCACCTCCACGCCGCTGGCCGAAAGGGATCCCACGGCATGGAAGGCGTCGTAATTGCCGGTCTCAATCGCCGACAGCCTGCCGCGCAGTTCCACGTCTCCCGACACCTCCCCCGCCAGGCTGGTGTTCTCCTCCAATGGATAATAGTCCTTTACCCGGCCCAGGTCGATGCTCCCGAGCAGGCGCGCCTCCACCCGCGGATCGCTCATGGGCGTGGCCAGACGGAATCGGGCTTCCACCGGGTTGCCGCCCAGGTTCATCGCCAGCTCCGGCACCTCCACCACCGTCAGGTCCAGGTCGGGACCCGGGTTGCTGATACCGGCCCGCACCTGCACCCCGTCCACCGAAGCCGGCAGGCCCGGGTAGCGGAACATGCCGTTGTCCACCGCAAGGGTCAGCCCAAAGGCCGGATACACCTTGCCCGCAAAAGGGCCTTTCACGAAGCCTTCCAGCTGCAGGGTGCCACTGCTCTCCAGGTCTTTGAAGTCGTCCGTATACAGGGCCGGAAGCAGCGACAGGAAGCTGCCGAAGTCGCTGCGGGCCGCCCCGAAGGTGAAGTCCATCTCCAGGTCGTCCACAGGCCAGCCCACCATCCCGTCGAACACCAGGGGCAGCTCGTTCACCAGCAGCTCCGCCCCGTTGAAGCGGAACACGAAACGGTCCAGGTCGGCATCCATCACGGTCGACAGCACCACCCGTGCACGGCTCAGGATGGGCCAGGTGTCATAGCGCAGGCTGAAACGGTCCACGACCGCTTCCCGGGCCTCGAAGGTGGTTTGCATGCCCGCACGGAAGTCGCCCGTCAGCACCCCGTTAATACCGCCGGCCTCGATGTAGGTCAGCCATTTGTCGTCATGGTACACCACCCGCCCGTTGCGGATGTCCACCTCGCGGAGCACCAGCCTGAAGTCGGATGCGGCAGCCAGGGTGTCCGGCAGGGCGTCCTCTTCGCCATCCGACGACATGCCCGGAAAAATATTGTAATTGGCCCGGCCGTCCTCCAGCAGCTTGAACAGCATGCCGGCGTCGTCCAGGCGGATGCTGCCGATCTCGTAATCCCCTCCCCGCAGCAGGCTCCGCAGGTCGAACGACACAGAGAGCCGCCCGATGTCTGCCAGGGTATCGGTTTCGAAAGGCTCGTTGCCGATGATGCGGATGTCGTGGATTTGCAGCGACACATTGGGAAACTGACGGATCAGGGACAGCCGCAGCCGGCCCATCTCCACCCGGGCATCGACCTGTTCGGAGGCTTCCTGTTTGACTTTTTCGGCAATGCGGCCCCGGAAAGCAAAGGGAAGCACAATGAGGGCCAGCAGCAAGGTGCTGAACAGGATGACGAGGGCGAGGGTGATTTTCTTGACCATGATGGCGGTTTATTTGTGTAATGGCTGGTTTCTAATTATATAAACGTAAATATCGGGCCCTTGTTTATGTATTGCATGAAACTTTCTCCCGGAACGGGTTTTCCCGGAGATTGCTATCTTTGGGCATGGCAACACGCAACCGCTTTCTGCTTTTCGTCGGATGGGCCTGTCTGACAGCCTGCCTGGCCATTGCCGGAGCCGGCACTCCCGCCCTGGCCCAGCCGCCCGAAGGCTATTATGGCGGGGCCGCCGGACTGGAGGGGGAGGCCCTGCGGGAGGCCCTGCACCGGATCGTCCGGGGGCACAGCCCGCGCACCTATGCCCAGCTGTGGCAGGATTTCACCATGACCGACCGCAAGGACAACGGCATGGTGTGGGACATGTACTCCGACATGCCCGGAGGCACCCCGCCTTACGAATATGTGTTTTTCACCGACCAGTGCACCAACACGGGTGCGGAAGGCTTCTGCTACAACCGGGAACATTCCTTTCCCGTGAGCTGGTGGGGCGGCAGCCGCTCCGACACCATGTACACAGACCTGTTCCACGTCCATCCGACCGATGGCTATGTGAACGCCCTGAGGGCAAACCACCCTTACGGGGAGGTGAGCCACCCCACCGAAACCACCCTGAACGGATCCAGGGTGGGTCCCAACATCTACCGGGCGGACAAATCCCTCTCCACGGCCAATTACCACGGTGTCGCCGGAAATGCCCCAGCCCGGGCCGCAGGTTACACCGGCACGGTCTTCGAGCCCATCGACGAATACAAAGGCGACTTTGCACGGAACTATTTTTACATGATGGTACGCTACCTGCCTAGGGTGGGCGGGTGGGAGGACAACACCCCCATGCTGGAGGGCGGCGACCTGGCCGCCTGGGCCGTCCCCATGCTGACCGAATGGCATCTGAATGACCCGGTCAGTCCCAAGGAGATCGCCCGCAACGACTCGGTCTACCGGTTGCAGGGCAACCGCAACCCCTTCATCGACCATCCCGAATGGGCCTGCCTGGTCTGGGGCGGGAACTGTGCCGACCCCCTGCATGCAGCGGAGCCCGGACGCCCCGGAGCGGATGATCCCATGGCCCATGCCTGGATTTCCGGAGGGAGCCTGGTGGTGACACTGCACAGGCCGCCGGCCGGACCCGCCACGATCGAAGCCTGGGACCTCACAGGCCGGCGGCTGATGGTGCAGCGGGTGGACCAGCCCGGCACCCACCGCTTTCCCATCCGACGACAACAAGGCATTTTTTTGATTCGCATCCTGGCAGGCGGACAGCAGCAGGTGATCAAACTGAGCCCGGCCAGCGACTGAGCCCGCAAGCCCGGGGACCGACCGCCCGGACGGCGATCCGCCGCACCCAAACAAAACAGCCCGGATTTTCGTTACATTTGTTGAGTATTGGCCAACCCCCAACCACCATGCCCCTCCGCCCATTCCTGCCCGCCCTTTCCCTGGCCCTGCTGACCGCCCCGCTCACGGCCCAGGTCACCACCCGCCCGGCCCTGCCCACCGAGGCCGATGCCGTCGTGATCACCCTCGATGCCACCGATACCGAACTGGAAGGGTATACCGGCACGGTGTATGTCCATACGGGGATCAACATCCGGGACGGGGCACGCTGGCAGTATGTGGTCGGCAGCTGGACCAACAACGCCAGCCAGCCGGCGATGACCCGCCTCGGGACGAACCTGTATGAACTGGAGATCGGACCCTCGATCCGGGCGTTCTACGATGTTCCCGCCCATATTCCCATCGCCCAGATGGCTTTCGTGTTCCGCTCCTCCGACCGCAGCCGACAGACACGGCCCGACATCTTCATCGACGTGGCCGGGCCCGGTCTGACGGTATCCGTCCTGTCGCCCACCGGGCTGCAGCCGATCGTTGCCCCGGGAGACAAGGTGGACATCCGCGCCTCGGCCAACGAGGCCGACTCCCTGGCCCTGCATGTGAACGGGGCCTACCTGGCCTCCACAACGGCCCAGGACATTGCGTACGAATGGACAGCCAGCGACTACGGGCGTTACGATATCCTGGCCATAGCCTATGCAGGGGAAGAGACCGCCAGGGACAGCAGTTATTTCTATGTGCGCGGGGAGGTCGTCACGGAGGCACTGCCCGAAGGGGTGATCAACGGGATCAACTACATCGACGAGGAGACGGTCACCCTGGTGCTGCACGACCCCCCCGCTAGCAAGCAGCACGTGTTCGTGATCGGCGACTTCAACGGCTGGGAGGTGGGCCAAGACAACCTGATGCGGCGCACCCCTTCCGGCACCAGGTTCTGGCTGACGGTCACCGGGCTGGAGCCCGGAAAGGAATACGCCTTCCAGTACCTGATCGACGGCAGCCTGCGCATCGCAGACCCCTATGCCGAGAAGGTACTCGACCCCTGGCACGATCAGGAGATCATCGACAAGGGACGGTACCCCGGGCTGATCCCCTATCCGACGGGAAAAACAGAACACATTGTATCGGTGCTGCAAACGGCCCGGGAGCCCTACCAGTGGCAGCATAACGATTTCGTGCCCCCGGCGCCGGAGGACCTGGTGATCTACGAGCTGCTGATCCGGGACTTCCTGGACAACAGCACCTACGCCCAGCTGCGCGACACCCTGGGCTACCTGAAACGCCTGGGTGTCAATGCCATCGAACTGATGCCGGTGACCAACTTCGAGGGCAACCAGAGCTGGGGCTACAACCCTTCCTTCTTCTTCGCCCCCGATAAGTTCTACGGCCCGCGCCGGGAGCTGAAAAAGCTCATCGACGAGGCCCACGGCATGGGCATGGCCGTGATCATCGACATGGTGTGGAACCACAGCTTCGGACAATCGCCCCTGCTGCGCATGTATTTCGATGAACAAGACAACCGGCCGGCCAACGACAACCCCTGGTATTCCGACCCGATCTATGCCAACCCGGCCATGAATTTCGGGTACAAATTCGATCACGGCAGCCCCTATTTCGTCGAGTTCATGGACCGCGCCAACCGCCACTGGCTGGAGACCTACCGCGTGGACGGGTTCCGCTTCGACCTGACAAAGGGTTTCACCACCCGCTTCAAGGGCTGGGACGATGAGTGGGGCAGCGCCTACGACCAGGAGCGCATCAACAACCTGGTGCGGCTCAACCACCAGGTCAGGGAGGTGAACCCCGACGCCTATGTGATCCTGGAGCACCTGGCAGGCAACCAGGAAGAAACGGTCCTTGCGTCCAACGGCATGCTGCTGTGGACCAATGTGACCCATGCCTTCCAGGAGGCGGCCATGGGCTGGCTGGACGAAAGCAATTTCAGCGGCATGTCCTACCAGGGCAGGGGCTGGGCCGAACCCCGGCTGATCCCGTACATGGAAAGCCACGACGAGGAGCGCATCCTGTTCAAAAACCTCACTTACGGAAACTCCAACAACCCGGCGCACGACGTGAAGCAGCTGGATGTGGCCCTGCAGCGCGCTGCCCAGGTGGCTGCCTTCTACTTCACCCTGCCGGGGCCCAAGATGATCTGGCAGTTCGGTGAGCTGGGCTACGATTTCTCCATCAACCATTGCCCCGACGGGTCGATCAACAACGACTGCCGCACCAGCAACAAGCCGGTCCGGTGGGACTATTACGGCGACTGGAGGCGCAAGGCCCTGTACGACACCTATGCGGCCCTGATCAAGCTCAAGCAGGAACACGAGGTGTTCCGCACCACCAATTACCTGATTGCCCTGGGCGGGGCGATGAAGCGCATGCACCTGACCCACGAATCGAACAAGGTGACGGTGCTGGGCAATTTCGGCGTCACCGCAGGCGAGATCAACCCGCATTTCCAGCAGGCCGGCACCTGGCATGAGTTCTTTTCACGGGAGCAGCTCGAGGTGACCAATATCTATGAAGGCATCCAGCTGCGGCCCGGGGAGTTTCGCATTTACTCCACCGAGCCGTTCCCCGATCCCGGTTTGGCGGTCGGTACCGGTCCTTCCCCGGATGCAGGAGCTGACAGCGACGGTGTCCGGGTCTACCCCAACCCCTCGCGAACGGGCTTCTGGTTTGATGCGGACGGCATCGGGGAGGGGCCGCTGACCCTGGAAGTGCTGACCCTGTCGGGGCAGCGGCTCTATGGCACGATCCTGCCTGCGGGGACAGGCAGGCAGGTCCTTTATTGGGACGGGACAGGAAGCGACGGCCGGCCAGCCGGTGCGGGCATTTACGTATACCGCATCATTGCCGGCGAGGCCAGCTTTGCGGGAAAGATAACCGTGCCCTGATGGGGGCTCCTTTTGATTGGCGAACCTAAAATGACATTGGCGTGAAAAAAACCTTGCTGTGTTTTCTGACATTCCTGCTGGTTTCCGGAGCTGCGGCTCATGCCCAGGGAAGGTATCCGGCCAGGCCCTCCTTCGGTGTGCTTGCGGGAAGCAGCCTGCAGGCCATGACGGGAAAAAACTTTTCCGGCGACAGGCTGGAGAACGGGGTCATACCGGGCTTCCATGCCGGCGTGAACTATCAGCTTCCCTTGTTTTCCGAGTTCTATATCCAACCCGGACTTTTCTTCTCTTCCAGGGGTACCCGGGACAATGACTATCCGGAGAAACGGAAGATCAGGATCTCCTACCTCGAGGTGCCGCTGAGTTTCCTGTACAAAACCCGGTTGCCGGACGGTTACTTTTTTGCCGGGATCGGCCCCTATGCTGCATACGGACTGGCAGGCAAAGCGCTTTATGAAAGCGGGGCGGCCGACCGGAAAACGGACATAGAGTTCAAGGATGTTCTGTCGGCGGGCGATCCCCTCTCCGGAACCTATTTCAAAAGGGTGGACGCAGGAGGCAGTCTTTTCGTCGGATACGAAATGATCCGGGGCTTGTCCCTGCAGTTGCATGTTCAGGCAGGGCTGACAAACATCAGCCCGCGGAATGAGATCGCCCCCAACAGCGAGGCCCTTTTGAGGAACCTGGGGGCGGGGCTGTCGCTGGGCTTTCGCTTTCCATGATCCCGGGTCAGGCGGGAAGCGGCTTCTGCATTAAAAACAGGTAATACCCGAACCGCCCCGAAGTAAACTTGTTGTAGGTCCCGGTCCCGATGGTCGCCGCAAACCGCAAGGCAAGCCGGCGAATCCAGACAGGTGCCAGTTTTCTTATCAGCTGGCGTTTCCGCTCATCATCAGCGGTCAGTGCCCTGATGACATACTCGGTAATTGTTTCCTCTTTAAGAAACAACAATCCCGAGGAGTCGAGTTGCTTTTTCAGCTCCTCCAGCTTGTACACATACCTGAAATCCGTGAACAAAAAATGGCCCCCGGGCCTTAAAAGCCGGTAGACCTCCTTCAGAAACAGGGACAAGTTGGAATACCTGTGGGAGGATTCCACATTGAATACAGCGTCGAAGGAACCGTCCTCCAGGAAAGACAGGTTATGGGCATCCCCCTGGGCAAAAGACAGGCCATGATGGCGAAAAACCTGGTTACAGAAGCGGCTTGCAGGACCGGCCAGGTCCACACCGAGGGCCCTTCGCGGCGAGAAGGTTCTTGCCAGGTAGGCCAGCCCGCCTCCCCGTCCGGAGCCGACCTCCAGAATATCTTTGTTGGCCAGTTCCACATCGGACGCAAGCAGGTGGTACAGCTGGATGGAAAACCTGTTGGGTTCGTATTCGGGATCCAGCCTGAACTCCCGGTCCGGATGGCTGTAACCGTAATTCATGAAAAGGACTTCGGCATCCCGGTCCAGGTAATTCACATATTTGTACCAGAGCCGGAACAACCACCTTTTGATGGCATGATCCCCTGTTTTATATTTCCTGCCGTAACACACAAATACTCAAGTCCTGAACCCAAAAATACAGGCAACCCCCGGAATAAACACCTGTTTAACCTCTGATAAAGGTACGACAATTAATCCATGGTTGTTGTAGGATTGATCCATATTTCGGGCCTAATTGATACTTTTGTTAAAAACCATCGATGATGAAGATCATTTCCTATAACGTCAACGGCATCCGCTCGGCCATTGCCAAGGGGTTTTTACAGTGGCTGGAAGCAGAGGCACCCGATGTGGTCTGCCTGCAGGAGACCAAGGCCCAGCCGGAACAGGTACCCATCGGGGCGTTCGAATCACTGGGCTACCAGACATTCTGGCACTCGGCAGAGAAAAAAGGCTACAGCGGGGTGGCCATCCTGTCGAGGGTGGCCCCCGACCATGTGGAGACGGGCATGGGCATGCCGGTTTACGACAGCGAAGGAAGGGTTTTGCGGGCCGACTTTGGCGGCCTGAGCGTGATGAGTGTCTACCACCCCAGCGGCAGCAGCGGCGACCGCCGCCAGGCCTTCAAGATGGAATGGCTGGAGGACTTTCACGATTACATCGGCGGGTTAAAGAAGGAACGGCCGCACCTGGTGGTGTCGGGCGATTTCAACATCTGCCACCGGCCCATCGACATCCACGACCCGGTACGCAACGCCACCGTATCGGGTTTCCTGCCCGAAGAAAGGGAGTGGATCGGCCGCTTCCTTGACAGCGGCTTCATCGACAGCTTCCGACATTTCAACCAGCAGCCCCACCAATACTCCTGGTGGAGCTTCCGCGCCAACGCCCGCAGCCGGAATCTGGGCTGGCGCATCGACTACAACATGGTGAGCAGCCCCCTGAAAGCCCGGCTGAAAGGCGCCGGGATCATGCCACAGATAAAACATTCCGACCATTGTCCCGTTTGGGTCGAATTGGATTGAGGATTGTTTCCTTTTCTTTTTATTTTTGTCAGAGCCGGTTGCGTTCAACCGGACCCTGTTTTCAGGCTTTTGTCTAGTAAAAAGTTCTTATTGTCATCCTGAGTCCTTTAATCGTTCACGGACAGGTTATAAAGGGATTGCAAATCACCTATACCCTAAACCAAAATCCAACACACCATGAAGAAACTCAACCTTGCCCTTGACAATCTGGAAGAATGCCTGCCGGACTCGTTCACCCAGGCGCAGAAGGCAAAAGCCAAAACGCTTTTTTACAAAGAACTGGCGCTGAGGGCCCACACTTTCTATAACGGCAAAATGCAGACCCTCCCCAAAGCCCCGGTTCTGGGGTTCAACTGGTTCAATGCCTGGTACACCCCGGGGGTCTCCAAAATCTCGACCACCATCCGCGACAACAACGACGCCTCCTACGACCTGAGCAACCGCGGCAACCTGGTGGCCGTGATCAGCGACTCCACCCGGGTGCTGGGCGACGGCGACTGCACCCCCCCGGGGGGCATGGGCGTCATGGAAGGGAAGGCCTTTCTGATGAAGTACCTGGGCGGGGTGGACGCCATCGCCCTGTGCGTCGACAGCAAGGGAAAGGACGGCAAAAACGACCCCGAAAAAGTCATCGAGTTCACCAAGATGGTCCAGCACAGCTTCGGAGCGGTCAACCTGGAAGACATCTCCCAGCCGAACTGCTACCGGGTGCTGGATGTGTTGCGGGAGGAATGCGACATCCCCGTATGGCATGACGACGCCCAGGGTACGGCCTGTGTCACGCTGGCCGGGTTGATCAATGCCCTGAAGCTGGTGAACAAAAAGATGAACGAAGTCAGGATCGTTTATTTCGGGGCCGGGGCCTCCAACGCCACCATCGCCCGCATCGTGAACGCCGCCGGGGCCGACCCGGCAAAATCCGTCATGTTCGATTCGCGCGGTGCCCTGCACCGCAACCGCAGGGACATCGAAGAAGACAAGCGTTTTTACCGCAAGTGGGAACTCTGCCAGATCACCAATCCCGATTGCATCGAAACCATGGAGGAGGCGGTCAGGGGAGCCGACGTGCTCATCTCCCTTTCCAAACCGGGCCCCGATGTGGTGAAGCCCGAGTGGATCCAGTCCATGGGCACCAAGCCCATCGTGTTTGTCTGCGCCAACCCGGTGCCGGAAATCTACCCCTACGCCGCAAAAGAAGCCGGGGCTTACATCGTGGCCACGGGTAGGGGCGACTTTCCCAACCAGGTAAACAACTCCCTTGGCTTCCCGGGCATCCTCAAAGGGGCGCTGCTGGTACGCGCACGCAAGATCACCGACAACATGGCCATCGCCGCCGCCGAATCCCTGGCGCGCTTCTCGGAAAAGCGCGGCATCGACCCGGAGAACATCACCGCCAAGATGGACGAGGCCGGCGTATTCCCCTATGAGGCCGCCGACGTGGCCATGCAGGCCATCAAGGACGGGGTGGCCCGCAAGGAGATGACCTGGCAGGAGGCCTTCGATCAGGCCAAGGCCGATATCGAGCACGCCCGCAAGACCACCCACTTCCTGGTGGACAACGGACTGATTCAGGCCCCGCCCCAGCAAATGCTGGATGAGGCTCTGAAAGCGGCGGTTGAAGCAGTCTCGTAATTCGGACCTTGGCCAAAAACCAACTGCCAACGCCACATGATCGCATTCATCGAAGGAACCCTCGCCGAAAAGAACCCCGCCTACCTGGTAATCAACTGCCAGGGGGTGGGGTACTTGTTGCATATTTCCCTGCATACATTCTCGCGTCTGCCCGACCAGGGCATGGTGCGGGTGCATACGGTGCAGGTCATCAGAGAGGACGCCCACATCCTGTTCGGTTTTTCCGACGAAGAGGAAAAGGAGCTGTTCAAACAACTGATCACCGTGAGCGGCGTGGGTCCCAACACCGCGCGCATGATCCTTTCCTCGCTGTCGCCGGCGGAGGTGACATCGGCCATCGTGAACGGCAACGCGACCATCCTCCAGGCGGTGAAAGGCATCGGCGCCAAGAGCGCCCAGCGCATTGTCGTGGACCTGCGCGACAGGCTGGGAAAGGACGGTTTTTCAAGGGGGGAAAATTTGATTTTAACAAACAATACTATACAGGAAGAAGCGTTATCAGCATTAGTGATGCTCGGTTTTACCAAAAACGCGGCAAGGAAAGCCATTGTCGACACCCTCAAAAAAAAGCAGGGCCAGGTTGTCACCGCGGAAGAACTGGTGAAGGATGCATTGAAATCGATCTGAGCCGATTTTCTTAACTACATTATTGAACTGGTGCAACTAAGGCGTTTTTCCGTTTCTTTCGTTTCGGCCTGTCTGATTGGCTTTTTGGGTTTGTCGGATGGGATGAACCGGAGCCACGGCGCACCCTGGGAGATGCAGGCCGAAGTTCAGGATACCCTGCGAACCACCGACCCGGAGCTGCCTTTCCCCACAAGAGACCCCGACCCATACGACCTGCTGCCAAGGCCTTCCAGCAGGCTGTTTCTGCCAGATCCACCCAACATCACCACCGAGATCACCTACGATCCGGCCACCGGCACCTACCTCAAAACACGCAAGGTGGGCAACCGCGTGATCGGCACCCCGGTGGCCATCAGCTTCGAGGATTACCTCGAATACGATATGGAACGGGCCCTGCAGCAACACTGGCGGCAGCGCACCGCCCCGGAGGCGTTTCAGCGGCGCGAAGGGGTGATTCCGGAGATTTATGTAGGGGGAGAACTTTTTGACCGCATCTTTGGGGGCAGCACCATCGACATCCGGCCCACCGGATCGGCCGAACTGATTTTCGGGGTGCAGTCCAATAAACGGGAAGACCCGGCCCTGGACGAAAAAAGACGCACCACGACCAACTTCGACTTCCAGCAAAAGATCCAGCTGAACGTGCAGGCCAACATCGGCACCAAGATAGAGCTCGGGGCCAACTACAATACCGAGGCCACGTTCGATTTTGAGAACAAGATGAAGCTGGAGTACCGCGGCACGGAGGACGAGATCCTGCAGCTTGTGGAGGCCGGGGATGTGACCCTGCCCCTGTCGGGCACCCTGATCACCGGAACCCAGGGGTTGTTCGGTTTCAAGACCCAGCTGCGGTTCGGGAACACCACCGTGACCAGCGTGTTCTCCCAGCAGAAGACCGAGACATCCACCATCGAGGTGGCCGGAGGAGCCCAGGCCACCCAATTCGAGATCAAGGCGGACGCCTATGAGGAAAACCGCCATTTTTTCATCGGACAGTATTTTCGCAACCAGTACGACGAGGCCCTGTCGACCCTGCCGATTGTCAGCTCCTCGGTGAACATCAACCGCATCGAGGTCTGGGTGACCAACGTGGGACCCGCCACCGAGAACAACCGCAACATCGTGGCTTTTTCCGACCTCGGAGAGTCGAACCCCCACAACCAGCAAATCGGGAGCAGCGGCAACCCCGCCCCGTCCAACCAGTCGAACAGCCTCTACAACCAGATGGTCAACTCCCCTGCCCGCGAAATCACCCAGGTGAACAGCTTCCTGGGGCAGCAACCCCAGGGCTTTGTGTCGGGCGTGGACTATGAAAGTGTGGAGAATGCGCGCCTGCTGCGCCCCAACGAATACACCGTCAATCCCCAGCTTGGCTTCATCTCCCTCAACCAGGCCATCAACCCCGACCAGGTGCTTGCCGTGGCCTTCCAGTACACCATCATCGGGGACACCACCACTTACCAGGTGGGCGAGATGTCGGCCGATGTCAATGCGCCGGGTTCCCTGATCGTGAAGCTCCTCAAAGGGACCTCGGTGGACACCCGCCTGCCCATGTGGGACCTCATGATGAAGAATGTCTACAGCCTGGGCGCCTTCCAGATCAACTCCCAGGAGTTCCGGCTAAACATCCTGTATGAAAGCGAGGAGCTGGGTGTGCCCGTGGGATTTTTCAGCGAGGGTCCGCCCGACGTACAGGGCCAGCCACTGATCCGGGTCATGGGACTGGACCGACTGAATACCCAGTTGGATCCCATCCCCGACGGCATGTTCGACTTCGTGGACAATGCCGCCACCCAGGGCGGAACCATCCAGTCGCAGAACGGCCGCATCTACTTTCCCGTGGTGGAGCCCTTCGGCTCCCACCTTCGCAAGATGCTGGATGATGAGGAGCTGGGCGACAAGTATGCCTTTGACTCCCTGTATACCACCACCAAGTACCGGGCCCAGCAATACCCGGAGAGGAACCGCTTCCTCCTGGAGGGCTCCTACCGCTCGGCCTCCGGGTCCGACATCCCGCTCAACGCCATGAACATTCCCCCCGGCTCGGTGGTGGTGACCGCCGGCGGCATCCCCCTGGTGGAGAATGTGGACTATACGGTCGACTACATCCTGGGGCGGGTGCGCATCACCAATGAGGGGGTGCTGAACTCGGGCACACCCATCCGCATCTCCCTGGAGAGCACCAGCCTGTTCAACCTGCAGACCAAGACGCTGATGGGGACCCACATCGACCACCGCATCAACGAGAATTTCAACATCGGGGGCACCATCATGCGGCTGACCGAAAGGCCGCTGACGCAGAAGGTGAACTACGGGGACGAGCCCATCTCCAACACCATCTGGGGGCTGAACACGACCTACTCCACCCAGTCGCTGTTCATCACCCGCATGCTCGACTACCTGCCTTTTTACAGCTCCAACGCCCCTTCCCGCATCACCTTCAACGGGGAGTTCGCCCACCTGATCCCGGGCCACTCCCGACGCATCGGGTCGGCCGGCACCGCCTACATCGATGATTTCGAAGGCAGCAAATCGTCGATCGACCTGAAAACGGTCCAGAGCTGGCACATTGCCAGCACCCCCCAGCACCAGGTCAACCCGGGCATGTTCCCGGAAGGGGCGCCCGGCACGGGACTGGCATTCCGGTTCAATGTGGCCCGCCTGGCATGGTATTATGTCGACCCCCTGTTCACACGCAACAACAACCTGACGCCGACGCATATCCGCAACGACCCCGATCAAAGGTCAAACCACTTCGTCAGGGAAGTGCTCGAAACCGAGATCTGGCCCAACAAAGAGAGTCCCACAGGCATCCCCACCCCCCTGGCCGTGCTGAACATGGCCTACTATCCGAGCGAGCGGGGCCCCTACAATTTCGACAGCCGGCCCAGTCCTTTCAGCCGGGGCATGGCGCAGGACGGATCGCTCATCGGCCCGGAAACACGCTGGGGAGGCATCATGAGGGGCCTGCAGACGACCGACTTCGAGGCGGCCAACATCGAGTACATCGAATTCTGGATGATGGACCCCTTCGTGTACGATACGGAGCACAGCGGGGGCGACCTGTACATCAACCTGGGGGACGTCTCCGAGGATGTGCTGCGCGACGGACGCAAGGCGTTTGAGAACGGCCTGCCCGTCACGGAGCAGGTGGTGGGGGTGGACACCACCATCTGGGGCAGGGTACCCACCACCCAGGCCATCGTGAACGCCTTCGACAACAACCCCCTGTCGCGCGAATTCCAGGATGTGGGGCTGGACGGCCTCGGCGTGGAGGACGAGCGCGAATTCTTTGCCGAGAACTTCCTGGACATCATCGCCGGCCTTTACGGCACCAACTCCCTGGCCTACCAGATGGCCTGGGAAGACCCGTCGGGCGACCTGTTCCAGTACTACCGGGGGTCCAACCTGGACTCCGAAGAGGTGAGCATCCTGGACCGTTACAAGCGTTACAACGGGCTGGAGCGCAACAGCCCCACCGCAGAACAGTCGCCCGAACCCTATCCGACTTCGGCCACCAACCTGCCCAACACAGAGGATGTCAACCGGGACGGCACCCTGAACGAAGCCGAGCGCTACTTCCAGTACCGGGTGAGCCTGCGTCCGGAAGACATGGTGCCCGGGAAAAACTATATCACGGACGTGATGGAAGCCTCGGTGCGCCTGGCCAACAACGAGGTGGAAACCGTGCGCTGGTACCAGTTCAAGATCCCCCTGCGCGACCCGGGCCGCCAGGTCATCGGCAACATACAGGACTTCAAGTCCATCCGCTTCATGCGCATGTTTTTCAAGAATTTCGAAGAACCCGTCATCGCCCGCTTCGCCACCCTGGAGCTGATCCGGGGCACCTGGCGCACCTATGAACGTTCCCTGCTCAGTGCCGGCGAGCACATCCCGGTCGACAACGAAGACACCTCTTTCGAGGTGTTCACCGTCAACATCGAAGAGAACGGCCAGCGACAGCCCGTACCTTACGTGCTGCCGCCCGGCATCGAGAGGGAGATCGACCTGGGCACCACCACCCTGCAGCAGCGCAACGAGCAAAGCCTCTCCCTGCGCACCTTCCATCTCAAGGACGGGGATGCCAGGGCCGTATACAAGACAGCCAACCTGGACGTGCGGCAGTACCGCCGCCTCCGCATGTTTGCCCATGCCGAATCGGCCGGCGAAATGGATGAATTGCGAGACGGCGACCTGACCGTGTTCATCCGCCTGGGATCCGACTTCACCAACAACTATTATGAGTACGAGGTGCCCATGGAGGTGACCCCCTGGTCGCCGCGCACCTTCAACCCGGATGCCGTCTGGCCGGCAGCCAATGAGTTCGACATCGAATTTTCCAAGTTGCAGGAACTGAAACTGCAGCGCAACACCTTGTCGCGCGAGCCCGAGTCAGGGGTGCAGATCAACCTGCCCTTCACCCGTTTCGATGAAGGCAACCGGATGACCATCGTGGGCACGCCCACCCTGAGCAACATCCAGGTGATCATGATCGGGGTACGCAACCCCAAAAAAACCTTCGGCACCCCCGAAGACGATGGCCAGCCCAAATCGGCCGAGATCTGGCTGAACGAGTTGCGATTGTATGAGTTCGAAGACCAGGGCGGCTGGGCAGCCAACGCCCGTCTGAACGCCACCCTGGCCGACCTGGGCAACCTGACCCTGGCCGGGTTCATGAGCACCCCCGGCTTCGGAAGCATCGAACAGAAGGTCAACCAGCGACAAAAGGAACAGGTTCTCTCGTACGATGTGGCGACCAACCTGCAGCTGGGACGGTTTTTCCCGGAAGACTACGGACTGCTCATTCCCTTGCATATCAGCTTCTCGGAGACGGTATCCAACCCGCAGTACAACCCGCTGAACCCGGACATCCTGTTCAAAGACGACCTGGAATCCTATGAGACCCGGGCCGAACGCGACTCCATCCGGCACCTGGCGCAGGATGTCACGCGAAGGCGCAGCATCAACCTCACCAATGTGACCAAGACCCGGACCAACCTGACGGCCCCGGCCAGGCCCTGGCACATAGAGAACTTCGACCTGACGTACGCCTTCACCGAGTTGTATTACCGCAACATCGACGTGGAGTTCGACAGCCGCAAGCAGTGGCGCGGGGGCATCGGTTACAACTATTCCACCAGCCCGAAAAACATCACCCCCTTTGCCAGCGTGGGGCTCTTCCAGAACAATGCCTTCAGGCTGCTTCGCGACTTCAACTTCTATTACGCCCCGCGCTCCGTCTCGTTCCGCACCAGCATAGACCGTGGCTATGCCGAGTCGCTCATGAGAAATAAAAGCACCGGTCTGATCATCCTGGAGCCCAACTATGTCAAGTCGTTCAACTGGAACCGTTTCTACGACATCCGTTTCGACCTGACCCGCGCGCTCCGGCTCGAATACACCGCCACGGCCAATGCCCGGGTGGACGAACCCGAGGGAAGGATCAACCGGGAGGACGAGGACTACCGGTGGAAACGGGATTCGATCTGGCAGAACATCCGCAGTTTCGGCCGGACCACCTTCTTCAACCACCGCATCAACCTGAACTACACCGTGCCCATCAACAAACTGCCGCTGCTCGACTGGATCAATGTCACCACGGGGTATTCCGCCGACTTCGACTGGCGGGCCGCCCCCCTGTCGGCCACAGCCTTCGGCAACACGGTAGAGAACTCCCAGACCATGAGGGGTTCCGTCAACGCCAACCTGGTCAGTCTGTACAACAAGGTGGGCTTCCTGAGGGACGTGAACCAGCGCACCCAGGGACGCCCCCAGACCCAGCAGCAGCGCCCCGGAGTGCCGGCCAGGCCGCAGCAGCAACAGGAGGAGGATGAGCGGCCCGATTACTTCCAGAAGGTGACCGACGGTTTCCTGCGCATCCTGATGGGGTTCCGCAACATCTCCGTCACTTACAGCGAAAGCAACGGCACCCGCCTGCCCGGCTTCCTGCCTTCGCCCACGGCCCTGGGCATGGACTGGGACCTGATGGCCCCGGGAACAGGCTTCATCCTGGGCAGCCAGGAAGACATCCGGGATCAGGCCGCACGGGAAGGATGGATCACCGACAACCCTTACCTGAACACCCCGTTCACCCGGGCACATACCCAGAACATCCAGGGACGGAGCCAGTTTGAGCCGCTGCCCAACCTGAGGGTGGAGTTTACCGCCCTGCGCAACTACTCCCGGACCCACTCAGAGTATTTCAAGGCGGACAGCCTGGGGCGTTTCGCCTCCTTCAGCCCCATCCAGGGCGGGAGCTTCTCCATCTCCATCCTGTCTCTGAATACGGCCTTCGAACCGAAAGACAAAACCTTTTACAAGTCGGAGAACTTCGAAAACCTCAAAGCCCACCGCTTCGCCATCGCCCTGCGGCTGGCAGAGCAAAACCCCAACTGGGACGGCAGCTTCGATGAGGACACCGGATTCCCCACCGGCTACGGACCCACCTCCCAGGACGTGCTGATCCCCGCCTTTCTGGCAGCCTACGGCGGCACGGCCTCATCCGACGTCAGCCTGAACCCGTTTTTGAAACTCCCCATGCCCAACTGGAGGCTGACCTACGACGGGCTGACCCGCATCCCGTTCCTGGCCCGGCACTTCCGTTCCATCACCATCGGACACTCTTACAACAGCACCTTCAACATCGGACGTTACCAGTCCGACATCCGCTACCGCGAAACCGACGGTTACCAGGCGGCCAGGGAGGTGGCCTCGGGCAACTACATCCCGGAATTCGAGATCAACCAGGTGTCGATCACCGAGCGGTTCAACCCGCTGATCAACATCGACATGAACTGGACCAACAGCCTGCTCACCCGTTTCGAATACCGCCGCAGCCGCACCATTTCCATGAGCTTCAACAACAACATGCTCACCGATGTGTCTTCCAACGAGATCATCATCGGAGCGGGCTACCGGCTCAGCGACCTGTCGTTCAACATCGTGCAGGCAGGCGGCGGGCGACAGCGGGTCACGAGCGACCTGGTGCTGCGGCTGGATTTGTCCATCCGCGACAACATGACCGTGCTGCGCAAGCTCATCGAAGACGTGGACCAGATCTCTTCCGGGCAGCAGATCGTCTCGATCAACACCTCGGCCGAATACCAGGTAAGCGCCCGGGTGCAGTTCCGCTTCTTCTTCGACCGCATCATCACCGACCCGTTCGTATCCAGCCAGTTCAAGAACACCAATACCCACGGCGGATTCAGCCTGCGGTTCATGCTGATGTAGCCAACAACCAACAACCAACAACCAATGCCCCCCACCCTCACAGATATTTCCTCCCTCGGCGAGTTCGGCCTGATCGACCGGCTCACGGCCAACATAAAAAAACACCATAAGGAGACCGTCATGGGCGTGGGCGACGACACCGCCGTGATCGGCAGCGGGGAACGCCTCGGCCTGCTCACCAAGGACCTGCTGGTGGAGGGGGTGCACTTCGACATGGTGTATACCCCCCTGAGGCACCTGGGATATAAGGCCATCAGCGTCAATTTGTCGGATATCTATGCCATGAACGGGACGCCCATGCAGGTCATCGTCGGATTGGCCATTTCGAGCAAATACACCCTGGAAGCCCTTGAGGAACTCTATGACGGCATGCTGCTGGCATGCAACAAATACAAGGTGGACCTGGCCGGAGGCGACACCACCTCCTGCCCCTCGGGCATGATGCTTAGCATCACAGCCGTGGGCCAGGCCGACCGGGATAAGATCACTTACCGCAGCGGGGGCTCCGTGAACGACATCCTGTGCGTGTCGGGCGATTTGGGCGCGGCGTACTGCGGACTGCTCGTGCTGGAGCGGGAAAAGCAGGAGTTCCGGGCCAACCCGGACATGCAACCCAGGATGGACGATTACACCTATGTGCTCGAAAGGCAGCTCAAGCCGGAACCCCGGAGGGACGTGGTCGAACTGTTCCGCCAGACCGGGGTGGTCCCCACCTCCATGATCGACGTATCCGACGGACTCGCTTCTGAAACCTTGCACCTGTGTAAAAGCAGCGGCCTGGGAGCCATCCTGTTCGAGGAGAAGATACCGGTGGACCGACGCATGGCACAGACCGCCCACGAGTTCGGCATCGACCCGACCACCGCAGCACTCAGCGGCGGGGAGGACTATGAGCTGCTCTTCACGGTGAAACCATCCGACTATGAAAAAATCAAGGACCTGCCCGGAATCAGCCCCGTGGGTTATATGACGGAGGCGGAGCAGGGAGCGCACCTGGTCACCACCTCCGGACAGCAGGTGGCCCTCCGGGCGCAGGGGTGGGACTCGTTCAGAAAACGAGGGTAACGGGCTGGCTGCCTGCCAAAAGCCAATAACCAATAGCCAATAACCAACAGCCAACCCATGGCATCATCCGGAAAATACTACGTGGTATGGGAGGGCCGGGAGACCGGCATCTTTGAGAGCTGGGCGGCTTGTGAGAAGGCGATCAAGGGATTCGAAGGAGCCAAATACAAATCGTTCAAAACCCGGGAGATGGCCGAAAAGGCTTTCGCCGGCAACCTCTACAAATACTGGGGCAAGACGGTACACGAAACCCGCCTGAGTCCGGAAGAGTTAAAAGCCAAAGGCAGGCCGCTGGAGAATGCCATCGCGGTGGATGCCGCCTGCAACGGCAGGACGGGGGAGATGGAATACCAGGGGGTATTTGTCGGGGTGAAACAGCAAATCTTTCACCAGGGACCGTTCGATGGGGGGACGAACAACATCGGAGAGTTCCTGGCCATCGTACATGCCCTGGCCTGGTGCCAGAAGCACCGCGTTGACCTGCCCGTTTACACCGACTCCAAAACCGCCATGGCCTGGGTGCGCAACAAGAAAGCCCGGACCAAAGCCACACAGACATCCAAAAATCAAAAACTGTTCGAACTGATCGACCGGGCCGAGCAGTGGCTGGAGGCCAACACCTGGAAGAACCCCATCCTCAAATGGGAAACCGAAGCCTGGGGCGAGATCCCGGCGGACTTTGGAAGGAAGTAGGTTCTATAAGGAGCCCGCACCAGGTCCGGGGCGGGCAAACAATCCGGTCTGGCCGCAGCCAACAACCGATGGCCAATGGCCAACAAAAAAAGACCCTCGCTAGGGTCTTTTTATGTGGTACCACCCGGAATCGAACCAGGGACACACGGATTTTCAGTCCGTTGCTCTACCAACTGAGCTA
>CAYZCW010000004.1:0-56143 GCA_964477035.1 uncultured Bacteroidales bacterium
CGCCCCCGGCGGCCTCCCGGCCGGCTCCCCCTGCTCCGCCTTCGCGCTGCCCCTCTTGTCTGGCAAACCAAATTTGTGTTAATTTTATAGACTGATTTCCCAACCCCCAAACCCATGAACCGCATCGCCTTTGTTTTTATTTTGTCCCTGCTGGTGGCAGGTTGTGCTTCTTCCACCAGGCTGCTGCAGCGGGGCGATTATGACCGGGCTGTTGAAAAGGCCGTTGGCAAGCTCCGGAAAAACCCCGGAAACGAAAAAGAGGTTCAGGTTCTGGAGAGGGCCTACCGCATCTCCAATGAGCAAAACCTGGAGCGCATCCGTTATTTGAAGATGGAGGGACGGCCCGCGAACATGCCGGAGATCGTCAGCCTGTACACCCGTTTGAGCGACAGGCAGGCCCTGGTCCGTACCGTGACTCCGCTGACTGCCGGGGGACGGACCATACAGTTTCCCTATGTGGACTTCCATGAAGAGATCATCGCCGCCCGAAGCGGAGCGGCTGCCTTCCATTACGGGCAGGCAGTGGAGTTGATGGCGCAGCATGACAAACAGGCATACCGTGAAGCCTACGGCCACCTGCTGCAATCCATGGAGTTTGGGGGCGATTACCTGAATGCCCGGGAGCTGGCTGCGAAGGCCAGGCAAGAGGGGATCAGCAGGGCGCTGGTCTCCGTGTACAACCATACCCATCTGAACCTGCCCCAGGGCTTCGTCGACCAGCTCCTCCTTGTCGACACCCGCGGCATGGACACCCAGTGGGTGGAATTTCATTACAGGGACCTCGACGAAAGACTGCCCTTCGACTATTTCATCGATGTAAACCTCCGGGTGATCGACGTCTCGCCCAACCAGGTGTCTGAAAAGGACCGCCTGGTCAGCAAACGCATAGAGGATGGCTTTGACTATGCCAGGGACGCCCGCGGCAATGTGCTGAAGGACTCCCTGGGCAACGACATCAAAATCACGAAATACAAGGAAATTTCCTGCGCCCTGATCGAGACCCTGCAGCAGAAGTCGGCCCGGATAGAAGGCGACATCGAATTCTTTTCCGAGCAGCCCCGCCGCCTGCTCCGGCGGGAGCCGGTCGGTTCCGCCACGACCTTTGAACACCATTCGGCCAGGGCCATCGGCGACATCCGGGCCCTGGATGAGGAGGACCGGGAAATGGCCGGTCGCGAAGCAGTGCCTTTCCCGGGGGAGCCCGATATGATCATGCGCACCGCAGACGGATTCCGCCAGGCCATTGCCGAGGCCATCCGCAAGAACAGGAAGCTTATTCAGTAAACAAACGGCAGATACATGGAGGGAAAAAAGCGTAAACGTTCGGTCTGGAATACCATCAGGACCTACAGCATCATTACCGTCGGATTGTTTCTCAATGCCCTGGCCTGGACTGCCTTTCTGATCCCTTCCGGGATCGTGGGCGGGGGGGTGACCGGCGTAGGCGCCCTGGTTTTTTTTGCCACCGGGATTCCCGTGGCCGTGCCCTACCTGGTGATCAACCTCGTCCTGATCATCTTCGGCATCAAAAGCCTGGGCTTCGGTTTCGGCATACGCACCATTTACGGGATCGTGGTGCTGACCCTGTTTCTGGGCATTTTGCAGCAGCTTATCACCGAGCCGGTGGTTCCCGAACGCTTCATGTCGGCCATTCTTGGGGGCATCCTTGGCGGGGCCAGCGTGGGCCTCGTCTTCACCCAGGGCGGAAGTACCGGGGGCACGGATATCATTGCGCTGATCATCAACAAGTACCGAAATATCAGCCACGGAAGGCTGATCCTGCTGATGGACGTGGTGATCATCTCCTCCTCCTGGTTCATCTTCCGCTCCCTGGAAGTGATGGTTTACGGCTATGTGACCATGGCCGTGGCGTCCTATTCCATCGACATGCTGCTGATGGGGCACCGGCGCAGCGTGCAGCTGTTTATTTTTTCCAAGCAACCCGACCTGATTGCCCAGCGCATTGCCAACGAGATCGGACGGGGCGTGACCCTGTTGCAAGGCAGGGGCTGGTACTCCAAGGAGGACGCCCAGGTGTTGGTGGTGGTGGTCAGGCGTTACGAGACTTCTGCCGTGTTCCGGGCCATCAAGGAGATCGACCCGGAGGCTTTTATCTCGGTGGCCAATGTCATGGGAGTGTACGGCCAGGGCTTCGATCCCATAAAGTACTGAGGCCTTCCGGGAGCATGTCATGGCCTGACCCGTCCGGAAACCGGCCCGGGGCGGACCCGCCGGCCATCCATGATCGCAGGGGCCACAGAAACATGCCCCACGGGCTTTTTCGTCCCGCCAATCCTTCGTATCTTCGTATAAACAAAGCAAGCTGAATCATTATGGGAACTGTATTGGGACATCTGGAACCCCGCCGGGTCTGGGAATTGTTTGAAGCCATCTGCCAGGTTCCGCGTCCATCCAAAAAAGAGGACAAGATCCTGGGCTTCCTGCAGGAATTTGCTGAAAACAACCAGCTGGCCTTCCGGCAGGATAAACTGGGCAATATAGTCATTGAAAAACCGGCTGCCCGGGGCATGGAACACCTGGCCCCGGTGGTGCTGCAGAGCCATGTGGACATGGTCTGTGAAAAGAATGCCGGGGTGACCCACGATTTCGACAACGACCCGATCCGGCCCCGCATTGAGGACGGATGGGTCAAGGCCGAAGGAACCACCCTCGGAGCGGATGACGGCATCGGCATGGCCGTGCAAATGGCCATACTGGAATCGGATGGCCTGGAGCACGGGCCACTGGAGTGCCTCTTTACGGTGGATGAGGAAACCGGCCTGACGGGCGCCTTCGGCCTCGAGCCCGGTTTTGTGAAAGGACGCATCCTGCTCAACCTCGATTCGGAAGACGACGGGGAACTGTTCATCGGTTGTGCCGGGGGCATCGACACCCTGGTCACCTTCCGGTACAGCCAGGTACCCCCGGAGGTGGATCACGATGCTTACCGCATCCGCATTACCGGGCTGCTGGGCGGGCATTCGGGCGATGACATCGACAAGGGACGGGGCAACGCCATCAAGGTGCTGACCCGCCTGTTGTGGAATGCCGAAAAAATGTTTGAGCTCCGCCTGGCCGAGATCAAGGGAGGCAACCTGCGCAATGCCATTGCCCGGGAAGCCTTTGCCACCGTCACCATCCCTCGGAAATACAAAAAGGACTTTCTGGAACGGATCCACCACCTGGCCGGCCAGATCCGGCAGGAGATGAAAACCCATGAGCCCGGCCTGCAGGTCGGGGTGGACGAAGCCGTCATGCCCCAGTTCCTGCTGGACTTCGACACCCAGCACAGGCTGCTGAACGCCCTTTTTGCCTGCCCCCACGGGGTGATGCGCCTGTCTCCCGACATCCCCGGACTGGTCGAGACCTCCACCAATCTGGCCTCGGTGTCCATGACGGCGCATGAGGTCATTGTGGCCACCAGCCAGCGCAGTTCCCTCGAGTCGGGCAAACGCTGCATCGCCGACATGGTGGCCAGCGTGTTTCACCTGGCAGGGGCCTCCGTAAAGCACGGGGATGGTTACCCGGGATGGACCCCCGATATGGACTCTGCCATCCTGGCCGTCACCCAAAAGGCCTACCAGGATTTGTTCGGGGAGGATCCCAGCGTCCTGGCCATTCACGCCGGATTGGAATGCGGGCTGATCGGGGAGAAATACCCCGGCATGGACATGATCTCCTACGGACCCACCATCAAGGGCGCCCACAGCCCCGATGAGCGCATCCGCATCGATACGGTGCAGAAATTCTGGGACCTGACCCTGGAGGTGCTCAAAAACCTTCCTCCGGCTTGAGGGGACCATACAGCCTTGGGGCCGCGGGCAAGGTTATTTGAAAAAAGCCGGCTACATGCCCTGCCCGGAAACGCCTGCCCGGTCTTCCCCTGATACCGCGCCTCCTTCCAGTTCCATCCCGAAAAGCACTCCCAGGTGGTGCCGCAGCCGGGCCTTGACCTCCGTCGTGTCGACCGCCTCTCCCAGCTCCGCCTGCATGGACGTGGCTTTTTTATCCGTGAATCCGCAGGGGTTGATCAGTTCGAAATAGCTCAGGTCGGTGTTCACGTTGAAGGCAAAGCCGTGCATGGTCACCCAGCGGCTGGTCCGGATGCCGATCGCGCAGATCTTGCGGGCCCTGCCGGCCGTCCCGGCATCGAGCCACACGCCCGAAGCCCCTTTCATGCGCTCCCCCCTCAGCCCGTATTCGCCGATGGTCAGGATGGTGGCCTCTTCCAGGCCCGCGACATAGGCATGGATGTCGGGCGAGAAATTATCCAGGTCCAGGATCGGATAGCCCACCACCTGTCCGGGCCCGTGGTAGGTGATGTCGCCCCCGCGGTCGATCTTGTAATAGGTGGCCTGTTTTTCGCTGAGTTTCAGCATGTCGATCAGCAGGTTGTTTTCCGAGCCGTTCTTGCCCAGGGTGAACACGTGGGGGTGTTCACAGAACAACAGGTGGTTGGGGGTGGGGTGTTGCCGGTCGTCCGGAAGGTCCCTGTTCTGCATCTTGCGGTCGATGATCGCCCGGAACAGCTTTTCCTGGTAGTCCCAGGCTTCTTTGTAGTCGATCGTTCCCAGGTCTTCGAAGCGTACCTTCTTGTTTTGTGCCGGCATCCTTGGTGGTGTTTCTGCAAAAATACAACGCACCGGCATACAGCCCAAAGAATGTCTGTTGTTTTTTCGTCGGATGGGAAAGCGCACCCCGCACCCAACCCTTCCGGATGGCAGGGTACAATAAGAAATGCCGTATCTTTGCGTAAAAACCGGCAGGATGGCCTGCCCCGGCGGCGGCGCCTGCCGGGTACCCTTTTGAATGACCCATCCGACGAACACCATGACGACTGAAAATAAAACAGAGATCATGTCTCCCGCCGGCTCCTGGGAGTCCCTTGCCGCTGCGCTGCAGGGTGGGGCAGATTCGGTGTATTTCGGGGTGGGGCATCTGAATATGCGGGCCCGCTCCTCCCGGAAATTCTCGCTGGATGATCTGCGCACCATTGCCGCCCGGTGCCGGGAGGCCGGGGTGAAAAGCTACCTGACCCTGAACACCGTCCTGTATGATGAGGAGATGGACCAGATGCGCCAGACCGTGGATGCCGCCGCCGATGCCGGGGTGTCGGCCATCATCGCCTCCGACATGGCCGTGATGGAGTACGCCCGTTCCCGGGGCGTCGAGATCCATGTCTCCACCCAGTGCAACATCACCAACCTGGAAGCCGTTCGCTTCTATGCCCGTTATGCCGATGTGGTGGTCACCGCCCGGGAGCTGAGCCTGGCACAGGTTCACCGGATCGTGCAGGGCATCGAAAGGGAAGGCATCTGCGGTCCCTCGGGGCGTCCCGTGCAGGTGGAGCTCTTCGTGCACGGGGCCCTGTGCATGGCCGTGAGCGGCAAATGCTACCTGAGTCTGGACACCATGAACCACAGCGCCAACCGCGGCTCCTGCCTGCAGATGTGCCGGCGGTCCTACCTGGTCACCGACAAGGAAGAGGGCTTTGCCTACGAGGTGGACCGTGAGTACATCATGTCGCCCAAAGACCTGTGCACGATCGGTTTTATCGACAAGATCCTCGACGCCGGGGTACGCGTCTTCAAGATCGAGGGCCGGGGCCGGGGGCCGGATTATGTGAGAACGGTGACGGCGTGTTACCGGGAAGCGGCACAGGCGGTGCTTGATGGCAGCTACTCCCCGGAGAAGGTGGAGGGATGGACCCGCCGCCTGCGTGCGGTATTCAACCGTGGATTCTGGGACGGGTATTACCTGGGCAGGACCATGGGCGAGTGGACGGAGCGGTATGGCTCCCAGGCCACGCGCAGGAAGCAGTATGCCGGCAGGGTGACCAACTATTACTCCCGCCTGCAGGTTGCCGAGGTCCGGCTGGAGTCGCACGGGCTGTCGCAGGGGGATGTGGTCATGGTGACGGGCCCCACCACCGGCGTGGTCGAATGGACCCTGGAAGAATTGCATGTGGAGGAAACGCCTGCCCGGGCGGCCGCCAAGGGACAGGTTTGCAGCCTCAGGGTGCCGGAGCCGGTCAGAAGGGGCGACAAACTGTTCCGGCTGGTCGAAGTGGCGGACAGGTTCTGAGGCAGCTCAGGCCGAATCGCGGACCTTCAGGGTAACCGGGAAGATCTTCGTCTGGTAGTCCGCTTCAGTTTCCTGGTTTTCTATGCGGGCCAGCAGCAGGCGGGCCGCTTCCTGCCCCATTTCATACCCTTTTTGTTCTATGGTGGTCAGCCTGGGCTGCACGATGCTGGCGATGGGGTCATCCCCGAAGCCGGTCACCGCAATCTGGCCGGGGATCTGGTAACCGGCCTCCTGCAGCAGCTTGATCACAGCCACGGCACTGAAATCGTTCACGCAGAAAATGCCGTCTATGCCCGGGGCCAGCTGCAATATCCTGTCCCGGGCGGCCTCCACCTTATATGGGGTGTCGCAGAGCAGGATCAGCTCATCGCTGGCTTCGATTCCGTGATCCTCCAGGGCCTGAAGGTAGCCCTGGCAGCGCTCCCTGCCCACCATGAGCTGCTGGGTTGCCGCCAGATGGAGGATGCGGCGGCAGCCCCGCCGGATCATGTGGGTGGTGACGATGCGCGCCCCCTGCAGGTCGTCCGTGACCACCCGGTCGGACGGGACACTTTCCAGGAAGCGGTCGAAAAACACCAGGGGGACCTGCGCGTTCAGTGCCCACCGGAAGTGCCGGTCGTCTGCGGTGGTCTTGCTCGGGGAAACCAACAGCCCGTCCACCCGGTGGTCGATCAGCGCCTGCAGGTTGAGCTGCTCCCTTTCGTGGTCTTCGTTCGACTGGCACATCATGACCCGGTAGCCTTTGCCGTAGGCAATGTTTTCTATCCCGCTGATGATGGATGAAAAGAAGTGATGAACGATCTCCGGCACGATGATGCCCAGGGTGAAGGTGCGGTGGTGCTTCAGACCCACGGCCAGGGCATTGGGGCGGTAGTTGACCTCCCTGGCATAAGCATGCACCCGTTGGCGTGTCTCCGCGTTGATGTCGGGATGGTCACGCAGGGCGCGCGAGACAGTGGAGGCGGACACCCCCAGTGCCCGGGCGATATCGTTGATGGATACCGGATGGTTTCTCATGCGCGGCAGGTGATTGGGCTTTGAAAATACAACAAAAACCGGAATTGGTTGTTTTTCTTTCACATTCTTTGCAAACGATGCCGCAAACGTTTGCAGGAAAGTCTTGCAAAAAACTGAATATCAGGGAGGAAAACAGACATATGTCGAAAAAAATTCCTAACTTCGTATATTCAGAAAAATTGCACTTAAACCTTAAACCAATGGATATGGCGAAAAGACTGAGACAGGTGCTTCCGGTCCTCATGCTGCTGTTCAGCCTGGCCACCGCGTATGGCCAGACGGGGACCATCACCGGGGTGGTGCGTGATGCCCGGACGGGCGAGACCCTTCCCGGTGCCAACGTCATCATCAGGGGAACGACCACCGGCACGGTGACCGGAATCGACGGCGATTACACGCTGGAAGTCCCGGCCGGCAGCGTGACCCTCGATGCTTCCTTCATCGGCTATGAGCCGGTCTCCCGTACCGTAACGGTTTCAGCGGGCGCAAGGCTTGCCCTGAATTTTGAATTGTCGTCGGATGTGGCCATGCTGGAGGAAATCGTCGTTATCGGTTACGGGGTCATGCGCAAGAGCGACCTTACCGGGTCGGTCACCAATGTCCGGGCTGATGAGATGAACCGCGGGGTGCTGACCGACCCGATACAGGGACTGCAGGGGAAATCGGCCGGTGTGATGATCACCAAGCGGGGGGGCGACCCCAACGCGGGCTTCTCCGTGAAGATCCGCGGGGCCTCTTCCCTGGCCACCGGGACCAGCCCGCTGTACGTGGTGGACGGCATTCCCGGGGTGGATCCCACAACCATCGCCCCGGAAGACATCGAGTCTTTCAACATCCTGAAGGACGCCTCGGCGGCAGCCATTTACGGCAGCAGGGGAGCCAACGGGGTGATCATTATCACGACCCGACGCGGGACAGACCGCAGGGGGGCGGGGATCGAGTTTTCCTCCTATGTGTCGACAGAGACCGTGGCCAACCGCCTGGACCTGCTTTCGGGCGATCAGATCCGGGATTTTGCCTCCCAGACCGGCCGGTCTTTCCTTGATGGGGGAGACAATGTGGACTGGCAGGACCAGCTATACCGCACCGGGAGTTCCCGCAACTACAACCTGGCCTTCACCGGGCAGGAGGGAAGCCTCAGCTACCGCGCCTCCGTCGGACACAACATTTTCGATGGCGTGGTTATGGGCTCCCGCAAGGAACGCACCATCGCCCGGCTGAACATCGACCAGAAAGCCCTGAACGACCGCCTGACCCTCTCGGCCGGGATCGCGGGCACTTTTGAGGACAACAAATACATCAATTACGGGGGCTGGGGACTGAACGACGTGTTTTACCAGACCTTCAGAAGAAATCCCACCGACCCGGTCTTTGACGAAGAAGGAAACTATTACGAGATGAACCGGGGGTTCAACTACAAGAACCCCCTGGCCACCATTGAAGAGATACAGAACGAACGGGATGCCAAAAGGTATTTCGGTTACCTGAAAGCCGACCTGGAAGTATTCGACGGACTGACGGCCGGCATCAACCTGGGTTACACCCGGGACGACAGCGAATCCTTCTATTTCGAGCCCGCCCTGTCGACCAGCGTACTGCAGACGCAGGGTTTTGGCAACCGTGCCTACAACAACCACGAATCCAAGGTGCTGGAAACCACCCTGCGCTATGCCAACTCCTTCGACCGCCACAGCATCGAGGCCGTCGGGGGTTATTCATTCCAGGAAGACTTCAATACGGGGCTCTTTGCCCAGGGCCGGCAGCCCTTCATCAACTATTCGGGGGCCTACAACCTGGGCCTCTTGCAGAGCGTGACCGAAGGACGGGACATCGGCTCGCACAAGTCATCCAGCCGCCTGATCTCTTTCTTTGGAAGGGCCATCTACAATTATGACTCAAAATATTTTCTGACCGCCACCCTGCGGCGTGACGGCTCTTCCCGTTTCGGGATCAACAACGAGTGGGGCTGGTTCCCGTCGGCTTCCGCCATGTGGAACATCTCCCGGGAAAGCTTTATGCAGGACCAGACGGTGGTCAGCAACCTGCGCCTGCGCGCCGGCTACGGCATTACCGGCAACCAGGAGATCGGCAATTACAACGACATCGAATACTACATTGCCGCCGGCAATACCATCAATTTCGAGACCGGGGACGAGGCCATTCTGTTCGAGTTCGCCCATGCGGCCAACCCCGATCTGAAGTGGGAAGAGAATCATGAGATCAACCTCGGGCTGGATTTCGGGCTGTTCGATGACAAGATCTCAGGCTCCTTTGATTTCTACCGCAAAAATACCAAAGACCTGCTCGGCAGCTACTCTGTTCCTGTGCCTCCTTACCCGGTGGGCCGCATCTGGGCCAATGTCGGGGAGATCCAGGTCCAGGGATTCGAGTTCAACATCCAGGCTTATCCGGTGCGGACCTCCCGCTTGGACTGGCGGACCGTGGTGGTGTTTTCCACCTACAAACAGGACGTGATCTCCCTGTCCAACGACCAGTTCGAATGGTCGCGCCTGCAGGAAGGCTATCTCTCCGGTCCCGGGCTGGTCGGGGGACAGAACTGGACCCAGACTGTGCAGCCGGGCATGTCCCTGGGGACCTGGTACATGCCTGAGTATGCCGGTCTGATCAATGGGGAGTTCGCCTTCTTTACGGCCGCAGGCGGGGTAACCCGTCAGCTCGACCTGGCCGAACGGCGGGTGGTGGGCAAGGCCCAGCCCGATTTTGAAATCGGCTGGTCAAACTTCTTCACCCTGTTCGGCAACCTGGACGCCAGCCTGACCCTGAGGGGCGTCTACGGCTACCAGATGTTCAACACCACCAAGCTCATCTTCGGCAACCCGACCCTGCTGCCTGAGTCCAATGTGCTGCAGTTCGCCCTCGAGGAGTACGAGCGCGGCTTAAGGGACAACCCCAAACCCAGCAGCTACTACCTGGAGGACGCCAGCTTCCTGCGCATCGACAACATTTCCCTGGGCTACAACTTCAGGGACCTGGCCGGCATGCGCAATGTGAGGGTCTACCTGGCGGCCAATAACGTGTTCACCTTCACCAACTATTCAGGCATCGACCCGGAGATCAGCTTCGATGGGTTGTCATTCGGGATAGACCAGTACAACATCTATCCGAAGACAAGGACCCTGACCCTGGGTGTGAATGTATCATTGTAAAAACGAACGGATCATGAGAAAAATCATAAGCATCATCGCCATCATGGGACTGTTCCTGTCGGCCTGCACCGACCTGGACGATGTCCTCTACGACAGGATCCCTTCTGATGCCTATACGGCCGACCCGGTCCTGAAAATGAGTCCGATCTACGAACCCATGCGCGAGTTCCTTGACAATAGTGGCTGGTGGTTTGCACAGGAGCTACCCGGGGATGCCGTGGTCTGCCCGGTCCGTGGGATGGACTGGCTCGACGGGGGCAAGTGGATGGTGTTGCACCGCCATACGTGGGATAACAACACCGAGGCCGTGAATTCCATGTGGAGCCGCTATTACCGGGGCATCGTGGAGGCCAACAAGTTCATCGAGGAGCAGGAAATCTTTGCCGGAGACCCCATTGTGGACCGGGCCATTGCCAAGGCCAAAATTCTGAGGGCTTATTACTATTATCTGGCCATTGACAATTACGGGGATGTCCCCTATGTCGTTCAATACCTGGATGCTCCCGAGCGGCCGCTGCGCCGCAAGCGGGCCAACATCTGGGCCGACATCGTGGCCGATGTGGAGGCCGGCATTCCCTACCTGGACAATAGTGTATCCAAGACCGCCGTTACCAAAGGGATGGCTTTTTCACTCCTTGCCAAGCTGTACCTGAACGCCGAAGTGTATACCGGCACGCCCCGCTGGGACAAGGCCGAGGCATACGCCGACAGCGTGCTGGCTCTGGGCGTGTATTCCCTGGAGGGGGACCCCCTGGCGCCTTTTGTGACCGCCAACCAGAACTCCACGGAGAACATCTGGGTGATCCCCTTCCATGAGGACAACTACCAGGGCTTCAACCTGCACATGCGTACGCTGCATTACAACAGCAACCGGACCTTCGACATGGCCGTGGGCCCCTGGAATGGTTTCGCGGCGGTGCAGGACTTTTACAATACATACGACGACAATGACCTGCGCAAGGAGGGGTACTTCCTGGTGGGGCCGCAGTTCGATTACCAGGGCAACAAGATCGTGGACCAGGCTGCCGGTGGGGCAGACCTGGTACTGGATCCCTTCATCCCCGCCCTGGAGATGACCCCCGGCTCCTATTCCCCCGTGCAGATCCGCATGTCCGGTGTCCGTGTACAGAAGTTCGAGATCCGCCGGGGCGCCAAGGAGAACCTGGGCAACCACTTCCCCATCTTCCGTCTGGCCGACGTCATGCTGATGAAGGCCGAGGCCATGGTCCGTCAGGGCAAGGCCGGGGCCGCTCAATATGTCAACCCCATACGGGAACGTGCCAATCTGGCACCCTGGGGCGATGTCAGCCTGCAGCAACTGCTGGCCGAGAGGGGCCGGGAGCTGTTCTGGGAGGCACACCGCCGCCAGGACCTGATCCGCTTCGGGGAGTTTAACAAGGCCTGGTGGGAAAAGCCCGCCTCCCCGGCCGAACGCAGGGTGTTCCCCATTCCGGAATGGGCCATCGAGGCCAACCCCAACCTGTCAGAGCCGGTTGTGGACTGATTTTTGATCACCACCCAATCAACATAAACAACCAACCAAATTATTAAACCCTAATCACTTAACTCAAACATTATGAAAACCAACCAAATCAAAAAGTTTCTGAGGATGGCCTGGCTCCTGATGGTTCCTGTGCTGTTCTTTGTTGCCTGCAGCGACGATGAAGACGACCCCATCCCGCCCATTCTCGTGGAAGATGGATATTACATCGTGGGGGAGGTGAGCCCGTTTGCCGAGCTCAGCACCGATGGCCTGATGATGGCCGGGATCAACGAGGCCGACGACCAGAGTCCCCGGGCCGGACTGTATGAAAAATATGTGCCCCTGCGCGCCGGAGCCGCCGGGTTCAATATCGTGAAGGTATCCGGTCAGACCACGACCGACCATGGTCCCTCGGGCATGCAGAACGTGGCGACCGAAGGGGAGCGTGAGCAGCCCAACATCACCGTCCAGGCAGGCACCCTGGGCACCAGCGGCGTGTTTACCGTGCCCAGCGACGGCCTCTACCATGTGATTATTGACGAGCAGACCAGCAAGGTGGTCATCGCCCCGGTTCCCTTCTGGGCCATCATCGGAGGCGCCACGGAAATGGGCTGGTCCGATACCGAGCTTCCCCTGGTGGGCGGTTTCAACCAGGACGAGATGACCTTCCAGAAGGAAGGCATCGTGCTTCGTGCGGGCGACTTCAAATTCCGTTACGGCGGTGGCTGGAAGCTTGAGATCGATGGAGAGGAAGTTAAAGTGAACACCAACATGGGTGGTGCTGTCCAGGGCGAACTGCCCGAGCTGACCACCACCATGGAGCGCGGAGGCGAAAACTACGCCATCGGCAAGGAAAGCGAAGGCCTGTACACCGTGACCGTGAAATGGAGCATCGAAGACGGCTATACCTCTTCCCTGCTGAAGACGGCTGATGTGGATCCCCTGGACTATCCGGAGACCCTTTACATGATCGGCAGCGCCCTGGAGCCGGAAGACAATGACAGTGACGGAACACCCGACGGCTGGCAGTGGGATCTGATGGATCATCCTCTGGTACCGGTTCACAGCAAGCCCCACCTGTTCTGGAAGATCGTCTGGCTGCATGAAGGCGGCGAGTTCAAGTTTGCCCCGCAGCGCGAATGGGCGGGCGACTTTGGACGTACAGGAGACGCCCAGGACGGCATCTTTGCCCGTGGCGGTGACAACCTGCCTGTGCCGGGTGCCAGCGGTTACTACATGGTGGTCGTGAACTTCGAGACCGAGCAGATCGCCGTGGTTGAACCCCAGGTTTACCTGATCGGGGATGCCGTGGGCAGCTGGGACGGTGCCGACCCGGACCATAAATTTACTGTCGACAACGAAAACCAGGTGCTCACCATCACCCGCACCCTGGCGGCAGCCAACCTGAGGATGCATGCCTGGTTTGACGCAGCAGACGGATGGTTCACCGACTGGTGGCAGTCAGAATTCAACATCTTCGATGGGGACATCCTCTTCCGCGGCACAGGCGGCGACCAGGATGCCGTTCCGGTATCTGCCGGCAGCACGAAGATTGACCTGAACTTCAGGACAGGAAAAGGCAGCATTACCCCCCAGTAAGCAGCTTTTGTTCAGAATAGAAAAGCCGCCCAGGATTGCCCTGGGCGGCTTTTCTTATTTGGCGGTAAGGAGGCAGACTGTGCTGCCTCTCTGGTCCTTCCGGAAAGGTTCCTATACCAAAACCTTGCCGGTCATCTCCTCCGGGATGGGCAGTCCCATGATCTTCAGGATGGTCGGTGCCAGGTCGGCCAGGCGGCCGGGACGGATCTCCCGGCATTGGTCATCAATCAGCCAGCAGGGTACCGGGTTGGTGGTGTGGGCGGTATTGGGCGAACCGTCGGGGTTCACGGCGAAGTCCGCATTGCCATGGTCGGCCGTCACCAGCAGGGTGTACCCCTGTTCCCGGGCAGCCTCCGCGACGTCCTGAAGGCAGCGGTCCACCGTTTCCACGGCCTCTCTGATGGCTTCGTAGATGCCTGTATGGCCCACCATGTCGGCATTGGCAAAGTTCAGGCAGATGAAGTCGAACCGCCCGCTGCGGACCTCCCGGACCATGGCATCCCGGACCTCCGGGGCGCTCATGGCCGGTTGCAAATCGTAGGTGGCCACCTTGGGGGAGGGGATCATGATGCGTTCCTCTCCCGGAAATTTTCCCTCCCTTCCTCCGCTGAAGAAGAAGGTCACATGGGGGTATTTTTCTGTTTCGGCAATGCGCAACTGCTTCTTGCCCTGCTCTGCCAGGACCTCTCCCAGGGTGTTCTTCAGGTCGTCCTTGTCATAGACCACCTGAACCTCCCGGAAGGATTCATCATAGCGGGTCATGGTCACGTAATGCAGCGGCAGGGTCTTCATGCCGTGCTCCTGCATGTCTTGTTGCGTAAGTACTGTGGTGATCTCCCTGAGGCGGTCGGTGCGGAAGTTGAAGCAGATCACCACATCCCCGGCCTGGATGGTGGCCAGGGGCTTGCCATCCTTTCCGGTCATGACCCTGGGCTTGATGAATTCGTCGGTCACTTCCTCTTCATAGCTGGCCCGGATGGCGCTCTCCGCGTCCGGGAATTCATCCCCTTTCCCTTCGAGCAGCATGTCGTAAGCCAGCTTGATGCGTTCCCAACGTTTGTCGCGGTCCATGGCATAATACCGTCCGCAGACCGTGGCGATTTTGCCTGCAGAGTCCTTCAGGTGCTTCTCCAGCTCCCCGATGAAGCCCAGCCCGCTGCGCGGGTCGGTGTCGCGCCCGTCGGTAAAGGCATGGATGAATAGTTCCTTGAAATCCTCTTTCTTCGCCATATCGCACAGGCCGAAGAGGTGGTCCATGGCGGAATGGACCCCGCCGTTCGACACAAGACCGAGCAGATGCACCTTTTTGCCTTCCGTTTTGGCCTTGCGAAATGCCTCCTTCAACACAGGGTTCTCGAAGAAGGATCCCTCACGAACGGCCTGACTGATCCTGACCAGGTCCTGGTACACGACACGTCCGGCGCCGATGTTCAGGTGCCCCACCTCGGAATTGCCCATCTGTCCCCCGGGCAGGCCGACATCCTCCCCGGAGGTGCGCAACACCGTGTGGGCTGCCGATTCGTAAAGGCTGTTGGTAAAAGGCACGTTGGCCTGATGGATGATGTCGGAGGCATCGCCTTTGCCTTTGCCCCATCCATCCAGTATGGCAAGAATGACTTTTTTTGACATATTGGTTTTCCGTTTAACTGCGTGAATAAATCAAGGGCCCTTTGGCCCGTTTATTTTATCCGGTCGACCGGATGGCCTCCACCGGATCCAGCCTCGAGGCCGTCCAGGCCGGTACGAAGCCCGACACCAGCCCGATGATGGCCGATACGTTTAGACCCAGCAGGATGTTTCCCAGGGTCAGGGAAAAGTTGATGCCGGCCATGAGGGAAACCAGGCTCGTGCCGATCCAGACCAGGATCAGTCCGATGGCGCCGCCAAACAGGCTCAGCAGCACGGCTTCGAACAGAAACTGCAGCAGGATGAAAAAGTTTTTGGCCCCCAGGGCCTTCTGGATGCCGATGATGCTGGTCCGTTCCCTAACCGATACGAACATGATGTTGGCGATGCCGAAGCCCCCCACCAGGATGGAAAAGCCGCCAATGATCCAGCCCGCCATGGTGATGATGGCGAAAAGCCCGTCGAAACCTTCCGAGAGCAGGCTTGTCTCGTTCAGGGCAAAATTGTCCACCGCAAAGGGTTTGATCCGCCGTATGGAGCGCATGACCCCGGTCAGGTCGTCGATCATTTCCTGGTTCGACACCCCTGGCCTGGCCTTGGCCATGATGAATGGCCCGTAGCGGTCGCTGTTCACATTAATGAACTGGTTGAGGAAGCCGATGGGCAGTACCACGGCTTCGTCGTGGCTGTTGCCGAACATCTCGTCCCCGTCTTTCTGGAAAACCCCGATCACCTGGATGTTCCGCCCGAATATTTTGATGTAACGCCCGCTGGGGTCCACTCCCTGGAAAAGGTTTTGTGCCAGGTCGCTCCCGATCACCGCCACGTTACGCCCGGCCATGGACTCTGCAAAAGAGAAATAGCGCCCCCTCTCCATTTCGAAGACCCGCACCTGTTCGTAATCGGAGGAGACCCCTATAATGGTGACCTGTTCCGCACTGGCGCTCTGGTATTCCACCGTCCGGCTGGTGGATGCCATGAAAACGGCCGCATCCAGGGTCTGGGATCGCCTCATGAGCTCATCCAGTTCCCGAAGGTGGGGGGAGGGGCGGTTGGCATAGCGCCACCACTGGTAATCCCCGGAAAACTGCCACGGCCATTTCTGGATGTATACGACATTGTCGCCCAGGCTGGCGATGCTGGTGCGTATCTGCCGTTCCAGGGCGTCCACCACGGAAAACACGGTGATGATGGAAAATATCCCGATGGTGATCCCCAACAGGGTCAGCAAAGTCCGCATTTTGTTCGCCAGGATGGAGGTCAGGGCAAATGCCAGGCTTTCCCGGAACAGTTTAATAAACAATATCATGGGTCGAAATCCTTCCACGGCTTTATTTTTTTCTCAGGGTACGCATCAACTCGGTTGCATAAACAAATTCATTCAGCTCGGGATTGTCTGTTTCCAGGATCTGGTGCCTGCTGCCTTCCCACCACAGGGCCCCCTTGTAAAGGTAAAACACTTTCTCTCCGATTTCCATCACCGAATTCATATCGTGGGTGTTGACCACGGTGGTGATCCCGAACTCCTGGGTGATCTCACGGATGAGGTTGTCGATGACGATGGCGGTGATCGGATCCAGGCCCGAATTGGGTTCGTCACAGAACAGGTACCTGGGGCTGTTGCTGATGGCACGGGCGATGGCCACCCGTTTTTTCATGCCCCCGCTCAGTTCGGATGGGTACAGTTTGTTGACGTTTTCCAGGCCCACGCGGCTGAGGCAGGCGTTAACCCGGTCCAGCTTCTCTCCCCTGGACAGGTCGGAAAACATTTCCAGGGGGAACAGCACGTTTTCCTCCACCGTCAGGCTGTCAAAAAGGGCCCCGCCCTGGAAGAGCATGCCCACCTCCTGCCGGATCACCCTGCGGTCCCGGAAGCTCATGGTGAGGTAATCACGCCCGTCATAGAGTATCTGCCCGCGATCCGCCCTGACCAGTCCGACGAGACACTTCATCAGCACGGTCTTGCCCGATCCGCTCTTCCCGATGATCAGGTTGGTTTTTCCCTTCTCGAAGGAAAAACCGACCCCCTTCAGAACCGGGATCCCATCGTACGACTTCCATACATCAATGCCCTGGATCATGCCAACAGGATCTGGGTGAGTACAAGGTTGAACAGGATGATGTATATGCTGCTGAATACCACCGCCTTGGTGCTGGAATGTCCGACCTCCAGGGCGCCACCCCGGGTGTAATAACCGAAGTACCCGGACACGGTGGTGATGAGGAAGGCGAAGACCAGGGTCTTGATCAGGGCATAGGCGATATCAAAAGCGGCAAATTCAAAAAGAATGCCATACACGAAATGGCTCAGGGGGACCACCCCGGTAACGACAGAAGCCATCCATCCTCCGAGGATGCCGAGAACCATGCTGATCACCACCAGAAAAGGATTGATGATCATGGCCGCGATGACCTTCGGAAGGATGAGGTAGCCGGCCGCATTGACCCCCATGATCTCCAGGGCATCGATTTGTTCCGTCACGCGCATGGTGCCGATCTCGGAAGCAATGCGGGATCCCACCTTGCCGGCCAGGATCAGGGCGATCATCGTGGGGGAGAACTCCAGGATGATTGCCTGACGGGTGGCAAAACCGATCGCATAGGTGGGCAGGAGGGGGTGGTCCGTGTTGAAGGCGGTTTGAATGGTGAGCACGGCACCCATGAATACCGAGATGATGGCCACAATGCCCAGGCTCTGCAACCCAAGGTTGTCCAGTTCCACAATGATCTGCCTGCGGTAAATGGAGGCCCTTTCCGGTTTGCGGAGGATTACCGGCAGCAGGCTGACGTACCTTCCGATATGGTAAAACAGTTTCATGGCCCGTCTTCAGTCCTGCGAAATTACTCATATTTTGCGTTCTTTTAATAATTTACGGGGCCCCGCTTCGGGGTCCGTTTTTATTTGATTATTTTTGGGGTGTAAAGCATTTGTCATGCACAGGAAAGGGCAAAACATCAGGTGTCTTCCGGTTTTATGGGTTATTCTGGCCTGCCTGTGGCTGTTTTCATCCTGCTCCGTCTTCAGGCGGAACTGTGACTGTCCCACCTGGAGCCATTCTTCAGGCCCATCCAACGAAAACATTGCAGATCTTGAACCGGCTGAGAATTAGGGAGGACCTGTCCCGGGTGTTCCCGGTCGGGTCGGTGGACCGGGTCATGCAACTGCTGGCGGACCATCGCATCCTGCTGAAGGTGTCCCGGGGACGTGCCAGCCGGCTGGGGGACTTCAAACCGGGCCTTTCCGGGCAGGCCCACCGCATCACCGTGAACGGGGATCTCAATATTTATGCCTTTCAGTTGGTCTTTCTTCATGAGCTGGCCCATTTGCTGGTTTGGGAGAACACCCGGGGCAGGACACCCCCCCACGGGGAAGAGTGGAAACAAGCTTTCGGGGCTTTGATCCGGGACTTTCTTGGCCGGGGCTTGTTTCACCCATCCACCCGGGACACCCTATGGTCATATTCCCACAAGGTCAGGGCGACCGGGATCGCCTGCGAGGGGGTGGTGCGGGAGCTGAGCCTGTTTGACAGGGAAGCGGCCTCCGATCCCCTGGTGTTCCTTGAGGAAGTGCCCCTGGAATCCCTGTTCTATACCCGGACAGGCCGTTTGTTCCGCAAGGATCAAAAGCTGCGCAAGAGATTCCGGTGTCATTGCCTGGACAACCAAAGGGCTTACCTGTTCCATCCCCTTGCAAGGGTCAGGCCGGCAGGGCGTGCGAAGGGCGGAGACCGGCCTCATGAGAATGCATCCACAGTGAAAATATTTCTTAAACAGCAACCATAAACAAGGAACACCATGGACAAGAACGACTATGTGGTCATCATGGCCGGTGGGGTGGGGGAGCGCTTCTTTCCCATGAGCCGCCGGTCGCGCCCCAAGCAGTTTATTGACATCCTGGGTACCGGCAAAACCCTTATCAGGCAGACCTATGAGCGCTTTCTCGAGGTGTGCCCGCCTGAAAACATCTACGTGGTCACCAACAAGAACTACAAGGAAATGGTCCTCGACCAGGTTCCCGGGATGCAGGAAGACAAGGTCATTTGTGAGCCCACCCGGAAGAACACGGCCCCTTGCATCGCCTATGCGGCCTATAAGATCCACGCATTGAATCCGGACGCGCGCATGGTGGTGGCTCCTTCGGACCATATCATTCTCAAGGAGGAAGCCTTTACCCGGGTGATCCGATCCGCCCTGAAGGCCGCTGCAAACCATGACTGGCTGTTCACCCTGGGGATCACCCCGAGCCGTCCGGATACAGGCTACGGCTACATCCAGTTTTTGGAGGATTCCGGATTCCCGGAGGACCCAAGCCTGAAGAAAGTCAAGACTTTTACCGAAAAACCCAATCAGGAGCTGGCCCTTTCGTTTATCGAGAGCGGAGATTTCCTCTGGAACAGCGGCATCTTTGTCTGGTCCTGCCAGGCCATCATCGATGCCTTTGAAACCTACCAGCCGGAGATCAGTTTTGTCTTCAGGGAGGCCCTCGGCAAATACAATACGGAGGAGGAAGTCCCTTATATGAATACCGCATTTGCTACCTGCAAGAGTATCTCCATCGACTATGCCATCATGGAAAAGGCCGGCAATGTCCATGTGTTCATTGCCGATTTCGGATGGTCGGATCTGGGAACCTGGGGCTCCCTGTATGATGTCCGGCCCAGGGACGGAAACGACAATGCCGTTATGGGCCGCAACGTCATGCTGTACGATACATCAGGCTGCATCATCAACATCCCGGAAGAAAAGCTGGTGGTCATCCAGGGACTGGAGGATTACATCGTGGCCGAGTCAGACAACGCCCTGATGATCTGCAAGAAATCCCAGGAACAGCAGATCCGCAAATTCGTCAACGATATCAAACTGAAAAAAGGAGAACAATTCATCTGATAGCTGGCTGCTGGCTATTGGACCTTGGCCAACCGCCGAAAGCCAAAAGCCAACCGCCAAAAGCCAATATTAATCCAACAAACCGACCTTTCAATGAAACGAATTATTATCATTCTGGTCCTCGTCCTGACGGTGTTGCGGACCCCCGCGAAAGCGGACGAAGGCATGTGGTTGCCTTTTCTGATTGACGACGCCCTATACGGGACCATGCAGGAGATGGGACTGAATCTGACCCGCGACCAGCTGTTCAGTTTTACCGAGTCCAGCCTCAAGGACGCCATCGTCCATTTCGGTGGTGGGTGCACCGCCGAGATCATTTCCGACCAGGGACTCGTGCTGACCAACCACCACTGTGGTTACGGCCGCATCCAGGCCCATAGTTCCGTGGGCAACGACCTGCTTAAGGACGGCTACTGGGCCTCCAGCCTGGAAGAGGAGCTGCCCAACGAAAACCTTTTTGTCCGCTTCCTGGTCCAGGCAAGGGATGTAACGGACGAGATCTCTGCCCTGTTGAACGACTCCATGAGTGAGCCGGAGCGGGACCGCATCATCCGGAGCAAAGGGGACGAGATCGTACGGGAGGCCACGGAGGGAACCCATTACACGGCCAATGTACGGCCCCTGTTCGCCGGAAATGAATTCTTTCTATTCGTGTTCGAAACCTTCCCCGACGTGCGCCTGGTGGGCACCCCGCCCGAGTCCATCGGCTCCTACGGGGGAGATACCGACAACTGGATGTGGCCGCGGCATACGGGCGACTTCTCCCTGTTCCGCGTCTACACCGGTCCCGATGGCAAGCCCGCTCCCTACAGTCCCGACAACATTCCGCTGCGCCCGCGCCACCACCTGCCCATTTCCATCAAGGGCGTGGAGGAAGGGGACTTCGCCATGATCCTGGGCTACCCCGGCCGGACCAACCGTTACCTGACTTCCCACGGCATCGAATTCAACCTGGAGGACATGTACCAGGTGCGGATCGATATCCGCAGGGAAAAGCTGGACATCATCGAAGCCGCCATGGCCTCAAGCGACGAACTGAGGATCAAGTATGCCTCCAAGCAATCGGGCATCGCCAACTACTGGAAGAACTTCATCGGCATGAGCCAGAGCCTGAAGCGGCTGAAGGTGGCAGACTCCAAGCGGGAGCTGGAGGACGCCTTTGAAGGCTGGGTGGCTCAGGATCCTGCCCGGCAGGCCCAATACGGACAGGTGCTGGAAATGTACCGGGAGGCCTATGCGGGCTATCGTCAGTTCAATTCCCAGAACTATGTCTTCTCGGAGGCCATGGCCTCGGGTCCGGACATGCTGCGACTGGCCAACTCCTTCGACCGCCTGTTGGGCATGATGAAAGAGAAGGCGGATGAAGAGGAACTGGCCGAAGAGATCCGCCGCCTGCGCAATATGACGGAACGCACCTTCAGGAATTATGACCAGGGTGTGGACGAGCAACTCTGGGCCGCCATGTTCCGCACCTATTACGAGCGGATCCCGGGAGCCAACCTGCCGGATATTTTTCTGGAAATCGAACGCAGATACCGGAATGATTTTGACCGCTATGCGGCGGATGTCTACAAGAAATCTGTATTCTCCGGAATGGAAAGCCTGAACAGTTTCTTTGACAAGCCTTCGGTCCGTACCCTGGAGCGCGACCCCGCATTCAGGGCCGCCCGCTCAGTATATTCCAACATGGATGAGATCAGCCCGCGGATCCAGGCGTACGATGTGATGGTCTCCCGGGCAGAGCGATTGTTTATCAGGGGTTTGCGCGAAATGATGCCAGAGCGATCTTTCTATCCGGATGCCAACAGCACCATGCGCTTCACCTACGGCTCGGTGGGAGGTTACCCTCCGGCGGATGCCGTGTATTATGATTTCAAAACGACCCTGTCCGGTGTCATGGAGAAGGAGGATCCGGGCCATCACGAGTTCATTGTGGAGCCGGAACTGAAGGCCCTGTACCGTGATAAGGACTATGGATCCTATGGCACGGACGGGCAGATGGTGGTGAACTTCATCTCCAACAACGACATCACCGGAGGCAATTCGGGCAGCCCGGTGATCAACGGGGACGGCCACCTCATCGGTCTGGCTTTCGACGGAAACTGGGAGGCCATGAGCGGGGACATCCTTTTTGAAAGCCAGGTGCAGCGCTCCATCAATGTGGATGCCCGCTACATCCTCTTTCTGATCGACAAGTTTGCCGGTTCATCCAGGATCATCGACGAGCTGACCATCATTCGATGAATGGGGCGGGGCCGGCAGCCCGTACAGTTCAAGTCCCCGGTCGTGGTTGCGGCCGGCAGGACAAGCGGGGCACCCACGGACTTCCGCATGACCAGCAGGAGACCGGTCCGGGGGTGTTTCACCCATTGATAACCCCCTACTGAATCAACATGAAAAAAAGAATCAAAAGCCTTTCCGTATACCGAAACATGCAGCCGGAGGATGCCCCCGCAGGGGAGGCCGGGCAGGGCGTCCTGCACACCAGAACCGTGTTCCATGAAACCTGGGACAAGCCCATCAGCGAGATCCAGTACGACCCTTCGGGGCGGGTGGAACAGCGAACGGACTACCAGTACGACGACCAGGGCTTTATGATCCGCGAGGTGCTCCGGGAGGGCGACGGGGAGGTGGTGGAGGAACGTTCCTTCGAGCCGGACGGGCAACTCCGGGTCAAAAAGGCATTCAGGCATTATGCCGATGGATCCTACGACCAGGAGGAATTCTTTTACGATGCCTCCGGCCAGTTGGTAAAAAAGGTGTTGTCGGATGATGAAGGCGTCCTGGAGCGGCAGGAGGTGTATGAATACGGGGAGGGACGGCTGCTTCGTGAAACGCATACCGGTGGTGACGGAGAGCTGTTGTCGGATACCACCTACCTGTACAACGAGGGGGGGCTTCTTGAGGAGGTACACCTGAGCAATCCGGAGGAAGGCCTGGAGCTGCAGCGTGTCCACCAATACAACGAGGCCGGCAGGCGGCTCGCCACCAGGGTGTATGACGGGGAGGGCGAGCTGGTGGAACGCTACCTGTTTGAGTTGAACGAGCAGGGCCATCCGGCCACTGTGGTGGAGGAGAACCGGTCCAAAAAGAACACCACCCACCTTCAATACGATGCAGAGGGCCACGTGGTGTTCCAGGAGGAGACCGACCTGAACGGGGCGCTGGCCAACCGGGTCGAACGCAACTATGACGGGGAGGGCAGGTTGCTGGAGAGCCGGGTGCGTGCACTCGATCCCAGGACCGGCCTTCAGCATCACTACATTGTACGGAATGAATATGAGTTTTTTGAAGACTAATTGTGTACATCATGGATTCGACGATCTTTTTTGAGAGCTTCTGGTGGACCTGGATCCTGTTGCCCTTGCTCATCTTTCTCTCCAGGATCATGGACCAGAGCATCGGCACCATGCGGCTGATCTTTGTGTCCAAAGGCTTCAGGCACATTGGCCCGGTCCTGGGCTTCTTCGAGGTGATCATCTGGCTGCTGGCCATCACCCAGGTGCTGCAACACCTGTACAACCCCATGTGCTACATTGCTTACGGGGCGGGTTTCGCCATGGGCAACTACGTGGGGATCAGGCTGGAGGAAAAGCTGTCTATCGGCACCGTCCTTCTCAGGATCATCCCCAAAAGGGACACCAGCCCGCTGATCACCCACCTGCGGGAGGAGGGCTTTGGGGTGACCTCCGTCGATGCGGAGGGAGCCAGCGGTCCTGTAAGCATCGTGTTCACCATCATCAAGCGCAAGAGCATATCCAGGGCCATCCACATCATCAACCAGTACAACCCCAATGCCTTCTATACCATTGAGGAAGTGAAGGCCGTCAAGGAGGGTTATTTCGGCCTGCATCAGAAGAAGCCGTTCTTTGCCAGGCCGTGGCCCCTGGCCCGGCGCAGCGGAAAATAGTTTCGTCAGGTTTTCCGGGCCACGTAACGGTCTGGCGGCAAGCAGCAGGCAAGCTGCATCCGGGGCCATAAAAAAACCGGGTCTCCCGTCGGGAGACCCGGTTTTTCGTTATGAAAGATTCGTCCTAGCGCCTGACAGTTACTTCCCCACGGGTGGTGGAGTAGTTGATCTTGAGGGCGTTGACAAGACGGAGTTCTTGTTTTACATCCGTTACAATGCCCATGCGGGTGTCCCTGTCCACCTTCAGTGAGGTGGTCATCAGGGGCCTTTCGGCTTCGGAGCGTGCCTCGCGTTCGGCAGAGACGAAGGAAGCGATCTCGGATACACTGGCAAAGGCGTCGTTGAGCTGGATCCTGGGCTCGGTCCCGAACACCTGGGCCTGCAAGGGCGGGCCAATATAGATAAAGCTCACGAGTGACTTGCGTTCCAGTTTCTGGATTTCCGTGGCGGGGGGCAGCTGCGTCCTGACGAAAAGGGTGGTTTCCCTCATGGTGGTGGTCACCATGAAAAAGAACAGCAGCATGAAGATGATATCAGGAAGGGATGCGGTGTTGATTTTGACAGACTTCTGTGTGCTGTCTTTTCTGAATCTTGCCTTCATCGTGTGCGCCCTCCTATATCTTTTGGTTCCGCCTCAGAGATCTGCATGGGAACCGCATCCCGGATGGCCTTGATGAGGTCCTCATCGGTCAGCTCCGAGAAGCGCATGCCAAAGTGCTGCCGTGACACATCATCGCGTATCTCGTTGATGGCCGCGGCCAGTTCGTTCTGAACCGCGATGTACATTTCGTAGGATGTCCCCCGGTCGTTCTGCAGGGAGATGATCCCCCTGGATACTTCGATTTCCCCCAGGTTTTCGATGTTGGTCATCCTTTTTTCCGGCATATGGGGGTCATTGGTGGGGTTCAGCAGGAACTCCTTGGTTTGCCTGCGAAGGTTCTCAATGTGCCCCAGTTCCCCTTCCACAAGGAGGCGGTCCTCCCTGTCGACCAGGACCACGAATACGTTTCGTTCCCTGACAGGTGGCGGCGGCGGGGCGTTCGGATCAATGGGCGGCGGAAGCATCCTGATGATCCCTGAGTCCACGTCCATGGTGGTGGTCACCAGGAAGAAGATCAGGAGCAGGAAGGCAATGTCGGCCATTGACCCGGCATTGATTTCGGGATTCATTCTAGCCATAGAAAGATCTCCTTAAAGGGTTTTGGTTTCTATCTGAAAAACTTGTAAATCTCTGTAAAAATGGCGGACAACAGCCCGAGGCCGATAAGGATCACGGTGGCCGTGATGCCCCCGCCGACCAGTTGCGACTCGGTGGGCCCGACGTTCATGGCCTCATAGGCCTCGTTGGAACTGATCAGGTAACTGATGACAAGAATCACCAGCAGTACGGCCAGTCCGAGGAGGGTTCCCTTGGCTTTCCGGAAATTCTGAAGAAAGAAGAAGATCGGAAAGATGACTGCAGCAAGTACCGCAATGGCCACAAGGGCATACGTGAGGTACATGCCGATATTGATTACCGTTTCATTCATTGGGGTAGGTCTTTATTATTTCTGGTACTTGATGAGGATGTCCATGAAGGAAATGGTGGAATCTTCCATGGAATTCACAATGCTGTCGATCTTGGAGACGATGTAGTTGTAGAAAACCTGCAGGATGACAGCGACAATCAGACCAAATACGGTGGTCAAAAGGGCCACTTTAATACCGTCGGCAACAATGGTGGGCGAAATGTCACCAGCCTGTGCGATGGCGTCAAATGCGGAGATCATCCCGATGACCGTACCCATGAACCCGAGCATGGGGGCGATGGCGATGAAAAGGGAGATCCAGGTAAGGTTCATCTCCAGGCGGCCCATCAGCACGCTTCCGTAGGACACGATGGATTTCTCGACGATTTCCATGCCCTCATTGTAGCGGTCAAGTCCCTGGTAGTAAATGCTGGCAACGGGTCCGCGGGTGTTGCGGCATACTTCTTTGGCTGCATCCACGCCACCGTTCTTAAGGGCGTCTTCCACCTTGTTGAGCAGCTTGGTGGTGTTGGTGGTGGAAAGGTTCAGGTAAATAATCCTTTCGACGCAAAGTCCCAAACCAATGATCAAACAGAGAAGGATGATGCTCATGAACGAGGTACCCCCTTCGATGAACTTTTCCTTCAGGATGTAGTGAAAAGTCTGGTCGCCGTAATCCGCGGTCAGCGTCTGATCCGCCGCAGCGGCAGGAGCAGGCTCTGCTTCTTCAATGATGGTATCAGCAACTTCTGTCTCGGCATCCTGCGCCTCGACCTGGGCTTGAACCATGGTGTTGAAACCAAGGGTAAGCATCCCTGCTACTGTTAAAAAGACGAATAATTTTTTCATAACGAGTTCAGTTGGTTTTTGTTTTACACGAAAAAATGTTGAATTACTAGTGGTTTTGGTTTGGTGGATAATTTGCGGAGAGAAAGGGATTCGAACCCTTGATCCGCTTTTGGCGGATACACACTTTCCAGGCGTGCGCCTTCGACCACTCGGCCACCTCTCCCTCTTTGAATTACCGACCTTTTACGGTCCCTTTTTTCAAGGTGCTAAAATACAAAAAAAATGAAACATTACTATCATTCCCTTATTTTTTGCCGGACCGCCGGCTTTTTTACACAGTGGGTTTTATTCCTCAAAAAGAACGGTTAACACGGTTCGTCCGACGGCTTTCAAGGTATTGGGGTCGATGATGTCCAGGCGGTCGCCCCTTGTGTGCCACTGGGGGAAAAAGCCGTGGGGGGTGCTGTCATCCAGATGAATGATGTTGATGGTCGGGATGTTGCGGATCGTATTGACATAATAATGGTCGTCCGTGACATAGGTGCCGTCCCGGTCTGTGAAATGGTGTCCGTACCCCAGCCTGCCGGCAGTTGCCCATACCTTTCTGACCACCGTCGGGGCGTACAGCATGGAAAAGCCCTCCCTTTTGAAGGTCGCGTCCCGGGCCCCGACCATGTCCAGCAGGATGCCGTAGCTGGCCTCGTACCCGGACCGGTGCGGGTTTCTGGCCCAGTACTGGGAGCCAAGTGCCCAGCTGTCCCCGTTGGCCCCTGTGGCGGCTTCATGCTTGCCATAGTCTTCGGCATCGAAAAAGATGATGTCGACGCCCGGACCTATGGGGTTACCGGCCAGCTGCCGGGCCACCTCCAGCAGCACCCCGACTCCGCTTGCTCCGTCATTGGCCCCGTCGATAGGCTCATAATGCATGGCGGGGTCCTCATCCCAGTCGGCAAAGGGGCGGCTGTCCCAGTGGGCGCATAACAGGATGCGGTGGCGCCTTTCCGGGCGGAAAGCCCCGATGATGTTCCGGATGTTCAGCACGGTGCCGTCAAAGGCCCTCACGCGCGCCTCCTGTATATATAATGTGTCGGAAAACCTTCCGAGTGTTTCCGCCAGCCAATCCGCGCAGGCACGGTGGGCTTCCGTATTGGGCACCCTCGGCCCGAAGCCCACCTGGGTGGCTACGAAGTTAAAGGCGGAATCGGCATTGAACGAAGGGACCTCCACTGCCGGCCGCTCCGGGGTGGTCCCGGGGCGGCCCTGTCCCTGCTGCCTGCCACGGCTCCCGCAAGATGCCAGTCCGACGACCATCAGCAGCGCAACCATCATGCTTTTTCTGGTGTGGGTGCCTGTCATGGTTTTTTCTCCGGTATGGGTTTTACACAAAGGTAAAAGAAAACCCGTTCCGGGAAGCGGCTTTTCAAAAAACACTAATTTTGCAGCACCTGACATGCTGCATTATGACAACACTTGAGAAGCGGATTGCCACGGCCGTATCGGAAATCATCCGGGAGTCCTTCGGGCAGGACATCTCCCCGGAGGGAATCGAATTGCAAAAGACGCGCAAGGAGTTCGAGGGGGACTTTACCCTGGTGGTCTTTCCCTTCGTCCGGATTGCCCGGCGACCGCCCGAACAATGCGCTGCGTTTTTCGGGGAGGCCCTGATGGAGCGGATTCCGGAAGTGGCCGGCTTCAATGTGATCAAAGGTTTTCTGAACCTTTTGCTGCGGCCTGCCTACTGGCTGGACTTTCTCCGGCAGGAGATGAACAACCACTCCTACGGGTTGAAACCGGTTGGGGAGGGAGCCCCGGTGGTGGTGGAGTTCTCTTCCCCCAACACCAACAAACCCCTTCACCTGGGGCACATCCGAAACAACCTGCTGGGGTATTCCGTGTCTCGCATCCTGGCAGCCAGCGGACAAAAAGTGGTCAGGGTCAACCTGGTGAACGACCGCGGCATCCACATCTGCAAATCGATGCTGGCCTGGATGAGCTTTGGCGGCGGGGAGACCCCGGAGTCCTCCGGAAAGAAAGGAGACAAGCTGGTGGGGGACTATTATGTGCGCTTCGAGAAAGAGCTGAAGGAGCAGGCCCGTCGCCTGGCGGAGGAGAAGAACCTGGACGAGGATGCGGCCCGCCGGGAGGCGCCCCTGATGAAGGAAGCACAGGATCTGTTGCGCCGGTGGGAGCAGAAGGACCCGCAGGCCCGGGCCGTCTGGGAACAGATGAATGCGTGGGTGTATGAGGGCTTCGACCAGACCTACCGCAGGCTGGGTGTGGACTTCGATAAGGTCTATTACGAATCGGACACCTACCTGCTTGGTCGGGAACTGGTGCAGGAGGGGGTCAGAAAAGGCGTGTTGCAAACGCGGGGGGACGGATCGGTCTGGGCCGACCTGTCCGACGAAAACCTGGATGAGAAACTTTTGCTGCGGGCAGACGGGACTTCCGTTTACATGACCCAGGACCTGGGCACCGCACAACTGCGTTATGATGACTTCAGGCCCCGGCAGATGGTTTATGTGGTGGGCAACGAGCAGAACTACCATTTCGATGTGCTGAAAAAAGTGTTGAAGAAACTGGGCAAGCCATGGGCCGGCAGCCTGTACCACTTGAGCTACGGCATGGTGGAGCTGCCCGGAGGCAAGATGAAATCCCGGGAAGGCACGGTGGTGGATGCCGACGATCTGATGGATGATATGGTGGAGACTGCCCGCAGGACCACGGAAGAGCTGGGCAAGACAGGCGACTTCGAGGAAAGGGACAAGCAAGGGCTGTACGAGACCATCGGGCTGGGGGCGCTGAAGTATTTCATCCTGAAGGTGGATCCCAAAAAAAACATGCTGTTCAATCCCGAAGAATCGATCGACTTCAATGGGAATACCGGGCCGTTTATTCAATACACCCATGCACGCATCCGGTCCATACTGCGTTCGGCCGGGGAGTCCAGACTGGACGGGATCGTACCGGACATGGACCCGGACCGTTTGAATCCCAGGGAGAAGCAGCTGCTGAAGACCCTGTACGATTTCCCCCGGGTGGTGGAGGAGGCTGCCACCGAGATGAGTCCGGCGCGCATTGCCAACTATTGTTATGAGCTGTGCCGGGAGTTCAACCAGTTCTACCACGAACATTCCGTGCTGAACGAGCCCGACCTGGCTGTGAGTGAATTCCGCATCAAGCTGTCGCAGCTGACGGCCTCCGTCATCAAAAACGCCATGGGCTTGCTGGGCATCGAAGTGCCGGAGCGCATGTGATCAGCCTGCGGGCTGCCAGGGGCCGCCGGCCGGGGCGGTGTCTGCCTCCCCGTTCCAGTACCTCCAGGCCTCCTCGGCCTGGCTTTTCAGCATGTAAATGCCTCCGATGGTGCGGCATCCTGACTTCAGGCCGGCCTGCAGGAAACGGGTGACCTCCGGGTTGTACACAAGGTCATAGAGGATGTGCTCCTTGTCCAGCCATTGGTAGGGGATGGGGGGACGGCCACCGGTATGGGGGTACATGCCCATGGGGGTGGTGTTGACCACCAGTTTGCAGGTCCGGAAATGCGTCATGCGAAGGTCTTCATAGGCAAGCACCCCGGGATCGCGGGGGGTCCTTGACACCAGCAGGCACTCCCAGCCCTGCTGTTTGAGGGCATGCCTGACGGCCCGCGAGGCCCCTCCCGTGCCCAGAATCAGCGCAGCCCCCGGCCGGATCGCCCCGGCCACCTGCAGGCCCTGCAGAAACCCGTACACATCGGTGTTGTGGCCGGTGAGCCGGGGGGTGCCATCCCCGCTTCTGTCCACGGCAACCGTATTGACCGCCCCGGCCTGCCGTGCTACGGGCGTCAGCTCGTCCAGCAGGGCCATGATCTGTTCCTTATAGGGGATGGTGACGTTGAACCCTTTCAGGGCGGGCCTTTGGCGGATCAGTTCCGGCAGCTCTGACAGGGAATGCAGGGGAAAGGGGGTGTAGGTGGTCCCGGCAATGCCTTCCCGGGCGAATTTTTTCTCAAAATAGGCCGCCGACCAGGAGTGGGAGAGGGGGAATCCGATGAGTCCGTATTCACGCATGCCGGTGTTTTTTGCCGGCCCGTTCAAACAAAAAGATGATGGCCATGCCCGCCACGGCGCAGGCCAGTGCCTGCCAGAGCATGGGGTCGGTTTGGTAAAGGGCTTCAAACCTTGCGGGGGAGATGCTGCGTTCTGCCAGGGGGATGATTTCCCCGGGGCTGATTTCACGGAAAGACAGCACCTCTTTCCAGGGCCAGAGCTTGTTCAGGGAGCCGATCATGAACCCGGCCAGCAGGGCCATGGTGGCGTCGGGGTATTTTCTGAACAGCCAGGATATGACGTGGGAAAATGCGATAATCCCGGCAAGGCAGCCCAGTGCGAATACCGCCAGGATGTCCGCCTTCAGGTCCCTGACGGCATGCATCATGAATTCGTATTTGCCCAGCAACAGCAGGATGAAACTGCCCGATATGCCGGGCAGGATCATGGCACAGATGGCGATGCTGCCTGTGAGGAAGATGAACCACCAGGCCTCGGTCGTGGTGGCCGGGGTGCTGATGGTCACCAGGTAGGCAGCGCCGGTCCCGCCCAGCAGCAGGAGTATCGCAGGCAGGTTCCATGCGGTGATTTTTCGTCCGATGAAGAGGGCCGATCCGACGATGAGCCCGAAAAAGAAAGCCCAGACAAGGGCCTGGTAGTGGGCAAGCAACCAGGAAAGCAGGCGGGCCAGTGAAAAAATGCTGACCAGGATGCCGCCGAGCACCGAAACCAGGAATGTGCCGTTCACATGCTTCCATGCTGCGGGGATTCCTTTGGAAAACAGGAGCCTGAAAAAAGCGGTGTTGACCGACCGGATGCTGTTTACCAGTTCCTGGTAGATGCCGGTAATGAAGGCGATGGTGCCGCCCGAAACCCCCGGAATTACGTCTGCCGCTCCCATGCCCATCCCGCGGGCCATTAAAAACAGGTAGTCCTGGAAAGATCTCTGCATTGGTTGTCGGGCCCGGCGGGCAGGCCGGGCTATAAAAAGGTTAGAGCTTCAGGTGCTGGAATTCGGCCGGCAGGACGTCGAAAAAGGTGTCCCCCCTCAGGCCCAGCCGCAGGGTTTCCAGCGGAAGGATGTCGGCCGGGGAGATGTTGCCCAGGTTGACAAGGGGCCCAAGGCGTTTGATGAACCAGACTTGCTGGGGTTTGAGGGGCGCTTCCCACAGGATTTTTTCGGGGGGCACCGACCCGGTGATGTCGTCGATCAGGGAGGTGTCCGCTTTTCCGGATGATTCAAAGATGCCGACGGTCCCGCTTTCCCGGGCCTCTCCGATCACAAAGCTGCTGCCTGCGGTCAGTTCGGCATTCATCTGGGCAACCCATGTGCGGTGGTCGAGGACCACCCCGGCATCCTTGGCGCCCACCTCTGAAAGGACCGTTCTTTCCCGGGCCAGGCGGCTGATGTGGCCGCATTTTTCCTCATGGGGGATTTTCATGGACCCGTCGGATACTTCTGCCGCATCCACCCCCAGGCGGTCGATGTACCGGAAATAATCCTCCAGCTGCCCGCGCACCAGAAAGGCTTCGAACAGGGTCCCCCCGACATACACTTTGATGCCCCTGTTCTGGTAAATGCTGACCTTCTCCCTGACTCCCTGGCTCACATAGGAGGTGCCGAATCCCAGTTTCAGGAAATCGATCAGGTGGCCTGCAGTATCTGCCAGGTCTTCTGCCTGGCGAAGCCCCAGGCCCTTGTCCATCACCATGGTCACGCCGGTGGCTCTGGGTTTGGGTTCTCTGTGTGGGATCAGTTTCAGTTCCATCGGTTGTTTGCTGGGTAAGGGTTACAATGGCCGGTATCGTTCCACGGCCTGAATAAAGGAGGGGATGTCGGCCAGCTGCGGAAATTTTTCAAGGATCTGCCGGTGTTCCTCCCAGGCCTTTGTCAGGGCCTCTTCCAGGTAATACGAGGCTTCCTTTTTTCTGCCGGATAAATACAGGCAGGCACTCAGGTTGTAAGTCAGGGCAGGGTGCCCGGGCAGGGTGTCCACGGCACGCCTCAGGATGGCTGCCGCCTTTTTGGTTTCCCCGCTGTTGGCCAGGATGTCCGCATATTCAAGCCAGGTGTCCGCATCCTTGGGGTCGACCTTGACGGCCTTCTCGTAAGAAGTGGCTGCCTCTTCCTTCATGCCCAGGGTAAACTGGGTATTGGCCATCAGACACAGGTAGCTGACATTTTCCGGATCCAGGTCCAGCCCCCTTTTGAAGAGCCAGAGGGCGGTCTTTGGGTTGTCGTTTTCCAGCTCGCAAACCCCCATGCCCACCCAGGCATCAGTCACTTCCGGGTCGATCTCCGTGGCCTTCTTATAGAATGAGTAAGCGAGCAGGAAATTGTCCATTTTTTCATGGACCTCCCCCAGGTAGTAATACTTCATGGGGTCGGAGTCTTCCTCAACCAGGCTTTGGGTGAATGCCTCCAGGGCTTCGGGGTAGCGTTCCAGAAGGTTGAGCACATAGCCCTTGTGAAACCAGGAGTATTCGTGTTCCTGGTCTATGGCCAGGGCGAAATCCAGGGCTTCCAGTGCCTTCTCGTACTGCCCTGCGTTGATGTGGGAGACCCCCAGGTTGAACCAGGCTTCCAGGCTGTAAGGGTGGCGGTCGATCAACTTGTTGAAAAAGCTGATCCCCTCCTCTGTGAGTGACAGCAGGTCGAAGCAGAAGGCCGCTTCATAGATGGCCAGATCGTTGTCGGGATTGACCTCCAGGGCCTTCCCAAGGTATTCGATCGTCTTGTCGAAATTGCCCAGGTTCTCGTATTCGAAAGCGATATTGCAGTAAACGTAATCAGGCTCCTCGGCTCCTGATACGGCCTTGTTGTATTCCTCGATGGCTTTTTCATAATCGCGCATCTGAGAAAAAATGGCCGCCCGGGTAAGGAATACCTCGCTGTTGAATGGCTCCAGGGTCTCCACCTCCGACAGCAGGTGCAGGGCGCGGTCTTCCTTGCGGAGTGCGGCCAGCAACTGGGCCTTTTTCAGCATGAGGGGGGCGGCGACCGGATGCATTCTTAATGCCATCTCGCTCACCCTGAGGGCTTTTTTGAAGTCTCCACCGGCCATGTAGTAATCCAGGATCTCCAGGAAGTCCTCCACGTCAAAGTAAAATCCTCCCGTGCTTGCGGCGGATTCCTCATACTTTTCGACCTGCCAGGGCCTGGAAGGGCTCTCCCCTGTCTCGTGATTCATTGTATTAATCTGGTTCGCCGTCTGTTGTATGGCTCCTGCCCATGCATGACAACCGGCATGAATTTGCTGCAAAGGTAATAAAAAAACAATCCTCCCGGTCCTGGCTGTTGTCCGGGGGGGGCTCCGGCTCCGCGACCGGCCATTATAAAGGTAAGCACATTTTGGACGGCCCGGTTCCTGCCGGCGGTTTTTTGGGCTCTTTTTCAACAAACGGTTCCCTGGGGGGTTGATCTGTTGCGGCATGGCAAAAGCATGTCCCGGAGGCAGGATGGGGGGCGGTATGGATAATTATTGGTAATTTTGCAAAAATTTAAGGAAAAGCGAAGATGTTCGACAACCTGAGTGATAAGCTTGACAGGGCGTTCAAACTGCTTAAGGGACAGGGCCATATCACAGAGATCAACGTGGCTGAAACCCTCAAGGATGTGCGCCGCGCCCTGCTCGATGCCGATGTGAGTTTTAAGATTGCCAAGTCGTTTACCGATACGGTCAAGGAAAAAGCCCTGGGGCAGAATGTACTCACAGCCGTTTCCCCGGGTCAGCTGATGGTCAAGATCGTGCATCAGGAGCTGACCGACCTGATGGGCACCACCCACGAGGAGATCAACATCAAGGGAAGTCCGGCCGTCGTCCTGGTTGCCGGCCTTCAGGGCAGCGGGAAGACCACCTTTTCGGCCAAGCTGGCCAACTACCTGAAAGCCAAAAAGAGCAAGAAAGTGCTGCTGGTGGCGGGCGATGTGTACCGTCCGGCCGCCATCGACCAGCTGAAGGTCCTCGGGGAGCAGGTGGGCGTGGAGGTTTTTTCGGGGGAGGAAAGCAAGGACCCGGTAGCCATTGCCAAAAGGGCCATGACCCATGCCAGGACCATGGGTCACCAGGTGGTGATCGTCGATACCGCAGGCCGCCTCGCCATAGACCAGGCCATGATGGATGAGATCGCCGCCCTGAAACAGGCGCTCAGTCCGCAGGAAACCCTTTTCGTGGTGGATGCCATGACCGGGCAGGATGCCGTGAACACCGCCAGGGCTTTCAACGACCGGCTGGATTTCGACGGGGTGGTGCTTACCAAACTGGACGGGGACACCCGGGGGGGGGCGGCCCTCACGATCCGTTCCGTGGTGGAAAAGCCGATCAAGTTCGTGGGGATCGGGGAAAAGATGGAGGCACTGGACCTGTTCCATCCACGCCGGATGGCCGACCGCATTCTGGGCATGGGCGACATTGTTTCCCTGGTCGAAAAGGCACAGGAGCAGTTCGATGATGAGGAAGCCCGCAAACTGCAAAAGAAGATTGCCAAAAACCAGTTCAATTTCAATGACTTTCTTGCCCAGCTGAAGCAGATCAAAAAAATGGGGAATGTCAAAGACCTCATGGGGATGATCCCCGGCATGGGCAAGGCATTGAAGGATGTGGAGCTGGATGATGACGCCTTCAAAGGCATCGAGGCGATTATTTTCTCAATGACCCCGGACGAAAGGGAGAATCCCGGCCTGATCAACGGAAGCCGCCGGAAAAGGATTGCAGAAGGGAGCGGCACATCCATACAGGAGGTCAACCGCCTGCTCAAACAATTCGAGGATACCCGGAAGATGATGCGCATGGTGGCCACCGGGGGGGCAGGAAAAATGATGAGCAGGATGCGTGGCGCAAGGCGCTGACAATGCCTGTAATTGTCAACTTAACCCAAAAGACATGGAACTGATTGACGGAAAAAAGATTGCCTCGGCCATCAGGGCTGAGATCGCCGGAGAGGTGAAGCGCATTCGCGACAAGGGAGGCAAGGTGCCCCACCTTGCTGCCATTCTGGTGGGGGAGGATCCTGCCAGCCAGACTTATGTGAACAATAAGTCGAAAGCCTGCCACGAGGTGGGCTTCGATTCCTCGACCTACAGGCTTCCGGCCGATGTGAGTGAGGAGGAACTTCTGGAAACGGTCCGGTTCATCAATGAAGATCCCGAGATCGACGGACTCATCGTGCAGCTTCCCCTGCCGGACCATATTGACAACCAGAAGGTGATCGAAGCCATTCGTCCCGAGAAGGATGTGGATGGCTTCCATCCGGTCAATGTGGGGCGCACCACCATCGGCCTGCCTTCCTATGTGTCGGCAACCCCATACGGCATCCTGGAGCTGATCATGCGCAGCGGGATCGATACCACCGGCAAAAACTGCGTGGTGCTGGGCAGGAGCAACATCGTGGGCAAGCCCATGAGTATCCTCATGTCGCGCAATGCGGAACCGGGCAATGCGACCGTCACCGTATGCCACAGCAAGACCCGCAACCTCAAGGAGATCACCTCCCGGGCCGACATCCTGATCGTGGCCATCGGCCGCCCGGGTTTTGTAACGGCCGACATGGTCAAGGAGGGTGCCGTGGTGATTGATGTGGGCATTCACCGGGTGGAATCCGCAGAGACCAAATCCGGCTTTCGCCTGGTGGGGGACGTGCAGTTTGAGGAAGTGTCGAAAAAGGCCTCCCATATCACCCCGGTGCCCGGCGGGGTGGGACCGATGACCATCGTATCCCTGCTGATTAACACCCTGAAGGCATCCAAAAAGGAAATATACCCGTAAACCGCCCTGCACATTGTCAGACAAGGGATTGAAAACGGACACCCCCCTGCCCGGGGACGGCCTCCATCTTCCGGTCATGGAGGTGTTTTACTCCCTGCAGGGGGAAGGATACCATACCGGGAAGGCGGCTTCTTTTCTCCGCATCGGGGGCTGCGATATCGGGTGCTTCTGGTGCGATGTCAAAGAGGCCTGGAATGCCGCCATGCATCCCCTGATGCCCGTGGAGGAGGTCCTCGAAAAGCTTTGCGGTTTTCCCTCCCGGTCCGTGGTCATTACCGGGGGGGAGCCCCTGATGGCCAACCTGGGCCCCTTGTGTGACGGCCTCAGGAAGCGGGGCATGCGCATCCACCTGGAAACCTCCGGGACCTATCCCGTCAGCGGGCGGTTCGACTGGATCTGCCTTTCTCCCAAGCGGAATGCCCGGCCCCTCCCGGAGCTGGCCCTCATGGCAGACGAACTCAAGGTGATCGTGTATGGGGAGGAAGACCTCCTGTGGGCCGAGGAAATGGCCGCACAGGTCAAGGAAAAGTGCCTGCTGTACCTGCAGCCCGAGTGGAGCCGTTACCACGGGATCCTTCCACGGATCGTCGGTTACGCAAAAGACCACCCGCGCTGGATGGTCTCTCTGCAATCCCATAAGTTCATGAATATTCCCTAAGGGGTGCCCTGGGCCCTGTTGTCCTGTTGGACCATGTGGGACTGGACGGGGGTGCTACTGCGAGCACCCCTGTAACCCACTTCCAGTCCCTGGTCGGGGAGGGAACCAACCAATATCTTTGATTCACCGAGTCTTTTCTCCCGTTCGCTGCGGAATGTCCTCCAGGTGGCCGCACTGGATATTTCCTGACGGCTGGGAGGGCGCTGGCCTGACCATTCGAGAAAGGCCATGGCACTGGAAGGACCAATATGTTCACAGGCCTTCCAGGGATCGTTTGTCATGTATTCGGCAGGGAAAACACGGTTCTCGTATTCGTAGGCAGGAAACACAAGCTGCACTCCTGCACCGGGTTCATGATCTTCCGGGCTTGCCCACACCGGAGTGCCTTCTTCGGCGAAAGGGGAGGCCCCCGTGTGGGCCTGTTGTTCTTCGAGGCTGAGTGTGTTCAGGAAGTCCACATACTGCTGGTTGGTGATCCCGGATTTCATCAGGTAGAACGGGGCCGTATACTGCGTTCCCTGTCCCTGAGCGGGAATGTATTCCATCCCGATGGCAAACAGCCGGACCTCATAGGACCCGCCTTCCGGAATGCCATTGGCCAGGCAACTCATGCTGAGCTGGATGCCTTCGGCAGAAAAATCCCCGAAGCCGGTATCTCCCCGGTAGACAAAATAACCCACGATGGGATTGTTATCCGGGTGGTAATCCTGCCCGGGTTTCAGCATGCCCGGATCCAGGGTAACAGCCTCCGGGTGGATGTGTCCGGTTTCATTCAGCCGGGCATGCTGCCAGGGTCCGTCCCCCACGCGCAGTTTGACAAACAGCCAGGCCGCATCCCAGCCTTCGGTGGGTTGTTGCCTGTCATCATTGATCTCCCCGGGACTGCCGCGCCAGGCATCATCCCATCCGATGGAAAAACGAACCATCAGATCGTCACCGTTCCCGGTGGCTGCGAAGCCGCTGCCCGGGTGGCCAAGAACCAGCATGGCGCTGCAGGCCAATGCCGCGATGTGTAATGCTTTTCTGGTGTTCATGGTTTCCCTCCCTCTGAACTTTTCGTGAATGGCTGCCTGCAGGGTCAACAACTGGGTTGGTCGAACAATCAGCGCTGTTCACAAAAATAGGGAAGGGAAGAGGGAAGCGCAATAAGCAATTTGCTTAGATGTTCCTGAATCATCTAAGCATAAATGCTTAGAAAGGATGGTTGGATCCTTTGACTGCAAAGGGATTGCTACACTTTTACCAGATTGTGTTTGATGGCATAACGCATCAGTTCAATGGCGTTGGTAATGTGCAGCTTTTTAAAGATGTTGAATTTGTGGACATCCACAGTCCTTTTGCTGATGGACAGCTTCCCGGCGATTTCGTGGGAATTCATCCCCTTGGCAAGGTATTTGATAATCTCTTTTTCCCTCGCCGTGAGAACCGGTTCCTTACTCCGCTCCCCGGATGGGTGGATGGTGTCCACAAACCCCGGGGCCAGCAGTTCGGCGGTTTCCCCCTTGAACCATGTTTCTCCCCGGGCCAGCGCCTTGATGGCCTCCACCAGTTCTTTGGACCTGGCTTCCTTCGGCAGGAACCCCCGGATGCCGGCATGAACCCCTTCCATGATGTATTCCCTGGAATGGTGTGCCGAGACCAGGAGGATCCTGGTGCCCGGATTGTCCTTGAGGATTTCCCGGGTCGCATACACCCCGTTGAAGTTGGGCATCTCGTAATCCATGACGACCACATCCGGCTTGAACTCCCTGGCCTTGGTGACCGCCTCATGCCCGTTGACGGCCTCTATGATGGCCCCGATCTCCGGGTCGTCATTCAACATGAACCGCAAGCCTCCCCTTACCAGGGCATGGTCATCGACAATCAGCAGTTTGATTTTCATGTTCTCGGTTTTTGGTTTGATGCGGAAGATTTCAGTCCCCGTTGTCCTGGGGCATGACCCCGTCCGCCTCGAACAGTTTTTTTTCCGGGAAGGTGATGCGCACATCGAAGTGGCTTCCCTCCTGGTGAATGAACCCAATTTGCCCTCCCAGCTGCTGCACGCGGTATTTCATGGTCCTGAATGCACTCTGGTCTTCCAGGTGGGTGGCATCCGGGCCCTGGCCGTTGTCGCGCACGATCAGCTGCAGGCGTTTCTTTCGGATGAACAGGCTGATGCGAACCCTTTTGGCGGTGGAGTGTTTGGCCACATTGGCCAGGGCTTCCTGCACGATCCGGTAGATATTGGTCTGTGCCTGCGGGCTGATGTTGTCCGGGATGTCCAGGCAGGAGAATTTTACCCGGATGATGCTGGTTCTTTCAAATGCCGTGACCATATCGGTCAGTGCCTCCCTGAGGGATTGTTTTTTGACGAATCCGGCGACCAGCCGCCGGCTGACCATCCGCAACTCCTTCATGGTGTCGATCAGGGAGTCCAGCACTTCCTCCAGTGCCTTGTCGCGCTCCGACTCCGAGCTCAGCATCATGCCGCGCTCCAGCTTCAGCTTCAGGTACACGAGCATTTGCCCGATGTGGTCGTGCAGGTCGCGTGAAATCCTCAATCGCTCGTTTTCCTCGCTTTTCTGCAGGTCCAGCTCCAGCTGCTTGCGTTCGGTGATGTCCACGTAGTACTCGATGATCTCTGAAAGCCCTCCCCGGTCGTCAAAAACGGGAAAGGCGTGCACTTCCAGGTAGGACTGCCTGCCATCGGCATCCTTATGGAGGTGTTCGGCACGGGCCGAACGGTAGGTCCTCCTGACCTCCTGCAGCGGGCAGGGGTGGTCGGGTCCCCGGCAGGGACTGGTCCGCTGGTGGCTGGCCTCATAACACCTGCTTTTCTGATGGATATTGCCGATCAGCCGCGCGGAGGAATTGGCCAGCCGGATGCTGTAGTCTTCGGCATCGATGACAAAGAAGGGGTACGGAAGCGCTTCTATGATGTTCCGGAGGGTGGAAATCTGCCGGGCGGCTTCATCCTTCCAGCTCAGGTCGTGCAGTTCCTGTTTTTCTTTGGATGATGGCTGACTGGATGGCATGGGTCCCGCGGATTACAGGTTAAAAATAAGGAATTCTCTCAATGGCAGGCCATTTTGGCCCAGGCCTTTCATAGTATACGTAAAAGGGGATTTTTGGTTTCCATGGCCTGCCCCCGGCCGGAATGTCCCCCGCAATGACTATTTTTGGTGTATGAATGTGACTCCTCCCCCCAAGCTTGTTGCCCTGGCATGTCTGTTCTGCCTGCTGCTTTTGCCCTGCGCGATCATGGCCCAGGAAGGCCGTGCAACCAGCAACCCTGCGGCCAGGCGGGCGTTTGACAGGGGCCTCCAGGCTTTTCACCGGATGGACTACGCTCAGGCCCTGGAATACGCCGAACGGGCCATCGGCCGGGATCCCGGCTTTGCTGACGCCCATCTTTTAAAGGCAGAGGTGCATTCTGCCCGCAACCAATACCAGGAAAGCATTCCCGCCTATGAGGCGGTGGTTGGCCTGGATCCTTCAGGGTATCCCATGGCCCATCACTATCTGGGGCTGGCCCTGATGCGGACCGGGCGCTACGAAGAAGCCATGGACCGGCTTGAGGTTTTTCTCGGTTTTCGAGGACAGCGGCAGTCCCTGCTGGAAGCGAGCCGGAAGTACATTTCAGACTGCCGGTTTGCCTTGCAGGCCATGGAAGCGCCCGTCCCCTTCAACCCCGAAAACCTGGGGCCCGGGGTCAACACCTCCCTGGCCGAATACAGCCCGGCCCTGACCATCGATGGGAAGACCCTGATCTTTACGCGCCGCAGCCCCCTGGATCCAACGCGCCCGGAGGGGATGGAGAAGGAGGATTTTTACCTCAGCGACCTGACGGAGGGGGTCTGGGGCCCCGCCCGGTCACTGGGCCCGCCGGTCAACACCGACGGCAACGAAGGGGCCCAGAGCATCTCGGCCGACGGCAGGGAACTTTTCTTCACGGCCTGCCACCGGGCGGGAGGGTACGGGAGCTGTGATATCTATCATGCCCGTTGGCAGGATGGGGGATGGGGCGATCCGGTCAACCTCGGACCGGTCATCAACTCCCCGGCCTGGGAATCCCAGCCGTCCATTTCCTCCGACGGCCACAGCCTGTATTTTGCCAGTGCCCGCAGCGGCAGCCACGGGCCGATGGACCTATGGGTGGCCGTGAGGGATGACAGAGGTGACTGGCTGCCGCCGGAAAACCTGGGGCCGGTCATCAATACGACCGGCCGGGAGATGTCCCCTTTCATTCACCCCGATGGCCACAGCCTGTATTTTGCGTCGGACGGGCACCAGGGCATGGGGGGGCTGGACCTCTTTCTGAGCCGGCGGGACGAATCGGGACAATGGACGGAACCTGTGAACCTGGGGTATCCGATCAACACCCATGCGGATGAATTCGGACTAATCGTCGACGCCCGGGGCCGCACAGCCTTTTTTGCCTCGGCCATCGAGGGAGGGAACCTGGATCTTTATTCCTTTGAGCTGCCCGAAGAGGCAAGGCCCAGTCCGGTCGCCGGCATTGCAGGCCTGGCAGAGGGGCCCGGACGGGAGGCAGACCTGGTGATCGTCGGACAGGGCGAGCCCGTGGTGTTGCGGAACATCTTTTTCGATACAGACAGCCACGAACTCAAACCCGAATCCATGGAGGAGATCATGCGGCTTTTCCGGCTGCTTCAGGACAATCCCGGCTGGAAGGTGGAGATCAGCGGCCATACCGACAATACCGGCAGCTACGATCACAACCTGACCCTGTCAGAAAACCGCGCCCGCAGCGTGGTCGACCGGCTGACGGAGCTGGGGGTGGCGCCCGGCCGCTTACAATACCGCGGCCATGCCGATACCCGCCCCGTGGATACGAACGACACCCCGGAAGGTCGCGCCAACAACCGCCGTACGGAGTTCACCATCCTCGAGTTTTGATACAATCCCTGAACCATGAGTGAAAATGCCCCGGAAAGGGCCTTCCTTTCCAAGTCCACCTTCATTCGCGGGATGCAATGTGAAAAGTCGTTGTACCTGCATAAAAAAAGACCCTTCCTTCGCGACCGCCTGCCTCCCGAGCAACTGGCCAAATTTTCCAGGGGACATAAGGTGGGGGAGCTGGCGCGCGATTTGTTTCCCGGCGGGGTCAACATGGCACCCGCAAGCCACTTCCAGATGGGAACCTCCATCCGCAAGACGGCTCAGGCCATAAAATCTGCAGAGCCGGTCCTGTATGAAGCGGGTTTTCAGCACCAGGGGGTGCGGGTGGCCCTGGATATCCTTCACCGGGGAGCGAATGGGTGGCATGCCGTAGAGGTTAAAAGCAGCCGGTCCATTTCCGCCACCTACCTGTGGGATGCCTCCCTTCAATACCATGTGATCACCGGCAGCGGAACCCCCCTGCAGGATTTTTGCATCGCCCATGTGAACCCGGACTATGTGCGCCGGGGGCCACTCGAACCCGGGCAATTGTTCCGGACTGAAAGCGTCCTGGAACAGGTCCTTCAGAACCAGGATGCCGTGGCCAAGATGATCGGGCGTTTCCGGGAGGTGGCCGCCCTGACAAGTTCCCCCGGCATCGATGTGGGCAGCCATTGCCTCAGGCCCTATCCCTGCGATTTTATCGGCCACTGCTGGAAAAAGGCAGGGGAAAACACCCCCCCCACCCATGCCCGTGAGCCCGGGCTTCCCGGCAAGGACGCGGTGCAGGCCTTGTTTGCCGGGGCCACCCAGCCCCTTTGCTGTTATAGCTCCCTGCACTTTGCTCCGGCCGTTCCGCTGTATGACGGCACGTCCCCCTACCAGAAGCTGGGTTTTTCCTTTGTCATTGGCCTGGCAGAAGGATCCGGTACTGGGCCGGGCGGCCACTGGTGGTGCCCGCCGGGTGGTTTGCTTCCTGATCCGCTGCTGATGCAACTGCTTGAACATCTGGAAGGGGCGGGCTCCATTCTGGTGTTCGGCAAGGCGGAGGCATTGGAGGTGCTGACCAACCTGGTCCGGGACCGGCATGACCTGAAGGACCGGATCGGCCGACTGGCCGGCCGTATGCTGGACTTGCAGTCCCTCTTCAGTCCCTGGCTTGCCCGCCCTTCAGGTCTGTCCCTGCACGATTCCCCGGGGCAGGTGCTGGCCTATTTCGGGCAAAAGCCCGCCAGAGACGATGTTCCTCCGCACACTTCCCTGGAAGCGGCGCTTGCCTATCAGGAACTGGCAGAAAATCCCGGGTTGTCCGACGGGAATGCCAGGAGACGCATCGGCGCTTTCCATCAAAGAATGCTGGGTGATCTGTGCCGCCTCGCGGACATCCTTCTGAATTTGGTCCCGTTGAAATAATTCCACCTATTTTATTGCCGGGCGATGCCTGATTGATTATTTTTGACGGATGGAACAGAGAGATCAGAAACAGCGCACCACCCCTGCCAGAAAACCTTCCAGGGGAGGCTTCAGCCTCGATTATGCGGACCACGGCCGGGTGCCTCCCCAGGCCACCGACCTGGAAGAAGCCGTGCTGGGGGCCATGATGCTGGAGCAGAATGCCCTGACCAATGTGATCGACATCCTGAAACCCGAAGTCTTTTACAAGGAGGCTCATCAGAAGATCTTTGCGGCCATCCATGCCCTGTTTGCAGACTCCAAGCCGGTGGATATCCTCACGGTGACCCAGGAACTGAAGAACCGTGGCGACCTGGACCTGGTCGGCGGGGCCTATACCATATCCATGCTGACCAACCGGGTGGCTTCGGCAGCCAACGTCGAATTCCATGCCCGCATCGTCCTGCAGAAATACCTGCAGCGCGAACTCATCCGGATCAGTTCCGAGATCATCAAAGAGTCATACGAAGACGCCACGGATGTGTTTGACATCCTGGACCGGGCCGAAAAGGAATTGTTTGCCGTGAGCGAGACGAACCTCAGGCGCAATTACGAGGACATGTTTTCCCTGGTGAAGGAGGCCGTGAAACAAATAGAAGGGGCCAAAAACCAGGAAGGCCACATCAGCGGCATCCCCAGCGGCTTTTCCGGGATCGACCGCATCACCGCCGGCTGGCAGAAGTCCGACCTGGTCATTCTGGCGGCCCGGCCCGGCATGGGCAAGACCGCCTTCGTGCTTTCCATGGCCCGCAACATGGCGGTCGATTTCAAGAAACCCATCGCGATATTTTCGCTTGAGATGTCCGGCGTGCAGCTGGTCACCCGGTTGATCTCCAGTGAGACCGAACTCGAAGCGGACAAGCTGCGGCGTGGCCAGCTGGAACAATACGAATGGGAACAACTCAATGCCCGGCTCAACACCCTGACCGACGCCCCCCTGTACATTGATGACACCCCGGCCCTCTCGATCTTTGAACTGCGTGCCAAATGCCGCCGCCTGAAGGCGCAGCACGACGTGCAGCTGGTGATTGTGGATTACCTGCAGCTCATGTCGGCCGGAAACGACAACCGGGGCAACCGGGAGCAGGAGATCAGCAACATCTCCCGCTCCATGAAGAGCCTGGCCAAAGAACTCAACATCCCCATCATCGCCATCTCCCAGCTCAGCCGGGCCGTGGAGACCCGGGGCGGCTCCAAGCGGCCCATCCTGTCAGACTTGCGCGAATCGGGCGCCATCGAACAGGATGCCGACATGGTGTTGTTCATTTACCGTCCGGAGTACTACCAGATCACAGAGGATGAAGAGGGAAACAGCACGGAGGGGCTGGCACAGGTCATCATCGCCAAGCACCGGAACGGCAGCCTGGGTGATGTCCCCCTTCGTTTCATCAAACGCTACGCCAAATTTGCCGACTACGATACCGGGGAATATGGTTTCCCTGCCGACATGAAGCCTTCCGAATCGTTCGACCAGGGCGCCAAGACCCTGACCCTGCCCTCCCGGATGAACGACATGGACGATGACGAGGTGCCCTTCTGAAGCCCAGCCGCAAAACAAAACCGGTGCAGAAGGCGTTTCTCATTAAGAGGGACCGCCCTGTTGCCAACGGTACCCGGAGCACCGCCATCCGGACGCGCCGCCCTTCAAAAGACAAAACCATGAAAGGATTCTTCACCCTGTTGTTATGGCTTGGATTTTCCGCCGGCCTGTTTGCGGCCCAGATCCTCGTGCCGATGGACCAGACCCAGCGTAACCACCTCAAGGCATACGGCATTGCCTATTACGTGCTGACCCATGAGGTGGAGGTGGGTTGGCTGCTTAATTACCGCGGGGGAAGTTTTCTGTTCGAACACCATGCGGCTTTTGAAGAAGAACTGGTCGTGCGGGGGGTTTCCTACCACATCATCGCCGATGTGCAGGCGGCAGCCATCCTTAGCGAGATCGGCGATCCGGATGTGAACATGGATGAGATCCGGCTGCACAAAGTACCCCGGATTGCCGTCTATTCGCCGCCCAACAGCCTGCCCTGGGATGATGCCGTGACCCTGGCCCTCACCCATGCCGAGATCCCCTACGATGTGGTGTATGACGAGGAAGTGCTCTCGGGGGTGCTGCCCTTGTACGACTGGCTGCACCTGCATCATGAGGATTTTACCGGGCAGTTCGGCAAGTTCTGGTTCGCCTACCGCAACCATGACTGGTACCTCGAGGAGGTCCGCCTGGCCCGGGAAACCGCCCGCAGACTGGGTTACAGCAAAGTGTCCCATTTGAAACTGGACGTGGCCAGGAAAATCCGTGACTTTGTGGCGGGCGGGGGCTATATGTTTGCCATGTGTTCTGCCCCGGAAAGCATTGACCTCGCCCTGGCAGCCGAAGGGGTGGACATTTTGCACGAGGTGTACGATGGCGACCCGGTGGAATCCAACGCCCAGGCCAGGCTGGATTTCAACCGCACATTCGCCTTTCACAACTTCAGGGTGATCACCGATCCGACGATTTATGAGAAATCCGACATCGACGTGCCCAAGACAGGAAGGGACCAGCGGACAGACCTGTTTACCCTCTTTGAGTTTTCCGCCAAGTGGGACCCGGTGCCCACCATGCTGACCCAGAATCATGAAAGCGTGGTCAAGGGATTCATGGGGCAGACCACGGCATTCCGCCACGAGGTGATCAAACCCTCGGTGACGATCCTGGGGGAGAACCGGGGCAAACAAGAGGCCAGGTACATCCACGGCACCATGGGCAACGGCACCTTTACCTTTCTGGGGGGGCACGACCCGGAGGATTACCGTCATTTCGTGGGGGATCCGCCCACCGACCTGAACCTGTTTCCCAACTCTCCGGGTTACCGGCTGATCCTTAACAACGTGCTGTTTCCTGCCGCCCGCAAGCAGCCCCGGAAGACCTGAGGTGTCCGGACGGGCGGGATGCCCCGGGCCGCATCAACCCCGGGCTGCATCACTCCCTGGCCGGGTTTCTCCTCTTTCTTTTGTATACCTGGAAGGAGTATGGGTAGGGGTTCTTTTCATCCGCTTCCCGGTCGGAACGCTCCGACAATTCCCACTGTGCCGGGTCGATTTCCGGAAAGAAGGTATCCCCGGTAAAGCTGGCAAAGATGCGTGTTAGATGGATCCGGCTGGCCTGGGGCAGGCGGATGGCCTGGTCGTACACCTGCCCCCCTCCCGCAATGAACACCTCCTTTTCCTCTCCGGCAAGTGTCAGGGCTTCCCTGAGGGACCGGGCCAGGAGGCATCCCTGGGCATTGTATTCCGTCTGGCTCGTGATGACGATGGTGCGCCGGCCCTTGAGCGGTTTGCCGATCGATTCAAACGTCTTCCTGCCCATGATCAAGGTATGACCCATGGTCAGGTCCTTGAAATGCTTCAGGTCGGCCGGCAGATGCCACAGCAGCCGGTTGTCTCCGCCGATGACCTGGTTGTTGGCTACGGCGGCAATGAGGTGGATTTTCATGCCTGTATTAAAAAGTTTTGTGTTGCTTTTGGGACCGCAGCATCCTGAACAACTCCTTGCCGATGGTCTGGTAGGTTTCAGGATGGGACCCCCCGGGCTGCTTCCGGAGTTCCTTCATACGCTGCCGGGCCTTGCGCCGGTACTCCGTTCCAGCAAACAGGCTCTTGTGGAGCCCGGCCGCCCCCAGCAGCAGGATCATTACATGGGTCCCGGGATCCGGGTCGCGTCCGTAGATCAGCACCCGCTCCAGGGGGGTGAATTCCCTCAGCACCAGCCCCTGCTTGACCACCCGGTATCGGTATCCCACCCGCCAGAACAGGAAATGAAGGGGCTGGGCCGTGATGAGGTGCCGTTCCAGCATGTGGTCCCGCAGCAACCTGAAAAGGCTGCTGATGCGCAGGGGCACATTGTTCAGCACCCACCGGGTGCGTTTGCCGTTTTTGGATGCCAGGATCCCGGCCACCTTTTTCAGCACCGGGTCTTCCGGGACGCCTTCCCGGATTGTCCAGCGCCCGTCCTCGATGCGCAGGAGTCCCTTGTCGGCCAGTTCAAAAAGGCTGGCAAAGAACAAGAGGGTGTTGATGGATGTGCGGCCACGGATGCTCCCCTTCTGGGGGTCTACGCTCAACATGACCAGCCTTTCCTTGTATCCCATGGCATTTTATTGATTGTTCTGGTCCTGACCGGCGGCATCCTTCCGTCCGGTGGTCCGCTGCCGCCCGGCCTGCTTCAGGGCATGGTCCAGGATCCATTCTATCTGGCCGTTGACACTGCGGAATTCATCAGCGGCCCATTTTTCAAGGGCCCCGAGCATCTCGGGATGCAATCGCAGGACAAACGGTTTCTTCTTCGACATAGTGGTTTATTGGTGAAGGGTGCCGGTATTGATCACCGGGCTGGCGTCCTTGTCGGAGCACAGCACCACCATCAGGTTGCTGACCATGGCGGCCCGCTTGTCTTCATCCAGTTCGATGATCTCCTTGGCGGAGAGTTGGGAGAGGGCCATTTCCACCATGGACACGGCGCCTTCCACGATCTTCTGCCGGGCGGCGACAATGGCCGTGGCCTGCTGCCTGCGCAACATGGCGCCGGCGATCTCTGAGGCATAGGCCAGGTAGGCGATGCGGGCTTCGATCACATGGATGCCCGCGATCTTGAGCCGGTCGATCAGTTCGGTCTCCAGCTCCTGGTTGACCTCTTCCCCGCCCGAACGCAGGCAGATGTCTGCCCCGGCATCATCGAAATTGTCGTAAGGATAGGCGCCGGCCAGTTTGCGTATGGCCGCCTCGCTCTGCACGTCCACGAAGCGGATGTAGTCATCCACCTCGAAGGCCGCCTTGAATGTGTTTTCCACCTTCCACACCAGGACGATGCCGATCATGACCGGGTTGCCCAGCTTGTCATTCACCTTGATCGGGTCGCTGTTCAGGTTGCGGGCACGAAGCGAGATCTTTTTCCTTACGAAAAAGGGATTGATCCAGTAAAACCCGTAGCGCTTGATGGTGCCGGAATAGTTGCCGAACAACACCAGGACAAGGGATTCGTTGGGGTTCACCACGGCCAGCCCGGCCCAACAGAGGGCATCGGCCAGCAGAAGCAGCAGCCACCAGGGATTGGCGGTCTTAAAGGTCATGTAGACGGGGCCCACCAGCAGGAGGAGTGCAAACAGAATGCCCAGGTAGCCCAGGTAGGGAGACAGTTTCTTTTCTTTTTCCATGGTTATGATATTAAAATGATATCACAATGATAACGTTTTTTTCAATACGTCCGCATTTTTTTGGAAAATTTTTTTCAAGAATGGCCCTCAGATGGCAATGGGTGCCTTGATGCCCGGGTGGGGGTCGTACCCCTGCAGCTCAAAATCCTCGTAGGAGAAAGCGAAGAGGTCTGATTTGTCCGGGTTTATCTTCATCGTCGGAAGGGCCCGGGGTGTTCGGCCCAGCTGCAGCCGGGCCTGTTCCGTATGGTTCAGGTACAGGTGGGCATCGCCGAAGGTGTGGATGAACTCCCCGGCTTGCAGGCCGGTAACCTGTGCGATCATCATGGTGAGCAGGGCGTATGAGGCGATGTTGAACGGCACGCCCAGGAAAATGTCGGCGCTGCGCTGGTACAGCTGGCAGCTGAGTTTCCCTCCGGCCACGTAAAACTGGAACAGCACATGGCAGGGAGGAAGGGCCATTTCCCCCAGTTGTCCAACGTTCCAGGCGCTGATGATCAGGCGGCGGGAATCGGGATTGGTGCGAATCTGTTCCAGCAACCGGCTGACCTGGTCGATGGACCCATTGTGTGCCTGCCAGCGCCGCCACTGGGCTCCGTAAATGGGGCCCAGGTCGCCCTTTGCGTCGGCCCATTCGTCCCATATGGTGACCTTGTGGTCATGCAGGTAACGGATGTTGGTATCGCCCTGGAGAAACCAGAGCAGTTCGTGAATGATGGACCTCAGGTGCAGCTTCTTGGTGGTCAGTGCGGGGAATCCCTGCTGCAGGTCGAAGCGCATCTGGTGGCCGAACACGCTGAGGGTACCGGTACCGGTACGGTCGTCCTTGCGGGTTCCGTGCTCCAGAACGTGGGATAAAAGATTCAGGTATTGTTGCATGGCATCATATCAGGACCCTGTTGCCCCGGGAAGGGAAGTCCCTGATCAAAATTAACCCAAAGCCTCCTGAAAAGCAAGGGCGGTTCTCAACCGAGGATGATGCCCACAATCGTGGCACTCATCAGTGCCGCCATGGTCCCGCCCAGCAGGGCCCGCATGCCGAACTGGGACAGCAGCACCCGCTTGCCGGGAGCCAGGGAGCCGATGCCGCCGATCTGTATGCCGATGCTGGCAAAATTGGCAAAGCCGCAAAGCATGTAGGTGGCCATGATGACAGATTTGGGGTCGGTGAAGGCCCCGGCCTCCTTCAGCTCGGCAAGGCTCACGTAGCCAATGAACTCGGTCATGATGACTTTTTCCCCCAGCAGGCGTCCGGCCAGGGTGATGTCCGGCGTGGCAATGCCGATCAGCCACATGACGGGGGAGAAGGCATAGCCCAGGATGAACTGCAGCGACAGTTCCGAGTATTGCCCGTTGGAGATGTTTTCGATCCAGGGGTTCAGGTTGGTCCACAGCCCGACCTTTCCGACGATGAAATTGAACATGGCGATGAAGGCGATGAACACCAGCAACATGGCAGCCACGTTGGCGGCCAGCTTGAGCCCTTCCGTGGTGCCATTGGAAATGGCATCCAGGATGTTGCTGCCGATGCGGTCCTTGCTGATCTCCATGGTCTTGTCGATTTCCTGGGTCTGGGGTACCAGGATCTTGGAGATGACCACGGCCCCGGGGGCGGCCATGATGGAGGCCGCGAGCAGGTGTTTGGCGAAGATCAGCCGCTGCACCGGATCGTCTCCTCCCAGGAAGCTGATGTAGGCGGCCAGTACACCCCCGGCCATGGTGGCCATCCCGCCGGTCATCACCAGGAGGATCTCCGAACGGGTCATCTTTTCCAGGTAGGCCTTGATCATCAGGGGGGACTCTGTCTGGCCGAGGAAAATATTGCCCGCCACCGAAAGGCTTTCGGCACCGGACAGGCGCATGGCTTTGGTCATCAGCCAGGCCAGGAGGTAAACCACCTTCTGGATGATGCCCAGATAAAACAGCAGGCTGGTCAGGGCGGAAAAGAATATGATGGTGGGCAATACCTGGAAGGCAAAAATAAATCCAAAGGTGCTGGTGTCCAGAAACCCGGCAAAAAGGAACTCCGTGCCGGCCTTGGAGAAATCCAGGATCACCACAAACACTTTCCCCACCAGCTCAAAGAAATACTGTACGGGAGGAACCTGCAGGATGCTGAAGGCAAGCAGCAGCTGGATGACCAGGCCGATGCCCACGACCTTCCAGGAGATGGCCCTTCGGTTGGTGCTGAACAGCCAGGCGATGCCCACCAGGACCAGCATCCCGAGCAGTCCGCGAAACAGGTTCCTGGCGGAAAAACCCGTGCTCAGGAGGTCTTCCTCCAACTGAAGGGAGGCCGGGTCTTCCAGGGCCAATTCCCCCGGCAGGGCTTCTTCCCCGGCCAGGATGCCCGGATCCGGGACCTGCAGGGTGTCCGTCACAATTTCCTGCCCGGCGGTATCCCCGGGAAGGGTGTCGCCGGCCTGGGCAAAGAGGGTGCAGGGCAGGAGAATCAGGATGATCGACAAGAAAAACAGCCTGGAAGAAATCATCGGTCAAACGTTTGGTGAATCAAGATGTGGGGTGGCCACCGGGGCCGGAAAAGCCCACCGGCAGGTGCCGTGCAATGCGTCCGGCAAATCCCACGGCGGCAGGCGACCCCGGCAGGGCCTGCCTGTTGCTTCACAGCCCGGGCGGCTGGATGCAAACCTATGCATTTTTTCTTTAAACGGGGTGAACCGGGGTGAATTATTTGCCCTTTTTCCGCCGGTTGATCTCATCGCGGATGCGGGAGGCCTTCTCGTAGGCTTCTTCGTCAATGGCCGACATGAGGAGGGACTCCAACTCTCCGATACTCAGGGAAGCATAGGAGCTTTCCTTGCTTTCCTTTTCTTCTTCGACGGTTTCGGGCTCCCCCTGGCCGGGGTTGTCGTCCTGAAGCACGATGCCGGCGGCTTTCAGGATGGACTCATAGGTGTATATGGGGCATTGGAAACGGACGGCAATGGCCACGGCATCGGAGGTGCGGGAGTCGATTTCCACCTCCTTGATGCCGTCAAAGCACACCAAACGGGCGTAAAATATTCCTTCGGCGAATTTGTAGATGACGACCTCCGTGATGTTGATGTTGAAGGTCACGGCAAAATTCCTGAAGAGGTCGTGGGTCAGGGGTCGGCTGGGCTTCATCTTTTCCAGCTCGATGGCAATGGCTTGGGCCTCAAAGCTTCCGATGATGATTGGCAGGCGGCGCTTCTTCCCGGCCTCGCCCAGTATCAGGGCATAGGCTCCCGATTGTGACTGACTGTAGGAAATTCCCAGGATCTCCAGTTTGATTTTCTTCATGGCCGTTCAGCTTCTGCATTCCTATCCGACGGATGACATGGCAATTACCAATCCATACAAATTTAAGACAATTTTATTAGAATTTCACCCATCCCCGCACAGAGGCCGCCCCTTTCGCCCGGCAGCGCTCCCGGCTGCTGATTTGTGCAATTTTTTTTGGCGGTTGGATATAATTCATAAATTTGACGGCATATTTCGTGCAATCATATGTCAGCCACACAATTTTAACCAAACTAAACACAAGGAGGAAACAATGCCTGTATTTTTCTGGTTGGTGCCACTGAGTTCTGTGCTGGCCCTGGGGTTTGCCTACTATTTCTTTAAGCAGATGATGGGCCATGATGAAGGGACGGACATGATGAAACGCATCGCGATGCATGTCCGCAAGGGCGCCGGGGCCTATCTCCGGCAGCAGTACAAAGTGGTGGTTATCGTGTTTGCGGTGATCACCGTTATTTTTGCCATCATGGCTTACGGGCTGGGGGTGCAGAACCCCTGGGTGCCGTTTGCTTTCCTTACCGGAGGGGCCTTCTCTGGTCTGGCCGGTTTCTTCGGCATGCGGGCCGCCACATTTGCCTCGGCGCGTGTGGCCAATGCCTGCCGTACTTCCCTGGACGGCGGCCTGCGGCTGGCATTTCGCTCGGGGGCCGTCATGGGTCTTGTGGTCGTCGGATTGGTCCTCCTGGACGTGTCCCTGTGGTTTCTTGTACTGAACCAGTTCATCCCGGAGGCGGAAATGGGCATGAAGCTGCTGACCATCACGGCCACCATGCTGACTTTCGGCATGGGGGCATCCACCCAGGCCCTGTTCGCCCGCGTGGGCGGGGGCATCTACACCAAGGCCGCCGATGTGGGGGCCGACCTGGTGGGCAAGGTGGAAGCCGGCATCCCGGAGGATGATCCGCGCAACCCGGCCACCATCGCAGACAATGTCGGCGACAATGTGGGGGACGTGGCCGGCATGGGGGCCGACCTGTTTGAATCCTTTGCCGGGTCCATCCTGGCCACCGCCCTGCTCGGGGCCGCGGCATTTGTGGGCTTCGGACAGGAGATGCAGTTCAACGCCGTGATCGCGCCCATGCTGATCGCTGCCGTGGGCACGATGCTCTCCATTGCCGGCGTGTTCATGGTCCGCACCAAGGAGGGCGCCACCCAGAAGCAATTGCTGAAGTCCATGGGGGTGGGGGTCAACACCAGCGCCGCCCTGATCGTGGTGTTCTCCCTGTTGATCCTGTACATGCTCGGACTGCCGAACTACCTTGGCATCTGGGGCTCCATCGTGGTGGGCCTCCTGGCCGGCATCGGCATCGGGCAGTCGACCGAATATTTCACGGCCTCGGCCTACCGGCCCACACGCAGGATTGCCGAATCGGCCAGCACCGGTCCCGCCACCATCATCATCAGCGGCATCGGAACGGGGCTGGTCTCGGCCGCCGTGCCCCTGGGGATTATCTGCGTGGGCATCACCCTGGCATACTCTTTCTCCTCAGGCTTCTCTTTTGACGCTGCCGGCCTGAACATGGGCCTCTACGGCATCGGCATTGCCGCCGTGGGAATGCTGTCCACCCTGGGCATCACCCTGGCCACCGACGCTTATGGCCCCATCGCCGACAATGCCGGCGGCAATGCCGAGATGTGCCACCTGGGGGAGGAAGTCCGCCGGCGCACCGACGCCCTCGACGCCCTGGGCAACACCACCGCCGCCACCGGTAAGGGATTCGCCATCGGGAGCGCGGCACTGACCGCCCTGGCCCTGCTGGCGGCCTATTTCGAAGAGGTGAAGATCATGTTCGTGAAGTTCCTCGACATGCCCGATGCCCCCATACGCGGCATCGAAACGGTGGCCGCCAGGGACGCCCAGTTTATCGACTTCATCCACCATTATGACATCCACCTGATGAATCCCCTGGTCATTGTCGGGATTTTCGTCGGGGTGCTGTCGGTCTTCCTGTTCAGCGGGATGACCATGAATGCCGTGGGACGGGCCGCCCAGAAAATGGTCGACGAGGTGCGCCGCCAGTTCCGGGAGATCCCCGGCATCATGGAAAGCAAGGCGGAACCCGATTATGCCCGTTGCGTGGAGATCTCCACCAGGGGGGCACAGCGCGAGATGATGGTGCCTTCGCTGATCGCCCTGCTGATTCCGGTGGTCGTGGGACTCATCTTCGGGGTGGCCGGGGTGACCGGCCTGCTGGTGGGCACGATCTCATCCGGCTTTGCCATGGCGATCTTCATGGCCAATGCGGGGGGTGCCTGGGACAATGCCAAGAAGTATATCGAAGAAGGAAACTACGGCGGCAAGAATTCGCCCAATCATAAGGCGGCCGTCGTGGGCGACACGGTGGGAGACCCCTTCAAGGACACCTCCGGGCCCAGCCTGAACATACTCATCAAGCTGATGGTGATGGCTTCCGTGGTGACCGTCGGACTGGCCGTCAGCTATTCCCTCTTGTAAAGGCGGGGGAAAGCCCCACCAGGGGCGATGCCATGGCATTTTATGAATTAAACCTGTTGTTATGAAGATTCTAGTGGTCGGGACGGGGTACGTGGGACTGGTTACGGGGACCTGCCTGGCGGAAACCGGGGCCCTGGTGTATTGCATCGACATCGACAAAAAGAAGATCGACAACCTGAACAAGGGCATCCTGCCCATTTATGAACCGGGCCTGGACGAGATCGTGGGCCGCAATGCGGACAAGGAGCGCCTGTTTTTTACCACCGACCTGGGCGGGAACATCGATGGGGCGGAAGCCGTCTTCATTGCGGTGGGGACCCCGCCCGGAGAAGATGGCAGCGCCGACCTGAACCATGTGATCGCCGTGGCCAGGGAGATCGGCCGGACCCTGACCGGGTACACCGTGGTGGTCACCAAGAGCACCGTGCCGGTGGGGACGGCCCGCAAGGTCAGGGAGGCCATCCAGCAAGAGCTCGGAAAGCGGGGGGCGGACATTCCCTTCGATGTGGCATCCAACCCGGAGTTTCTTAAGGAAGGCAATGCGGTGGATGACTTCATGAAGCCGGACCGTATCGTGATCGGGGTGGAGTCAGTCCGGGCCGAAAAGGTGCTGGAGCGGCTTTACAAGCCCTTCCTTCTGAACGGACACCCGCTCATTTTTATGGACATCACCTCTTCGGAGATGACCAAGTATGCCGCCAATGCCATGCTGGCCACCAAGATCAGTTTCATCAACGACATTGCGAACCTTTGCGAGATCGTGGGTGCCGACATCAACCATGTCAGGCGCGGCATCGGAAGCGACCCGCGCATCGGGAACAAGTTCATCTATCCGGGCATCGGATACGGTGGCTCCTGCTTCCCCAAGGATGTGAAGGCCCTCATCCGCACGGCGGGTGATTTCGGCTACGACCTCCGGCTGCTGGATGCGGTGGAACGGGTCAACAATGACCAGAAGCACGTGGTGACCAAAAAGATCATGGCCCATTTCGGGGGCGATGTCAAGGGCAAAAAATTTGCCGTATGGGGCCTCTCCTTCAAACCCGGCACGGACGACATGAGGGAGGCCCCTTCTCTTGTGCTGATCGGGGACCTGCTTGGGGCCGGGGCCACCGTGGTGGCCTATGATCCGGTGGCCATGAACGAAGCAAAGGCGCACTACCTGGGAGACCGGATCGGGTACGCCGGGGATATGTATGAGGCGGCCATCGGGGCGGATGCCCTGGTCCTGGTGACCGAATGGAATGAATTCCGCATTCCCAACTACAAGGTGCTCGACCGGCTCATGAACGGCAAGGTGTTGTTCGACGGCAGGAATATATTTGAACCGGCGGAGGCCCGTGAAAACGGCTTCGCCTATTACGGCATAGGAAGGGCTTCTTCATGAAACGGATTCTGGTAACGGGCGGGGCCGGCTTCATCGGTTCACACCTCTGCGAACGATTCCTTGAAGGGGGGCATGAGGTGCTTTGCCTGGACAATTTTTTCACCGGTTCCAAGAGCAACATCATCCACCTGAGGGACCATCCCTATTTCGAGTTGATCCGCCACGACATCACCCGGGAGATATTCCTGGAGGTGGACGAGATCTACAATATGGCCTGCCCGGCCTCCCCCGTATATTACCAGCTCAACCCCATCAAGACCGTCAAGACCTCCGTCATGGGGGCCATCAACATGCTGGGGCTGGCCAAACGGATCAAGGCGAAAGTGCTGCAGGCCTCTACCAGTGAGGTGTATGGGGATCCGATCGTCCACCCCCAGAAGGAGGACTACTGGGGCAATGTGAACCCGGTTGGCATCCGATCCTGCTACGACGAGGGCAAACGATGTGCCGAGACCCTGTTCATGGACTACCACAACCAGAATGGGGTGCGGATCAAGATCGTCAGAATTTTCAATACCTACGGTCCGCGGATGCAACCCGACGACGGCCGGGTGGTGTCCAATTTCATTGTCCAGGCCCTCCGCAACAAGGAGATCACCATCTACGGGGACGGCAGCCAGACGCGCAGCTTCCAGTATGTGGATGACCTGGTGGAGGGGCTTTCCCGGATCATGCAGACGGGGGATGAGGTCACGGGCCCGGTCAACCTGGGCAACGGGAACGAGTTCACCATCCTGGAGCTCGCCAGGCTGGTTGTGGAACTCACGGGCTCACGGTCTGCCTTTGGCTTCCGGCCGCTTCCCGACAATGATCCGGTGCAGCGCAAACCGGATACTTCCTATGCCCGCTCCCTGATCGACTGGGAAGCGAAGGTGCAGCTCCGGGACGGGCTTCTGAAGACCATCGCGTATTTCGACGATTTGCTTTCCAGGTAGGGCGGCTGGACGCTCACCCATATCCCGCTTCGCGC
>CAYZCW010000004.1:56243-299688 GCA_964477035.1 uncultured Bacteroidales bacterium
TGCAAATCCCTGGCGGGATTCAGATGCGCTCAGCGCGACAGGGTTTCGCCCGGGGGCGGCTGGACGCTCACCCATATCCCGCTTCGCGCTGCAAATCCCTGGCGGGATTCAGATGCGCTCAGCGCGACAGGGTTTCGCCCGGGGACGGCTGGACGCTCACCCCTGGTTTTTATTATGGGGTAAAAATTATACGATTGTTTATATTTTTTTGGGAAATTTGCCCTGTTATTATCCGTACCTTTGCAGCTTAAGCAAAAACTATGGGGATCATCAAACAATTGACTTTTCGTAACTTATTGGATAACAGCGCACGCCTCTACGGTGGTTTGCCGGCTTTATCCTTTGTCGGGGAAGCACCCCTGACATACCAGGAGGTCAGAGACCGTGCCACCCTACTCAGCCTGCAGTTGCATGCGGGGGGGGTAAAAAAGGGGGACAGGGTGGCCCTGCTGAGCCAGAACATGCCCAACTGGGGCGTGGCCTATCTGGCCATCACCAACATGGGTGCCGTGGTGGTTCCCATCCTGGTCGATTTTTCCGAGGGGGAGATTGAAAAGATCCTGTCGCATAGCGGGTCCAGGGCCATACTGGTATCCGACAAGCAGGCGTCCAAGCTCCACCAGCCGCTTCCCGCCAGTCTGAAGAAGGCTTTCCTGCTGGATGACCTTTCTGAAATCAGCCTGGGCAGCCTGGAGATGGCCGGGACGGTGGAAAAAGTTAAGGAATCCCCGGCAAAGAACAGCCCGGAGGATTTGCCGGTTCCTGAAGAGGAGGACCTGGCGGCCATATTGTATACCTCCGGCACGACAGGGACCCCCAAGGGGGTGATGCTGAGTCACAGGAACATCCTTTCCAATGCAGTGAACACCCTGGGAATCCAGCCGGTCAACTCGGAAGATCGCCTGCTGTCCGTTCTCCCGCTGCCGCATACTTATGAATGCACCATCGGGTTCATCATTCCTTTTATGACAGGGGCTTCGGTGTTCTACCTCGACAAGCTGCCCACCCCGGCGGTCCTGCTTCCGGCCATGCAGAAGGTGCAGCCCACCATGATGCTGACGGTGCCGCTGATCATCGAAAAGGTCTACCAGAACAAGGTTCGGCCCAAACTTCAGTCGGGCGGTCTGATGAAGGTGCTGGGCAGGAGCCGGGCCTTCAGAAAGTTTTTCCACAAGCTGGCAGGCAAGAAAATATACAAGGCCTTCGGCGGCAAGCTGCACTTCTTCGGGATTGGCGGAGCCAAGCTCGAAGCCGAGGCAGAGCGTTTCCTGCGCGATGCAGGCTTCCCCTATGCCATTGGCTACGGCCTGACCGAAACCTCGCCCCTGCTCGCCGGATGCGGACCCAAACTGACAAAATACCGATCCACCGGCTATAGCCTCCCGGGACAGGAACTCAGAATCCTGGATCCCGACCCTGAAACCGGAGAAGGGGAGATCCTGGCAAAGGGCCCCAATGTGATGATGGGCTACTACAAGGATGAGAAAACCACCCGCGAGGTGTTCACCGAGGACGGTTGGTTCAAAACAGGCGACCTCGGAGCCCTCGACAAGGACGGTTACCTGTTCATCAAGGGCCGCCTGAAGAACATCATCATCAGTCCCACGGGTGAGAATATCTACCCGGAAGACATCGAAGCGGTCATCAACTCCCAGCACCATGTCCTGGAGTCCCTGGTCTACGAGATGAAGGGCAAGCTGGTTGCCAAGGTCCACCTTAACTACGAGGAGATCGACCACCGCTACCATGAATTGAAAAAAGCGGCCGAGCAAAGCTACCAGGACCTGAAAGATTCAGCCGGGGAGCGGTACCATGACATGAAAGAAGCCGCAGGGGACAAGTACAATGAGTGGAAGGATTCGGCAGCTCATTTGTATGAGCAGGTGCAGGAAAAGGTCCGGCACCGGCTTCAGGAGATCCAGCAGCAGGTGAACCACCGCCTGAACCGCTTTTCAAGGGTCACCGTGGTACATGAACAAAACGAACCCTTTGAGAAGACCCCCACCAAAAAGATCAAACGTTTCCTTTACCAGGAGAAGGACTGACCGGGGAGTCGGTTCTGCCCGGCACCGGGTCAGGCCCGCCCCGTTTCAAAATCCATAACAAAAAGCCGCACCCTGACCGGGTGCGGCCTTTTGTTTTCAGGCCCGGTGCTATTCCTCCAGGGCATAGCTTTCAATGGGCTCGCAGGTACAGACCAGGTTGCGGTCCCCATAGGCATCGTCGATGCGGGTCACCGGGGTGAAATACTTGATCTCTTCCGACCAGGGCATCGGGAATGCGGCTTTCTCACGGCTGTAAGGCTTGTCCCAATGGCTGTCGATGACCATGGCCGCCGTGTGGGGGGCATTCTTGATCACATTGTTGTCCGGATCTGCCTTCCCCTCCTCGATCTCACGGATCTCCTCCCGGATGGCCAGCATGGCATCGATGAAACGGTCCAGCTCGGACAGGGGCTCGCTTTCTGTGGGTTCCACCATGAGGGTCCCGGGCACAGGGAATGCCACCGTGGGTGCGTGGAAACCATAGTCCATCAGACGCTTGGCAATGTCGATGGCATCCACCGATGCCACGCGCTTGAGCGGGTTGCAGTCCAGGATCATCTCATGGGCGGCCCATCCGTTCCGGCCGGTATACAACACCTTATATTCCTTTTCCAGTTTGGCTTTCAGGTAGTTGGTGCTCAGGATGGCGATGCGGGTCGCTTCCTTCAGGCCCTGTCCGCCCAGGAGTTTGATGTAGGCATAGGTGATGGTCAGGATCAGGGCGCTGCCAAACGGGGCCGATGCCACGGCATGAATGCCCTCCTTGCCGCCGGTTTCCACCAGGGGATGGGTGGGCAGGAAGGGGACCAGGTGTTTGGCCACCCCGATGGGACCCATGCCCGGTCCGCCCCCCCCGTGAGGGATGGCAAAGGTCTTGTGCAGGTTCAGGTGACAGACGTCTGCCCCGCAGATCGCCGGGTTGGTCAGGCCCACCTGGGCATTCATATTTGCCCCATCCATGTAAACCTGCCCGCCATTTTCATGGATGATGCGGGTGACATCCAGGATGTCCTCCTCGAACACCCCATGGGTGGAAGGATAGGTCACCATGATGGCGGCCAGGTGGTCCCGGTGCTCCCCTGCCTTCTTGCGGAGGTCTTCCATGTCGATATTCCCGTGCTCATCGCATTTCACCACCACGACCTTCATGCCGGCCATGACCGCACTGGCCGGGTTTGTGCCATGTGCGGAGGAGGGGATGAGGGTGACGTTCCGGTGGCTCTCGCCCCGGCTTTCATGGTAGGCGCGGATCACCATGAGCCCGGAGTACTCCCCGGAGGCACCGGAGTTGGGCATGAACGACATGCCTGCAAAACCCGTGATCTCACACAGGTCCCTCTCAAGGCCCCCGATCATCTCCCGGTAACCCTGGGCTTGTTCCACTGGAACGAAGGGGTGCAGGGCATTGAATTCCGGCCAGCTCAGTCCGAACATTTCAGTGGCGGCATTCAGCTTCATGGTGCAGGACCCCAGGGGGATCATGGTGCGGTTGAGCGCCAGGTCGCGGTTCTCCAGTTTCTTCATATAGCGCATCATCTCCGTTTCGGAATGGTAGGAGTTGAAATTCGGGTGCCGGAGGTATTCGCTTTTCCTGTGCAGCCTTTCAGGGAACGTGGTGATCCTGCTGCATTCTTCCGGGTCGCAGACAAATATCCTGAAATCCTTGCCGGCCGCTTCCGCAAGGACCTCCAGGATGGCGTTCACGTCGGACAGGGCAGTGGTCTCGTCCAGGCTGATGCCAATATGTTGCGCATCGATGTAACGGAAGTTTATGCGCTTTTTCTCTGCCAGTTGTCGCAGCTGGTCCGTATTGACCTGCTCCGGCAGGGCCAGGTGAACGGTGTCAAAGAAGTGGTCGTTCCGTTGTTTGTAACCGTATTTTTCCGCCTCCTGAGACAGCACGCCCGTCAGGATGTTGATGTGCCGCGCAATCTTTTTCAGACCGCCGGGTCCGTGGTACACGGCGTACATCCCTGCCATGATGGCCAGCAAAGCCTGGGCGGTGCAGATATTGGAGGTGGCTTTCTCCCGTTTGATGTGCTGCTCACGGGTCTGCAGGGCCATGCGCAGGGCGGTGTTGCCCAGCTTGTCGACGGAAGCCCCGATGATGCGGCCCGGTACCTGCCGCTTGAATTCGTCCCTGGTGGCGAAGAAACCTGCGTGGGGTCCCCCGTATCCCATGGGAACGCCGAAACGCTGGGAAGAGCCCACCACCACATCCGCACCCCATTCTCCGGGGGGGGTCAGCAGGGTCAGGCTGAGCAGGTCGGCCGCCACGGTGATGCGCACACCCGCCTCCCTGGCCTTCTCCACGAAGGAGCTGTGGTCCTCTATCCGTCCGAATCCGTCCGGGTATTGGATCAGGGCGCCAAAGTAGCTGTCATCGAATGCCATCTCATGGGGGTCGCCGATCACCAGCTCGATCCCCAGCGGGATGGACCGGTTTTTAAGCACATCGATGGTCTGGGGGAAGCAGCGGCCGGAAACAAAGAACTTGACGGCATTCCTCTTTACGACTTCCCGCGGACGGGCATTGTACAGCATGATCATGGCCTCGGCGGCGGCTGTCCCTTCGTCCAGCAGGGAGGCATTGGCGATCTCCAGCCCGGTGAGGTCGGCAATCACGGTCTGATAATTCAGCAGGGCTTCCAGACGGCCCTGGGAGATCTCTGCCTGGTAAGGGGTGTAAGAAGTGTACCATCCCGGGTTCTCCAGGATATTGCGCTGGATGACCCCCGGCAGGATGGTGTTGTAATAGCCCATCCCGATATAGGTGCGGTACAGTTGGTTACGGGCTCCCAGGGCCTGCAGGTGGCTGATGAACTCATGTTCGTTGAGTCCTTCGGGCAGGTCCAGGTCCTTCTTCAGCCGGATGGAAGCCGGGATGGTCTGGGTGATTAACTCATCGGTCGATTCCAGGCCGATCGTTTCCAGCATTTTTTGTTCATCGTCCTGGCGGATTCCGTTGTGGCGGTGAATGAAGTTATTGGTAAGCATATGGTTTTTGGGGAATTAGTGACTATATATCAACAAATCAACAAAACAACAAATGATATGACCTATTGGTTCAGGTGCTCCCGGGTAAAATCCCGGCCCGCCCCCAGGGCATCCAGGTTCAGTTTCACCAGGTCCTCTCCTTTCCGGCCGAAGACCTGTCGGATGGCCTGTTCCAGTTCTTCGTAGGCGATTTCCAGGAAGGGCGAGGCCGCACCCAGGACCACCATGTTGGCCGCCTTGGCGCTGCCCAGGCCGGAGGCGATGGTTTCCGCATCGAGGGCCACGTGATGGGGCAGGGCGCGCACCCGTTCCAGGACCTTTTCCGGGTCCGGGTAAGCGGGTATATTGATGAATGGTTTGGTCGAGGTAATGAGCCAGCCTTCCGGTCCCAGCCAGGGCAGGTACCTCAGCGACTCCATGGGCTCCACCGAGATGATCATGTCTGCCTTTCCCTGCGGGATCAGGTCGGAGGCGATCTCCCCGGAGGACAGCCTCAGGTGTGATTGTACGTCCCCGCCCCTTTGGCTCATGCCATGAACCTCGGCCTGTTTCAGGTACAGGCCCGATCCCACCGCTGCATGGCCTATGATGGCGGCGATGGACAGGATCCCTTGTCCGCCGACGCCTGCAAGGATGATATCTTTCTTCATGATGTGGGGGTTTACAGTGAAATGATTGCCGGCAGTGTCCACCGGGATTATTTATTTTCGGCCGCTTTGGCCTTGAACTTGGCACGCATCCGCTTGTTGAGGGTCTGTATGCATTCCCGGCGGGGGATGATCACGGACACCCCTTCGTATTGCAGCTCCTCCAGGATGATGCGTGTGTTTTCCTCATGCTGCTTTCTCAGGGGCTTGATTACCCGGATGTGTTCTTCCTCCACACCGACCCCACGGCAAAGATCTTCAATGTGGTCCAGGGCGGCGGAAGGCTGTCCGCCTGTCATCCCGGTGGTGGCATTGTCCAGGATGAAGACGGTGATGTTCGATTTGTCATTCACTGCATCGAGCAATCCGGTGATGCCGGAATGGGTAAAAGTGCTGTCCCCGATCACGGCGACGGAGGGGTGCATGCCTGCGTCGGCCGCGCCTTTGGCCATGGTGATGGAAGCGCCCATGTCGACACAGGAATTGATCGATTCGTAAGGGGGCAGGGCTCCCAGGGTGTAACATCCGATGTCTGAAAACACCCTTCCCTTGCCAAATTGTTCGATGGCTTCGTTCAGGCCAATATAGGTGTCGATGTGGGGGCAGCCTTTGCAAAGGGAAGGCGGCCGCGGGGCCACAAGATCGGGGACGGGCGTGACGGGTTCCTGCCGGAAACCAAGGGCGGCAGCAACGAGGTTGGGGTTTAGCTCCCCCGCCATGGGCAGGGTGCCGTCCAGGCGCCCGCGGACCTCTTTGCCTTTGTTAAGCAGTCCTTTGAGCATTTCTTCCACAAGGGGGTAGCCTTCTTCCAGCACCAGGATGGCGTCGCATTGCTCATAAAGCCTTTCGACGAGGCCGGAAGGCACCGGGTACTGGGAGATCTTGACCACCGGATGGGGTGCCTTTCGTCCCGGGTAATTTTCCAGAAGGTAGTTGTAGGCCAGCCCGCAGGCAATGATGCCCAGAGAAAGATCATCTCCCTCCATATAGCGGTTGTAGGCAGATTGTTCCGACTCTTGCAGGAAATGCTGCTGCAGGGCGATGTGTTTCTGGTATTTCTTCCTGGCGATGGCCGGAAGCAGCACAAACTGGCGAAGGTCCTCCGGCAGCTTGAACTGGTTCTGCGGCCGTGAGGCCTTTCTTGCCACGTTTGCCCTGGAGTGGGCCAGCCTCGTGGTGATGCGCAACATCACCGGCACCCGGTATTTTTCCGACAGTTCGAAACCGTCGTGGACCATGTCATAGGCCTCCTGCTGGTTGGAAGGCTCAAGGATCGGGATCATGGCAAATTTTCCAAAAAAACGGGAGTCCTGCTCGTTCTGGGAAGAATGCATGGAGGGGTCGTCCGCCACCACGAAGATCAGTCCCCCGTTCGCCCCGGTCAGGGCCGAATTGATGAACGGGTCGGCCGCTACGTTGAGGCCGACATGCTTCATGCAGGTCATGGCCCGCTTCCCGGCATAAGACATGCCCAGGGCGGCTTCCGCTGCGGTTTTTTCATTGGCACACCAGGTGGCCACGATGCCTTTCTCCCGGGCTTCACGCGATGCGATCACGTATTCAGTGATCTCGGTGGAAGGTGTTCCGGGATAGGCGTAAATGCCCGACATGCCGGCATCGATGCCGGCCTGCGCAATGGCTTCATCGCCCAGAAACAGGTTTTTTTGCATGGGTGGTTCTCTTTTGGTTGGGTCGGATAAGGCTTTATTTTCTGTTGGTGCAAAACTATAAAATTCCCCTTGATCCGGCCAGCGATTTCACACAAAAACGGCTGAAAAATAAATCAATTGATCCTGTTTTGGTGTAATTTTTGGTGTAACTTTAACTACAAATACCCGAAAAAGTATTTATCGATTTTTTTGCATCAACCGATGAACTTTTTGGCCCATCTGTACCTTTCCGGCAATGATGAAGACCTCATCGTGGGGAACTTTATTGCCGACATGGTGAAGGGCCGGCAGATTGAGAATTTCAACGGCAATATCGTGAAGGGAATCAAGCTGCACCGGAAGATTGATGCCTTCACTGACAGCCATCCGATTGTCGATCAGAGCAAGATGCGTCTCCGCAATAAATACCGGCTTTATTCCGGGGTGATTGTCGATATGTTCTACGACCACTTCCTGGCCAGGAACTGGCGGGAATACTCCCGGCTGCCCCTGTCCAAATTTGTCCGCAGCGCCTACCAGCTCTTGCTGAAGAACTATTTCCTGTTGCCTGTCAGGGCGCGCAATGTGCTGCCATTTATGATCGCGTCCAACTGGCTGGTGAATTATGCCCACCTGGACAAGCTGAACAGCCATATGCAAGGCATGGCCCGCCGCACCCCATTCAATTCGGGCATGGAAAATGCCGTGGAGGACCTCAAAAAACACTACGATGACTTCGGAAATGAATTTTCCGCCTTCTTCCCGGAACTGATCGCCTTTGTGGAACGTCAGGGGGTGGTGAACCAACACCATTTCGGCAGGGACGACTGATCCGCTCAGAAGATGCCGTGATCCTAATAGAAGGATCCGTTGACAAGGTAGTCCAGCACATAATCCTCGATCCCTTCCTCCAGGCTGAAAAAGCCCTCGGTATAGCCTGCCCCGCGCAACTTGTCCATGCGGGCCTCCGTGAAATACTGGTACTTTTCACGAATGTCTTCCGGGGTGTCGATGAATTCAATCCGGGCCTCCTGCCCCATGGCGGAAAAGGTGGCCCTGGCCAGGGCCAGGAAGGTGCGTGCCTGGCCCGTTCCCAGATTATACAGCCCCGGAGGCATCTTGTGAATCATCATGTGGACGCAGACCCTGACCACGTCCTTTACGTAGATGAAATCCCGCAGTTGCTCCCCGTCCCGGTATGCCGGCCGGTGCGAACGGAACAGCTTCATTCTTCCCGTATCCCGGATCTGAAGGAAGGTATGATACACGACCGAGGCCATTCTTCCCTTGTGGTATTCATTCGGCCCGTACACATTGAAAAATTTCAACCCGGCCCAGAAGGGAGGTGCTGCTTTTTGCTGCAGGGCCCATTTGTCAAAATCGTTCTTGCTTTCTCCATAGGGGTTGAGCGGACGCAGGCGGTTCACCAGCGCATGATCGTCTTCGTATCCATGTTCTCCGGCTCCGTATGTGGCAGCCGAAGAGGCGTAGACCAGTGGCAGCCCGTAACGGGAACAGGCCTGCCACATGGTTTTTGAATAGTTCAGGTTGAGCCGGTCGAACACGCGGACATCGAACTCGGTGGTATCGGTACGGGCGCCGATATGGTAGACAAATGCAACTTTTTGGTGGTTCTTGTCGAGCCAATGGAAAAATTGGTCGCGATGTACCTGTTGCAGGTAGGTCTTGCCCTTCAGGTTCTGGTTCTTCCGGGGATCAGAAAAATCATCCACCAGGACAAGGTCCCTGAAGCCTTTGTTGTTCAGCTTGTTGGCAAGGCAACTTCCGATAAATCCGGCTGCGCCGGTCACGACAATCATGGCGGAAGGTGGTTTAATCCATTTTGTTGGGCAGTTCCAGTCCGTAGCCACTGGTTTTATCGTCCCGTTTCAGCATCCAGGCAAACACCAGCCCGAACACCCCGAGCAGGGCCATCATGAGAAGGGGCATGGTGTAGTCGTAAACCGCACTGCCTCCGGCGGCCAGGGTTTCTGCCACCCCTGGGTTGTAATGGTCGAGGACCACCCCGATCAGCCAGGGGAAGAGCATCAGCCCGAGGGCCTGGATGGTGAACATGACCCCGTAGGCAGTCCCTATTTTATTGGTTTCTACTATTTTGGCAACGGCAGGCCACATGGCTGCAGGCACCAGGGAGAATGCCACCCCCAGGACGAACATGGGAATATATGGGGTGAGGCTGGTTCCTGCAAAGCTCAGGTGTACCAGGACCAGCAGCAGGCTGCCCAGGAGCATGAGGGATGCCGACCGGCCCTTGTAGTCACAAATATAGCCGAAGATGGGGGTGAAGACCAGGGTGCCGAATGGCAGGATGGATGCGATGTCTCCGGCCAGGGTCGGATTGACCCCGTATTTGTTGATCATCAGGTCGGGCGCATATTTCATAAAAGGGAACACAGCGGAGTAAAAGGTGACACAGAGCAGGGAGATGATGATGAAGCTCCTGTTGGTGATCAGCTTGCCCAGGTCGCTGAGCCGGAACTCTTCGGTGGGATCCGTCTCCAGGCGTTCTTTGACCTCCCTGTCGAAACGGATGTCCCAGATCATATAGACGAGGAAGGCCAGCAGCCCGATGCCCAGCAACAGGGCACCGAACCAGATGGGGGCGGTCCAGTTGTTCCACAGGGGCAGGGTGGCGGCACTGTCGATGATCAGCCGGGGAGACAGGATCATGGCAGCCCCCATGCCCAGCCTGGCGATGGCAATGTTGAGCCCCAGGGCCAGGGCAATCTCCTTCCCTTTGAACCACTTGACAATCACCTTGGAGATGACCACGATGCTTGTCTCCGCGCCCAGTCCGAAAAGGAAAAAGCCCAGGGAGGTCATCTTCAGGGCCGGGGAATAACCGGTCAGGAAGGAGTTCATGAAGTCGTAGGCAAAGCCGCCCTGGTTGAAATGGGGGGAGGCGCCGTAGGCCGTGATGGCGGCCCCTATGAACTGTATGAAGATAAAGGCAAAGCCGGTGATGCGGATCCCGATCTTATCCAGGATGACGCCTCCCACCACGGCCATCAGGAGAAACACGTTCGGAATGGAATAGGCCGCGGTAAAGAAGCCGTAATCGGCCGAACTGAATCCCAGCTCGCGCTCCATCAGGAACTTCAGCGGGGAGATGGCATCATAAAAATAGTAGTTGGTGGCCATGGTCAGGCTGACCAGCAACATGATCCCCCAGCGGTTCAGCGGGTAATCATTGATTCTCCTCTTAATGGCTTCAACCATGAATGTGTCAGTTTTCAGTGAATAAAAAAACCCTTGCAGGGCAAAGGGTCACAATTGATTTTTCAGGTCTTGCAGGAAGGCCTTCATGCGGTCCAGGGTCTTGACGATCTCAAATTCTTTGGCCAGTTTGTCGGGGTTTTCCTTCAGCTTATCCCTGGCCCCCTGCAGCGTATAACCCCTTTCCTTGACAAGGTGGTAGATCAGGTGGAAGTTGTCCACGTCCTTCGGGGTGAACAGGCGGTTCCCCTTCTTGTTCTTATGGGGCCGGATGATGTCGAATTCCTTCTCCCAGAAACGGATCAGGGATGGGTTCACCCCGAACATCCGGGCGACTTCACCAATGGAGTAATACACACGCTGGGCATGGGGATCCGGCTGGCTCATCAGGAGAGGCTTTGGTTCACCCTGGAAGCGACCTCGATGATGTATTCGAACTCTTCTGGGGAGAGGTCGTTGTAGAAATAATTGATGGGGTTCACCTTGCGCCCGTTGCGGATGACCTCGTAATGCAGGTGGGGAGCCGTGGATATGCCGGTATTGCCGACCAGTCCGATGACCTCTCCACGGGTGATCTGCTGACCGGGCCGCACCTGGATCTGGCTCAGGTGGGCATAGAGGGTTTCATAGCCATAACCATGGTCGATCACGACCATGCGTCCGTAACCGTGGTTGTTGCGTTCTGCAGTGACCACCACCCCATTTCCCGTGGCGTATATGGGGGTTCCGGTATTGGCAAGAAAATCCACCCCGGTATGCATCCTCAGGGTCTTGTATACCGGGTGGATGCGGTAGCCAAAGCCCGAAACCAGGCTCTCAGACCCCCTGGCGATCGGGACGATGGCCGGAATGGAGGCCAGCATGTCGGCCTTGTTTTTGGCCATCTCAAACACCTCGTCGTACGACTTGGACTGGATGTAGGTCTGCCTGGCCAGCTCATCGAAACGCTGCACGGTGGCTGAGATGACCTGGCTGTTCTGATACCCTTCGAACTGGGCGTAGCGGTCTGCCCCGCCGAAGGCTCCCTCCCGGATGCTCCGGGGGATGGGCTCCGCCTCGAAGATCACACGGTAGATGTGGTCGTCTCTGTCCTGCATGTCCTCGAGTACCGAGGCCAGAATATCCAGCCTGTCGTTCAGTATCTCATACTGCAGGCGGTATTGCTCAATCTCCCGGCGGAGTACCTTCTCCTTGGGTGAATCAAAAAAAGTATAACCAATACTCAGGACGATGACCGAGAATACCATCCCGGCAAGCACGATCCGAAGCAAGGCTTTGGCCTTGTCCCAAATGGTTTCGGTGACTTTTTCAACGGTGAGCGACTTGGTGTTGAACAGGTACTTTTCCTTACCCATGGGCCGGTCTGTATACTTGCAGTTTAATGAAACACAAAAACGCCTGCACTCTGTGTGAGTTTCAGGGTTTTTTACGGTTGTGGGGGTGAGGGTCTCCTTGATCCTTCAGTGCAAAACTAACGAAAAAACCATTAATTTTGCGTCTCGGTTTCAAAAATTTTCCCGGTAACTTCATCATCAGACGTCCTTTCATGAATTCACAGGAGATACGCAGAACCTTTCTTGATTTTTTCACATCCAAAGGACACCAGGTGGTGTCTTCCGCCCCCATGGTGGTCAAAAATGACCCCACCCTGATGTTTACCAATGCGGGGATGAACCAGTTCAAGGACGTGTTCCTGGGCAACAGCCCGGCCGTCCATGCCCGCATTGCCAACACCCAGAAGTGTCTCCGCGTGTCGGGCAAGCACAACGACCTGGAGGAAGTGGGGCATGATACCTACCACCATACCATGTTCGAGATGCTGGGCAACTGGAGTTTCGGGGATTATTTCAAGGAGGAGGCCATCGCCTGGGCGTGGGAACTTTTAACCGGGGTCTACGGGCTGGAGAAGGACCGCCTGTACGTCACCGTCTTCGAGGGAGACGAACGGGACCATCTGGATCCGGATCATGAGTCACGCGCCCATTGGGAAAAACATGTGAACAAAGACCGGATCCTGGATGGCAGCAAGAAAGACAACTTCTGGGAAATGGGCGATACGGGTCCCTGCGGTCCCTGCTCCGAAATTCACATCGACCTGAGGCCACAGCCAGAGCGCGACAGGCTTTCCGGTCACGAGCTGGTCAACCGCGACCATCCCCTGGTGGTGGAGATCTGGAACCTGGTTTTCATCGAGTTCAACCGGCTGGCCAGCGGAGAGCTGAAAAAGCTGCCTGCCCGGCATGTGGATACGGGTATGGGCTTTGAACGGCTGTGCATGGCCCTGCAGGGGAAGACCTCCAATTACGATACCGACGTGTTTCAGCCGTCCATCAAGGCGCTTGCCGCGATGGCCGGAAAATCATACGGGAAGGACCCGCAAACCGATGTGGCCATGCGGGTGGTGGCAGACCACCTCAGGGCCGTGGCTTTCGCCGTGGCCGATGGGGAGCTGCCATCCAACAACAAGGCGGGTTATGTCATCCGGCGCATCCTGCGCAGGGCCATCCGGTACGGGTATACTTTCCTTGGATTCAGGGAGCCCTTTATCCACCAGCTGGTTCCGGTGCTTGTCTCCTCCATGGGCGGGGCCTTCCCGGAGCTGACAGCCCAGAAGGAATTGATCATGCGGGTCATGGCCGAGGAGGAAGCCGGATTCCTGCGTACCCTCTCCCAGGGCATTCACAAGTTTGAGCAATACCTGGGAGGGCAGGAGAGCCCGGACAAGATCGACGGGGATTTTGCCTTCGAGCTGTTCGACACTTACGGATTCCCGATAGATTTGACCCGGCTGATGGCCAGGGAGCAGGGACTGGATGTGGACATGGAGGGCTTTGAGAAAAACATGGCCCGTCAGAAAAGCCGCAGCCGCGCAGCCGCGGCCACCGAGGCCGGTGACTGGGTGCAGCTCAGCCCCTGGCAGGAGGAAACCCGCTTCCTGGGCTACGACAGCCTGGAGGCCGAGGTCTCGCTGGTAAAATACCGCAAGGTCTCTGCCAGGGGAAAGGCTTATTTTCAGGTGGTGCTGGACCAGACGCCGTTCTACGCAGAATCGGGCGGTCAGGTAGGAGACCGCGGGGTTTTAAAAGCCGGGGGGAAAGACATTGCGGTGATCGACACCCAGAAGGAAAACAACCTGACCGTACATATTGTCCCTTCCCTTCCGGAACCGGTACCTGAGAAATTGCTGGCCATCGTGGACCGGGAAAAGCGGCTGCTCACGGCCAACAACCACACGGCCACCCACCTGATGCACGCGGCCCTCAGGGAGGTCCTCGGCGGACATGTGGAGCAGAAAGGCTCGCTGGTCAATGAGGAGCGTCTTCGTTTCGATTTTTCGCACTTTGCCCGCTTGTCGGACGAGGAGATCGTGGCGGTGGAGAGGCTGGTGAACAAGAAGATCCGGGAGAATATTCCGGGACATGAACACCGGGATATCCCTTTGGAGGAGGCCCGTCGCATGGGCGCAGTGGCCCTGTTCGGGGAGAAGTACGGGGAAAGGGTACGGGTCGTCTCCTTTGATCCGGCCTATTCCACCGAATTGTGCGGGGGGACCCATGTGCATGCCACCGGGCAGATCGGCCTGTTCAAGATCGTGAGCGAAGGAGCCATTGCCGCAGGGATCCGGCGGGTGGAGGCCATTACCGGCCAGGCTGCTGAAGACTGGTTGACCGGCAAGCTGGAAGAACTGGAAGGCCTCCGCGTCTTGCTGCGCCATCCCAGGGACAGCCAGAAAGCACTTCGTCAGTTGATCGACGAACAGGACTCCCTGAAAAAAAAGCTCGAATCCGTGGAGCGGCAACAGGCCGGCCGGCTGGCCGGTGAGCTGGCAGCCAGCGCCGAAATGCTGGGAGGGGCGAAATACATCGCTGCCCGCCTGAGCATGGATCCCAAATCGGTCAAGGACCTGGCCTTTGCCGTCAAGGAGAAGGTCAGTGACCTGTTCCTGGTGATCGCCCATGAGTCAGACGGCAAGCCCGGCATTACCGTCATGATCGCCGAATCGCTCGTTAAGACCAGGGGCCTGCATGCCGGCAACCTGGTCAGGGACCTGGCCCGGCACATTCAGGGCGGGGGCGGCGGACAGCCATTCTTTGCTTCGGCCGGCGGCAAGGATGCCGGCGGGCTCGACAAGGTCCTGTCCGAGAGCCGCAAGGTCCTTACTGACGATCAGAACCTGCGGCACAGCACCCGGTAGGGGCAATAGGTGCACTGTGTCTCATCCTCTGTCTGGACAAAGGCTTTGCCGGGGTCCAGGATCTCCGACAGCAATGATTTCAGGTGGCGGCCAAAACCGTTTACCAGGCCGGCCTCCAAAGGCCCTTCTCCTTCCGGGTACCGCAGCGTCTGCAAGCCCTTGTTGACCTCCCTCAGGCTGGCAATACCCGGTTCGATCCGGGCGGTATCCGGCAGTTCCTGCAGCAGCAGCCAGGCGTAGGTCAGCAGCTGCAGGGGCATGGCATACCGGCTGTCACTGGTCACCAGCTCCCACTCCTTGAACTTCAGCCTCGCCTCGTCGACCTTGCCGGTCTTGTAATCGACCACCCGGGTTATTCCCCCGCTGCGGTCAATGCGGTCCGCCTTGCCACGAATCTTAACCTTCCGGACCTGCCCGCCGGCCTGCACCTCCAGGGTGGCTTCCAGCCACTGCTCCAGCGAAAGCACCGTCAGCGGGTCCCGGTCCCCCTGTCCCTTTCCTGCCAGCTGCGATTTCTCGGCCTCCAAAAAATTAACCACATACTGCCGGGCCAGGTAGAACAGCAGCAGGTTCTTGCCGGAGCGGATGTCCCCTTCCGGGTAATCTTCTTCAAACTGCAGCCGGGTAAGCCGGTCCGCCTCCTTCAGCATGCCGTCTATATGCGCTGCCTGAAGGACTTTCCCTATATGGGGCCGGTACATTTTTTCCAGGACCCCGTGTACCACCGTCCCCATGGTGGAGGCATCGATGGTTTCTTCCACCTGGTCGCTTTCTTCCAGCCGGGCCACCCGGGAGAGATAAAACTGCAGGGGGCAGCCCACAAACTGGGCCAGGGCGGAGGGGGAAAAGCCCCTCTCGCCCATTTCCCGGAGCCGTTCCATGATCTCCGGTGTCTTTTCCACCGACAGGGCCTTGCCCATGGCGGCAGGCGGCGCGGGAAGGGTCACGATCTGTTCATGGATACGGATCTCCGGGTTGTAGCGGGGAAGTTCGTGTTGCACCTGGGTGATGAACCGGCTCTTCTCGCTGCTGCCCAGGTCCTGCGTCTGGGTGTTGTAGATCAGGAACACGTTTTCGGCCCGTTGAAGGAGGCGGTAGAAGTGGTAGGCAAAGGTGGCGTCCTTGTCGGTGTCCACCTGCAGGCCGAACTTCTTTTTGACATCATAGGGAATGAACGAGTTCCCCGTCTTCCCGCGCGGAATCACTCCCTCGTTCACCGAGAGCATCACCAGGTTTTTAAAATCCAGGCTCCGGGTCTCCAGCACGCCCATCACCTGCAGGCCCTGCAGGGGTTCTCCGGAGAAGGACAGCCTGGTTTCTGCCGCTATTTGCCGGAACAGGGTGTAGAGGGTGTCGGGCGACTGAAGGTAGGGGTGTTTTTCTGCAAAGGCCTGCAGGCGCCGGAACAGGGTGGCGAAATAATACAGGGATTCGAAATCCAGAAAGAACGGGCTGTTGATGATGTCTTTCCCGCTGCTGCCGGCCCGGGCCCGGAACAATTCGTCCAGCCTCCCGATCAGCTGCAGCATCACGGGGAATGCCCGCAGGGGTTCCCTGGTCCAGTCGGACGACAAAAACCTGAAGCGTTCGGGGAACCCGCCTGCCTGTTCCGCAATGGCCTCCAGCTCAGATGCCCGGATGAATACCCGGTTCGACAGGGCGATGCGGGCCACCAGGGCATCGGTTCCCTCCCCATCCCGGTCGCCCTCCCACAGGAGCCGGGTGGCAGAATGGCCCAGGAAGCGGCAAAGGTCCTTGTGGTAAAAGGAAGGCCCCTCCGCTCCGCCATCCTGTCCCAGCCTGCGGGCGTTCAGGTACATCTGGAACAGGGCGTCGAAAAAGCCATACATATTCGTCTTGTGCAGGGGATAGCCCATGGTGACGTTGATGGTGCCCGTGCGTTCGGGCAGGGCGTTGAGTACCGGCACCAGCAGGTCTTCGTCGGCCAGCACCACGGCCGTTTCCTCGTTCAGCGCTGCTTCAGGAAACTGGTCGAGCAGGTTGCCTGCCAGCCTGGCCTGGTTCACGTTCCTGGCGATGCCCAGAATATGGATGTCTTTGGGTCCTTCAGCCAGGGGGGAGTTCTCCCGGCTGAGGGGGCTGCCGAACCGGTCAATGGTTTTCCGGATGTGGTGGCCGGCTTCGTGACCAGGATTCTCTGTATAATAGGGGTCGTTGTCCGGCAGGAAATCCGCCAGTCCCTGCCGCAGCAAGGTGCCGATGATGGCTTCCTCGGCCCGGTTCAGGGCATTGAAGCCGGTAAAGATGATTTTTTTCCAGGGGAGATGAAACGTCTCTTCCTTCATGCGCAGGGCCGCCTGCCTGGAGGAGAGACCCTGGTAAGCGGATCCTTCTTGTATTAGGCTGTCATTCAGCTCTTTGTGATATGTTTTCAGTCGTCCGAAAAAGGCCAGATAGCTTTCCTGGAAAGGGGTGGGGGGGGAGCCGTCCGGATTCCAGGTTTCGATCCTTTTGGCATCCCTCAGGAAGTCGTACAGGGCTTCCGGGTCCTCTGCCCGCGCCTCCACCTCGTCCATGTCGCGCAGCAATACCGGTGCCCACCGCATGAAATCGTCCACCGGCCTGGCCTGATCGCCTTCCATCCGGGTGTACACCTCATAAAACCGGAACAGCAGGCTGATGGAGTCCATCACCTCCAACCCGCTGATGCGGTTGATCAGGTCCTCAATGCGCATTACTTCGGGCGCCCAGATGGGCTGGCGGACCTTCCGGGCCAGGTGCTGGCGCAGGAACAGGCCAGCCCGCCGGTTGGGGGTAACCAGGCAGATGTCCCCGGTGATCCCGCCATAGCGGTCGAGTAGGTAATCGGTGACTTGCTCCAAAAATGGTTTCATGGTTCCTGGTTTATCGTGGGATCCCGTTTCATCCGGCCCAGCCGCCCTCCCGGCCGGGAGAGAACTTTTCCGGGTGTTCTCGGAACAGGGCCTCTGCCCGGTGCAGTTTTTCGGGGCTGCCGATATCGGCCCAGTAGCGGTGGTCGTGTTCGAAGCAGCGGACCGGCTCGCTGCCTGCCAGCCGCAGGTACACATCGAGAATGGAAAACACCCCCGTTTCGCTGATTTTGTCAGACAGGCGGGGACTGATCACGTGGATGCCGCTGAACGCCCTGGGAGTCAGGGGCCCCACATGGGCACCGCCACAAAGAATCCGCTCGCGGGTGGACCGGTTTTCCCAGCCCCGGAGCCGCCCGCTGCCGTCCCACAGGAAATACCTGGAGGAGTCGCGCCTGCTCACCGCCAGCGTGACCAGGGCGCCCGATGCCTGGTGTGCAGACAGCATGGCCCCCAGGTCGATGTCGCACAGCACATCGGCATTGTAGAGGATGGCCGGTCCACCGCCCCGGAACAGACCGGACGCCTTTTTAAGGCCCCCGCCCGTGTCGAGCAGCTGCCCGCTTTCGTCCGAAACGACAAACTCCACCCCGGGAACTTTCAGCCGTTCCACGAAGCCGCGCAGCTTGCCGGCATGGTGGTGGACGTTGACCACGATGCGACTGGCCCCGGCCGCAACCAACTTATCGGCCACCCGCAGCAGCATGGGCCTTCCACCCACAGGGGCCAGGGCCTTGGGCATATAGTCGGTGTAGGGTCTGAGCCGGGCCCCGGTTCCCGCTGCGAAAATCATTGCATCCATGCCGTGTTGTTTTTATCGTCGGACGGATTCCTGCTGCCCGTCCGCCTGCCCGTTTCCTGCCGGACCGTTCCCTTGCCAGCTGCCTGCCTCCCGGTGATACAAGTCTATCCCGACCGGGTAACGGGAAGCCAGCTCCCGGGCAAGGCGTTCGGCGCAATACACCGAGCGGTGTTGTCCGCCCGTGCATCCGAAAGCGACCGTCAGGTTCCGGAATCCCCGCGAGAGGTAGTTCTCCACGGCTTGTTCCACCAGCCGGCTGGCTGCTGCCACAAAGGCAGCCACTGCCGGCTCATTTTCCAGGAACGCCCTGACCGGGTCGTCCTTGCCGTTATAATGCTTCAGCCGTTCGTCCCTGCCCGGGTTGGGCAGGGCGCGGCAGTCAAACACGAACCCGCCCCCATGCCCGCTGTCGTCCTCCGGCAGCCCTTTTTTATAGGAAAAGCTGCAGATACGCACCTTCAGCGGACCGCCTGCTTTGTCGGCCCGGGCGGCTTCATTTTCCGTGGCCGGGGCTGTCCCGCCTGGTGGGGGAGGATCTTTCGGGGGGCTGACCGTGCCCGCCTCCTCCATTCCCGGCAGCACCCCGCCGGGCGGCAGGGCGGCGATTTGCCGGACGATGTCCGAGAGGTAGGGGACATGCCCGGGCAGCAGCCCGTTGTCTTCCAGCCACCTCAGGTTGTTCAGGGCGTAGGGCACACTTTGCAGGAAAAGAGGCTTGCGTTCCACCCCGCCGCGAAAGCCATAAGTGCCCAGGGCCTGCAGGATGCGCATCACCACGAAGTCATAAAAGCCGGCCCGGAACCTTTTCTCTTCGAAGCCGGGGAGGCGCCCGGCCACCGCGGCATAATGATCCATCAGCTCCATCCGCTGGCCGAACGGGATGTCGGCCTTGGCGTCGAACAGCAGCGATGCCAGATCGTACTGCAACGGCCCGCGCCGCCCGCCCTGGTAGTCGATGAACCAGGTGCTGCCTTCCGCCACCATGATGTTGCGCGACTGGAAGTCCCGGTACATGAAATAGCCCGAAGGCTCCTCTGCCAGCTTGTCTGCAAAGCGTTCGAAGTCGTCTTCCAGCAGCTGCTCATCGAAAGGCACGCCGGAGATCTTCAGGAAATAGTATTTGAAGTAGTTCAGGTCCCACATCATGGAATGCCGGTCGAAGGCATGCCGGGGATAGCAGACCCCGAAGTCGAGCCCCTCTGCCCCGTCCGACTGAAACCGGGGGAGCCATTCGATGGCCTGACGGTAGAGGCCCATCACGTCCGGCCCGAGACCGGCGGGTCCCCTGTGCCGGGGCAATAGGGAAAACAGGGTGGTGTCTCCCAGGTCGGTGAGCAGGTAGCAATGGGCATCGCGCTCCTCTGCCAGCACCCCGGGAACGGGCAGTCCCTTTTTCAGGAAGTGGCGGCTAAGGTCCAGGAATGCCCTGTTTTCCCGCGGGTCGGGATTGAAGGCGCCGATCACCGTCTGTCCGGCTCCCTGCAGGCGAAAGTAACGCCGGTTGCTGCCCGAGGGCGGCAGGGGAGTGCATTGGGCGGGACGGGTGCCGGCCCATTTCTCAAAGAGGTCGGATACGGCTTTTTCGGGGATCCACTGCATGAAATAGGGGTTTGCAACAAAAATACGTTTTTTCCGGCTTTCCGGGAAAGACCCCCGCAAGGCGGGATCCGCACGCCGCCCCGCGTCCCCGGGCCGCTTGGCGGATGATCCAAAAACCGCTACTTTTGTTGAAAAAGCATTAATTTAGGGCAACCAAAAACCCATCCGACGATGACAACAAACCAGGTGACCGACATTCTGAAAAAGGCCGTGATCATGGAGGCCCGGGGCAAGGCGCTTTACAGCAAGGTGGCCGAACAGACCGCCAGCCCGGAAGTGAAAAAGATCTTTTCGATCATGGCCGGGGAGGAGCAGCTCCACATCGATTTCCTCCAAAAGCAGCTGGCCCATTATAAAAAGTCGGGGCAGTTCGACAAGAATGAGCTGGAGAAAGCCGCCGGCGACGACAGCATCGCCAAAACCATTCTGACCGACGCCATCACAAAGGAAATTTCCGGGGCTGGTTTCGAGGCCGCCGCCATCTCCGCTGCCATCGACATGGAGAACAAATCGGTCGAGGTCTATGCCGCCCGCGCCCTGGAGGCCACCGACCCCAATGAAAAAGAATTGTACGACTGGCTTGCCAACTGGGAAAGGGGCCACCACAAGCTGCTGATCGACCTGAACCAACAGCTGACCGAACAGGTGTGGTACGACAACAACTTCTGGCCTTTTTAAGTGCGACCAGGCATGTCCGGACCGGAGAATGACTTCGTGCAGGCCTTCGCGCCCAGGGTGGTTTATGAGGACAACCATTACGTGGTGGTCAACAAGCTGCCCTCCGAGATTGTCCAGGGCGACAAGACCGGCGACCGCCCCCTGGCCGAGCTGGTCAGGGAATACATCCGGCTGCGGTATGAGAAGCCCGGGGCGGCCTTCCTGGGGGTGGCGCACCGGATCGACCGTCCCGTGAGCGGGCTGGTGATCTTCGCCCGGACCTCCAAGGGCCTGGCACGCATCAACGCCCTGCTGCAAAAACGGGAGGTCCAAAAGACCTACTGGGCGGTGGTGAAGGACATCCCGGTGCCCGGACAGGGACAGCTGGTACATTTTCTTGCCCGGAACGAAAAGCAGAACAAGTCATACGCGGTTTCCGAATCCGCTCCCGGGGCCAAAAGGGCGGTGCTGAACTACCGGCTGCTGGCCACCGGACAGCGGTATTCCCTGCTGGAGGTGGAGCTGCTGACAGGCCGGCACCACCAGATCAGGGCCCAGCTGTCGGCCATCGGCTGCCCGATCAAAGGGGACCTGAAATACGGATCGCCCCGGTCCAACGAGAACGGCAGCATCCACCTGCATGCCCGGTCCGTTGGCTTCGTACACCCGGTCAACGGGGAGCGCATCGACCTGGTGGCCCCCGTCCCGCCGGGTGATCCCCTCTGGGCCTGGTTTGAACAGGCCGTGGCCGGTAAACCACATGACACAAGCCCCATACGATGAGGGCCCGGTGGATCCCATCGGCTCTGCTGGCCTGCCTGCTGCTGTCAGCCCTTCCCGCCGGGGCCCAGTATTTTATCTGGGGACACGACCCGGCCTCCCTGCGCTGGCAGCAAATCCACACCCCCCATTTCCAGCTGATCTTTCCCGAGAACTACGCCCGCGAGGCCGCTTACCTGGCGGATTTGCTGGAGTACGTCTACGGGCCGGGCAGCGAGAGCCTGGGGCACCGGCCCCGCAAGGTGCCGGTCATCATTCACAACCAGACGGTGGTGTCGAACGGTTTTGTGAGCTGGGCGCCGGCCCGCATGGAGCTGTTCACCAATCCCCCGGCCGACAACGACGTGGCCGGCTGGCTCGAAAGCCTCGCGGTGCATGAATTTCGCCATGTCGTGCAGGTCGACAAGCTCAACCGGGGCATCACCCGGGTGCTGTCGTCCGTTTTCGGGCAGCATGTCACCGGGCTTTTCGTCGGATTGTTCTACCCGCTCTGGCTGCTGGAAGGGGATGCCGTCGTCATGGAGACGGTCCTGACGCACGGAGGGCGGGGGCGCCTTCCCGCCTTCGAACAGGGACTGCGCGCCCTGGTCCTGGAGAAGGGGATCCCCTCCATCGACAAGGCGGTGCTGGGTTCGCTGCGCGAGCATGTCCCCAACCACTATGAGCTGGGCTACCAGCTGGTGGCCGGGGCGAGGGTCATGCACGGGGCGGATGTGTGGGACAAGGCGCTCGACCATGTGGCAAGGCGGCCCTATACGGTCACCCCGCTGACCTTCGGACTGAAACGGCATGCCGGGGTGAACCGCAAGCAGCTGTACCACCAGACCCTGGAGGCCCTGGAGGAAGGCTGGACCAGGCAGCTTGAGGAGGAGACATACACCCCATTTGAGACGCGCAACAGAAAGGAGCGCCTGTTTACCAGCTACCGGGAGGCGGCCTTTCTGAACGACAGCACCCTGATGGCGCTGAAAACCGGGCTGGCAGACATCCCCCGGGTGGTGGCCATCGGACCGGACGGCAGGGAGCGGCGGTTGTTCACCCCCGGCTTCTACCAGGTCCCCCATTTTTCGACCAACGGCCAGACGGTGGCCTGGGCCGAGCTGCGCCCCGATCCGCGCTGGGAGCACCGAAGCTGGTCGGAGGTGCATCTGTACGACCTGGAGACGGGACAGAAGCGGCGGCTCACCCGGCAGTCGCGTTACTTTGCTCCCGCCCTGTCGCCCGACGGCAGCATGGTGGCCGTGGTGGAAACGACCGACCGCAACCGCTGCTTCCTGATGGTGCTGGACGCCACAGACGGCCGGCCCATCCGTCGATACGCCCCGGAAGACAACGACTTTCTGATGACGCCCGCCTGGCATCCCCACGACCACAGCCTCGTAGCGGTGGCTCAGGGGGAGGGCGGAAAGAGGCTGGTGCTGGCTGACGAGCAGACCGGGGGCTTCACGACCCTGCTTGATGCCGGCCATACGGAGGTCTCCCGGCCGCGCTTCCAGTCCGACGGCAGTCTCTGGTTCAACGGGGCCTTCTCGGGCATCGACAATGTGTACCGGCTCGATCCGGAAACCGGGGAGGTGAACCGCCTGCTGTCCTCCCGCTTCGGGGCCCTCGACGCGGTCCTTTCGCCCGGAGGCGATCAGGTGGCCTGGTCGGATTATTCGTCGGATGGGTACCGCCTGGCCGTGGCACCGCTTTCCGCTGCGGGCAAGCAGCCACTGGAGCGGGTGGAAGACCATTCCATGGGTTGGTACCGCATCCTGGCCTCGCAGGAACAAGGGATGGTCAGCCGCAGCCTGGTGCCCCGCAGGGAATACCTTACCCTTCCATACAGCAAGGCCGCCAACCTGTTGAACTTTCATAGCTGGGGCCCCTTTTCATTGGATGTCGACAACCGGGAGGTCATGCCGGGGGTGTCCGTCTCCTCCCAGAACCTGCTGGGTACCGCGGTGGGCACCCTGGGCTGGGAGTACGACCTGAACGAGGAACTGGGCCGCTGGTTTGTCCGCTTCAGTTATTACGGCCTGTACCCGGTGCTCGACCTGCAGGTGGAGACGGGGCCGCGGCGTTCCTATTACCGGCAGGGGGAGGGGGCGCCCCGGCCGTTTTTATGGCAGGAGAATACCCTCCGCCTGGGGGCCAGCGTGCCGCTGAGCTTCCGCAAAGGACCTGTTTTCATGGGGCTGACGCCTGCCCTGCGCACCTCCCTGCTGCAGGCGCGGCAAGGTACGGACACGCCTTCTTTTTTCGAGGACAACAGCATGCAGACCCTGGAGTACCGCCTTATGGCCTATTGGCAGCTTCGAACGGTGGCCCGCGATGTGCGGCCCGCCTGGGGACAGTCGGTCGATTTGCAATTCAGGCATACCCCATTCGCCGTGGAAGGCATGGGCTGGATCGGCGCCGGACGGCTCAGCGGGTTTATTCCGGGGCTTGCACGGCACCACAGCCTCCGTTATTCGCTGGCCTTTCAGAAACGGGAGCCCGGGGAGGTGCAGCCCAATACCATCAATTATTCGTTTCCGGGACTGATCGCCTATCCCCGGGGCATTACCGGTCAGCGCGACCGGGAGGTGCTCATGCTGTCGGCCGATTATGCCCTGCCCCTGATGTATCCCGACTGGAACCTGAGCGGGTGGTTTTACCTGAAAAAGGTGTCGGCCACCGCGTTTGTGGACCATGCCAGGGTGCGCAACCCGCTGAAGGAGGAAGAGCCAGGCGGGCCCTGGGCAGCCGGAAGGCTGACCACCAGCGGCCTGGAGCTGTTGGGCCACATGCACCTGCTGCGGTTTTTCTCGCCTGTCAACCTGGGGGTGCGGGCCTGGTACCGTCATGATACGCAGACCACAGGCTGGGAGCTGCTGGGCAGCATCAACCTGTAGCCGGCGCTTCGGGGCGCCGGACCCATCCGACGAAAAAACCAGGCCTAGAACGGGTTGTCGAAATCCTTGAATAAGGGGGCGTTTCGGTCCTTGTCAGACAAATGCGGATCCTCCGTTCCCCAGTCGATGCCCAGGGCAGGGTCGTTCCAGCGGATGACGCGGTCGGACGGGCCGTGGTAGGCGGCGGTGCATTTGTAGGAGAACACCGTGCCGTGCTCCAGGGAGCGGAATCCGTGGGCGAAGCCCGGCGGGATGTACAGCAGGCGGTTCCCGGCTGCCGACAGCACGAGGCTGTAATGCCGGCCGAAGGTGGGCTGGTCCTTGCGGAGGTCCAGGGCGATGTCCAGCACCGAACCATGGACCACCCGGACCAGCTTGCCCTGCTGGTGCGGGGGAAGCTGCACATGCAGGCCTCGCAGCACGTCCCTTGCGGACACCGACTGGTTGTCCTGTACATAGCGGTGAAACAGCCCGGCGGCCGCAAAGGCCTCCTTGTTCCAGGTCTCCACGAAGGTCCCCCGGCTGTCCCGGAAAACCCGGGGTTCAATGAGCAGCAGGCCCTCGAAAGGGGTCGGGATGATTTCCATGGGAACCTTCAGGTTGTTGCTAAATATGGATCACCTCTCCATAGGCGGCCGCGACCGCCTCCATCACCGCCTCCGACATGGTGGGGTGGGGGTGGACCGCCTTGAGAAGTTCGTGGCCGGTGGTTTCCAGCTTGCGCGCCACGACGGCCTCGGCGATCATCTCGGTGACATTGGCACCGATCATGTGGACCCCGAGCAGTTCCCCGTATTTGGCATCGAAGATGACCTTTACGAAGCCGTCCTTGCTGCCGGCCGCACTGGCCTTGCCAGAGGCCGTGAAGGGGAATTTGCCCACTTTCAGTTCATAGCCGGCCTCTTTGGCCGCCTTTTCGGTATAGCCGACCGAGGCCACCTCGGGCGAGGTGTAGGTGCATCCGGGGATGTTGTTGTAATCCAGCGGTTCGGGATGGTGGCCGGCGATTTTTTCCACGCAGATGATGCCTTCGGCTGAGGCCACATGGGCCAGGGCCTGTCCGGGAACCACGTCCCCGATGGCATAATAGCCTTCCACATTGGTACGGTAGAACTGGTCCACGGCAATCTTGCCCTTGTCGGTTTTGATGCCGGTTTCCTCCAGTCCGATGTCCTCTGTGTTGGGGGTGATCCCCACCGCCGACAACACGATGTCCGCCTCGATGGTCTCTTCGCCCTTGGGCGTCTTCACCAGCACCTTGCACTTGTCCCCGCTGGTGTCGACCTTTTCGACCGAGCTGGAGGTCATGACCTTCATTTTGGCCTTTTTAAAGGACCGTTCCAGCTGTTTTGACACCTCCTCGTCCTCCAGCGGAACCAGGGCCGGCATGTATTCCACCAGGGTGACCTGGGTGCCGATGGCATTGTAGAAATAAGCGAACTCCGAGCCGATGGCGCCGGAGCCGACCACCACCATGGATTCCGGCTGTTTGTCCAGGGTCATGGCCTGGCGGTAGCCGATGATCTTTTTGCCGTCCTGGGGCAGGCTGTCGAGCTGACGGCTTCGTGCCCCGGTGGCGATGATGATGTGTTTGGCTGTCAGGGTGGTGGTCTTGCCGTCCTCTCCCTCGACCACGACCTTCTTGCCCGGGGCCAGCCTGCCATGGCCGATGACGACCTCTATCTTGTTCTTTTTGAACAGGAACTGTATGCCTTTGCTCATGCCGGCAGCCACATCCCGGCTGCGTTTTACCATGGCCGGCAGGTCGGCCTCCGGCGTTCCCTTGACGGACACTCCGTAGTCGCCGGCGTGTTGCAGGTATTCGAACACCTGGGCGCTTTTTAGCAGGGCCTTGGTGGGGATACAGCCCCAGTTGAGGCAGACGCCCCCGAGTTCGGCCTTTTCCACCACGCCGACTTTCATGCCCAGCTGGGAGGCCCTGATGGCGGCAACATATCCCCCGGGACCGCTGCCCAAAACGATCAGATCATAATCCATACGGTATACTTTATTGGGTTAAGGTTTTTGCTACACGAATGTACAAAAAAAACGGGGTCTTCCCACCGGGCAGACTGATCCCCTTACTCGTTGATGGCTTTCCTGGCTTCCCCCATCTCAAGGATGACATCTGGATGGGTCTCTGCTGCATTCCCGATGACCACGACATCGGCTCCCGCGTCCCACACCTCCAGGGCGGCCTCCGGAGTGCGGATTCCGCCGCCTACCACCAGGGGGACCTGGATGTTTTGCCGCACTGCGCGGACCATCTCCATGGGGATGTTCTGGATGGCGCCGCTGCCGGCATCCATGAAGATCAGCTGCAGCCCGAGCATTTCTCCTGCCATGGCGGTGCAGACCGCGATGTCTGTCTTGTCGAACGGGATGGGCAGGGTGTTGCTCATGTACAGCACGGAAGTGATTTTGCCGCTTTCCACCAGGATGTAGCCCGTGGGGATGACCTCCAAACCACTGTTGCGGATCAGGGGTGCTGCCACGACATGGTTCCCGATCAGCATCTCCGGGTTGCGGCCCGAAATGAGCGATAAAAGGAGCAGGGCATCGGCATTGTCCACCACCTGCAGGATGTTTCCCGGGAAGATGATGACCGGCAGCCCGCAGACAGACTTCAGCTCATCGATGCAGAGCTTCATGTTGTCCCGGGTGAGCAGGCTGCCTCCGACAAACAGGTAGTCGGCTCCTGACTGGCCTGCAATGGAGGCCGTCTCCCTGAGGCTGGCCCGGGTGCTCTTATCCGGGTCGATCAGGATGGCCAGCTGTTTCTTGCCCTCGATGGTGTTCTTTTCTATCCGGTCAAATACCTCCATACCTATCAGGATTTGGTGAACCCGCGCCGGCCCGGGACCGGGCCTTTAGTTGTCCACGGCGTATACGAGAATATAGTCGTTGATGGTTTCGTACTGGATCCGGTAGGATTTCTGGGCGCCGTTCCCGGAGATGATCTCTCCGAAAATACTGCCTTTGCCATGAAAATGGAAGGGGAAAATCCTGATGTGCTCCCTGAACAGCAAATCCCTTTTGCCGTAAAGCTTGTAGAGGGCCTCCTTGGCCGCCCAGATAAGGTACAGGCTTTCCTTGGCGTTCATGGAGAAAACCTGGGTCAACTCCCTGTCGTTCAAGAACTTATGCGATACCTTGAAGATTTTTGGATGCATCTGTTCGATGTCGATGCCGACATTTTTTGACGGACTGGCAATCAGGGCGGAGAATTTGCCTGAATGGGCCACGGAGATATGCCGGACCCCGTTGTTCAGGTGGGGCTTGCCGTATTCGTCGTATTCGATGGTGCTCAACTCTCCCTGCCGGATCAGGTATGGAAGGATCAGCCGGTAGCTCAGCCAGTGTTGCTGGCGAAGGGGGGATTTCAGGCAGGAGAAGTATTCTTTTTCCTGGTCAGAAAGGGTCACCTGCGCATACAAATCCTCCACCGATTCGCTGATCTCCCACACCCCGATCGCTGCATCCCTGGTGAATCTTTTCAGGAAGAGGCTCATTCGATGTTGTTTTTAACCCATCAGAATGTGTTATCTTTGCAAAAGTATGAATAATAAAGCAAAGTTCTGAATGAAAGACCTCGTGCAAGAGAAACAACTCCTTTATAAGGTCAGGGATATCTCCCTGGCGGAATTTGGCAGAAAGGAAATCGAGATAGCCGAAAAGGAAATGCCCGGGCTGATGGCCCTGCGTGAAAAGTACGGCCGGGAGAAGCCCCTGTTGGGGGCCCGCATTACCGGCTCACTCCATATGACGGTTCAGACCGCGGTGCTGATCGAGACCCTGACCGCCCTGGGAGCGGAAGTGCGGTGGGCCAGCTGCAACATATTCTCGACCCAGGATCATGCCGCTGCGGCCATTGCCCGGGCCGGCATCGCGGTTTTCGCCTGGAAGGGTGAAACCCTGGAGGAATACTGGTGGTGCACCAACCAGGCGCTGACCTTTCCCGGGGGCAAGGGGCCCCACCTGATCGTGGATGACGGGGGGGATGCCACCCTCTTGCTTCATAAGGGCTACCAGGCCGAGGACGACCCTGCTGTGGCTGACAAAAAGCCCGGGAGCCGCGAGGAAGCGGTTGTACTGAACCTGATCCGGGAGTTGCTGCGGGAAGACCACGGACGCTGGCACCGCATGGTGGAGGACCTCCGTGGCATATCCGAAGAAACCACCACCGGGGTGCACCGCCTCTACCAGATGATGGAAACCGGGGAGCTGCTGGTTCCTGCCATCAATGTGAACGACTCCGTGACCAAGTCCAAGTTCGACAACCTGTATGGCTGCCGGGAATCCCTGGCAGACGGCATCAAGCGGGCCACTGACGTGATGATTGCCGGCAAGGTGGTCGTGGTCTGCGGATACGGGGATGTGGGCAAGGGATGCGCCCGCTCCATGAGGGGGTATGGCGCCCGGGTCATCGTCACCGAGATCGATCCGATCTGTGCCCTGCAGGCCGCCATGGAGGGCTTCGAGGTGAAACCCCTGGAGGAGGCCCTGGACGAAGGCAATATTTTCGTGACGGCCACAGGCAACCGGGACGTGATCACCACGGAGCACATGAAGGGCATGAAGGACCAGGCCATTGTGTGCAACATCGGGCACTTCGACAACGAAATCCAGGTGGATCAGCTGGATGCCCTGCCCGGGGTGGAGAAAGTGACCATCAAACCCCAGGTCGACAAGTATGTATTTTCCGACGGGCATGAGATCTTTCTGCTGGCAGAGGGACGGCTGGTGAACCTGGGCTGTGCCACGGGCCACCCCAGTTTTGTGATGAGCAACAGCTTCACCAACCAGGTGCTTGCGCAGATGGACCTGTGGAAGAAACAATATGAGATCGGGGTGTACACCCTGCCCAAACACCTGGATGAGGAGGTGGCCAGGCTGCACCTGGAGAAGATCGGGGTGAAGCTGACCCGGCTCACCGAAGAGCAGGCCGCTTACATCGGGGTGAAGACCACCGGCCCTTTCAAGCCGGACTACTACCGTTACTGATCCCGTGACGGTCCCTTCACTCCCCCAAACCCCCTGCCCATGAACAGAGTTTTCCGGGGCCTGGCCCTCTCGCTGCTGTTGCTGCTGCCGTTTTCCTGTGACAAGGAGAACCAGCATACCGTGCCCTATACCTATGTTGACTTCACCATCAATGTCGAGTCGACCATGCACATCGAGCTGAACGCGATCGGGGGATGGGCCTATTACACGGGCGGATACCGGGGGATCATCATCTACCGGGCCTCCACCGATGAATTCATGGCCTTTGACAGGGCCTGTCCCTACCATCCTTTCGATCCCGATGCCCTGGTCAGGGTTTTTGACCCACCCATCGCGGTGGACACCCTTTGCGGGTCCCAGTTCCTGTTGCTTGATGGCTCAGTGATCACCGGCCCGGCCAAGCATCCGCTGCGCAGGTACCAGACCTATTTTAATTATCCCTACCTCCAGGTAACCAACTAGGGGCTGTGGGGACTGGATTAAATTTGGTATATTTGTGGGAGCAGCCCATGTAACTCCCGTGACAGGGCTGGCAAACCATCCGACAATCATTCGCCATGGAAGAATTTTTTTATCTGATCCTGATCATCATCTGGTTGCTGGTTAGTTACTTCCAGCGCCAGAAGAAGGCCCGCGAAAAGGCTGCCTCCAGACCCGGCACGCAGCAGGAGCCTGCCCCGGCCCGGCCGCAGGAGGTGGACCTGGAGGATCTGCTGGAGGATTTTCTGGGGGGAAAGAAAAAGCAGCAGCCCATCCCCGGGCCGGAGCCGCAGATGCAGGAAGAGGCGGTGCTGGACAGCGACGAGGGACGTAACTACGAATCCTGGGAATCTCAGGCCCAAAAGGATTATGACCGGAGCGAAAGGGGGTCAGGGGAATATGGCCAGGCGGCCGCTTTGGAGGAATACAAAGGCACTTCGGGTGTCGATGATGATTTCGAGTTTTCCACCGAGGGAAAGGTGGAAACCATCGAAGACCTGATCCGGTCGCACGCGGCACAGGATGCACGGGAGCAGGCCCTGGCCGAAGAAAAATACGAGGGGCAGGCCCACAAGGAAATTCCTGAGTTTGACCTGCGTACGGCCGTTATTTTTTCAGAGATCCTGAATAAAAAATACCATTGAGTTTTTGTTGTTTATATTGAATTTATCCTTATTTTTGTTCAGTAAGTAAGAATCAGTATTGGTCCCGAGTCTTGATGCCTGGTTGTGGAATGCTCCATAATCAGGTGTTTTTTCTCTGCTCGGTCGGAATCATCGGATTGTTTTTTTGAATGTTGTTGTCAGTCTGGTTTGTTCAAGTCATACTGTCAGCAGTTTTTTTTTATGCAGCAATGAATGAGGTAAAGTATTTTACGAAAGAGGGACTCCAGAAGCAAAGAGACGAACTGGAGCGGTTGAAATCGGTGGAACGTCCGGCCATTTCCCAGCAAATTGCCGAGGCCAGGGAAAAGGGAGACCTTTCCGAAAATGCAGAGTATGATGCTGCAAAGAATGCGCAGGCCATGCTGGAGCTTCGCATCGCCAAACTGGAAGACACCCTCAGCACGGCCCGGGTGATCGATGAGAGCCAGCTGGACGACAGCAGGATCTCGATCCTTTCCACCGTGAAACTGAAAAATCTGAAAACAAAGGCCGTGATGACCTGGTCTCTGGTGCCCGAGAATGAAGCCGATATCAAGAAAGGAAAGATATCGGTCAACTCCCCCATTGCCCGCGGGCTGCTGGGCAAGACCAAGGGTGAGTCGGTCGACATCCAGGTGCCGGCCGGCCTTTTGTCATTTGAGATACTGGATATCGGCAGGGAGTAACCCCCAAAACCACACCCCATGGCAAGCATTTTTTCAAGGATTGTACAGGGCGAAATTCCCTGTCACAAGGTTGCGGAAGACGAAAACCACCTGGCTTTCCTGGACATCAATCCCCTCACCAGGGGCCACACCCTGGTGATTCCCAAGAAGGAAACCGATTACCTTTTTGATTTGTCCGAAGAGGAGTACCAGGGGCTGTTTTTATTCGCCCGGAGGGTGGCCCATGCCATCAAACAGGTGGTCACCTGTGAACGTATCGGGATGGCGGTCATCGGGCTGGAGGTTCGCCATGCCCACGTCCACCTTGTCCCGATCAACGGGATCTACGACATCGACTTCAAGAAACCCAAGCTGGAACTCGGCCACGAGGAGATGGCATCCATCGCCCGCAAGATTGCCGGCAAGATGTCCTCCTGATCCAACCGCTACCATCCGGCAAAAGGCTCACTGCCCGCTGACCCGCCGGGGGTTGTCCGCCACATAAGATTTCCAGCCCGTATAGCTTTTGGAAGTGCCCGCATCGCCGGGCACTTTCTGGTAATGGTGGCACAGGGCCACGGCCAGGGCGTCTGTGATGTCGAACTTGTCAGGCAGCTCCCGGAGGTTCAGCAGCCGCTGCAGCATCCCGGCCACCTGTTCCTTGGACGCACCCCCCTTGCCCGTGATGGCCTGTTTGATCTTGCGGGGGGAGTACTCAAACACCGGGATGTCGCGGTACAGGGCCGCCGCGATGGCCACGCCCTGGGCCCGGCCCAGCTTGAGCATCGACTGCACGTTCTTGCCGAAAAACTGGCTTTCGATGGCCAGCTCGTCCGGATGGTACTCATCCAGGTTTCGCAGCACCGTCTCGAAGATTTTTTTTAGCTTTAGGGCGTGGTCGGGGAGTTTGTCCAGGCGCAGCACGTCCATGGCAATCACCTGCACCTGGTTGTTCGCGATGCCGATGATCCCCACCCCCATGTTGTTGGTGCCGGGATCGATGCCCAGTATGATCTTGTCAAAATCCAAGGTTCTATATGCCTGATTGGTCCCGGCTGCGTCCGGTACAAACAAAAGTACATAAAATAATCCGGCCGTTGCTCCGGTTTGTGCTGCCCGTGGCAGCCATGGCCTACCTGCTATGGACCTTCACCCGCCTGCCGGAAGGGGTGCTCAGCAGCTGGGCGTCTTCCCTGGGTGAAAATGGCCGGGCATTCCGGGCCGGCCTCCTGCTGATCCTGTCGCTGGTCCCCGTCAACTGGCTGCTGGAGTCCGTCAAGTGGAAGCTGCTGGCCGGCAAGGTGGAGCCCATCTCCCTGGGCAGGTCTTTCTCCGGCATCCTTTACGGGGTCTGCCTGGGTTTCGTCACTCCCCGGCGTACCGGGGAGATCGCAGGCCGTGCCCTCGTGCTGCAACCCGGGCACCGCCTCCGCGGCATGCTCGTGAACACGGCCGGCAGCCTGTCCCAGCTGGGGGTGACCCTGGCAGCGGGACTCGCCTCCCTGGCCTTTCTTTTACTGGGAGGCGGACAAGCCCCGGCCGGTATCCCTGTCCCGCATGCGGCGGTTGCCTTACCAGCCCTGTTGCTTGCCCTGCTGGCGCTGGCACTGCTTACCTTCCGCCGGCTCCTGCGCTGGTACCTGTCCCGCTCCTCCATCCCGGAATGGTCGCGCCATGCAGACGTGCTGCTCGGGCTGCGTGACAGAGAACTGTTGTGGCAGCTCCTTCTCAGTGCCGCACGCTACCTTGTCTTCACCCTGCAGTTTTATCTGCTGCTGCGCCTCTTTCAGGCCGCCCTGCCTTTCGGCACCGCCCTCTTGCTGCTGTCCGTCACCTACCTGCTGCTGACGGCCATTCCCTTGTCTGCCCTGGGTGAGGCCGGTGTTCGCGGACCCGTTGTGCTGCTCGCTGCCGGCATGGTGCCCGGCCTGGCGGCCGGTCCGTCTTTGGAAGCGGGGATGGTGGCCGCCATCCTGGCCCTCTGGCTTGTCAACCTGGTGCTCCCCGCCATCGCCGGGGCATTACAGGCCCTGGCCGGAGGCATCCCCTTGCAAACCGGGAGGGCCCTGTCATGATCCTTTCCCTTGTACTTATTCCGCTTGCCCTCGTGTATGCGGCCCTGGTCACCTGGTTTTTCGTCGGATGGAAAAGGCTGTCCGTGCCGGCCACTGCCGCTTCCGCCCCTTACGGCCCCGGTCCACGCCTCTCGGTGGTGGTCGCTGCCCGCAACGAGGCCGGCCGGGCCGGTCCGCTGCTGGAAGCACTTATCCGGCAGGATGCCAGGGACTTTGAAGTCATCCTGGTCGATGACCATTCAGAGGACGGGACGCTGGAGGCCTTTCGGCGGCATACAGGATACAATGGTCTTGCCGTGTCGCCTCCCGGTCCTCCCCACGGCCATTCACGGCCCGTCCTGAGGCTGCTCTCCTCCCGCGAGCATGGCATGCCCCAGGGAAAGAAACACGCCCTGAAGCTGGGGGTAAGTCAATCATCTGCTCCGTGGATCCTGACCACCGATGCCGACTGCCTTCCCCGCCCGGGCTGGGCCCGTGCCATGGCCCGGGCGCTGTCGGAGCCCGGAACGGCCATGGTGCTGGGTCCGGTCCGCCTACACGGCAAGGGGCTGTTCGGGGCGATGCAGGAGCTGGAGTTTTACAGCCTGGTGGGCAGCACCGGGGGCGCCGCGGCCCTGGGCCATCCCATCATGGCCAACGGGGCCAGCCTGGGCTTTCGCAAGGAGGCCTTTCTGCAGGCGGGGGGCTATGCCAGCGGGCAGGCGTACCCGTCCGGGGACGACATCTTCCTGATGCACGCCATCCACCACCAGGGCAGGGGCCATATCCGCTTTTTGAAAGACCCGCAAGCCATCGTGGAGACCGGTGCCGCCACCGGACTGGCCGCATTCTTCAGGCAAAGGGGAAGGTGGGCCGGCAAGGCCGGGGGATACCGCGACCGGTTCACCCTGTTCGTCGCCTCCGTGGTGGGGATGTTCAACCTGGTCCTGCTGGCTGCCGGTTTGTGGCTGGTCGCACACTGTGTCCATTCCGGCGGTGAGAGCCTGACCGGATTTCCCTCCGGGTTCGGCTCCCTGTGGATCCTGCTGACGGCAATCATGCTGAAAGCAGCAGCCGACTTGCTGCTGCTGCAGGAAGTCACCGGTTTCTTTGGCCGGCGCAGGCTGTTGTGGCTGTTCCCCTTGGTGTTTGTGGTCTACCCCCCGTATGTCCTCACATCCCTTATCGTCGGATGGTTTCGCGGCTCCCGGTGGTAGCCCCGCCTGTCAGGGCTTTTCACCCACCACCTTGTACCCGGCCTCTTCGATGGCCAGTTTCATCTGGGACAGATCGGCGCGTGACTTATCATACACGATCACCGTTTCGTGGGTCATGTGGTCGGCCCGGACGGACTCCACCCCGGGCAATTCGCCCACCCGCCGCTGGATCAATCCCTCGCAGCCGGTGCAGGTCATCCCTTCCACCTCCAGCGTGATTTCCATTCGGTTGTCCGGGTCCATGACCATCTCGGCCGGCGGGCTTTCAAGCTTTTCTTCAAAGTTGTTCAGCAGCCAGGGCAGGGTAAACATCACGATGGCAAATACCGTCACAATGCCCAGGAACACCACGCTGTTGGGCTTCCCTGCAGGCCTCCTGCCCGGATCCCTCCGATACCGCTTCAGCCCTGTGATATACTGGTACCACAGAAAAACCAGCAGCAAGGCGACCAGGGCCACGATGAAAGGCCAGATCGAAAGAATGGTCTTGATGGCACTGTCATTTCCGGCCTCCCTGGCAAGCAGGTCATGGCTTGCAAGAAGCATCGGCACGGCGGCAAAGAAACGTTTAGCAGGGCTCATGGCGATATTTTATTGTAAATGTAGTGAAAAATCGAATTGAAACCGGACATCATTCATCGCACCGGCCGATTCCCTCACCGCGAACCTGAGACAAGCCGCCGGACACCTGTCCGGACCCTGAAAGACATGCCAACACAAGCCAGAAGCAAATTCTCCCATCCGAATCGCTCCAAGCCTGATTTGGGTCAAAATACGTATCTTTGTTCGTCACTGCATACCGGATGCGAATGCGCAAGCCACCTTCTCTCAGAACCCTTCCGCTCCTCCTTTTGACAGCGGCCCTGATGCTGCTGCCAGGCCTGCGCATCCAGGGGCAGGACAACCCCGGCCCCGCTGGCCATCCCTCCAAAAGCTCCGTGGTCATTGCGGAGTGGAATTTTGAAGATGCGGCAAAAAGGGACCCAATTATTGATCACGCTACTTGGGTAAGTTATCCTTATACTGCAGATGAAGGCATACCAGAGAATCAAGATATTGCCCCCATATTGTTATCGGGGACTCCGGAGTTTTATAATACAACAGACACTGTTTATGGTGTTCGGTGGGTTTTTGGTGTTGGGGGAGGAATGGCCAATCCGCTTTTTGCAGCGGCAGCTTCACGTTGGAAACATGAGGGATTAGTTGATGGTGCTTGGATAATTCAACTATCAACATTTGGCTACGAAAATGTTTCTGTTTCTTCAGTTCAGTGGTCTTCAAACTTCGCACCAAGAGACTTTCATCTACAGTATTCTATTGATGGGGTCAGTTGGTTTGATGTTTCCGGTTCAGATCTAGTTTTAGAGACTTCGCCCAGTCCTTCGGGGTCATTGGACAATATTGCTCTACCCCTGGAATGTTATAACCAAGAATATATTTTTCTTCGTTGGAGGGTGAATTCTGAAACCAGTGTGAATGGTCAAGAGATTAATGCAAATGGCGTTAGTAGAATTGACAATATTATAATCAAGGGGCAGGCCATGGTGCAGGAGTTCACCATCATTGCCACCGCCGGTCCCAACGGCAGCATCAGTCCTTCCGGAACAATTACGGTGTCTCCCGGGGACGATCAAAGTTTCACCATAGAGCCTGACGAGGGCTATCAGATTGCAGACGTGATTGTCGATGGCGTCAGCATGGGCCCGATAGATTCCTATACGTTTTTTAATGTCAGCGCCAATCATACGATTCATGTCGTTTTTTCTGAAATCCCTCCGGTTGAATTGGTGCTGGAGATCATTGGCAGCGGGACAGTGAATGTGGGGGGTGTGGGGTATTCTACGAATGTCACGATTCCGTTCCCTCCCGGCACCGAACTCACCCTGGATGCCGTGGCGGATGCGGGCTGGGTGTTTGATGGCTGGCAGGGGGACCTAAGCGGGATTGCCACACCCCAGGACCTGCTGATGGACGGCAACAAATACGTTCGCGCGGTATTCTCCCAAATTCCTGATGTGACCCTGCAGTTGGAGATCACGGGCAGCGGGACAGTGAATGTGGGGGGTGTGGGGTATTCTACGAATGTCACGATTCCGTTCCCTCCCGGCACCGAACTCACCCTGGATGCCGTGGCGGATGCGGGCTGGGTGTTTGATGGCTGGCAGGGGGACCTAAGCGGGATTGCCACACCCCAGGACCTGCTGATGGACGGCAACAAATACGTTCGCGCGGTATTCTCCCAAATTCCTGATGTGACCCTGGAGCTGGAGATTACGGGCAACGGGACGGTGAATGTCAATGGGGTGGGATATGCCACCAATGAAACGTTTTCGTTTCAGCAGGGCAGCAGTGTGACCCTTCATGCCGTGGCGGACGCGGGCTGGGTGTTTGATGGCTGGCAGGGGGACCTGAACGGGATTGGCACGCCCCAGGACCTGTTGATGAACGGGGACAAGTTTGTCCGTGCGGTGTTCTCGGAGCTTCCTCCGGAGGAGTATACCCTGGAGCTGGAGATTGTGGGCAGCGGGCGCGTGGAGATCGGCGGCAACACTTACACCAGCAATACGACCTTGACATTTGAGGAAGGCACCAACCTCACCTTGAATGCCCTAGCGGACGCGGGCTGGGTGTTTGAGGGTTGGCAGGGGGACCTAAGCGGGATTGGCACGCCCCAGGACCTGATGATGAACGGGGACAAGTTTGTCCGTGCGGTGTTCACAGCACTTCCCCCGGATGTGTACACCCTGGACCTGATCATTACGGGCGGGGGGCGCGTGGAGGTGAACGGGACGGTATACACCGAGAGCACCCCCCTGAACTTTGACGAGGGCACGAACCTGAGCCTTATGGCCGCGGCGGATGCGGGCTGGGAGTTCGTGGAGTGGCTGGGCGACCTGACGGGCTCCGCTGCCTCGCAGAGCCTTTTGATGGACGGCGACAAACAGGTGGAGGCGGTGTTCACAGCACTTCCCCCGGATGTGTACACCCTGGACCTGATCATTACGGGCGGGGGGCGCGTGGAGGTGAACGGGACGGTATACACCGAGAGCACCCCCCTGAACTTTGACGAGGGCACGAACCTGAGCCTTATGGCCGCGGCGGATGCGGGCTGGGAGTTCGTGGAGTGGCTGGGCGACCTGACGGGCTCCGCTGCCTCGCAGAGCCTTTTGATGGACGGCGACAAACAGGTGGAGGCGTTTTTCAGGCAGGTGGAAACCCCGGTCTACGAAGTGACCTTTCTGGTGGATATGAGAGATGTCAATGGGTATGATCCCGGAAGAGACAGGGTGTACATCACGGGCAGCATGTTCGGTTATGCCATTCCCGGATCCATGCCTGACGAGCAGCGGATGCTGCCAACGGCCGATCCGCTGGTGCTCCGCGTGCGGTTGTCCCTGGAGCCTGGTCCCTATTATTATAAATACTATCTCAATGAGGGCTGGGACGGGGCCGAGTGGCCTGCCGCTCCCATTCGTGTGGTCGATGTTTCTGCAGATAGACGGGTATTCGAGGACATTTTTGGCAAACATGATATTCCCACTGGTCTTCATCAAGTGATGCGGGACAGGCCATTGCTTTATCCGAATCCTGCCCGTTCCATTTTACGTATAAAAACAGCAAACGGAGAGCCCATCCTGGCAGTTCGGGTCATGAATCTGGCAGGACAGGATATGCACAGGGCAGAAAACCTGCTGGCCCTTGAGTACGACTTGATCGTAACGGGTTTTGAACCTGGCCTGTATGTGGTTCACGTATTGCAGTTCAGCGGCTGGTCGGCTGACAAGATCCAGGTGCTTCGATAAAAAAACGGGTACGTGGGCGATTGTTTTTTTTTGTAACTTCAATGGTATGCCCGGAATTAACAAATTAACAGAATATGACCGTGTCCAGGCCTAAAAGAGAAATTGCCACAGGCTTTTTTCGTGCATTCTTCCTGTTCCTGTTGATTCTTTTCGGGAGTGCGGTCGCTCCTTCCTTTGCCATAGGACCGGTTGTCAGGGGGGAGCGGCCCCCGGTTGATCCTTTCGGCAAATCCATGGATTCATACCATCCCGGGGTACTGTATGTCAAATTTGCCCCGCAGGTGGAGAACACACTTAAATTGGCCGACCCCTCCAAATCCGGTCCCGGCTCCATGAAGACGGGCATCCTATCGGTGGACCAGGTCAGCGAGCAGTTTGGGGTGACTCATGGACGATCCATCCTGGACCGGCTGTACGAGATTTCCCCTGCCTCCCTTCAGTACCAGGAGAGACACCGGGAATGGGGCTTTCACCTGTGGTACCGGCTGGAGGTCCCTGCGAAAACCGACATTATTCAATTGGTCAAAGCCTATCAGGACCTGTCGGAGGTTGATGCCGCCGAGCCCCTCTACCAGATCCAGGCGGTGGTTCCTGACAAGTTTCACCCCGTGATCCTGGATCCGCCCTTGCCCAGAAATCCGGACAAAGCCGTTAAATGGGTCCCGGGTGATCCTTATTACACGTCTTACCAGTGGAGCCTGAACAATACGGGACAGCTGATTGGCGGGAAGTATGGCACCGTTGGGGCCGATATCAGCATGGAGGAGGCCTGGGCTTTTACCACGGGAAGCCCGGAGGTCATCATTGCCGTTTTGGATGATGCCGTGGATTTTTCCCATCCGGATCTTGCGGGAGCAAGCTGGTCGGGCATTGGCTACAACTTTGCCGATGATGAGAACTTTTTGTCGCCCCAGGGCAACCACGGAACCCATGTCGGGGGCATCATTGCGGCCCTGTCCAACAACACGACGGGCATTGCCGGTGTTGCAGGGGGAGATAATGGCACCGGGGGTGTCCGGCTTATGAGCTGTCAGATTTTCGGGAAAGGCGATCCGGGAGGGATCGACCTGGCCATGATCTATGCGGCCGACAATGGGGCGGCCATTTCACAAAACTCCTGGGGTTATAAAAACCCCGGCGAATACAATTCCTGGGTACTGGACGCCATTGATTATTTCAATGCCCATGGAGGGGGCTCCGTCATGCAGGGCGGCCTGACCATTTTTGCCGCCGGCAACAGCAATGATGACGACCAGTATTATCCGGCCTATTATTCCGGGGCCATGGCGGTGGCAAGCACCGACAACCAGGATATCAAGGCGGGTACATCCAATTATGGAACCTGGATAGACATCTCGGCGCCAGGCGCTTCAATCTTCAGCACCCTTACCGGAGGCTCCTATGGTTTTATGGGGGGGACCTCCATGGCCTGCCCCCATGTATCGGCCGTGGCAGGGCTGTTGTTGTCCGTTGCCCCGGGAAAACCCACCGCCGGCGAAATCACAGCCATCCTGCTCAACACGACCGATAACCATTACATGGCAAACCCTTTTTATCAGGGGGAGCTCGGGACCGGCAGGTTGAATGCTGCGGCTGCCCTGACGGAGCTGGTCGGCGGACCCATTCCGGAGCCGGTGGATCCTCCTCAGAGTCTTACTGCTACGGCGGTTTCCTCCAGCCGCATCAATCTTGAATGGGAAAAGAACGCAGCCGGACAGGGGGTTGTTCTGGCTTTTTCCACCTCGGGGACATTTGGCACCCCAGCGGACGGAACGATTTATTATGAGGGACAGGGCCTGCCCGGCGGAGGTACGGTGTTGTACAGGGGGAGTGGCACCGTAAGCAGTCATACCGCATTGCCATCTGCAACCACCCATTACTACAAGGCCTGGTCCTACAATGAGGAGATACGGTATTCGCCATCCGTTACGGCAAGCGCCACCACCCTCGCGGTGCATACGATCAAGGCCACGGCAGGGCCCCATGGCAGCATCAGCCCTTCCGGCCAGATTGAGGTGGACCATGGAGGAAGCCAGACATTTACCATGACACCTGATCCGGGCTATGAGATCGAGGATGTCCTGGTGGATGGAATCAGTGTGGGGCCGGTTTCTTCTTATACCTTTTTCATGGTGACCTCCAAGCAGTCCATATCAGTCAGCTTCAAACGGACTACCTATGTGGTTTCTGCTAGTGCTGGTTCGTTTGGGGATATTGACCCCCAAGGGGACATCGTGGTGGAATACGGGGATAACATCTTGTTTAACATGCTGCCTGATCCGGGCTATGAGGTGGAGGGTGTTTTTGTGGATGGCATCGACGTCGGGCCGGTGGATTCCTATGAGTTCACGAATGTCATGGCAGACCACTGGATACACGTCAGCTTTGATGTGTTGTCGTATACCATCCTCGCCAGCGCCGGCCCCAACGGCCAGATCAGTCCCACGGGAAACATCCGTGTCCAGGAAGGGGGGAGCCAACGCTTCGACATCCTTCCCGATCCGGGATATTACATCGAAGACGTGGTGGTGAACGGAACCAGTGCGGGGCCGGTGGACGCCTATACTTTTGAGAACGTGTCGGATGTGCACACCATCCATGCCTCTTTCGCCATTCATACCTACACCATAGAGGCCACTGCCGGGCCGAACGGGCACATCCTGCCAGACGGCACCATCGTGGTGGACCACGGCAGCTCCCATACCTTTCAAATAGAGCCGGATGAAGGCTATTATGTGGCGGACGTGCTGGTGGACGGCGTCAGCGTGGGGCCGGTGGCCTCCTATACTTTTGAAGGGGTTGTGTCCGGTCATTCGATTGAAGCGCGGTTTGCCATCAGGACCTTCGTGATCCAGGCCATTGCCGGACCCAACGGATCGGTCAGTCCCGACGGGGCCGTGACCGTGGAATACGGTGCCGGCCAGGCCTTCGAGATCAGCCCGGACACAGGCCATTACATCCTCGATGTGCGGGTGAACCAGCAGAGCGTGGGCCCTGTTGCCTCCTACCTCTTTGAGCAGGTCACGGCCGATCAGGTGATCGAAGCCGAATTTGCCATCCTGACCTACACCATAGAGGCCTCTGCCGGCCCCAACGGCCGGATTGAGCCGGAAGGGATGATCACTGTGGATCACGGCAGCAGCCAGGAGTTTCTGATCATTCCCGATACCGGGTATTACATCCTGGACGTGCTGGTCGACGGGGAAAGCGCAGGCTCCGTGTCTTCCTTCCTGTTTGAGGAGGTGGAGAACGTGCACGAAATCCAGGCCCTGTTCGACATCATCACCTTTGAGATCGGGATCAGTGCAGGCCCCAACGGACAGACCTCACCCGGCGGAGTGCTCACGGTGGATTACGGCGGCGGGCTGACCATAGAGTTCCTGCCCGATGCGGGCTACCGCATCGCCGATGTGCTGGTGGACGGGGGCAGCGTGGGTCCCGTCGACTCCTATACCTTTGAGTCGGTCACCCGGGACCACCTGGTGGAGGTGGTCTTTGAGCCCGTTATCTATACCATTTCAGCCACCGCCGGGCAGGGGGGGCGCATCGAGCCCGAAGGGACCCTTCAGGCAACCATCGAGGACGTGCTTCATTTTCGGATGATCCCGGAAAAGCATTTCGTGGTGACCGACCTCCTGCTTAACGGGGAGTCGCTGGGACAGCTTGAAGAGTTCGTGCTTTCCGGAATGACCGCCCACCAGGTCATCCACGCCGAATTTGGCCGGCCCGTCCTGGACCTTTTCCATAAGGTGACCTTCCGGGTGGACATGCAGTATGCGGACCAGTATGACCCGGAGTCGGACCTGGTTTACCTTACAGGTTCCATGTTCGACTGGGCGTCTCCGGGCAGCCTGCCGGAGGCTCAGGTGCTGGGCACGCCGAAGGCGCCGCAACTGCTTGAGATCACACTCGAACTGACTGAGGGGGACTATGAGTACAAGTATTACCTGAACGGTCCCGAAGGGGAGGAGTGGCCCGGCAATCCTGCAAGGACCCTTCGCGTGCCGGAGCAGTTGCTGGTGACGGACTATTTCGGGTACCTGTCCGACCCGACGTCCTCCTTCCTGCCCGATGGGACGCCCGGACTGCTCGCTTATCCCAACCCGGCCCGTGAGGTCCTCATGGTGGAGGCCAGCGAGCCGCTCAGGCTGGTGCAGCTCCTGGATGCCGGGGGGCGCATCCTGATGGCCTCCCGGCCCGATGGCCTGTCTTGCCGCCTTCAGACCGGGGGCCTGCCACCGGGCCTCTATATCCTGCGCGCCATCACTGCCTCCAGGGTCCACCGGCTGAATGTCCTGATATTGCGATGACCCATCCCACCGCCCCGCTGCGAGCGGCTTTCTTTGTTTCATAAAAGGCAATTAGGTAATTAAATGTTAAAATAATTGCTTCGGCGCTTCTTTTTTCTTACATTTAAGTAAAGCCCGCAGGTAACCGCCACGGTCAACCCACAACGAAATGGGGGCTGGCGGTTCGTCGGACGGACAAGTGGTCACACCAAAAACCTTCTGTACATGAAGCGCACGAGAATCCACCGGGCAGGCCTGCCAGGACTGCTGTTGCTCACGGTTTTTTTATTGATTTCTCCCGGGAAAGGTTGGGCCTGCGAGGCCTGTAACCGCCTGTTCCTGGCCCAGCTGCAGGGGCCGGAGCGGTCGGGTACCCTGGTCTCCAATGAGCTCCTGGCCACCATCGCTGCCCAGGAAGCCATTGGCCGCAACAACCCGGCCTCGTCTTATGGCATTGTTCCGGGAGGCAGGGTAGGCGGGGGCAATGCCGCCACGGCAGCCGGGGGGACCTCCCCGGCCCTGAGCTATCCGGCCGGGACGGACTTCATCGACATCATCCGGCGGGACAATGCCCTGCCGCTGCCTCCTACGGGCTTCGTCCCCCAGAGCACCGCTCCGGATAAAAGGGTGCGCATCACCCTGCAGGAGGGAGACTCTTACATAGGCAACAATGTGATGTACAAGGGCTTTACAACCGACCACAAGATACCGGGTCCGACGATCATCGTGGACGAAGGCGACATCGTGGCGTTCACCATCGTGAACGAGGGCGATATTCCCCACGGGGCCTCCATCCATGCGGCCTATACCCAGACGTCCAAGTACCTGGGCAAAATCGAGCCGGGCGACAGTTCCACCGTGGTGTTCCGCGCCACCCTCCCGGGGGTGTATATGTACCATTGCGCCCCGGGTGGGCATGCCATCCCCATGCACATCATCTTCGGACAGTACGGCATGATGGTGGTCAAACCGAAGAAACAATTTGAACTGGAGCGGATGCTGGGCAGGGAGCCCGATATAGACATCTACCTGCTGCAGCATGAGTACTATGCCAGCGGCAAGGATGCGGTCGACGGGCAGGGGCGGCCGATGTACACTGCTTTCAACGGCATGCTGTTCCGCTATGTGGAGGAACCCATCGTGGGCCGGCCGGGCGATTATGTGCGGATCCATTTCCTGAATGCCGGGCCCAACCTGGTGTCGACCTTTCACATCGTCGGGATCATCTGGGACTTTGCCTACTGGCAGGGACATCCGGACAACCGCTTTACCGGGGGACAGACCGTGACGGCCGGTCCGTCCGACTCCTGGGTGGTCGAGTTCCGTATCCCGCCTGATGAGGGCAGCTACCTGATGCTGTCCCATGCAGTCGGTTCGACCGACCGCGGCGCCATCGGGCTGCTGATCTGCGACCGGGATGGCCCGCAGGGGGGGCAAACGGTGTATTCGGACGGACCCCTGTATACGGAGGAGGAGATGGATGCGTACCGCGAACAGGCCCTGCGCACCATCACCCCTTTCGGCATCGGATCGCCCGAGGTGGACGTCCCGGTGGTGTATGGCCCGGAGACGGAAGAGGTGACCGTTCGCATCATCGGCAATTCCTACCACCCCAAGGTGATCAGGGTGGCTCCGGGCACCACGGTGAAATGGATCAACGAGGACGTATTCACTTATATGGAAGGGGAATTCTCGGGCATCCACAACATGATCGTTAAAACCGGACCCGAACGCTTTGCCTCGCCCATGCTGGCCCATGCGGAGAGCTGGTCGCAGACGCTGACTGCCGAAGGGGAGTATACCTATATCTGCACCCCCCATCCTTATATGGAGGGCCGGATCATCGTGTCCGGGGAGGTGCCGGCCGGACAGCCGGTCGTAATGGCCGGAGCGGCCGGCAACCCCAAACTGCTGTGGTTTGTGCTTGTTCTGGCCGCCCTGGCCCTGATGGTGGGCATCATCGCCCTGATCCCCAGGTAAAGGCCGTGGAGGAAAGGGGCAGGCCGGACCGCTTCGGTGCCGGATGCCGCACTGCCATGGTTCAGAAAAACAGGGCGTCCGCCACCAGCACCAGCATGATGGACAGGTAGTAGAAATTGATGGCCCGGAAGGCCCTCTCCGGATCCGTATTGCGGGGGCGGACCAGCCAGTGGCGGAACGACCACAGCAGCCAAAGGGTGGCAAGGTATACTGTGGCGGCGGCCAGGGGCAGGCGGATCACCCCGAACAGCGGCAGGAGGATGGCTGCCATGGCCGTTGCGGCCACCCATCCCAGGGTCAGGACCTGTATCTGGCGGCGGGAAAACAATTCGTCAAGAACCGGCAAGCCGGCCCTGGCGTAATCCGGTCCATGCCGCAGTTGAATGAGCCAGAAATGCGGGATCTGTCCGACGAAAAAGAAAAACCCCACCAGCAGGATGTGCATGTGCCACAGGCTTCCCCCGGCCGCGGTCCATCCGATCAGCGGGGGGAGGGCCCCCACGAGGGCGCCCGGCAGGACGGCGAAGGCGGTCACTTTTTTCAGGGGGGTGTAAATCAGGTTGTAGCAGGTCAGGGCAGCCACCCCCAGAATGGCAGGCAGGCCGCTGCTCTGAGGCTGCACCAGCAGCAGGAATCCTGCCAGTCCCGTGAATTGTGCTACAAGCACGGCCTGGTAGGGTTTGACCCTGCCGGTGGGAATGGGGCGGTGGCGGGTGCGGTCCATACGGCGGTCGATGCCGGCTTCCTGAACCTGGTTGATGGCCGAAGAAGCGAACGACATCAGGAATACGCCCAGGACAGTTTGAATCCAGGCCCCGGCAAATGCCCCGCTGTAGAGCAAGAAGCCCGTCAGGGCCGATAAGGTTACGGGAAGGCTGATCCGGGGCTTGCCCAGAAGGAGTAGCTGCCTGAGGTGCAAACCAGACGTCGTTTTATGGGTTGAGTGATTTCAGGAACTCAATGATGAAATCCACTTCCTGCGGGGTCACCTCCCCTTCGTAGGAGAACATCTGTCCTGCCCGGAATCCCTGGGTGATATCGGTATCGGGCTGGTAGATGGAGCGGCGCACGTAATCTTCGTCATACAGGATCTGCCGTTCCTGCCCCTGGGTGGTGACGGTGATGGTTTGTCCGAAACGGCCCAGGAAGCTGGGGCCGATCACCGTGGATCCGTCCAGCGAATGGCAGGCCAGGCAGCCTTTGCTTTCGACCACCTGCCGTCCCAGCAGGGCCAGGTCGGCTTCCTCGGGGACCTCCATGATGAGCCCCGTGGTGTCGGAATACCAGGTCCAGAATTCCTCCGGCTCCATCACCACCACCTCGGTATGCATGTATGAGTGTTCCAATCCGCAGTATTCGGTACAGAACAGGGAGTAGGCCCCCGTCTTGGTGGCTTCGAACCACAGGCGGTTGTTGGCCAGGCCGGGCACCATGTCCTCCTTGACACGGAAGGCGGGGATGTAGAGGGAGTGAAGCACGTCGACCGCGTTGAGGTTGAGGATGACGGCCGTGTCCCTGGGCACGTAGAGTTTGTCGGTGACCCTCCCGTTGTCATAGCGGAAGGAGAAGTTCCACATGCGGGCGTTGGCGGTGATCTCCACCCCCTGGTCCGGTGGCCGCTTCATGGGGGCCCATCCGATATAGCCGTAGTAGAACATGCCCATGACCAGCGCCAGGGGAATGACCGTCCAGATGAACTCCAGGGTGTTGTTGCCCTCGTTCTGTACCGGCTTGGGATGGCGCTTTTTGTTGTAACGGTACAAAAACAGGATGATGACGGCCGTGATCCCGATCAAAAAGAAAAAGGCGATGCCCAGTATGAACACAAAGGCATTGTCGACGCCTTCCACAAAGGTTGATGCTCCTGAGTACATATTTTTTGCTATCTGTATGAATAATCAAAGAAGGTGACAAACAGCACCAGCAGGAATACGATGATCACGCCGGTGACCAGCATGGGCAGCAGGGCTTTCTCATATTTCAGGTGCATGTACCAGGCCATGACGATCACGGCCTTGATTCCGGCAATGAGCATGGCCACCAGGGTGTTCAGGGTGCCGAATTCCAGACGCGTAACGGCCACGGTCACTGCGGTGAGCACCAGCAGGACCGCCACCACGGCCACCTGTGTCTTGTAAGGGACGATATGTGTTTTTTCTTCACTCATGATGCGCGGGTCTTTTGGGTTGGCTCGTTAATGGATCAGGTAGAACAGGGGGAACAGGAAGATCCAGATCAGGTCCACCAGGTGCCAGTACAGCCCCGTGTTTTCCAGCCAGATGTAATCCTCCTGGTGGATGCGGTCCTTGCGCACCTGGGCGATGACGTAGATGAACAGGCCGATGCCGATCAGGATGTGCAGGGCATGGAGGCCGGTCATGAAAAAGTACAGGCCGAAGAATAAAATGGTGCCGTAACCCAGCTCTGCCAGCTCCCCGGCCCCGGGATAAAAGCCGTACTCAAACTTGGCGCCCCATTCGAAGTATTTGTTCACCAGAAAGACGATGGCGATCAGCAGGGTGATCCCCAGGAGCTGCAAGGCCCTTTTCTTGTCGCCTTTCTGAATGGCGGTGATGGACATGGCCACGGTCATGGAGCTGATGAGCAGGATCACCGTATTGATGGTCCCGATGACCACATCCAGCTCCTCCCCGGCGATGCGAAAAGCCTCGGGATGCATGGAGCGGTAAACGGCATACACCACGAACAGCATGCCGAAGAGCAGCAACTCGGTAAACAGGAACAGCCACATGCCCAGTTTGGCGCCTTGGTCGTCTCGATGTTCTAACATGGTTGATTGCTGTTAAGAATGAACACGCGTTGCATTGTTGTTGCCGGCCACCGCCCTGGCATGAAGCCGCCGGCAGGCAGCCCGTTCCGGACGCCCGGTTTATTCTTCATAGTCATAGGGCCGCTTGGTAACCGTCGGGATCTCGTCAAAATTGAACAGGGTGGGCGGGGTATCGACCTGCCACTCCAGGGTACGGCCATTCCATGGGTTCTTCTCGCTGGTTTTTTGCCCGTGCCTGGCCGAACGGACCAGGTTGATGAAGATGATCAGCAGCCCGGCCACCATGACCCAGGCCCCCAGGGAGGACAGGATGTTGCCCCCGTGGAAGCTCGGCAGGTAGTCGTAGTACCGGCGCGGCATGCCCATGATGCCCAGGTAGAACATGGGCAGGTAGAGGGCCAGAAAACCGATGAAGAACACCCCCCAGCCCATATTGGCCCAGTTGGCGTCGTACATGCGTCCGAACATCTTGGGGAACCAGTAGTGCACCGCCGCCATGAAGGCAAAGCCGGTGCCCCCGAATACAATGAAATGGAAATGGGCCACCACGAAGTGGGTGTCGTGCAGGTGCACATTCGTGGCCAGGCTGCCGAGGACCAGCCCGGTGAGGCCACCGATCATGAACACGAAGATGAAGGAGACGGCCCAGTAAAAGGGCGTCTGCATGATGAGGGAGCCGCGGTGCATCGTGCTGACCCAGTTAAAGACCTTGACGGCCGAGGGGATGGCAACCAGGAAGGTCAGGAAGGAAAAGGCGAACAGGGCCCTGCCGCTCATGCCCGAGGTGAACATATGGTGTCCCCACACGAAGTATCCGACAAACGCAATGGCCATGGTGGACAGCACGATGGCCTTGTAGCCGAAGATGGTCTTGCGCGAGAAAACCGGGATGATCTCGCTGATGGCGCCCATGGCCGGCAGGATCATGATGTATACGGCAGGGTGGGAGTAGATCCAGAACAGGTGCTGGTAGAGGATGGGGTCTCCCCCCAGGGCGGGATCGAAGAAACCGATGCCCAGGGTGCGCTCGGCCACGATCAGCAGCAGCGTGATGCCGATGACGGGGGTGGCCAGGATCTGGATCCAGGCCGTGCCGTAAAGCGTCCAGGGGAAGAGGGGCATTTTGAGCCATTTCATGCCCGGGGCACGCATGCGGTGGATGGTCACCACGAAGTTGATGCCCGTCAATATGGACGAGAACCCCATCACGAAGGCCCCGAAAACGGCCGGCAGCACGTTGGTGGGGGTGCGGAAACTGTAGGGGGCATAAAAAGTCCATCCGGTATCGGGCGGTCCGTCTCCCATGAACTGGGAGGTGAGCACGATCAGGATGCCGATCACATACAGCCACCACGAAAGGAGGTTGATGCGCGGGAAGGCCACGTCCTTGGCCCCGATCATGATGGGCAGGAAGAAGTTCCCGAACACGGCGGGCAGGCCCGGCACCACGATGATGAAGATCATGATGATGCCGTGCAGGGTAAATAGGGCGTTGTAAGTCTGGGGTCCCATGATGGTGTACCCCGGGGCGATCAACTGGGTTTTCATCAGCAGGCCCAGGATGGCACCCACCGAGAAGAATCCCAGCATGGTGTAGAGGTAGAGCAAGCCGATCCGTTTGTGGTCGGTCGACAGGATCCATCCCAGGAACCCCTTATACCTGCCCTTGTAGTCAAGATAGCTGACGTGTTTGGCTGTGGATGCTTCAGACATGTTCTTGGCGTTTGTATTATTCTGTCGTTCTTTTCCGTGGTTTCAGGATGATCAGCCCCAGCAGGATCACCAGGGCGAAGAAAAGGATCAGCGTGCCCGCGATCTTGGTGACGTTCAGCACGTATTGCTGCCCGGCGGGGTCGAAGGAATAGCAGTAAGCCAGCACCCGGCTGAAGGAAGGACCGGACCGGCCTTCGCTGGTTTCGATCACGGCCATTTTCAGGTCGATCGGCAGGAAATAGGTGCCGTGCAGGTAGCGTGTGATTTTGCCTTCCTTGCTGACGAAGATCATGGCGGCCGTATGCAGGAAGTCAAAGCCCGTGCGCTTGTATTTGAATCCCACCGCATCGGTCAGCCGCGCTATGTTGGCGCTGTCGGCCACGAAGAACCGCCAGCCGTCCGGATTGAAATCCTTTTTAACCAGGTGGTGGTAGTTGTTGCGGTTGGTGCGGGCCAGCTCGTAGCCCTCCCGGGGATCGAAGCTGATGTTGAGAATCTGAAAGTCCCTGCCCAGTTCCAGGTCGGAGACCGATACCACATCGGCCATGCCTTCCATGAAAGGGCTGCAGATGCCGGGGCAGCGGTAATACACCAGGGCAATCACCGTCGGTTTGTCCAGGAAGGAGTGCAGAAAAGCCTGGTTGCCCTCGGCATCGGTGAGCAGGATGTCCTCGGGAAGGTATTCATCCAGGCGCTCCACGATGCCGATCTCCGGTTCGTCCGGGTTGAAGGTGCGTGGCAGGGCTTCCTGGGCATGGGTCCCGGCAACGAGCAGCAGCAGGATGGCGGGAAGCAGAATGTGTTTCATGGGACCGGTTGATTAAATGAATTGTCGTTCATGTTGCGATGGAACCATCCGACGGAAACCCCCTGAATTGCATTCCATGTAAGAGGGCTCCCCGTATGTCGCCTACAGGTGGTGGTGCAGGCTTTCCTCCAGCTGGGGGTGGTTGCGCGGCACGATCAGCCGCCGCCGCAGGCACGCAAAGACCAGCAGCAGGAACAGCCCGGCATAGCCCAGCCACATGCCCGCCTCAATGAATCCGAATTTCGGCGGACCGTAGCTTCCCGGCATGATCTGCACCCAGAGGCTCACCCAGAGCCCGGCCAGCAGCAGCACGCTGATGCCGGTCAGGACGGGTTCCCTTTTCCCGATGTCGTCGGCCATCATCACCACGAAGGGTATGGCAAAGTTCATAAACAATTCAGCGTAAAACAAGTATTTCCATTCGCCCAGAAAGCGGGGCGTATAATAGATGGTCAGTTCCGGGATGTTGGCATACCAGATGATGATAAACTGCATGAACCAGAGGTAGCCGAACACGATGCTGAAGCGGAATAGGTAACGGGCCAGGTCGTGGCGGTGCGCCTCGTTGAGGTGGGGGAAGTAGCCCAGCCTTCTGAGGAAAAGCAGCAGCAGGACGATGGCCGCCACCGCAAAGTACATGCTGGTGACCATGGCGCGGAAGCCGAACAGGGTGCTGTACCAGTGGGCATCGATGGTCATCACCCAGTCGATGGCCGCCATGGAGAAAAACAGGGCCGCCACGAAGATGAACACCTTGGCGTAATGCTTGCTCCTGACATAGGCCTTGCTGCCTCCTTCAAGGTCTTCCTGCAGGGCCAGCTGACGCAGGATGAGCACCAGGGGGATCCACAGCCCGAAATAGACAAGGATGCGGATCATGTAAAACGGCACGTTGAGAAACGGGGCCTTGTGGGCGATGAGCTTGTCGGTCTCGGTGATGCCGGGCAGCGACCATTCATAGATATGCCCAAGCCCGAAGTACAGCAGCAGCATCAGCAGCAGGGCCGGGGGGATGAAGCTGCCCAGGGCGAGGGGAATGCGCTGGATCATGGCCGACCAGGAGGAGCCTGTGATGAACTGGATGCTGTAGAACAACATGGCCCCGATGCTGAGCGTCAGAAAGTACATATTGTTGAGCAGCACGTTGGACCAGGTCCGGGAGGGGTCGGTGGCCAGGCCGGCGGCCACGGCGGCCACGCCGAGGAGGATCAGCATGGCGATGACGGCCTTCAGGGTTTTTGTGGGGGTAAAGCGTTCGTCCATGGTGGGATGGGTTTACTTTTCCTGGATCACTTGTTCGATGAAAGCCACGATCTTCCAACGGTCCGCCGGCTGGATCAGGGACCCGTGGGCCCCCATCACGCCCCATCCCGTGGTGATCACATGGTAGGTCTCTCCGGAAGGCTGGGCCACGATGGCGGGATCCAGGAGGGAGGTGGGGGGGATGATGTACTTTCCGCTTACATGGAGGTTGCCCTGGCCATCGCCCTCCACGCCGTGGCAGTTGGCACAAAAGATCCCGTAAAGCTCCTGCCCCCGTGCGAGCAATTCTTCCGTGGACTCCAGCGGGTTCGTCAGCTCCCTGCCGGCCCGGATCCGTCCTTCTTCCCCGGCGGGATAGTGGTAGGGAACCCGGTCGGTCGGGATGGTGCCGGGCACGGGTTCGCGCATGGTTTTGCCGTCTTCCGTAACCGGATTGTCCGACCAGGTGTTGTAGGCCGGGCTGTGGGCCATGTCCGGAAAATATTCACGGCCCTTGTCCATGCGGGTGCGGTCGCAGGCGAACAGCACCGATGCGGCAAGCAGGGCGAGCAGGACCGGCATCCTGTACGTTCGGGTAAGGGGCGTTGGGTTGGGTCGCATAGGCTCCAGTATTTTATTCGGATGGTTCATTTTCGATGATTTCCTCGGCCCCGCTTTCGCTGAGCCATTGTTTGATCTCGCCGGGGTTGAAGTTTTCATCCAGCACCAGGTAAAAACGGTCGTCCAGGGTCCGTGGGCCCGGCAGGGAGACTTCCTTGCCCGGGAACAACCTGGTGCGTCCGAGGAAGGCGAAGGTGGACGCTCCCCCGGTGACCAGGATGGCCAGCAGGAACATGGCCACCACCATGGGTGGAAAGCTGAATATGGGCTTGCCGCCGTACCTCAGGGGATAGTCGATCACGGCCACGTAGTAGATGAAGGCAAAGGTGGCCACTACGGTAAACAGCCCGACCAGAACCGAGAGGTAGGGAAGGCGCGACTCCCGCGTAAAGTTCCTGATCAGGTCGTGGTTGGCGCAGGGGCCATAAATGTCGCGGATGTTGACCCCGTTCTCCCGGAGCTTTTTCAGGGCGGTCAGCAGCACCGACTCATCCCGGAATACGGCGGTGATCTGTTTAGCGTTCATGGTCTTGCGTGGTTTTTTCGTTTGCATGGCCCTGGCGGGAGATGGGCTTGACTTCGTTCACGGCGACGATGGGGATGTAACGGACGAACATCAGCATCCCGCAGGTGAACAATCCGAAGGTTCCCAGGTAGATCCCGATGTCCACCATGGTCGGATGGTAGGCCGTCCAGCTCGATGGCAGGAAGTCCTGCGCCAGGGAGGAGATCAGGATGATGTAGCGCTCGAACCACATCCCGATGTTGATGATGACCGACACCAGGAACAGCACCACGAGGTTCTGCCGGGCCTTTCTGAACCAGAAAAGCTGGGGGATGATGGCATTGAAGGCGAACATGATCCAGAAGGCGGTGGAGAAGGTGCCGGAGGCCCGGGCGTGGAAGAAGGTATGGAGCTCATATTCCACCCCCGAATACCAGGCAATGAACAGCTCGGTGACGTATGCCAGGCCGATGACCAGCGAGCCGTACTTGAGCACGTGGGCGATGTTGTCCAGGTGTTTTTCGGTCACATAGTCGTAGAGGTTGAATGCCTTCCGGAAAAGGATCATGAGGGTGAGTACCATGGCGAATCCCGAGAAAATGGCCCCGACAAAGAAATAGGGTGGCAGGATGGTGGCGTGCCAGCCCGGAAGGACCGAGACGGCGAAGTCGAGCGCCACGATGGTATGTACCGAAATGACCAGGGGTGCCGCGAGGCCGCCGAGCAGCTTCATCAGCGTTTCATACCGGTTGTAGGTATAGAGGGATCCGTCCCAGCCCAGGCTGAACATGCCATAGAGGAACCGCCCCACCTTGTTTTTTGTCCGCTGCCGGATCGTGGCCAGGTCGGGCACCATGCCCAGGTACCACAGCATGATGGAGGTAATCAGGTAAGTGGTGATGGCCAGTACATCCCAGAACAGGGGGGAATTGAAGTTGAGCCACAGCAGCCGGGTGTTGGGGTAGGGCAGGATGTAAAAGGCCAGCCAGGGCCGTCCCATGTGCAGCAAGGGGAACATCGCGGCACAGACCACCGCAAAGACCGTCATGGCCTCGGCGGCGCGGTTGATGGACCCTGCCCATTTCTGCCTGAACACCAGGAAAAAGATCGTGAAGGCGGTGCCGGCATGGCCGATCCCGATCCACCATACGAAGTTGATGATGTCCCAGCCCCAGGCGACGCTGTTGGTCAGCCCCCAGGTGCCGAGGCCCTCGGCGAGCGACATGTACACGGCCCAGGCACCGATGGCCAGCAGGATGGTGCCGATGGTCATCCCGGCGAACCACCACAACGGGGTCTTGCCTTCGACGGTGGCCAGCAGCTCGCCGGTGATCTGGCCGTAGGACTTGTTCCCCTTGACAAGGGCTACAGATGTTTCGTTGCTGAGCATGGACGGGAGGTTAGGTTCGGTTTGTTTCTTTGGGGTTTCGGATCTTCGTCAGGTAGCCTACCGAGGGCAGGGTATGCAGTTCCTCAAGCAGGTGGTAGTTGCGCGGGTCCCTGATGAGCTGGGAAACGCGGCTGTCCTTGTCGTTCAGGTCGCCGAATACCAGGGCGCCCGTCGGACAGGCCTGCAGGCAGGCCGGGCGGATCTCCCCGTCCCGGAGCCTTCTTTTCTCGTTCTTGGCCCGGAGTTTGGCCTCCTGGATGCGCTGCACACAGAAGGAGCACTTCTCGACCACCCCGCGCTCACGCACGGTCACGTCCGGATTGAGGACCATGCGCCCCAGCTCGGTGGTGGTGTGGGTGTTGAACTTCTCCCGGGTGGCGTATTCGTACCAATTGAAACGGCGCACTTTGTAAGGGCAGTTGTTGATGCAGTACTTGGTGCCCACGCAGCGGTTGTAAGTGATCTGGTTGATGCCCTCCTGGCTGTGGGTGGTGGCAGCCACCGGGCAGACGTTTTCACAGGGGGCGTGGTCGCAGTGCTGGCACATCAGGGGCTGGAAGACCACGCCCGGGTTGGCTGCATCTCCCGTATAGTACCTGTCTATGCGCATCCAGTGCATGATGCGCCGCCTTCTTACCTGATCCTGTCCGATCACCGGGATATTGTTCTCGCTCTGGCAGGCGATCACGCAGGCGCTGCATCCTGTGCAGGCATTCAGGTCGACCATCAGGGCCCAGTGGTGTCCCTCGTGAGGCACTTCCGGGTAGAGGGTGTTCATATGCTTGAGGTGGTAGGCCCTCAGTTCATTGCCTGCGGCGGGATCCTCCCGGTATTTGTCCAGGGTGGATTCCCGGACGATGGCACGGCCCTCCATGGAGAAGTGGGTCTGGGTGCGTGCGAAGGCGTGGCCGCTGCCGGTTCTGACCCACTGGCTTATCGAGCCGTTCCTGAGCCTCCCGTTGCCGTTTGGCCTGTACAGCAGAAAGGCGTTGCCGCCCCTGTTGTCGGCACTCTTGCCGGCATGGGTCCGCCCATAGCCAAGGGCAATGGACAAGCAGCCTGCGGCCTGCCCGGGCTGGATGAGCACGGGCACACTGAGCTTGTCGTTGATCCGCAGCCTGTCTCCTTCGGCCAGCCCCAGTTCCTGTGCCGTCTCCGGGGCCACCGCAGCGAAATTGTCCCAGGTGACCGAACTCACCGGGTCGGGAAGTTCCTGCAACCAGGGGTTGTTGGCATCGGTGCCATCCCCCAGGGAAATGCCGGCATAAACCTCGTATTCCAGGCCGTCACTCAGGGAAGCGTCCGCCAGGCGCTCCCGGGCGGCCGGCAGGGCGGAGGCATTGTAGGCGGGCGGGCTCCCTTCTGTGGCAGGGTTTTCGTGAATGCCCGACTGCAGCGATTCCACCCAGAAACTTTCAAAGGAAAGGTGGGTGGACTGCTGCGGAAAGATGGCTTCCTCCCAGTGTGTCCGGATGTACCCGTGAAAGTCTTCCTCCCGGCCCAGCCACTGCAGCAGGCCGTCCTGGAAGGAACGGGTGCTGAACAGGGGGTGGATCAGGGGCTGGGCGAGGCTGTAGGAGCCGGTTTTGAAACTGGCATCGTTCCAGGCCTCCAGGTAGTGGTGGTCGGGCAGGACAAAGTCGCAGGCCAGGGCCGTTTCGTCTTTTGTGGTGGCAAAGGAAACACTCAGGGCCGTCTGTTTCAGTCCCTCGAGAAACCCTTCCGGGTCATGATAATGGTACAGGGGATTGCTGCGGTAACAAAGGAGGGCGGCCACCTGCCCCTGCTTCATGTCCTCCACGAGTTGTTCAAAGGCCTTTTCGTCGGATTGCCCTGCGTGGTAGGTGCAGCCGGGGTCGATGGTGGTGCCGTAGCTGCCAGCCATGTGGTTGATGGCGTTGACCAGCCCCTGCATGTCGGTGTCGTCGTGCCCGCAGACCACCAGGGTGTTGCCGTGGTGCTCCAGGATGTCCCGGGCCAAAACGTCCACATCGTAAAGGGCGGTGGTATGGCTTCCGGAGGAGGGGCTGCCGGTTGCGCGGGCCAGTGCGTCATGGAGGGCCAGCAGCACCTGCTTTTCTTCCGATGGTTTGAGCGGGATGCGTTCATCGGCATTGGCCCCGGTCAGGGACAGCCGGCTTTCGAATTGAATGTGGCGCGACATGGGTGCGTTTTCTTCCAAGGGCCTGCGCCGGGTGGCATAGTCCCTAGCAAACTCAATGGGGGAGAGCCAGGTTCCCAGGAAGTCCGCGCTGAAACCGATGACCAGGCTGGCTTTGCCGAAGCGGTAGGAGGGGATCACGGCCTGTCCGAAATCGAGCCGGTGGGCTTCGCGGATCGCCGCATAGGAGACGGGGTCCCAGATCACCACCTCCAGACCGGGGATGTGGTCCACGGCTTCATTGATCAGGGCCCTGGTCGATGGGCTCAGCAGGGTCGGGGTCAGCAGGACCTTGCGTCGGCTGCCGTCCTGTCCCATGAGCTGTTGGATGATGTCCCGGTCGGCCTCATCCCAGCTGACAGGTGCACCCTTTTTCAGAGGCTCCCGGTAGCGGCCCCCGCTGTCGTAAAGGCTCAGCACGGACGCCTGCACCCTGGCGGAAGTTCCCCCCCCCGTGATGGAAGAAAGGGGATTGCCCTCGATTTTGATGGGGCGGCCGTCCCGGTTCCTGACAAGCACCGGGCAGTACTCGTTTCCAAGCATGAAGGTGGAGGCATACCAGGAAGCCATGCCCGGCACCAGCTCTTCGGGTTGGTTTAGGTAGGGGATGGCTTTTTTAACCGGGTTTTCGCAGGCCGACAACACGGTGGCCGACACGAAACTGATCCCGCACCACTTGAGGAAGTCCCTGCGGGAAGCGGACAACTTGTCGGATCGTCCTGCCAGCAGCTCGACCGGGGAGACTGGTTCTTCCTCCGGCGCGAGGGATGCCGGCTTGCCCGGTCCCAGTTCTTCAATGCTTTTCCAGTATTTCTTTTCCATGATGATATGCTGTGTGAAACCCTGACATCAGTTCATTCGGGCGGAACCTTCTGCCCTTCTTCAGCCAGCCTGCCGGCTGCCTGTCAATAATGGCACTTCATGCAGTCTTCGCCTCCCACCCTGGCGGCCGTGACGGCATCGATGCGGCCGGCACGAATGTCCTCATGCAGTTGTTCGAAAATTCCGTAATAGGGATTGCCCGTAAAATCCACCTCATTGTCCCGGTGGCAGGTCAGGCACCAACCCATGGACAGGTCCTCCACCTGCCGGATCAGGTGCATCTCCTCCACCGGTCCGTGGCAGTCCTGGCACTCAATGTTTCCGGCATTCACGTGCTGGGCATGGCTGAAGAAACTGTGGTCGGGCAGTTTGTGCACCCTGATCCAGCGCACCGGCTGGTTGCTGGCTGCGGCCCGGTGGATCTTGTTGATCTCGAAGCGTCCGGACTGGGTGCCTTCCCGGACGACTGTATGGCAGTTCAGGCAGGTGTTGTTGGACGGGATGCCTGCGCTCGTGCTGAAGCGGGCCACGGTATGGCAGTAATTGCAGTCGATCTCGTTTTCGCCGGCATGGATCAGGTGGGAGAACTTGATGGGCTGGTCGGGTTCGTAGCCCTGGGTGCGTCCCAGGGCACGGCCCTCGGCCACCGCATACTGCATATGGGTGACCAGTCCGGCGATGATCACCAGCACATGGATGGCCCTTGCCTTGATCCGGCGGGTGATCAGCAGGTCCATCAGGGCCAGGGCCATGAGAAGGCCAAAGCCCCAGAAAATGACTGCGTTGACGGGAATTGCCTTCAGCTCCCCAGGACCCTGCTCTGCCAGCTTCATCAGGTAGGCCTCGAGCTGGTGCTCCTCCACTTCCGTGATGCCCATTCCTTCGTGGTCTGCCACCATGCGCAGGCCCACCGGACTGGCCAGTTTCTGCCGGAGGCTGTAGGTTTCATCGCCCAGCCATGCCATGGCCAGGTCATGGGCGGAGGGGTTCCAGTTGAGGGTGTCGGTCCGGCTGGTGTAATGACAGGAGGCGCAGTCGTGGGCTCCGCTGGCAAAGGGAATCAGCCCCTTGAACAATCGTTCCCCTTTTCGCAGGTCGTTTTTTGAATACAGGCGATCACCAGAAAGGGTGTCATCTGTTGCGCCGGGGCCTTCTTCCAGGGAATCGGTCATGTCCGTGACAGCCTCCATGATTTCCTGTTCCGGCAGGTCTGTCAGGGAATCGATCTGAGCGGCAGGCTCTTCGGTGACTGTGGTGTCGGCCGGCCGGGCTTCCTGTGGCAGGGTCAGTGAAACCATGACCAGGGCGGCGCATGCCCATGCCATGGCGGGCAAAAACCGGGAAATGACCCTGGGTCTTTGGCGCTTGGGTTGAGGCTGGTAGTTCATGTGGATCCAGGTTGTTTAATGTGCGCACCGGCGATCTGTCAGAAATGCGCTGATAGACAACTATCTATATATTTATGAAACAGCGTAAGACTTGGTAAATCAAGGCGTCATTTTTGTCCGGAATAGCAATAAAATCAAGCCATCGGGAGTAAAATTATAAAAATTTAACAACCAGTTGACGGGCCGGGCTAATATATACTGTTTCAAAATAAACCCTGTAAGGGGCCTGCGGGACCGGGTCCCTGCATCCAGGGGACACGACCAGAAAAAAGGGATCCCGGCTTTTTTCGTGCGGATGAAACGCTGCGCAGGGCATTGTCAGGGATATCGAAAAAATGTGTATTCTTGCAAAACCACAGGCAGTATGCCAGGGGAGGGGATGACCCTTCAAGCGGCTTGACATGGATCTTAAAAAGAAGCTTCAGGAAACAGAGTCTGCACTGAAGAAAAGCCTGGAGAGGCAGCAGGCGCTGGAGGAAAGCCTTTCCCGGCAGAGTCATGTCATCCGGGAGGAGCAGGAGAAGACCACCTCCCTTTTGATGAACATCTTTCCTGAGAAGATCGTGGCCGAGTTGCTGGCTTACGGAAAGGTCAAGGCAAGGTATTACAACAATGTGAGTGTGCTGTTTGCCGACATCGAAAGCTTTTCAAGCCGTTCGACTGCCTACAGTCCTGTGGAACTGGTGGAAATGCTCGATGTGTACTTCGGTGAATTTGACCGGATTACCGGCAGCCTGGGACTGGAAAAGATCAAGACCATCGGGGATTGCTACATGTGCGCCGGGGGACTTCCTGAGGAGGACCACCTGAATCCTTACAAGGTGGTTCTGGCCGGGTTGTGGATGCAGGAATCCGTGGCGCGGCTGGCCCGGGAAGCCGTTGACCGGGGACGTGTTCCTTTCCATCTCCGCCTGGGCATTCACACCGGGGAGGCCGTGGCAGGGGTGGTGGGCAGCCGGAAATATGCCTATGACATCTGGGGCAAGGCGGCCAATATGGCCAGCCTGATGGTGCATTCCGGAGAAATTAAAAAGGTGAATATATCAAGCAATACCCACGAGGCCGTTTGCGATGCCTTTCGATGCACTTTCCGGGGAAAGATCCTGACCAAGAAAAAAGCGGTCATGAGCATGTATTTCGTGGAACGTCTCCGCCCTGAATATTCTGCGGATGCTTCGGGCCTGTTGCCCAACAACCGCTTCCTAGACAAGGTGCGACTCAGACCGCCTGAAAACCTTTTTAAGGAGCATTGATTCTTTTATCTGAACCAGTGAAAGATCCAGACTTGCCTTCGAGGCATTCCTCGGTCCAGGTGGTTGTCGTGGAAGACGATGTGGCCCTGAATGCGCTCATTTGTGAAAGCCTCGGAAAGGGTGGCGATCCCGTGAGGGGGTTCTTCAGCGGGCAGGAGGTTGTGCAATGGTACCGGATCAGGCAGGCACCGGATGTGTTGTTTCTGATCGATTTTCACCTGGAGGACATGAGCGGGGAGGAATTGCTGAAACAGCTCAGGGGGTTGAATGAGGAGGTTCATTTCATCATCATGACGGGGTTGGGGGATGAGAAAATGGCCGTCGACATGATGAAGCTGGGTGCCCTGGACTACCTGATCAAAGACCGGACCTTCATCGACCTGCTTCCTTCCTCAGTGGCCCAGGCCTTAAACCACATCCGGATGGGCCGGCATCTGGCGGACTCACTGAGGGCCCTGAGGGAGAGCGAAAGGAAGTATCGTTTGCTGACCGAGCATTCCAGTGACATGATATCCAGGTTCAGCTGGGACCATACCTTTCTTTTTGTCTCCCCTGCCGCAGAGACACTCCTTGGCTATGCTGCCGAAGAACTCCTGGGAAAACCCTTTACCATGCTGGTCCATCCAAAGGATATGGAGAAGGTCAGGCTTGCCCACGCCAGCCTGATCGGGGGCAACGGCAGCGGGACAATACAAGCATGCCGGCTCAAAAAGAAAGCAGGGGGGTACCTGTGGGTGGAAACCAACAACCAGGTTGTCCTTGACCATGAAACGGGACTGGTCCGGGAGATCGTGGCTGTGACGCGGGACATCTCCGAGCGCCTGGAGAAGGAGCGGCTGATCAAGGCCAAGGAAGTGGCAGAAAAGGCCAACCAGGCCAAATCCGAGTTCCTGGCCAATTTGAGTCATGAAATAAGAAACCCGCTCAATGCCACCATCGGAATGGCGAATACGCTGTTGAAAACACCCCTGAATGAGGAGCAGTCCTCCTGCCTGAAATCCATATTGTTTTCTTCGAGAAACCTGCAGGGCATCCTCAAGGACATCCTTGATTATTCAAGGCTTGAGGCAGGGCGGGTGTCCCTTCAGTATGCGGCATTCAACCTGAAAGAGTCTGTGGATGAATTGCTCGGGTTATTCCGGCCACAGGCGCGGGAAAAGGGATTATCGCTCGAAGTATCCTATGGCGATGGGGTTCCCGATCTTCTTTACTCGGACGAGCAGAAGATCCTGCAGGTGCTGGGCAACCTGCTGAGCAATGCCTTGAAATTTACACGGGAAGGCAGGGTAAGGCTCGGGGTGTCGTGCCTGAAGGAGCAGGGTCCCCGCCTGGAGTTTTCGGTCCGGGATACCGGGATTGGGGTCCGTTTGGAAGACATTCCGGCCGTGTTCGACTCCTTCCGGCAACTGGACAGCTCCCCGAAAAAAGAGTACCAGGGCACAGGCCTGGGTTTAAGCATTGTGAAAAGCATTGCCGGGCTAATGCAGGGAAGCGTAAGCTTTGAGAGCACCTACGGGAAGGGGACAACGGTCCGGTTTGTGATTCCCCTGGTGACCATGGGAAATAGGACTCAGGTCCGGCAGCCTGCCGCACAACCCCTGCCCTCCGGCCGCCCCCTGAGGATTCTGGTGGCTGAGGACGAAGCCATCAACCAGATGTACCTGGCCGGTTTCCTCCGTTCCCAGGGATGGACGGCCGATACCGCATCCAACGGACAGGCCGCCCTGGAAAAATACCGGACAAACGAATACGACCTGATTCTGATGGACGGCCAAATGCCCCGCATGGACGGCTTTGAGGCGACCCGCATCATCCGGTCGGAGGAGGAAGCATTGGGGAAACACACCCCGATCGTGGCCATCACAGGCTATGCGATCGCCGGTGACCGCGAGCGTTTTCTGCAAGCGGGCATGGATGAGTACATGACCAAACCCCTGGACGAGGACCGGTTGCTGGAGGTGATCCGGAGCCTGGTACCGCCGGACGGATCTTAGTCTTCCTGGATGGCCTGGATGCCCGGAAGGATTTTCCCTTCCATGTATTCCAGAAGGGCCCCGCCCCCGGTGCTCACATAACTGACCTTGTCTGCCAGCTCCATCTGGTTGATCGCTGCCACCGAGTCGCCTCCGCCCACCAGGGTGAAAGCCCCTTTTTCCGTGGCCTCCGCCAATGCGAGGGCGATGGCCCGGGTGCCGGTGGCAAAATGGCTCATTTCAAACACCCCCATGGGGCCGTTCCAGAGGATGGTTTTTGCCTGCCGGATGACTTCCCCGAACTTTTTAACGGACTCCGGGCCGATGTCCAGGCCCAGCCAGTCTTCGGGGATGCGGGTTGCGGGGGCCTCCCTGAATTTGGCATCGTTCGAAAAGCTGTCGGCAATCACGGCATCGGTCGGAATGTGAATTTTCACGCCTTTGGCGCGTGCCGATGACAGGATTTCACGGGCGGTCTCCAGGTAGTCGTCCTCCACCATGCTGTTGCCGATCCTGCCCCCCTGGGCCTTGATAAAGGTAAACATCATGCCCCCCCCGATGATCAGGTCGTCGACCTTGTCGAGCAGGTTGTTGATGATCTCGATCTTTGTGCTGACTTTGGCCCCTCCGATAACTGCCGCGTAGGGCTTCCGGGTGTCCCTGAGAACCTTGTCGATGCTTTCCAGTTCCCGGGTCATGATGTAGCCGAAATATTTGGCCTCCGGGAAAAAACGGGCAATGATGGTGGTGGAGGCATGGGCCCTGTGAGCCGTCCCGAAGGCGTCATTGACATATACATCGGCCAGGGAGGCCAGGCGGGAGGCGAATGCTTCGTCGCCCTTGGTTTCCTCCTTGTAAAACCGGAGGTTCTCCAGCAGAAGGACTTCTCCGGGCTTCAGGCCTTCGGCCTGCTGAATGGCCGATTCACCGATGCAATCGCCGGCAAAGAGCACCTTCAGCCCGAGCAGTTTGCCCAGGTGTTTCTGCAGGTGCCTCAGGGAGAACCGGTCCTCGGGGCCTTCCTTGGGACGTCCCAGGTGGGACATGAGGATGGCACTGCCCCCGTCATCCAGGATCTTGCGGATGGTGGGCACGGCCGCACGCATCCTGCTGTCATCTGTAATATGATTGTTCTGGTCGATGGGTACATTGAAATCAACGCGTACAATGGCCCGTTTACCTGAAAAATTAATCTGGTCGATCGTCTTCATTGTCATCCTGCTTATGAAAAAAAAAAGTAATTTTACCCCCTGTACGGGAAAATCCCATTTGTTGCAAAAGTACTATTTTTTTCGAAGGAAGATATGAGCTTTTTCCCTGATTCGATCGCCTCCAAGCTCCCCAATACCGGGACCTCCGTATTTGCGGTTATGACCTCCCTGGCAAGGGAGCATGGGGCCATCAACCTGTCTCAGGGCTTCCCCGACTTTCCGGTTTCTCCGGAGCTGATCAAGCGGGTCCATGAAGCCATGAAGAAAGGCTGCAACCAATACGCCCCCATGCCGGGGCTGATGGAGCTGCGCGAGATGATCGCCGGGAAGACCCGGACCCTTTACGGTGCTTCTTATGAGCCGGAAACCGAGATTACCGTCACGGCCGGCGCGACCCAGGCCCTGTTCACAGCCATCACCGCCTTTGTAAAGGACGAGGATGAGGTCATTGTGTTCGAGCCGGCTTACGACAGTTATGCGCCGGCCATCCGGCTGAACGGGGGCATGCCCATTCCATTCAGGATGAAACCCCCGCATTTCAGGATCGACTGGGAAGAGGTGAAGAGGCTGGTGAGTTCCAGGACACGCATGATCATCATCAACTCACCCCATAACCCTTCCGGCACCGTGCTGCAGTCGGAGGACATGGAACAGCTCGACAAGCTGACAGCCAATTCAGGGATCATCGTCCTGAGTGACGAGGTGTATGAACACATTCTTTTTGAGGGGCAGGTTCATCAGAGCGTGTGCCGTTATCCAGCCCTGGTCGAAAGAAGCCTGGTGGTGTGTTCGTTCGGAAAGACATTTCATGCAACAGGATGGAAAACAGGTTATTGTGTGGCCCCTGAGATCCTTATGAAGGAATTCAGGAAGACCCATCAATTCATGGTGTTTGCCGCCAACACCCCGGTGCAACATGCATTGGCCGGGTACCTGAAGGATCCGGCACATTACGAAGGCCTTGGTCCGTTCTATCAAAAGAAGCGGGATTTCTTCCTCCAGGCCTTGCAGGGATCGCGTTTCAAGGCCGTGCCCGCCGGGGGCACCTATTTCCAGCTACTCGACTACAGCGACATTTCTGAAGAGGAGGAGATGGATTTTGCCCGGCGGCTTGTCCGGGAGCACAAGGTGGCTGCCGTGCCGGTCTCTTCCTTTTATTCCAAGCCGGAAAACCAGCGAATCCTGAGGTTCTGTTTCGCGAAATCAGAAGAAACCCTCGAAAAAGCCGCCAACATCCTATGCAAAATCTGACCCTTAGCCTGGTACAGTCCGATCTGTTCTGGGAGGAGCCACAGAAAAACCTGGACATGTTTTCTGAGAAGCTCGCCGCCCTGGACGGGCCGGGAGACCTGATCGTGTTGCCGGAAATGTTTTCGACGGGCTTTTCCATGGATGCCCGGCGGGTGGCCGAACCCTTCGGGGAGGGCCCGGCCCTGGATTGGATGCGCAGGCAGGCGTCCGATAAGGGAAGTGTGCTTTGCGGCAGCATTGCCGTGGCCGAGGGAGGACGGTTCTTCAACCGGTTCATTTGGATGCCCCCGGACGGCCGCTTGCAGTATTACGACAAGAAGCACCTGTTCAGCCATGCCGGAGAGAATGGTCCGTACACCCCGGGACGGGACAAATGCATCATGACCCTGAAGGGCTGGAAAATCCTGCCCATGATCTGCTACGACCTGAGGTTTCCCATGTGGAGCCGCAACAGACACGATCCGGGAAAAGGCTTCGACTATGACATATTGCTTTATGTGGCCAACTGGCCGGAAAGCCGCAGCCATGCCTGGAGGGTTTTGCTCATGGGAAGGGCCATTGAAAACCAGTGCTATGTGGTGGGGGTCAACCGGGTGGGCGTCGACGGCCGGGGGGTGTCCCACTCGGGAGACTCCGCGGTGATCGATCCCATGGGGGAAAGCCTCCTGGCCACCCTTCCGCACCAGGAATGCACCAGTACGCTTACCTTGCCCCGCTGTCCCCTCGACAGTTTCAGGGATCAGTTCAGGGCCTGGTCCGACTGGGATCCGCTTTAGGCTTCCTCCAGGACATCCAGCTCCACGCGCAGGTTGTCGATGATGAAATTCTGCCTCTCCGGGGTGTTTTTGCCCATGTAAAACGACAGCATGTCCCCGATGCCCAGGTCCTTTCTCAGGATCACCGGGTCCAGCCGGATGCTTTTCCCGATAAAATTTCCGAACTCATCCGGTGAAATCTCACCCAGTCCCTTGAAGCGGGTGATCTCGGGTTTCCCGCCCAGAGTGCCGATGGCCTCCTGTTTTTCCTTGTCCGAGTAGCAGTAAAAGGTTTGCTGTTTGTTGCGTACCCGGAACAAGGGTGTCTGCAGGATGTACAGGTGGCCGTTGCGCACCAGGTCGGGGAAGAACTGCAGGAAAAAAGTGAGTAAAAGCAGCCTGATGTGCATGCCGTCCACATCCGCGTCGGTGGCGACGACAATGTTGTTATACCTCAGGTCCTCCAGGCTGTCCTCGATGTTCAGGGCTGCCTGCAGCAGGTTGAACTCCTCGTTTTCATAAACGATCTTCTTGGTCAGGCCGTAGCTGTTAAGGGGCTTGCCCTTGAGACTGAAGACAGCCTGGGTGTTCACATCCCGCGCTTTGGTGATCGATCCGCTGGCTGAGTCTCCTTCGGTGATGAAGAGGGTGGAGTCGAGCCGCTGCGGATGGTTGTCATTATAGTGTATACGGCAATCGCGCAGTTTCTTGTTGTGCAGGCTTGCCTTCTTTACCCGTTCCCTGGCCAGTTTTTTGATGCTGGCCATGTCCTTGCGTTCCTTTTCCGATTGAAGGATTTTTCTCAAAAGGGCTTCGGCGGTTTCCGGGTTCATGTGCAGGTAGTTGTCCAGCCGCCTTTTGACGATGTCGTTGATGTAATTCTTGATGCTCGGACCATCCGGTTCAATATACTGGGAACCAAGCTTGGTTTTGGTCTGTGACTCGAAGACCGGCTCCTGGACCTTGATGCTCAGGGCCACAATGATGGAGGTCTTGATGTCGTTGGCATCGAAATCCTTCTTGTAAAACTCCCTCAGGGTCCGGTTGAGGCTCTCGCGAAAGGCTGCCTGGTGGGTGCCCCCCTGGGTGGTATGCTGGCCGTTCACAAAAGAATAGTATTCCTCGCTGTACTGGGAGGCACTGTGGGTGAAGGCGAATTCCAGGTCGTCATTCTGGAGGTGGATGATGGGATAACACAGCGGGGTGTCGATATTCCGGTTGAGCAGGTCCATCAGTCCGTTCTGGGCCTGAAGCTTCTGCCCGTTGAACACGATGGTCAGACCCCGGTTCAGGAACACGTAATTCCACAGGAGCTTTTCGATGTATTCATCGATGAAGCGAAACTTGCCAAAGATGGTTTCATCCGGCACAAAGGTCACGATGGTGCCGCTGCGGTGGGTGCTGTTTGCTTCCGGATGTTCCTCGATCAGTTCTCCCATGCGGAAGTCGGCCACCTTGGAACGGCCTTCCCGCAAAGATTCGATGCGGAAAGAACCCGACAGGGCATTCACGGCCTTGGTGCCCACCCCATTCAATCCGACGGTCTTCTTGAATACCTTGCTGTCGTATTTGGCCCCCGTATTGATCTTTGAGACGCAGTCGACCACCTTCCCGAGGGGGATTCCCCGGCCATAATCCCGGACTGTCACCTGCCTTTCATCGATTTTTACTTCAATGGTCTTTCCAAAACCCATGATGTGTTCATCGATGGCATTGTCGATGACTTCCTTGATCAACACATAAATGCCGTCGTCGGGGGAGGCCCCGTCGCCCAGTTTGCCGATGTACATGCCCGGACGCATGCGGATGTGTTCCTTCCAGTCGAGTGTCCGGATGGTTTCTTCTGAATAGTTTTCTGCCATGATGGTTTCCTGGATCAGATGCAAAGATAATACAAAGCAGGCAACATCCCCTTGCCTGCCCGCCATGTTAAAAAATGATAAAACTGACCGGGCGCCCATGGTTTCCCTGTTGTGGGTTGAAACATTTTGTCGTAAATTTGTTTAATAAGTCTAAATAAAAATAAAACAAAACCAGAATTCTTTTTTTGATGCCACACCTATCAAGCACCCAATACGCCATGAACCGGAACCCTTTTAATAAGCCCCGTATCATTTTGTTTGCCCTCCTGATGGCGTTTATCCCAGGAGTGTTTGCCACGTCCCCTGCCCCGGCCGGCAACACCGTCAATGAAAACGCCAAAGCGGAATCATTTCCTGCCCTGGGAAAGGTTGGCGGACTGCTCCTCGATGACGAGAGCGGCGAACCCCTGATGTTCGCCAGCATTGTCCTTTTCCGGGAGCGGGACTCCACCATGGTCACCGGGTCCATTTCCGACGAAACGGGCCGTTTCCTTATAGACCGGGTTCCTCCGGGGCGTTTTTACATGCGGGTGAATTATGTCGGTTACCCCCCGCTGGACGTGCCCGGCATCGGAATATCCCCCCGATCGGCCGAATTTGATGCCGGCACCATCCGTCTGCAGCCCGGAAGCAGGACCCTCTCAGAAGTTACGGTGGAGGCAGCCAGGGAGTTGATGGAGGTCGGCCTGGACCGCCGTGTGTTCAATGTCAGCCAGGAGCTGACCGCCACCGGGGGCACCGCCATTGAGCTGATGCAGAACATTCCCAGCGTGGCCGTGGATTTCGACGGCAATGTGAGCCTGCGTGGCAGCGCCAATGTGACCATCCTGGTGGACGGGCGCCCTTCCGGCCTGACGGGCCTGAGTGGCTCGGAGGCACTGGAACAGATCCCGTCCAGCATGATCGACCGCATCGAGGTCATCACCAACCCTTCTGTCCGTTATGCTCCGGACGGGACATCCGGGATCATCAACATCGTATTGAAGAAGGAGCGCCGGTCGGGATACAACGGCATGCTGTCGCTCAATGCCAGCTCCCGTAACAGGTACAACGGCTCCCTGAACCTGAACTATAAAACAGGCGATGTCAATTTTTTTGCCAATTACAGCGGACGCCTGTCCAGGACCGACGGCTTCGGGAGCAGCTTCCGCACCAGCTTCCTGTCGGACACCACCTTTCTGGACCAGCAGATGGATTTCGAGAACCGGATGAATTCGCACAACGCGACCCTGGGACTGGACTATCAGATGAACCGTTTCAACACCCTCACATTCTCCGTGATGTATAACAGCTGGGAGCGGGGAGGGCTCAACGAAACGGATTACAGCTCCCTGGGCAGCCGCCTGGATCCCACCGGGTTTTTTACCAGGGTGTCGGACGATGATATGGACCACGCAGGCATGAATTATTCACTGAATTACCGCCGCAGTTTTCCCGAGCGCAACCGCGAGTTGATTGCCGACCTGGTATTCAGCAACCGCAGCATGATGCGCACTGAAGACAACCAGCAACGCTTTACGGACCGGAACGGGTCCCCTGAAGGAAGCCCTGGCCTGATGGAAAATACCATCATGGAGGGCAGCAACTGGTTGTTTTCCGCCCAGCTGGATTATGTGCATCCGATGGGCGAAGACCGCAAGCTGGAAACAGGTGGGCGTGCTTACCTCAGGGAGATGGACAGCGACTTCAACTTCCTGGGATATGATATGGAGGCTCAGGCCTGGATCAACAACCCGGGCCTGAGCAACCGCTTCGTGTTCCGTGAGCAGGTTTACTCCGCCTATGGTATTTACTCCGCCATGCTTGGGGCCTACAGCCTGCAGGCCGGTCTGCGCATGGAGCAGGCCTTTGTGCAGGCCAACCAGAGAACCACCCAGGAGGTGTTCAACAACCAATATTTCAGCCTGTTTCCCAGCCTGCACCTGAGGCGAAACTTCGAAAACAACCGCAGTGCACAACTCAGCTACAGCCGCCGCATCAGCCGTCCGAACAACCGGGTGCTGAACCCTTTCGTGAGTTATTCGGATCCCTATGATCTGAGCTTCGGCAACCCCGGCCTTCGTCCTGAATACATTAATTCCCTGGAGCTTGGCTTTACCCGGTTCTGGGAGAGGTTGACATTGAACCCCAGCCTGTTTTACCGGCACACCGACGGCATGATTACCCGGTTCCGGACCATGGACGAAAACGGCATTGCTTACTCCACCTGGGAAAATCTCAATACGGGCATTTCTTACGGGGCAGAGCTCGTGGCCTCCAGACAGCTCGCTTCCTGGTACCGTCTGAACGGCACGTTCAGCTATTTCAGGCGCATTGTGGAGGGGGGCGGTCCCATGGCCGAAATGCGCAACGACAGTTACTCCTGGACCGCCCGGGTGGTCAACAATTTCACCCTGCCCCGCGGCTGGAGTGCCCAGCTGAATGCCTTTTACAATTCCCCCGTGGTGATGCTGCAGGGGGAGATGCGAGAAATGTATGCGGCGGATGTGGCCGTCAGGAAGAATGTCCTGGCAAACCGGGGCACCATTACCCTGCGCCTCAGCGACATCTTCAACTCACAGCGGTTCAGGATGTACAATTACGGGGACAATTTTACCATCGACATGGAAAGGGTGCGCAACAGCCGGATGTTGTTCCTTGGGTTTTCCTTTCGCATCAATGAGTTCGAGCGCAACAACAACCAGCGCCGCCGCCAGCAGCCCGGAGAGGACAACGGCATGATGGAATTCGACGATTTCTGAGAACCCATCCGACGGGAAGCCTTATTCTGCGGACTGGTACCCGAATAAGTGCTTGCTCCTGATGAAGGCGGCCACGTAACGAGGGACCATTTTTTCCCAATCAGAATCCCCGTTCTTGATCTTCTGCAGCACCAGGTGGGAGAAATAGGGGAGGGTGTCTTCCCGGTAGTGGGTAATGTCCATTATGAACCGGTTCTCCACCAGGTGTTTGTAGAGGTATTTCAGTTCTTCCTTGACGGGCATGTTGTCAATGGAGATGACCTCGCCCCCGTCTTTTTCCCTTCCCGGATAGATATATACCCGGAGGTTTTCCATGAACAACTTGCCGAAAGCTTCCATGATGCCCCCGCGCAGGTGCCGGTAATAGCAGTCGTCGAGGACGTTTCCAAAGGTCTGGGCCCCAATGATCATGCGGATGTTTTTCAGCCGGAAGCGCCGGAACCAGCCAGCCAGCTTGTAGAACTCCCGGAAATTGGAAATCATCACGCTGCGTCCCATCCCGCACAGGATATCGACCCGGTCCAGGAAATCCCTTTCATCAAAATTTCCGGCTTCCATCAGGTTGTTGAGGGTCATTTCGCAAAGCACCTCGGTATTCTCCCTGTCGAAGCCCACTTCTTCCTTAAACAAGGCGAAGCCGTTTCGCAACATGTCAAATCCCACATAGGTGATGGGACGGAAACTGCCCCGGAGCACCATGATGTTCTTTTTGTACAACACATCTGCGGGCTGTTGCACCTGTCCGTGCCGGTCGAACATGGTCACGGGGGTCATGCCGTTTTTGACCAGCTGGACGGCCAGCAGCCGGTTGTCCACATAGCCCAGTTCCGGACCCCCCATGCGGATCATGTCGATCTCGATCCGGTCTTCCGAAATGGACTCCAGCAAGGACTTGAGAAAACTGTTCGGATACTGATAATTGTAATAACAAGCATAGATCAGGTTGACGCCCAGGATGCCCAGGGTCTTCTGCTGCAACAGGCTGTCGTTCTCCAGCAGCCGCACATGCAGCACCACGTCATTGGGTTTTGCCCCGGGTCTGAGCTGATAGCGGACCCCCACCCAGCCGTGGGCTTCGTTGTCCTTTCGGTAGTTCAGGGTGGTCACGGTGTTGGCAAAGGCAAAGAAGCGGGTATCCTGCTGCCGTTTCTCTCCAAGCAGGTCCACCAGGCTGCGGAACTCCATGTCCAGCATCTGCATCAGCCGGTTTTCGGATACATACCTTTTCCCCGGGGTTTTCCCATAGAGGGAGTCGCTGAAAGCCATGTCGTAAGCCGAGATGGTCCGCGCCACGGTGCCTGAAGCCCCGCCCGACTGAAAGAAGCACCGTGCCACCTCCTGTCCCCCGCCAATTTCGGCGAAGGATCCGTAAATGGTATCATCCAGGTTGATGAACAAGGCCTTGCGTGTGGTGTCGAGCGCTTCCCGCTCGATGGTTGATTCCGGCATGTTGTGACAGGTTTTGGTTATGGACCGCTTTTCTCCTTCAAATTTAACAGATTAATTTATTCGCCTGACTCCAAATAGGGGCTGTCACAGAATGGAAAGGGGGCAGCGCAATAAATGCCATCACAGGATGAAAAAAAAGAATAAATTTGCCGTAACGGTCCGGCCCCCCTGGAGCAACGAAGACCGGCTTTCAATCAAATGGTTTGCTATGAATATACTGGTTACCGGGAGCAATGGCCAGCTTGGCAGCGAGCTGAGGGACCTGGGCCCGGCATATCCGGATTTCCGTTTTTTCTTTACGGATAAGGAAGACCTGGATGTGACCTCGGGAGATGCGGTCTACAAATACCTGAAGAAAAACGACATCGGGTGCCTGATCAATTGCGTGGGCTACACGGCGGTGGATCTGGCGGAAGACGACCGGGAGGGTGCCGCATTGCTGAACACCGCTGCGGCCAAGTCTATGGCTGAGGCGACGGCCAGGACCCATGCCCTGATGGTGCATGTCTCGACCGACTACGTGTTCGAGGGCAAGGGGTTTCGTCCCTACACCGAGAACGATACGGCGAGCCCCAGGACCATTTACGGAAAGACCAAGCTGGAAGGTGAGATCGAAGTGATTTTCAATGCCAAACGCTCGGTCATCATCCGCACCTCCTGGCTGTACTCCTCCCACGGCAGCAACTTCGTCAAGACCATCCTGGGCAAGGCCGCCACGGAGAAGGAGCTTAGGGTGGTGTACGACCAGGTGGGTACCCCGACCTATGCGGCCGATCTGGCCCGGGCCATCCTGCACATGATCCCGCGCCTGCCTTCCCGCGTGCGGGGCGAAATCTACAATTACAGCAATGAAGGGGTGGCCAGCTGGTTCGATTTTGCCAAGGCCATCCTGGATTTCAGCGGGGCCGACTGCAGGCTGCTGCCCGTGCTCACCAAAGACATTGAGGCGGCGGCCGCCCGCCCCCATTACAGCGTGCTCAACAAGGACCGCATCAAGAGGGAGTTCGGACTGGACATTCCCTATTGGCGTGACAGCCTGAAGGCTTGCCTCGGCAAGCTGAAAGAATAAGGCCTATTGCTTTGTCCGGTGTAGTTGCCACCAGGCAATGCGGGGGTTTTCGTGGTGTTCCGAGTGGTAGCCGAAAAAATAACAGCTCATCATGGCCCAGAGATGGTTCTTGCGCTGGGTGCGTGCCCGGTGGACGCCCATCTGTGGCAGGTGGGGCTTGCGGTGGGGCCAGTAAACGCCGACCCAGAACATCTGAAAGGTGCCCAGTATGGCCGGCAGGGCCCAGAAAAACAGCACCTTGACCCCGTCGAACCACAGGCTGAGCACATTGAACAGCACCGCCATGATCAGCAGCTGCCACAGGCTCAGGTAGCGCCACATGAACACCGCCCACCAGGCCCAGAAATTCTGGGACCCCACATAGAAGTCCGGATCATTCCCGCTGGCGGGATCCTTATGGTGCAGCCCGTGATTCCTGCGCAGCTTTTTGTAGGACAGCCCTGCGAAAAGCCGGGTGGCCAGGTTCCCGAAGAAGGTATTCACCCACTTTTCCCGGGAGATATTCCCGTGCATGGCATCATGTCCCGTAATGAAGAGCCCCGTGTAGAGATAGGCCTGCACCAGGATATGGACATACACCCAGGGGTTGGAAAAGGAAAACGGCACGTACAGAAGGATGTAGGCCAGGTGCCCCCCCCAGGCCAGGATGACGGTGGATGCGATGAGGATTCCCATGGCACAATTTACGAAAATTGTGTATTACAACCCCCCGCTGGCCAAACAAAATCATTCCCGGGCTGTTAGTAAGTTATTGAACCGGGCGGTTCCTTTCGTTTGCAGACAGTGCCCCGGAAGCGGGCCGCCCACAGGCATCAGAAAATCATGCAACCCCATACCTACGCCCTCCTGCTGGCCGGGAGCATCGCCGTTCCCCTGCTGCGCAGTTTTGAACCCCGCATCCGCTTCCGGCAATACTGGCTTCCCTTGCTTGCCGGGACCTTTGTGATGATGCTGGTTTACATTCCCTGGGACATCCTCTTCACCCACCACGGGGTCTGGTCGTTCAACGACCGCTTTGTGACGGGATTCTCCCTGGTGAATTTACCCCTGGAAGAGTGGCTTTTCTTTGTCGTGATCCCTTATTGCGTGGTTTTCTCCTACGAGGTGGTGCGGTATTTTCTGCCTCGCCTGCATTTTCCGGCGGCCTCCCTCTGGATTGCCGTCGGATCGGGAGGGCTTTTCCTGCTCCTGGCCCTGTTTAACACCCACCGCCTCTACACCCTGGTCGTGATGCTGGTGGCCGGCATCATGAGCCTGGTCCAGCCACTGCTGGGTTCACACCGCCGCTGGCTCAGCCACTATTATGTAACCTACCTGATCATGCTGCTGCCCTTCCTGATGGTGAACGGGGTGCTGACTTCACTGCCGGTGGTCAGCTACAATGACGCCGAGAACCTGGGCATTCGCCTGTTCACCATCCCGGTGGAGGACGCCGTCTATTTCATGGGCATGATGCTGATCGTCATGCCGGTATATGAATCCCTCAAGGGACGCTTTGCCCGCCGCGGCAGGGCCTGAAGTGCCTCCGGGGCGGACGCATCCGGACCGTGGCCCCCTGCCAACCACCACGGGGCTATGGAAGCCATTCCCGGATGATTTCCGCCATGGCATCGTTTTCTACTAAAAAGCCGTCGTGGCCGTAAAGGCTGCGGATGTGCCGGCAGGAGGCCCCGGGGATGCCCCCGGCAACCTGCGCCACTTCCTGGGGCGGGAACAGCAGGTCGGTTTCTATCCCCACACAGCGGGTCATGGCGCGCACGGCCGACAGGGCGGTTTTGATGCCGCCCCGGCCCCTGCCCACATCGTGGGAGTCGAAGGCCCGGGTCAGGGTGACATAGGCATGGGCGTTGAACCGTCCGGCCAGTTTCTCTCCCTGGTAGCGCTGGTAAGAGCAGGCCCGGTATCCTTCCGGATTTTCCGTTTCCCCGTCATCCTGGGTGGTGCCATAGGCATCGTGGCTGCGGTAGCTGAGCATGCCGATGGCGCGGGCGGCTTTTAAACCCTCCTGCCCTCCCTTGGGATGGTTGCCCCAGTATGTCTGGTCTGCCCGTATAGCCATTCGTTGGGCTTCATTGAAGGCCTTTGCCCACGGACTGCAACGGGCGGAAGCCGCGATGAACAGTAGCCGCCGGATGCGGTGCGGATGGCCAACGGCCCATTCCAGGGCCTGGAAGGCCCCCAGGGAACTGCCCACGGCCAGGTCGATCTGTCCGATCCCCAGGTGTTCCCGGAGCAGTTCATGGGCGGCGACCATGTCGCGGATGGTGACCAGGGGAAAGTCGCGCAGCCAGGGGGTGCCGGTGGCCGGATTGACACTGCCCGGACCCGTGCTGCCATAACACGATCCCAGCACATTGGCACATACGATGGTGTGCCTTGCCGGGTCGATCACCCGTCCGGGTCCCACGATGCCGCCCCACCAGGCCATGGGGTCCGAATTGCCGGTCAGTGCATGAAACACCCAGATCACCGGGCGGCCATCGCCCGGATTGCCGTAAAGATGGTAGGCTGCCTCGATCCCGGGAAGGGTGGCGCCGGATACCAGATCAAAGGGCGCATTGAAGCGAATATGCCGGGCGGGTCTGGATTCAGGCATGCGGTTCGTTTTCTCCGTTCTAGGGCCGGGTGGTTGCCCGGACCAACCCGCCTTTACGGCTTTCGGCCGTTACCGTAATTTCACGGCCGCCATCCACAATCCAGCGGACGGTGACGGATCCCATGCCGGGGATGTTGTCGATTTCGATCACCGAGGGGTTGACTTTCTGCTCCTCCACCACGTTCAGGTCGCGGTTGAGCACCCGCATGCCGCCCAGCACCCTGGCTCCCTCCAGGGAAATGTAATCGGGACGTTCTATGCGGTACCTCAGGTCGATGCCCGAATGGGTCGGGATCAGCCGGGTATTGGCCACCACGGCGGTCACCTCCCGGAGCCCGCCGCCCAGCTCCTTCACGCTCAGCTCATGCACTTCGAGCTGCGGGGTATGCCAGGCGTGGTGCAGGGTGAAGGCCATGTTGCGGTGGAAATCCTGTTCCATCATGAAGCCGGGATGTATCCGGCCGTGGTTTTTTTTGAACCCGCCCACCTGTATCTTCCCGTACTGGGGGTGTTCATAATCTTCCCACGGAACGAAAGCATCTTCGAACAGCAGGTGGCGATCGAAATGGTAGGAGGCCTCCTGGGAAGCCTGGCGGTCGGAATAGGTTTCGTAATAATACAGGTAGGGGGTCATCAGCTCGTTGGTGAAGGTAAAAATGCCCCGGTTGAAGTGAAACCAGTCGATCTGCCCACCATACACGGTGTACAGGTCCGAATACAGGATCATGTAACGGTAGCCCGGCAACAGCCGGTCACCCAGCTCCCCGATGGCATCGTACACCATGCGGTCCTGGCGGGTGTACATTTGTTCATCTTCCCGGGTTCCGGGTCCGCGCAGGATCATGCCCCCGCTGTTGTGGTAGGTCTGTGCGCCGGCGATGTTCGGATGGGCGGTCACGAAGTCGCGTACCGCCCTGTTTTCGGGCAGGGAAAAAGGATAGAGGTAGGCCCCCCGCTGCACGTAATCGGGCTGCCAGTTCCATCCCCAGTCCCGGTTGGGATCATAGTAGCCCACACGGTCCTCGTTCACCCGGCCGTCCCCATCGCGGTCGATGCCCTCGAAACCCAACAGCTCCCATTGGCCGAACTCACCCGGCTTGACCGGCACCAGCATGCGGGGATCATCGGGGTGTTCCCGGTACTGACCCAGGGGGTTGCGCCGGCGCATCTGGGTGATGTGGCCGTCCCCGTTCAGGTCGTCAAATCCGTCCTCCACGGCCTGCCCGTCCCCGTCATCATCCAGGGGCACGGTTCCCGAGCGGGGTGAACTGCCGGTGTTGGGATTGGCCATGTACTCATGCCGGCCGTCGGGATTGATGGTCGGTACAATGTAGAACACCTTGTCGTCGAGCAGGCTGGTGACAAAGGGGTTGTTACCGTAATTCTCCACCAGGTACCATGCGGTGTACAGGGCGATTTCGCTTCCCTGGATCTCGTTCGCGTGGATGTTGCCGTCGATCCAGAAACCGGGCTTTTCCCGGTGGGGCTTGTTGCGGTGGTTGGTCACCCTGAGAAGCCAGATGTCCCGTCCTTCATGGCTTTTTCCGATCGATTCCAGGCTGACCAGTTCCGGGTAGGCCCCGGCCAGTCTGCGGGAGATGTCATGGAGGCCTTCGTTGGTATAATACCGGTTCCAGCTTACAGGCACCCTGGGGTTGACCGGGGTGCCGGCGGCCTTGAAAAAGTTGCCTTCCGGCCGTCCGTCGCTGACCTGGGCCCTTACCGGAAGCAACGTGGCAATCAATAGGGCTGCTGCAATGATTTTGTTCATGGGATGAGATAATTATCCGACGTGAAAGATTTCTTTTGTTCCTGCCACCCAGGGGGAGATTCACCCGGGGCAGTGCGGGAGGCGGTCATAAACGGACAGTGTGGGTGTCGAAGCCGGTGTTTTCCGCCCCTGCCCTGATCTCGAAGCTTCCCTTGCCCCGGACCAGCCAGCTGCGTTCCACCTTTTCGTAACCGCCAATGGAGTCGATGATGTCCACGGTTTTCCCGCTGACCACTTCCTGATTACCGGCAGCCTGGGTTCTGACGACCGTTTTCTGAACCCAGCGCACCCTTTGCCCCATTTGTGAGACGGTCGGGATGGCGCCCCTGTTCACGATGTCGGCGGTGATTCTGAACAGGTTGTTCCCAAGGGCCTCGGTGCGCACGTTCCCGATCTTTACCTGAGGCCTGTTCTCCGCCAGGGCCAGGATGAAGTCCAGGTGCTTTTCGGCCGGTTCGTCCGCCATGTCATGGGGAGGGCTTTTCAGGAGATGGGGCACGATGCCGCCCACTTCGACCTCCTTCCCGGGAAAACCGGGGTGGTCGACCCGGGTCCAGGGCACAAACACATCTTCCAGCCCCATGTCACCGGCCCACCGAAGGAATGCAAGCTGGGCGGCGGGATCGGTTGCCGGGCTGCCCCCGTTCTGCCGCACCCCGGCCATGATGTCTTCAATGGAAGCGGCCGGGCTGTCGCCCCAGGGACTCCCGGCCTGCTGCATGCTGCTCCCGCCGGGTCTTCTCGCCGCCCCTTCGATGGAAGTACCCGGGCGGGGGGGCTCTGCGGATCCGGCCCTGTTCGCGCCGCGAGGCTCTTCGGGAGCGGGTATCCACCAGCCCGGTGTACTGAAGCTGTAACGGCCGTAATGAAAATAAGCCCACTGGAAGAAGTCTCCCGGGCTCCCGGGAATGCCCTTCCCGGCAGATATGCTGCGGCTGTTGCTCTGCCTGTCCTCCCTGGCATCCGGGTCGTTCTCCCCGTGAACGTGCCGCCGGTAGTGCATGCTGACCATCTGGTTGACGGCGACATCCGGCTCCATCCAGCCCGTGGGGATGCGTCCGGCGGCCTCCCGTTCATTGTAACGCAATGGTTCCGACAGGTTGTTGGCAGGGCCGAAGCTGACCACCGCAAACACGTTTTTGGCCGCGAACAGGAAGTCTGCAATGGCCCGGGTTTCTATTTCGGAAACGGCATTTTCCCCGGCCCCGGCCGTGAACGCCGGATAGTTGAAAGAAAAGTTGCGGTTGAAGATCACCCCTTCATCCCCGTCCTCGTTGAACAACCCGTCCTTGTCCAGGTCGACGCCTTCGCTCAGAAGCAGGTAGCTGCCGCGCTGTCCCTGTTCCGGCCGGGCCCGGACCATGATGCGCTCATCTTCCGGATGCGGCATCCATTGTCCCAGGGGATCCCTTACACGCATCAGGGTGATGAGGCCGTCCCCGTTCAGGTCGTTGTAGGGGTCTTCGCCCACCTTCCCGTCCCTGTCATAGTCGGACGGGTTCGCATTTCCCAGGCGTTCATACCGCACGGGGGCATGATATTGCTGGCGCGCATCCGGGTTCATGTCCGGAAATACATAGAAAGTCACCGAGTCCAGCAGCTGCCGGATGGCGGTCTCTGACGAACGGGCCAGTAGCTTCTCTGCAAACTGCAGGGCCAGTTCCGCCCCCAGCAGGTGGTCGCCCGATGTCCCACCCACCACCGCAATGGCCGGCCGGGTTTCCAGTTCCCCGGATCCGACTTTCAGAAGCCATATTTCCCTGCCGCCCAGGGTTTTATCCAGTGACTCCAGTTCTACCAGGCCGGAATGTGCCCTTTGCAGGGCCTGCAGCCGTGCGGAAAGCTCCCGGTGGTCCGGATAACCGCCCCGGGCGGACGGGGGGTGGACCCCAAGAAGCAGCAGCAGGGTCAGTATGAAAAGCCACGGCCGGCTGGGCCGCATGGGGGGGAGGTGCCTGCCGGAAACATTCCCGTCAGGCCCGTTGTTCGAAACCAGTTTCATCATCGTGTCAGGGTTTATTCAGTGTCGACAGTGACAGCGGAAGCACCGCAGGCGGGCCTTCCTGGGCGTAAATGTAAAAATATTTATTCAGACACCCACCCGTCCGGTGGGGGAAGGGGATAAAAAAACCCACGCATCCCGCAGGCGGGATGGTGGGTTGGGGAAACCGGAACCATTTCGGCGGCATGCCTGGTTGCATGCCCCGCCCGGGTATTCCGGGGAAATACGTTTTGCTGCCGTTCCCTTGCTTTGGGGCTGTTAAAGGGTTCCCGAAATGAGGAAGGTAGCGGCGAAGGCCACGATGGCGTATAGCTCGGGGAAAACGGCCAGGATCATGGTGTTTCCGAATACGTTGTGTCCTGACCCGATGGCGGCGATTCCGTTGGCGCAGACCTGTCCCTGCCGGATGGCAGAAAGCAGTCCCACGAACCCCAGTGCCAGTCCGGCGCCAAAAATGGCCGCGGCATTGGACCAGCTGATGTCGGGCACCAGGTAACCGGAGAGAATGAAGTAGCCCATGAAGCCATACAAGCCCTGCGTTCCGGGGAGTGCACTAAGGATAAGATAGTTACCGAAGGCCTCGTCGTTTTTCTTCAAGGCGCCGACCGAGGCGTTGCCCCCCATGGAGACACCGTAGGCACTGCCGATGCCGGCCAGTCCGATCATCAATCCGACACCTATGTAAGCTAAAATAATTGGTTCCATAATGTTAAAGGTTAATTAAATGAGACGATTAAGTGATTTTTCTGAATGGGTTATACTTTTTCCCCCCGCCGGAGAACCCGGCGTTCTTGTAAAATTCCACGAAGGTCAGACGCATGGGGTGCACGAAGGCGCCCAGTCCCGACATGAAGATGTTGATGCTGTGGCCGATCACCAGGATAATGACCATGATGAGGATGTTGAGCACCGGGATGCTGCCGCTCATTTCCACGGCCAGGCTGTTGAACACGAAGCCCATGATGGCGCTGGAGATGCCGAGGGCAAACAAACGGATGTAGGACAACAGGTCTCCGAGGATGCCGGTCACCATGTTGTAGGTGTTCCACAGTCCGGCGCCGACATTCATCAGCACGTTGCGCCCGAGGTTGTTCAGTGGCAGGATAAGCAGCCCGCTGACCCCCAGAAGGATATACAGGGGGGTGTTTAGCTGGTCCATGGGGATGCCGCTCAGTTGGCTGAACAGGAACAGGGACACCCCGCCCACGAGCAGGGTGATCCATCCGATGGTGCCGATGGCAAAGCCCCAGCCGAACTGCCGGATTTCATTGATGGCCTTGAGAAACAGGCCGAACAGTATCTGCACTCCGCCGAATACCAGGGCCAGGTTGAACAGCAGGCTGTTGATGTCGGTGTCACGCTGGGCGAAGCGGTCGGCCAGGGTGCTGTAAACCGGGAGTCCGGTTTCGTAAAGGGGGATGCCGAAGAATGTGCCTCCGATGATGCCGAACAGGATGGTGGACAGGCCGAGGTAAAATACCAGGCTCATGACGTTCTTCAGTTCCTTCTTCACTTTCTTTTTCAGCAGCAGGGCCGCACCCACCATCAGCAGGCCGTACCCGGCATCGCCCAGACAGAAACCAAAAAACAGCATGTAGAAGGGGGCGAAAAAAGGCGTCAGGTCGAGTTCCCCGTATTTGGGAAGGGAGTAGAGTTCTCCCAGCATCTCAAATTTCCGGGCGAATTTCTGATTTTTCAGCAGGATGGGTACCTTCTCCTTTTTGGCGGGGGGTTCCTTCACAAAAAGCACCTTGCCATCATCGAGAAAATGAAGCAATTCTTCCTCCCTGTTGCCGGGCACCCAGCCTTCGAGCAGCATGACCTTGTCTTCGGCCTGCTTTTCCGTGTTTTCCAGGGCTTTCCCGTAGTCGATGGTTTCGACCACTTCCAGGTAATGCCGGCGGATGGCTTCCAGGCTGCCCGCGGCAAGTGCGTCCAGCTTCTGTTTGATTCCTCTCAGGTCCTGGAGCAGTTCCTGTTGGTAATGTGTAAGCTGGGAAATGGGCTTTTCCGGGGGGCGCATCTCTTCGGCATCGATTTCGATGGCTTCATCGCCCTGCTGGACCAGGACAAAATAGGTGAGTCCGCCATGCTGTCCCACGACCGCAACCGGATACTCCTGCAACCACCTCTCTTCAAACCTCCTGGAGGACACGGTATAGAATTTCAGGTGCAGGTCGTTTTTTCTGAGTTTTCTGATGGTTTCGGGAGAGAAGTCGCCCCAGTGTCCTACATGGACCATTTCCTTTTCAAGCTGGTGAAGCAGGCCGGTTTTGTGTTCCCTTTCCTCGAGCAGGCTGCGTGCCTGTTCAAAGGCTTCCCTGCCGTTCACGGCTTCCTGGCCGGTTGCCGGTTCCACTTCCCGGCGCTCAAGGCTTTTCATCACGCCGGCAATCTGTTTCACCAGGTCATACTGTTCCCGGATCTCATCCGACACCTCTTGTCGCTTCTCAATCAGGTGTACGACACCCAGCGCCCTGACCCGGTCGAGAAACGCCTGGTAGTCCTTGTGAAATACCAGGAAAGAGAATTTTGACATGGGTATGATCATATGCTTTCCTCCATTGCCTGAATGCGTGTTTTTACGATTTTCTGGGCGGCCTTTGAGAGGTTTTCCTCGTCTTCCAGGTAGCGTTTGATCTTGCGGATGGCATCCTGGAAACCCGGTATCTGGACCTTTTCATAAAGATTCACTTTCTGGGTGGTCTTGCGCCGGGCATGGTCAAGCAACTGCATTTTTTGCTCGAACACCTCCCTTTCGATGGCGATCTGTGCCAACTCCTTCACGATCCTGATGCCATCCAGGTACCAGGAAGGCCGGTTGAACAGGCTGAACCCGCTGACGGAGAACCTGACCTCCTCCAGAACGGGGGTTTTGACCCCGGCGATCTTTTTTACCGACAGTTCCACGTCTTCGACCGCCACGAGGCTGTTGTCGAATTCGCCCCACAACTCAATGGCCCGCTGGTAACCCTCCAGTTTTTCCTGTAGTTCCTTTTCGTAGGCTTCCGCCTGGGTTTTGGCCTTTTTGACTTCGACCCTCAGGGCGGCCTCTTTGTTTTTGAGGGTGGGCAGTGCACGTTCCCTTACCTGCAGCTGTTTGTTGATCTGCTGCAGGGCGGTCTTGTTGTATTGAAACTTGATTGCCATAGGCGATAAGGGATGGGGTTCCCGTATGGGTTCCCCGTTAGTTGTTGTTCTTTTTCCAGTATTTGTCCACGAACTGCTGCCTGATGCCCACCTCTGCAGGGGTGAAAAAGCGCTCAAAGAGCTGGTAGGCGGTCTCGAGCATGGTGTCTACATCGATGTTGACGTCGATGGCCAGCAGTTTTTCGGAATAGGCACGGGCAAACTCCAGGGACCGCTCGTCATAGTCGGTCAGGTCGAACCCGTTCTCCAGCTTGGTACGGGCATTGGCTGCATCGGCATACAGCCTGACGGCCGCGTTCATGACCTGGGGGTGGTCTTCCCGGGTCTTCTTCCCGATGACCAGCTGTTTGAGGCGGGAAAGGCTGCGGAAGGGATCCACGATCACCTTGCCGATGTCGCTGTCCTTGCGAAGGAACAACTGTCCTTCGGTAATGTAACCCGTGTTGTCGGGGATGGCATGGGTGATGTCGCCTCCTGAAAGGGTGGTCACCGCGATGATGGTGATGGATCCTCCGTCCGGGAACTGAACCGCCTTTTCATACAGGCGGGCCAGGTCGGAATAAAGGGAGCCCGGCATGGAGTCCTTGGACGGGATCTGGTCCATGCGGTTGGACACGATGCTGAGGGCATCGGCGTAAAGCGTCAGGTCGGTGAGCAGCACCAGGACCTTCTCGTTCTTTTCCACGGCGAAGTATTCGGCCGCTGTCAGGGCCATGTCAGGCACCAGGAGCCGTTCCACCGGGGGATTTTCCGTGGTGTTGATGAATCCCACGATGCGGTCGAGCGCCCCGGCATTGTCGAATACCTGCTTGAAATACAGGTAGTCGTCGTTGGTCAGGCCCACCCCGCCCAGGATGATCTTGTCGGCCTTGGCCCGGAGGGCGACCATGGCCATCACCTGGTTGAACGGCTGGTCGGGATCTGCAAAGAACGGGATCTTTTGTCCGGTGACCAGGGTGTTGTTCAGGTCGATGCCTGCGATGCCCGTGGCAATCAATTCGGAAGGTTGCTTCCGGCGTACGGGGTTCACGCTGGGGCCACCGATTTCGCGTTCATCGCCCAGGATCTGGCTGCCGTCCATGGGTTCACCGTAAGCATTGAAGAAACGGCCCGCCAGGTCCTCGCCCACCTTCAGGGTGGGGGCCTTGCCGGCGAAAATGACTTCTGCATTGGTCGCGATCCCTTCCGTGCCGGCGAATACCTGCAGGGTCACGAGGTCGTCGATGATCTTGACCACCTGGGCCAGCCGGCCATCCACGATGGCCAGTTCTTCATTTCCAATGCCGCTGGCCCTGAGTGAGACGGTTGCCTTGGTCAGCTGGAACAGCTTGGTATAGATTCGCTGAAATGCTTTGGTATCTTTTTCCATTATTGGGGATTTTCAGTGTGAATGCTTTAGGCCGAAGCCTCTTCGGTGACAAGCCTTTCGGCGATGGTTTCCTTCAGGGCCTTCTCGTTCTTGCCGAATTCATCCGACCCAAATTCGCTGTAGTTCATCTGCTTGAGGTGGTTGATGATTTTCTTGAAGTAGGGGGCCACCTCTTCGAATGAATCGAAGGAAAACTCCTTATGGCAAATCTCAATGACCTTTTCGAGCATGAAATTCTGGCGGTCGAGGGAGGAGGACGCATCGATCTTGTCGAAGGCATCCTGCTGCAGGATGGAAAAGTCGATCAGTTCCGATTTCCAGTACCTCAGGTGGTAATCGAGCGGCACGCCGTCATCGCCCAGGATGTTGATCTGCTCGTAGGCTTCCTTTCCCCTGAGAAGAATGTCCTTGGCCTCGAACACATTCTGTGTCCAGTTGGGGGAAATCTTTTCGTTGAGGTAATCGGCGATTTCGGGGTACTCCAGGTATTTGGAATAGCTGTCGATGGGGTCGATTGCCGGGTACCGCTTGCTGTCCGCCCGCTGCTGGGAGAGGGCATAAAAGCAACGGGCCGCTTTCTTGGTGGATTCGGTCACGGGTTCCTTGAGGTTTCCGCCGGCGGGCGACACCGTCCCGATGAAGGTGATGGAGCCGGTCTCCCCGTTGGGCAGGTAAACGAAACCGGCCCTGGAGTAGAAGTTGGAGATGATGGCCGGCAGGTCCATGGGGAAACCGTCCGGTCCGGGCAGTTCTTCCATGCGGTTGGACATCTCCCTCAGTGCCTGGGCCCAGCGGGAGGTGGAATCGGCCAGCAGAAGGACCTTCAGTCCCATGGCACGGTAATACTCCGCGATGGTCATGGCCGTGTATACCGATGCCTCACGGGCGGCCACCGGCATGTTCGAGGTATTGGCAATGATGGTGGTGCGTTCCATCAGCTTGCGGCCCGTGCGGGGGTCCTCCAGCTCGGGGAACTCCGTGAAGATCTCCACCACCTCATTGGCACGCTCCCCGCAGGCGGCCACGATCACCAGGTCCGCTTCCGCGTTCTTGGACAGGTTGTGTTGCAATACGGTCTTGCCCGATCCGAAGGGCCCGGGAATGAACCCGGTGCCTCCTTCGGCGATGGGATTGAGGGTGTCCATGACACGGATGCCCGTTTCCAGGATCTTGAAAGGCCTGGGTTTTTCGGTATAGGCCTTGATGGGCACCTTGACCGGCCACTTCTGCACCATGGTGATTTCATGGTCTTTGCCTTCGGCATCGGTGACCACGGCCATGGTATCGTGTACCTTGTAGGTTCCTTCCTCCTTGACGCTCTTGACGGTGTATTCTCCCCTGAACTTGAAAGGGACCATGATCTTGTGGGGCATCCAGTTCTCCCTGACCTCCCCGATCCAGCTCCCGGGAACGACCTTGTCGTCCTTTTGGGCAATGGGTCTGAACTCAAAATCCCGGCCGTCATCCAACGGATCCGTGTATTCCCCCCTTTTGAGGAACACCCCTTCCATTTTGTCCAGGTCGTTTTGCAGGCCGTCAAAATTCTTGGAAAGAATGCCGGGACCCAGGGTTACCTCCAGCATATGGCCCATGAATTCCACTTCCGCGCCCACCTTAAGGCCTCGTGTGCTTTCAAAGACCTGCACATACACCTTGATGCCGACAATCTTGATGACCTCGGCCATCAGGCGGGTATCTCCGTGTTTGATGAAGCAGATCTCGTTCTGTGCCGTCCGCCCTTCGGTCTCAACGATCACGAGGTTTGAGATGATCCCGGTTACCTTACCAATAGTGCTCATTCGATTCGTTTTTAATGTGGTTTTTGGAGTCCGGCCGGGTCCTGTTTCGGCGGGCCCGGGGCTCCTTTCATCTTGTTATTCTTTGAATGTGTCGGGGAGGGTGTAGCTGGTCTGAAGCTCCTTAAGCAGCTTTTTGAACAGCTCGTTCCCGTGGTCCCTGTCAATGGCCAGCCAGCGTTCCACCATGCCCAGCCTGATCACGAATGCCAGGATGCGCTCGATGGTGAAATAATGAAAAAAGGTGGCTTCCTCCAGGTACTCCCAGCGGAATTCATCCAGGGATTTTTCCCTTTCCTGAATGTCATCGATGCGGGACAGGTTGACCAGATCCTCCAGGTAATCGATTTCGGATCCCAGGCCAAAGTCCCTGGCGTGGCTCCTGCGAATGGATTCGGAGCGTTCGTCGCTCCCGATCACCTGGTGTTCGTAATCCACCTTGTGCTTGCGGGCATTGAGGGCCGTCATGATGTTCCTGACCGTCAGATCGAACCGGAACCACTCCCGGAGGAACTCATTGGATTCGTTCCGGAGCATGTGGTCATAAAAAAGGGTGGTCAATTCGTTCTCCGGATCCATTCCGGGGAACAATGGTTCCTTTTCCCTGAACGCTTCGATGAATTGTGCCATATAGGCAGGCAGGCCGGCAGGCTCCCGGAGGCCCTCCTCCAGTTCCTCCTGGGTGTAATTGCCTTTCTCCCGGAACTCCTTTCCGGTCTTTTGCAGGAGGTTCAGGAGGTTGGCATGGTCGTGCGGCAGAAAAAGTTTCTCCACCAGTCGGAAATCGTCCGCATGCAAGGAGGTTTTCAGTTCATTTTTGAAGGCCAGCTGGCTCTGGATCAGCTTGTGGATGTCCAGGGCAATGTCCTGTAATCCGGCCACCAGGTAATAATAATGTCGCTTTCCGGGCATTGGTTTGGGGTCTCTGAGAAATGCGGGTTCCTACTTCTTGTCGTTGCTGAAAAGCAGCTCAATCAATCTGGGGCGCAGGAATGCCTGGAAGAAGTGCTCGAAATCCTCATCCGAGAAAGATACCAGGTAGCCGCCATCCTTGGGGCCGATCTTGAAACCCCCTTTGAGCCTGTCGCTGTAGGAGATTTCAATCCCCTTGCCGAGAAGGTCCCTGACTTTTCCCTTAAAAAACCCTTCAAATTCCTTTTGCTGGGTGGCGGGAAGCAGGACCTCCAGCCGGACGGGGTCCCCGCTTTCCGGGTTCCAGTTTTTCACCACCGTCTTGATCACCTCCTGGGTAAAAGCCACCTCCTTGAAAGCCCCTTTGGTCTCAGGCTGAATGGCCCTGGCTTCTATCAGCTCCGCCACTTTCTGTTTTAAATCGGATAGGGCCTGCCGGGCGGAAAGCTGCAGTTCATTCAAGGAATTTTTCTTGAGCTCCCCGGCTTCCTTTTCTGCCTTTTCGATCAGCTCAGCAGCCTCTCGCTTTGCCTTGGACAACAGGCCGGCGGCTTCCTTTCGGGCGTCGGCAAGGATCTTCCCGGCCTCCTCATTGGCCTTGTCAATGCCTTCCTGGTAGATCTTTTCGGTGAGCTCCTGAAGTTTTGTCTGCATATTCATCGGGTTTATGGGGCAAATAACGCTTGTGTATTGTTTTGTGACTGTCTTTCTGATCTGCCTTCCGGGGCCGCTGCCTGCCATAATACAGGCCTCAGAGGCGTGGGGCATCTCCGGGATGCCTGGCCTGGTATCGCCGGTTTCCGGCTTGGAAACTTGTTAGTAATCAGGGTGCAATGATGGTCCTCGGCATGAAGGCGACCCAAAATTAGGAATTTTTTTCTCAAGAAAAAACCCCTTTCGTCAAAACATCCTGACGCGCACGGGATTTTCCCTGCTTGCCCAACAAAAATACAATATTTTTTTAATTTGTTATATTATTAACAACTCCAGGGTTGAATGCCTGAAGTGGTTTTATTGCCAGCAAACCGCATACCCCGGCCAGACAGGATGCTTCCTTACTCAGCGTCAGGGGAAAACAGCCTGGCCTTCCCCTGGCTGCCTGCTTTGTTAAAAATTATTAAAACCGAAACAATGCCCGGGTGTTTTTGTTTAATCCGCTACGCCTTAAACTGAATAAATCTGTTATAAACCCCGAATCTTAAAACGATAAGCAAGATGAAAAAACCAATGAAACTGTTTGCAGTGATTGCGGCCACCATGGTCGCCATGGCCTCCTGCGGTCCGCAAGCCGACAGGAAAGCCGAAGTGATGGAACAATTGGAGCTGGGAGAAATTCCGGAGGATGTGGATGTGTACCGCTTCAACCCGGACCTGAGCGAAGTGGCCTGGGAAGGGCGGCGCATTACCGGAGGGGGGCATGACGGCACCATCGGGATCCGGTCCGGCGAAATTTATGTTTATGACGGCTCCTTGCTGGCCGGTTATGTGGAGATCGACATGACCCGGATCGTTGTCCTGGACATCGAGGATCCGGACATGAACGCCCGCCTGAAAGGCCACCTGGAGTCGGATGATTTCTTCTCCGTGGCCGATTATCCCGTGGCCCGTCTCGATATTGCCTCCTTCGAGGCACTGGAGGATGCCGGGCAGGACGAACCCAATTACCGGGTGAACGGCAATTTGACCATCAAGGGCATCACCCACGGCATGGCCTTCGATGCCACCATTGATATGCTGGAAGGGCGGATAACGGGAATGGCTGATTTCACCTTTGACCGCTCGAGGTACGACGTGCGCTTCGGCTCCGGTCGTTTCTTCGAGAACCTGGGAGACAACCTGATCCTGGATGATGTCTTTATGACCATCAATATCCTGGCGGAGATGCAATAAACCTGGCGAAATCCGGTCGTTTCCGGATCGATCCCCAAAGCAAGAGGCCGTCCCCGGTGAAGGGACGGCCTTGTTTTTTAATGCTTGTGGATCATCCCGGTGGACCCCCTCATGCGGTGGGGCCCCGCCGGCCTTTCCCGGATTTCCGGAATTTAGTCACGGTCGTGGGTGTCCTGGTCGGAAGTCCACTCGTAATTGTACAGGCCCTCCAGGAGTCTTTTTTTCTTTTCTTCCGGACTGAGGCCTTCATAGGCGGCCCTGGCTTCCTGGTATTTCCTGCGCTTTTCTTCTTCGATCCGGGCCGATGCGGCTGTGTGTTTGTCTTCAATGCGCTTGCGGAGGAACCCGCTGGCCACGGCAGGAAACAATTCCAGAAGCAGCCCTTCCTTCTCGGTCCGGGCCAGGGTCACGCCCCCGAATTCCTTGAGGACGGGATTGTCCTGTTTTTTATAATCCTTCGGGTCATAAGGCGTTTCTTTGGGTGATCCGGTGATCTGCTTGCGGAATTCCGGGTCCACCGGGATGGGGGTCTTGCCGTAGAGCCCCTTGACCAGGTTCACGAACTGGTTGGAGTTTGTGGTGTAAAATGGCTTGCCGTTGTTCTCGTCGATGATGCAATTGACGGCCTGAACGCCCACGATCTGGCTGGTGGGTGTTACCAGGGGAGGGCAGCCGGCCGCCAGACGCACCATGGGAATGATCTCCAGGACCCTGGGGAGCAGCTTTTCAAGCTTCAGCTGCTTAAGCTGGGCGAGCATGTTGGTGTACATGCCCCCGGGGATCTCCGCCGTGCGCACATTTTCGTTCGGGGCAGGAAAGCGGAAGTATTTCTCGATGGCCTGGGTGGTCTCCAGCAATTCCCTTTCCTTTCGATCCCGTGCCAGTTCAATGGCCTTGTCGAAAAGGGCATCCACTTCCCTGGGGAGTTTGTCCTTCGTGATGTCGAATTCGAGCGGAAAGATCTGGTAGGTGTCGAAGGCCGACAGTTCCTGGCGGATACCCTTGAGTTCCCGGTTGATCTTCACGACCGCTTCCCGGTTGACCCCGGTGTCGATGCCCAGTTTGTCGCAGAAGATCTGGATCAGCTCAAAGGCCGGGGCGGCGGGACCACCGGCAAAGTTCAGGATGCAGGTGTCGATGATGTCCACCCCGTTGAGGATGGCCGTCAGCATCGATGCCAGCCCGTAACCCGGGGTGGAGTGGGTGTGGAAATCAATCGGAATCCCCACCTCTTCCTTCATCAGCTTGATGATGATCCCCGACTTGACAGGGGGGATCAGTCCGGCCATGTCCTTGATGGTGATCATGTCGGCACCCATCTTTTCCAGTTCCTGGGCCTTGCGGACGAAATACTCGATGGTGAATACCTTTCCCGGCAGGGGTTTGCCTCGGAGTAAGCCCATCAGGCGGTCCCTTTTGCGGAAACGCGGGTCCACCGTATAACAAACGGTGCAGTCGGCAATTCCGCCGTTCTCCTTGACATACTGAATGGTGGAGCGGATGTTGTCGACATCGTTCAGGGCATCGAATATGCGCATGATGTCGATGCCGGAACGGACTGCGTGGCGGTTGAAGCCTTCGATCACCGAATCCGGGTAGGGGTTGTAACCAAACAGGTTGCGGCCGCGCGAGAGGGCTGTCAGTTTGGAGGTGTCCCCGATCACTGCCTTGATTTTTTCCAGCCTCTCCCAGGGATCCTCATTCAGGTAACGCATGACGGAGTCCGGTACGGCGCCTCCCCAGACTTCCATGGCATAAAACCCGGCCTCCCTGAAAAGGGGGAGCACCCGGTCTACCTGTGCCTGGGTCATGCGGGTGGCAAACAGGCTTTGTTGCCCGTCGCGGAGCGTGAGGTCGCGAATTAAAATCTTCTTGTTCATAATCAATGAATTCCCTGTTGGTTACCAATCCGAATGCTCCTGCAAAGGTAGGCAATCCCCTCCTAATTGTGAAAGAAATAACAGATATTAGAATGGAAATTCTTCCATCTCCGATTCCCGGGGGCCTTCCCCTTCGGACGGGGGGTCCGCCTCCTGGTGGAGGAGGTTGGATTCCACGTAAATGGCCTTGTAGGGTTCCGTGGGACAGGCAAATTCGCAGGCTCCGCATCCGACGCACAGATCCGGGGTGACCTCGGGCAGGAACAAGCCGTTGAAGGGAACCATGTGGACGGCTTTCGTCGGACAGTGCTCAGAGCAGGCCCCGCAGTCGGTGCGGTCCACCATGACGATGCAGCTTTCCACCATGAAGCGGGCCACCCCGATCTGGATGCGTTGCTTGTCCTCCCGGGTTTGCCTGGTGATGGCCCCCGTGGGACACACTTCGGTGCACCGGACGCAGTCGTAGTTGCAGAAACTCCGCTGAAAGTCCAGTTTTGGCTGCATGAAGCCTTCCAGGCCGTAATCGAAAAAGGAGGGCACGATCACCTGGGTCGGGCAGACGCTTACGCAGAGGTAACAGGCGGTGCAGTTTCCGGTAAAATGGTCATGGCTGACCGAACCCGGGGGGGTTACGGGATGCAGGGTGCCTGTGGGAACCATGCCCGGCTGGTTGTTTCCCTGAGCAAGTCCCGCCTTTTTCAGGAGCGGGATGCTCAGCAGTGCCGACACCAGGCCCAGCATAAAGCGGCGTTTGTTCTGTTCCTGGCCACCCATCTCTTCCTGCCTGCCAGAACGGTTTTTTTGGGCCCTGACGTCCGAAAAAGACAGGTAGGTCAGTCCCCCGTTGTGGCAGGAGGCAAAGCAGTTGAAACAGCTTATGCACCGGCTGGGATCCACCTCCCGGGTCTTGCTGTTGATGCATTCGGCCTTGCATACCCTCTCGCAGCGCCCGCAGGCATTGCAGGCGGCCTCCCTGAAGGCGATCTGGTACCTGGATTTCGCCGCGATCAGGCCAAGCATGGCCCCCACGGGACAAAGGGTGTTGCAGAACAGCCGGCCGCGCAGGGAGGCCATGATGACGAGGGTCAGAAGGATGCCTCCGGATACAAGCACCACCTCCCAGGGCAGGACTTTGCCCGCAAGGGGGGAAACGGCATAGCTTCCCCGGGCCTCAAGGGCGCCCGACAGGAGGTTGTTCAACCAGATATAGGCCGGTTGCAGGAAAGTCACCGACAGCTTGCCGAAATTGGAGTAGGGGTCCAGTAGGTTGACCAAAAACAGGCTGCCTGAGAGCCAGAGTACCAGGGTGAGGGCCAGGACGCCGTAACGCAGCATCCGCTTCCGGTTGGATGAATAAACGAACTTGCGCCGTTTCTTCTTTTTGAACAGGTTTGCCGCGCGGGTGATGACATCCTGCAGGGTGCCCAGCGGACAGATCGAGGAGCAGTAAACCCGTCCGACAAAAAAAGTAAGCAGGAACACCACAAGAAAGCCCAGCCCCGAGATCGTAAAGAACAGGGCGAGAAAACGGAGCAGGGAGGGGAGGACCTGCAGGCGCAGGAAGAACTCCGATGCCGGCTGCAGCAGGGCTGCATCAATGCCGATGAACAGCTGGATGAACAGCAGCATCACCAGGATGGACAGGACGATGCGGATGGTTTTCAGGTGGCGGAGGTTCATCGGCAATGGGGGTTAAGCTATGGCAAGCAGACATTTCGGGACATCAGATGGCCACCCTGCGGATGCGGAGCTGGTCCAGGTCGATCCGGCCGATGTTCATCTCGGCGGCGATGCGGATGTGTCCCACGTCCTTTGGCTGGACTCCGTAGATCAGGGAACCTGCGGCATCCACTGCCACGATGTCTTCCGATACCAGGAGGCTTCTGGCAAGGGTCAGGTCGGAGGTGGACGTGCCCTTGGGCCCGTTCTGGGTCATGACCCGGTAGGCGTCCACGATGTTCAGGTCCGGCTTGCGAAAGAGGCAGAAATCGGCGATGCACTGGTGGAGGTCGTTGCGGTGCCAGAACCCGCGGTCCCAGACAACGCCCATGAGGTTCTTCATGGCCACGGTCACCGTGGTGGATGCATGGTGTTTCAGGACCGGCACGTTGATGAACACATCGGCATCGAGGATTTGTTCATGCACCTTGGCGCTGGTGAGCCGCTTCCCTCCGGGGATTGTCACGTCCCTGAAGTTGCGCTCGAAGTTGCCGGGCACGATCTGCCCACCGGCTTCGCGGACCGCCTCGGCGATGCCCGAGTTCTGGTAACAGCGCTCCCAGTTGTCGCAGGTGTGGTCAAAAACGAAAACACGGTCAGCGCCTGCTGCCAGGCAGTCACGCACGATGGCCCCGACCAGTTCCGGGTTCGTGTTGGCCGCCCGTTCCGGTGAGGTGTCCCAGGCAATGTTGGGTTTGATCACCACCCGCTGCCCGCGTTTTACATACCGCTGCATGCCGCCCAACTCCTGCATGGCACGCCGGTACATGGGAACCGGGTCACCGCCGCGCACGGCCACCAGGTCGTATTGTCCCCCGCCTGCCGCCTGCCGTCCGGAGGCAAAAAGGGGCAGGCGTCCCAGGGTCGATGCGTACAGGCTCCCCAGTGCCGAGAATACGATGCCCCTGCGTAAAAACTGTCTTCTGTCCATCTGATGTATTTATGATTGTTTCAAGTGCTTTCTCCCTGCAAAATTATCATTTCACCACTATTTTATGTATTTTTGGACCGGTAAACCCCCGTCAGACAGCTTATTTAAAACGATTTTAAAAGATTCTTCATGGCCACCGTTCCATCCCTTGCAAGGTCGATCGACTGGAAAGCGACCACCAAAGCCGGCTTGCTGGATATTGCCGCCCTGGCGGTGATTTATTTTCTTCCGGCCCTGTCGCATATGCTCAGCATCAAACTCTACCTGGTAGAGCCCATGCGGCTGATGCTCATCCTGGCTATGGCCCATACCCACCGCAGGAATGGCTACCTGCTGGCCTTGACCCTGCCGCTTTTTTCCTACCTGATCTCGGCCCACCCGGTATTGGTCAAATCCGCCCTGATCTCGGCCGAACTGCTGGTCAACGTGGCCGTATTCTATTTCCTGGTGCAGCGCATCCACCGCCTGGGTGCCATATTCGCCAGCATCTGGATCAGCAAGTTGTTCTATTACGGGCTGAAGTATGTGGCCATCCTGACGGTCCTGCCTTCGGAATCCCTGATCGGAACGCCCCTGCAGATCCAGCTGGCCACTTCGGCCGCGTTCAGTATCTACCTGTTTTTGATGTTTCGCAGGAAATAAGGGTCCCTGTCCGAAGCAGTAGGGATCCTGTTTTCCGGAGGAACCCCGCGGGGGGCGTGAGAAAAACCAGAAGCGCCGGCGGGCGGGCATACGTCCGGGTTCACAAATGGCTGTTGAATCCCAGGGCCCGGACAACCTGGAGCTGTTCCTGGCGGAGTTCTTTTCCCAACAGCGTATACGCACCCGGTTCCCTTCGCAGGGGGTAATCCTCCCGCTGCTTTTCGAACGAATCAGGATCCTGCTTTAGCCGCGCAGAGTCCGCCCTGATATCATAGGTCAGCCCCGCCAGATAGATGAAAAGTTCCTCCGCACCATCAAAGCTTTGTCGAATATCCACAACCGGATCCGTTGGTTGGGGGATGTCGGTGGGGCGCCAGGTGTCCAGATGAAGACTGAAATAACGGCTGAGGGCCTGTACGCTTCTGGCCGTGCCATTGGCTTTGCCGTCGGCCGAATAGCCTGCTATATGCGGGGTGGCGATGTCTGCCAGCTGCAACAATTCCATCGAAATACGGGGTTCCTTTTCCCACACATCGATGATGGCCCCTCCCAGGCGCCCGCTTCGCAAGGCTTTTACAAGGGCTCCGGTATCGGCCACCTCGCCCCGGGAGGTGTTGATCAGCCAGGCGCCTTGTTTCATACGGGAACAAAATCCATCCCCTGCCATATGCAGGGTCTTGTCAGGTTCCGTTACATTCAGGGGAACGTGCAGGCTCACCACATCGGCCTCAGCCAACAGGTCCTCCAGCCCGACAAATTCTCCCGGCCCTTCCTGTCTTTGCCGTGGCGGATCATGGACCAGGGTACGGATGCCCAGCTGTCTTGCCATCGCCTGCACCCTTGCCCCGGTATGACCTGCCCCCACGATGCCCAGGCAAAGGGACCGGAATGGTTTATGAGTCCGCTCCAGGATGCAGGCCAGGGCGGATGCAACATACTGCTGTACCGATCCGGCATTGCATCCGGGGGCATTTGTCCAGTATATCCCGTTGGCTGCACACCAGGCCGTATCGATATGATCAAAACCGATGGTGGCAGAAGCGATGCAACGGACCTTACTGCCTGCCAACAGCCGCTCGTCACAACGGGTGCGTGTACGCACGATGAGGGCGTCTGCATCACGCAGGTGACCCGGTCCGATCTGTGCACCGGGCAGGTAATCAACCCGGGCAACGCCTTCCAGCACCCCTTCCAGAAAAGGGATGTTTTTGTCAGCCACCATTCTCAGGCGCTTGATTGGCCTTGTTTGCATGTCCGGAAGGTTGTTTAGTTCACTTCGGATGGCGGCTATTAATCCGCGCCCAGCTGCAAAGTAAAGAAAAACTGTTAAACCAGGCGGTATGCCCATAAACCTTTTCCCCCCGGCAAACGATGTGCCATGAGGGGCATGGGTCAATACCTGGCAGCACGGACTTCCGTCGCGGAAATTCAACATTCAGACGATAGGAAGCAATTCGTATCTTTGCGCATGATCATTCTGGGAAATACCTTGTTGTCGGATGAGATCTACCTGGAGCAGTTCGTGTGCCGGCTGGATGCCTGCAAGGGAGGCTGCTGCGTGGAAGGGGACGCCGGGGCTCCCCTGGAAGAGCAGGAGACGATCATCCTGCAGCAGATCTATCCGACGGTAAAACCCTTTATGATCCCCGAAGGCATCAAGACGGTGGAGCAGGAGGGGACCTGGGTGCGTGACTTCCAGGGAGAGCAGACCACCCCCCTGGTGAAAGGGGGGCCATGTGCCTATGTGTTCTACGACGAACGGGACATTGCCAAATGCGCCATTGAACGGGCCTTCGAGGAAGGCCTGATCGACTTTAAGAAGCCTGTCTCCTGCCACCTCTACCCCATCCGCGTGATCCGCTACCCGCATTATGAGGCACTGAACTACCACCGCTGGCCTGTTTGCGACCCGGCCCGGAAGCAGGGACATGTGCTGAAAGTAAGGGTCTACCGTTTCCTGAAGGAGGCCCTGATCCGCCGTTACGAGGCCGCCTGGTACGAGGAACTGGAGGAATACATCCGACTGACTTACGGGGAGGAGTGAAGACGGAAGGCGGGCTGCCGCCCTCCGGGAGCCAGGCCTTTGTCAGCGTGACCAGGAACGGGCCCGGCTGACGGCATCCGCCCATTTGTCCTTCAGCCGGAGCACCTCGTTCTCGCCCCGTTGGGGCTCGAACACCTGCCCGGCCTGCCACTGTTTTTCCAGGGCGTCCATGTCTTTCCAGAAACCCGTGGCCAGTCCGGCCAGGTAAGCGGCGCCCAGGGCGGTCGTTTCGGTGATGTGCGGCCGCACGACCCGGGTCCGCAGAATGTCGGCCTGGAATTGCATGAGCAGGTCGTTGGCGGAGGCGCCCCCGTCCACACGGAGTTCGCTGATCTGCATGCCGGTTTCCAGCTTCATGGCATGGAGCACATCCATGGTCTGGTAGGCTATGCCCTCCAGTGCCGCCCTGGCAATGTGGGCACGGCTTGTGCCGCGGTTGATCCCGATCATCAGCCCGCGCGCGTACTGGTCCCAGTAGGGAGCTCCCATGCCGGTAAAGCTTGGGACGAGGAACAGGTCTCCGCTGTCCTGCACCTGCCGTGCCAGTTCCTCGACCTCGGAAGAAGAGCCGATGATGCCCAGGCCATCGCGCAGCCACTGGACCACGGCCCCGGCCATGAAGATGCTGCCTTCCAATGCGTAGGTGGTCTTGCCGCCCAGCTGCCAGGCCACCGTGGCCAGCAGTTTGTTCTTCGATAAAAAGGGCTTGTCTCCGGTGTTGATCAACAGGAAGCAGCCGGTACCATAAGTGTTTTTGACCATTCCCTTGCCGGTACACATCTGGCCGAACAGGGCCGCCTGCTGGTCGCCTGCCAGCCCGGCCACCGGCACCTCCTCCCCGAACCATTGCGGGTCGGCATGGCCGCAGATGCCGCTGGAGGGAACCACTTCGGGAAGCATGGACCGGGGAATGTCCATCAGCGCGAGCAGCTCCTCGTCCCAGTCGAGGCGGTGGATGTTGAACAACATGGTCCGGCTCGCATTGCCGGCGTCCGTGACGTGCTTTTTCCCCTTGCTCAGGTTCCAGATGAGCCAACTGTCGACCGTCCCGAAGGCGAGCTCGCCCCTTTCGGCCTGCTCCCTGGCCCCTTTCACATGGTCCAGGATCCACCGGATCTTGGGTCCGCTGAAATAGGCGTCGATGACGAGTCCCGTTTTCTCGCGGACCATGGCTTCCATGCCGCGCCGCTTGAGTTCATCACAGAAACCGGATGTCCGCCGGTCCTGCCATACGATGGCATTTCCCAGGGACCGGCCGCTGGCACGGTCCCACACGATGGTGGTTTCTCTCTGGTTGGTGATGCCGATGCATGCCAGGGCATTTCCTCCGATCCCCGCCTTGTCCATGGCTTCGGCCGCCACGGCACGCTGGGAGGCCCATATCTCTGCCGGGTCGTGTTCCACCCATCCCGGATGCGGAAAGTGCTGGGGGTATTCCTGCTGGGCCTGAGCGCGGATTTTTCCGTCCCTGTCGAACAGGAGGGCCCTGGAACTGGTGGTCCCCTGGTCGAGTGCGAGGACAAACTGTTCTTTTTTCATGTTTTTTTGGATAGGCGTCACCCCGCCTGACTTCCTGCCTGCCATCCAGGTGACTGTTCCACGGCGAATTCTATCCGCCGGATGCACTCCTCCCGGCCGAGCACTTCCATGATGTCCTTCACGTCAGGCCCCGTGCCGCTGCCCACCAGGGCCAGCCGCAGTCCGGGCATCACCTTGCCGGCGCCCAGCCCGCGCTGCTCCATGAACTCATGCAGGGCCTTGTCGATGGTCCCGGCATCGAAGGGCTCCATGGCGGAAAGCAGGTCCCTGATCTGAAGCAGGATGTCCGGGGTGTCTGCCTTCCAGCGTTTGGCGGCAAAGGCCGTGTCAAAATGCCCGGGCGCCCTGAAAAAGAAGGCCGATTGCTCAGCCAGCTCCCCTGAGAAATGGGCCCGGTCGCGCATGAGGGCGGCGACTCTGGCAGGATCGGCCGAACCCGTGGGGATGCCCCGCTTTTGCAGTTCGGTGACCAGCTCGCCGGCGACTTCCTTCAGCGGCTTGCGCTGCAGGTACTGCTGGTTAAACCATTTGGCCTTTTCCGGATCGAAGCGGGATCCGGATTTTCCCACCCGTTCCAGGGAAAAGCCATCCACCAGCTCCTGCATGCTGAAAAGTTCCTGTTCAGTGCCGGGGTTCCATCCCAGCAGCGCCAGCATGTTCACGAAGGCCTCCGGGAAATAACCCGTTTCCCGGTAGCCGCTGGATACCTGTCCCGAAACCGGGTCCTTCCACTGAAGGGGAAATACGGGGAAGCCCAGCCGGTCCCCGTCCCTTTTGCTCAGCTTGCCGTTGCCGTCCGGCTTCAGCAGAAGGGGCAGGTGGGCGAAGCGGGGCATCCGATCCTCCCAGCCCAGAAAACGGTACAGCATCACGTGCAGGGGGGCTGATGGGAGCCATTCCTCCCCCCGGATCACATGGGTGATCTCCATCAGGCAGTCGTCCACCACATTGGCCAGATGGTAGGTCGGCATGCCGTCGCTTTTGAACAGCACCTTGTCGTCGAGCAGGCTGCTGCTGACCCGCACTTCCCCCCGGATCAGGTCGCTGACCAGGACTTCTTCCCCGGCCGGTATTTTAATGCGGATCACATAGGGTTCGCCCGAGGCCAGGCGGCGCCGGACTTCCTCCAGGGGAAGGGTCAGGGAGTTCTTCATTTGCATGCGGGTGTGGCTGTCGTATTGCGGGTTGCCGCTTTTTTCCCTTTCCAGCCGCTGGCGCATGGCTTCCAGATCTTCCGGGGTGTCGAAGGCATAATAGGCATGCCCGCTTTCCACCAGCTGCATGGCATGACGGAGGTACAATTGCTTTCGTTCCGATTGGCGGTAGGGGGCGTGGGGTCCGCCTGTATCCGGGCCTTCGTCCCATTGGATGCCACACCAGCGAAGGGATTCCATGATATACTCCCCGGCACCTGGTACAAAACGGCTCTGGTCGGTGTCTTCGATGCGCAGCAGGAAGGAGCCGCCGTGTTTGCGGGCAAAGAGGAAATTGTAGAGGGCCGTGCGGACCCCCCCCATGTGCAGGGGGCCGGTCGGGCTGGGGGCGAAGCGAACGCGTATGTGGGTCATGAAAGGCGTGTTATTTTGAGTGCAAAGATCAGAAAATGCGGCCGCCTGCGCAAATACATCCGGACGAAGTTTTTCCCGGGTCTGCCCTACAAAAAGAAGACCACCCGGATGATCAGCCCGATGCCGGATCCCATCAGGGCCACTCCGACGATCCGGTTGATCCAGGTAAGTAGTCTGATGCTCAGGTATTTTTTGATGCGGTTGGCCAGAAAACACTTGAACAGGTCTGTCGTGAATACCGCCGCGATGGTTCCCGAAAAAAACACAAATATTTCCCTGGAGGGGATTCCGTATTTCGTGGACACCAGGCTCATGACCCCCAGCCAGAAAAGCAGCAGAAACGGGTTGAAAATGTTCATGAAGAACCCCTTGGTCACGTAGCGGAAAAGCCTGCCGGAAAAGAACCGGTCGGTTTTCAGGCGGAGCTCCGGGGCTGCCGGTGCGGCAATGGTGTGCCGGCGCATGAAGGTGATGAGCCCGAAGCCCACGACGATCAGCCCGCCCACGATGCCGAACCGTACCTGGTTGTCCTCGGCCCCGAGGATCTGTACGGCCCCTAAATAACTCAGGGCGATGAGGACCATGTCGCTGAGGCTGACCCCGATAGCAAATTGCAGTCCGGCGTAAAACCCCCTGTGTATGCTGGTCTGCAGCAGGGAGATAAAGCTTGGCCCGACAAGAAATGCCAGGGTGATGCCCATCAGTATGCCCTCTGTCAACGCAGCGATCATGGCAAGGGGATCATGGTTTGCCGGCTGTCCACTGGCGGATGTAGTCTTCCCATTCCCCGATCATCTGGTTCTTGAGCACCCGGGGGAATTTATTCTGTGCGCCTTCCTTCCCTTTCATCTTCATCCAGTCATAAAACAGCCGGGTCGGCAACACCTCCACAAAGACCTCCTTGATCGCGGCGATGCGCTCCACCCGGTAATCATCGTTAAGCACCCTGAGGTTGTCGTCGATGGCTTTTCGCAGGGTGCCCGGATCCACAGGGCTGTCGGTGCCCACATACCATTTATGGGCAAACATGGTCTGGTGCCGGATGCCCGCCACGGTGAACTCACGGACCTCAATGTTCAGCTGGTCCTCCGCCATCTTGATGGCCATGTTCATGTTCTCCTGGGACAGGTGTTCCCCGCAGAGGTTGAGAAAATGCTTGGTCCGGCCGGTGATGACAACCTCATGGAGTTTTTTGTCGGTAAACTTGATGGTGTCTCCGATGAGGTAGCGCCAGGCCCCCGCACAGGTGCTCAGCAGCAGGGCATACTCCCTGCCTTCTTCCACGTCCTGGATGCCGATGGCAACGGCCTCCTTTTTGATGTTGCCCTCCATGTCAAAATGATCGTCATTGAACGGGACGAACTCCAGGAAGAGTCCATTGTCGAGCACCAGCTGCATCCCGCTTGTGCCGGGCCGGCTCTGAAAGGCGATGAAGCCTTCGGAAGCCAGGTAGGTCTCTATATAGGTCAGGGGCTTGCCCAGCAGCTTTTCAAACCCTTTGATATAGGGGGTGAAAGAGACCCCCCCGTGGACGAAGATGGAGAGGTTGGGCCAGATGTCGTGAATGGTCTTCAGGTGGTAAGTCTCGATGATCTTTTCCAGCAGGATCTGCCACCAGGCAGGGACCCCGACGATGACCCCGATATCCCAGTCCGGCGCCTTTCTGACGATCTCGTTCAGCTTGGTGGGCCAGTCGCGTTCCTTGGAGATGCGTTTGCCGGGCTTGTAGAAATGCTGGAACCAGAAAGGGATGTTCTTGGTGGTGATGCCCGAGAGGTCCCCTTCATAATACGTGCCGTTGTAATGCAGGTGGGTGCTGCCCCCCAGCATCAGGATGCCTTTTTCATAGAATGAGCGGGGAAAATCGTACCTGGCCAGGGAAAAGATCTGTTTGATGCTGGTCTTCTGAATGGCCCGGAGCATGTCCGCGGTGACCGGGATCTGCTTGCTGGAGGCTTCGGATGTGCCGGAGCTCAGGGCAAAATACTTCACCCTGCCGGGCCAGCACACAAAGGGTTCGCCATTGAGGTTGCGGTACCACCAATCCTTGAAGATGGTATTGTAATCATACAGGGGTACCCGTTCCCGGAAAGCCTTTACGGGATCCTTATCCCTGAGGATGTCATAAAACCCGAAATGCTCTCCGAAGGCGGTGTTGGCTGCTTTGCGCAGCAGTTTTCTGAGTTCCTTTTTCTGGGTTACCGCGGGGTCTTTCGTGCTGAATATGGCCGGCATCCGGCCGCGCAGCTCAATGGCCCTTTTAATGATGGATCCTAGGATGGGCATGGTAAAACGGGTTGGTGATCAGGGACAATCCGGGGAATAAATTTACAAATTCCTGGCAATCCTTCATCGGGTTCTTTGCGGTCCGCCCCCGCGATGCTATTGCCCGGCCTTTTCGACCCATTGCCGCACCTCCCCGGGGGTGGGGGCCGGGATGTCGAGCTTCTTTTTTTTCCGCAGGCCGCACAGCTGGTTGAATACCTTGTTGGGATTGGCCCCGCTGAGGGCGGTGGTATCGGGGTATCCCGATTGCTGCAGGAGGGCATCCCAGGCCTCCGGCACCCCGGCCTTTTCGAATGCCCGGGTGGTTCCGGCGGCGGCTGATTTCTCGGGCCGCATCTGGGGGAATAGCAGGACATCCTGTATGGAGGTGCTGTTGGTCATGATCATGGCCAGCCTGTCGATCCCGATGCCCAGGCCGGCGGTGGGGGGCATCCCCGTCTCTATGGCCCGCAGAAAGTCTTCGTCCAGGACCATGGCTTCGCTGTCCCCCCTGCGTCCCAGTTCCAGCTGTTCTTCAAATCGCCGTCGCTGGTCGACCGGGTCATTGAGTTCGCTGAAGGCATTGCAGATCTCCTTGCCGTTGCAGATGGCCTCGAAGCGTTCCACCAGCCCGGGCTTGCTCCGGTGCTTCTTGGCCAGTGGCGACATTTCAACCGGGTAGTCTGTGATGAAGGTCGGCTGGATCAGATGGGGCTCACAGGATTCCCCGAAGATCTCATCGATCAGCTTGCCCCGCCCCATGCTCTGGTCGGTATCAATGCCGAGGCTCCCGGCAAGACGTCTCATCTGCTCTTCCGTGTATTCCGACACATCCTGCCCGGTGAAATGGCGGATGGCTTCATACATGGTGAATCGTTTCCATGGCCTTTTGAAATCGATCTCGTGGTCCCCTACCCGGATCCGGGTCGTGCCATGAAGGTCTGTGGCGATCCTTTCGACCATCTCTTCCACCAGGTTCATCATCCATTCATAATCCTTATAGGCCACGTACAACTCCATCATGGTAAACTCCGGGTTGTGAAAGCGGCTCATGCCTTCATTGCGGAAATCCTTCGCAAATTCAAACACCCCGTCAAACCCTCCGACGATCAATCGCTTCAGGTAAAGTTCATCGGCAATGCGAAGGTACAGGGTGGCATCCAGGGTGTTGTGGTAGGTCTTGAACGGCCTGGCTGCGGCACCCCCGTAGATCGGCTGAAGTACCGGGGTTTCCACCTCCAGGTAACCGGCATCCAGCAGGTAGCGGCGCATGCTTTCGATCATCCGGGCGCGTTGCCGGAATACGGTTTTTACCTGGGGGTTCACGATCAGGTCGAGGTGGCGCTGCCTGTAGCGTTGTTCCGGATCGGTAAAGGCGTCGTATACCTGTCCGTCTTTTTCCTTGACCACGGGCAGGGGGCGAAGGGATTTGCACAGCAGCCTGAATTCCCTGACGTGGATGGTCACCTCCCCCATTTTCGTGGTGAAGACATGGCCCTTTACCCCGATGATGTCGCCGATGTCAAGCAGCCGCTTGAACACAGTATTATAAAGGGTTTTGTCCTCTCCGGGACAAACCTCATCCCGGTTGAAGTAAAGCTGTATGCGCCCGCTGTCGTCCTGCAGTTCCGCGAAGGATGCGCTGCCCATGATGCGGCGGCTCATGATGCGGCCGGCCAGCTGCACGTCCCGGAACAAGGAGTCATCGTCCGGGAAACGGGTCAGGATGTCCCTTGCCGTGGCGTTCACCGGGAAAACTTCCGCCGGATAAGGGTCGATCCCCAATGCGAGCAGCTCGTCCAGGGCCTGCCTGCGGATGACCTCCTGTTCACTCAGTTTGTTGGCCATATTCGATGTGTTTGGGATGCATGCCGGGGCCTTGGCTGCCCTGGTTTCCCGGCGGGAATGCTCCTTGTCCCCCGTAAGGGGGAACGTTCTTTTTACGAACTGCAAAGATAGTGAATATAGTTTTTTATTTTTGTCGGATGCTTGGCCCAATGCCGGCAAGGGATATTATGGGAAGAAAATTCAGGGGCAGGAATAAAAGCCGGGAACCGAAGAACCGGGTGCTTGAAAGCCTGGTGATCCAAGGGGTTGCCGCCGAAGGCAAGGCCATTGCAAAGGCCGGCGAGCAGGTGGTGTTTGTGCCGTTCGGCGCCCCGGGAGATGTGGTGGACGTGCAGGTGCGCAAATCCAGGTCGAGCTATCTGGAAGGGGTGATCACCCGCATCCTTAAACCTTCCCCGGACAGGGTGGTGCCATTCTGCTCCCATTTCGGGCTCTGCGGCGGGTGCCGCTGGCAGCACCTTCCTTATGAGAAACAGCTTCAATTCAAGCAGCAGCAGGTCCTCGACAGCCTGCAGCGCATCGGCAGGGCCGACCTGTCGGGGGTCGACCTGCGGCCTATCCTGGGGTCGGAACAGGAACGGTTTTACCGGAACAAACTTGAATACACTTTCTCCAACCGCCGCTGGCTGACGGAGGAAGACATCCGCAGCGGGGCCGAAGTGCCGGACAGGGAGGCCCTGGGATTTCACATTCCCGGCTATTTTGACAAGGTCCTGGACATTCAAACCTGCTACCTGCAGGCGGAGCCATCCAATCAGATCCGCCTGTCGGTCAAAGCCTTCGCCCTCGAAAACGGCCTGTCGTTTTACGACCTGCGCCGCAATGAGGGCTTGCTGCGCAACCTGGTGATCCGCAACACCCCCGGCGGGCAGGTGATGGTGTTGGTGGTCTTCGGCCAGGACGAGGAAGCGGGGCGCACCGCCCTGATGGAACACATCAGACAGGGCTTTCCCCGGGTAACGACCCTGGCCTGGGTTCTCAACCCCAAGGGAAACAGCAGCCTGGACGGGCTGCAACCGGTCCTGTACAGCGGGTCGCCCTGGCTTGAGGAATCCCTGGAGGAACTCCGGTTCCGTGTGGGACCCCTGTCCTTTTTTCAGACCAACTCCCTGCAGGCAAGGCGGCTCTACGGGCTGGTCCGGGAGTTTGCCGGGCTGTCGGGACACGAACTGGTATATGATCTTTATACGGGCACCGGGACCATCGCCTTGTTTCTGGCCCGGCACGCCCGGGAGGTTGTCGGGATTGAATATGTGCAGGAGGCCGTCGACCATGCCCGCATGAATGCGGGCCTTAACCAGCTGCCCAATGCGCGCTTTTTCGCAGGGGACATGGCCATGGTCCTTGACGAGGTATTCCTTCAGAGGGAAGGGTATCCCCACGTGGTGGTCACCGACCCGCCCCGGGCGGGCATGCACCCCCGGGTGGTCAAACAACTTTTACAGACCGGAGCCGACCGCATCGTGTATGTCAGCTGCAACCCGGCCACCCTGGCGCGTGATGTGGAGTTGCTGGGGGCGCGCTACCGGCTGGCCAGGGTCCAGGCCGTGGATATGTTTCCGCATACCCACCATGTGGAAAGTGTGGTGCTTCTGGAAAGGATCGGGTAGGAGCCGGTCTGCGGCGTCCCCACTGATTTGGCAAGCACGTTAAAAATAACATAAAAGACCTGGGGTATGAGAAAAACCGCCCTGATAGCTGGGGCCACCGGATTGGTGGGTTCCCGCTTGCTGGAGCAACTGCTCCGTGACGAGCGCTACGGTAAAGTGGTGGTGTTTGTGCGCCGTTCCGTTGGGATGGCCCACCCCAAACTGGAGGAGCACCTGATCGATTTCGACCAGCCCGGTCAATGGCAGGAATTGCTTCGGGGGGATGTCCTGTTTCTGGCCCTGGGGACCACCCGGGCCAGGGCCGGGGGCAAGTCGGCACAGTACCGCGTTGATCATGGCTACCAGTACCGCGTTGCGGAGGCTGCGTCCCGGAACGGGGTTCCTGTCGTGGTTCTGGTGTCTTCGGCAGGGGCCTCTGAAAAGTCTTCTTTTTTCTACATGCGGATGAAGGGGCAGCTGGAGCAGGACATCGCCCGGCTGCCATTCCGGCGGCTGGGTATTGTCCGGCCCGGGGCACTGACCGGTCCGCGGCACGAGACCCGTCCGGGCGAAAAAGCAGGGATCCTGGTTCTGCGCTGCCTCAACCGGCTGGGATTGCTTCGAAGGATGCGCCCCGTCCCCGCAGAGGTGGTTGCCCGCGCGATGCGGCATGCCGCACGGGAGGACGCCCCCGGGGTGTTTACCTGGGAGCTCGGGGAGGTGTTTGACCTGGCCGGCCATCCAGATTGAATCAAGCCCGTTTCATTTTATTTGCCTGCAAACGGCAAAACTTTGTACATTTGAATTTTCGCCCCGTCCGGGGCGTGTGATCAAGCCTGACACCCAACCTAAAAAGCAACAAGCATGAACCGACCGATCCTGTTTCTGTGCCTGGCCATGGGGCTGGCAGCCTGTGGTCCGCTGAATCCCCCTGCCGAGATGAGTCCTCCCCTCGCGGAGAGAATCGAAGAGAAGCTGGTAATGCACGGCGATACCCGCCTGGATTACTATTATTGGATGAACCAGCGGGAGAACCCGGCCGTGATCGACTACCTGGAGGCTGAGAATGCTTACCGTGAGGCCATGATGGCCCATACCACAGCGCTTCAGGAAAACTTGTTCGAGGAAATGAAAGCCCGCATGCCGCAGGACGAGGAATCGGTTCCCTTTTTCAGGAACGGCTATTTCTATTACACCCGCTATGAGGCAGGAGGGGAATACCCGGTGTACTGTCGCAGGCAAGGAAGCATGGATGCCCCGGAAGAGGTGATGATCGATGTGAATGAGCTGGCGGCACCCCATGCTTATTACAGCGTGCGTTCCACCACAGTCAGCGACGACAACCGCCTCCTGGCCTTTGCCGTCGACACCGTGGGCCGCCGGCAGTTCACGATCATGCTGAAGGACCTGGAAACGGGCCTGATGCAGGCCACCGGGATCAAGAATGCCGGGGGCGATCTGGTCTGGGCCGCAGACAATGCCACCCTGTTTTTCAGCACGATCGACCCCGTCACCCTTCGTTATGACCGCATCAACCGTTACGACATTCACGCCGGGGAACCGCCGGTTGAGGTGTATTATGAGGCGGATGAGACGTTTTACAACACCAGGGTGTCCCGTTCCAAGGACGGACGCTTTGTGATGATCACCATAAGCAGCACCCTGAGCAATGAAACCCACCTGCTCGAAGCCACCAACCCGGCGGGCACCTTCAGGGTGTTCCAGTCCCGGCAGCCTGACCTCCTTTACGGGGTCACTCCTTACAAGGACCGGTTTTATGTGCTGACCAACCTCGACGCACAGAATTTCCGCCTGATGCAGGCCCCCCTGGGAGCCACCGGCACGGATGCCTGGCGGGAGGTGATCCCCCACCAAAGCGATGTGCTGCTGGAAGGGATGGAGGTCTTCGACGACTTCCTGGTGGTTCAGGAGCGGTCCGGTGGCTTGCGCCAGATGCGAATCACCCGGCAGTCGACCGGGGAGACACACTACCTGGAGTTCGGGGAGGAGGCCTATACGGCAGGAATCAGCACCAACCCGGAAATGGACAGCCAGGTGCTTCGCTACACCTATACCTCCCTGACCACGCCGAACAGCACCTTCGATTACGATATGGTCAGCCGGGAAAACACCTTGCTGAGGCAACAGGAAGTGCTGGGTGGTTTCGACGCCGACAAATACGAAACCAGGCGTTTGCAGGCCACGGCCCGGGACGGGGTCGGGGTGCCCGTGACCCTGGTCTACCGCAAAGGCATGGAGCGTGACGGATCCAACCCCTTGCTTCTTTACGGGTATGGATCCTACGGATCGTCTACCGATCCCCGATTCAATTCCACCATCATCAGCCTGCTGGACAGGGGCTTCATTTTTGCCATCGCCCACATCCGTGGCGGGCAGGAACTGGGCCGGCAATGGTATGAGGACGGCAAGCTGCTGAAAAAGAAGAACACCTTTTACGATTTCATTGACTGCGGCCGTTTTCTCGTAGAGGAGGGCTATACCCGTCCGGAGGTGATGTTCGCCCGGGGCGGCAGTGCCGGCGGACTGCTTGTCGGTGCGGTGGTTAACCTGGAGCCGGAGCTGTTCAAAGGAGTCATTGCCGCCGTTCCCTTTGTCGATGTGGTGACCACCATGCTGGATGAGACCATCCCGCTCACGACGGCCGAATACGATGAATGGGGCAATCCCAACATCCGCGAATACTATGAATACATGCTCTCCTACTCTCCATACGACAACATCTCGGAACAGGCCTATCCCCACCTGTACATTACCTCGGGCCTGCACGATTCGCAGGTGCAGTACTGGGAACCCACCAAATGGGTGGCCAAATTGAGGCAATACCATACGGGCGACCAGCTGATCCTCCTCGATACGAATATGGAGGCCGGACATGGGGGGGCCAGCGGCCGCTTCAGCCGGCTGTGGGAGTTGGCGCGTCAATATGCCTTCCTCCTGGATCTTGCAGAGAGGGAGTGAGGAAAATTGCCATCACCGGTCCGGAATCGACCGGGAAAAGCCGTTTGTGCGAGGAACTGGCCATGCATTACGGGGATGTATGCGTGCCGGAATATGCCCGTCGATACATCGACCGTCTGGACCGACCCTATGTGCAGGAAGACATTCTGGCCATTGCCAGGGGGCAGCTGCGGCGTGAACGGGAAGCTGCCCGGCGTGCCAGGCGTATTCTTTTTTGTGATACGGAACTGATCGTCACCAAGATCTGGAGCCTTCACAAGTATGGCCGTTGCGATCCGTTCATCCTGGAACAGATTCCTGCCAACCGGTACGATCTTTTCCTTCTGTGCCAGACCGACCTGCCCTGGGAAGAGGACAGGCAAAGGGAGCATCCCCATCTGAGGGACTACTTTTTTGATTGGTACCGGCGGGAGTTGCAGGAGTATGGGTTTCCCTACGTGGTGATCCACGGAAAGGAGTCACAAAGGCTCTCCGCAGCCATTGAGGCGATCGACCAGGCGTTTCCGTCCGTCTGGGCCGGTTGTCCCGGAGGATGAAATCACGGATAAACCTGTTGTTTGAATGGATACCGGATTGTTAAGACAGCATCTTCACCTGCACTTTGTGGTCATCCTCCTGGGGTTCACCGCCATTCTGGGTGCCCTGATCAGCATTTCGGCGATCGACCTGGTATGGTACCGCATGCTCTTCGCATTCATCGGCCTCTGGGTTTATTTCCACTGGAAGGGCATCCCTTACCGGCTTCCCTGGCGCCGCCAGCTGTCCCTGTATGCCATCGGGCTGATCGTGGCCCTGCACTGGATGGCCTTTTTCCATGCCATCAAGGTATCCAATGTGTCTGTTACCCTGGGTGTCTTTGCCTCCGCCACCCTGTTTACCGCCTTTTTGGAACCCCTCCTGCAGAGGCGCCGCATTTTGTTGCTGGAGGTGGTCATCGGACTGGTCATTCTGGCGGGGATCTATCTCATCTTCCAGTTCGAATTCCACTACCTGGAGGGCATCCTGTTCTCCCTGTCGGCTGCCTTCCTCAATGGCCTGTTTGCTGTGTTGAACCGCAACATCAGCACGCGGCACCATCCGACGGTCATCAGTTTTTATGAGATGCTGGGGGGCTTCCTGTTCATCACGGCCTACCTGGCGCTCAGCGGGGGCTTCACGGGATCTATGCTCCGGCTGGGTTGGGAGGATTTGCTACTTTTGTTGGTTCTCAGTTTGTTGTGTACCTCTTACGCCTTTACGGCCCTTGTACACATCATGAAGGCGCTGTCGGCTTATACCGTCATTCTGGCCATCAACATGGAACCGGTGTACGGGATATTGCTGGCGCTGTTGTTTTTCCCCGAGACAGAGCGCATGTCGGGCGGGTTCTACCTGGGCACCCTGATCATTTTGTCATCGGTGATTGCCTATCCCTACCTGCGGGGCAAGCTCCGCAAAGTAACTGTCTGAGCCTTCCCGGGTGGAGAAGGCGATGAATGGGGCGCTGCGAAGGTCTTCTTTGTTGTAGGACAAAGGTTTCCCCGTTTCGAGACCGTACACCTCCCCGCCGGCCGCCTTCAGGATGGCATGGCCGGCCGCGGTATCCCATTCGAAAATAGGGGTGCATCTGGGGTAAATACCCATATTTCCCTCGGCCATTTCGCAGAACTTCAGGGAACTTCCGACATGGAGGATGCCGATCCGTCCGTAATGTTCCCGGAGTCTGGCGATGAGGGCCTCCGTGGCCGTCTCCCTGTGGGAGCGGCTTGTGCCGATGATGACCCGGGAACCGGCGGGAAATCCCTTGATCAATTCGGTTCCCTCTCCCTGGGGCGGGACTATCCTTTGCAGTGACCGTCCGAGCCATTCAGGCCCTGGCTCCGGGGATGGGACAGGCCAGTCAACTGTGTCCCCCATGCGGTAAACCCCTTTGTCGACCAGGCCCACCCATAGCTTGCGGCTGTGGGGTGCCAGGATGACCCCAAACACCGGGTGTCCGTGGCTGACCAGGGCAATATTGACCGTGAATTCCCCGTTCCGGCGAATGAACTCCTTCGTGCCGTCCAGAGGGTCCACAAGCCAGGCATGCGTCCAGGTTTTCCGCTCCTCATACGGCGGGGCCAGGCTTTCCTCACTGATTACCGGGTAGGGGGTCTGGCGCAGATGGCCAAGGATGATGTCATCTGCCAGGTTGTCTGCCTGGGTAACCGGTGAACCATCGTCCTTCTGATCAATGTGGATGGTGTCATGGTACACCCGCATGATGGCTTCCCCGGCCTGCAGGGCGGCTGCAACGGCAATGGCGTGAATGGAAGAGAACGGCTCCCGGTTCATGGGCACATGGGTTGAACCTGTGGCGGTTATTTAAGACGGCAAATATACGCAGGATTTCTGGCCCGGCGAAACAAATCCCCGCCCTGGGTGTTTACCATCCGTTCACCAATATTTTGACAACACGATGAGAACACATAAAATCATACCGCTTCAGGGGTCGTTTGTATGGACCCTGCTTCTGTTTTTACTGGCCGTTCCTTCCTCAGCCCTTCGGGCACAGGATGCCGCCGCGCCTTCCATCCATGACTTCACGGTGGAGGATATTTTCGGCGACTCCTTCCCGTTGTCCACCCTCGAGGGGAAAAAGGTGATGATCGTAAACACGGCTTCCCGCTGCGGCCTCACCCCCCAGTATGAATTGCTGGAGAGCCTATACCAGGAGTATGAGGGCAGCGGGCTGGTCATCATCGGTTTCCCGGCCAATAATTTCATGAACCAGGAACCGGGAACCAATGAGGAGATCCTCGAGTTTTGCCAGAGCAATTACGGGGTCAGCTTCCCCATGATGGCCAAGGTGTCTGTCAAGGGCAGGGACCAGGCCCCCATATATCGCTGGCTTACCAGCAAGGAGCTCAATGGGAAAATGGACTCCGAGGTATCCTGGAACTTCCAGAAATACCTGATCGACGAACAGGGGCGGCTTGTGGATGTGGTTCCCCCGCGCGAGAGTCCCCGCTCGGACAAGATAATTGCCTGGCTGGAAGGTGGTTCCGGGAATTGAGTATGCCGGAGACGGCTTCAGGTGCTAGGCGTCTATGTTGGCGTATTTGGCGTTTTTCTCGATGAAAGCCCTTCGCGGGGGCACTTCATCGCCCATGAGCATGGAGAAGGTTCGGTCGGCTTCTGCGGCATTCTCGATGTCGACCTGCCGCAATTTGCGCAAAGCGGGATTCATGGTGGTCTCCCACAACTGTTCCGCATTCATCTCCCCAAGACCCTTGTATCGCTGGATGTGAATGCCTGTTTCCTTTCCGCCCTGGGAGAATTCTGAAACAATCAGCTTTCGCTCCTCATCGTTCCAGGCATAGCGCTCTTCCTTACCTTTTCTTATCAGATAAAAGGGCGGGGTGGCGATATACACATTGCCTGCTTCGATCATTTCCTTCATGTAGCGGAAGAAGAAAGTCAGGATCAGTGTGGCGATGTGGCTGCCGTCCACATCCGCATCGGTCATGATGATCACCTTATGGTAACGCAGGCGTTCCAGGTTCAGGGCCTTGCTGTCTTCTTCCGTTCCGATGCTGACCCCCAGTGCCGTGAAGATGGTCTTGATTTCCTCATTCTCAAATATCCGGTGGGGCATGGCTTTTTCCACATTGAGGATCTTCCCCCTGAGGGGCAGGATGGCCTGAAAACTACGGTCCCGGCCCTGTTTGGCCGTGCCCCCTGCGGAGTCTCCCTCCACCAGGAAGATCTCGCAACGCGCGGGATCCTTTTCGGAACAGTCGGCCAGTTTTCCCGGCAGGCCCGTGCTGTTGAGCACATTCTTACGCTGCACCAGCTCCCTGGCCTTGCGTGCTGCATGCCGGGCGGTGGCGGCCAGGATCACTTTGTTGACAATGGTCTTTGCGTCCTTTGGGTTTTCTTCCAGATAGTTGTTGAGCATTTCGCTGACGGCCTGGTCAACGGACCCGCTGACCTCCGAATTGCCCAGCTTCGTTTTTGTCTGGCCCTCGAACTGTGGTTCAGCCACTTTGACCGAGATCACGGCGGTCAGTCCTTCCCGGAAATCGTCCCCGTTGATCTCAAACTTCAGTTTGGAGAGCATGCCTGATTTCTCGGCATAGGACTTGAGTGTGCGGGTCAGCGCCCGGCGGAAACCGGCCAGGTGGGTGCCCCCTTCGATGGTGTTGATGTTGTTGACGTATGACTGTACATTCTCGGTGAAGGAAGCGTTGTACTGCATGGCCACCTCCACGGGAATGCCACTCTTTTCAGACTCCATGCAAATGGGCTGGTCGATGAGCTTCTCGCGGTTGTCGTCGAGGTAAGTGACGAATTCCTTCAGCCCCTCACTGGAAAAGAACGCTTCCTTCACGGGATTCCCTGCCTCGTCTTTCTGGCGCATGTCGGTGATGGACAGCCTGACGCCCTTGTTCAGGAAGGCCAGTTCACGAAGCCGGCCGGACAGGATGTCATAACTGAAGGTTGTCTGCTGGAAGATGGTGTCGTCCGGGAAAAAAGTCACGATGGTTCCGGTCTTGTCTGTGGGACCGATGGCCGTTACCGGTGCCTGGGGTTTCCCCTTGCGGTATTCCTGGATAAAGACCTGTCCTTCGCGGTGCACCTCCACCTGCATGTGTTTCGACAGGGCATTCACACAGGAGACGCCGACCCCGTGTAGCCCGCCGGAAACCTTGTAGCTGCCTTTGTCGAATTTTCCCCCGGCATGCAGTACGGTCATGACCACCTCCAGGGCGCTGCGGTTCTCGTGCTTGTGGATGCCGGTGGGGATGCCGCGTCCATTGTCTCGGACGGTCACGGACCCGTTGTCATTGACGACCAGGTCAATTTCGGTGCAATGCCCCACCATGGCCTCATCGATGGAATTGTCGATGACCTCATAAACCAGGTGGTGTAATCCCTTGCTGCCGATGTCCCCGATATACATGGCGGGCCGCTTGCGTACCGCCTCCAGCCCTTCCAGAACCTGAATGCTGGCGGCATCGTATGCGTGGTCGTGCAGGCCCACTGCCTTCATCGCTTTACTCATTGTATCCTTAAGGTTTTGATAACTGGCAAAGGTAGCAATATTTCGCCGGATTACCTATTTTCCGGCCTGTCTAAGGGCCTGTTTTTTCAACAAAAAAACCCTTCGAAACGCATGCCTTATGAGGCGCTTCGAAGGGTTTGCCGGCGGTGGGGATAAGATTGTCCCCGCCGGCCCCGCATCAGAAAGAATACGACAGTCCGCCCAGGAAATTGAAGCCCTGGGAAGGATAGTTCATCCAGCGATCCAGGGGTTTGTTGCTCAGGTTGTTGAACTGAAGGAATACCGACAACAACCTCGTGTAGCGGTACTCTATGCCCAGGTTGGCGTCCAGGTGGGTGCCGTGCAGGCGGACAGCCGTCGGGTTGCCTTCGGTGTCAAACATCCTTGCGAAGGCTTCGTTGCGGGTGAAACCATCGAAGGTCAGGATGATCTTGTCCTGGATATTGTATTTCATGTTCACGGAAAACTGCACGGTGGGTGCGTGCCATGCCTCAATCTCGTTGGTCAGTCCATACTGGAAATAATCCAGGCCCAGTCGTGTGGAGAACCGTTCGTGAAAGCGCGCAAACACTTCCCCGCTGGCATGGAATCGCCGGATGTCGTCGTACACCACCGTGAATTGGTTGCCCAGGAACCCGGTCGTGTCGGTGACGAAGAAGGCGTAATTGTCGATGGAGGCATGACGGACCGTCAGTTTGTAAGATAAAAAGTCGGCCAGGGAGCCGCGGATGCCCCCGGAAACCTCGGAGCGGGTGTTCATGAATTTCATCCCGAGGGAGGTGTTGAGGAAGGGATTGGCCGTGGTGAGGGAGTGCAGGGAGTGCTTTTCCAGCTGTCCGGAAAGGCCCAGGTGTGCCACCAGGATCCCCGGCACCAGGTTGGCTTCCGCTCCGAACAGGGGATAGGCCCTGAAGTAGGAGACCGAATCCAGTTCAAATGAGGTGTTCACACCCAGGTGAAACTGAAAAAGGCCGTACTGGGCCCAGATCCTGGGTTGGAGGCTCACCAGCCAGGTGTTGAGGGAGTCCTCTCTGTGGCGGTTGTTGAAGTACTCCGCCCGGGCATCCAGGCTGAAATACTGCTTGTCTGCCATGCCGAAGGGATCCTGCCGGATCGGGCTGCCCAGATGGCCCCGGAACCAGGCATGATGCTCCCCCGCATCGTAGCGGTCGAACAACCAGTGGTAGCCGGCCCTGTATTGCTGCCGTAAACGGGTGGAGTCGGCCCGGTGCGAACCGAAGCCCAGCTCAGAAGAGAACCGGTTGAATACCTGCCTGATGTCATCTGCCTCCGTTTCCGTGTTCCCGGGAAATAACCCAGGGTGGAGTTCGTGCAGGTCAGGCCGTATCCCGTATTGGTGGACCATATTGCGTTCATAGCGCACATCCCCTTCCAGGGTATGGCTGCGCAGGAATTTTTTGCCGTACAGCCTGGCCAGGTTATCGCTGTATCCGCTTTCCTCCACTTCTTCTATGCCTCCCCCGGATGAAAGGTGGCGCAGGTGCACTCCCAGGGCATGGCGGTTAGACCGCAGGGAATTGAAATGTCCCTCGAAGAACGGGGTGGAATAGCTGCCGTAGCCCCCCTTGACAATCCCCCGGTAGAGCTTGGTGAGGGGTTCTCCCCGCATGCGCGCGGGAGATATGGGTTCCAGGACGAAGGGGATGACCAGTTTGACGGGTTCGACCCGGTAGTCGAAGTTCAAACGAATCTCTTCGGGGTCTTCCAGGCGGGGATTCAGGTTGATCTTGAAAGCGTCGGATATGGTGGGCTCATAAGGGGCCACCACCCTGATCTCTTCCAGCTTGAGGGGGTCTTGCCCCTGAACCGGTTCCGCCCCCGTCAGGAAGAGAAAGGTCCATGCCAGGGCCGGAATGCCTTTATGCTTTAAAATATCCATGATTGCATGCATGAGCGTCTTCATTTTAGTTTTCTTGCTGTCCGAACTCCACTTCAAGGGGTTCTTCCTCTCCGGGCTGGTCTTCTGACTCTTCCAATTCGTCGATGATGCGGATCTTGCGCATGGCTTCCTCCCGGAGGTCCTCTCCCGCATAGTTGTCGATGATGCTTTGCAGGGTATGCCTTGCCTGGAAGGTGTTTTCTGTTTCCATGTACACATCGGCCAGCAACAAGAAAGTTCTTGCGAGCCAGTAATCATAGGCCGACAGTTTTCCGACAAAATCAAAGATCATCTGTTCGGCTTCCTCATACCGGCCCTGCCTGAACCGGATCAGGGCCAGGTGGTACATGGCTTCCGCCGCAATCACATTGTTTGCCGCATCGGCGGCTTGCTGCAGGGAAGCCCGGGCGGTCTCATGGTCCTGAACGGACAGGGCCGATTTTCCTTTCAGCAGGTGGGCCTCCTGCAGGATTTCTTCCGGTATCTTGTCTGTTTCGATCACCCGGCTGGCCGCCCCGATGGCTTCCTCATACCGGCCAAGCCGGAACAGGCTGCGCATCTGGCCGGTTCTTGCCTCGACAGTATTGGCACGGAATTCGGCGACCTCCTCCAGTTGGATGAAGTATTCGTTGGCCTGGTGGAAGTTTCCGTCCCGGTACTCGATATTTGAAGCCCTGGAAAGGGCGTTTTCGGTGAATTTGGATTTGGGCCGGGATATGATTTCCCTGTAACCCTCAAGCGCCAGATTGAAATTGTTGCGCCGGAACTCACATTCTGCCCGGTAGAACTGGGCGTTGAGGGAAAAAATCCCTTGCGGGAAACGCTCCAGGTAGTTTGTGAAACTTCTCACGGCATTCTCACAATCTCCCTGCATGTACCGGTTTTCAGCCGCCACATAGGAGAGGGTGTCCTGTTGTGCGGTGCTGATATTGGCAAAGCCCAGGTCCTGGGAAAACCGCACGAATTCATCCACCCGGTCCATGGACACGTAAATGTTCCTCATGGTGCTGAGTGCCTCCTGGGATTCAGCACTGCCCGGGTAGTCGCTGATAACCTTGCGAAGCACCTCCAGGGCCTGCTGGTCCTCATTGTTGTTGTAATGGATCAGTCCTGTCTTGAGCATGGAGCTTCTGACATAGCCGGAATTGGGGTGCTGGTTGATGATCTGGCTGAAATAGGCCAGTGCCTGGCTGTTGTTGTTCAGTGTCAGGTGGGTGTTGGCCAGCTCATATTTTGCATCATCTGCGAACGAGGAATTGCTGTAGGTGGTCAGGAACTGCTGCAGGATCGACACCTTGTCCCCGAAGCGCCCCATCACCCCATAAACCAGCCCTTTCTGCAACAGGGCATAATCGTTGTCGATGACCCCGATGCGGGTGGCACGGTCGTAATAGTCCAGCGAATGCTGGTAATTTTTTGTGATAAAATAGCTGTCCGCCAGCCGCAAATGGGCGTCATTGAGCAGGCGGCGGTCCTCCCTGGCATCCGAAATAAACCGTTGGAAAGCGGCAATTGCCTGGGGGTATTGCTGCTGTTTAAACCATGCATATCCGGTGGCGTAGTGGGCCCGGTTGTAAACATCCAGGCGGTTGGCCCCGGGGGCGGACAGAAAACGTTGGTGGGCCTCAATCGACCGGGGGTATTGCTCCAGCCTGTAAAGTGCCTCGCCTTCCCAGAAATGACTCAGGGCGGCCATGTCGCTGGCCGGCAAATGGAGCCTGGCCTTCGCGAAGTGGGCAATGGCCTCTTCGAACGCCCCGTTGTTGAACAACTCCACTCCCCGCGAATAGGCCACCCTCTGGTATGCTTCACGGAGCCTTGGGGTGTTGACCTGCATGCGCTCAAGGGAGTTCAACGCCTCCTTGTAATTGCGTGTCGACAGGTACAGGTCCACAAGATAAGCGCTCGCCTCGGCCGTCCTCTCCGAGTCGGGGTAGTCGTCAATATACCTCTGAAAGGACAGGATGGCTTCATTGTAGGGGTCCAGGGACAGTTCGTAGGACAATTTGGCGTAATTGAACAGGGACTCCCTGGTGATGAATCCCTCGAGGTCCAGTTGATAGGCCCTTAGGAAAGCATTGCGGGCGAAACGCTTCTGTCCGGTCCCCAGATAGGCGGATGCCAGGTGGTACCAGGCATTCTGGGCCAATGAGTCTTCCGCCCCGGTTGCCCGCTCCAGGTGGCGTACGGCCTGTTCGTGATTGCCGGTGGCCTGGTAGGAAAACCCCATCTGGTAATGGTCCTCCCTGGACTGGGCCGTTCCCCCCTCGCTGAAAAACTGCTCCAGGTAAGGGATGGCCTCCCCGTACCGGCCAGCGCGGAAGTGGGCTTCACCGATCAGGCGGGCGATCTCCCCGGCACGCCGTGGACTGGCTTCCTGCAACAGGGAGGGTGCATAGTCCAGCAGGCGGTCAAAATCTCCCTGCAGGTAGTATATGTGGGTGACATAATACGGAATGACGGGACCGAAGTTGTCGTCACCGCTCAGCCGTTGAAACTGGCTGAGGGCCGTCATGTAATCCTTTTCCAGGTAGGCAATGTGGGCATGGTAATAGGTGGCTGGCGAAAAATAGGGGGATCCGGGGTCCCGGATCTGTGAAAGGGACTGCCTGGCGTCGGCATATTCCTCCAGCATGAAGTGGGAATATCCTTTTCGAAAAAGGTACTCGATCCGTCTTTCCGGCTCCAGCCGGTTGCCGTTAAAGCTGGAAAGCCAGTCGGCCGCCTCCCGGTACCTGCGCTGCCGGTAGTGAAGGGTGCCGATATGGAAACGAGCCAGGTTCTGACCGGGGTGTGTGGGGAATCGGGCGATGTAATCCTTGAGCAGGTCTTCTGCATCGGGGTGGAACAACTCCGCAGCGCACAGCCCGGCGTAGTACAAGGCGGTTCCCTTCATTTCCGACTGTGGATCCGTTATCTGGGCAGCCGCTTCTTCGAAAAGGGCCCTTGCAGCCCCGAATTTTTCCTTGTTGTACAGCTCAAGCGCATCCCGGAAGGTGGCCCCGGGCTCATCGTGGATACTGGTTCGCTGTGCAAGGAGGCTTGCCGGTCCTGCCAGGCCCAGCAAAAGAAGCAGGATAATGATCTTTCTGACTTGCATAAACAAAGGTTTGTTGGATGCGGCCCGGGTGCGGGCCCGGGACAATAAAAAAAAAGGCAGGCCTGTAAGCCGGGTTCTGTCCCGCGCAGCTGCGCGGGTCCTGTCATTTATCTGGGACCGCGTTCACACGCGGCCTCTATCGGCCTACCCTCCGGGATCGGGCGAGCCACCCTCTGTCCCCGGACTATTTGGCCTTTCAACGCATAAGGTTTACCCGCTGCCGCAGTCGCCTGCCGCAGCCGTGAGCCCTTACCTCACGTTTTCACCCTTGCCGGTCCCGCTTTGCAGGACTTGGGCGGTTGTTTTCTGTGGCACTTTCTCTCGGACCGCCAGGGCGGTCCGGCTTCCCGTTAGGAAGTATGCTGCTCTGTGTTGCCCGGACTTTCCTCGCCCCGGATTTAGGGGACGCGACAGGACGGCCTGCCTTTTTCAAAGAACGTTGAACTCGTTTTCAGTGTTTGCGAAAAACAACCTCCGTGGCACCCAGCCCGTAGCGGGCAAAAGATGCGTCATGGAATTCAATGCCTTCCGTTTGTCGTAAAGAACGCAGCAATTCGTTTTTTAGCGTGCCGTTGCCCACTCCGTGAATGAAAATGATTCTGGAGAGACGGTCCCTGCGTGCGTGTTCCATGCATTGCCTGAAATAATCCATCTGGATGCCGAGCATGTCTGCATTGGACAGGTTGGTGAAATGGTCCGTCAGTTCTCCGATGTGCAGGTCCACCTCGGCGATTCTGTCATCCACCATGTGTTTGTCCAAAAACCTTTCCTTCTCTGGCTTCGCTTCCTCCCGCCGGGTGCCCTCCCTGGCCTTTTCATGCCCTTCTTTGGGGTCGGTCCCTTGCTCGTCTGTCTTTGTCTCCGCCTGTTCCAGCCGCTCCAGGGTCGTTAGCTCTACCAGCATGGCCTTTCGCCTCAGGAGGGTGTCGTAGGGGAAGCTTTCTTCCTTGTATACCCGGATGGGCTTAAAGCGTATGGTCTCAGAGGCCGGCCGCAGGGTGTTTGTCTTGCCATCCCGGTAAAACACAAACTGTGCCAAGCCGTTGGCCCAGTCTTCCACCCCGTTGCGTTCGATCCTGGCCATGAGCTGGCTTGAATCAGGAGCCAGTTGCCCGGCGGCCGTACCGTGATACTGGCCGGACCGGTTCAGAAACAAGGCGTACAGCAGTTGGCAGGGGGTGTGGTTCAGCAGCATCACTTCCAACCGGCCGCCAAGCAGGTTCTCCTGGTCGGTGGGTGCCAGCGCAAGGTAGACTCCCTCCGGCCTTTCCCCGATTTTGTTGGGGGTGGAGAAAAGGCGGTCGGTCCCGGCTGCCTGCCCGGGGCGGGAGGGCCTTCCCGTGGGCGGTTCCGGCGAATCGCCCCCTTCGGCCTTCAGCAGGTCCTTTGCCGCGTAAGGGATCTCGAAGCCGTCCTCTATGGCTACGTGCACGATCTGATCGTCCGTCACCCGTGTCACGATGCCGCCCCCTTTTTCATTCAGAAAAATGACCTTGTCTCCTGGCTTGAATGTCGTCATAAGCTGTCAGCTTGCCGGAGCCGGATGGCCCCATTTAATAACGCAGCCATCCCGCCTTTATTTAAATGCGCCTGCCACGAACTGCAAAATTAATACATTTTCACTCCCTTGCCCCTTTTATGGCACCCCTTGCCGTCCGGTGAAAGGAGGATGAATTTTTTACTAAATTAGCACCCGGTTTCCAATAAGTTCATGGCCCCTTCGTTATCCATTTATCCAATTGTTCGCTTTCATTTAACACCCCTGGCATGGAACAACGAGACCCGGTTTTTGATTCGACCAATGTGTTTCTTTTTTTTATCCGCTGGTGGAAGCATCTGGCCATTCTCTGCCTGTTGGCTGCCATTGGCGGGGCGGTGTTTTCCTCACCCTTTTTCATCAAGCCAAAATTCCAGTCGGTCGTCATCCTCTTTCCGACCGCCTCTTCCAGCCTGTCCCGCTCGGTCATCCTGGGCACACAGGACTTTCTTGAATACGGACAGGTGGAGGATGCCGAGAGGCTTTTGCAGGTATTTGAATCGGCCAACATCCGGGAACGGGTCACCGAGCGTTTCGACCTGATGAACCATTACGAAATCCCGGCTGATGCCAATTTCCGCAATTCCATCCTGAGGGAGAAATACCATGGCAACATCTCCTTCAGGAGAACCCAGTTCGGGGCCGTGGAGGTCAGGGTCAGGGATACCGACCCCGGCATGGCTGCAGCCATTGCCAACGAGATCGCCGCACTGGTGGATACGGTCCTGAACGAGATCCGCCACCAGCGGGCCGAGCTTGCCTACGAGGTGGCACGCAAGCAATACCTGGAAACCTTGCTCCGGGTACAGGAGGTGGAAGACTCCCTGAAACGCATCATGAAAAGGGGCGTGTACGATATCGAGGGCCAGGTTTCCATGCTGACCCGGCAGCTGGCGGTTGACCTGTCCGAAAACAATGTGCAGGGAATCCGGGCCATCGAAGACCGCCTCCAGGCCCTGGGTGAATATGGCGGCGCCTATATGTACCATGCAAATTACCTGACCGCCACCAGCGGGACCCTGATCGCCATGCAGCGGCGGTACCAGGAAGCGCTGGCCGACCTGGAAAATTTTGTCCCTTTTCAGTTTACCCTTGACCGTGCCTATGAGGCCGAAAGGAAGGTCTATCCGGTCCGCTGGCTGATCGTTTTTCTGGCCACCTTCGGAGCCGGCCTTGCGGGGGTGGCGCTTCTGATGGTTTACGAGAACCTGCTTCACAAGGGCATCATCCGAAAAAAGAACTGACCCCCGTGCCGGGACTGCCACACATAGATCGTAGGACCTGCTGGCTTTACGGGGCCGTGGTCCTTTTCACGATCCTGAACATTTTTCTGATGGTTCGGGATTTTTACTGGCTGTCAGCCATCCCGGTGGCCCTGGTCATTGCCTTGCTGTTTTTCTTTTCCATGGACAGGATGATCCTGTTGCTGGTCTTACTGACCCCCCTGTCTTTCAAGCTGGGGGTGGACCAGATGGGGTTCACCCTCAACCTGCCGACCGAACCCCTGATCGTGGCCATCATGCTGCTTTTTTTCTTCCGGCTGTTCTACACCGGGCAGTACGACATGCGCGTGCTGAAGCATCCCCTGACGGTTCTGGTGATCATGTACCTTGTCTGGATGTTTGTGACCAGCGTCACCAGTGAGATTCCATGGGTCTCTTTCAAGTATTTCGTGTCGACCCTGTGGTTCGTGGTGGTCTTTTTTTTCTGGGGGGTGTTCCTCTACCGGGACCCTGCCAATTACCGGCGGTTTTTCTGGCTCTTCGGGGCCACCCTCGCGCTGGTGGTGGTGTATGCCACCGCCAGGCATGCCACGGTGGGGTTTGAGCGCATGCTGGGGTATTGGTCGGTACGGCCGTTTTTAAACGACCACACCCATTACGGGGCCATCCTGGGGCTGGTAACCCCATATTTTTTGGTGATGGCCTTCTACAAGGGCTACAGCCCGCTTCGCAGGCGCCTGTCAATGGCTCTTTTTCTCTTGTTTTCCCTGGGGATCCTTTTCAGCTACAGCCGGGCCTCCTGGCTGAGCCTGGGGGTGGCATTCGGGGCCCTGGGGGTGCTCGGGCTGAGAATTCCCTTCCGCATGATCATCGCAGGGATGGTCCTTGTCGTCGGAAGCCTGTTTGTGTTCCAGACGGAGATCATCATGCACCTGGAACGGAATACCCAGGAGTCATCGGGCGATTTCGGCGAACACCTGAGCAGCTCTGCCAATATTGCCTCGGATGCTTCCAACCTGGAGCGCATCAACCGCTGGCGCTCGGCCGTTCGCATGTACCGGGAGCGGCCCCTGACCGGGTGGGGACCGGGAACCTACCAGCTTGTTTATGCCCCCTTCCAGCGCAGTGAGGATTACACGATCATTACCACCCATTTTGGCGACCTGGGCAATGCCCATAGCGAATATTTCGGGCCCCTGGCCGAGAGCGGCCTGCCCGGCATGCTCCTGTTCGTCAGCCTCGCCCTGATGGTGCTGGCCACCGGCGTTCGCCTGGTCAAGAAGGCGCCGACCCGGGAGTTGAGGTGGACAGCCTTGGGCATCACCCTGGGACTGGTTACTTACCTGGCCCATGGACTGCTGAACAATTTCCTTGACACGGACAAGGCCTCGGTGCTGTTCTGGAGCATGCTGGCCATGCTGGTGGCCATGGATGTATACCACCCGGCCACGGGCAGTGAAAAGGGGGGCGAAGCTGATTTGCCCGGGCAGAATTAAAACCTTAATTTTGTCCCAAAACAAACAGATTGTTATGGAAACCCTCACCAACCTTCTTTCGCACAGAACCATCCGACAATATAAAAGCGAGCCCGTGCCCCAGCAGGTGCTGGACCGCATCCTGGAAGCCGGATTCCGCGCTTCGACCACGGGAAATATGCAGGTGTACAGTGTGATCGTCTCGCGCGATGAGGAAAAGCGGCGGCAGTTGTGCAAGCTGCATTTCGGTCAGAAGATGGTGGAGCAGGCGCCCGTCCTGCTGACATTCTGTGCCGATTTCAACCGGTTCAATAAATGGTGTGAGCAGCGGGAAGCAGAGCCGGGATACGACAATTTCCTGTCTTTCTTTACCGCAGCCATCGATGCATTGCTGGTGGCCCAGAACGTGGCTGTGGCGGCGGAAGATTACGGGCTGGGGATCTGTTACCTGGGAACCACCACCTACCAGGCCGACAAGCTGGTCGATTTCTTCAACCTGCCCGCAGGGGTGGTGCCGGTCACCACGCTCGTGCTGGGCTATCCGGATGAAGATCCCGAAAAGGTGGACCGCCTGCCAGCGCAGGGGGTGGTTCACCAGGAAACCTACTCCGATTATTCCGAAGAGGCCATCGATGCCATATACAGGGAAAAAGAGGCCCTCCCGCTGACAGCCAGGCTGCTGGAAGAAAACCAGCTCGACAACCTGGCCCAGGTGTTTGCCTACAAGCGCTACACGAAAAAGGACAATGTGCATTTCAGCAGGGTGTTTCTGGATGTGCTGCGTGACCAGGGATTTATGGAGCAGTGAAGCTGTTGGCCATTGGCTATTGGCCATTAGCCAACCGCCAAAAGCCAACACCCAATACCCAACCGCAATATGGAAGACAAGCAGATCATCGTCGGGGCGAAAGTGGAGCATCCCCAGTTTGGCGTGGGCATTGTCACGCGGACCAATCTGACCACCACCCGGGTATTCTTTCTGAACCGGGGAGACAAGGAGATTGCCAATACTTTTCAGGGCCTGAAGCTGCTGGAGCCTTCGGCCGTTGAGGGGGAAGGAAGCGGGGGTGGTTCCGGACCAACTCTGGCGGAACTGGAGAAAGTATTCACCGGGGTGTTGCGCCGGTATACCGATTTCCCTGAAATGGTCGAAATGGGGGACCGCTGGAAGAAGGGGCTGATGATCCTCAAGCCTGGGTCGCCCGAGCTGAAAGCCCGGGAGATCCCCATTGACACCTTTTTTCATAAGATCGTGCTGGTGCGTGACCGGCTCCGTGTCCTGGAGCAACGGATCAACAGCAACGACAAACTGGACGACGAGGAGAAGGTGAACCTGCAGCAATACATCACCCGGATCTATGGATCCCTGACCACCTTCAACGTGCTGTTCAAGCACAGGGAACAGCATTTTACCGGGGAAAGGGGCCAGACCGAATAAAGACGGCTCCCGGGAATCCCGCCGGCCTTTTCCTTAGAAAACCAGCGCGTACAACACCCCCAGAATCCCGATGATTGCCAGGGTGTAGACGATTTTCTCCGGCATGATGCCCTTGCTTTCTCTTGTCTTTCCGAAGATCCAGAACACCAGGGGGTGCACCAGGAAAGGCATGGCAAAGACAAAGGCGATGAGTCCCGCGGCATGCTCCCCGAACATGCCTCCCTGTATGGCCGCAAACAATCCGAAGTGGGAAATGGCCGAGGAGTTGGCCATCACCGTGTCCGCCAGGGGCATGCCTCCAAGGGTCAGTAACGTAAATCCCCCGAAAACGGCCGTGAGCTGCCAGCCCAGGGAAAACAGCATCAGCCCCTTGATCTCCACCGCATCCTTTCCGTGGGCCTTGCGCAGGGTTCTGAAAGAGAGGACGGTGATCAGGATGCCGGCAATCAGAATGGCCAGGGCGTATGGGATGAGCAGGTGGCCTGCTGCCACGCTGGCTGCCAGGATGGAAAACACAAAAATGTGGCCAATAAAGGGCACGTTGATCATGATGGGGGCCCTGACGGCCGGCTCCACCCCGAAATCACCGGCCGTACAGGCCCCGGTCAGGCCCGAATGGGAGAGGGCCCCTGCCATGCCGGGGGCCAGGTTGCGGATGTGGTTGGCCCGGCCCAGCAAAATCAGCAGGGCCAGCCCGCCGAACATCCACATCAGCTGCCCAAAGAATCCGAAAGACAACACGGAGGACATCCCCGAGAGCATGAAGGCGTCCCCGATGCGCGAGCCGCCCACCATGAAATTGGCGGCCAGCACGACCGGGATGCCGGCAAACAGCAGGGCGCGGATCGTGGGACCGAACCGCCAGTTGGACAAAATGGCACCCAGGCTGACCGAGATGATCATGGCGAAGAAGATCTCGGGCAGGGCGATAAACGGGCGGATCCACTGGGCGATGTGGAAGGAGGCGATGAGGATGCCCAGGATCACCGCCGATTCGATGATGCCCTTCCGGATGTAAACGGCTTTGTTGTCGATCTTGGCCCGGTAGTCGATCAGGATGATGGAGGCAACCACCCCCAGGTAACCCAGCAGCGGGTAAAAACGGTCGATCATCTCGCCGGTCTGAAAACCGACAATGGCCCGCTTGAGTGATTCGATGCCGATCAGGATGAAGAAGGCCCGGATGATGAACATGAACTGGGTGAACTTGGTGCCCAGGAAGATTTCCTCGGTCGACTGCACCACGATGTCCTTTTTGTCGATCTTCCGTCCGGTAATGATCTTGCTGATCTCCTGCCCGCCCACGAAGAAGGAGGCGATCAGGGCCGTGATGGTTACCTTGGAGGCCAGGTCCATGACGGGAAACTCTGGCAAACCCGGGGTGGCCAGGCCGCTGTTCACCAGCACCAGTCCCATGATGAGCCCGAACACCACGATAATCAGGATGGGGGAGTAGCGGGTTCCCGCCACGAAGGTGCGGGACACCAGCACCATGGAAATGACCATCAGGAAGGTCAGAAAAAACTGGTTTAGAATATGCGCATTGGCGATTTGGTCGGTCAGTTGTTCCATCAGTGGGTTTTTGGTTTTTTCAGGGAGGGCAAAGATAAAAAAAAAGGATGATCAAAAACCCCTGTTTCTGACCATCCTCTGATGATGCATTGGCATCCGGGCTAGATTTTCAGATCCACCCCGACGGCAAACACCATGTTGCTGCGGTCGTAGGTTTCCGACCAGGAAATCCCTCCGGGCATGCTATAGGCCTTGGTATGCTGAATGTAATGGGAATACAGGCCACCCAGGTTCAGGGCGATCATGTCGTTGAGTTGCATGCGCAGACCGCCTCCAAAGGTGTTGGTTGACAGGCTGTGACTGATGTCGCTGTGATACAGGTCGTTGATTCCTGTCTGGGTGCGCAGGTAGCCGGCGCTGACCAGGAACATGGGACTGATCCGGTATTCCAGTCCGAGCCCCGCCTCCCAGAAGTTTTTGTCGATGATCTCGTCGTTGGGACGGGCTTTCCCGTAATCGGCCGACTTGTCGAAATAGTAATGCACCCCGGTATGCAGGGTCAGCTTATCGGTCAGGCCGAACTGTCCGCCCACCGACAGCATGGCGGGCAGGTTCTGGGCGGTTTCCACCCCGTCCGGGTAGAGCCCGGTGCCATCCGTTTCAGTCTCGTTGACAACGGTCAGCGGGGTCTTGTGCTCGTACTTCACGGCCAGGTTCACCCGGTCGGACAGCCGCAGGTTGACCCCGAAGATGGGGGTGAAGCTGGAGCCCGTCTGGGTCACGCTCACTTCCCGGTTTGAGGTCATGGCCTGCAAGGCTTCCATCTCCTGGCGCTGGTCATCGAATCCCTGTGCAGCTCCTGCGTAAAAACCCTGGATCTGTTGCAGGGTCATCGCGGAAGGATCCAGCTGGGGATTCAGCTGCAGGATGCCCCCGCTGATCTGCATCACCTGGGCTTCGGTCAGGTAACCGCCCTGAAGGGCCTGTGAGAGGGTTGCGCTGCCCAGGCCGCCCGAGATGAAGGGCTGGAGGGAACCGGCAACACCGCTCAGGATGTTGACCTGTTCCTGTAACACCCCGGCCAGGGTTCCGAAGAAGGCCGGTGCGCTGGTCATGCTCCCGGAGTAAATGGCTCCCAGGGCACCCAGCTGGGGATGGCCGCGCAGGTCGGGATTGATCATGATGTCGTTCAGGTAGCCATCGTAGGTGTTCCTGGCAGTGACATAGCGGAATCCCACGGCCGCGGACAGCATGTCATTGAGGGCATAGGAGGCGGTGGCCTGGACGCCCCAGAACAAAGACTGGGCATCGAAACGGGTGCTGAGCCCGTACTGTGTGGTGTTGATGCCGGCAGCCTGCAGTCCGGCCGGCAGCACAGCCACCTGTTGTTCGAAAGAGGGCAGGCCTTCTTCAAACAGGGCGCTGCCGCCACCTCCGATCGGGTTCACACCCAGGGAAAAGGCGAGGCTCCCGGTCTTGTAAACGGCATATACCGAAGGGAAGAGCGGTGCAGACACGGTGCCTTCAAATTCGCCGCGGTTCATCGGAAAGGTGGTCTGAATGGTCCTTTTCTGGAGGATGCTCTGGTTGCTCACACTCAAATGGAATCCATCCTGAAGGAAGGACAGGCCGGCCGGATTGTAATAGGCGCCTTCCGGGCCGATGACGGCATCCAGAACCAGGAGCCTGATGTAGGAGGCGCTCTGGTTGGTGTTGGTCATGATGCCTCCGGCATGGACCAGGGCAGGCAGGGCCATGAAAGAAACCATGGCAAAGACTTTCAGAATCCGTTTCATAATGAGATGGTTTGGTTTGTATTCTGGCTAAAGCGCATGCATAATGCGCCACGAAATTAGCAAATAATCGGATACGTCTAAACAAACGTTTACGGCATTTTTTTGTATATGTTTTAGTGTGCTGATTTACACGTGTTAATAAGTGTAAGCTCCTGCTGAGGTTCAGTATATGAAGCTGCTTCCCCCAATGAACTCCCTCAGGATGGACATGGGGGGGATGTCGGATGGGTTGATGGGTGTTAAAAGGGACAGCAGCCGCCTGAGCCGCTGTGCTTCTTCCCTGACCTGCTCATTCACTGCCTGAGCAGGCTGGAGGATGCGTCCGGCATAATAGGCAAAAACGGCGATCTCGTAAATCAGGGCAGAGTTGAAGATGGCATGGGCGCTTTCCTGGAAAGGAAAGATGCTCATGTACTCGTTCTGCATCACATCCGGCCACCGCATGATCGTCTCGTTGAAATCGTAGCCCCTGAACAAGTGGTCCCGGACCAGGCGGCGGATCAGCCGGTGATCGGACGTGGAGAACGGCAGGTGGTCGTGGATGTTCAGGGTGGTCAGGGCGGACACGTACAGGCGGTAGGATTCCACATCCATGGTTTTCTTCCAGAATTCCGGGTTCAGACCATGAATCCCTTCGACGATGATGAGGGTGTCCGGCCCGATCTGGCAGGTCTCCCCGGCGGGTACCGCCCCCTTCCCATCGAAATGGTATTTGGGCAGCCGGATGGCTTTTCCGCCGATCAGATCGTGGATGTTGTCCATGAACAAATTCAGGTCCAGGGCCGTCAGGACCTCGAAGTTCTTCATGCCCGTAGCCGGGTCGTCCGGAATGGCGGCATGGGGCAGGTAATAGTTGTCGAGCGACAGGATGAGGGCCTGCTTTTTCAGGACCCTGAATTCGATGGCCAGGCGGTTGGCTGAGGTGGTCTTTCCCGATGAGGTGGGGCCGGCGAGAAACACCACGCGGGGCTTGAGAGGGTGGGACAGGATGTTGTCGGCGATGCGGGAAATGCGCCTGGCCTGATAGACTTCCGCGATCTTGATGAACTCGGGAAGTTCCCCCTTGCGGATCACCTCGTTGAGCTCCGCAAAACTCGAAATGCCCAGGAATTTCATGGTTTCCTCGGACTCCTCGAAGCGCCTGAAATATTTGCTCAGTTCCACCCTTTTGGGCATGACCCGCTGGTAAAAATCAGGGTCTGCCACCAGAAAAAAACCCTTTCCGTAAGGGAATAGCCGGAAACGAAGCAGTTTGTCGTAATTTTCGTGAACACGGTCGGGCAGCAGCTCCCCGCAGCCGTTCAGGTGGGCCAGCTGCAGGCCGTTCAACTGCCCTTCGTTGTTGGCGCGCGATTGCAGCAGGCGGACAATGTCCCCGCGGCCGGCAGACGAAAAATAGCGGATCAGGTCATCCTTGTCCAGGCTTTCCTGCCGGAATGCCTGGCGATCGCGGAGCATTTCCCGGATCTTATCGCGGATGGCGTCCAGTTCCTCACGCCGGACCTTGTGGTTTTGGAAATAGCCAAATACCCCGCCGGGAATGCTGTAGGCCACATAGTACTCCTTTCCGGGAAGGACCTGCCCCGCCCCTTTGTTGAACAGCACCAAAAGGGGCTCCATGATGTCCCTGAAGGAAAGCTTCAGGGCATCCGGCTTTTCCTGTCCGGGGGGCGGGATGTGTGCTTGTTGCATTTCTATGGGATTCGGGCAGGCACAAAGATACGCCTAAATGAATTAACAGGGAAGATTGTCCCCGGGGACCGGACCACCGGGCCCTTTTGAAATTTGATGGCCGATATTGCGTAAGTGGGAAAAATCCTGTAGGTTTGTTATCGAATATCCTAACCGTCATCTTTTGACAATACCATAATCCCCAGCACCATGACTGACCTTTCAACGACCTATATGGGCCTGGATCTGCGCAGCCCGGTCATCGTGGGAAGTTCCGGCCTGACCAGGAACGTTCCCAACCTGGTAGAAATTGAAAAACGGGGTGCCGGCGCCGTGGTGCTGAAGTCCCTTTTTGAGGAACAGATACGTCATGAGATCCGCAAGGTCTTTTCCTATGATGATTTGCAAAGCGCCTATACCGAGGCCGAAGATTACATTAAAAACTACGCCAGGGCGCACACCCTGCATGAATACCTGGATTTCATTCAGGAAGCCAAAAAGCAGGTGTCCATTCCCGTGATTGCCAGCATCAACTGCGTCAGCGGGCAAGAATGGCCGGCGTTTGCCAAGGAAATCGAGGCAGCCGGTGCCGACGGCCTGGAGTTGAACGTCTTTCTGCTGCCTGCCGACACCGAGCAGGAGGGGGACGCTTATGAAAAAGTCTATTTCGACGTGGTGGAGCAGGTCCGCAAGCAGGCCAGCATCCCGGTGGCCCTGAAGGTATCCTCCCACTTTTCCGGCCTGGCCCATCTGCTCAAAAAGCTGAGCTGGACAGGCATCAGGGGCCTGGTTTTGTTCAACCGCTTCTTCAACCCCGACATTGATCCGGACAAATTGCGGGTCGTTCCCTCAAATCTCTACAGCCGTCCTGAGGAGATCAGCACCTCACTGCGCTGGATCGCCATCATGGCCGGCAAGGTGCAATGCGATTTATGTGCCTCCACCGGAGTGCATGACGGCCCGGGGGTGATCAAGCAATTGCTCGCCGGAGCCCAGGCCGTTCAGGTTTGTTCCGCCCTGTACAAGAACGGGCTGGAGTACCTGGATGTCATTCATCAGGGGATGAAGGTCTGGATGGAGAAAAACGGGCACGAAAACCTCAAATCCTTCGCCGGCAGCATGAGCCACCTCAAGGTGGATTCCCCCGCGGCCTATCACCGGGTGCAGTTCATGAAGCACTTTGCCGGAATAGATTGATAAACAGTCTTTTGAGCAATCACTTCTTGTCCCGGTCCCGCATTGCTCCCTTTTGGGTTTTTTTAACATCAGGCATTTGTTTAAAAGCAAATATGTATATATCTTTATGCATCGAAAAAACAAGGGTTCTGGTTTTATAAATAGCACAATAACAAGCTGTTGTGTTTTTTCCTGACACAAAAAAATCAGTCCCAGGATTCAAAACAAGAAAAATGACACAAAAAATGCCGCAAACCAAGGAAAGCAAACAGAGTCTCCGGCCCATGTTCGTGGCCCTGGGCGTGATCGCCCTGGCCGTGGCGGGTTTTACCCTTTTTAACCAGGACCCCTCCAGGGGATCCAACCCCACTGAAGACAGTACCCCATCCGCCACCATGGCCTCTTCCGATTCCGGGGCCGGCACCGTGCAGGTACTGACCTCCGACACCTTTGAGCAAACCATTTCCGAGGGGGTCGTGCTGGTCGATTTCTGGGCCACATGGTGCCCCCCATGCCGTATTCAGGGACCCATTGTGGAAGAACTGGCCCTGGATATGGGCGACCGTGCCGTGATTTCCAAGCTCGACGTGGACGATCATGGCAACATCGCGGCCCTGTACCAGGTGCGCAGCATCCCCACCCTCATTGTATTCCGGGACGGGGAGCCGGTGAGGCGGTTCGTGGGCGTGCAGCAGAAAGAGACCCTGGCTGCGGCCATTAACGAGCTGCTTTAGCCCTCCCGGCACATTCACTGCCGTGTTTGACCCGCAGAATCATCCGATTTTATCCAACCCTATAAAGATCCAGAAAAATGGAACATTTGACGCTTGATGCCTTTAAGGAAAAGGTGTTCGATTTTGAAAAAAACAAGGAATGGAAGTTTGAGGGCAGCAAACCCTGCATCATCGATTTTTATGCCGACTGGTGCGGGCCCTGTAAGATGGTCGCCCCGATTCTGGAGGAACTGTCTCAGGAATATAAGGGCAAGGTGGACATTTACAAGGTGGATACCGAGAAGGAGCGTGACCTGGCTGCCATGTTTGGCATCCGGAGCATTCCCTCCATCCTGTTCGTGCCCAAAGACTCACAACCCCAAATGGCCATGGGCGCCCTGCCCAAGACCGAATTTGTCAAGGCCATAGAGGGTGTTTTGAATGTGAAGTGATTTGGCTTTTTCCGACCCGGCCGGCCTGTCTGTGCAGGCCGGGTTTTTTTTACCCTTTCAGCATGACGTGCCATGAATGACATGAAAAATGCAGGGGCCTCCGGCTCCTCCAGCGAAGGACAAGAAGGCGAAACAACCCGGAAGGACCGCCGGTGGTATGACCCCCGGCCGGTTCCGCAAAACCGCTATCTGCTGGCCGTTGCCCTGTTTACCCTGGCCGGGGTGGTTGGGGGCTATGTGTATTATGCACTGGTGGGCTGCCGGTCCGGTGGCTGCGTCATCACCTCCAGCCCGGTCATGAGCATGATCTGGGGCGGGCTCCTTGGATACCTCCTGAACGGCTATTTCTTCAGGTCCGGGTCCTGACCCGGCGGCTGGCCTCTTTTCCGGACCGCTATTATTTGGGTGCCACTTTCAGCAAATAGACACCCAGGATGCCGAAAAACACGTTGGGGATCCACACCGACAGGAATGGGTGCAGGTTTCCGTTGGTGGCGAAGGTGGTCGACACCTGCATGAACAGGATAAAGGCAAAACTCAGCCCGATTCCCAGGCCAAGGTGCAATCCGATGCCGCCCCGGACCTTGCGGCTGGACAGGGACACCCCGATCAGGGTGAGCACCAGGGTGGCAAAGGGGAAGGCCATGCGCCGGTGCTTCTCCACTTCGTAAAATTTCACGTGTTCGGTCCCTTTGAGCTTCTCGTTGGCGATGTAGTCGCGCAACTCGCTGAAGTTCATCATTTCCATCTCTTTCAGATCCTGGATGAAGTCCTGGGGTGTGAACGGAAGGATGGTGTCCAGCCGCTGGCCGAAGGAAACCTCCTCCTGCAACCCATTGATGACCCTTTCGTTATAATTGCGTATGCTCCAGCCCGCCATGGTGGAGTCCCACAGGGCGGTCTCGGCCATCAGCTTGTAAACGAGTTCCCCTTCATCAATGTGTTCCAGGGTGAAACGGCTGCCGGCACCCGTCCGCTCGTTGAAAGCCTCCATGTAAACAAAGATGCCGGGGCGGATCTGCATGTGGATATGCCGGTCCCGGAAGGTCTGCGTGTCCTTGACATAGGTGTACTCGAAATCAAGCCTTTTCTGGTTGGCCGGGGGAATCAGGAAGTTGGACAGGTAAACCGAGAAAAGGGAGAGCAGGATGGCTGAGATGAAATAGGGCAGCAGCAGGCGTTTGAAGCTGACCCCTGAACTGAGGATGGCGATGATCTCCGAGTTGAAGGCCAGGCGGGAGGTAAAGAAGATGACAGTAATGAAGGTGAACAGGGGGCTGAACAGGTTGACAAAATAAGGAATGAAATTGACGTAATAGACGAAGAGGATCTCGGAGAGGGGGGCCTTTTTTTCAATGAAGTCGTCGATCTTTTCTGACAGGTCGAATACGATCACGATCACGATGATGAGGCTGAGGGCGTAGAAGAATGTCCCGAGAAATTTCCGGATGATATAATAATCTATTTTTTTCAGCATGGGAGGGCCCTTTAGCCGGCATCAAAGATACGCATCTTTTCCATTGGCCTACAGCCTGCGCGATACCCTGGACAGCATGTCCCGTTTCCAGGGAGTGAAGCTGCCTGCCAGGATCTGCCGTCGTGCCTCACCGGTCAGCCAGAGATAGAAGCTCAGGTTGTGCATGGTGGCAATCACCGGCCCCAGCATTTCACCGGCCACGAACAGGTGGCGCAGGTAGGCCCTGGAGTAGTGGAGGTCCACCCAGGCGGTGCCCTCCGGGTCGACCGGCCCGTGATGGTCCATCCATTTTTTGTTGCGGATGTTCACAATGCCTTCCCTGGTGAACAGCATCCCGTTGCGGGCGTTGCGGGTGGGCATGACACAGTCGAACATGTCCACGCCCAGGGCCATGCTTTCCAGGATGTTTTCGGGGGTGCCCACCCCCATCAGGTACCTGGGTTTTTCCGTCGGAAGCAACCCGCAGACCAGGGCGGTCATCTCGTACATCACCTCAGCAGGCTCCCCGACGGAAAGTCCCCCGATGGCATTGCCCGCCCGGTCGCATTCGGCCACGAAACGGGCAGACTCTTCCCTCAGGTCCCGGTAGGTGCTGCCCTGCACAATGGGGAAAAGGGCCTGGTCATGGCCGTAGAGGCCGGTGGTGTTGTCCACGTGGTGGCAGCAACGCCGCAACCACTCATGCGTCAGCTTCATGGACTCCCTGGCGTACCGATGGTCGCAGGGCCAGGGGGTGCACTCGTCAAAGGCCATGATGATGTCTGCCCCGATCACCCGTTGGATGTCCATCACGCCTTCGGGGGTGAACAGGTGCCTGGAACCGTCGATGTGCGACTGGAAGGTGACCCCTTCGGGCCGGAGTTTGCGGCGTGCTGCCAGGGAATAAACCTGGTATCCCCCGCTGTCGGTCAGGATGGGCCGGTCCCACGACATGAACCGGTGAAGCCCGCCGGCCCGGCGCAGCACATCCAGCCCGGGTCTCAGGAACAGGTGGTAGGTATTTCCCAGGATGATCCGGGCCTGGACTGTCTCCTCCAGATCCCGGTGGTGCAGGGCCTTGACCGTGCCGGCTGTTCCCACGGGCATAAACACCGGGGTCGGTACCGCACCATGGGCCGTTTCCATGGTCCCCGCCCTGGCCTGGGAGGCGGTGTCTGTACCGTCAATCCGGAATTGCATGGGATGGAATATTGATGGGTTGACCGACTTCCCGGCCCCAACCGGGCAGGGTACAAATTTTTTTCAAAGATAGGAACTATTCCAAAGAAGTGTAATTTTGCCTATTTACCGGAAATACAATGCCTGAAAACTGGTTGATGCCTCCGGATCCCTTGTGGACCTGGGCGGTATTTGCGTTCTTTGTGATGGTTGCGGTGATCCAGCTGTTCTATTTCTGGTTCTATTTTCGCCGTGCGGCATTTTTCAGCCCGGGGCGAAAGCCCGGGTACGATGGCCCCGTCTCGGTGGTGGTGTGCGCACGGAATGAATACCACAACCTGGAAAAAAACCTGCCCTTGTTGCTTTCACAGGATTATCCTGATTTTGAAGTGGTCGTGGTGGACGATGGCTCGGACGACGACACCGATTTGCTGCTGCAGCAAATGAAAGCCCGCCATCCCCACCTCAAGGTGGTCCCCCTCAGAGAGAACGTCAATTTTTTCAAGGGCAAAAAACTGGCCCTGTCGGTGGGCATTAAATCGGCGGCCCATGAGGTGCTGCTGCTGACCGATGCAGACTGCCGGCCGGCCAGCCCGCATTGGCTCCTGCGCATGGTGGACAATTACGGGGACGGTACCGGGATCGTGCTCGGGTACGGGGCCTATGAAAAGCACCCCGGACTGCTGAACCGCCTCATCCGCTTCGATACCTTCTTCATTGCCCTGCAATATATGGGCATGGCCCTGGCGGGCAGGGCCTATATGGGGGTGGGCCGGAACCTGTCCTACAAACGCGCTCTTTTTTATGCCGTCAAGGGGTTTACTTCCCATTACAAAATCATGTCAGGAGATGACGACCTGTTTGTCAACCAGGTGGCCACCTCCGAGAATGTGGCCGTGGAGATGAATCCGCAGAGCCACACCCTGTCCTTCCCAAAAACCTCCTGGAGGGCATGGTACAGGCAGAAAAGGCGCCACATGTCCACGTCCGTACATTACAAGCCCTCCCATAAAAGGCGCCTGGGGCTTTTTTCCTTTACCCACCTGGCTTTTTACCCCTTGCTGGCTGCCATCCTGGCCGGGGCCGCACAAAGCCTGTTCGGGCTGGTGGCCGTTGGCCTGTTCCTTGTCCGGTCTGCCAGTTTGCTGATCCTGCTGTCCGGCTTTGCACGGAGGCTTCAGGAAAAAGGGCTTTTGCCATTTTCTTTGCTGCACGACCTCGTACATCCTCTAATTAATTTTATTTTTGTGGTTTCAAGTATGTTTTCTGCCAATAAAGCATGGAAGTAAATCCCAAATTGACCCCGAAAGGCGCCAGAGACTACCAACTGGTGCAGGAGGCCCTGAATGACGGAAGCCAAAAGGCTTTTTCGGAGCTGATGGGCCTTTACTGGGATACGATTTACTTCATGCTGCTGAAAATGACGGGCAGCCGGGAGGATGCGGAAGACCTGACCATAGAGGCTTTCGGCAAGGCATTCCGTTTTTTGCCTCAGTACACACCCGACTATGCCTTCAGCACCTGGCTGTTTAAGATTGCATCCAACCATTGCATCGACTTCATCCGCAAGAAGAAAAAGAACATCCTCAGCTATGAGGGCAACGAGGAACTGGGCGACCCCGATTCCCGCGTGATCCTGGCCGGCGATTCCCACAGCCCGGAAGGAGAGCTGATAAGGGGGCAAAGGATTGCGCATATGCGGCAGATCGTTGCCAAACTTAAACCCAGGTACCAGGTCCTGATCCGCCTCCGTTATTTCGAAGAAAAATCCTACGAAGAAATCTGCCAGGAGCTCGACCTGCCCCTGGGCACGGTGAAGGCCCAGCTGTTCAGGGCGAGAGAGTTCCTGTTCAACATCCTGAAGAACTCACAAGATACCATTTAATAATCCGACCCATCAAACCACCATGTGCATGAAAAAAACCTTCCTTGCAGGCCTGGTTTTTCTGACCGTCTGGGCTTGTACTGCTGCCGCCCAGGTGCAGTACCACTACCATGAGACCCATGATACGGTCCGTGTCGGCTACCGCTGGCAGCGCGCCCAGCTATTCAGCCGGGACAGCGATGCGGTGCTCAACCTGGAACTGGTGAACCAGGGAGATGCGGCCGTGGAGGTATTGTTCTCTGTGGGGTTTTACAGGGACCAGCAGCTTTTCCTGGAGGCCCGTGACAACCGGATCTGCCTGCGGCCCGGGCAGACGAGGCGGGGCGTCCGAGGCGACCTGCGGTTTTCTGCGACGGGAATCACCCTCGACGACACCGAGGAGGCCTGGTTCTCCTGGGACCTGTTCGGGGTGGTGGTGAGAGAGGTGGCGGGATGCGACCAGTGAACAGGAAATATATCAGGAAATGGACAATCAAGCTTTTCGCAGGGCCATATTGCAGGGCATCCCGGATGAACTGCCTGTACCCAGGCCCCATGACCCCGACGTCAACCATGCACCAAGGCGAAAGGACATCCTGACAACGGCAGAAAAAAAGCTGGCCGTGAAGAATGCCCTCCGGTATTTTGAGCCACGTCATCATGCGGTGCTGGCCCCCGAGTTTGCGAAGGAACTGAGGGATTACGGACGCATCTACATGTACCGGTTCCGGCCCGTCTATCCCATTCACGCCCGTGACCTGGATGCTTTTCCGCACCGCTCCCGGCAAGCCGCAGCCATCATGCTCATGCTGAGCAATAACCTGGATCATGCCGTGGCACAGCATCCGCACGAGCTGATTACCTATGGCGGCAACGGGGCCGTTTTCCAGAACTGGGCCCAGTACCTGCTGTGCATGAAATACCTGGCCGGGATGACCGATGAACAAACCCTGGTGCTCTACAGCGGCCATCCCATGGGCCTGTTTCCCTCCCATCCGGAGGCACCCAGGGTGGTGGTGACCAACGGCATGATGGTGCCCAATTATTCAAAGCCGGACGACTGGGAGCGGTTCAATGCCCTGGGCGTTACACAGTACGGTCAGATGACGGCCGGATCGTTCATGTACATCGGGCCGCAGGGCATCGTGCACGGGACCACCATCACGGTGCTCAATGCGGGGCGGCGCCTGCCCGGATCCGGGCAGGGACTGGCCGGAAAGGTGTTTGTCACCAGCGGACTGGGGGGCATGTCCGGGGCGCAGCCAAAAGCCGCGGTCATCGCCGGCGCCATCGGGGTGGTGGCCGAGATCAATCCCAAGGCGGTCCGCACGCGCCATGAACAGGGCTGGGTCGATGAGGTGTATGAGGACCTGGACCGTCTGACCGGAAGGGTGTTGGAGGCACGAAACCGCAAGGAAGCCGTGTCGCTGGCTTACCTGGGGAACATTGTGGACCTGTGGGAGCATTTCGTGGCACAGGACGTGGCGGTGGAGCTGGGCTCGGACCAGACCTCCCTTCACAACCCTTTTGCAGGAGGGTATTACCCGGCAGGACTGTCATTTGATGAATCCAACGCCATGATGGCTTCCGATCCGGAACGATTCAGGGAGTTGGTGCAGGCCTCCCTGCTGCGGCATGTCCGGGCCGTCAATATCCTGGCAGGACGGGGCATGTATTTCTGGGACTATGGAAATGCCTTCCTCCTGGAGGCGGGACGTGCCGGGGCCGAGGTGTTCCGCGGGGACGGAGGATACCGGTACCCGTCGTACGTGCAGGACATCATGGGACCCCTGTGTTTTGACTATGGGTTCGGGCCCTTCCGCTGGGTATGCACCAGCTCTGACCCGCAGGACCTGCAGACCACCGACCGACTCGCGGCCGAAGTCCTCGAAGACATGATGCAGGAAGCCCCCGTGGAAATCCGGCAGCAGCTGGCGGACAACCTGTTGTGGATCCGTCAGGCGGAAGCGAACAAGCTGGTGGTCGGTTCCCAGGCCAGGATTCTCTACGCCGACGGAGAGGGCCGGATCCGCATCGCCCGTGCATTCAACCGGGCCATCCGGGAAAAGCGCCTGAAAGGCCCTGTTGTACTGGGCCGCGACCACCACGATGTGAGTGGTACAGACAGCCCTTACCGGGAGACATCCAACATTTACGACGGGTCACAGTTCACCGCCGACATGGCCATCCACAATGTGATCGGAGACAGCTTCCGGGGGGCCACCTGGGTTTCCATCCATAACGGAGGCGGCGTCGGATGGGGCGAGGTGATCAACGGCGGCTTCGGACTCCTGCTTGACGGTTCTGAGGAGGCCGACCGCAGGCTGCAGGGCATGTTATTCTGGGACGTCAACAACGGCATTGCCCGCCGGAGCTGGGCGCGCAACCAGGAAGCCATTTTTGCCATTAAAAGGGCCATGAAGGCCGAACCCAGGCTGCAAGTCACCCTGCCTTTCGAGGCCTCGGACGGGATGCTGGATCAGTTATTCTGAGTTTCGCGGCCGGGCCTTTCCGCCTCCGCATCCAGGAGAAACCGCCAGCTGTGCCGGCGGACGGGACCGGCTTCTTCTCCGGTTACGAGCGGGTCCTCTTCCGGAGTGAACTGGACCGGTTGCTGCTGGCTGACCATGATGCTGAAGCGCTTCAGCAATTCATCGTGGATGAGTTTGATCTCTCTCTCGTGCAGCAGGTAACAGGCAAGCGCTTCACTGAATGCTTGCTGGGTGACGCCATGCCGCTCGAATACCCCGGCATAATAGTGGGGCAGGGAGTCCATGATGCCCGGGTTGAAGGGCTGCTCCTCCAGAAAAAACGTCTCCAGCAGGTAGAGCTCGGCCAGCATGTCTGTCATTTTTTCGCGGGACAGGATCTTGTCACAGTCATCCCTGCCGGGTGGGCGGAAAAAGCTGCATCCGGCTACCAGCATTACAAGCAAAAGGAACAATGTCAATGCCGGGGATGGCCATCTGATCGATTGCATGACAAGCAATTTAGGTGCTACCTGGAGAACGACAGCGCCTGCCCCCTGATCCCATCGTGGATGCGTCCGTTGTCATAGACCAGGATGCCGTTCACGAAGGTGTACCGGACGGACGATCTGAGGGTGGTCCCCTCCAGGGGGGACCAGCCGCATTTGTAAAGGATGTTGTCTTTTCCCACGGTCTGGGGCCTGTCAGGGTCCACCACCACCAGGTCCGCCGCATATCCTTCCCGGATGAACCCCCTGCCCCGGATGCCGAAACACAGGGCCGGGTTGTGGCACATCAGCTCCACCAGCCGCTCCAGCGAAAGGTGTCCCTGTTGAACCAGCTCCAGCATGGCCGGCAGGGCGTGCTGCACCATGGGTCCCCCGGACGGGCATTCCAGATAGGGACCCAGTTTCTCCTCCCTGGTATGCGGGGCATGGTCCGTGGCAATCACGTCCACGCGCCCATCCAGGAGGGCGCCCAGCAGGGCCCTTCGGTCGCTCTCCTCCTTGATGGCAGGGTTCCATTTGATCCATCCGCCTTTTTCCCGGTAGTCCCTGTCTGAGAACCAAAGGTGGTGAACGCAGACCTCTGCCGTGACCTGTTTCTGGTCCGGCCGCAGAGAAGCGTCCAGAAGCTGCATTTCCCCTGCCGTGGACAGATGCAACAGGTGGAGGCGGGTGCCGTACCGCAATGCGAGCGACAGGGCCAGCCTGGAGGAGACCTCGCAGGCCTCGTGGCTGCGGATGACCGGGTGCTGGGTGAACGGGATCCGGTCATGATACAAACTGCGCGCCTGTTTCAGGTTTGTCCGCACGGTCTGCTCATCCTCGCAATGCACGGCCACGGGCAATTTCTTCAGGCGGAAGATGCGGGCCAGGCTGTCCGGCTGGTCGACCAGCATATTGCCGGTGGAGGACCCCATAAATACCTTGATGCCGCAAACATGCTCCGGACTGGTTCCCTCCAGCTCCCTGATGTTGTCGTTGGTGGCACCGATGTAAAAGGAGTAATTGGCCAGGCTTTTTTCCCGGGCCAGGTCGAACTTCTTTTCCAGGGCTTCCTGGGTCACGGTCTGGGGAAAGGTGTTCGGCATTTCCATGAAGGAGGTGATCCCTCCGGCCACGGCCGCCCTGGATTCGCTGGCGATGTCCGCTTTTGCGGGGAAGCCCGGTTCACGAAAATGCACCTGGTCGTCGATCACCCCGGGCAGCAGGTACAAACCTTCCAGATCGAGTGTCTCCCCCTCCTGTGGGGGGGTGGCCATGGCCCCTCCTTCTGCCGGAAAGACTCCGCCGATCAGCCCGTCCCTGATCAGGACGCTGCCTTTCAGCACCCGGCCTTCATTCACGATCAATGCGTTTTTCAGAAGCATGGCATGGATTGGTTGAACGGTCAGGCAGCCGGTGTTTGCCGGTGCCGGTATTCTTTGCGGTTGACGATGCTGTCCCAGCGCATCCGGATCACACCCAGTACCGCCTCCTTGAAGATCCCCTTGCTCATTTTGGATACCCCCTCGACCCGGTCGGTAAAGACTATGGACACTTCCTTGATCCTGAAACCCAGCTTCCAGGCCTTGAACTTCATTTCGATCTGGAAGGCATAGCCCGAAAAGCGGATGCGGTCCAGGTCGATCGCTTCCAGCACCTCCCGGGTATAGCATTTGAAGCCCGCCGTGGTATCTCTGATCTTCATGCGGGTGATCAGGCGCACGTAGGCGGAGGCAAAATAAGACATCAGCACCCGGGATATGGGCCAGTTCACCACATTGACCCCGTCAATGTAACGTGAGCCGATGGCCAGGTCGTAACCGTCCCGGGCGCATGCCTGCCGCAGCCTGACCAGGTCACCGGGATTGTGTGAAAAGTCGGCATCCATCTCGAAGATGTAGCGGTAATCACGGCCCAGCGCCCATTTAAAACCGAATACATAGGCCGTCCCCAGCCCCAGCTTGCCCTCCCTGGTTTCCAGAAACAGCCGTCCGCTGAATTCGGGCATCAGCCCCCGCACCACATCGGCCGTACCATCGGGCGAATTATCATCGACCACCAGGATGTGGAAATCCCCTTCCAGGGAGAGTACCCTGCGGATCATTTTTCCGATGTTTTCCCGTTCCTTATAAGTGGGAATGATTACCAGACTGTCGGCCACGATGAAATCGGTTGTGCAGGAAGATTCCGCCACGGGTGGCTTGGGCCTCCTCCGGGTTCTGTATATGGCTTCAAAAATACGGTTTTTGTTCCATTGTGGGGTAATTAAATCCAAATAAAGCAGGCAATGCCGGGATTGTTGGGCGACAAGATGTAATTTTGCCTTACCATGAGCAAGCAACGCATTTACTTCGATCACGCAGCCAGCACCCCCATGCCGGGAGAGGTGCTGGAAGTCATGCAGGCCGCCATGGCGGAGCTATATGGTAATCCGTCCTCCCTGCACGAGGCGGGTCGGCGTGCCCGGGTAGCCATCGAACAGGCCCGTCGCAGCGTGGCCCGCTGTCTGAAGGTGACTCCTGCCGAAGTCTTTTTTACCTCCGGAGGCACCGAGGCCAACAACGCCATCCTGTGGGAATGTTACCTTCACCTGGGGGTGAAACACTTCATCAGCAGCCCCCTGGAGCATCCCTCCGTCCGGATTACCCTGGAAGCCATTGCCGGCCAGCCGGGAGCCGGACTGCACCTGGTGGACGTCGACGCCCTGGGCCGGGTGTCCCTGGACCATTTGGACGAACTGGCGCGCCGGTATCCCGGGGCCCTGGTTTCCCTGATGCATGCCAACAACGAGATCGGTAACCTGCTGCCGGTTAAGGCTGTGGCGGAGATTTGCAGGGACCGTGGCTGCCTGTTTCATTCCGATACGGTGCAGACCATCGGAAAGTTCGACATGGACCTGCCCCGCCTGGGGATGGATTTTGCCGTGGGCAGTGCCCACAAGTTCCATGGTCCGAAGGGGGCCGGCTTCATGATTGTCAGGCAGGGCCGGCCTTCCGGTCCCTGGATGACCGGAGGCAGTCAGGAGCGAAACATGCGGGCGGGAACCGAAAATGTTTACGGCATCGTGGGACTGGCCAGGGCCCTGGACTGGATGCAGGATTCCATGCAGGAAAACAGGCTGTGGGTCGGCCGACTGCGTAACCAGCTGCTGCTGCTGCTGCGGGAGGAGCTGCCCCGGGTGGGTTTCAACGGGGACGTGGACGGCAGCTGCCTCTATGGCATCGTGAACCTGTCCCTGCCTGCCTCCCTGGATGCGGTGGTGGTGCTGGTACGCCTCGACATGGAAGGCATCAGCGTGTCCTCGGGCAGTGCCTGTTCTTCCGGCAGCCTGGAGCCATCCCCGGTGATAGCCGCCCTGGGGGGCGACCCGTCACGGCCCTCCCTGAGGGTGTCCCTGGGCAAGAACAATACCCCCGACGAAGTCCGACGGTTTGTGGAGGTCCTTCGTGCCATGGTGGAAGACAGCCCTGCCTGACCTCATTCGCTGTGGGTGATCCTGACCAGGCTTACCTGCCAGGCGGGTGCCAGGGAGGTGGTGCTGGTATACCGGAAGGCGATGTGTATGTCCTTGCCCTGAAAGGCATCCAGGGAGATGGGGCCGCTGTCCACGAAGGTCCAGTTCGTTCCCGGAGGCCGGTTGAAACCTGTCAGCTCTGTCCAATCGCCCGACTCTGAGGGGTCTCCTCCCTGGTAGTTGTCGGAAACGAGCACCCTGAGTCCGCCCTTGTCCGTGCCGAAATTGACGGCCTCCCGGATGTGGAGTCTTGGATTGTTTGTCCCGGCCAGGGATATGGATGGGGATACCAGCCAGTCCTCATTGGCCCGGTTGCTGCCATCGTATCCGCTCATATAGGCACAGCCCCCGTCATAGGTGGCGTGGGTCCAGTTCTGGGCTCCCTGCAGGTTGTAGGAGGTGAAGCTGCCCAGGCTGCTGGCAAAGGTTTCCTCCCACAGGGGGGTCTGGGGAACCAGCCCGTCGCCATCGAGCCAGTAACCCGACGCCCGGAGCAGTCCCGGGGCACTGAAGTAAGTGCCGAGATTGCCCAGAATTTTCACGGGTTTGCCCAGGTTGGCCGGATTGGCCACCAGGTTCAGGGCCTCCCGCACCTGCCCGATGGGCAGTTGCACCGTCAGGATGTTGCCCGGGGCGGTCTCATCGGGTTTGTCGGCCATCAGCAGGTTGGTGGCGGTCTGGAACGGGGCGGTGAAGGACCGGGTGAAGGGACTTGCATGGGTCTCATAGACCCCGATGATGTACCCTTCCACCCAGACCCCGTCCCCGCTGTTGTTTGCCATGGCAAAGGCCACGTTATAGGGTTCACCGAAAGTCCCTGATCCCGCCGGATCCCCCGTATCGCAACGGTCCCCGCCCATGTCCATTTCCTCAAAACTTCTGATCAGGAGCTGCCAGGTGGATCCGAACTGGGAAACCACGGCCACCAGGCTGCCGTTGCCTTCGGGAACCACCCGGTTGGCAAAGTCGGCGAATGGGCTGGTACGCACGATGATCTGGTTGCCATCACAATCGGTCAGGCTGCGGTTCTCAGTCAACCCTTCCGCCACATCGGCAAAGCGCTTTCCCAGTTCTCCCGTGTTGAACTGCACCCCTTCCAGGCGAACGAGGCGGGCCTGGAGGCCCCCGTTCAGGATGTCCGGCACGGATACCGGTTCAGGCGCCACGGCCTGCCCCGACTCCTGTTTAATCAGATGCCTGCCGTATTCCAGGGAATCCAGTTGCAGCATGTTGTTGTAACTGCCCAGGACGGTCCCTTTCAGAGAGATCCTGACCCGGTCCCCTTCCCGGATGTCGCTGGCATAATCCAGCCGGACGTTGATGGCCGCGGTTCCGTCCTCCACGAATATGTTGCGGTAGAGGTTTCCCGAGGTTTCCCCCATGCTGACCGTGGCAAAGACCGCCACGTTGTCTTCGAAGCGAACGGTCTGACCCGTATAGAGGGCCCTCAGTTCGGCCAGTGTCATGGTGCCGTCAGGCTGGTTCAGCGGGGGCGCGTCGGGCGGGTCCTTTTCACAGGCGGCGGCCGTCAGCATCAGGGCCAGCAATAGCGGATACATCTTTGGTTTTATGCGGGTCATGGTCGTTCGGTTTTATTGTTGAACAATGTCTCCAAGGTTCCTGATCAGCAGCTGGGGGTTGTTGAAAACAGACAGGATCCCGGTGATGGTCACGGGGCCTTCCGGCACCTGGTCGTCGGCAAAGCTGGCCCAGCTGTGTGTGTACAGGGCCATCTGCCCCGTTGCATCGCTGAGTGTGGCCCCCTGCCGGAAAGCGGGTCCACCGCTTATGGACACATTGGTGAAACGAACCAGGGTGGACTGGTACCGGTCCATGCCGGCGATGGCCTCCTGGATGGTGAGGGTCACCGGTTCGGGCAGGCTGCCCGGACCCAGGTCATAAGCATTGCCATTGGGCAGGTTTTCGATCTGCAACAGGCCGTTATAAAGGGACATGGGCATGGGAGAGGCAAAGACCACCCGGATCCGTGTGCCCAGCGGGAAGTCATGAAATGAACTGAATCTCAGTGTGATTCCGGCTCCGGACTCGTCCATGAGAAAGAGGTTTTGCCCGGGATGGTTTTCATGTTCGTTGTCGGATACGACCACTCCTTCTATGCGTGAACCGGATGGAATGTTCACATTGCCCGCCGCAAAGGCTTCCCGGAGGGACAGGATGCTTAACCGCTCGTAATCGTCGCCCGGGACGGGACAACGGTCCCCGTCGAGCTGTACCTCCGCGATGTCCCGGATCAGCAACTGCATGTCGTTCTGGAACTGGGACACCACCGCCACCAGGCTCCCCCCGCCATCGGGAATTGTGTGATCAGCGAAACCGGCATACCCGCTGGTGCGGACAATGATGCGGTTGCCGGCACAATCCTCCAGCATCCGGTTCTCGGTCAGCAGACGCTCACTGTCTGCAAAAGGCCTTCCGGTATCTGCCGGGATGAACTGAACATCCTCCAGCCGGACAAGGCGCCCCTGGTAATTGCCGGAACGCAACTGCGGGATGCCGGTGAGGGCGGGCATGACTTCCTTTTCCAGCGCGATCTTATGGATGTGGCGGTCCACGTTCACATTTTCAACTTGCAGCAGGCGCTGGTAAGAGCTCAGGGTGGTGCCCCTGAGGTACAGCCTGACGGAGTCGCCCCGGTAGATGCCGCCCGGGGCCACCAGCCGCAGGTTGATGCCGCCGGTGGCATCCTCGATGTAGGCGCTGCGGTAGATATTGCCGGACTTGTCGTCCATGGTCACGGTGGCGTAAACCGAATAATCCCCTTCGAAGAGGACCGGTTCCCCCTGGAACATGTCACGCAGCCCGGCCACCGTCATCACGGTCCCTTCGGGCAGTTGCCAGGCGGGGGGTGGGTCGAAATCGTCATGGATGCATCCGGCCTGAATGAAGGCCAGGAGGATTGCTATTGTGATGCGGAAAGCGCTGATTCTTGCCATGGGATGGGTCGTTTTCTAAAACCGGAAAGCCAGGTTCAGGAAGTAGGTCCTGCCGTATAAATAAAAATACTTGGATTCGAAGCGATCGGGCTGGTGGGGATCGTAGCGCAGCTGTTCGAAACCTCCGATGTTGAGGTCTTTGGCATCCAGAAGGTTGCTGATGCTCAGGTTGATGTTCAGAAAGTAGTCGTTACGGATGCGCCAGGACTTGCCTGCAAACAGGTCGAGGGTGAAGCCGGGGTCCAGCTTTTCCTGTTTCAGCAGTTGGTCCCATTGCGGGTCTGTGACCACGAGATGCTGCACGGCTTCGGCGGTCCGCCTGTCGGGATTGATGTCCATATACCCGTTGGCAAACACATTGCCGTTGATGCCGACAAACCAGAAATTCGGATTGTCATAGCGGAGTCCCGCCGATGCCGCCGAATGGGTCATTCCGCCCACCTTGTAATTCTTCAGGTACACGGTGCGCTGGTCGGAAATGACTTCAAAGTCGTTGTCCCTGGCGATGGTGACCACCGGCCGTGAATTGTAAAAATAATCTCCCGTGCCGGCGACCAGGTAGGCCGACAGGGTGGAGGACAATACGATGTCGGTCCCGAATTCAATCCCCAGGTGGCGGGTGTCCACGCCCGTCATGATGTAGTTGACAAAGGTGCGGAACTCCTCATGGTAAAAGCTTCTTGACCAGGTCTGGTCCAGGAAATCGGTATAAAACAGGGTGATTCTGGATTTAATCCGGGGGCTGCGTATGAAATAACTGACATCGGCCGTGCGGATCGTCTCGCTCCGGAGCCCCTCAATCACGTGGTCCCGGACACGGGATGAAATATAGGCATCGCGAAAGTAGGGGGCCCTTGTCATATAGGCCGCATTGGCCGTGAAGTAATGCCGGCCGGTCATTTTGAAGGTGGTGCCGCCCTTGAAGCCGAAATTGACAAATTGCTGTTTTTCACTTGCACCGTAAGAGTTGTCCGGGAACCTCGGGTTCTGCATATGCCCGGTTCGCCAGAAACTGGTCATGGAAAGGGTCCCGGCCACAAAGAAGTCCCATCGCGGCAGCACCCATTCACTCTGGGCAAAGGCCGTATACTGGTTGATGTGGCCGGTAAAGTCGTAACCAAACCGGTCTCCCTTGCCCACCAGGCGGTTGGGGTGGCGCATGTCGCTCTGGGCCATGTCGCTGTCGGCAAAATCCCTTTCGGCGAACTGGTCGATGTCCAGCCACCAGTCACCTCCCAGCAGGTCCTCGATCACCTTGAACTGGTGGGTCTTTGCAAGGGAAACCTGCAGGCCTCCCGAGAGGGTCTGTTCCGGGGACACAATATGCTCCAGGTTGGTGTTGAAGACCAGCTGGGTCCTGTCGGTGCGCCGTTCCTCCACGATGTATTTCGACCGCAGGCCGGTGACCGTATTGCCTTCCACCCCATTGGCATGACGGACGGCGGCCAGGTTCCTGCTGTTGGCATTGTACAGCCAGTCCCAGTTGATCTGGCGGAAGTCCTCGTTGGTCTGCCACAGGCTGGTCAGCCAGGCCTGCGTCTCCGGGTCGTTGGCGTGGTAACTCGGCAGCCAGCGGTAATAATCGGGGCGCGGGTCGCCGGCCAGGTGAAAGTTCCAGTCGTCGTAGGAGGCATGGCTGTCATACCAGTTCAGGGCGGTGGACCCCCCCCTCCCGAAAGCGTAAGCCATGCTGGTGGTCAGGGTGGTGTTGCCCTGCGGCTCCCAATAGTGCGACAAGATCAGGTGGGGTGTATGGTAGTGGTTGACGCGGGAGTTGCGTACCTCCCCGTTCTGGTAGCCCCAGTTGGGGTTGTAGAAATTGTCTCCCGTAAGGTCATAGGCCTCCTGGGTGGCCACCCCGGGCCGTCCGGTGCGGGAAGGCGCTCCGAAGCCGATGAAGCCGATGCTGTGCCTGTCGTTCAGCCGGCGTTCGGCCGACACAAAATAGGCCCAGGCATCATAAAACGTGCCCTTGACATAGCCTTCTTCGGCGGATCGCCTGGAGCCGCTGATGGTCAGGGCCCAGCCGTTGTCCTGCATGCCGGTGGCGTGGGTGAACATGGCCCGGTGGACATAGCTGCGGTTGGCATTGCTGTATGTCATGCGGGTGGTGGGACTGTACTGGGAGGCCCTGGTCACGATGTTGGTGGCGCCCCCTATGGCCCCGAAATGCTCCCTGGCCACCCCGATGCCGCTGTGCCCCACGGTCATGCGGGTGGCGTCGTTCAGCCCGCCCCAGGTGGAATAGAAGGCCCTGCCGGTTTCGGGGTCGTTTACCGGGATGCCGTTGATCATCACCAGGGTGTTTTCCGAATCATACCCGCGGATGCGGTACCTGGCCGCCCCGAAGTTATAACCCGCCGTGGACACATAGATGTCGCGCGATCCCTGCAGCAGGCTGGAGATGTCGTAAGAATCGGCATCCCCTTCCATGTCTTCGGCCGTCAGGGTGATGATGGGGATGTCGGGGTCTTGTCCGGGGGGGATGGTGTCTGAAGACAGTGCCCCGGTCTGGGTCGCAGAGGCCGGCGTCTGTCCGCTGGCGGCAAGGGGTATGACCCATCCGACGAAAAAAAGGACGATGAAATATCTGCTCATGGGAAAGGATTGTGGCTAGTTCATCAAAATGATTATTTTTGAACAATCAAAAATAGCCATTTTCCGTGGGACTGACCACGGAAGTCTGGGAAAAACCGCACCCGATGAAAACCACCACGAAATATTGCCTGCGGTTTCCTGTCAGCTGGGCCACATATCTTATAGCGATCCTGGTGTTTTTTGGTCTCCCGGAACCGGCAAGGACGGGAACACCCCCAGCGGAAGGCCGTCAGGAATTTATCAGCCTGTGCATCGGATTCTACAATGTGGAGAACCTGTTTGACACCATCAATGACCCCGAAATCCGTGACGAAGAATTCACCCCGGAAGGGGTCAACCGCTGGACGGGGGCACGTTACCTTGAAAAACTGGAGAACCTGGCGGAGGTCATCCATAAGATGGGCCAGGAGCTCAATGCGGACGGGCCGGCCGTATTGGGCCTTTCCGAGGTGGAGAACAGGGCGGTGCTTGAGGACCTGGCGGCACAGGAAGCCATCCGCGACCGTCATTACCAGGTGGTCCATTATGAAGGACCGGATGCCAGGGGGGTGGACGTGGCCTTTTTGTACCAGCCAAAATACTTCACGTACATCAGCAGCAAGGCCTATCCGACGGTGATCGAAGGGATGCCGGACTTCAGGACGCGCGACCAGCTGCTGCTGACGGGGGAGTTGTTGGGAGAAAGAATGCATTTCATCGTGGCCCACTGGCCCAGCCGCAGGGGCGGTGAGCGGCGCAGCCGGCCCTTGAGGATTGCCAAGGCGGACATCGCGCGCCACATCATCGATTCCATCCAGGGGGCCGAACCCGGAGCCAAAATTTTCTTCATGGGCGACCTGAATGACAACCCCACCGATGTCAGCGTGCGCCGCCATCTTCGCTCCAGGGGCCAGGCGGAAGATGTCGGGGAGGATGAGCTGTTCAATCCCTTCGAGAGCCTGTACAGAAGGGGCATCGGCTCCAACGCCTGGCGCGATTCCTGGAGCCTGTTCGACCAGATCCTGCTCAGTCCGGGTTTGCTGGGCGACGATTACCGTTCATTCAGGTTTTTCAGGGCCGAGGTGTTCAACAGGCCGTTCCTCAGGCAATCTTCCGGCCGATTCCAGGGGTACCCCTTCAGGACTTACGGCAGCGGGGTGTATCTCGGTGGTTACAGCGATCATTTTCCAACCTATGTGTTCCTGATCAGGGAACGATAAAAACCCGTTTTACCATGGTCCCGAGAAAACGCAGGCGCAAGCCCATCAGGTTCCGGCAGATATCGTTCAAGTTCACCGAAGGACAAAAAGCTGCGCTGGAGAGGTATTGCCGGGCCCACAACCTGACACCCATCCGGTTCATCAAGTCGCTTGTCCTGGACAGGGTGGAACGGTTCCGGCCGGAGGCGCTCCCGCCGAGTTACGTGACGCCCAACCAGCTGGATCTGTTTGAAAAGGGTGAATAGCCGCTCCGGCCGGCCCTTCTGAAGCAAGCTTCGGGGGCTGTCCGAACCCGGCCGGACCGCCTGCCTAGCGGAAATCAGCGATGGTGATCCCGGCCCCCCCCCGGTCGGGATGTTCGTCCCGGAATCGCTGCACCTCCGGAACGTTTTGAAGGTATTGCCGAACGGCCTGGCGCAGGATGCCATCCCCTTTCCCGTGAAGGATCCTCACCTGTTTGATCCCAAGCAGGATGCCGTCGTCTACCAGGAGCCTGAGCCGGCTGAGGGCCTCTTCCACGCGCAGGCCCCTGAGGTCCGCCTCCGGATTGTATTCCGCGGCCTTCTCATTGATGTTGAAATCCAGCCTCGTGCGTGACACGGTGGGGCGGGAGTGGCCTTGCCCGGCTTCCAGTTTCTCCAGTTTTGTCAGCTGCGTCCGGAACTTGATGCTCCCGAAGCTCACCACGGCTTGTTCTCCGCTGATCTCCATGACCTCCCCGGGGGTTTGCTGCCCGCTGACCCTCACGGTATCGCCCACCCGCACCGGACCCCTGCCGGCTTTCAGCTGCACGGGACCTCCGGGTGGCGGTGCCTTCTTCTCCGTGGCTTTCAGGTCTGCCTCCTGCTGCTCCCTGTATGCCTTCAGGGCCTCCCTCGCCTTGCGGGTTTCTTCCTTGCTGGCCTGGGCTTCCTTGATGTCCCGGATGGTCTTTTCAATGATCCGGTTCGCATCCGAGAGGATCTTTCTGGCCTCCTGCCGTGACTGTTGCAGGATGTCGCTTTTCCGTCCTTCCAGTGTCCTGCTCAGGTCCTCATATTTTCCGATCATCTCTGTCAGGAAGGCTTCGGCCGAGCGAAGCTCCTTTTCTTTTTGCTCCAGTTCGAGCTTTTTGACTTCCAGGTCCTGCAGCTGCTTGTCAAAATCCAGGTCCTGGTTCCCGATGAAGGTGGCCGCCTTGTCGAGCACCCTGGCGGGCAGGCCGATGGTCCTGGCAATTTCGAAGGCAAAACTGCTGCCCGGACTGCCTGCTTTAAGCCGGAACAGCGGCCGCATATGGCGGGTGTCGAACAACATGGAACCGTTTTGTATGCCCTCCTGTCTGCCCGCCATCAGCTTCAGGTTGGCATAATGGGTGGTGACCAGGCCAAAGGCCTTCCTGGCGTTCAGCTCCTCCAGGAGGGCCTCCGCGATGGCCCCCCCGATGCGGGGCTCGGTGCCGGATCCGAACTCATCAATCAGGAACAGGCTTTTGTCGTTGCAGTGTTCCAGAATGAATTTCATGTGGAGCAGGTGGGAGCTGTATGTGCTCAGGTCGTTCTCCAGGGATTGTTCATCGCCGATGTCGATGAACAGGGACCGGAAGATTCCCATTTCGGAATAGTCGGTCATCGGGACCAGCAGTCCGCATTGCACCATGTACTGAAGCAGGCCGCAGGTTTTCAGGCACACCGACTTGCCGCCCGCATTGGGTCCCGAGATGATGAGGATGCGGTTCTCCTGGTCCAGGTCCAGGTCCAGGGGTTCCACGTGCTTTTTCTGGGGTTTATAGGCCAGGTACAACAGCGGGTGGCGGGCCCGGACCCAGTGGATCACCGGCCGGTCGCTGATCCGTGGCTTCTGGGCTTCCATCTCCAGTGCCAGCCGGGCCCTGGCCCGGAATGCGTCCATGTGGGCAAGCATGTCGTAGCCCGCCTCCAGCCTGGGGATGGCGGGCCGCAGCTCATCGGCAAAGGCTTTGAGGATGCGCACGACCTCCTGCCGCTCATCCAGCTCCAGCTCGTGGACCTGGTTGTTCAGTTCGAAGACCTCTTCCGGTTCCAGGAATACGGTTTGTCCCGTGGCCGACTGGTCATGGACGAAGCCCCTGATCCTGCGCTTGTGTGCCGCAGCCACGGGGATGACCTGCCTGCCGCCCCGGAGGGACAATCCGGTGTCCTGGGAAATCCATCCCTGGGATTTGCCCAGGGAAAGGATCTGTTCGATCCGCCTGTTCGCACGTTCTTCCAGGCTGGCTTTGCTCCTGCGTATCTCTGCAAGGGCCGGGGAGGCGGAGCTGCGCACCCGGGCTTTTTCGTCCAGGATGCGGTCCAGCTGCCGCAGCAGGTCTCTTTCCGGTTCCATGCCGCTTGTCAGCCGGGCAAGCCAGGGGAACTTCAGCTCACCCCCTCCGTCTCTTTTCTCCATGAAACGGATCACCTCCTCCATGGTTTCAAGGGAATGCTGCAGTTCGATCAGGATCTCCGGTTCGGCATAGGTGCCGCGGATGCGCAGCTCCCTGAACAGGTCTTCCGGGTCAAAATAACCCGAACCGGGGAAGGGATCGGGCCCGAGCAGGATCTGGCAAAACTCCCAGCCCTGGTTCAGCAGGGTCCGGATCCGCTCCGGGTCGGTCGAAAAGCCTATGGCATGCACCTGTTTCCGGCCCAGCGGACTGAAGCATCGTTCCAGCAGGAGTCCCCGGATCCGGTCGAATCCTGTTTTTTCCTCGAAATGTGCGGAGAAGCTTGCCAATGCATTGTTTTTTGCAAATGTACTAAGATCCGAACAAAATAACCGGGCAGGCTGTTATGCCATCATTGGGAAGTCCCGTTTTTTTATGGTAAATTTATGGGGGAAACAAGGGACCTGCGATCGTGTGGGCCGCAACACCCGGTGCCATGAAATGGAAGATCCTGTTTACGCTGTTGTTTTTGCCCGCCCTGGCCTTCTGCGGGGGCCTTTCATTGCCGCCCGCCACAGGGCCGGAGACGGAGGAGGATCCTGTGGGCCGGCTGGAGGAAGTGGCCGCAGGGGCCTTCAACCAAAAGCTTTACCTTCACCTGGACAACCATCATTACCACGCGGGTGACTACATCTGGTTCAAGGCCTACCTGCTGGACGGGGTCACCCACCGTTATGTGCCTGGGGAAACCAACGTATATGTGGAAATGATCGACAGCCGGGGCAGGCTGGTCAAAAAGCAGATCCTGAAATCGGTCAACGGCATCTCCTGGGGCGACTTCAGGCTGAGCGATTCCATTCCGGACGGGAACTACCTGGTCAGGGCCTACACCAATCCGATGCGCAACATGGGGGAAGCGTTTCTGTTCAACCGGAATATCTATGTGAGCAACCCGGGGTTCAGGGACTATATCCGGCTCCGGGAGATTATCGGTAACCGTCTGTTCAACAGGAGTCTGGAAAGGAAGGCCAGCCAGTATGAGTTTGCATTCCACGCTGAGGGCGGCACCCTGGTGCAGGGCCTGCCGTCGCGGCTTGCTTTCAGGGCCACGGACCTGCTGGGAGGCGGGGTTCCCGCAGAAGGAAGGATCCTGGACAGGCATGGGAACGTGGTGGCAGAATTCACCACCGGACCCTCCGGACGGGGAGTGACCGCCTTTAGCCCGGAGGAAGCAGGGGGCTACACCGCCAGGGTGCGCCTGGCCGGCCAGAGAAGGGAAGAAAGAATCCCCCTTCCCGAAGTGCTGCCCCGGGGGGCGGTCTTGCAGGTTCGTCCCGGGGACAAAGCCTTGGAGGTGAAGGTGCTGACCAACAGTCCCCCGATGATGGAACCGCACGCGCCTGTCAGGTTGATGGTTCACACCCGCGGGGAAGTTTATTTCTGGGGAGATGCCGACCTGCGGTCGGGACAATTTTTCAAGGTCTTTCCCTACGAGGAACTGCCGGCGGGCATTGCTGAGGTCAGCCTGTTGGGGCCCGGCAACACGGTCCTGGCCAGCAGGCTGGTGTTTGTGCCGGATACGGATCCGTTCAGCATAAGCCTCCACGAAGTGGCCATTGAGGAAGGAATGGGCCGGGTGATCTTCTCGGTAGAGGACAGCCATAGTTTTCCGTTTTACGGAAATTATTCGCTGTCGGTCAGGGGCCTGGGCGAGTCATCCGGAAGGAAGGAAGCCGGGGGAAGCCTCCCCAGAAGCTTCCTGCTGGTGGAGTCGGATACCGGGAGGCCGCTTGACTCCCTTGCCTTACTGCCCGGGACGGTTTCAGGGGAGGACATGGCATGGATCGACCAGGTGATGCTCACCAGCCGTTTTGAAAGGCTGGACCTGGAAGGGGTCTTATCGGGCAGGATTCCGGTCGGGCGCTTTGAGCCCAGCTTCGGGATGACTGTGGCGGGCCGCCTCATCCACCCGGGCAATGACAAACCCGTCCCCGGGCAAAACATCAGCCTGAGCATTTCCAATGGCTTCGTGACCACCCATACCACCCAGACCGATACGGAGGGCTGGTTTGAATTCGCCGACCTGGGTTTCGATGGCATGGTGACCATTGAGCTGATCACTTCCCCCTTACGGGAGGGTTATCACCCGAGGGTTCACCTCGATCTGGGATCCATACAGGATCCCAGTTACCGCATGGATTTCAGTACCCGTCCCCAGGAAGTGACACGCAAGGGCCCTTTCTGGACCCGGGTCAGGAGGCAACGGGAGAAGCCTTACGATATCCCGGAGTATTACAGCCCCTTGCAAAACTACTACGGACAGCCCAGCCAGACCATTCATGTCAGCGAACGGACGGAGGACAATAAAACGGTCCTGGACATTCTGTTGCAGCGGGCTACCGGGATCAGCTTTCACAATGGCCAGCTCACCATCCGCGGTGCCAGCAGCATCAACCTTTCCTCCGAACCGCAGTTCATCATGGACGGCAGCTTCACGGACATGAGAAATTTTTTGTCGACCAATGCCAGGGAGGTGCACCGCATCGAGATCTTTTCGGGCCCCAATGCGGCCATCTTCGGCATCAGAGGCACAAACGGGGTAATCGTGGGATACACCCGCCGGGGGGGCATGTTCGGCCGGCAGAGCTACGAATTCAACATGGCGGGCTTTTACCGTCCCAGGGAGTTCACGGCTGATAAGGCCGGGGATCTGCGCCGAACGGCTGAGGATGATACCTACCATCCGACCCTGTACTGGTACCCTAACCTGCGGGTCCGGTCGGGGGAGCGGGTGCGCTTTGATTTTCAGGCACCCCAAGGGCATGACGCCTTTGAAATGGTTCTGGAGGGAGTGGGGCCTGCCGGAAGGATCATTTCCGGGACTTTCCTCATCACAAGGGGCGAAACTTCCGGCCAATAAAAGGAGAAAGGCTGTTGTGGGGAACCGGCCCTGCCCTTTGCGGGGAACAATCCGGCATTTCCTGCAACAGCCTTTGGTCTTGTAGCGGGGACGAGAGTTGAACTCGTGACCTTCGGGTTATGAATCCGACGCTCTAACCACCTGAGCTACCCCGCCTTTTTTGGGTGGTGCAAAATTAACAAACAATTTCTAATTACAAACCCTGCGGGGCTTTTTTTTGCCCGGCCCGCTTTCGCTGAAATGCCCCTGCCTGGGTCAGAAACAACCCCAGGATGACCAGCCCCATGCCCAGGACTTTTCCCCAGTCGATGGCCTCCCCGAGTACCATCAGCGAGGTCAGGGCCGTCACCACCGGGATCAGGTTGCCGAAGATGGCCGTCCGTGCGATGCCGATGCTCCGGACCGCCGAGGTGTAGAAAACAAAGGCCAGGGTGGAGCCAAACACCGCCAGGGCCAGCAGGGAGGCCACCACCTCGCGGGAGGGATGGATGGCCATGAATGCGGCCGATTCAAAGAGCAGGAACAATGGAAGGAAGAACAAGGCACCCAGTGCATTCTGCACCATGATGATCGTGCCGGAGGAATAGCGGACAACCAGCCGTTTAAGGAATACCATGTTGACCAGGGCCGAGGCCACGGCGAAAAACAACATGAAGATTCCGAAGGGCGAGGCCGTAAACCGGAAGTCCTGATCCAGCACCATGACCCAGATGCCCATAAAGCTGATCAAAAAGCCAAGGACATTCACCCGGCTGATGCGTTCCCTGAAAAACAGGAACCCCAGCATGGGTGCAAACACCGGTATGGTGGCGATCATGACGGAGGCTACCGTGGGACTGGTATGGAGCAGGCCATAGTTTTCCCCGATGAAATAGCAGAAGGGGGAGAAAAAGGACAGGATCACAAAACGCAGGTAATCCTGCCTGTCGATCCGCTGCAGCCCCCGCCGCCAGAGCAGCATCATCAGGAATGCGGATACCGACAGCCTGATGAACATGACCGTGACTGGTTGGTAAACATCCAGCGCGATCCGGGTCCAGACGTAGGATACCCCCCAGAAAACCATGGCCAGGGCGGCCAAAAGGTATACGGTGACCTGTCTTGTTGGCAAAGGGCATGCAATTTGAGGGCAAAAATAATGATTCCCCTTGTTTTTTTGTATATTGCAACTGACGGATTCCCAACCGATGCTGCCATGAGACCCCTGGAACGATTCAGCCTTGAGTTTTCCTGCAAAACAACCCCCAGGTTGCTGTTTACCCTGATCTCCACCCCCGAAGGACTCTCCCGCTGGTTCGCCGATACGGTGTTTGTGGAAGAGGATATTTATCACTTCAAGTGGGAAGGGTCGGAGCAGCGGGCAAGGCTGACCCAATGGAAGGAAAATGAGTACGTGGCGTTTCAGTGGCTGGACGAACACCACCGGGACCATGTCCTGGAAATGCGCATCCTCAACGAGCCGGTTTCCTCGGAAGTGGCCCTGGTCATCACGGATGCTGCCGAACCGGGCGACATGGAATTCTCCCACAGGCTGTGGGAAACGCAGGTCAGGCGCCTGCAACGGCTATTTAATCCCTAGCCATTTGTAGACCGGGCGTTGTGAGGGGTCGGTCAGGAAGAACCAGCTTGCAATTTTTCCGCCTGCATCTTCCGGCGCGTCCTTGTGACGGAATTCGTTCCTGCGGGGCACATACACATAGTCCTTTTCCCATTCCCGGTGGTGCCTCCGGATCTGGTCCAAGGCTTCCACGATGAACAGCACTTCTTTGTCCGTCATGGTCGGATGGAGTGACAGCCTGACCCAGCCAGGTTTTTCTGACAGGTCGCCCGTATTGATCTTTTCCGTGATTTTGCGGGAATGTTCCTGGTCGACATTGAGCAGGAAATGCCCGTAGGTGCCTGCACAGGCACAGCCACCCCGGACCTGCACCCCGTAACGGTCGCTCAGCAACTTCACCACCAGGTTGTAATGGATGTCCGCGAAGTAAAACGAAATGACGGGCAGCCGCTTACGGATGTCCCCGGCCAGGATGTTGGCTCCGGGAATGGCGGCGATGCCGTCGAAGGCCAGGCGCAGCAACTCCTCCTCCCTGCGGCGGATGTGACAGGTGCCCATCTGGTTCTTCAGGTCGATGCACAGGGCGGTGCGGATGGCCTGCAGGAAGCCGGGCGTGCCCCCGTCCTCCCTTGCCTCGATGTCGTCGATGTATTTGTACTCTCCCCAGGGATTGGTCCAGTCGACGGTCCCTCCCCCCGGGTTGTCCGGCACTTCTGAATTGTAGAAAGCGGAATCGAAAATAAGGACCCCGCTGCTGCCCGGCCCGCCCAGGAACTTATGCGGGGAGAACACAATGGCATCGAGCTTCTCCATGGGATCCTCCGGGTGCATGTTGATGTCTACATAGGGTGCGGAGGCCGCATAGTCGATCAGGCAGACCCCCCCGTATTCGTGCATCAGCCGTGCCATCTTGTGAACCGGGGTCTGTATGCCGGTCACGTTGGAACAGGCCGTAAAAGAGCCGATCTTCAGGCGGCGGTCCTTGTATTTTTCCAGCTGCCGTTTCAGGTCATCCAGGTCGACCAGCAGGTGTTCGTCGGGTTTGATCACCACGACCTCTGCCGTTGTTTCAAACCAGGAGGTGTGGTTTGAATGGTGTTCCATATGGGTGATGAACACCACGGGTTTTTCGGCTTCTTTCAGGCAGGTTTTGTGGATGAGGTTGCCGCAGATGCGCAGGCCCAGCATGCGCTGGAACTTGTTGATGACGGTGGTCATGCCGCTGCCTGCCGTGATGATGACATCCCCGGGTCCGGCGTTCACATGCTCCTTGATCAGCTTCTGTGCATGGTGGTAGGCATGGGTCATCAGTGTCCCGGTCTCGCTTGCCTCGGTATGGGTGTTGGCCACATAAGGGCCGAAGCGGTTGCGGATGGCATCTTCAATGGGTTTGTAGAGCCGGCCGCTGGCAATCCAGTCTCCGTAGATGATGGCCTGCTCCCCATAGGGACTGGTATAGGTGTGGTTGATGCCGATGATGTTCTTTCTGAACCGGGCAAAATGGTTTTGCAGCTTGGTCATGTGTCCCGAATTTATGCAAAATTGCAAAAAATTATCCAAACCCTGGGCCGATTCTCTGTACCTTTATTCGTCAAGGGGCTGGCAAACAAATCGCAAACCTTGGTTGTTTACAGGATAAACAGCGGTTTAATATGGAATGGTTTTTGCTGCTGTTTTATCAGGGCAGCCGGCGATGGCCGGGGCCGCAGAGGGAAAATTTATGTCTGAATCATGTTGCGGGGCAGGTGCCTGCCCACGGCCTCCGGTCCCTGACCGGCTGCCGGGCAAAGGAATTCCGTTCCGTGCGACCAATACAATGGAGAAAAGATGAACAGGAACCGTTTTATCAAGCGGGCCGCCTTGTTGGGCCTCGTATTGCTGTTGTCCGGGTTGTTCCTGCCGCGCATGGCCAGCGGGCAGTACTTCGGAAGAAACAAGCCCAGTTACAGGACATTTGATTTTAAGGTATACCAGTCGCCCAACTTCGACTTGTATCATTACTTCGAGGATGAAGAAGTCATTCACCGGGTGGCGGAAACCTTTGAAAAGTGGTATGTGCGCCATAAGGAGATGTTTCGCGACACCCTGCAGGAACGCAACCCCATCATCATCTATGCCACCCACCCCGATTTCCAGCAGACCTCGGCCATAAGCGGCACCATCAGCATCGGCACGCAGGGGGTGACCGAGGCCCTGAGGAACCGGGTTGTGCTGCCCATCCTGGAAACCAATGCCCAGACCGATCATGTGATCGGCCACGAGTTGGTTCACGTCTTCCATTTCCATGCCCTGTTCAAGGATGACTCCCTGTCGCTCAACTCCATGCGAAACCTGCCCTTGTGGCTGGTGGAAGGCATGGCGGAATATTTTTCCATCGGGAGCGTGGATGCGCACACGTCCATGATCATGCGGGATGCCATTCACCAGGAGGATTTTCCCGACCTGAAGGAGATGAGCCGGAATTACCGCTACAACCCCTACCGTTTCGGTCATTCCTTCGTGGCCTTTTTCGGGCGCACCTGGGGCGATTCCCTGATCGCTCCCCTGTATAACGAGACTGCGCGTTACGGCTACGAGCGTGCCCTGGAGCGGGTCGTCGGCCTGGGGGCCAGTACCGTGTCCGGGCTTTGGAAAAGCGCCCTCGAGAATCATTACCGGGACCTGATGGCCGACAGTGCCCGGCATGTGCCTGTGGGCCGCCGCATTGTATCGGAAGAAACCGCCGGTCAGATGAACCTCAGTCCCTCGATCAGCCCGGACGGCAAGCACATTGCCTTCTTTTCCGAGCGGGACCTGGTGTCGATCGACCTGTTCCTGGCCGAAGCCGAAACCGGACACATCATCCGCAAGCTGTCCAGCAGCGTGCGGAACATGGACATTGACGGGTTCAATTTTTTTGAATCGGTCGGCAGCTGGTCGCCGGACGGCCGGGAGTTTGCCTACGTGGCCGTCAAGCAGGGGGTCAACCAGCTGGTGATCGTCGATGTGGACAGGCCCCGGCGGACCCGGGAAATCCAGGTGGAGGGAGTGCCCGCCCTGAACAACCCATCCTGGTCGCCCGACGGCCGCTACCTGGTCTTCTCCGGGCTGGCAGGGGGACGTCCTGATCTTTACCGGCTGGACCTGCGGACCCGCGAAGTGACCAACCTGACCCGGGACCGGTACTCTTACATCCATCCGTCCTGGTCGCCCGACGGCCGGTACCTGGTGGTATCGACCGACCGCCGGCAGACAAGCCAGGAGGGCATGCCCGTCAACTTGCACTTCAACCTGGGCCTCATCGACATGGAGGATCCCGGTGCCGGGGTCCGTGTCATCGATGTGTTTCCGGGGGCGGAAAACCTGAATCCCCACTTTTCAAGCGGACAGGACGGCCTTTATTTCCTGTCCAACCGGGATGGGTACCGCAACCTGTACTTCTATGACCTGGCAAGCCAGAAGGTGTACCGGATGACCGACTTTTATACGGGCATCAGCGGCATCACCCACCTGTCGCCAGCCATCAGTGTGGCCCGGCAAACCGGACAGATCGTCTACACCCACTTCCAGAAGGGCCAATACACCATTTACAGCACCCGGCACGAGGCGTTTGATCCGGTAGAGGTCGATCCCCTGGCCATTGACATGCTGCCCGCCACCCTGCCGCCGTTTGAACGGCCCACCCAACCGATCGTCGACCGCAACCTGGGCACCGAGCCGGCCGTACCTCTTTTCCCGGTCGACTCTTTTGCAGAGGTGCCTTTTCAGTCCCGCTTTCAGCTGACCTTCATCGGAAACTCCGGGGGGGTGGGTGTGTCCACCAGCCGCTTCGGAACCGGGATGGCCGGCGGGGTGAGCATGCTTTTCAGCGACATCACGGGCGACAACCAGTTGTTTTCAGCCCTGGCCGTGAACGGGGAGATTTACGACTTCGGGGGGCAGGTGGGTTACCTCAACCAGAAAAGCCGGTTTGCCTGGGGGGTGATGGCATCCCACATCCCCTATCCGTTTTCCTATTTCAGGTATGCAGATCCTGCCGGGTTTGACATGAACCTGCAGCTTGTCATGCAAAGAACCTTTGAGGACCAGGTCGGGGCCTTTGCCTATTTCCCCTTCTCCACCACCCGCAGGCTGGAGCTGAATGCCAGCATGGCCTGGTATTATTTCCGCATCGATGCCCTGAACAATTATTACCTGGGCGGCTTTCTGGTGGGTCAGGAGTGGGAACGGCGTCTGGATGCCCCTCCCGGGTTCAACCTGCAGCGGGTGAGCCTGGCCTATGTGGGGGACAATTCCTTTTTTGGCATGGCCTCGCCCATCACCGGACAGCGTTACCGCTTCGGGGTGGAGAAGTATTTCGGCCGGGTGGACATGTACAGCGTCACGGCCGATTACCGGCGTTATTTCCAGTTCAGGCCGTTCACCCTGGCCTTCCGTGGTGTCCATTACGGGCGGTACGGGGAGCAGGCCCAGAACGACCTGTTTTATCCCCTTTTCCTGGGCTATCCCGGCTGGGTCAGGGGCTATTCCTACAATACGCTCTCCCGGGTGGAGGATGCCCTGGATGAAAAGTTCACCTTCGATCAGCTGCAGGGTTCCCGGGTTCTCATGGGCGGGCTGGAGCTGAGGGTCCCGCTGACGGGGCCCGAACGGCTGGCCCTTATCAGCAGCAATTTCCTGTTTACCGAGCTGGCCTGGTTTGCCGATGCCGGTGTGGCCTGGAACGAAGGGGGCCGGGTAACCCTGCGCACGGCGGAAGCCTATGACGAAGGCAAGCGTTTTCCGGTCTTCAGCACGGGGCCTTCCCTCCGCATCAACCTGTTCGGGGCCCTGATCCTGGAACCGTATTATGCCTTCCCCATTCATACCAAGGGGATCGGCAAAGGTGTCTGGGGTCTCAACTTCCTGCCTGGCTGGTAGTGGGTGGATCCCTGACGAAAAAGAGCCGCCGGCCCGAAGCGGGCCGGCGGCTCTTTATTTTCCCGGAACAGGCCGGCCTGAGCGGCCAGCTCTTTTCTAGTGTTCCCCGTGCATGAGCTTGCGGATGAGCGGGCTCAGCAACAGGAGAAGGACGGCACACAGGAAGGCGATGACGGCAATGCTGGAAAACACATTCGAATAAGACAGCAGGGAAGTGAAGGCGCCGCCGCCTTTTTCCGCCGCGATTTCGGGAGACAGGCCCGTGACCCTCATGGTGACTTTTTCCAGGAAGCCTCCGTTGGCGGTGACTTCACGGGTGGTGAAACGGGCGATGAATCCGGCGATGTAATGGGCAAAGCTCATGGACAGGAACCACACGCCCATCATGAAGGAAACCACCTTGGCCGGTGAGAGACGGGTGACCATGGACAGGCCGATCGGACTGATGAACAGCTCGCCCGTGGTGATGAAAAAGTATCCGACGATTAGAAAAATGAGCGGCACCTGCCCCGTTTCACTGGCAAAGCGGGCCCCGTAGGCGAAGATCAAAAAGCCAAGGCCCAGCTGGGCGATCGCGTAGGCGAACTTGAAAGGCGTGTAGGGATTGGCCTTGCGGGTCGACAACCAGGTCCACAGCACGGAGAAAGGGATGGCCAGCACGATGATGAAGAAGGGGTTGATCATGTTGGTCTGGGCCGCGTTCATAAAGACCAGGTTCACGTTGCGCTCGGCAAACAGGGTGATGGTGCTGCCGGCCTGCTCGAAGAACGCCCAGAACAGGGTGCTGAATACGGCCAGGATGAAGATGACAATGATCTTCTCCCGTTCGGCGCGCGTGATTTCAAGGAAGGACTTGCCCACCACGAATACGACCAGTGCGAGAATGGCGTAAAGCATGTAGCCGGCCAGTTCGCTTTTGTAAATCAGGAGGGTGAGCAGGGGGACGGACAGCACGGCCAGGATGGTGGAAAGGGCCGGCATGCTCATGCCCGCAATTTTTCGCCGGCTTTCCTCGGTGTCGGGAGCCAGGCCCTTGCCTTCGAAGGTGCCGTTGTTGATGCCCAACTGGAACACCAGCAGGCCGAGCAGCATGCCAACGCCGGCCAGGCCGAAGCCATAGGACCAGCCATAAGCGTAAGCGATCCAGCCACAGGCCAGGGGAGAGAGGGTGGCGCCCAGGTTGATGCCCATGTAAAAAATGGTGAAGCCGGCATCTCGCCTCGGATCACCGGGCTCGTAAAGGCTGCCCACCATGGAGGAGATGTTGGGCTTGAACAGGCCGTTGCCCGTGACCAGGAAACCCAGCCCGAAATAGAAGAACAAAGGCACGTCCATGGCCATCATGAACAGGCCGATGGCCATCATGATGCCGCCGGTGAGGATGGACCGGCGGTATCCCAGGAACTTGTCTGCGATCATCCCGCCCAGGACCGGGGTGGCATAGACCAGCGCCCCGAATGCCGCGTAAATTCCATACGCCCGCACGTCGGCCGCATCGCGGGCCATGTCGGCATACAGCTTCTGAACGATATACAGTACGAGCAAAGCCCGCATCCCATAATAGCTGAACCTTTCCCACAGCTCCGCAAAGAACAGGTAGTACAAGGCCTTGGGGTGTCCTTTTTTCATTTTTAATCAGGTTTGAGTGAGTACGATTTTTTTGGATCAGGCAAATATAGGTAAAAATGTTTCTTGCCTCCACCGAAGGGCGGAACCATTTTTTCAACACCTGGCCGGAGGGTTTTCGTCGGACGGGTCTGTCGCCTCCGGCTGTCAGAAGCGCACCCGGAGCTGGGCCTTGATTTCGGTACGGGTATTGCCCTCAATCAGGTCCATGCCGCTGCCGATCTCATGCCGGTTGGTGTAGAAGGTTTGTGCCAGGCGGGCGTACAGGTCGATGTTTCGGTTGAGGCGGTAGCGGGCCAGCAGGTACACCCTGGATCCCTTGTCCGAATAGAATGGAAATGAAAAGGCGTAGAGCACATCATTCTCGTAGGCGTAGATGCGGGAGTCGAAGCCGTCGGTGTCGAACAGGGCGTAACGGAAAGTGAGGGCCCAGGGGCTGGAGAAGTGTCGGTAAAGAATGTCCTGGTAGACCATGTAACCGGTTTCCTCCCGGGGACCGAATCCGAAGCCGATCCATTCCACCCGGTTGCGCAAGGAAAAGGAGGGAGATATGTCGTAGGCAAAATGCAGTCGGATGTTCTGCCGTTTTACATCATCCAGGTGCCGTATGGCTCCCGGTTCGGGGGTGTTGAGGGGCTTGTTCCTGACCCTGTAGCGGGCATACATCTCGACCGTGCGGCTGGGCCGGTAGTTGACCTGCAGCAGGTAGTCGTATCCCCGGGAAGGCATGTAGGTGCGGTACTTCATCCAGGGGAAGGAGAAGTGGTCGGCATAGGCAGTGATGCGCCACTCCCGGGAGAGCTGGGCGTTGAGACCGATGTACAGGCCGCTCTCGTTGACCACCCGGGTGTTCTCGGAAAAGGCCACTGCGTAAAGCGACTGGTAGTCCTCGCTGAATCGCCGGTGGACGATGGCCAGCGACAGGCGGGAATCCAGACTCATCATCACCCCGTTCAGCAGGGCATATCCTCCGTTCCGGCTCATGGCCCCTTCGCCGAAAAAATTGAAGTTTCTGAAGATGTAATTGTAATCCAGTCCGATATTGGCGTTTTCCCGGCCCGAAAAATCGAACTGGTTGTAAAACGACAGCCGGCGTTCGTATTCGGCCCCCAGCTCCATCCGGTGGGCGGTGAGTCCCACGGAAAAATGGGGTTTCCTGTAGGAGATGTTTCCCCCGAAAATGGTTTCCTGCACGGCATTCCTGCCTTCCAGCTCCCGGGGCGTCCGGTGCAGGCCAGTCTGCTGCAGGCTCGTGATCACGAGGGCTTCCTGCTCCACCGTGTCCATAAGCAGCACGCCCGCATCCCGTCCCTTGGAGGAATAGAAGGCGGTGAACTCCAGGTCTCCGAAACCGATGGTGGCCCCGCCACCCCGCATGAACAGGTTTTCGTCCACCGAAGTGTACTGGCGCAGGCCCAGGCCGTTCTTCTTTACGCTGACGGCTTCGGCGCTCTTGCCGAAAGCCAGGCCCGACCACAGGGTCAGCCCCTGCCCGAACTGCACCTGGAAGTCCCCCAGCGACAAGGCCTTGATGCGTCCGAAATCCCTCAGGTGCACATGTCCGGAGTAAAAGTCAAACCCCCCGGGCTGGCTGCCCCGGAAGAACTCCTCCCCGGGATCCTTTTCGGCCGTGAAGCCGAGGCTTACGTTGTTGTAGTAGGTGAAACGGTACCGGGTATAAAGGCGGTAGGGGCTTCCCAGATAACGGGCGTTTGGATTGGCCTCCAGGGCTTCTTCCTCGATGGGGCTGAAACCCCTTTGTTCTTCAAACAGCCGCTGGTACCTCAGAAAATACTGGCTGCTGCCCTCCCTGCCCATGTTGGCCAGGCTGAAAAGCCGCCGCCTCACATCCTCCGACACGGTGACGAAAGGCTGGATGGCCTGAATGGTTTCCATGTCGAAGCCGTCGATGGCCTGCAGTTCGTACAGGCTGATCAGGTTGCCGAACAGGCTGATGTGGCTGAGCAGGTTGTTGATCTGGATGTCGTTGAGCAGGAACAGCCGCCTCAGGTCATCGGCCCTGGCGCTGTTCAGGTTGATCGGGTTCTGTATGAGAAACTGCAGCTCCTCCAGCAGGTCGGAATAGTCAATTTCCTCTTCGGCTTCCTCCAGGATGCTTTCAATGCGCTGGTGGAACCATTCTTCATTGATGATCTGTTCGCGCAGCGGGGGAATGGTATCAGGGGGCGTCTGTGCCAGGGCCCGCTGCCATGGGGGTGAAAGCAGGATCAGGCTGGCGGTGAGCACCAGAATCAGGATTCGTGGATATGTCCGCAGGACCTGCGCCATTCCGGATCCGGGTTAGAACGCGACAACAATTCCAGCCTGGGGCGAATAGCCCAGCACATGGTGAAAAGAACTTGCCAGGTCGATCCTCAGGGAACCCACCTTCATTCCGAAGCCGAAGGCATTCTGTGTCGGGTTGGTGCCGATGCCGGCCCGTACATAGAATTGTTCGGCCAGCCGGTACTCCAGTCCCGCCCTGAAGGCGACTTCCTGTGCCATGTCCTTTTCGGTTTCGGCGGTCACCAGCACCCGGTCAGAGAATGAATAGGACAAGCCGAAACGCAGGATGGTGGGGATGCGCTCCTCCCCGAAACCATCGTCAGAGACGATGCGTGCCCGGGTCGGGTTGAACAGGTGTGCCCCGGCGTGAAAACCCGGCAGCAGCTCATAGATTACGCCCATCTCCACCGCCACGTTGCCTGCCGTGCCGTAACCTTCGCCGATGGAGGTGTAGAGGTAGTTGAGCTGGATGCCGGCAGAGAGTTTTTCCCCGAAAGCCCTGGAGTAGGCCAGGCCCACCTTGCTCTCGTGGTAGAGGGAGTAACCGAAATAGGTGAGGCTCACTCCCATCACCCCGTTCACGGCCGGCATGGCGAATGCGGCAGCTCCGAGGCTCAGTTCCCGTGCCAGAAAGCGGTTTTCAAAATAGAAGCCTCCGGCGGGCCCTTCCAGGCGGGCAAGGCCTGCCTGGTTGTGGCTGATGGACCAGAAATCGTATAGGGTCACGGCGGCATTGCCCATGCCGGCCTGCCGCCCACCAAAGGGAAAATTGTCGTTGGCAGCCCGGGCCGGAAAGATCCAAAGCAGGGGAAGGATCAGCAGGAGGGAAATCTTTCTCATCGGACCGGCTTTGTGGTTCGTTGGCTTATTAAAATCCGGAAATCAAAGGGGCAAGTTACTTATTTTTCCCCTACCTGACAATTACACCCTGAAACGGAATTGGTGGCTCCTGAGGTCCTCATTGGCTTTTACCACCTTTTTTTTCAGATCCTTCTTAAAGGTTTTCAGCCGGGAGCGGACATTTTCATCCGAGAGGGCCAGTATCTGCATGGCCAGGATGGCCGCATTGCGAGCCCCGTCCAGTGCCACCGTGGCCACCGGGATGCCTGCAGGCATCTGCAGTATGGACAGGATGCTGTCCCAACCGTCAATGGATATGGACGAATTGACCGGAACCCCGATCACCGGGAGGGTGGTGGAGGCCGCAATCACTCCCGGCAGGTGGGCGGCGCCCCCCGCTGCCGCGATGATCACACGGATGCCCCGGACTTCGGCTCCTTCTGCAAATGCCATCACCTTTTCAGGCGTGCGGTGGGCCGAGAGGGCGTTGATCTCAAAGGGGATCTCCATTTCGTCCAGGAAGCTTGCGGCGGCCTCCATGACGGGCATGTCGGAGGTGCTGCCCATGATGATGCTTACGGAAGGGGTCATGGTTTTTGGTTTTTGGTTTTTGGCTGTTGGGTGCAAAAATACATATTTCGTTGGTTTTTTGCTGACGCGGCGGGGCTTTTTTGGATGCCCCTTGCAGACACTGCGGGAGAGCCTGTCTGTCGGAGGGTTTCCTCCTTTTTGTAACTTCGCAGCGGATAAATACAGGGGCAGCCCGGGATGCAAGGGTTTGCCCCGTTAACTGAATGGCCATGACCACAACAGCACTTCCTCACAACGGCAAAAACCAGACGCATCCGGATGGGCCCGGGACCCGTCCGGAAGGGCCTGATGCCCCTCAGGGTGAACCAGGCCCCCGGCAGGATGGGTCCGGAAATCGCACGGAAGGGCTCAGCCCCCGGCCCCTGCAGAAAATGTTCATGGCCGTGCCCCCATCCTACGATTTTCTGAACCGCCTGCTGACCCTTCGCCTGGATGAGCGTTGGAGAAAACTGGCAGCCAGGGAGGTGCTGGCCGGGGAGCCCCGCAGGGTGCTGGACCTTTGCACAGGGACAGGCGATCTGGCCCTGAGGATGCGAAGGAAGGCCGGGCTGCAGACGGCCATATGGGGTCTGGACTACAGCGAGCCGATGCTGGAAAGGGCCCGGAAGAAACACCTGGGGCCGGGATCCGCTCCTCTGGAGTTCGTACACGGGGATGCGGCGGCCATGCCTTTCGATGACGGCTTTTTTGATGCCATGGGCATTGCGTTCGCCTTTCGCAACCTGAGTTTTAAAAACCCCGACACCCCCCGGTTCCTCTCAGAGATACTGAGGGTGCTGCGTCCCGGAGGCCGGTTTGTGGTGGTGGAGACCAGCCAGCCACCCTGCCGCCTGTGGCGCATCCTGGTGCATGCCTACCTCAAATACCTTACCGTACCCCTGGGGGGGCGGATATCGGGCAATCGCGGGGCTTACCATTACCTGGCCCACTCTGCGGTTCATTTTTACAATGCCCGGGAGGTGCGGCAACTCCTGCTGGATGCCGGGTTCGAAAAAGTCTCCTGCCGGCTGCTTCTGGGTGGGGTGGCGGCCCTGTGGGTGGCCGTGGCACCCGAATGAAACAGGAGGGTACCCTCCCCCTGCGACCTACCGGCTGTGGATGAACTCATGCGACAACAGCCGGATGATCAATCCCTGCGGCAACAAGGAGGCCAGCAGAAAAAAGGCTTTCAGTTTCCTGCCCGGAAAGATGATTTCCCGGCCCCTGAGCATGCCATCAATGCCCTCCCTGGCCACCTTTTCCGGTGAGGTCGTGGTTTGCCGTCCGAGCCAGCCCGAAACCGCGATGCGCTGACGGACCCGGTCATTGGTGGGCACGCCCGATGGAAATATTCCGGACACGCTGACAGGGGTCCCTCCCAGTTCATGGCGCAGGGCCCGGGTGAAGAAGTAAACATAAGCCTTGCTCGCGCTGTACACGCATTTCCCCGCGAGGGGCATGAAGCTGGCCAGGCTGCCCACATTCAGGATGTGTGCCCGGGATCTGGAACGCAGGGTGGGCAGGAACAATCTCGTAAGTAGTGTGGCGGCGCGGATGTTCAGGGTGAGCATGTCGGCCACTTCCTCCTCCGGCATGTCCTCCAGCAGCCCGTTGAAGCCAACCCCGACATTGTTGATCAAGGCATGGACCTGCAGATTGTTTTCGGTGACATAAGCAAACACTTCGTGGCAGCCGCTCTCCTTGCCCAGGTCTTTTTCCACTCCCCGGCACCGAATGCCGAACCTTGTTTCCAGTTCCGCGCAAAGACCGGGGAGTCCCGACCCGGGAAGGGCTATCAGCATCAGGTTCATGCCACGGCGGGCACACTCCGCGGCAAAGGCCCTGCCGATCCCGCTGCTTGCACCGGTGATCAGGGTCCAGTGATCCGTGTTTCCAGCCTGGTTATTCGTTCGCATCTGTCAGCCGGTTTTGTTTTCCTTCAACCATTGCAGGGTCTGGCCGATGCCCTCTTTAACCGGACTGATGGCATAGCCCAGTTCAATTCGGGCCTTGTTGCTGCTGACCCTCCGGTGGTGCAGGTATTGACGTATCCATCCGGGGGTGATCATGGGGGGGGTGCCTGAAAGGCGGGCCATCAGGGTCATGCCTGCGGCGGCCAGCCAAAGCAGTGGATAGGGAACACGCACAACCACCCTGGGCCGGCCGGTGCATTCCCCGATGAGCCGGAACAGGCTGTTGAAAGACAGGTTTTCACCGCCCAGGTTGTATTTCTGGCCGCTGCGCCCTTTCTCCATGGCCAGCAAGTGGCCGCGCACCACATCGTTGACGAATACATAGTTGCCGATGGTCCGCCCGTTTCCCGGGATGATGCGCCAGCGACCCCTGCGGTAGAGCGAGATGATCCGGGTGACCGAGTTGCTTTCGTTGATGGCCCCCGGGCCGAACACCCTGGTGGGTGCCACAATGACCACCTCCAGGCCCTGCCCGGCATACCGCCTGCATTCCTTCTCGGCCAGTGACTTGGTTTCCGCATAGGGGGTAAGCTGTGTCCCGGGATGGGGGTCGTCCTCGCGGGCGTCACGGACTGCGTCGGTGGGGAGGAGGGTGCCGGCCGTGGAGGTAAACACCACCCGCCTGACGCCTTCCCTTTTTGCAGCCTCCAGCAGGTTGATGGTGCCCTCCACATTGACCGTGTGAAAACGGGACGGGTCCTTTGCAAATGGCTTGGCGAAGGCGGCCAGGTGAAATACATGGGTGCAGCCTTTCATGGCCCTTTCAACGGATTCCTTATCGGTAATGTCCCCTTCGAACAGCCTGATCCCGGGTCGGTCCAGATGGGATGCCCCGGTCAGGGAACGGACAAGCAGGTGGACTGTCTCCCCCCTTTCGGCCAGGGCTCCGGCCAGGTGCCCCCCGATGAATCCCGTTCCTCCTGTCAGCAAATACTTCATTTCTTTTTTGTTCTGAAGACAAAATGCATGTCGGGCCTGAAATGAACGGCACCCATCTCGGCCGACACCGACAGGGTCAGGTGCAGGATCCATGCCATGAAAAAACCGCCGCTTTGTAAAGACAGCAGGCAGAGAATGATCCCGAACACCAGGGACCCGGCAGCTTCCCGGTAGCCGTTCTGGAGGTGGACGGCCACATAAAGCAGCAGGTTCACGGCCAGTGCAGGGCCCGGCCCGAAGGCTTCGGCCCAGGAAAACAGCAGGAGCCCCCGGAAGAGGAATTCGTACCCCAGCAGGTAGAGGCCCCAGCCTGCCACACTGGTCAGGATTGCCAGGGGGTCCCAAAGGGGAAGACGCATCAGGGGCAGGCGGTTACCGGCTCCCAGGTGGCGGGCGCTGGTGACCATCACCAGGGCCGCCAGGGCCATCAGGGCAGGCAGGGATCCGGGCAGGTAGGGCCGACCGGTCATGAGCCTGGCCGGCTCCAGGGAAAAAAACGGGAAAAACGCCAGGGCCGGCAGCAACCCAAAGAAAACCAGCCCCAATCCCTTTCGGTATAAAAACCCCTGCACCACTTCGTTTCTTTTTTCTTGCAGCGCAAGCACATTTCCGTTGCTTGCCGGGTGGCCGCCAAGCCGCTGGTAGGCCAGGAAGGCCAGCACGGTCAAGGCCACGGCATACAATGCCTTCAGAAGGGATAGCAGTTCCAGGGTGTCCATCGATGGATCAGATTGTGTGATCAACGTCCGGTTCAGAAGTGCGTCAGCGCCTGCTTCACCGCGTCAAACATGGGCTGGTTGCTGATCTGTTTCCCCACGGCACGGGCCATCCAATGGCGCGGGGTCAGCCGGCCCATGGAAAACATGCGCAGGGTCTCCCCGGCAAAGTCCTTGTCCTGCATGTGATCCTCCAGCTGGAACATGATCAGCCGTCCGTAGGGGTAGTTCGACAGGTAGAGCGGCGATTGGATCATGTGGGAATAAATGGCCAGCAGGGGCACGTCCCGCTCCCCGAACACATCGGCATAATATTCGTTCCAGATGCCGGCCGCGATCCCGATCACCGCTTCCTTAAGCTCATCGGCAGTCGCCCGGGGATTGTCATACAGCCACTTCCATACCTCCATGTCGACCAGGGATACCCCCATCATTTCATAATTGTCCCAGAACACATCCAGGACCTCCAGGACCTCCTGCATGGGGTCCGGCCGGCTGATGCCCAGCAGGTCCATGTCCCTTCGCTGGAACATAAAGGCCAGGGCTTCGGTAAAGGCCGTGTTGGGAATGCCGTTGATGAAATAATTCCCCGTCATATGGGTGCTGATGGTCTGCTCCACATTGTGCCCGTATTCATGCACGGCGATGTTGTACCCTTTGTAATCCATCCCGCCGGGCCCGATACGTGTCCGCAGGTGGGAAGGCATGCTGCGCATGGAGGTGCGCCAGGCGTGCCCGGATCCCCTTGCCGGATCCACATCGATGCGGGAGGCGATGAACGCCGACTGATCGGCAGGGAATCCCAGCTCCCGCAGAAAGAACGGCAGGTCACGGTTGAAAGCCTCTGCGTCCGGATAGCGCCTTGTGGTGATCGCATCCAGCTCTTCCTCGGCGATGCCGCTCCTTGCCTTGAAGCCATCGTACCAGAGATCAAAGGGCCGGAGCTCACGACCGAGCCGCTGGCTGATCAGTTGTCCCATTTCGCGGATCAGCGGGGAAGCAGCGTATTCCCTGAACAGGACCTCCACTTCTTCCTGGGGAATTTCCATGGTGCCGTTGAAATGCCGTTGGATATAGGTATCCATCGTCGGATAATAGGGGTCGACCGACTGCAGGGCCCTGAAATTGGCCAGCAGGTGCTCATACCTGCGGGTGTCCTCGGGGGCCAGTTCCACCGGCTGCCCGTCCTGCCATGTTTCGTTGCTGTATGGATTCCAGGTATATTCCCGGCTGTTGATTACCTCCAGGGGGATGTCCTGTTTGATGATCCGCAGCATGACCTGGTAAAGCATATCCATTTTTTCCAGGCCGTCCGGTTGACCGTAATTGGAGCGGATCTCGTCGCGGAGGTTCCAGTGCGCAAGCAACTTCATCTGCTCAGGGAAGAGACTGTTGCCCTCCGGTCCGACCAGCTTGCCGGCAAAAATATTGTATTCCGAAATATAAAGCCTTCCCTGGCTGTATACCCGGTTCATTTCCTGGAGCAGGGCAGGGGGCACCCTGGCCGTGAAATAGTCACCCAGCCTGGCCATGCCCCATTGGGTGTCATCCCACTGTCCTCCAAGGGCGTTTTTTTCCTCCAGGGTGTAGTGGGGGAAGTTCAGGGTGATGAAAAAGGCAATCTGGTTGTTGTAGAAGTCCTCCTGCAGGTGGGACGAGGCGCTGTAGGCCCCGAACAGCTGATCGATCGGGTGAATGGGTCCCCGGTCCTCATGAATCTGCCTGTTCAGCTCCAGGGTGATGCGGTTCATGTAACCATACAGGTGTTCAAAATAATGGTCCAGGCGTTCGAATACCAGAAGCCTTTCCTCTTCCGAGGCAATGAATTGCCGGGTGCAGAAGTCCTCGAAGTCCCCGGCATCTCCGTCGCTGCTGCGCCACAGGCCGGCGGTTTGCTGCACCCCACGGCTGATGCGGTCGTGCTGGTCCGGTCCGTGGGTTTCGGAAAGCAGGTCGATGACCCTGTCGATGGTGGCAGCGTCCACCGGACTGGTTTCCGTGCCGGGCCCGGCTGGCTGCTGACAGGCCCCCAGAAGGAACAGGGCTGCAAGGTAAACGAAGGGTTTATTCATGGTTTGTCTGTTTGGGATTTCTCCTACAAACCTAAAAAAAAAAAGCAGACCTTCCACCTGCCCGGTTCTTCCGATTCTCCTGCCCATCAGGCCGTGGGCAGGGACATACATGCCGGGAAGGAGCATCTTGGATTTAGGGTCTTTTCTTTAACGACTTGAGTTTGGCCGGGATGCTTTCGGAGGCGTCCACAAAAGGAAGAAGTACCAGGTCGGCCCCGGCAATTTCCAGTTCCTTGGCCGTTCGCCCGGTGTAGGAGGTCAGGGCAATTTTCCCTTCATAACCGGCATGCTTGAGGTATTTGATCAGGGCAAGGTTGACGGCTTTGTCGTCCAGGGTGGAAATCACGCACTGGGCGCGCAGGGGCAGGATTTCAGGCAGTTCCGGGTCATCTGCATCGCCGTATTGCCCTGCCCGTCCTTTTCTCTTCCAGCGCTTCAGGGCCCTGGGATCGAAGTCGACGCCAAACACACGGAACCCCTCATTTTCCAGGCTTTTGGCGATGTTGTTGCCATACATTCCCAGCCCAAACAGGATGACATCGTAGGTTGTGCCTTCATTTTCGTTCCCTGCCGACTCCATGTCCGGATTTTTTTTCTCGAACAGGCCCAGGGCGGGCGACACCCGTTCGTACAGCTGGTGTGAATACATGATCAGGTAGGTGGAGATTCCAATGGTGATCAGTCCCACGAGCGTAATCAGTCCCAGCGTCTCCTCATCGATCTGCCCCAGGCTCATGCCCAGGGCGGCCAGGATGAGGGAAAACTCAGAGATCTGCGCCACATTCAAACCTGCAAGGAAGCCGGTCCGTTTGCGGTACCCCATGATCCCGAGGATGATCATGACGATCACCGGGTTGCCGATCAGCACGAACAGCGAAAGCACCACGGCCGGTCCGATCTGCTGGCCCAGCAGAGGCACGTTGACCTGGCTGCCCAGGTGGATGAAGAAAAACAGCAGCAGGAAGTCCCGCACCGAAATGAGCCTGCCGGCCACCACTTCACGGTAAGGGGTGGAAGCCAGGGAGATGCCCCCCAGGAAGGCCCCCACTTCCTTGCTGAACCCGAGGAAATCGCTCAGGGCCGCCAGGGCGATCGCCCAGGCCAAAGCGAACAATACAAGCAGCTCCGGGGTGCGTGCCATCAGGGAGGTGACCCGTGTGAGTACGTAGCGCATGAGCAGCAGGACCAGCAGGATCAGCCCGATGCCCTTGACGGCCACGGCCAGGATCTCATGCCACAGGGTACCCTCGGACGGGGTGCCCATGGCCGACAGGACGATCATGGCGAGAATCACCACGATGTCCTGCACGATGAGGAACCCGATGGAGATCTGTCCGTGCAGGGAACTGATCTCTTTTTTGTCCGAAAGCAGTTTGACGATGATGATGGTCGAGGAAAAGGTGAGCGCGACGGCGATGTAAATGCTGGTGACCGGCTCAAAGCCAAGCCAGAGGCAGATAAAGTAGCCAAATACCGAAGTGAACAGCACCTGCCCGAGGCCGGCATACAGGGCCACCTTGCCGGTCGAGCGAATCAGTCCCACGTCCAGCTTCAGCCCCACGGCAAACAAAAGCACGGCAATGCCCATTTCGGACAGCAGGAGGATCTTGTCGTCCGAGCGCAGCAAGTCGATCCCATAGGGCCCGACAATCAGTCCCACGGCAATGAATGCCACGATCAGCGGCTGCCGTAGCAGCCGGCCGATGAAGCCTGCCGCGACCGCGATGCCCAATATGGCCGCAAACTCCAGAAAAGTATCGGAAAATACTTCCATGGACTAGGCTTTTTTGAACTGGTCGCGGATCTGGGTCAGGAAAGCATGGTACAAGGACGGTCCGGCGGCGACAATCTCTCCTCCGAAAAGGTAGTTGCCGCCCCCACCGAAGTCGGAGACCTTTCCGCCGGCTTCGCGCACAATCAGGCTGCCGGCCGCCACATCCCAGGGATTGAGGCTGTACTCAAAGAAAGCATCGAAGCGTCCGCAGGCCACATAGGCCAGGTCGACGGCCGCGCTGCCGAGCCTTCGGAGGCCGTGGGTGTTCTCCATACACCACCTGAACATCTTAAGGAATGGCTCCATGCGGCTGTAGTCGTGGTAGGGGAAACCGGTGGCGATGAGGCCATCCCTGAGCGAAGGCGGCCTGGATACATGGATCCTTTCCCCGTTGAGAAAAGAACCCTGTCCGGCCATGGCGGAAAAACACTCCCCGCGGTTTGGCTCATAGACAGTGCCCAAAACCACCTCGGAATCCTGCATCAGGGCAATGGAGACGCTGAATACCGGAATCCCGTGGATGAAGTTGGTGGTGCCGTCCAGGGGATCCACCACCCAGCGGTGGCTCTTCCCTTCCCTGCGGATGGTGTTTTCTTCAACGATGAAACCGGCCTCCGGGATCAATGGCTGAAGCCTTTCCACAATCATCCTCTCGGCCTGCTGGTCCACATAGGTGACAAAATCATGGAGGCCCTTCACTTCGATATCCGAACGGCTGATGCGTCCGGCCTCTTCCAGTATATAGGCGCCCGCCTCGCGGGCAATCCGTTCTACTTCCGCGCTAATGGATTTCAGGTCTGTCATGATGTTTGCGTTCGATGGGCAGGGACCAGTGTGTCCGGCCAGGGGATATGGAAAGTCCCTCAGACCAGGAAAACGAGGTCGCCGCCCAGATTGTTCAAATTCACTTCGGTGACCTGGTTCACCAGGGCCGGGTCGTAGTTCGTCTGCACCCGGATGTAATTTTCGGTGAACCCTCCCATGGTGCCGCCCGCCTGCCCCTCCTCCCAAAGCACCCTGGCGGTCGTGCCGAGCTGGCCCTCATAGAATTTTTTCTTTTTTTCGTCGGACAGGGCATGCACCAGCCTGGACCGGTGCTGACGCGTGGCCACAGGGACCTGCTCCGGCATGCGGGCCGCCCGGGTGTTATCCCTTTCGCTGTATGGGAACACGTGGACGTAGGACAGGTCCGTGTCCCGGATGAACTGCATGGTTTTGTCAAACAGGACATCCGTCTCCCCGGGGAAGCCCACGATCAGATCGGCTGCAATGCAGGCCCGGGGCATCAACGACCGGATTTTTTCCACCCGGCCGGCAAACAAGGCGGTATCGTATCGCCGCCCCATGGCCTTCAGCAGCTGGTCGCATCCGGCCTGCAAGGGGATGTGGAAATGCGGCATCAGCCGGGACTCCCGGGCCACCAGTTCAATGATCCCGTCGTGCAGCAGGTCCGGTTCGATGGAGGAAATGCGGATGCGTTCAATCCCTTCCAGGCCCGCCAGGTCATTCAGCAGGTCGATAAAGCGTTCCTTGTGTGCTTTCCCGAAATCACCGATATTGACCCCGCTCAGGACAATTTCCTTCATGCCGGTGCCGGCCAGCCGGGAGGCTGTCCTGAGGGTGGCTCCGATGGTGCCGCTCCGGCTGTGGCCCCTTGCCATGGGGATGGTGCAATAGGCACAGAAATAGTCGCAACCATCCTGGATCTTCAGGAAAGACCGGGTGCGGCCCTCTGCCGACCAGGAAGGTTCGAACTGCACGGGCTCATGGGTCAGGACGCCCTCCCGGGCGCCGGGGACGGGATCCTGGCCCGGAGCGCGGCTGGTTTGCCCCCATCTCTTGATATGCTCGAACAGGCTGAACTTATCGGCATTCCCCAGCACCAAACCCACTCCAGGCAGGCGCAGCAGTTCCTCCGGGTTGATCTGGGAATAGCACCCGATGACCGCCACCATGGCTTCCGGGTTCCTATTCATGGCCTGGCGAACCAGGGCCTTGCAGCGCTTTTCGGCATTTCGTGTCACGGAACAGGAATTGATCACATAGATGTCAGCTTTCCCGGAAAAGGCGACCTGCCGGTAGGTCCCGTTTTCAAACTGGCGGCTTATGGTGGATGTTTCACTGAAATTCAGCTTACATCCCAGGGTGTGGAATGCGATGGTGCGTGGTGTCTGTCTCATTTACCACAAAGTTAAGCCGAATATCCATTGGAGCAATCCTTCCTTGCAAACCGCATGGACAGGCTGTTTCATTTACTTCCACGGCACGCAATTTGATTTTGATTGTTTTTTTTTATTACATTTATGTTTCTTTTATTCTTTGTTAACCCCAAGTAAATAACCAAAAATCGATGAACATGAGAAAGATTAGCTTGTTGGCCGCCATGTTGGTAATGCTGAATACGGCCCCGTCATTCAGCCAGGGAGTGGATTACAGTGATGTGAATATTTTTGGTGCCGGGATCAGCCTGGGCTGGTATGGTCACGGGTTTTACGGGAGCCGGAGCATCAGCATCCCGCCCCTGAGTGCCTATTACGAAATGGGTGTTCACGAATACATCACGGCAGGTCCCTTTGTGGGGTTTAACCGCTGGTCCTACAGATACTCCAACTCCAGGTACTCCTGGACCTACATCCATGCCGGTCTGCGTGGCAGTTTCCACTATTCCGGCATTCTGAACGAAATGCTCGATGGGGACATTGACGAAAGCAAGCTGGATTTGTATGTAACCCTCATGTCGGGTCTCCAGTTGCAGACATACACGACCAATGAACCATTTCTGGAAGGGCTGTATGACAACCGGGTGCGCTTTTTCCTCGGGCCCGTGGCCGGACTGCGCTATAATTTCTCCGAAAGTTTCGGGGTTTTCGCAGAAGGGGGTTATGGCTCCCTGGGAGCGCTGACCCTGGGGATCTCCATGAAATTATAATATCCGAGCGCTTACTGAAGTCCCGGCGGTTACGGCAACGCATATTGCCTGAGCCGTTCCGGGATCAGTGGGTGGTAGGGGTTTGCCTCCAGAGGTACCGGGGGCTGCCCCATCTCCTCCATGATTTTCTGACCCCTGTAAGGGTCCAGCACAAAGGCGGCAAAACCTTCCGCCAGTTCCTTGTTGCGGGCCTTGTGCGGGATGGTGAGTCCATAGATCATGGGCTGCCCCGTTTCCTCCAGAAGGCTTCCCGGGGTGGCCCCCTGGGTGGTCGTGCTGACCCTTGCATACCAGGATGAGAAGCGGGCATCACCCAGGTTCAGTTCAGGAGGCAGGGTCAGGTAAGGCAGGCCATGCTGGCTGGCCACACTGCGGTAGAGAAAGATGTAATCGATATGTCGGCTCTCCAGCAGGGCAACCAGGTCTGTTTCCTTGGGCCGGATGTTGCCGGGATTCTTATCCAGTAAACTTGGAGCCAGCCTGTCGTCACCATAATACAGGCCGGCCAGCTTGGCCGTGAATACCGTGCGGACCCCGCATGGGTCATGATCGGGGTCGCTCCGGCCAATCCTTACGTCGGGTCTTAGCAGGATCTCATACCAGTTGTCCACCTGGATCTCCTCTGCGTACCTGGAGTTTGCTGTATAAACAATGGCCATTTCATTGGCGGCAAAGGGCAGGTACCAGGAGGCGTGGTCCGGGATCAGCATGTGTTCGATCACCATATAATCGGCCGAGAGGAATACGTCGCACGGGGTGTCGAGTTCCATAACCCTCCTGGCCCCCGCCTTGCTGCCCCATGCCTCGGTCAGTATCCGTGTCCCCGGGTTTTCTTCCATAAAAGCTTTGCTGATTTCCTTTACGGGCAGGGACAGGCTGCCGGCATGAATGATGTGCAGGGTCTTTTCCTGGTCCACCTGGCTGCGGCCCGAAGGAGAGCAGGCGGACAGGATGATGGCGGTAACCGGGAGAAGCAAGGCAATCAACGGCCTGGGGGCCTGCATGGATCGGTATGTCATGAAAGGCTTGTTTGGGATTTCCAGGATCAAAAGTAAGAAAAATACCGTGGGGGACTTCCGGGTCGGCTCCCTGCCGTGGTTCCGGAGAGCAAAAGGGTTTCCCTGTCCCTGCTTTTGTATTTGGAATGTTGTTATTTTTATTTAGATTTGCAGTTCTTTCCCCTGAAGGGAAGGATAAGTAATTCGTATAAAATTTATCAGCCTTCGTGAATTCCCTGGCACTTTGCGATATGGTTTTCTTTCAGTCACTGGCCGGCATTCCCAATTAGGTGCCCGGACGGGCAAGGCATTGCCCGGTTTCTGTAAGATCATCACATCCGAATAGCCTTCAGGGGAACTATCAAAGGCTTTTTTATTTTGTGCATACAGGCACCAACCCTCTTAAACCCCAACCAGGAATGAAAAAATTATCGGTGATTGCATTTGGTGGAAATGCCCTGCTCAGGGGTGACCAGGTGGGAACCATTGATGAGCAGGAGCAAAATGTGTATGAAACTTGCCAGCACCTGGTGCCCTTGCTAAAAAGCGGGTACGACCTGATCATAGGCCACGGGAACGGCCCCCAGGTGGGCAACGTCATGCTGCAGCACGAGGCCGGGAAACGGGTCTATGACCTGCCCGTCCAACCCATTGATTTCTGCGTGGCCGAAACCCAGGGATCGATTGGTTTCATGATTGAGCAGCAGCTGCGCAATGTGCTTGCGGAACACGGGATCCGGCGCAACATTGTCACCCTCGTCACCCAGGTCATGGTCGACCGCCAGGATGCCGCTTTCAGCAACCCGACCAAGCCGGTAGGCCCCTTTTATACCCAGGCCGAAAGGGATGAACTCATGGGGCTGCATCCCGACTGGGTTTTTCACGAAGATCCGCGCAACCGGGGATGGCGCCGGGTGGTGGCCTCTCCCAGGCCGCTGGAGATTCCGAACTGGCCTGCCGTGGAAAAGCTTGCCCGGGAAGGCAATATCGTGATCACTGTGGGAGGGGGTGGGATCCCGGCCTATGTGGATGAAAAAGGCAAGATCATCGGGATTGATGCCGTCATCGACAAGGACCTGGCTTCTTCCCTTCTGGCCAACAAGGTCCGGGCAGATGAGTTTTGCATCCTGACCGATGTACCCCATGCCTATATCAATTTCCACAAACCCGGCGAGCAGAAGCTGGGCCGGGTAAGCGTCCGGGAGATGCGCCGTCACCTGAACGAAGGACAGTTTGCCAAAGGCAGTATGGCGCCAAAGGTCGAGGCTTGCCTGGAGTTTGTTGAGAATGGCGGGCAGGAAGCCATCATCACCCAGGCCGATCAATTGGGGATCGACGGCAAAGGCACAGTCATCCACCGGTGATTGGCTGTCGGCCAATACTTAAAACCCAACACCCAAAAACCAAACTTTAAACCCCTAAATAATACAACCATGGCATTTAACTTAAGAAACCGTAGCTTTCTGAAACTTCTGGACTTCACTCCCCAGGAGATCAAATTCCTGCTTGACCTGTCAGTGGACCTGAAGAAGGCCAAGTATTCCGGAACAGAGCAGCCCCGGCTGCAGGGCAGGAACATTGCACTGATCTTTGAAAAGGACAGCACCCGCACCCGCTGTGCATTCGAGGTGGCAGCCTATGACCAGGGCGCAAAGGTTACCTATCTGGGTCCGACGGGCAGCCAGATCGGCAAGAAGGAATCCATGAAGGATACCGCCAGGGTCCTCGGACGAATGTATGACGGCATCGAGTACCGCGGGTTTGCCCAAAAGACCGTGGAAGAGCTTGCCGCCTATTCGGGCGTGCCCGTATGGAACGGCCTGACCAATGAATTCCATCCGACCCAGATCCTGGCCGATTTTCTGACCATGATGGAGTACAGCGACAAACCCCTGCACCAGGTGTCGTTCTGTTACCTGGGCGATGCCCGCAACAACATGGGCAACTCCCTGATGGTGGGTGCTGCCAAGATGGGCATGGACTTCCGGGCTGCCGCCCCGAAATCCGTACAGCCCAGCGAAGAGCTGGTCGCCACCTGCCGTGGGATCGCCGCCGGGACCGGTGCGAATATCACGGTTACGGAAGACGTCGAAGAGGCGGTAAAAGGGGTGGATTTCCTCTACACCGATGTATGGGTCTCCATGGGCGAGCCCGATCATGTATGGGAAGAGCGGCTCAGGCTGCTCAAGCCCTATCAGGTGAATATGGAGCTGGTGAAGAAAACGGGCAATCCCCGGGTGAAGTTCCTGCACTGTCTGCCGGCCTTCCACAATCGTGAAACGACCATCGGAGAGGAGATCTTCCAGAAGTATGGCCTGGATGGCATGGAAGTGGTCGAAGAGGTGTTTGAGTCGGAACACAGCGTGGTGTTTGACCAGGCGGAGAACCGCCTGCACACCATCAAGGCCGTGATGGTGGCCACCCTGGGTGCTTAGGCCCCGGTTCACCTGCTGATGGACGGGCATTCTCATTGCCTGCCCTGCATATATAAAACAGGCTGTTCTCGTGGTGGAACAGCCTGTTTTCTTTTTCAATCGCTCTGGTTTTATTTGTTTTCGGGTTTTTCCCCTTGCGGTTGCTTTGCGGCCTCTTCCAGGGCCTTGCGGAGTTCCTCCGCGGCTTTCCTGATTTCTTCGCGGAACGCTTCCGATTCGAATTCCAGCTGCAGCTCACGACCCAGCTCCTCCATGGCCTTGCGTACTTCCTCCCCGGCCTTTCTCATTTCCTCGCGAAACTCTTCCGACTCGAACTGCATCCGCAATTCCTCGTGGACCTCCTCCATGGCCTTGCGTACTTCCTCCCCGGCCTTTCTCATTTCCTCGCGAAACTCTTCCGACTCGAACTGCATCCGCAATTCCTCGTGGACCTCCTCCATGGCGCGGCGGACCTCTTCGCCGACCTTTTCCATTTCACGGCGAAACTCCTCCGATTCAAAATGCTCCTGCAATTCGCGGTCTGCTTCTTCCATGGATCTGCGCACTTCCTCCTGAACCTGGGCCATCTGCTGCCGGAACTCCTCTGAATTGAATTGCCGGATCAGCTCTTCATTGACTTTGCTGATGGCGATCCGGGTTTCCTCCATGGCTTTCAGGACCTGTTGCCGGTCCTCTTCTGAAAGCTCCTCCCATCCAAGCTGGGAGCCATCTTTCAGGACAACCCGGCTGGGCTTATGTTCTTCCTTCAGGGGGGTGGCAGGCGGATCCGCCGGGAGGGATTCAGTTGTCCGGGGGAGTCTTCCCTCCTGCAGGCCAGTGGCTTCCCCGTAAGGGGTCAGGTGGGTGGAGTCCGGGTAGGCATAGGCGTTGATGCTTTTTGAGGGGTCGAACCACGCAAGCGACAGGGTCGCTCCCAGGATGATGGCCAGTGCGGCCAGGTTCTTTCCTGGCTTGAATGATCTTGTTTTCATGGTCATGATGTTTTTAATTCGTAACAACAACAGGTTTTTGGACTGGGTCGCAGCCAGCACGGGTTGCGGGGTGCTGCTGCGACCGGATTCAATATGTACAAGGGCCTGGGCGTAGGCCAGTGGGGTGCCGGTCTCGCCGACCACCCATTCGTCGATGCGGTTTTCCCTCTCATCGCGAAGCCTGCGGCTGATCCACCAGGTGGCGGGGTGGAAGAAGAACAGGATCTCCAGCACGTTCTGAAGGATGTTGATGTAGTGATCCCGGTGGTATATGTGCCTGAATTCGTGCAGCAGGATGGCTTCCACCTGGTCGGGACCCAGCCCTGTGAGCATGGCTGCCGGCACCAGCACCACGGGCTTGATGAAACCCACGACGGCCGGGATATCCACCCGGGTGGAAACCCGTACGGGAATCCGCTTGAAGACCCCGGCCTTTTTTGCCAGGGAGGGAATTCTCGCTTTCCACTTTTCCGGCAAATGGCCCGTATTGCGGGTGCGCAGGGACCAGACCTTGTAGTAAGCCAGCAGCCCGTGCAGGGAAAAAAGGAGCAGCCCGGCGGAGTAGGCCCAGAAAACCATCGGGGTATAGGCTTCAAGACGGTCCAGGAAAAGGGGATAGGACTTGTCGATAACGAACAGCCCCGATTCCCCGGCGGAGGCGTACCAGCCCGCTTCCTCAAACTGCAGGGAAACCACCTGTCTGGCATTCGCGTAAATGCCCCATTGCCTGATAAAGGTGAGGACAAACGTCAGGGGAATGGCCAGAAGCGCCACCAGACTTAACCTGTAGCGCGTGGCCGCGGGGTGTCTTCCCGTGAACGCCATGAGAAGGCGCCAAACCAGGGCAATGAGCACAAATTGCCAGATGCTGTGAAGCAGGCTCCAGCCCAGGGCATTGATAAACGGGTGGTATATGTTCTCAGACAGGCTCATGACGGTTCGTCCCCGAATTGTTTGAGGTATTCCTGGATCTCCCGGATATCCTTATGCGAAAGACGCTCATGGCCGAGGGCTCCGATCACCAGGCGGCTGGCCGACCCCTTGTAGAGTCCGTCGATCATTTTGGTGAGGAATTGTTTCTGGGTGCCTTCCATGGAAACGGCAGGCGAATAGATGTGGGTCCGGCTGGAGGTGTCCCGGTCCAGCAGGCCTTTTTCATTCATGATCTGCATGGTTTTCAGGGTGGTGGTATATCCAATATCCCTTACCCGCTCCAGGACTTCGTGCACCTCCCTGACGGTGGAGGAGCCTTTTTCCCATAACACCTGCAGCACTTCCAATTCACTTTCCGTCGGATGGTATTTTTTTTCCTTGTCCATGCCTGATCAGCTTAACGATTCTTTTTTCCACCGAAAGCGATTAAGGTACGAACGCTTTCGTAGGCAAATATAATACGAAAACCTTCGTAATCCAAAAAATTTTAGAAAAAAAATTATAAAATTGAACTACGAAATTTTAAGTAGCAGGGAAAGAGGGTTTTATATTATTTTGCTGAGTACCGTGTATCCCTGCAGCCGCTCCCGTTCGTCATAGGTTTCGGTCCGGACAGCCCCGACACCGGGCGCATGGAATTCAATGGTCTTGCCGGACATCCTCACGGGGATGCCCATGGCCCTGGTTTCCATGTGGGTATGGTAGGAAACCCTGTAGGATTCAAATGTCCCCGCCGGCACGCTGATTTGCTCTCTTCCTTCCACCGTCCGCCCGGAGATGCTCAGGCTGACATCGGCAAATTCGACCCCCCCCGCCAAAACCTTCATGCTGAGGGCGGCATCCGGCAGGTCCTGTCCTGCAGACAGGCTGTTGGGCATGACCATGTGATCGCTGTCGATGCGGACTTCCATGCCTTTAAAGCCTTCCATGACTCCGGGATCGAGCAGAGATTGTACATCCAGCAACAGCTGGTTGCCGTCACAAATGACCGTAAAGGTGGCCTGGTGCATTTCCCTGTCGCGCTGGTCGAGCATGCGGGTGTGCATCGTGGCCACCAGCCGGTCTCCCTGGCGGTCTACTTTCTGTACGGTGACCTCCTGGGTGGACTGCAGGCGGTCGCGCTGGTTGAAATGCTGCAGCTGAATGCCCCTGCCCTCCACCAGAGGCAGGTAGTATCCGCAGTTCCCGGCCAGCAGGGCCGGCATAAATAGGATCATGGCAAGGAGTCCGCTCGTCAGGTGTTTCAACTTCATGGGAATTGGCATTTTGCTGTTTGTTTTTAGGGAAAACTATTTGTTTGAAATAATATATATATAAATATATGAAAAAAAGATGAAACCATGGGCATCCTGGCAAAAAGGGGGCGGAGCCGTTTATTTCAAGCAGCAGCCTTGTACCTTTGTAAAAAAAACATCCGATGATACAGCAATTTGAAATCAGTTTGCCCGCTTTTAAGCGGGGCATGCATCCGATCACCCGCCTGGTGATGGAGCCTGTAAAAAGTTGGCCCGAAAAAGGACTGATCCACTTATTCCTGCACCATACTTCGGCCGGGCTGATGATCAATGAAAACGCCGATCCTTCGGTGCGGAGGGATCTTGACATGGGGTTCGACAGGCTGGCCCCGGAAGGCCTACCGGGGTATAGCCATACCCTGGAGGGGGACGATGACATGCCCGCCCATATCAAATCGGCTTTGTCCGGGGTCAGTCTGACCATTCCGGTAACCAACCACCGGCCGGCCCTGGGAACCTGGCAAGGGATTTTCCTGTGCGAATTCCGTAACCACGGGGGCCAGCGCCGGCTGACGCTGACTCTTTGGTCGTGAACCGGCCGGTTCGGCGCCGGTAAACATGCCTCGCTTTATTTTGTTAACTTTATATGTAAATAGCTGATTGTTTAACCCGGTCCGGGCAAGCCGCTGGCCTCCGCACCTGCCTTTTCAATCCCGGACTTAAAAAAACAGCCAATCGTGATGGACACCCCTTCAGGTCGAATCAACACCGTTACTTTGAAAGTGGAGGGCATGAGCTGTACCAATTGTGCCCTGGGCATTGCCCGGGTCCTCGAAAAAGAGGGATTTGACAATGTGCATGCCGATTTTGCTTCCGATGAGGTCCGGCTTGACCTGGAGGCGGACGAGCGGCTGCCGGTCGCCATCCGGCTCATAGAATCGCTTGGGTACCGCGTGGCTCCAAGGGAAGGGGAGGGTACGCCGGAAAGGAAACGCCTGTCACCCATTGAGAGGAAGTTCTGGTTTTCGGCCGTATTCACGGTTCCCCTGCTTTTGGGCATGTTTCTTCCCCTGGATCTTTTGCATAACGATCTGTTCCAGCTGGCCCTGACCGTTCCGGTGTTTGTCGTGGGGTTCCTGCATTTCGGACGCAGCGCCTTCATGAGCCTCCGCTCGGGAGTCGCCAACATGGACGTGCTGATCTTCCTGGGAAGTACGGCAGCCTTTGTGTACAGCCTCATCGGGACAGTGAATAACCTGGGGCATGATTACATGTTTTACGAAACCTCGGCAAGCATCATCACCATTGTCCTATTAGGCAATATGCTGGAGCACAGATCGGTAAAAAAGACCACCTCGGCCATCGACGACCTGGTCCGGCTGCAGAAGAACACCGCCAGGCGAATCATTCCCGACATGCATGAAGGGCAGGAGTCGGTCGAAGAAGTCGATGCCGGCCTGTTGAACCGGGGTGACCGTTTGCTTGTCAACACGGGCGATAAGGTGCCGGTGGATGGGGAGGTTTACTGGGGGAATTGCAGCGTGGATGAAAGCATGCTGACAGGGGAAAGCCTTCCCGTGGAGAAGGGCCCGGGCGACCCGGTGGTGGGGGGCACCCTGCTCCTGGAAGGCACTGTCAGGATGAAAGCTTCCGCCGTGGGTCAGGACACCGTCCTGTCCCAGATCATCGAGCTTGTCCGTAACGCCCAAAAGGACAAACCGGCCCTGCAAAACCTTGCGGACCGAATCAGTATGGTGTTTGTGCCCGTCGTGGTGGGCCTGTCCCTGCTCACACTGGGCTACTGGTTTCTGGCCACCGACCTGCCTTTCAGGGATTCCCTCATGCGCGGCATTGCCGTGCTGGTCATTGCCTGTCCCTGCGCCCTCGGTCTGGCGATCCCCACAGCCGTGGTCGTCGGTCTGGGACGGTCTGCCAGGCACGGCATCCTGATCAAAGGCGGAACCGCCATCGACAAACTCAGTGCGATGGATGCCGTGGTGTTCGATAAAACGGGGACCCTGACCAACGGCCGCTTCGTGGTTAAAAACATGGAGGTGTCCGGCCTGCCTGCAGAGACGGTCAGGGCTTTGCTTTACAGCATGGAATGCCACTCCTCCCACCCGATTGCCCAATCCCTGGTATCTCATTTCAAGGGCCAGGGTGAGGTCCCCCTGGAGCGGGTGGAGGAACGAAAGGGGCTTGGCCTGGAAGCCTTTGACGGGCAGGGGAACCACTTTGTGGTGGGCTCCTACGGGGTGGCTTCCCATCTTACGAGCGACAATTCACACAATATTTACCTGCTGATGAACGACCAACTGGTGGCCTGGCTGGATCTGGAGGATGAGATCAAACCGGAAGCCCGTGCCGCCGTCAGCTATTTCCGGAAGAACGGGGTCAGAACCATTCTTCTCAGCGGCGACCGGAAAAAAAGGTGTGAGGCGGTGGCTTCCGCCCTGGGGATCGAGGAGGTGTATGCCGAGCAGCTGCCCCGCCAAAAGCTGGAGGTCATCGAACGACTGGCTGCCCGGTACCGGGTGGGCATGGTTGGTGACGGGATCAATGATGCGCCGGCCCTGGCCAGGGCCCATATAGGCATCAGCATGAGCGACGCCACCCAGGTTGCGGTGAAGTCTGCAGAGGTGGTCCTGCTCAAAGGCAATCTGTCCCTGCTTACCAGGGCATTTGCCACCACGCGGACCACCCTGCGAACGGTCAGGGAGAACCTGTTTTGGGCATTCTTTTACAATGTGGCCGCCATCCCCCTGGCCATGGCGGGTTTTCTGACCCCGATCGTGGCCGCCGCCGCCATGGCCGCCTCCGATGTGGTGGTGGTGCTGAATTCCCTTCGCCTTAAGCGCCGCCGCCTCAGGTAGGATTTCAATGCAGGCTCTTGTCCAGAGTATTCCACACGGCCCGGGCCGTGGCATCCCACGAAAAGCGCATTCTTTGCCTTCTCCCCCGGGCAACAAGCCTTGCCCTCAGTTCCGGGTCGTATGCCATTCGATGCAGGTCTGCCGCCATGGATTCCACCGACCAGGGATCGGTCAGCAGGGCCGCATCCCCGGCCACCTCCGGCATGGCGCTGACATGGGAGGTGATCACCGGCACATCGCACGCCATGGCTTCGACAATGGGGATGCCAAACCCTTCGAAGGTGGAGGGCAGGACCAACGCCAGCGCCCCGCCCATGACACGGGCCAGTTCTTCGCGGCCGAGCCTGCCCGTGAAACGGATCCGCTCCCTGCAGCCAGGGTCAGATACTGCCGGATTATAGAAGCTTTTGCCGAACATGGCTTCCCCCACGATGAGCAGGCGAATGCCGGAGTCATCCTGCCGGCAGAATTTTCCGAAAGCCTGGATCAGCCTTTGAAGATTCTTTCGCGGATTCAGGGCCCCTACAAACAAAAAGTATGGTTTGCCTTCCGCGTGGTCGCGCCGCACCCGGGAGACCTCCCCGGGAGTAAGGGGGCGGAACGCTTCGCCGGCCCCGTTGTATACCACGTCAATCCGGTCCGGATCAATGCCGCAGGAGCGGGCAATGTCCTGCCGGGAAAACTCGGATACTGTGATGATCCGCCGGGCATTCCTTGCATGGGCAGGGAAAAACCTCCGGTAGTAGGCCCGCGTCAGGGGGGGGAGGTTTTCCGGAAAATGCATAAAATTCAGGTCGTGGAGGGCAACTACCGAAGGGAAGGTTCCGGGGATGCTGAACCCGTCGGGCGAATAGAACAGGTCGATCGCGTGTTTTTTCAGCAGCCGGGGGATCACGTGGTGAAACCGGGCGTACCAAAGCACAGGGTGCCGGCTCGGCAGGGTGGTACGCAGGGGCACCACATTGTCTGCAAACACAAAGGAGGGATCCCAGGCCCTGTCAAAAATAAAAAAGAAACGGTGTTCCGGGTGGGCGGTGACCATGCGCCTGAGGGTTTCAAAGGCAAACCACCCAATGCCTTCGAGCCTGTCTTTTATCAGAAGCTGGGTGTTGACGGCAATATTCATGAGGCAGCTGGGCATTTGAGCCTTCCCGTTGCGGACCCTCCGGGAAAAATGATGGCGGACTAAGGGATTTTTGGTAAGTTTGCCTGGCCCGATCCCCTGCACAAAGATATTTTTTTAGGCAAAACAGTGGATGTAAAAAGACTGGAACGACTGGAAAAAGAAAAGGCATTTCACAACGAGGCCTTTTCCACCGGCATAAGAAGGCCGCTGGATAAATACTACAGCATATTTGCCCGCATCCGGGGTGACTACCTGGACCGGTTAAGGGAAACCGCCCCGGGAAAGCGTTTGCTGGAATGCGGCTGCGGGGCGGACTCCCACACCTTTGAAGTGGCCGGGCCCGGGATGGAACTGACCGGCATCGACCTTTCCGAGGAAGCCGTGAGAAAAAGCAGGGAGAAAGCGGCCTCCATGGGACTGACCCATTGCCGTTTTCAGGTGATGGATGCGGAGAAGATGGATTTCGGCCCGGACAGTTTCGACCTCCTGTTCGGAGTCGGGATCATCCACCACCTCGACCTGCCGGTATTTTTTTCGGAGGCCGCCCGCGTGCTCCGCCCCGGGGGACGCATCCTCTTCATGGAGCCTTTGGGGTACAACCCTGTCATCAACCTGTTTCGCAAACTGACGCCCCGCTACCGGACGCCCGATGAGCATCCTTTGTTGCGGGGCGATCTGAAATTGCTCGACCGGTATTTCGGGCAGGTCTCGGTTGCCTATTATTATTTCTTTGCCTTACTGGCCGTGCCATTTCGAAGTACACGCCTTTTCAGCCCGCTGCTTAAGCTTCTGGACGGCCTTGACCGTTTCTGCTTTCGCTGCATCCCGGGGTTCAGGTACCTTGCCTGGTATGTGCTGATCGATGCGGCCAGACCCCGGGAGGTCAGGCATTCATAGACATGATGAACTCCTCGTTGGAGTGGGTGTGGCGCATCTTGTCGAGCAGGAACTCCATGGCTTCCAGGGGGGTCATGTCGGCAATGAATTTGCGCAGGACCCAGATCCGGTTCATCATGTCCTTGTCCATCAGCAGGTCTTCCCTGCGTGTGCCGGAGGCAATGATGTCGATGGACGGGAAGATGCGCTTGTTGGAAAGGCGGCGGTCCAGCTGGAGTTCCATGTTGCCGGTGCCCTTGAACTCTTCAAAGATGACCTCATCCATTTTGGATCCGGTGTCGATCAGGGCCGTGGCAATGATGGACAGGGATCCGCCGTTCTCGATGTTGCGGGCGGCCCCGAAGAAACGCTTGGGCTTGTGCAGGGCGTTGGCATCAACCCCACCCGAAAGCACTTTGCCCGAGGCCGGGGCCACGGTATTGAATGCCCTGGCCAGGCGGGTGATGGAGTCCAGCAGGATGACCACATCGTGGCCGCACTCGACCATGCGCTTGGCTTTTTCCAGGACGATGCCCGCCACCTTCACATGGCGCTCAGCGGGTTCATCGAAAGTGGAGGAGATCACTTCGGCACGGACGTTGCGGGCCATCTCTGTCACTTCTTCCGGCCGTTCGTCCACCAGTAACACGATCAGGTAAACTTCCGGGTGGTTGGCCGCGATGGCATTGGCGATCTCCTGCAGCAGGATGGTCTTGCCCGTCTTGGGCTGCGCCACGATCAGGCCGCGCTGTCCCTTGCCGATGGGAGAGAACAGGTCGATCACGCGGGGGGAAATCGACGCACCGGGATTTCCGGTGATGTTGAACTTTTCATCCGGGAACAAAGGGGTGAGGAAGTCGAACGGGACACGGTCACGCACCTCGGCCGGATCCCTTCCGTTGATTTTTTCCACCTTGATCAGGGGAAAGTATTTCTCATTCTCCTTTGGGGGACGGATGCCGCCGCGTACGGTATCACCCGTCTTGAGGCCAAACAGTTTGATCTGGCTTTGGGAGACGTAGACGTCGTCGGGAGAATTCAGGTAGTTGTAATCGGATGAGCGCAAAAAGCCATAGCCGTCGGGCATGATCTCAAGCACTCCTTCGGCGGTGATGATGCCGTCAAATTCATAGACCGGCTCCCCGGAGCGTTTGTCATATCCTTTCTGCCGGGCATGGGCTTCCTTTTGTGCCGGCTGGTCTGCAGCCTGGGACCTGCTTTCATCGCCCCTTGTCCTTGCTTCCCCTTTGTCGTCCCTTGCGGGCCGGCCCGGCTCAGGGCTTTTGCCTGCCCTGTTGGCTTCCTCCGGCTGGGAGGGGGATTCCCCTGTCAGTTCATCCTGAATGACGGCCTTCTCTTGCCTGGGCTGGTCCTCCCTTTTCCAGGATTTACCCTGGGTTTGATGGGGCTTGTGCCCGGGTTTCTGCTCCCGCTGGTCCTGGGGGCCATGTGACCTGTGCTGCTGCCCTTGCTGTTGAGGTCCCTGCTGTTGAGGTCCTTGTTGTTCAGGTCCCTGCTGTTGCTGCCCTTGTTGCTGCGGTCCCTGCTGTGGTTCCTGCCCTGGCTTTTGCTGTCCCTGGGGTGGCTGACCTGCCTGTTGTGGCTGGGGCTGCAGCTTGGTGTCGCGGCCGCTGGAAGACCCGGCGGGAATTCGCTTGCGGGAACGCATCTGCCGTTTGTCTCCCTTTTTTTCTGCACGGGCGGTGGTCTGGGATTCCCCGCCGTGTGTTTGCCTGCCCGTCTGGGGCTGTGCCTTCTCCTTGTTTTCGGGGGTTTCCTGGGGCGGGGCTCCGCCCCTTGTTTTCTTTTCCGGATCTTCCTTGACGCGTGGCCCCGGTTTGCGGCCCGGTTTGCGGCCTGGTTTGCGGCCCGGCCTGGGCTCATCTTTCGTTTCGGCCTGCACCGTGGCGGCAGAGGGATTCACTGCCTGGGCATCCAGAATCTGGTAGATCAGGTCCTGTTTCTTGTATGATTCAACCCGCTTGATCTTCAATTCTTTGGCGATCTCACGGAGTTCCATTAACAGTTTGTTGTTCAGTTCAACAATGTCGTACATGGGCTTTTATGTTAAATGGGTTGATTGATTTCGGTTTCAGGGAAGGGGTCGTGGCACGGCCTTTCCGGAGCAGCATTCAGAAACAAACAATGGGATGAAGACGCATCGGGGAAAAAACTGTGGTTACAGATTCAGCCGAGCCGGCCCTGGGGCCTTGAAAAATGATGGCAAAGATGGTTGATTTGACGAAAACGACCGAAACAAAAGAGGAATATGAGGTGCAAATATAATCATAAATCCCTGAACGAAAAAAATAAATTGATATTGTTTGCCGGAGCCGGGGCAGAAAGAGTCCATGTTGTCCGTGCCCGGCGGGGTGCTTCCCGGAAAGAATCCGGGACAATTTTGTACATTTGGCATTCAAACCAAAAACATCCGACGCATGTTACAGAGAGTTCAGTCCGTCTACCTGTTCCTGGTGGTTGTATTTGCCGTCCTGTATTGCTTCTTTCCCCTCGGATGGTTTTCCGTGGAGGAAGTCAGCAGTGCCGTGAAACTCATTGGAAAGGATTTGTCTCTGGACAATTTCCTGGCCACCCATTCGACCCTGTTCCGGGCGGCACTGATGGCCATGGCCGCCGGGGTGATCCTGATCACCCTGTATACCATTTTTCAATTCCGTTCGCGCCTGAACCAGATCCGGCTCTGCCGCATGAACATCCTGTTGCACCTGGCCCTGCTGGTGACCTCCTTTTTTTACCTGGACCAGCTGAAGGCGGCGGCACCCTATCAATCGCTGGGGTACGGCCCTTCCATCTTTTTTCCCCTGGCCTCCCTGTTCCTGCTCTTGCTGGCGATCCGGGCCATCAAAAAAGACGAGGCCCTGGTCAGGGCGGCGGACCGGATCCGATGAGTTTTGCTGCAGAAAGGCAAGCCTGCCTGGTCGCCCGTCCGGCCTCAGGTCTGCGTTTGCGCCCGGGTCAGTCTTCCACCCGCTTGACCACGTAGTCGGAGTTGAACAGCCCCAGGGCTCCCATGTACTTCAGCTTGAACTTCATGAAGTCCCCCACCTTGTATTTTTTGGGGTTCTTGCCCAGGTCGATCACCAGCATGTCGGACGAGGCGCCCGCAATCGTGATGTTCTTGTCGGCCGGGATGAGGAAGTCGGGGCTGATGTCCAGCAGTCCCACGTCCAGAAGCGCCCGGCAGGAGGTCTTGCCATAGTCGGACTGGTTGATCTCATAGGTTTCCCCCGAGGGGTTTTCCGCCATGGTGCCCTCGGGAACCATCGGCTTTTCCCACAATTCGATGATCTCTGCCTGGAAGGAAATCACATCATCGCGCATGCCCTTGATCGTTTTCCCCGTGAACAGGTTGGCCCCGAAATACAGGGTTTCTCCCACCCTGAAGTGGTTGACCCCCGGCGGTACCTGCTTGCTGAACAGCATGGGGATCGTCACGGAAGTGCCCCCGCTCAGGTAACGGATTTTCCGGCTGAACTTGACCTCCACGATTTGCTTGTACAGGCTCAGCTGGATGAGCTTGTCCCTTGAGGGCATGACCCCGTAGAGGCAGTTGAGGTTGGTGCCGAATCCGGTGATCTCGATGCCGGGCAGTTCGAAGGCCTGCTCGTAAAAATCCACCAGGTGGTCGCCCAGCACCCCTTCGCGCAACTCACCCATCTCGATCATGATGATGACTTCGTGCACCTTGCCTTGCTTAACGGCCTCTTTAGAGATCAGCTTGAGTGTTTCCAGGTCGCTGTTGAGGCTGGCATCGGCGTATTTGACCACGCTCCGGATGCTTCTGCGGGGCGGGGGCTTGATGTACAGTGTCTTGATCCCGGGATTGAGGCGCTTGATGGTCTTCAGGTTGGAGATGCGGGAGTCCATCAGCTCCTTCACCCCCAGGCTCATGACTTCCTTGATAAACAAGGCGTTGCCGCAAAGCAACTTGGTGACGATGCCCCATTCGATCCCGTGCTTATTGAAAAGCCCTTCCAGGAAATCGAAATTGTGTTTCAGCTTTCGCCGACTGATCAGGATTTCTGCCATGGCGATCGCTTAGCGGTTTAGCCTCATTTCGAGGTATTTACTGGTAAATCCGAGCTTTTCATACAAGAACCTGGCCGGATTTTCGGGTTCCACGTGGAGCTTGATGCTGCCTTCGGCCAGGTCGAAGGTTTTCTGCATGAGGGCCTTGCCCAGTCCCTTGCCCCGAAACTGTTTGTCCACGGCAATGTAAACCAGGATGTTTTCGGGAATGTAGCCTTCCATGCCGGTTTTGTTGACCACCACGGCCCCGCTGATGTGACCCCCTTCCCGGGTGTACACGATGAACCCGCCAAACTTCTCCTTGTCGTCCAGGGCAAACCGGATGCATTTCATGATGGCCTCGTGTTCATCCCCGAACTGGTCGAGGTGCTCGAACAGGAAATCGGCGACTTCTTTCTTCTGGGTTTCTGTAACCTGGTCATTCGGTGTGAGTACGGTAAATTCCATTGGTTTTGGGTTGGTGGCACCGCCCGTTCGGGATCATGTTCCCTCCGGCTGTGCCTGGTTTGTTGTAAAGTTAAGGATTGAAAACGTGATAAGCGAACAGCTGATGCCGAATATATTGGGATCCAGCTCCATGGGCAGCGGCCAGCCCCCGATGATCAGGGTGATGGTCGTACCCCCGCCCAGCAGCATGGCCCAGAAAGCGGCCTTAGGGCTGGCCTTTCGAAGGAACAATGCCCCGATCACGGGCACGAACAGCCCGCTGACCATGAAGGCGTAGGAATAAAGCATCAGCTCCAGCACATTGGGCATGCGCATCGCCAGCAGCAGGGCCGTGATGCCCAGCAGCAGGGTCAGTAACTGGGAGACGAGCAGGAACCCGCGTTTGCCTCCGGGCAGCCTGACCCAGCGGGACAGAATATCTGTCAGGAAGTTGCCGCTGGAAGCCATCAGGCAGCTGTCCGCCGTGGACATGATGGCCGAGAAATAGGCCGCCATCATCAGCCCCATGAGTCCGACCGGCAAGACGGTCCGTAACAGCAACGGCAGCCCCATTTCCGCGTCGATGTCTGCCGCCGCGGCATAACCCAGGTATTCGAACTGTCCCTGGTGGATGGCTACGCGGGCGAACAGCCCCAGCAGCACCCCCATAAAGGCCATTACGGGCCATTCGAAGAGTCCGGCCACGAACCAGGCCCGCTGCGCCTGCTTCTTGTTGCGGGAGGCATAGATGCGCTGGTAGAGGGTCATGCCCACGAACCAGATGGGAATGATCGTCACCGCCCAGTTGAGCAGCTGCTGCCATTGGATGTTGGCCAGGCTGAAAAATTCAGTGGGAAGGGCCTCGCGGATTCCTTCCATGCCGCCGACCGCCAGGTAGGCCACCGGGATGCCGATCAGCACGAGCCCCGACATGAGGATGATCCATTGGATGGTGTCGGTGTAAATCACGGCCTTGATTCCCCCCATGGCCGTATAGACGATCACGATGACGCCCATGATGATCAGGGCAGTTTGCCGGTCCAGGTGCGGAATGAAGGTGGCTTCGGCCAGGATGGCCCCGGCCAGGATCTGGGAGCTGGTGAAACCCAGGTAGCCGATGGCCGAGATGATCCCTGCCAGGAGTGCCACCCGGGGGGTATAAAAGCTTCCCAGAAATTGCGGAAAGGTAAAAAACCGGTGGGTTTTCTCAATCTGCTTCACGCGGGGAATCAGCAGCACGGCGCTCAGCCAGGCGCCCACCAGTCCGGTGAACAACATCCAGGAGCCGGCCAGCCCCATGATGAAACCCAGTCCGCCGAGCCCGATGGAAAAGCCGCCCCCGACATCCGTGGCGACCACCGACAGGCCGATGTGGATGCTGCCGATTTTTCGTCCCCCTACGTAGTAATCCTCCACCCCCTCGTTCAGGATCAGGAAGCGAATGCCGATGCCAATCACCCCTGCCATGTACAAGGTGAACACGATTACGTCCAGATAGTGCATTTATCTTTCGATGCGGAAATAATATCCGACAAAAGTAAGCAAAAATGGGCAGGGGGCCAAACCGCCTTTACATATAGCTGATTTACAGGCTGGTATATTTTATTGGTTTCGTCGGATGGGCCTGAATCATCCAACGGTCACCAAAAAACCAGTACTTTTATAGAAATTTCAGCATGTGATGCATCCCTGGGGAACACCGAGGCGGTTTAACTCCTATACAGACCAATGCCGCAGGGCTTATGGAAGCCGCCTGCAGAAGGTGGCCGTGAACGCCGGTTTCAGCTGCCCGAACCGGGACGGAACCATCGGCTGGGGGGGCTGCAGCTTCTGCAACAACGAAGGCTTCAATCCGTCCTACTGCATGCCGGACAAACCCATTGCCCGGCAACTGGATGAAGGCCTGGCCTTTCTGAAGAAACGGTATAAAAAGCCGGACATCTTCCTGGCCTACCTGCAGGCATACTCCAACACCCATGCCCCGCTGCCCCTGCTGAAGGCGGTGTACGGGCAGGCGCTGGCCCATCCGGAGATCCGCGGTCTGGTCATCGGCACGCGCCCCGATTGTGTGGATGGCGACCGGCTGGACTACATCGCCCGGCTCTCACAGGAGTGGATCATCCGGCTGGAATACGGGTTGGAGTCCTGCCGGGATGAGACCCTGGAGCGCATCAACCGGGGACACACCCATGCCGACTCGGTCAGGGCACTGGAGATGGCTGCCGCCCGCGGCATTCACACGGGGGCGCATGTGATCCTGGGACTGCCCGGGGAGACGCCCGGCATGATGCTGGAGCAGGTGCAGCTCATCAACGACCTGCCGCTCAACAGCATCAAGTTCCATCAGCTGCAGATCGTCCGGGGCACCCCCCTGGCGACGGAATATGCCTCCCACCCGGAACGCTTCCGGCTTTTTTCCCTGGACGAATACGTGGACCTGGTCGTGTCCCTGGTGGAGTGCCTGCGTCCGGGACTGCAGATCGAACGCTTCTCGGGAGAAGTCCCCCCCCGGTTCAACGCAGGCCCTTCCTGGGGGCGCCTGCGCACCGACCAGGTGTTGCGCCTCATCGAAGCCCGCATGGAAGAACGGGGAACCTGGCAGGGAAGGCTGTGCTGACCGCCTGTGCCGGCGACCCCCGAAAGGCCGCGGGGAAACCGTCTTTGGGCGTCCTGCGCGGACGGGCACCTCTCCGGGCCGCCTCCTCCCAACCCATTGTGTGCTAATTTTTATATTTTTGTGCCTTCGCACGCAAAATCTTTATCCGAACCAATGGAAAACAATAAGAATGGCATGGTGGCCCGGATGCTGGGTGCCATCGAGCGGGTGGGCAATAAGTTGCCCCATCCGGGAACGCTTTTTGCAATTTTCGCCGTGGGCATCGTATTTTTGAGCTGGGTGGCCAGCTGGTTCCATATCACGGCGGTCCACCCCGGAACGGGTGAGGCCGTGGAAGTCGTCAACCTGGTCAGCCAGCGCGGGCTGCACATGATCGTCACCAACATGGTGGTGAACTTCACCTCCTTTGCCCCCCTGGGAACGGTCCTGGTGGCCCTTCTGGGCATCGGGATCGCCGAATCGAGCGGGCTGATGTCGACCGGGCTGAGGCTGCTGGTGATCTCTGCCCCCAGGAAACTCCTCACCTTTGCCATCGTGTTTGCCGGCATCCTTTCCAATACGGCCAGCGAGGTGGGGTACGTGGTGCTGGTTCCCCTGGGCGGGATGATCTTCCTGGCCGTGGGACGCCATCCCATCGCGGGCATCGCGGCGGCTTTCGCAGGGGTGTCGGGAGGGTACTCAGCCAACCTGCTGCTGGGAACCATTGACCCCCTGCTTGCGGGACTTTCCGAAGAGGCCGCCCGGATCATCGACCCGGCCTATACGGTCAACCCCGCCGCCAACTATTACTTCATGTTCGTGTCCACCTTTTTCATCGCCGTGATCGGCACCTGGGTCACCGAGAAGGTCGTCGTGCCCCGCCTGGGCAATTACACCGGGGATGCAAAGCCGGAGGAGATCAAGGATCTCGACCCCATGGAGAAGCGCGGACTCCGCTACACATTCTGGGCCCTTGTGGCCATTGTGGTGGTGTTGTTCTGGAGCGTCGCCCCGGTGGAAAGCGGTTTCTGGCAGCACATTCCCGGTTCCGGACTGATGCGTGATCCGGATACGGGCGGGCTGCTGCGGTCTCCTTTCATGAGCGGCATCGTGGCGCTGATCTTCCTCATTGCCGGTATCCTCGGGGTTGTTTACGGCATCGGGGCAAAAACGCTGAAGAGCAATTACGACGTGATCAATGGCATGGGCAAATCCATGTCCACCCTGGGCACCTACATCGTCCTGGTATTCTTCGCCGCCCAGTTTGTGGCCTATTTCAACTGGACGAACCTGGGGCTCATTTTTGCCATCAAGGGGGCGAACGCCATCGGGGCCATCGGGCTGGGCCGGATCCCATTGATGATCGCCCTGGTGCTGGTGGCGGCGGTCATCAACCTGGTGGTGGGCAGTGCCAGTGCCAAATGGGCCATCCTGGCACCCGTGTTCATTCCCATGTTCATGCTGCTGGGGTATTCCCCGGAATTCACCCAGCTGGCCTACCGTGTGGGGGACAGCGTCACCAATGTGATCGCCCCCATGATGTCCTATTTTGCCATGATCGTGGCCTTCATCGAACGTTACGATAAGAAGGCGGGCATCGGAACCATCATTGCGACCATGATCCCTTATACCATCGTGTTCCTGGGGGCCTGGCTCGTCATGCTGGTCATCTGGATCGTGGCCGGATTGCCCATCGGACCCGGAGCCCCGTTGTTCTACCAGCTTTAATCCGCCTTTGGCCGGGAACCGGTTTCCCCGTTCCCGCGGGGATTGTTTTTTTTGCTATTTTTATGCTTTGTCATCCGGTCCCCGCCCATGCATCAGTCTGAAAGAGATACCCTGCTGGTTCCTACCGATTTCTCGGACGTGTCCGGCTTTGCCGTGGACCATGCCGTGGAAATCGCCCGGCTTTTCAACCACCGCATCTGCCTGTTGCATGTAACAGGCAGGAAAGAGGCGGGCACGGAGGCACACATCAGGAAGCAGGAAGCCCTCCAGAACCTGGCAGAAGCCATCGGGCGCCGTACCGGGCTGAATGTGTCCTACCTTACGGAGGAAGGCAGTATATTCAATACCATCAGCGAGGTGGCCGACCGGATTGCCGCCGAATTCATTGTGATGGGCATACACGGGAAGAAGGGCGTGCAGCACCTGGTCGGCAGTTACGCCTACAAGGTGGTTTGCTCCGCCAATGTGCCCGTCCTGGTGGTGAAGCACATGCACCACCATGTGGGCTATCATAACATCGTCGTACCGGTGGATTTTTCCAGGGAGAGCACCCAGAAAATCACCCAGGCCATTCTGTTTGCCCGCTATTTCAACGCGAAGGTCCGTGTGTTTGGTTTCCTCTCCTCAGAAAACAAGGCCAAGATCATCAAAAAGGAAGCCCTGCTGAAAAGTGTGACGGATGTGTTCAGGAAGCAGCGCATCCCGGTCACGACCGACCTCCTCGTCAGGCCCGGCCACGACTGGGCTGAGGCCCTGATGAAGTTCGCCGACGGCATCGATGCCGACCTCATCATGATCGTGGCCGAAAAGGGGGCACGGATCCCGGAGATCTTCGGTTCCAACGCCGCCGAAAGGATCATCGACAAGGCCGATGTGCCGGTACTGACCTTTGCGCCGCTTGCCGGAGAACCGACAGGGTATTCCACCAGGAAGGCCGCCCTGAGGCCTTTTGTGGATCCCCTGGGGCTCTTCGACCATGCCGGGGAGGAGCCTGAATAAGCTTTGATTCATTTGTAAATCCATAATGACATCCCGATGAGAGAACAGTTTGAGGATACCCGGCTGGCCTTTTCGGACCGTTCTGACAGGGAGCTTAAAAAGGCCTACTGGCTTTTCCGGCTCGTTGGAAGCCCCTGGCTAGTAAGGACCGGCTCGGTGCTGCTGCGGACCGCCCTGTGGCTTCGCCTGCCTGTGTCATGGGCACTCAAACCCACCATATTCAGCCATTTCTGCGGGGGAGAGGATATTCCCTCCTGCCAGGGCACGATCGACAGGCTTGGCCGAAGCGGCATACGCACCATCCTGGATTATTCTGCCGAAGGGAAGAAGGATGATGCGGATTTTGACGGCACGGCGGCGCAGGTCATGGCCACCATCCGAAAGGCGGTGGAAGACCCCCATATTCCCTATGCCGTATTCAAGCCAACGGGCATGGCACGCTTCGGTTTGCTGGAAAAGATGCAGTCGGGCAAACCCCTTTCGGGCAGTGAAGGGGCAGAGAGGGACCGCCTGCTGGAACGAGTTCATGGCATCTGCAGACTGGCCGCCGAAACCGGTGTGCCCGTCATGGTCGATGCCGAAGAAAGCTGGATACAGGGCGCGGTGGACCGCCTGGTGGAAGAACTCATGTTTGCCTACAACCGCCGCAGCCCTTTGGTCTTCACCACCCTGCAGATGTACCGCCACGACCGCCTGCAATACCTCCGGGAGGTGGTGGAGCGGTGCCGTGAACAGCGGGTTTATGCGGCCTTCAAACTGGTCCGCGGGGCCTACATGGAAAAAGAGCGCATACGTGCCGGGGAGCTGGGGCTGCCATCCCCCATATACCCCGACAAGGTGGGAACAGACAGGGCTTTCGACGAGGCCACCCGTATTTGTCTCGACAACCACCGGAATGTGGCGGTCTGCATCGGAACCCACAATGAAAAAAGCTGTGACCTGGCCGTCCTTGCCATGAAAGAACGGGGCATCCCACCCGGCCACCCCCATGTTTCCTTTGCCCAGCTGCTGGGCATGAGCGACCACATCAGCTATCCTCTGGCCTCAGCCGGTTACAATGTGTGCAAATACGTGCCCTATGGTCCGGTGCGGACAGTGGTTCCCTACCTGGTCCGGCGGGCGGAGGAAAATACCAGCGTGGCCGGCCAGACCTCCAGGGAGCTGGACCTGATACGCCGGGAAATCAGACGCCGCCGCAGCCGGGAAGCATGAATCCCGGGGATTTCCCGACGCCAGTCCGGAACCAGACGGTCCGCTTCATTCCGGAGCCTGCAGCCTCTGCCTGACGGCTTCGAAACACAGGATGGCCGCCGAGGCAGCCACATTGAGCGAGTCGATGGCTCCTGCCATGGGAATGCGGATCTGGTTGTCCGCCATGGCCCGCCACCCATCCGACAACCCCTTGTCCTCCGCCCCGAACAGAAGGGCGGTAGGCCCTGTGAAACCGGCTTCATAATAATCGATGGCATCCTGCAGGGCCGCAGCATAGACCTTCCATGGCCGGGGGGAGGGCTTTGACCGGAGCTCCTCCAGCCACTCCATGGCCTCTCTGTTGCTGCACCGGATCACCGGGCGGGTGAACACGCAGCCCAGGCTTGAACGGATCACGTTGGGATTGTAGACATCGGTCCCCGTGCCGCATACCAGCACCGCGTCCGCCCCGGCCGCATCGGCAGTCCGCAGAATGGCCCCTAGGTTGCCCGGCTTCTCGATGCCCTCCAGGATCAGAAGGAGGGGTGACGCGGACAGGTCCAGCTGCTGCGGCCGGGTCGCAGGGGCACGGCCCAGCAGCAGCACCCCTTCCTGGTTTTCCCGGTAGGCCAGTTTGTTGTATACGCTTTGGCTGACTTCAACGGGGTGGTCCGGCAGGGGAATGGGGTAGAGGGGATCGGGCCGGAAGATTTCCGGGCAGACCAGCACGTGCTCCGGTGCTGCACCGTGGCGCAGGGCCAGGGACACCTCCCGCCGCCCTTCCGCGACGAAGAGGCCTGTTTTTCTGCGCTCGGCCGGTTTTTGCTGCAACCGGAGGATCTGCCTGACCAGGGGGTTCTGAAGGCTGGTGATGGTGGGTGTCATGGGACAAAGGTACTGCCGGGGGTCAATGGAAAGCAAGAACTATTTTTCGGGAAGGGCGTTTTACCCGGTCCTTTCGCCGAACAGGCGGCCGTGCAGGAAAAAGACCGCAGAGGCCAGGAGGTAGCTTCCGATGGCCACGCCCATGACAGCACGGAAGCCGGCTTCCACCGCGATCAGGGTGGCCACGGAGGTGCTCACGACCGAGAGGCAGCCGTTGATGCCCCAGGCCCAGGGGATCTGTGAACTGTCCCGCAATGACAAATGCCTCACACCCAGGGGAAACAGCATGCCCATCACGAAAGCGGGCAGCCCGATGACCAGCAGGCTGATCAGGATCCGGCAGGCGGGCGGATCCGGCAGGGTCCCCTGAATCAGGGGGGGCAGCAGCAGGGCGTAGGCGGCCATCAGCCCGGCCACGGCCAGTGCCAGCCGGGCGGTCAGCCGGGGGGTGGCCCTGAGGCGGTCCGACAGCAGGCTGCCGGCACCGCTGGCGATGAGCATGGTGCTGATCACAGACGTCAGTGCGAATACAGGGTGTCCCAGGTAGAGCACGAAGCGCTGTATCAGGATGATCTCAACGAACATATACCCCAGTCCGATGGCCCCGAAATACAGCAGGGTGCCGGTTTTCTTCCGGGGGGAGCGCTTCAACCTGTACAGGGGCAGGAGGATCAGCAGCAGGGCCAGCAGGAGCCCCTGCAGCAGGGTCACCAGAACGATCAGGAAACCGAGTTCGAGGAAGGGCAGCTGCTGTTGGCCAAAAGCATCGCCCAGCTGACGCAGCCTGTCCAGCCTGAGGAACTGGGAAAAATAGGGTTTGTCGTCCGTGGCAGGTCGGATCATGAATGCATAGTCGCGCCCGACTTCCGGGTCCCCGGCCATGATCCGGTCCATCACCTCCAGCAGCGAAGGGTCGTCCAGGGCATTATAGGCTGTCCTCTCGGATGCATCCAACCCGGGCAGCAGGGCGGGGTCGAAAAACATGCCGGCGCCAAAGGCGCGGATCCTTTGCACTTCCGCACTGTCGAGCGGTTCTTTCTTCAGCACGAAGGTGATCGTGCCCCAGGACCTCAGGGCGGCGATGTGGTCGCGGGGTTCAGTCACTCCCTTGCTGCGCGCCGTTTCCACCAGGGTGGTGAGCAGCTTGAGGGCGGTGCGCGCAGGATAGTCGACCCAGGAAGACACCGCGATGACGCCGTCCGGGAGCAGGCAGTCCCACATCTGCGAGAAGGCCTCCTGTGTCATGGAGTAGTCCTCCCTCAGGGCATTCAGCCCGGCGGTACCCCCGAAAGCGTCCATCAGGGGCAGGACAATCAGGTCGAAATGGCCTGCCGGGGCAGAGGCCAGGAAGTGGCGTACCTGGGTTGCCCAGGCATGGACCGGGTCTCTCAGGAACATTCCTCCCGTTTCTTCAGCAAAGCAGGTCTGCAGCAGGCGCAGCACCCCCCTGTTTTCCATCACGGCATCGACCCTACGGGCATCCCGTGCGAGTGCCTGGGCCACGGCCGCTCCCGTGCCCGCATGCAGCACAGCCACGCTTTGTCTTTCTTTCATCACATAGGGCAATGCCATGGTGGTATGGTCCAGGATGTGCCCGGACGTTTCCGGCCCGAAGCGGGGAATGGGACCGAGCAGGTCGCCGTTTACGAAAAGGTGCTTTCTGACCGGCGCCTCCCCGGCATGGGACAGGCTCAGGGCCGGGGCATACCTCAGGGCCGGGGACGCCACCACCTGGATCAGTCCCTGCATGTCGGGCCGCGTATGCACGATGCGGGCCTCGGGCAGGTTCATGGTGCGGGCCAGGGACTTGTATTCGGAAAGCGGGATGTCTGACGGGCTTTTCATCAGCAGCCCCGCGACAGCTATAGCTGACAGGTTCAGCAGAAGCAGCAACACCCTGCGGCGGCCGGCCGCCGCCAGCACCCCCGCCCCCACCGAAAGCAACCCGATCAAAACCGGTCCCTGCATGGGGTGCACCCATGCTGCAAGCAGCAGTGCAAGCAATCCGCCGGCTCCCGACCCGAGCAGGTTGGAAAAATAATAGGTGCCGATGTGCCGGGCATTTTTAATGAACAGGATGCCGATGGCCAGGGCACCTGTCAGGAAGGGCAGGAAGAAGATCAGGTAATTGGCGGCGAGGACAGGAAACTGGGAGGCATCCACAAACAGCAGGTAGACGTCGAATCGGAACACGTTCAGCCGGGCTACGGCAAACGCCCCCATCATCATCGCCCCGCTCAGGCTCATCAGCAAGGGGACCAGCCAGGGGGACCAGCCGAGCAGGCGGGAACGGAACAGGGCGAGCAGGGTGCCGCTGGCCCCGAAGCCCAGCATGGCAACAGAAATGATCATGTAAGCGAAATGATGCCATTGGGCCACGGAGATCAGCTGCATGAGGGCCAGCTGAAAGGCAATGATGGCTGCTGAATGCATGCCGAGGGAGATAATGAGGCGTGGCTGCTTGCCTGGTCCGTCCATGTCAGTCCTCCCGGCTCCTTGTAAAGGGCACGAACCGTACCGGCATCAGGCTGCGGGTGGTGACCTGTCCGTTTTGTTTTTCAACGAGCATGAGCATTTGCACCTGGAAGGGGGAACCCACCGGGATGACCATCCTGCCCCCTTCCCTGAGCTGGTTCACCAGGGGAGGCGGGATGTGGTCGGCCGCCGCAGTGACCACGATTGCGTCGAAGGGGCCGGCCTCTTCCCAGCCAAAATAACCATCGCCGGTTCTCACCGCCACATTGTCATATGCTTCCTGCAGCAACCGGGCCGCCCGTTCTCCGAGTCCAGGCACGATCTCGATGGTGTATACCCAGGATACGATCTCGGCCAGCACGGCCGCCTGGTATCCCGAGCCCGTGCCGATTTCCAGTACCCGCTGTCCGGCCTGCGGCTGCACCAGCTGGGTCATGTATCCGACGATAAATGGCTGGGAAATGGTCTGCCCGTACCCAATGGGCAGGGGACGGTCCTGGTAGGCATACCGCTCTTGTCCCGCCGGAACATAGAGGTGCCTGGGCACGGTCCGCATGGCCTCCAGGGTGGCCGGGTCATCGATGCCGCGTGCCTGTAGCTGGTCCCTGACCATCCGCCCGCGTTCCCCCGCATGGGGATCCTGCTGTGCCGCGGAGGGGCAGAGCAACAGGGTCAGAATCAAGGCCAGCACACACTTATGCGTGGGATGCCTGTTCATTCATCAAATATACAGAATCGGGAACAAACCCCCAAGGCATCTTCGCTGCACCGGATGCATCAGAGCCTGCCCAGGAAGGCCATGGTGTCGACCCCGTCGGCATAATCGCCCGGTCCCGGCCACTGGGTCTGTCCGAACCCGGCGTGCAGGGCTTTCAGGGAACCTGGGACCTCTGAGGCCACCAGGCATTGCAGCCGGCCTGCCAGGGAATGGGCCAGGTCATGGGCTTCCTGCAGCTTTCTGTAGGACTGCCAGTGGATCACGGACAGGGGGGAGGCCAGGGCGGGGTTTTGCCGCAGCAGGCAGAAGCCGGTGTCGGTATGGGCTGTTTTGTTGACCGTCAGGACGGCCTTGTGAAAGTCGTAATTGTTCCTGTACCGGGGATGGTGAGTCAGGCGAAGCCAGGGCTGCCATGCCCGGGCAAGGATGCCCGGGTCGTAACCCTCCGGCAGCCAGAGCAGGGACACGTTGCGGCATCCCAGGCCGAAGTAGCTGAACACGTCCTCTCCCAGTCGTTCCAGCTCCCCCGGGGATTCGCTTCCTGTCAGGATGGCCGCGGCATGGCGGTTGCGCCGGATGATGTGGGGATATTTGCCGAAATAATGGTCGAAGTACCGGGCACTGTTGTCGCTGCCGGTCGCAATGACGGCGTCAAAGGACCCGGCGGGCCCGTCGGCAAAAACCATCCTTTCCGTCCAGCCGGGATCCATTTCGCACAGCAGCACGCCCAGGGCCCTGGGCAGCAGCGGGTCGGACGATGCGGTCTTGGCCAGCAGCCGGTGCCCGCTCAGCAGCACGCACATCATGTCGTGAAAGCCCACCAGGGGAATGTTGCCTGCCATGACCACCAGCACGGTCCGCTGCCTGAAAGCGTCTCCTTCGCCGGGCAGGTGGTAACTGCCGAGCCAGGAATCCATTCTTTCCGGCTCCAGCATGCGGGAGAGGGCCCTCAGGGCCGTAATGATGTTCTCCCGGGTGAACCATGGATTCAGACTCTCCGCCTGAAGGGCCGCCTGGAAAAAGCCCGGCAGGGCGCCGCTGCCTGGTGGCGGCCGGTCCTCCGCGAGGCAGCGGGCCAGTTCCCCCAGTCGCCGGCCGAGCAGGATGAATGATTCTTTTCTTTGTTCGCGGGACAGCTTGGCAGGTGCGTTTGGCATGGCATGAATTCCCCGGCAATCTGCAATAAATCGGGGGGTTTAAAGTTATAACAAAAAAACACGTCTCCAGCCCATGGGCCGCCTCAGAATCCATATCCCCAAGTTTGTCCTGCTGTTTTTGCTTTGCGGGGGGCTGTTCCGGGCAGCGGCAGGGCTTCCGGCCGGGTCCCCGCCTGCGGGACCCGGCCAGGAAAGGCCGGACTCCGTCCTGATGACAGCCCGGCAGGTCCTTTTCACCCAGCTGGAGGATTCCCTGAAGGTGCTTGCCATGCGCATTGTGGAATCGCCGGAAGATTCAATCCGGCAGGCCAACAACGGGTTGTTTGCCGCGGCGCTCGAGCGGGCCCTGAGGGAGCCCGGTGCCTTTGCCCACCCGTTCGATTCATTGCAAACCGTTTCCTTCCTGGAGGCCCCGAACGGGGCGTTTCGCATCATCACCTGGTATGTGCCCCTGCAGGGGCAGCGTTTCGACTACCATGGCCTGATCCAATTGCCGGAGGAAGCGGGGGGGCGCCTGATCCCCCTCAGGGATGCCTCGGGGGAGATCCGCAGTGCCGTGTTCAGCGAATTGTCGGCAGACACATGGTATGGGGCCTGGTATTATGAAATCTTACACCATGAATCCGGGGGAGAGGACCTCTTTACCCTGCTCGGCTGGAAAGGGGACAACCCCCATACGCGCAAGAGGGTGATCGAGCCGCTCTGGTTCCTCGACGGGGAGCCTGTTTTTGGCAGGCAGGTATTCCGGGTGGGGGAGCGGGACCCTTTCCGGGTGGTGTTTGAATACTCTGCGATGGTGTCCATGGGCCTGCTTCACGCCACCCACCCTTTGCGCGAAGGGGAAGCGCCCCGCGAAATGATCCTTTTCGACCGCCTCAGTCCGGGGGATGAGAGCCTGAGGGGGCATTACCGGTTTTACGTGCCCGAGGGCAACATCCTGGATGCATTCGTGTTTGAGGAAGGCCGGTGGGTGTTCTACCGGGATGTGGATGCCAGGGGCCCTCAGCTGCCCGGGTCCGGTCCGGATTGATTTTTCCTGATTTTCTTTGTTCTGTGGGATAAATTTATCAACTTTGCATCGGATCGTTTTTTCCGTGTTTTTTCTTTTATTGAAGCGTTTCACCCTGGTGGTTTAAGGACCTGACAAGCCAAGGGCCACCTTGGTTTTACCATAGAGAATCATCCAATTCATCATTCATCCTCAAACTTTTTCCGTATGAAAAAACATAATTTTAGCGCAGGCCCCTCTGTGTTGGCCCGGGAAGTCATTGAAAACACGGCCAAAGCGGTGCTCGACCTGAACGGGATCGGGCTCTCTGTCATGGAAATATCCCACCGCGGCAAGGACTTCCAGGCCGTCATGGATGAAACCGTGGCCCTGTTCAGGGAATTGCTGGAGATTCCGGACAATTACCATGTGCTGTTTCTTGGCGGCGGGGCCAGCCTCCAGTTCTGCATGGTTCCCTACAACCTGCTGAAAGGCAAGGCGGCCTATCTGGAGACAGGCACCTGGGCAAAAAAGGCGATCAAGGAAGCCAGGTTTTTCGGACCGGTCGACGTGGTCGCTTCCTCATCCGACAAGAATTTCTCTTACATCCCAAAAGGCTTTGAGATCCCGTCGGATGCCGACTACCTCCACATCACCACCAACAACACCATCTTCGGGACGGAGATATTCGAGGATTTTGAAAGCCCCATTCCCTTGGTGGCGGATATGTCGTCGGATATTTTCAGCCGTCCGGTGGACATCTCAAAATACGCCCTGATTTACGGGGGGGCACAGAAGAACCTGGGTCCGGCAGGGGTGACCTTTGTGATTATCCGCGACGATGTGCTCGGGAAAGTGGACAGACCCATCCCCACCATGCTCAACTACCAGACCCATATCGACAACGGTTCCATGTTCAACACGCCCCCCTGCCTGCCGATCTATACCTGCATGGAAACCCTGCGCTGGCTGAAGAAACTCGGCGGGGTGAAGGTGATGCAGAAAATGAACCAGGAGAAGGCCCGGCTGCTGTACGATGAGATCGACCGCAACCCCCTGTTTGTCGGTGCAGCAGCCAATGACAGCCGTTCCCTCATGAACATCTGCTTTGTCATGGCCCCCGAGTACAAGGAACTGGAGGCCGAATTTCTTGCCTTTACCGGCACAAAAGGCATGTCGGGCCTGAAAGGCCACCGCTCTGTGGGTGGCTTCCGGGCATCCACCTACAATGCCCTGGGCAAGGACAGCGTGATCGCTTTGATCGGTGCGATGCAGGAATTTGAACAAATGCATAAGAAGTAATGTCCCCTCAATGCCCCTCCCCGCGTTTTACGACGCGGGGAGGGCATGGACGGGAGGAAAACGGGTAAAAAAATTCATATGAAAAAAGTATTGATCGCAACGGAAAAACCCTTTGCCCCCGTGGCGGTGGAGGGAATCAGGAAGGTGTTTGACGGGGCAGGCTATGAGACCATCCTGCTGGAAAAATACCCCTCGGTGGAAGACCTGAAAAAGGCTGCAACCGGCGTGGATGCCATGATCATCCGCAGCGACAAGGCCACCCGGGAAGTCATAGAGGCTGCGTCCCAACTAAGGATCGTGGTCAGGGCCGGTGCCGGCTATGACAACATCGACCTGGCTGCCTGCACCGACAAGGGCGTGGTGGCCATGAACACCCCCGGACAGAATTCGAATGCTGTGGCCGAACTGGCCTTTGGCATGATGCTGTATGCCATCCGCAACGGATTCGACGGCACGAGTGGTTCCGAGCTGCGCGGCAAGAAACTGGGCATTCACGCCTATGGGAATGTGGGCCGGTATGTGGCCATGATTGCCAAGGGATTCGGGATGGAGGTGTTTGCCTTCGATCCCTTTGTGAAGCCGGAAACCATGGAAAAGGAAGGCATCGTCCCGGTCGGCTCGGCGGAAGAGCTTTACCGGACCTGCAAGTTTGTTTCCCTGCACATCCCGGCCAATGAAAAGACCAAAAAATCGATCAACGGGAGCCTGTTGCGCCTGCTTCCCAAGGGAGGCGTTCTGGTGAATACCGCCCGCAAGGAAGTCGTTGATGAAGCCGAACTCCTGCAGGTCATGGAAGAGCGGCCGGATATCAAATACCTGTCGGACATTGCCCCGGATTGCCGGGAGGAGATCGAAGGCAGGTTTGCCGGAAGGTATGTGTTCACTGCCAAAAAAATGGGCGCCCAGACTTCGGAAGCCAACATCAATGCAGGCATTGCCGCTGCCAGGCAGATTGTCAGCTTTTTTGAGAAGGGAGACAAGACCTACCAGGTGAATAAATGATGGGGTTGGTGGTTGGCTGTTGGCTAATAACCAAAGACCAATAACCAATAACCAATGACCAATAACCAAAAACCAAACACTTAAACTGAATTATATGGCAATACTGAAGCCCTTTCAAGGATACCGACCCCCGAAGGAAATTGTTAAAGATTTGGCCTCCAGACCTTATGATGTGCTGAATTCGTCAGAAGCCCGTGCAGAGGCAGGGGACAATCCCCATTGTTTTTTGCGGGTTGTGAAGCCGGAGATCGAACTGCCTGAGGAGGTCAACCTTTATTCACAAGCGGTTTATGACAAAGCCCGGGACAATTTCAAAAAGTTCATTGATAAAGGCTACCTGGTACAGGACAAGAAAAAGCATTTCTACGTATATGCCCAGACCTGGGGCGAAAAAACCCAGTACGGCATTGTCGGATGCGCCGGTGTGGAGGATTACCTGAATGACCGGATCAAGAAGCATGAACTGACCAGGCCGGACAAGGAAGAGGACCGCATGAAGCATGTCCGGGTCCTGAACGCCAATGCGGAGCCGGTTTTCTTTACCTATCCGACGAAAAAGGAAATCGACGGGATTGTGGAAAAAGTTGTGGCCGCCCCGCCAGAGTATGATTTTGTGGCCGACGACGGCTTTGGCCATCGTTTCTGGGTGGTGGAGGACGACCGCGAGATCGGACGCCTGGAGGCTTTGTTCGGGGAGGTCCCTGCCTTCTATGTGGCTGACGGCCACCATCGCACGGCGGCTGCCGCCCTGGTGGGGAACGAGAAAAAGCTGAACAACCCCAGGCATACCGGGGAGGAGGAGTACAACTATTTCATGGCCGTGCTTTTCCCGGATGACCAACTGACGATCATCGATTACAACCGGGTGGTGAAGGACCTGAACGGCCTGTCGGAGGAAGCTTTCCTGGAGAAATTGTCGGCACATTTCGTGGTGGAGGCGCATGGCAAAACCGCCGTCAAGCCGGGGAAGCTGCATGCCTTCGGCATGTACCTGGGCGGACAGTGGTATTCCCTGGAAGCGAAACCAGGAACCTTTGACGATCATGACCCGATCGGGGTGCTGGATGTGACCATCCTCTCGCGTCTGGTACTGGATGACATCCTCGGTATCAAGAATCAGCGGACGGACAAGCGCATCGACTTTGTGGGCGGAATCCGCGGCCTTTCCGAACTGGAAAGGCGTGTCGACGACGGGGAGATGGCGGTGGCCTTTTCCCTGTATCCGGTGACCATGAAGCAGTTGATGGACATTGCCGATACCGGCAACATCATGCCGCCCAAGACCACCTGGTTCGAACCGAAGCTTCGCAGCGGACTGGTTGTCCATACCCTGGACTAAAAAAAAGTTTGCAAACGAGATGCTTTTTTAAAAAAATGACTATCTTTGCAGTCCTTAAAAAAGGGATTCAACGATTCTTTTTTAGGGACTGCTTTTTTGACAAGAATTTTAACCGCTTTTTCTGATGAAGAAAGATATCCATCCTGGCAACTATCGTTTCGTCGTTTTTACCGATATGTCGAACGATTACAGTTTCCTGACCCGCTCTACTGCAGCGAGCAAGGAAACCATCAAATGGGAAGACGGCAAGGAGTACCCCCAGATCAAACTGGAGATCTCCCATACCTCGCATCCCTTTTATACGGGCAAGCAGCAGCTTGTGGACACGGCAGGACGCGTGGATAAGTTCAGGACCAAATACCAGAAACACCTTCAGAAGAAAAGCTGAGTCAAGCCCTTCAAAAGTCTTTAAAAGCCCTTTTATGAAGGGCTTTTTTATTATTTTTACTTTTTGTTTTTTCCAAATCAATAACCCTGCAATCACAGTCCCATGAATTACATCCTGTTCGGGGCCCAGAGCCGCACCCACCTTTTGCCATTCACTTTTCTTCGCCCATTGGCCGATCTGAGGGTTGGCATGCTGACCATCCGGGAGAAATGGGAGCGGTACCTCGGCGCCAGGACCTCCACCCTGACGGAGCCCTATCTGAGCGTGAAGTACCCCCTGGTCAAAAAGGAAGAGAACGTGCTGATCAATGCCAGCGTGCTGCCCAGCCAGCAACTGGTCCGTGAGATCGGTCAGCTGAAGCCCAACCAGACCCTCATTTCGGGGGAGGTGCTCATTGCCCACCGACTGCGTGCCCGGGACATCGACAACCTCGACCTGGAGCTGCTCGACAAGGTGTCCCCCCTGGAGACAGCGGGTGACATCATGAAACTGTCCTGGCTCTGGGAGCTCATATCCCTCAATGGCAAGGCCCTGTTGGATGATTTTGAGCTGGTGACCAGCGGGAGGAAGTCCCGGCCCCTGCCGTCCCATGTGCAGGTGTCAGGATCCGGACGGGTTTTTGTGGAGGAAGGGGCCGTGGTGGAGATGGCCCTGATCAACGCAAGTGAGGGACCGGTCTATATCGGAAAGAATGCCCATGTGATGGACGGGGCCATCCTGCGCGGCCCGGTGGCTGTCTGTGAAGGCGCCACGGTCAGGATGGGGGCCAGGATATACGGCAACGCGGTCATCGGTCCCTACTCCAAGATCGGAGGAGAAATGACCGAATCCATTGTCATGGGATACTCCAACAAGGTGCATGATGGGTTCCTTGGGCACAGCGTGATCGGGGAATGGTGCAACCTCGGGGCCGGGACCAATGCCTCCAACCTCAAAAACAACTATGAGCCGGTTCGCCTGTGGGACTATGAAGAGGAAAGTTTTGTGCAGACCGGCTTGCAGTTTTGCGGCACCTTCATGGGCGACCACAGCAAGTGCGGCATCAACACCATGTTCAATACCGGGACCGTGATCGGCATCAATGCCCAGGTATTCGGTTCCGGTTTCATGAGAAATTTTATTCCCTCCTTCACCTGGGGAAGCGTGTCGGGAACCACCCCCTTCGATATCGACAAGGCCGTCCAGGTGGCCAAAAGGGTTTATGCCCGCCGGGGCATGACGTTCGGCGAACCAGATGAGCAGATCCTGCGCCATGTGTTCGACCACACTTTTTCTTTCCGCAAGCTGAGTTGATGTCACCGCCTGCCAGGGCGTCCGGCCGGCTGTTGAATTGTCAGTTCCATTCATCCTGGCATGCGGATTGCGCCCAATAGGAACCATTGGGTTAGGCCCGGTGAAGTCCCCTTTGGGGGTTTTCTGCCGGGTCCTTACCCTGTTTGCATGACAACTTGACGCTTCGTTTTTATGGAAAATATGTTTGATCAGGGTTTGTTGGGATTTTCGGATATCATGGACGCCGAAAGCGAATTCATCCCCTTGCTGTCCAGTGAGGAGGAAGAGCAGATGGCTGCTGAAAAATTGCCGGAGGTCCTGCCCATACTGCCTCTTAAAAATACCGTCCTGTTTCCGGGGGTGGTCATTCCCATCACCGTCAGCCGTGACAAATCCATCCGCCTGGTCAGGGAGGTATACAAGCAAAGCCGTGTCATCGGGGTCGTTTCCCAGAAAGACCCCAATATGGAGGAGCCTGAATTCGGGGATCTGAACAAGGTCGGGACAGTGGCCCAGATCATCAAGATCCTGCAAATGCCTGATGGCAATACCACGGTCATCATTCAGGGCAAGAAGCGCTTTGGGTTGAAGGAACTGGTCGGGTCCGACCCCTACTTCAAGGCCAGGGTGGTACCGTTCGACAAGGACGAGAAAGTCAAACCCTCCCAGAAGTTCAAGGCCTTGATATCCACCATCAAGGACATGGCCATTCAAATCGTGAAGCTGTCCCCGAATGTTCCCAGCGAGGCCGCCTTTGCCATTAAAAATATTGAAAGCCCGGTCTTTCTGGTGAATTTCATCTCTTCCAACCTGAATATCGAGGTCGGGGAGAAGCAGAAGCTGCTCGAGGTCCAGGACCTCAATACCCGGGCAAACATCGTTCTGGGGCATCTGACCAGGGAGCTGCAGGTGGTCGAACTGAAAAACCAGATCCAGTCCAAGGTCCGCGTCGACATTGACAAGCAGCAACGGGAGTACATCCTGGGTCAGCAACTCAAAACCATCCAGGAGGAGCTGGGGGGCAGCCCGCACGAACAACAGATCAACGAATTCCGTGAGCGGGCAAAAAGCAAGAAATGGGGCAAGCAGGTGGCCGACACCTTCGATAAGGAGCTTGCCAAATTACAGCGGATCAACCCGGCGGCCATGGAATTTTCCATCCATCTCAACTACCTGGAAACCCTGCTGGAGTTGCCCTGGAACGAATTCACCCCGGACAGCTTCGACCTCAGGAAGGCCCAGAATATTCTGGATGAGGACCATCACGGACTGGAGAAGGTGAAGGAACGCATTATTGAATACCTTGCCGTATTGAAACTCAAGGGGGACATGAAATCACCCATCCTGTGCCTGGTCGGACCGCCCGGGGTGGGAAAAACCTCCCTGGGCAAATCCATCGCCCGGGCCATCGGCCGAAACTATGTGCGCATGTCGCTGGGCGGACTGCGCGACGAGGCAGAAATCCGGGGCCACCGGAAGACCTATGTAGGGGCCATGCCGGGACGGATCATTCAGAACCTTAGGAAAGCACGTTCGTCCAACCCGGTATTTGTGCTTGACGAGATCGACAAGGTCGGCCACCAGACGTTTACCGGAGACCCTTCCTCCGCCTTGCTCGAAGTGCTGGACCCGGAGCAGAACAACAGCTTTTACGACAACTACCTGGAGCTGGATTACGATTTGTCGAACATCATGTTCGTCGCCACGGCCAATACCCTTTCCGGGGTGCAGCCTGCCCTGAGGGACCGCATGGAGGTGATCAACCTGAGTGGTTACATCGTGGAGGAAAAGGTGGAGATCGCACGCAAGCATATTATTCCCCGGCAGCTTTCTGCTCACGGCCTGAAGCGAAGCCAGGTTCGCTTCGGCAAGGGATTGCTGGAGGACATCATCCAGAATTACACCCGCGAATCGGGCGTCAGGAGCCTGGAAAAAATCATCGCCAAGCTGATGCGCGCCCGGGCCCGGGCGGTTGTCATGGGCCAGGTCACCCGTTCTGCCATCGGTAAAAAGGAGCTGGAGGAAATCCTTGGACCGTCGCCCGTGAACAGGGAACAGACCCTTTTGAAGGACGTGGCCGGTGTCATGACCGGCCTGGCCTGGACGCAGTCCGGAGGGGAGATCCTTTTCGTGGAGGTGAGCATCAGCAAGGGCAAGGGACAACTGACCATGACGGGAAGCCTGGGAGAGGTCATGAAGGAATCGGCCACCCTGGCTTTCGAATACCTGAAATCACATGCCGGCGAGCTGGGCATTGACCCCGGGGTATTTGCCCGCCACAATGTCCACCTGCACGTGCCTGAGGGAGCCACCCCAAAAGACGGACCCTCTGCCGGAATCACCATGTTTGCTGCCATGGCTTCTGCTTTCACCCGGCGCAAGGTGAAGCCCGGGGTGGCCATGACCGGGGAGATCACCCTGCGTGGCAAGGTCCTTCCCGTGGGAGGAATCAAGGAGAAGATACTGGCGGCCAAGCGTTCAGGTGTTTCGCACATCATCCTTTCGGAAGAGAACCGCAAGAACGTGGAGGAGATCAACAAGAAATACGTAGAGGGTATTGATTTCCATTATATTAGTGAAATGATCGAGGTGGTCGGCCTGTCCATGCTCGACGAAAGGACCGGTAACCCCCTGGAATCCGGGACCTGAGAGGCTCTTAAAATCTGATTTTTAGTTTTTTGTTTACCAATAAATTGCTACTTTTGCAGTCCCGTTTGCGGGCCCTGCAATTCAATGATTGTTTAACCAGGTTCCCGGCCCCGGTGCCGGTAACCGCATAGAGTGAATGAATGTCTGAAGAAAACAAAAACCTGAACCCGGAAGAAAACCAAGCCGAAACCTCTCCGGAAACCCCGGAGGAAACTCCCAGGGTTGAATCACAGGCCAGTCCGGAACAAAAAGAAGAAGCCGCTGAAAAAGAAGCTGCTGAGGAAACAGCCCCGGAAGCGGCTGCTGAGGAAGCCACCCCGGAGGCTACCCCGGAAGCCGCCGCTGAAGAGCCAGCCCCGCAAAAGGGCGCGGAGAAACCGGCCGCAGATGCTTTTACAGCCCAGGTTCCCGGTGATTTCGACTGGGATGCCGTCGGGAAGAAACAGGACGCCTATTCCAGTGCCGAGCGACAGCGCCTGGAGAGTCTGTATGACGAAACCCTCAAATCGATTGGGGAAGGCGAGGTCATTGACGGGACCGTCGTGTCCATGAACTCCCGGGAAGTGGTTGTCAATATTGGGTTCAAGTCGGACGGGGTCATCCCTGCCGCCGAAGTCAGGTACAACCAGGATCTGAAACCGGGGGATGTCATAGAGGTGTATGTGGAAAGCCAGGAAGACCTGAGCGGACAGCTGGTGCTGTCTCACAAAAAGGCCCGTACCCTGCGTTCCTGGGAACGCATCAACCAGGCGATGGACAAGGATGAGGTCATCAACGGAACCGTGAAATGCCGCACCAAAGGGGGCCTGATCGTCGATGTGTTCGGTATTGAGGCTTTCCTGCCCGGATCACAGATCGATGTGAAACCCATCCGTGATTACGATATATACGTGGGCAAGACCATGGAATTCAAGGTGGTCAAGATCAATCACGAATACAAGAACGTGGTTGTCTCCCACAAGGCACTGATCGAAGCCGAGCTGGAGATTCAAAAGGCGGAGATCATCTCCAAGCTGGAGAAGGGACAGATCCTGGAAGGGACCGTGAAGAACATCACTTCCTATGGGGTCTTTGTCGACCTGGGCGGCGTGGATGGACTGGTCCATATTACCGACCTGTCATGGGGCCGCATCAACCACCCGGAAGAGATCGTGAAGCTGGACGAGAAGATCAATGTGGTCATCCTCGACTTTGACGACAACAAAAAGCGGATTGCGCTCGGCCTCAAGCAGCTCACGCCCCACCCCTGGGATTCTCTGGACACCACCATGAAGGTGGGTGACAAGGTCAAGGGCCGTGTGGTCGTCATGGCGGATTATGGCGCTTTCATCGAGATTGCCCCCGGGGTGGAAGGACTCATCCATGTATCGGAGATGTCCTGGTCACAGCACCTGCGGACTGCCCAGGATTTCCTCAAGGTAGGGGATGAGGTGGAGGCCGTTGTGCTCACCCTCGACCGGGACGACAGGAAAATGTCGCTCGGCATCAAACAGCTCATTCCCGATCCATGGGAGAACATCATCGAGAAATACCCGGTGAATTCAAGGCATACGGCCACCGTGCGCAACTTCACCAACTTCGGCATTTTCGTGGAGCTGGAGGAAGGGGTCGACGGCCTGATCCACATCAGCGACCTGTCCTGGAGCAAGAAAATCAAGCATCCGGCCGAGTTCACCAAGATCGGTGAAAGCATTGAGGTGGTCGTTCTCGATGTGGATAAGGACAACCGCCGCCTCAGCCTCGGTCACAAGCAGCTTGAGGAAAACCCCTGGGATGTTTTCGAGACCGTCTTTACCATCGATTCGGTTCACCAGGGCACCATTGTGGGCACTTCCGACAAAGGCGTGATCGTCTCCCTGCCCTATGGTGTGGAGGGTTTCGCCCCCACACGCCATATCGTGAAGGAAGACGGCTCCACGGCCAAAATGGACGAAACCCTGGACTTCAAGGTGATTGAGTTCAATAAGGACAGTAAGAAGATTGTGGTGTCCCACACCAAGGTTTACCAGGAAGGACGCACCCCTGCGCGTTCCGGGGAGAGCAGCGATCGCAAACCGCGCGAGAAGGGAAGCACCAGCAAGACGGTCAAGAAAATGAAGGACAGCCTGGAGGTGACCACCCTGGGTGACCTGAGCGTACTGGCCAACCTGAAGTCCGAGATCGAGAAGACCGAGAAGACCAAGGCGGCCGCCAAGCTGGAGAAAATGGAGAAGGAGCAGGCGAAGAAAGCCGCAGAGGCCGGGAAGAAGGCCCAGGAGGAAGCAGGGCAGAAAGCTGCTGAGCCTGCCGCTGAAGCCGGCGAGGAGGAGAAAGCTCCGGAAGAACCGGTCGTAAAAGAGGAGAAAGCGGAACCCAAGCCGAAGAAGAAAGCCACCAAGGCCAAGGCTGCCAAGGAAGCCGAAGCCAGGGAGGAAGAAAAGGCAGAAGGGGAAGACGGCGAGAAGGAGAAAGAAGGCGGGGAATAAGCCGGACAGCTCCGATTTCCTGGGGCCGGTTCAGCAAGTCACACTGCATGCCTTTCGGGGCAAGAGGGTGACCGGCTGGACCGGCCCTCTTTTTATTCCGGACTTTGCGGTCGCAGCAGGGAGAAAAGAATGTCTGCCGGATGCATGGCCCGTCTGCCCGTGCCGTCCAGGATCTGCTGGCGGCAGCTGGTGCCCGGGGCGGCGATCAGGGCCTCCTCCGGGGCCTTGCGGATGGCCGGAAACAAGGTCATCTCCCCGATGCGCATGCTCAATTCGTAATGATCCTTTTCATAGCCGAAAGATCCCGCCATCCCACAACAGCCGCATTCGATTTCTTCGACAGAAGCTCCGCGGGGGATGGACAGGGCCCTGGAAGAATAACTGCCCGGGGAAAGGGCTTTCTGGTGGCAGTGACTGTGCACGAGGATGCGCACGGGCCGGTCCGTGAAGCAATCGGATGTGATGTGGCCGTTTTCGTATTCCCGGCAGAGAAACTCTTCCAGGGTCAGGCAGTGGGGGGCCAGTTCCCGTGCCGCTTGCTCAAGTTCGGCGGAAACAAGGTCAGGGTACTCGTCCCTGAAACCGAGGATGGCTGAAGGCTCCATGCCGACCACGGGCCTGTCCTTGCCGGCCCTGCCGGAAAAAAACCGCACATTCTTTTCTGCCGCTTTCCTGGCCTTGCCCAGAAGGCCTTTGGATAGCTGGGCCCGGCCACTGGGAGCGCCTCCGGCCACATATACCTGGTAGCCAAGCCTTCTGAGTAATTTCACGGTGCGGATCCCGGTGAGGCTGTCGTTGTAGTTGGTGAACTCGTCACAAAACAGGTACAGGCTCCGGGGTGGAATCCCCGGATTGGCGGGGGGATTAGGCTGGCGTTCCGCCCAGTGCTTCAGGGTCGTCTTCCCCAGGCGGGGAAGATCTCTGTGGGGTGTAAAGCCACCCAGGCGGCGGATCAGGGGGGCCGTCATCCATCCCCCTGCCAGCAGGTTATACAGGGATGGGAACAGGCTGCCGAGGCGGTTCAGCAGGTCGAAGGCCCCCACCAGACGGATCCTTGCAGGGACTCCATTGAGCAGGTAATGCTGGTAGAGGTATTCCGATTTGTACCTGGCCATGTCCACATTGGAAGGGCATTCCGACAGGCATCCCTTGCAGGACAAACACAGGTCGAGCGCCTGCATGACCTCCCGGTGCCCGAAGGGGTTCTTCTGGGGGGAATGGCTCAGGTATTCCCTCAGGATGTTTGCCCGCCCGCGGGTGCTTGCCTGTTCTTCGAGGGTCGCTTGGTAGGAAGGACACATCACCCCCCCCTGGCTGGCCGGTTTGCGGCAATCGCCCGACCCATTGCATTTTTCTATGGCCCGGAGGTAACTGCCTGCCTGGGGGAACCGGAACAGGGTGTCCAGTTTTTTCACCCGAGCTCCCGGGGGGTAGCGCAGGGAGGTTTTCATCGGGGGAGGGGCGGTAATCTTGCCGGGGTTGAGCAGGCCGTGCGGGTCCCAGGTGTCCTTGACAGCTCGGAGCAACCGGCTGATGGGCTCACCCAGCACCACGGGGATGAACTCACCCCTCAGCCGTCCGTCCCCGTGTTCTCCGCTGAGTGATCCCCTGTATTGCTTTACCAACCGGGCCGTCTCAAGGGCCACCTGGTAGAATCGTTCCACATCGGCCGGGTTTTTCAGGTTGAGAACGGGCCGCAGGTGCAACTCCCCGGTGCCAATGTGCGCATAATACACGCAGTCCAGCTTCAGGCGCGCCAGCAATTCCTGCATGCCGGCCATGAAAGCGGGCAGGGATTCCGGCAGGACGGCCGTGTCCTCGATGACGGCGACGGGTTTGGCATCTCCCGGCACGTTGGACAACAGCCCCAGTCCGGCCTTTCTCAGGGCCCACACCCTGCCCATATCCGGTCCGGTCAACAAAGGGAAGTGGGTTCCCAGGCCCTCCCTGCGCAGGTCCTCTTCCATTGCGGCAGCCCCCGCTGCGACCTCCTCCGTTGTCCCGCCCATGAACTCCACGGCCAGGATGGCCCCGGGATCTCCCTGCAGGAAGAACCGGTTCTCCCGGTGGGCAATATGGGTCCTGGTACAGTCCAGAATGACCTTGTCAATCAGTTCGACGGCGGCCGGCTTGTGCCTCAGTGCCACGAGGTTGGCTTCGAATGCCTCCTGCACCGTATTGAGGTGAACGCAAACCAGGGCCTTGCAAGGGGGCGGCAGGGGCACCAGGTTCAGCCTGATCCAGGTGAACAGGGCCAGGGTGCCTTCCGATCCGGCCAGCAGCCGGCAGAAATTGAACGGTTCGTCCGACGAACCAAATACATTGCTTTCGAGCAGCAAGTCAAGGGCGTAGCCCGTATTGCGCCGCCGGAGCCGGGGATCGGGATACTCCCTTCGGATGACCTCCTGCATGGATTTGTCCGACAAGGCTTCGAATGCCTGCCGGTAGATGGCGTTCTCCAGGCTGTTGCCCACGCATTTTTTGCGGAACCCTTCATTGTCGAGCGGCCCAAACACCACCTCGGACCCATCCGACAACAGGGCCCCCACCTCCAGGGTGTGGTCCCGGGTGCTTCCGTAAACCAGGCTGTGGGAACCGCAGGCGTTGTTGGCCACCATGCCGCCGATCATGCAACGGTTCGAGGTGGACGTCTCCGGACCGAAGAACAGCCCGTGCGGCCGCAAAAAATCATTCAGCTCGTCCAGCACCACCCCGGGCTCCACCTTCACCCAGCCTTCTTCTGTATTGATATCAAGGATGCGGTTGAGGTGGCGCGAAAAGTCTACCACGAGGCCGCTTCCCACCACCTGCCCGGCCAGGGAGGTGCCGGCCGTGCGCGGGATGATGGGGAGGCGGTGTTCCCTGCAGAAGGACAGGATGTGGTGCAGGTCGGCCACCGAACGGGGACGGCAGACCGCCGTGGGAACCTCTCTGTACACGGAGGCATCCGTGGCATAAAGCAACCTGTCTGGCATATCCGACAACAGCTCACCCTCCAGCCGGCCGGCCAGGTCGTCAAAAGGGAGGACTGGGTGGAAAGGCGTCATCAGGCAAAATGGCTCAGGTCCCGGCGGGGTTCTCCTCCGGGGGGTAAAGAAACAGGTTGCGCAGCATGGCCAGCGTCAGCAGGGGAAATACCACGGTAAACAGGACCCTGATCCAGATCCGGTCGTAGAGCCCCGACAGGATAAAGAACCAGATCAGGGACAGAAAGACCCCATCCAGAAAAATGATGAGGGTGTTTCCGGGCTCTTTTTTGATCCATGACGGAAAGGGCAGGACCGGGTGTTTTTCGGCTTTTTCCTTGAGCAGGCGGTAGGTGCACACCACCCAGATCATGGGAAGGACCCATCCCAGGATCCCCCCGGCCAGCTTCAGATCGAAATGCCCCAGTGCGTAAAGCGAGCCCAGTATCGCCTGACCGTAAACTGCAATGCGGTAATTGGCCTGGCTGCCGGCCGAGGCCTGGATCAGGGTCTGAAGCAGCTTTCCGGGGACCGGCGGGACAGCAGACATGGCGGGCTGATAAATACTGTGCGGGCTTATGCCAAAACAATCCAAAAATACACTTAATTTGCAAATGCGGAATTGTTCCCCGCAAGCATCCGAACCAAAACCATCACAATGGAGAAAAAATTCATCATCAGAACAGGCCGGCCGCTTTTGGCCCTGTTGTTTGTTACGGCCTTCCTTTCCGCTTTTTCAAATGAAAACCAGGAGCCTTCCACAGACGGTGGAGGCGGGGTGGTCAAGACCGGATGGACCTTCGGAGCCCTGCCCGCCATCTCCTACAATTCCGATCTGGGTTTCCAGTACGGGGCCCTGATCAACCTGTACTATTTCGGGGACGGGACCACGTATCCCAAATACATGCACTCACTCTACGGGGAGGTGTCGCGTTACACCAAGGGCAGCGGCATCAACCGGATGTTCTATGACTCCGAGTACCTGATCCCGGGAATCCGGATCACCTCCGATCTGAGCCTGCTGACGGAAAAGGCCCTCGACTTTTATGGGTTCAATGGCTATGAAGCCCCCTACCATGCTGCTTTTGAGGATGAAGAGGATCCGGATTATATCTCGCGCATGTTTTACCGGCACGACCGGCAGATGTTCCGCTTCACGACCGACTTCCAGGGAGGCATCATCGGTAGGGAGTTCAGATGGATTGCCGGGTTCGGCTTGCTGCACAACCGGGTGGGTCCGGTCGATGTCCAGTCGCTCAACGAAGGCAAGGATGAGGTGGACAAACTGCCTGAGGTCCCCGGTCTGTATGACAAATACGTGGAATGGGGATTGATCGGGGAGGAGGAGAAAGACGGGGGCTGGACCAACCACCTGAAGCTGGGTCTGGTCTATGACACCCGCGATTTTGAACCGCACCCCATGCGGGGTGTATGGAGCGAGGTGGTGCTTTTTGTGGCCCCGGCCTTCCTGGGCAACGGAGACTTTGGCTATACCAAGCTGTCGGCCACCCACCGGCAGTACTTTACCCTGGTCGAGGACAAGCTGTCCCTGGCCTACCGGGTGAACTACCAGGGCACCCTGGGCGGCACGGTGCCGTTTTACATGCAGCCTTACATGATCTCGTCCTTTTCGGCTTCTTCCAATACCGACGGACTGGGCGGTTCCAAGACCGTCCGGGGCATGTTGCGCAACCGGGTGGTCGGGGATGCCTTCGTGTTCGGCAATGCCGAGCTCCGGTGGAAGTTCCTCAGCACCGTGTTGTTCAATCAAGACATCTACCTGGCAATGAATGCTTTCCTGGATGCTGGACAGGTGGTCGGGAAGATCGACCTGCCCGTCCTTCTGGGGGCCGACCGCCCGATCATACCGGAGCGGCTTGCCCCCGGGCAGGAGGAGGAAGGCCTGCACACGACCGTCGGGGCGGGACTGAAGGTGGTGATGAACCGCAACTTCATCGTGTCGGCAGATTTTGGCAAGGCCCTGGATGAACGGGACGGGGGCAGCGGGTTGTACATCGGACTGAATTTCCTGTTCTAGCCTGGTTCCCGCAGATTGCTTACCTTTGCGCTCCGGGCAGTCCGCCTGCTGCGGCCCTTGCCGCATGCCAAACTGATGCGTCATGATGATACGGGCAGAGAACATCCACAAGTCCTACGGCAGCCTGAAGGTCCTCCGTGGCATCAGCCTGGCCATTGAGCCCGGTGAGATCGTATCGGTCGTCGGGGCTTCCGGTGCGGGCAAGACCACCCTGTTGCAGATTCTCGGGACCCTCGACCACTTCGATGCCGGCAGGGTGCTGATCAACGGCCGCGACATCACGGGCCTGTCCGACAACCAGCTGTCTGCCTTCCGCAACCGGCATATTGGTTTTGTCTTTCAGTTCCACCACCTGCTGCCCGAGTTCACCGCCCTGGAGAATGTGTGCATTCCGGCCTTTATCGCCGGCCGAAGCCGTCAGGAAGCCACGGGGCAGGCCCGGGAGCTGCTGGAGATGCTGGGTTTGTCCGGGCGGCTTGATCACAAGCCCAATGAATTGTCGGGAGGGGAGCAGCAGCGTGTGGCCGTGGCCCGGGCCCTGGTAAACCAACCGGCGGTGGTGCTGGCCGACGAACCCAGCGGCAACCTGGACTCCCATAACTCCAGGGAGTTGCATGAATTGTTCTTTACCCTGAGGGAGAAACTGGGTCAGGCCTTTGTGATCGTGACCCACAACCATGAACTGGCCGCCATGGCCGACCGCAAACTCACCATCGTGGACGGCAGGATCGGCTGAGAGCCTGGCACTATATCCCGGCCATCCCCTCCAGCTCCCGCTCGCCGATGATGGGGATGCCCAGGGCCTCTGCTTTTTTCCTTTTCTCCGGTCCCATGCCTTCCCCTGCCACGACATAGCTTGTTTTGGAGGACACCGAACCGGTGACCTTTCCCCCGTGCTGTTCGATGAAGGCTTTGATGCCGTCGCGCGAATGGCGTTCAAAGACCCCGCTTACCACGAACGTCTTATCCCGTAGTGGCAGTAAGCCATCCCGTGTTGCAGGTTCATCCACGGCAAACCGCAGGCCTGCCGCCTTCAGCCGTTGGACCGTTTCGCGGTTTTCGGGCCATGCAAAATGGGTCAGGATGCTCCGGGCCATTTTCTCCCCCACTTCGTGGACGCCGATCAGTTCTTCGAAAGGGGCCTCCATCAGCCGCTCCATGGTCCCGAAGTGATGGGCCAGCTTCCTGGCCATGGTTTCTCCCAGGTGGCGGATGCCCAGGGCAAACAGCACCCTTTCGAAGGGCACCTTTTTTGAATTTTCCAGTGCCGACAGGATGTTCTCCACCGTTTTTTCCCTGAAGCCAACCTTTCGTGTCCTGCCCGTGTCCGGGTCCTCCATCACTTTTTCCAGCCCGATGAGGTCCTCATAATGCAGGTCGTACAGGTCTGCCGCATTGCGGATCAGCCCCTGGCGGATGAGCAGTTCTGTCTTGCCCTGCCCCAGGCTCTCTATGTTCATGGCCCGCCTCCCGATGAAGTGCTCGATGCGTCCCTGTACCTGGGGGGGGCAGTTCCTGCCGTTGGGGCAGTAGCGGATGGCCCCGCCTTCTTCCCGGATCAGGGCGGTGCCGCATTCCGGGCAGTGGCTGGCAAACACCACCTTCCGGCTGCCATCCTGACGTCCGGAGGCATCCACCCCCACGACCTTTGGAATGATATCGCCCCCCTTCTCCACGAACACCGTGTCCTGGAAATGGAGGTCCAGGTCCTCCATATAGCTTTCGTTATACAGGGAAGCCCGTTTGACCGTGGTACCGGCCACCGGAACGGGTTGCAGCACGGCCACAGGGGTGACGGCCCCCGTGCGTCCCACCTGGAAAAGGACGTCCAGCAGCCGGGTGACCGCCTGTTCTGCACGGAACTTATAGGAAATGGCCCAGCGTGGAAACTTGCTCGTGAAGCCCAGCCGTTCCTGCTGCTCATAGCGGTCCACCTTGATGACGACCCCGTCTATGTCGTAAGGCAGTTCGCTGCGCCTGTGTTCATATTCCTCCACATAGGCGAAGACTTCTTCGATCGTGGGGCATTGCCGGGTGTGGGGGCTGACCCTGAAGCCCCAGGATGCCAGGGTGGCGAGGCCTTCGAAATGGCTTTTTTCCGGCAGGCCGTCTCCCAGGAGGGCGTATACATAACAATCCAGCCGGCGTTTCGCCACCAGGGCTGAATCCTGCATCTTCAGGCTGCCGGCCGCTGCGTTACGCGGATTGGCGAACAGGGGCTCCCCGGCGGCTTCTTTCTCGGCATTGAGCCCGATGAAGCTCTCATGGGGCATATAAACCTCCCCGCGCACTTCGAAAACGGGTGGCAGTCCGGGCCGGTTGATCACCAGGGGGATGCTCCGTATGGTCCGGATATTGGCGGTCACTTCATCGCCCTGCACCCCGTCCCCCCGGGTCACCGCCCGCAACAGCCGTCCTCCTTCATAGGTCAGGCCGATGGCCACCCCGTCGAACTTCAGTTCGCAGACGTAGTCAACAGGCTCTTCCAGGGTTTTGCGCACCCGCTGGTCAAACCCGCGGAGTTCCTCTCTGCTGTATGTGTTCCCCAGCGACAACATGGGATATCGGTGGGCCACCACCGGGAACTTTTTGGTGACCTGGCCGCCCACGCGCTGGCTGGGGGAGTTCTCATCGAGCAGCCCGGGGTATTCTTTCTCCAGGGCGATGAGCTCCTCCATCAGCCTGTCATATTCAAAATCGCTGATGATGGGCCGGGCAAGTACGTAATACCTGTGGTTGTGTTCGTTGATCAGCCGGGTCAGTTCCAGCACCCGTTCTCTGGCCTGTTCCGGGCCGGTGGTTGTCACCATTAGAGTCCGCCAATAATCAGGTTAAGGTCCTTGGAGTTGATGCAGAGGACCGGGATTTTCTCTTCGTTATAAATGATCTTCTCGTCGGATGAGCCGAACAGCGCCCAGCTGATCTTGCTGGGGTCGGTCGAAATGATGATGGCATCGGCTTGCTTTTGCCTGGCAAACGGAATGATCTGCCTGCTGAAAGATTCTCCTTCAGCAGCAAAGGTTTCGGTATGCCGGACCCCATGCTGGTCCATGATCTTGAGTACCTGGTTCAGGTCTGCCCTGACCTTGGCCTTGAGGGATTTTTCCGACGGGTTGTACACCAGAAGGTGGAAACTGGTTCCGGCCAATTTTCCCAGGTGGTTGGCCCACTTCACCTTTTGCTTGGACCCCAGCTCCAGGTCGAGTGGATACACGATGTTCCGGAAGGTGTTCCCTTCGGCCGGCTTCTTGACCGAGAAGACCGGGGAGGGAGACCGCTTGATGACCTTCAGGGCAAAGCTGCCCAGCAGCCGCTGGATGCCCTTCTTTCCGTGCGTGCCGATAAATACGTACTTTGCCTGGTGCTCCCTGGCCACCTCGGCGATGGTGGTGAAGATGCTGCCTTCCTTGCTGATCCAGCCAGCCTCCACCGGGGAGGCCGCCTGCACCCGGGTGGCGTCCTCCTGCAGGCGTTCATCGACCCAGGCAGGCTCCCTGCCCTCCTTGCGGAGTTTCCGGTGGGTTTCCTTGTTGATCACGTGCAGGATCATGACCTTGGCATTGAGTACCCTGGCAAGGGCCGCTGCATTGTCGATGGCAAAGTCACCCACATGGGTGAAGTCCGTGGCAGCGAGAATGATGTCTTTTTTGGCGGTGGTTTCCATTGATTGTGGGGTTTAGGATCGATTGCGCTTACTGGTGGAAGGATTTGAAGGCGGGATTGGCGGCCAGCACCCTGGCGAACTCCTCAATGCTCCTGGGATCGTCGTAAATGGCCAGGAGTTTTTCAATCTTGACCTTGTTTTTCTTCTTTTTCTCATCCCGGAGTTTCCGTGCACTGGCCGTGAAATAGTCATGCTCCAGAAAAAACAGGTACTGCCTTGTGTACCATTCCCTGGAGTCGATTACCCGGTCGTGGTTCTTGGTCCACTCCATGTGCAGTTTGTTGGCAATGGAGAAGAAATCGTCCCTGCCAATGTAATCCAGGTCTGCATCACAAAGGATCATGCCCAGTTGATCATCCGGCTCCTGGGGAATGGCGGTGGCCATGATCAGCCTGCAGACGGCATCGATCTGCTGCCCTGAGTAATGAAAGGCTGGCAAAGATTTCCTGGCATAGGAGCAGGCCAGGTGTTCGTTGTCGTCATAGGCCCACAGGTAGCCTGCGTCATGAAACAGGGCGGCGGTTTTCAACATGGCAAGGTCCGTCCCGTTGACACCTTCCCCGGCCGCGAGCTGATCGACCGAGGCCATCACATCCAGGGTATGTTCCACATTATGGTAATAAAGGGAAGGGTGCAGGTCCTGCTCCAGTTTGTCAAGCACCATCCCTTTTACTCTTTCGAATTCCATGGGTCAAGGTGTTTCTCCGGTGCCGCAAGGCGGATTCGCTTACCAAATATCGGAATCTTTCCGCTACGGGCAAACAGGAGGCATAAAAAAGCTGTTCATAAGGGAGTTTCCGGCCCTTATTGAACGATGGTTTCATGCCGTTTATTGCGAAATGGCCCGTAAGGGAATGCGGTAATACAGGGCATAATGCATCATGACGACGGTGTTTCGGTCACTTCTTCCATAGCCGCTGATGGTGTATGGATCCATTTGCTCTCCCCCCTTGCGGGAAATCAGGAAACGCGTCCTGACGGACCATCCGAGAAAAAAATGCCTGCCGATGCGGGTCTTCAGCCCGCCCCCGAATTCCAGCCAGTGGGCGGAGAAGGACTCTGTCGGTATGACCGTTTCAAGACTGCCCCAGAAGGGATCCGTGATCCGCACAAAAGGGGCTTCGTGCCGAAGGCTTCCGTAGCCGTAACGAAGGGAGGCAACCACCACGTCCTGGTGGGTGGGATCCGGTCTTTTCAGAAAATTGTAATCGGCGCCCAGCCTGAAGAACCAGCCGTTTGCCTGGTAATTGTGACTGGATTTGTCCACGCCCACTTGCAGGGTCCCGGCTTCGGCAGCGGCAAACCAGTTCTTCCTCCATTCCCAGTCGATGGTTGCCTCCAGGGTTCTGGCGGCAGGTTCCATCAGGTGCCTGGCGATGGAAGATACATCCAGGCCGGCTCGCAGGGCCGGGATGAACGTGCTGTCGGGTTCCGCCAGTGCCGGTCCCTTACCGGCTGCCAGCAGGATCAGAAGGAGCGATAAATACCTTGATATGTTCATCCAGGGTGTTGGTTACCTGATTGTTGACAGTTTCGATGGCGAAGATGTAGTGTCCCGTGGCCCCGGCCTCCTGCAGGTCGAAAAACAGGTCGAACCCGCATTCCGCGGACAGCAGGCGGGGATGGCGTACATAGCGCAGCAGCAGGGTGTCATGAACCATGCCGGGGAACACCAGCACAAAACGGCAGTCGTCCTGGCTGATGTCCAGGGGCAGTTCGATGCGGCTGACGTTCCTGCGGTTGTTGTAAATGCTGTCGCCGGTGCCTCCCAGCCCGTAAACGCTCAGGCTGTCCAGGACCGCACTGCCGGCCTGCCCTTCTCCTCCGGGATGGTAAAAACCAATGCGCAGGGGATTGCTGCCCAGCTCTTCGCAGACCTCCTGGTCCTGGCAGGCCGGCAGCAAAACACCCAGGAGGAAGGCAAACAGCAGCAGACGTTGCGACCGGAATTTCCTTAGGGCGGTTACTGGCCGGCTTTGCAGTCCGCAGGGAGGGTTCAGCAGGAAGTCCATGGAGCAAATGTATGAAAAAAAACGGCCGGGCCCTGGGCCCCGTCCGGGAACTGCCCGGCCGGGGGAACCGGCCGGTCCCTCCCGGACAGCAGGACCCCGTTCCTCAATAGAAGTAAAAGCCCCTGGGATTGTTCATGGCATCGAAATCATACAGCGCCTGGCCCTGGGGGTCGAACACATAGACCTTGCCCTTTTGTGTGAAATCGATGGCATCGCTCACGAACAGCTTGCCGTCTGACGGGTCGGCTCCCAGACCGTAAAAAAACCTGCCACCGGCCGGCACCAAAAGAACCGGCTCCGGTGTGGCCTCGCTGAGCGGAAAGGCATGGACCCCCCCACCCAAAAAGTACAATGTACGCCCGTCGGGGCTGATGTCCAGTGCCGAATAGGTCGCCCCCGTGACAGGCAATTCGTGGCGCTCCGCCACCTGGTAAGTGTCCTTGTCGAGGCGCAGCAGGGCGGCGCCCGTGCCGTCCATCCAGTCACCGGCACAAAGCACCCAGGCATGTCCCTGGTGGTCCGTGCGCAGCCCGACCGGGTTGGGGCCGGCCTCCACGCTGCCGGTAAGCTGGTCGGTGTCCGGATCGATCAGATAGATCCTGCCTTCACCGACCCCGCATACCAGCACCGTGCCGGAAACCATCCCGAGCTCCTCGGTCCATCCGTCTGCGGGGATGGTGCCACTTGCCTCGTTGGTTTCCAGGTCAATGATCTGGATCTGGCCGGAAAACAAGTCGGTGACATAGGCTTTTTGCCCGCCCACGGGCAGGAAATGCCGCGGAGAGGTCAAGCCGTCGATGGTGGCATGTCGTTTCCAGCTGGCCGGGTCGACCACTTCTATCTTGCCGGAGCCGTTCACCACCAGGTAGGCCAGTCCGTCATGTACATGCATCGACTGCAGGATGTCGCCCAGGTCCTCCCCGTTTGCATTCCGGAACAGCCCATGGGATACTTGCCGGTCGCTGCGGCGGAAATAACTCAGGGAGGCATTGCCCCATTGAAAATTGCCCTCATTGAGGACAAACAGGCCTTCCCCGCCGATGATCCCATCCGGATCGTCTGTGACCGGGTCCCGTTCACAGGATGCCAGCAGGACGGCGGCCAGCAGGGACAGTCCCAGCAGGGTGGCCAGGGGGCGAAACAGATGGGCCGTGCCAGTGGTTTTCAAGGCAGGGAGGCGTTCGGGCCCGGCAGAAGCAGGGGCTTTGGGCAGGAAGAAGTTTTGATTTGTCATGGGTTGTTTTATTGGGGAAAGATTAATGCATGGTCACGCTGAGGGAGCCGGTCACATAACGCAGCGGCATGGGCCGGCCCGCCATGAGTTCGTAGCTTTGGTTGAACAGGTTGGTGATGCCCAGGGAGAGGGTGGATTCGGACCTTCCCAGGAGAAACCGCCATGCCAGGCCTGCATCGGCATGGTGCCAGGGCCGGAGCCACTGGCTGTTGTCGCTGCTGGTATAGGCCCTTCCGCTCCATTGCTGGTCGATCCAGGCCGACAGCCTGCGGTATCCGATCGACAGGCCCATACCGGCCCTGTCTCTGGGAACATAGAGGAGCTGTTTGCCCAGGGAGGCATCGTTGGGGCTTTTCGCCCTGAGGTTGACCGAGTGGACCCTGTCGTACCGGACATGCCATTCCGCCGCCACCGGTCCGACCAGGAACCCGCCGCCGGCCCTTGCCTCCAGACCGTGGCTTCGAACCCGCATGATGTTTTGCGGGCTCCAAAGCTGCCCCATGCCGGAGGGAAGCCAGATGATCCAGTTGTCCACCACCCGGTGAAAACCCGTGAGGCTGAATTCCAGGAATCTGTCCATCCACTGTATGCTCAAATCCTGGCTCCATCCCTCCTCGGGCCGCAGATCCGGGTTGCCGCCCGGGGACCAGTACAGGTCGTTCAGGGAAGGCAAACGGAAGTTTTTTCCTGCATTGGCCTTGAGGAATGTCCGCCTGGATACCTGCCAGGACAATCCGGCAGATGGCATGAAAGGGATGGAGGTGCCGCCGACCACCTCCTGCCTGCCGCTCAGCCGCAGTTGCAGGCTGCCGCTTTCGTTCTGCCAGCCGGCTGTGGCATAAAATGCCATGATGTGCCGCCGGTGCCGTTGGTCATAATTATCAGCCGCCGCCCGGGAAGAGTTGGCGTGCAGGCCCCCGCTGAGCAGAACCCCGGGGGTGGCCTGCCACCGGGCCTCCATTTCCTGCACGAGCGTCTGCCAGGAGCTTTTGCTGGAGGGGGTCTGGCTGTCTTCATAGACCAGGAATTCGTCCCGGTAGGCGCTGCGCCAGTTCAGGACGGCCCTGTCAAATACAGATACCCAGTGGGCGCTGATCCTGAAGGCCTGATCCTGTTGTAAGGCTTCCGAATCGACCTGGTAGAGGGAAGGGGGGATGTCCCTGTGGCTGTCCTGCAGCCAGAGATCCAGTTCCAGTCTGTGCCGCCGCCCCGCATCCAGCCTAAACTGTCCGGTCAGGCCCCTGTTCCTGAACGCGGCGTGCTCCTGTATCCTCACGGCCCGGGCAGGCATCGAAGGATTGGCATAGCGGTAGCGATTGTCCGACCGCTCGTGGACCAGGCGGATGCCGGCAGCGGCGGGACCGGCCCTGAAGTCGGTCCGCACCCTTTGGGAGAATCCGCCCAGGCTGTTGGCCTGCAACCCTCCCTGCAGTAACAAGGGTTCCCCGGACGGTCCGCGGGAGTTCAGGTGGATGGCGCCGCCCATGGGGCCGCTGCCCCACAGGGCGCTCCCGCCCCCGTATTGTACAGTGATGCCATCGAATAGGAATACCGGCAGCAGGGCCAGGTCTGCCTGGCCATTCATGGGGTTCATCAGGTCGAGGCCGTTCCAGAGGAGGCTGGTGTGGCCGGCCGACCCGCCGCGCATGGAAGTGGTGGCCAGGATGCCCGGGCCGTAGCTCTTGATATGGATTCCGGTATGCCTGGCCACAAGCCTGTCCAGGCTTTCAAAGTGGTGGCGTGCAAGTTGCCGTTCCCCGATGACCAGGTTTTGCCTGCCCGGGGCGGACAGGCGGTGGCTCTCGATGCGGACTGCTTCGAGGGTGATCAGGGTGTCCGCTGTTCCTGCATCTCTTCCCCATGCCCCGGCAGGCAGCAAAAGGCATACTATGGCAATCAGCAAGGGACACAGTTGGCGGTGCATGGAAAAACTATTTGACCCGTTCTTTTTTCGCTTTTTTCCCGAAAGCTGCAAAGTGAGTACGGCACAGGCAGGTCTTCTGACTCGCTCTTTGTTTGCCGCCTTCCCATCCGGCCCGTTGAGGCCCGACAGTGGCATCGGAGTGACAAACAACATCCAAGAGCTTACAGCAGCGGGAACTGTTCAGGATTTGCACCTGATTCCCTTTTCATCCGGTCGGCCCGGGAGGACCTTCGGAACCTGTGGCGGGGCAAATGTAAGAAAAAAAACCTTCGCCCGGGATGGAATCAAAAATAAAGGGAGGCCCCCAGCCCGATCAGGCCGTCGGCCGGCCTGCAGTCGGGAGCGAGCAGGCTGCCGTGGCGGTTTTTTGCCAGGGAGGCGCAGCCACCGCCGCAGGCCAGTTGCAGGGCGCAGTGGCTGCATTCCGGGATCTGTGTCACGTCCCTTTGCTGCCAGGCCCGAACCGCCTGTCCATTCAGCTCCAGGCGGGGGTAAAAGCGTCCCAGGGCCTCCCCTTCCTTGCCCACGGTGGCCGTGCAGGCATAGACCCGGCCGTGTAAGTCCAGGGCCCATTCCGACTTGCAGGCCGGGCAGGCATCGAACAGGGGCGGGGGGAGTTGTCCGTTCTCGGAGAGGTAGCGGCTGACCGACAGGGCCGGCTTGTGAAAATCCAGCAGTTCCGGGTGTTCTTTGGCCAGGTCATGGTAATCCGTATAAAACTCCAGGCGGGAATACAGGCGGTCGGGGCTTGCCTGGCAGCTGTGCAGTTCGTAGTTCCGGCCCAGCTGGGTCTTGAAAAGGGGGTGGCCGGTCCATCCACGCTGCGCCGACAGGCGTGCCAGGGCAGGCAGGTGCTGCATGTTGCCGCGGTCGGCCACCACCCGGAGGTTCACAGGATACCCCCGGTCCAGGCAGCGGTCCAGGTTGCGGCTGATCTTGTCGAAACTGGGCCGGTTTCCCCTGAGCGGCCGGCGGGCATCGTGGACATCCGGAGGGCCATCCAGGGTGAGTTGGATCTCCCGTACTTTGGCTTGTCCCAGGACGTCCAGGTAGCGGTCCAGGTGGTAGCCGTTGGTGACCACCGCGAGGTCGGTGCCTTCCTTTCCGCAGCGCGCAATGAATACCGAGAGGGCCCTGTGGTATCCGGCCCCGTCCAGGAAGGGCTCTCCCCCGAACAGGGTCACATAATGCTTTTTCGGGGCGACAACCTCCCTGAGGAAACCGAAAAAGGCGTCCGTAATCCCCGGATGGAGCGCCGCGGCCTCCTGCCCGTAATCCGATTGGTAGCAGTAGCTGCAGTCAAAATTGCACTGGTAGGTGGGCACGAACAACACCTGCACCTCTTCCTGCTCTCTTTTTTCCAGAAAGTCGATATACCGGAGACGGTAGGCCAGTTCTTCTGCTTCCGGGTCGCACCAGTACCCCTTCTCGACAAAGGCCCGGGGGATGTCCCTGGCGCCGGGCTGCAGGAACTGCACCTCATCACCCTCAAGCAGGTCGGCCTCTCCGGAGAGCAGGTTGACCACCACCCAGTCCTTTCTGCCCGGGAGGCGGCTCAGGATATTGAAGCGGGAAGGTTGCAAGGTTTTTTAGTCGTGGCAGCCCTGGGGCGAGGTGCTTTGCTTGGCACAGCACTGGGCCTGGGGGGTCTTGGCCGTTTTTTCCTGTGGTTGTTTGCCGTTTTTCTTTGTCAGGGTCTTCATATGGCTTGGTTTGGGTTGGTTCGTCGGATGGATCAGCGGTTACTGCTCTGTCATCCGGGCAGGCAGGGGCCTGGTTCCCCGGAGGGTGAAACTGGCCACCTCCACTTCCCCCTTGCGGTAGGGTGCGGACTCTTCCACCACCTCGATGCCGGTCAGCCCCGCCCCAAGGACATGGTTCAGGTATGCCTCCCGGGTAACCGCCCCGCCCCAGCAGGCAGCCACGGCTTCCGGGTCCAGGCGGTAGGCAGGCGGGATTTCTTCCAGGGCATAGATGTCGCTGACCACAAACCGGCCACCCGGCTTCAACACCCTTGCGATCTCCTGCCACACCAGGTCCTGCTGCAGGGAATGGTTGATGGTACAATTGGACAGGACCACATCCACGGTGGCGTCCCCGAGCTCGATCCTTTCCAGCGGACAACGGATGAAACGCACATTCCGGATTCCCAGTTTTTCTGCATTTTCCTTTGCCACCGCGATCATGCCATCAGAGATGTCCACCCCGATGCCCTGTCCGTTACTGCCGGCCAGGCTGGCCATGCGCAGCACATCAAAACCCTTGCCGCAGCCCAGGTCAAGGCACACATGGCCTTTTTCAATCAAGGCGTGTGAAAGGGCTCCGCCGCAGGACAGGCAGCACTCCTCCCGCGACAGGGCATCATAGCGCCTGGTGATGGCATTGGCTTCTTCAGACATGACTACCTGTATATAGATATATGCTTGTTGAACACTGGCAAAAATAATTAAAATTTTCGAACATCCGCTTCCTTTTAATCCACCCGGTGCGGGGTTTCCTGTGGTTTCGCCGGGACCGCCTGCTGCCCGTCCTGAGTCCGGACCCGGCCCCTGGGGTGGAATGATACCAGGTTCTCCCGCAGGTAGTCCCTGTCAAGGTGTGTGTAAATCTCGGTGGTGATGATGGACTCATGCCCCAGCATGTCCTGGACGGCCCTCAGGTCTGCCCCGCCCTCCACCAGGTGGGTGGCGAAACTGTGGCGGAAGGTGTGGGGACTGATGTTTTTCCCGATGCCGGCCTCCCGGGCCAGTTTCTTGACAATGAGGAAGACCATCTCCCGTGTCAGCTTCCTGCCCAGGCGGTTAAGGAACAAATAATCTTCCTGGAGCCTGCCGGGCTGCACCAGGCTGCGGGGCCCTTCAAGATACAGGAGGATCTGTTTTTTTGCTTCCCTGCCCAGGGGCACCAGCCGTTGTTTGTTGCCTTTGCCCGTGATCCGGATGAATTCGGCTTTCAGCTGCAGGTCTGACAGCTTCAGGTTCACCAGTTCCGAAACCCTCAGTCCGCATCCGTAGAGGGTCTCGATGATGGCCAGGTTGCGCTGGCCCTGTGGCCGGCTTCTGTCGATGCCCGCAATGATGCGTTCAATCTCGTGTATGCTGAGTACTTCGGGCAACCGCCGACTCAATCTGGGGCCTTCGAGGGAACGGGCCGGGTTGTTCTCCACGATCCCCTCCACCAACAGGTACTGGTAAAAGGCCTTGATGCCTGAGATGATGCGTGCCTGGGTGCGTTCACACACCCCGAGCATGGCCACCCAGCGGACAAATTCACGCAGCTGTTCCGTGCCCACCTTGTCGGGTCCTGCGGATTGGCCGGCAAGCTCCAGGTAGCGGGTGAGCTTCTGAAGGTCTGACACATAGGCATGAATGGAATGCCCGGACAGGCTGCGCTCCAGCCTCAGATGGTTCTCAAATCCTGTTTTCCAGTGCGTCCAGTTCATAATCATGCCCCCTTTTCGGACGGAAACCCCATCCCGGTCCATTGCCCACTGGGAGCCCTAAAGTAATAAATTTTGACATGCCCTCGTTTTGACAGGCTGCCCCAATTTAAGTACCTTTATCCCGGATTGCTGTGTGCCCATTTTAAACAGGCTGTATTGAAACCCTCCCTCCAAATGCTTGTCTTTTTGGCCGTTTTTTCCAGGCCGGCCCGGGCCTTCGCGCTGGCCGGCGATCCCGGGATGCAGGCCAACCGTTTTTTCGTCCTGTACGGCATGCCCCTGCTGCTGGCCGGTTCGGCCGGCCGGATGCTTTTGCTGGGGGGGGAAGGTCCCCCCGGATTGTTTGTTTTCCTGTCCAACCTGCTTGCTTTTGTTATTGCCCTGCCGGCCGGCTCCTGGATGATCGCCCGCATGGCTCCCTCTTTCGGCTCCCGGGCCGGACGGGAGGAGGTCTTCAAGCTGGTGGTGCTGTCCATGACCCCCTTTCTTCTGGCCCAGGTGGTGGCGGGCCTGTTTCCCGCCCTGTCCTGGCTTGGCTATGCAGGACTGGCCTGGGCCCTGATTGTCTATTGGCAGGGGCTGGGCCCGATGGCCGGCACCCCCCGGCCCAAAGCCACCGGATTTGCCCTGGTGTCCTTTTTTATCCTCCTGGGGTTGTCCTGGATCCTCCAGCTGTTTTTTGCCGGTTTTATTATTTTTGCAACCTGATTTCATGTCCCGATGACCCGTCCAGGAAATAAAGCCTTTTTCACATACGCCCTGGTCCTGGCCAGCCTGTTGCTCATCATGGTGCTTGCCCGGATGATGCTTTCCACGCCCCGTGAACAGGCAGAAGCCGTAATGGAGGAACCGGAGGAGGTGCTTCCATTACTGGACGTGTTTGGCTTTCCGGCAGGGGAGTTTATCGTGGAGTCGGACGTGGTCCGCCCCCGCCAGACCCTGTCCCATATCCTGGGCGGTTTCGGCCTGGGACCGGCACGGATCGATGCCGTGGCCCGGGGCATGGAGGAAGTCTTCAGCCCGCGCCGCATACGGCAGGGTCAGGCCTACCACGGGTACCTGCATGCTGCGGGGGACATTCGCTATTTTGTCTATGAGATCTCTCCCCTTGAATACCTGGTGATCGACCTGGACGATTCCCTGCAGGTTAGCCGCCGGGAAAAAGAGGTGACCCGGGTGATGCGTGAGGCCTCCGGGGTCATCCACTCCTCTCTGTGGAACGTGCTGAGCGAACAGGGCCTGCCGGCCACCCTGGCCATCCGCCTGTCGGAGGTGCTTGCCTGGGAGGTGGACTTTTCCCGCATTCAACGGGGCGACCGATTCAAGGTGGTTTACGGGGAAAACCTGGTCGGGGACGAGGCGATCGGGGTGGCAGGCATCGAGGCCGTGTGGTTTGTTCACCGGGACCGCGAAATTCTGGGCTTCCGGTTCGAGCAGGACACCATCCGCGGTTTCTTCAACCCGGCAGGAGACAACCTCAGAAAAGTGTTCCTGAAGATGCCCCTTGCGTTCGGACGCATTTCCTCCCGTTTCTCCCACAGCCGCCTGCATCCCGTTTTGAAGCAGCGGCGGCCGCATTACGGCACCGATTACGCAGCCCCGCACGGCACGCCCATACTCAGCGTGGGAGACGGGGTGGTGACGCAGGCAACCTATTCCGGAGGCAACGGCAACTACGTGCGCATACGCCACAATGCGGTGTACGAAACCCAGTACCTGCACATGTCCCGCTTCGCCAACGGCATCCGTCCGGGCAGCCGGGTCGAGCAGGGACAGGTCATCGGTTACGTGGGCAGTACCGGACTGGCCACCGGTCCCCACGTCTGTTTCAGGTTCTGGAAAAACGGGCAGCAGGTGGATCATCTGAGGGAGGAGTTCCCCAGCGCGGATCCCTTGCCGGAGGCATATCACGAGTCTTTCTTTGCGTTGCGCGACAGCCTGATGGTTCTGCTGGACAGGATTCCCTTAACCGACTGAAAAGGGGGGGCTGCAGCCCGCGACTACCGGTCATTGCGGATTGCCTCCCGGATGCGTACCAGCTCCGTGAGCAGCCTTTCCAGACGGTCGAGCCGGAGCATGTTCGCCCCGTCCGACCGGGCATTCGCAGGGTCCGGGTGGGTCTCGATGAACAGGCCGTCGGCTCCAGCCGCGATGCCGGCCCTGGCCATGGTGGCGATCAGGTGGGGGAGGCCCCCGCTGACCCCGGCAGCCTGGTTGGGTTGCTGCAGGGAATGGGTCACATCCAGGACCACCGGCACCTGGAATTCCTGCATGGCCGGTATGCCCCGGAAATCAACCACCAGGTCGCCGTAACCAAAGGTGGTGCCCCTTTCAGTGGCCAGGACGCCTTGGTTTCCGGTGGAGCGGACCTTGTCGATGGCATAGCCCATGGCTTTGGGAGACAGGAATTGCCCTTTTTTGATGTTGACGGCCTTGCCGGTCTGTCCGGCCGCCAGCAGCAATTCGGTCTGCCGGCAGAGGAAGGCCGGGATCTGCAGGACGTCCACCCGGGAGGCCGCCATGTAGGCTTCCTCATTGGTGTGGATGTCGGTCAGTACCGGCACATCAAATTCCTTTCCGATCCGTCCCAGGAGGTTCAGGGCGATTTCATCCCCGATCCCGGAAAAGCTCTCCAGCCTGGAGCGGTTGGCCTTCTTGTAGGAAGCCTTGAAGATGTATGGGATGCCGAGCGACCGCGTGATCCGGATGACCTCTTCCGCGATGGCGAATCCCATGTCCTCGTCCTCCAGCACGCAGGGGCCGGCGATGAGGAAAAAGCCCTCCCGGATGCCTCCGGGTGGGTTGATGATTTGTTGAAGGACAGCATTCATGCCTGGTGTCGTTTTTTGTTTTATGGCAGGTCCCGGCCGGCGTTCTTCAGGGGAAATGAACGGCCACCCAGGTACATTCCGGGTTCTTGCTGGTATAGGTGACGCGGTGTTTCATCCCTGCCGGCAAAAAGAGACAGTCCCCTTCCGCAAGATGCACCATGCGCCCGCCCTCAAACTCCAGGCTGGCCCTCCCACGGGCCACAAGCACCCATTCGTTGGTTTGCTGTTCGTACCAGAAGTCCGGGGGAGAGACATGGCCCCGGCTGATGATGCGTTCGATGCGCAGGTCCTGAACCGCCAGCAGGTCCTCCGTGTATTCCCTGCCGGGATCCTGTGGCCGCCCCGTGTCCGCATAAATGTTTTTAACCCGCATGGCGCGATGGCTTTTTTGTGGGCCTGTCAATCAGAGGATGTCTTCCAGCTGGCCCTTCCCCTGCCGGACCAGCAACAGTTCATCGGTGGTGCAGTCGATGACCGTGGAGGCCTGGTTGTCTCCAAAACCGCCGTCGATCACCATATCCACCAGGTTCTCATATTTTTCATGGATCAGTTCCGGATCGGTGGTGTACTCCAGGATCTCGTCGTCGTCGTATACCGAGGTGGAAATGATCGGGTTGCCCAGCTCCCGGACAATCTCCCGCGCGATGTTGTTGTCGGGGACCCGGATGCCGACGGTTTTTTTCCTGCTCTGAAACAACTTGGGGACACGGGCATTGGCATTGAGGATGAAGGTAAAGGGCCCGGGGAGTCCCTTCTTCATGGCCTTGTACACGCTGGTACTGAATGGCCGGGTCAGGTCGGATATGTGTTGCAGGTCCTCACAGATCAGGGAGAAATTGGCTTTTTCCGGGCGAATGCCCTTGATCAGGGCCACCCGTTCCACCGCCCTGGGCTGGTGGATGTCACAACCTATGGCATATACGGTGTCGGTGGGGTAGATGATGACCCCTCCCTGGCGCAAACATCCGACAACCATCTGGATGAAACGGGCATTGGGGTTTTCGGGATACATTTTGATCAGCATACCTGGTCTTCTGGTTTTTTGCAAAGTTAATTGTTTTGTACAATGAGCGTCCCGGGCATCCATTTTTATAAAATGCTACCTTTGCGCCATGCAACGAATTCCATCCCGGTTTGCGGGCTTTTTCTCTGCGCTCCTGTTTGTTGCGGTACCCTTGTTTCTTTCTGCAACGGAAAAGGAACCCCTGCGGGATACCATTCCGTTCAGGCAGGTGTATTCCTTCACGCCTTACCCCGGGGAGGCCGGGCGGCACGTGAACCATTTCCTGCAAAAGATTGCAGAAGGCAGCGGCAAGCTGAGGGTGGTCACCACCTGGTCGGTCTTCGGGAATCTCTATTACCGGCTGATGCCCTCCCGACAGGGCGGGGGCTGCATCCTGGAGCTGTCCCTGGGCAGGACCGGGGTTTCGGGAGATTCCCGTTACGGGGATTTCAGCCTGGCAGAGGTACTGGTGCCCGACCTTTTGTCATTCCAGCTGGGGGTCTACGATGCGCAATGGAATCCCCTGGCAAAGGTATCCCGTTCCCCCATGAAACTGGAAGGGGAGGGCCAGGTGCTGCTGATCCTCCCCCTGGGTCGTTCTTGCGGGGAGGGCCCTGTCAGGGTGGAGCCGGGACCATTGACCTTCTATTATTCGGATGGGGCCCGTGCACGTTTCGACAACTGGTTTCAGATCCTGGAGACATACTACGGGGGAGGTGAACTGCTTGGCCGGGCGGACTCCATCCTTTCCGGCCTGTCGCCCGGGGACCCGGACCGGCTCCTGCTGGATGAGTTCCTCCTTTGTGAAGCCGAGCAACTGCTGGCCCGCTTCGACCAGGCCGCCTTCCTGAAGGCGGAGGGCATCCGGGGCAGCGACCCGGAGGACTTGCTGCCATGGCGGCAGCGGCTGTCCGCTCTGGCTGGGACACTTCGCCTGCGTTTCAACCAGGGGATTGCCGGGATCGACAGCCTGTACCATGCCGCGGGTCGCCAGGCATTGAGTGATACCCTGCCTGGCCTGGCGGAGCAACACTTCAGGGCCGCCCTGGTCTACAACCCGTTTCATTCCGGGGCCAACCTCGGCCTGGCGGCCCTGGAGCACGAACAGCTTCACCACCGGGAAGCCTTGAGGAGGCTGGGGGATATGCTGGGCAGGCACCACCCGGTGGGCGGCTGGCTGGGGAAGACCAGGGACCTTTCGGGTCTCGTCCTGGACTCCCTGTTTTCCCAGGCGAGGGAGGCCCTGGCCGATGGCCGCTTTCTGGAGGGGCTGGACATACTGGGTGAGGTGGAGCGGTTCTGCGGGACGGCCGCAGGCTGGTATCCCTGTCCGCCTGCGCTGGACGTCCTGCTGAGGGAGGCCCACCGGGGCATGTTCCAGTCCTTCATGACGGTCTCCCACAGGGCCTTCCGCAACGACAACCTGGACTACTGCCTCACTTATGTACGCAGCGCAATGGATTACCAGCAGGCCTGGATGCAGTACCTGCCGGACCGCAGTGAGGCGATGCTGCTGTTGCAGATGATTGTGAACCGGCACCTGCAGAAGGGCGATGCCCTGAGGGATTCGGGGCAGACGGAAGCGGCCGGATACCACCACGAAGCGGCCAGGGCCCTGTGCGGGGAATTTCCCTTTCTGATCTGTGATCTCTGAGCTCTTTACCACGCGGCGCGGTCCCCGCCGTCAATCCTCCTGGTGTATGCCGGGGTTTTCGTCCAGGGCCACGATGCGGTAGAGGTCGGTGCGGCGGTCGTTCCAGTTGGTGACCGTGCCCCGGTTGCGGTGCCGCTTGAGCAGCTCCAGGTCGATGTCGTTGATGATGACCGTCTCCACATTGGGGGTGCATTCCCCTGCGATGGCATCCCGGGCAAAGGAGAAGTCTGACGGGGTGAAAATGCCCGACTGGGCATACTGAATGTCCATGTTGTCGACCTGGGGCAGGTTGCCGACCGTGCCGGCAATGGCCACGAAGATCTGGTTTTCCACGCAGCGCGCCTGGGCGCAGTAGCGCACCCTGAGGTAACCCTGCCTGTCGTCCGTGCAGAAGGGCACAAAGATCAGGCGGGTGCCACGTTCCACCGCGATCCTGGCGAGCTCCGGAAACTCGATGTCATAGCATATCAGGATGGATATTCTGCCCTTGTCGGTCTCGAAGACCTCGATGGCGTTCCCCGGCTGTACCCCCCACCATTTCTTTTCATTGGGGGTGATGTGCAGCTTGTACTGCTTGCCGATCTCCCCGTTGCGCTTGAACAGGTAGGCGATGTTGTACAGGTTGTCGCCTTCCGGGGTAAAATGGGAACCTGCCACGATGTTGATGTTGTACTTGATGGCCAGTTCACTGAAAAGCTCCAGGTATTGTTCCGTGAATTCCCCGATCTTTCGCGCGGCCGTTCCCGGCTCCTCCTTGGGGAAGAGGGACAGGAGCTGCAGGGTAAACATCTCGGGAAACAGCACGAAATCGCTCTTGTAGCCGGAGGCCACATCCACAAAGTACTCGCACTGGATGGCGAATTCTTCAAAGCCCTTGATCGGTCGCATCTGGTACTGCACCACGCAGATCCTCACCGGGGCAGCGGCCAGGAACTGCCGCTCCTTTTCTTCCTTGTAATCGAAATTCGTCCATTCCAGGTAGGTGGCATAGCCGGCCGACTCATTATCATCGTCCAGGTACTGGCGGATGATCTTTTTCAGGGAAAAGCCGTTGGAAAGCTGGGGGGTGAGCACCGGGTCGAAGATGGCCCGGCTGGTGACCCTGTCCACATATTGGCTGATGCCCATCTTATCGTGGTAGTTGCGGTAGCCAGGCAACCGGCCCCCGATGACGATCCGTCGGAGGTTGAGCCGGCGCACCAGCTCTTTGCGGGCCTCGTAAAGCCGGGTGGCCAGCTTCATGCCGCGGAATTCCGGGTGGACCATGATCTCCATGCCGTACAGGGTGTCCCCTTCCGGGTCGTGCGTCCCGATGTTGCCGTGGTCACAGACCTCGTCCCAGCTCATGTTCATGTCGAAGTCTTCCGAGTCAATGACCAGGCTGCCGGAGGAGGCCACCAGCCTGTCGTCGATCTCCACCACGATCTGTCCCTCCGGAAAGCGTGACAACTGGTTCTCGATGTTTTCACGGGTCCAGACCTGCATGCCCGGAAAGCAGATCTTCTGCATGGATACGAGCTGTTCAAAGTCCTCCATGCGCAGGGACCGGATGTGCAGCTGGTATTCGAATTCGTGGATGTCGATTTTTTCCATGCTAATAAGCGTCTCGGATGTCGGTGATTTCCCCGGCTTTGAATTCATCGTCGGACAGCAACAGCCGGGCAAGCCGCTTCCCTGCCAGGGTGGGAGGGATCAGCTTGCCTTCCTCCTTGTAGCCGATGAACTTCTGGCGGTGCACGAACTGTTCCGGGCGGGTGGCGCGGATGGCGGCCTGCATCTCCGTGTCGATGATGCCGGGGGCCACCCCCATGCATTCGACCGGGTGGCCGGCATCCTCCTGTTCGGTCCCGATGCAGCGGGTGAACATGTCCATGCCTGCCTTGCCGGTGCAATAGCTGCTCCAGCCATTATAGGGAAAGGTGGCCGCCCCGGAGGAAATGTTCAGGATGCGTTTCCTCACGGGCAGGTTCCGGGTGTGGCGGATGAATTCTGCCGAGAGCAGCATGGGGGCCACCAGGTTCACCTGCAGGTGGTGGGCGACCTCCTCCGGAGGGCAGTCCTCCACCCGGCCCACCGGGTGAATGACCCCCGCATTGTTGACCAGGTATATGCCCCGGGCCATTTCTGTGTCGATGACTTCGAACAATTGACGGCACAGGGCGGGGATGTCCCGCACCTTGGCCAGGTCGAACGGAAAGAAGCTGAGCGGCACATTCCTGGCGGCCGCCAGACTCCGGAGCCTGTCACTTTCACTCCGTGCAATGCAAAGCAGGTGGTGCCCCTCCTGAAGCAGTTCGATGGCGATGCCTTCCCCGAGTCCTTTGCTGGCACCGGTAATGATAAAATAATGCATTGAAAAAAAATTTATGGTTCGTTTCTGAGCCGGCCGACAGATTTGATGGACCCGGTATTGGGATAGAATTCGATCTCCATCTCATGGGGCGGCATCCAGGTGACCACCCCGAACTGGTTGACCAGCATGCGGGCCTCTGCCCTCAGCACATCCCCTTCGCGCAGCAGGATGGTGCTGTGCTGCGGGATGCGGTAGTAAAAACCTGTCTGCTCCGACCGGGATGCCGGCAGGCGCTGGGCCAGGGTGGTGAAGGGATTTTGGGTCGTGTTTCTGGTGGCTTCCACGCTGACCGGGATGCTGCCGGGCCTGGGTTCCGCCAGGACCCCTTCCCTCGCAGAAAAATGGAAGAGGGTCCACGGTCCCGGGCCGCGGTCCGGGTCGGGAACGAAGGTATAGCGGTACCGGATGGTTTCGGAGGAAGAGATCCCGGTAAACAGGGCCAGGTAATCATTTTCCTTGCGGTTCATCTCCTTGTACATGTACTCCAGGGCTTCCCGGGAATAGGGGATCTCCGCGAAACCGGTGATCAGGTCAAACTTCTTGTCCCGTATGCGCAGGATGTGGTCGGCCACTTCCCGGGCCCGGACCTCACTGCTCTTCTCCACCCAGCTCCGGCGGAGGGTCTGCCTTTCGATCGTCATGGTATCCACCCGGACCCGTTCCAGGATGGTGTCGATGCGCTCCTGCAGGTTCAGGTCGATGAAGTAGTTGAATGTGGCCTCCGTCCCGAAGGTCCCGTACTCCTTGGTGTCCCCGGGCTGCCTGACCGACTCGGAGTCTGCCAGGGGCCGGTTCACGCCCAGCAGCATGCCGGCCTCGCTCAGGGTCAGGTACAGGGCCTCATCCCCGGGGTCGAACGACACGAAATACAGTTGATCAGGGTCCGGTTCGGCGAAACTGTTGATGGTCAGGTTGGCGATGCGGTAGTCGACCGCAGGACTGCTGATGGTATTCTCCAGACCGAGAAAACGCTCGGCGTATTGTGCAAACGGGCCGGGCTGGTGGTGGGTGCGTGTGACGGCCACATCCACGGCGATCACCGTCCGGGGCAGGAAGTAGTGGAAACCCTCCGCGGTGGTGCGGTGCGGCACCCTTTTCACATCGAAGCTGGTCATAACGGCCTGTTGCTTGCAGGCTGGCAGCATCAGCGCCAGCAGGGCCAGTCCGACGAATATTCTTTTTTGCATAAAACGGGGTCTTGGCTTGGTTCGTTTTTCAAAAATAGGATAAAAAACCCAGTTATTTAAGCCGTTTGTGCCATGAAGGTTTTCTTTTTTCTTTGTAAGTTTATCCTGTTCAACCACCAACGAGCGACACCAGATGTTCACAGAGAAAGACCTCAGTCAGATGCAACAGAAGGGCATTGCGCCCGACAAGGTGAAACAGCAGATCGGCTGCTTCCGGGAAGGCTTTTCTCCGGCCCTGCTGGACCGCCCCGCCACCGTGGGGGACGGCATCCTGCGTATGGATCAGGAGCAGGTGCGGCGGTATTCCGTGGCCTATGAGAAAGACGCCCCGGGCCTTCGCGTGGTGAAATTCGTGCCGGCCAGCGGGGCCGCGACCAGGATGTTCAGGGACCTTTATACCTGGCGCGACAAACTGGCTGCCGGAACCGGGATCAGGGAGCTGTTCTCTTCGGACCCGGCCGCGGCGGCTTTCTTCGGGGGGTTGCGCCGCTTTGCCTTCTGGGAGGATCTCTCCCTGGCCATGTTCCGGGAGGACCTGGATGCCGGGCACCTGCTTGATGATGGAAATTACCTGCCCCTGCTGGATTTCATACTCTATGACCACGGGCTGGACTATGCTTCCCTGCCCAAGGGGCTGCTGGCCTTTCACTCTTATGGGGAAGGCTCCCGGACACCCTTTGAAGAGCACCTGGTGGAAGGGGCCCGTTACGCCGCCGATGGGAATGGCCGCGTCTGCATCCACTTCACGGTTTCTCCCGAACACCTGGATGGGTTCAGGGCCTTGCTGGAGAAGGTGCGTGGCGGCTATGAAAAGGAGTACGGGGTGGCGTTACAGGTCGATTTCTCCCTGCAAAAGCCGTCCACCGATACGGTGGCGGCGGATCTGGACGGAAAACCCTTCCGCGCCCTCGACGGATCTCTGGTGTTCCGGCCCGGAGGCCATGGGGCTTTGATTGAAAACCTGAACGAGCTGGACGGGGACATCTTCTTTGTCAAGAACATCGACAACGTGGTCCCGGATCACCTCAGGGAGCCCACCGTGTTGTACAAAAAGGCCCTGGGCGGGTTGTTGCTGGAGCTGACCACCCGGATCGCCGACTGGATGAAGCGCCTGGAGGAGGGTCCCCTTCCCGCCGGTGCCTACCGCGAGGCGGTGGCTTTTGCGACAGAGCGCTTGTTCCTGGACCCTGCTTTGTTTCCCGAAGATGCTGCAGAAGGATCCCGGGCTTTGCAGCGATGGCTTCACCGTCCCGTCCGGGTCTGCGGCATGGTCAGAAACCAGGGCGAACCCGGCGGAGGCCCGTTCTGGGTGAAGAACCGGGAAACCGGCACGGCATCCCTGCAGGTCGTCGAGTCGGCCCAGGTGAACCTGGAGGATGCAGGCCAGTCCGCCGTCTTCAGCCAATCCACCCACTTCAACCCGGTCGACCTGGTCTGTGCGGTCCGTGACCACCGGGGACAGCGGTTCGATCTGCGCAACCATGTGGATCCGGATACCGGTTTTATCAGCAAAAAATCCATGGACGGGAGGACCTTACAGGCACTGGAACTCCCCGGCCTGTGGAACGGGGCCATGGCGGACTGGACCACCGTATTTGCGGAGGTGCCGCTAAGCACCTTCAACCCCGTCAAGACGGTCAACGACCTGCTGAGGGAGTCGCATCAGTAAGCTGCCTTTGAGCGTTCTATGGGTTTCCCAGGGTCTCCTGCAGGAAGCCCCGGAGTTGTTCTGCCGAGATGCCCTTGGCCAGGATGCGCTTGTCGCGGTCCAGAAAATAGACCATGGGGATGGCATAAATATCGTAGGTGTCGCGAAATCCCGTGCGGTTGACTGCATCGTTCACGTTGATCCATTCGAGGCCGTAACGGTCGATGGCCCGGGTCCACCTGGCGGCCTCCACCTCGGTATTCACGGCATACACCTCCAGCCCGGCATCCCTGTACTGCCTGTACAGTTCCTGTAGAACAGGGGTTTCCCTCTGACAGTGGGTGCATTCGGACTCCCAGAAGTAGATGACCACGTACTCCGCATCCAGCCCGTGGAGCGAACGCACGGATCCTTCGGGGGTGAACAGCCTGAGTTCCGGGGCTTTCTGGCCCACCATCAGGGGACGGATGCGGTCGGCCCGCTCGGCAATGCGGCGCCTGGCGTCCTCCTCCATCCAGAAAGCCTCCCCGCTGGCATAGTATGTATCCGCCATGTGCACGAAGGCGGCATCCATGCCCATGATGGGAGACCGTTCCGTGAAATTGGTCAGGAACCAAACGGCATAGCGGAACACGTCCCGGTGCCCCCGGCTTTTATCGATCAGACGGTCCCCGTACTTGATGATGGTGTCGGGAATCTGGATGAGGACCTCCCCGAAATACCTGCGGAGCATCGAGTGGAACACGGGAGTCCGCAACAGGCGGTCGTCCGAAAAATCCACATGGCTCCAGTAATTGTCCTTATAAAACTGATACATCAGCTGCTGGTCCTGGTCCCTGCCGTCTTCCCGGTAGGCTTCGGGAACTTCCGGATCGCGCTGTGCCCTGAGAATGACCGAGAACAAGCCGTCGGGAAACCGGGACATGTAGCCGTCCTGAGCCTGGCGGATCCTTTCGTTCAGGGCGTCGATCTGGCGCTGCAGTTCCTCCCGCTGTTCGCTGCCACCGGATGCCTGCCCGGCCTGCTGCTGCAGGGACTGCAGACGGGGGCGGACCTGGTTGAGCAACCTCAGGTAATCGTAGAAAGCCTCGTTATCGGGGGAATTTGTGAACACCAGATCCTGTGTCGGGTTCTCCAGGGTCGTCTGCAGGGAAAAATGCTGGTTGTGATCGACCAGGAGTTCAAAATACCTTTGATCGGGCAGAACGATGATGTACATGCCCGGGTCGAGCCGTTGGTCATTCTGAAACACCATCCGGCCCCGGGCATCGGCCTGGACAGTGTCCCTTATGAATTGCCGTTCTCCGTAATGGTAGGCCAGGAAGCAGGCCTCGTTCTCCAGCCCCCTGATCTGTACTTCGATTTGGTATCCCTGGTTTGCATGCGCTGTGGCTGCGGGCAGGACTGCCGGCAGGATCCAGGCAAAAAGGAGGAAGGTATGCGGGTTCCATCTCATGGTAAGGGCGTTGGCACTTTAAGGGGTTTTTTGCGGACTTTCCTGTACGAAAATATAACAAGCGCGGCCCGGTTTTGTTAGAAAGGCTGTGTATCCAGGTCTTCATAGGGGTCCGGACCGGCCTCCTCCCGGAACACGAGCCGGTGGCAGGCCGTTCCCGCATGCAGCAGGCGAATTCCCCAGCGGTGGGCAAACAAGGCACGGACCTCCGCCAGGGCATTCTCCCGTGCGGGTGCTTTCTGGTACAGCATGACGAAATCCTTCAGGTCCTGGTACACATCGGCCATCTGATCGGCCAGGCTGGCTTCCACGCTGTCCCCGTTAGGGTCCAGGTGGTAGAAAACGTCCACCTCCCCGAACTTCCCGCGCAGGGTCTTGAAGACCGCCTCCCATTGTTCCTCGTTGACAAACCGCTCGCTCAGGCTTTCGTCGGATGGGACAACCTCCGGGATCATACTTCCCTTGAGGTACAATAAAGGGGCGATTTTCCGGAAATAATCCAGGATGTCCTCCCGGCTGTATTGGTCGGCCTTTTCAAAAAACAGGCAATATTCGTTGGCCACCGTCAGCAGTTCAATGACTGGCCGGGACCGGACCAGGTCGGTATTCTGGGATTCGTTCATGGGCCCGTGTGGTTTGGCCGTGAACCGATTGCGCACCTGGCGTGGCTTACGGCCTGGTTGGGTAACTTTTTTTTGTAAAAGTAAAAAAGAAATTTAGTACTTTTGCCAAACCTTTTGCCCAGGTGGTGAAATTGGTAGA
>CAYZCW010000005.1:0-226045 GCA_964477035.1 uncultured Bacteroidales bacterium
TAATAGGGGAACAGGGCATATTCCGGGTTTTTCCGTCCGGCCGTCAGTCCCCCGTTGCTGGAGATGAACATCCAGTGGTTGGCATCACTGACCACGCTCATGAAAAACGGGCGCATGGCATCGTGGTTGCTGATCCTGAAGAATGTTTCGCCCTCGTGTTCAACGACCTCCAATGCCACTTTTTTGTTTTTATCCGCCGCTGCGAAATCTGTCTCTGTCCTGATCATCTTGTATCTTTCAATCAATAACGGAAAACCCCAGGCCGGGCATAAACGCCCAGGCCGGGCCACAATGATTTAGTCTGCCCTGTCATAAACCCTCACGTAGTCCACGATCATTCTTTGCGGGAATGGGGTCTGCGCCGTGGGAAACCCTACATAATTGCCGCCAACTGCCACGTTGAGGATGATGAAAAAAGGCTGGTCATACACCCATTCCCCGGGCACATCCGTATTGCGGATGCGCTGGTACAGGTAATCATCCACGAAGAAGTCGATCTTGTCCTCATCCCATTCAATGGCATACACGTGGTAGTCCGTATCAAACCTTCCGTTTCTCAGGGAATAGCTCCCGGAAACCGGGTTTCCGCCCGAATAGCCGGGTCCGTGAATGGACCCGTGGATGATGTGGGGCTCCTGCCCCCTGAGCTCCATGATGTCTATCTCACCGCAACGGGGCCAGCCGACGGCATCGATATTGTCTCCCAGCATCCAGAATGCCGGCCACAGTCCGGGTCCGTACGGGGTTTTCAGCCGGGCTTCAAAGCGTCCGTATTGCTTTGAAAACAAGCCCTGGGTCTTGATCCTGCCCGAGGTGAAGCTGTTGCCATCCCGGATCGCGGTGATGACCAGGTTTCCGTTCCCGTCCATTGACACATTCCAGGGATCGTTGGTGTAGCTCTGAAGCTCCTGGTTTCCCCATCCATTATCCCCCGTGCCCAGGTCGAACGTCCATTTTGTTGCGTCAGGCAGGGTGCCTGCGGCGCCGTCGAATTCGTCGCTCCACACCAGCTGCCAGTTGCGTTCCTCCAGTTTCTGAAAGTCGTCCCGTTCGCATCCCACAAAGGCCGTCAGGGACAGCAGCAGGAAGGATGGGATGTACACAGCCAAATACCTGTTTGTTGTTTTCATATATCGTGTTGTTTTTATACCCGCAATGAACCCGGCCTGTCGGTCTCCGGCCGTGCCGCGTTTAGTTCCTGTAGAAATAGATGTTGTCGGCATAGAATGCCGGAATGTTGCCGTTCACATCGACAAAGATGATCTGCGCCAGGTTGGCCCGGTTGGTTAAGCCCGCGAACTGGGAGAACGGGATATCCAGGCTGATCCATTGCTGGGCCTGTGCGACCGAGATACTTCGGGTGAAGACCCCGGTGCCGCCCGTTCCAAAGTCGACCAGTTCAATTCTGAACTGGGCCGTTGAAGTCAACGCATTGGGCAGGTAGATGTCCACATGCAGGTGGGTCATGGTCGTGGCGTTGACGACGGGCGAACTGAACTCGATCCCCACAAAATTGAAATCCGTGTAGTGGAGGATGTGGTCCCCGCCCACTTGGAAGTCGGCCGAAAGCGTCGTCTGGTAAGGCGCCCAGTAGCCATTGTAATAATTGACGGGCACGTTCTGGTAATGGTCGCTGAATACCGAGATCACATTGGCCGGGTCGCGATTGGGCTGCGGGGCGAAAACAAACGACCCGACCGACTCAATGGTCAGTGACCCGGCCGTTTCAACCTCTCCCACCCGGGCCGTGATCTCTGCTGTTCCGGGTCCGCCGGTGACGGCCACCATTCCGTTTTCATCCACCGTGGCAATGGCTGGATTGGACGAGCTGAATTCAAAATAGGCCGGGGCGATGTTCACCGCCTGGTTGATCCCCGTAGGCATGTTGAATATGGACGAGAGGCCGCCGATGGGTTTTGACACCCCGACAAAGGAGGTTTCCACCTGATCCTCCCCGTTCAGAATGGCAAACTGCGGATGGGCAATGGTACCGAGTTTTTCAAACTTCACCTCATCGATCCAGAAGGTGTACCCTTTCCCGTCCATATTCCCGGCGGAATAATAGAACAAACCGCGTTCGGAGGTGAGTCTGGCGGGGTCCGGGATGGGGATGATGTATTTTTTCCAGCCTGTGCCGATGGTCGTTCCCTGCAAAGTCACCACGTATTTGTTCGGGCCCAGGTCGTTTCCGAATCCCAGCTCCCCGATCGTGGCGGACTGGGAGGCCTTTGCCCAGAAAGTCAGGGCGTTGTAACCGGAAAGGTCCCTGGGTACGTCCGCAAAAAACACGCCCCCGGCATAGGACCCCCTGGGGTCGTTGGCATCAGGCACCTCAAACCTCATGGAGGCGGCAGAGTTGTTATACGTCACCTTGTTGTCGACATCGAAGGCCGTGGGAACCGATCCGCCAAAGGCCGCGTAGTTCAGGCCCGCGCTGAACCCGTCGATAAACACTTCCGGGTTGTCGGGGAAGGTGGCTCCGTCCAGGTCGCTGGTATCCCGCTCGCAACCAGAGATAAACACCAACAACAGCCAGGCCGGCAGGAGCTTCACAAAGGGAATCAAAATATGTGGTTTCATTTTTTCTGCTTTTTAGTTGCCAATGTTTATCAGGATATAGGTCATGATCTCCCACTCATTGCCATTATCAAACCCAATGGCTTCCGGGTCGGGGACCAGCTGGCCGCTCCCATCCAGAATCTGTGTCGGGGAATACCGCGGAGAAAACTGATCCAGGGTGCGGTACTTCCCCCGGATGCCGATGCGGGTATCCGGAAGATCAATCCAGTCCGGCCTTCCCAGCGTGGTAGACACATCCGCCATCAACTGCAGCGGGAAAGTCAGGTTGAAGTCCCGGTGGTAATCGTACGGACCCCAGTCGTTGATCCGGACAAAGGAATTGAGCACCACCTGGCGGTAGATCATGCGCAGGTCCATCCCAAAACGGCTGATGGTCCGGTCATCGCTTCCGTTGGCCTGGGCGTCCCCCCCATAAATATTGGCAATGAAGCCGAAATCTTTGGTGGGCTTGGACACCAGCCGGGCGTGGACCTCCCACAAATCCTTCGCCGGCGGAGAACCCGGAAAGGCAAAAGTAGTACGGCCGTCGGGCAGGATCCCGATGGCGGCATCCATGGTGGTGGGCAGATGGCGGTAGACAAAGCCCAGGCTCATGGCAAAGCCGGCGTCTTCCGACCGGTCGCTGTCCCAGTTGTACATCCAGGTGCCAGGGGTGGGGTCATACGTGAACAGGATCTCGCCCGAGACCTGTTCCCTGTTGGCCCGCACGACAAACGGGTCCGTGAGAATATTCCTGGGCCGGCCGGGGGCGGGAACGGTGCCTGGGATGGGGCCTTCCAGGGGCTTTTGCCATAAAAAGTTCGGGGCCACCTGGAGGTTGCCCATGGTGTAGGCAAAACCTGTCAGGAAGTTCATCTGGTTGCCGCTGCCGCTGTCTTTCAGCCGCCATCCGGTGAAGGTCAGGGTCTGATCCGCTCCGCCCTGGGCGACCAGGCCCTTGATGGCCGACTGCGCATACCAGTTGAAGCGCCCCCCCGTATAGGTCAGTTTGATCTTGCCGCCCCAGGTATCTTCCGGTTTGATCTGGTCGACGTACACATTCTCTGCGCCACCCTCTTCTCTGTAAAGCTGGAATTCCCGTCCCTGCAAAGGCTGCCCGGCCCAGATCCCGCCAAGGTCCACCTCAAACCTGCCAAGCGCCCTGTTCGCATGCAGGGTCACGCGCCGGGTTTTGGGCTGAGGTATTGCAAAGGAGCTCTCGGTCAGCCCCAGCTGATCCAGGTCTTCATGGTAGATCGCGGTCATGTCGAAGCCGGCCAGCGCCCTGCTGTATTTCAGCAAGAGGGCCGGGTTTGCCCCCCACCATAACTGGGGACCGAAGGCCAGCTTCAGTCCTTTAAGCTGCCTTTTGCCTTCCACCTCAAACCCGAAAGGAGCAATGCCGTTATACAGGTCGATATTGGGACCGTAGTTGGCCTCGGGATACAGGCCGAAGAAGTCCCCTTCATACCCCCAGTGATACCGTCCGGTCCGGTAAAAACCATCCAGGTTAAACCATTTGTGGTCCCACTGGTAACTGGCACGGTACACCTGGACCCTGTTCAGAGACTCCAGCCTCACATTGCCGTCGTCGCTGTTCACCTCCACGGGGCGGCCCCTGTTTTCATAAAAAATCTGGTCGATGGGGTTCTGGGCGACGTTTCCCAGGACGTTGAACTCGATGTGGCCGCGAAAATTGGGGGTTGGGTTGGCCTCAAATCCCACATACAGGGACTGCATATTGTCGAATCCAAGCTGGTCCGGGTAGGTCTGGTTTCCCGGGATGGGATCCTCCGGGGTGGTAATCAGGCTGCCTCCGGTATTGAAGGTGGACAGCCCGAGGGAAAACCGGCTCACCCGAATGATGCGTGTCCTCTCAGCTTCCAGGGCCGCCCTGTCCCCCCTTGCCTGGAGAAAAGCCTCTCCCAGCTTGATGCCGTCGAAATGTGCCCTGATGGTCGCCAGGGTGGTTCCCTCCTGGTATGGGTTCAGCTCGTGGGCCTCCTTCAGTGCATAATAGGCCGCTCTTGGAAACAGCTGATAAAAGCCCGCGACAGAGGTCGGCCCCTTGGCGCAAATGCCGAACCACTCCTCGTTCATGTTGTTTTCGCCCGGGATGTGGTCGAATGCGTACCCCCCATTCTCCCAGGAGGCATTGGTGTCGTGCACATCCAGACCTTCCGTCTGGCCAAATTTCCACCAGCCATCGCTGAACTGAAAAGTAAAACCGCCGATGGAATTCTGGGCTTTTCCGAGGCCCGCGGCATTTTCATATATCTCCCTCCAGTTGGCCACATTGTATCTCGCCTGCTCCCGCTGGGCTTCTTCCATAGTAACGGCGTTGAAGGCATCCGACCCGAATTCGGTCAGCAGGATGGGTTTCCCGTATTCCGCTTCCACCCGGTCAAACATGTCGGTGAAGGAAACGCCCCGGTACACGTTCACCCCGAAAATATCCACATCGGGGCATTCTTCCGCAATGATGTCCAGAAACAACAAGTCCCCGTTGCACAAGGCCACGGGGCGGCCGGGGTCGATGGCCTTCATGGCGAGGGAGGCCTGGTTGAAAAGCTTGTACATGTGCCGGGCCCGGATGGTGGACTGCCTGTCGGCCATGGGAATATCTTCCGTTTCGGCTCCGCCCCAAAAGAGGCCGTAGTTGTTTTCATTCCCCAGCAAGTACAAAAGCAGCCCCGGGGTGTCTTTGTATTCTGCGGCCAGCTCCGTGACTTCCCGAAGCAGAAGCTCCACGGTCCGCGGATCGGAATACTCGGTATTGGCCACCCACGCCCCGTCCAGGGTCAGCCCATAGCGGCCAAAAGAGTGGTTGAGCATGGTATAGATGCCATAGGTTTCATAGATATACTCTATCCACTTGGGCTGGATCCCCGTATACACGCGAATGGCATTCACCCCCATGTTTTGCAGCAAAGACATCTCATCATCCAGCGCCTTCCGGATGAAATCATCCGGTTCGTTCCACAAACTATAGGCATAGTTTGTCCCTATCGGGAAGTAGTCCCAGTTCATGCCGTTGACCATGAACGGTTCGCCCCGGACCTGAAGCCGCCAGCCGTCCTCCCTTTTCTCCACCTCCACTGCGCCGGATTGCGCAAAAAGGCCTGAGGAAACGACTAACAGGAGCACAATAATTGACAGTTGTTTCATTTGGCTTGAGATTAATGGGTAAAACAGCGAGAATGCCTCTTTTTGGAAATTTTCGATAATATAGGGAGGTTTCTGCCGGAAATTGTATATACATCACATATACACAGGCCTGACACCCCGGGCTATGGCCTGAGCGTCAAACCACATCAGGCTGTCAGAGAGGGTTTTGCGGGCACAGCATTCTCATTCGGAACGAAAACGTCCGAACCCCTCGTGTATATATTAAATCAATAGGGTGATCCGGTCTTACCGGGAAAGGCCTGAGCCGGACGGAGAGGCTGAAGCCTGGAAGAAGTAGATCTCCGACAGGGACTTCACCGAACGGTCTGCATAGAAGTCGGACGGATGAAAAATCCGGTAATATCCGCCGTCCATCGGATTCTCAGGCACCGCAAGGATCGGGAACACCTGATCTGCCCGGTTGAACAGCTCGCTGAAACTGAAGACCGCCCTGTACCCGTCCATCCCGGCAAAGCACACCAGTCCGTGGCGGTTCCGGTTGGCGTCAGCAAATGCCTCTTCCATCCCCAGCGCCACATCCAGCCGGGGTCCTTCAAAGTATTTCGTCGGATGGTGCCCCATCCCCATCCCGTAAAAAGTAGCATGGTAGCGGACCGGTGCCGCGGTCACCTCCCCGGGCAGCACCTCCAGCACCCCCGCCCCTCCGGGCAGGCCGGTCCCGCCTTCCTGCCCTGAGGCATTGTCAGAGGCAATCCGGACGGACGGGCTGTGCATGTGTTCCAGTTCCCGGTCGATCGGATAATCCTTCTGATCAAAAGACCGCACCGTGATCCTCACCGGGTTCTCCAGCGTCCTCCAGGCAAACAGGTCCCCGGCCGACACCAGTGTCCACTTTTCCCTGACCGGGTAATCCACCTCCTGCCTGTAAGGAACGATGGGCGCCATCTCCGTGGCAATCATGATCTGGTGCGGATTGATCGTGTGGAAGATCTCCGACCAGCTGAACACGACGGTTTCCCCCTGGTCGTTTTCCACGACCACATACAGGTCGATGGCCGGTCGGAACGCCTCTGCATTTTTTTTGTCCTGATTGAAGGGATGCAGCAGGTCAAACAGAGAGTACCCCCGGTACCGGTAAGAGCCAATGAACCCGGCTCCCGTATCCTGGTGGTAACGGGCCTCCTTGATGAACACCTCCCTTTTGTAATGATTGTTCAGGTCCACCTTGCCCGGACCCTTCACCTCCCCGTCCACTTCCAGTTCTCCCGCCACCAGGCTGACCTCATCGGTCTGGTGGTACAGGCTGTTGCCGTCCTGCGCCATGGCCTTGCTGGCCCCGGTAATGGCATCCGCCCAGGATTCCGGGATGAGGCTGCAGGAACCCAGGGTTATGAGGCAGGCGGCAAGCGCCAGTGATTTGAGGGCAAGCGGGGTCTGTGCTTTCATTGTCGATAGGTGTTTTTTACAACTCGCAAAGATGCAACAAATCCCTGAATCCTCCGACGACAATAATTACGAAACCCGGCCGGGGCGGCACAACCGGGAAAACTCCGGGAAAATATTTATCATTGCACAACGGCCGGACTGGCCGGGAAGGGCATCGGCTGGAAGGACACTGACACAAAACAATATGGGCACAGAACAACAAAACAAGCCACCGGCATTCCGGCTCAATTTCAAATGCTGGATCGAGCGGACGGGTGGGGAAAGCATCCTGGGAGAGGGCAAGTGGCAGCTCTTAAAGGCCATCCGGGCCACCGGCTCCCTGAAGGCCGCGGCCGAACAAATGGGGTTCGCTTACCGCCAGACCTGGGAGAACCTGAAAATCATCGAAAAACGGCTGGGCTTCAAGCTCATCGAAAAGACCCGCGGAGGAGCCGATGGGGGTCATACCACCTTGACCCGGGAGGGGGAAATGATCGTGGCCTTCTTCGACAAGCTGTACGACGAGATCGAACCCGGGCTGCAAAGGCATTTCGAAAAAATGGTGCGGGAGCTGGAAGAGATACGCCCGCGCTGAATGAAAGGATGCCTGAACCCAGGCCGGGGAGCGGGAAATTCCAGGGCCAGGGAGGACCGCCTGCTCCCTTCGGAATTAAAACACCCCCCTTGACCTCACCAGGGCCTTCCCGTGCATGCTCAGCACCGGGATGGGTGCGTGATTCACCATTTGTTGGGCATAGGGCCCCAGGTAAACGTTCCGGGCGGCATATTCCTGTTCCGTCATGATGGAGATCAAATCGGCGTCAACCCGACGCGCATATTCGATGGTTGCCGTGGTGATGTTTTCGCAGACCTCCTCGTGGGTGACCAGGCGAAGACCCGCCTCACGGACAAGACGGTGGGCCTCGCGCGCGCTGTTTTTCACCTTCTCTTTCACCGCATGAATGTCGTCGCTGAATAAGGACAACACATGCACCCCGGCATCAAAGTGACGGGCAAGATCCAGGGTGAAAGGCACTTTCTGGCCGGTCTCCAGGGTGTTGTCAATGGGGATCACCACCGTTTTCACAGGCCGTTCCACCGGGAAGCCTTGCCGGACGGTAATCACGGGTGTAAGGCAGGTGGATACAACCCGGTACCCCCTGGACCCCATCCAGAACTCTTCAAAGCCCGACAGACCATGTGCTCCCACCACCACCAGCCAGGCATCCGCGTACCGGGCCAGGTTGGCAATCTCCTCATGAACCTTGCCCTGCTTTACCGTAAACTCAACGGGACCCCGGAAGTCCCCCCTGTGTCTGGCAACCAGATCTTCAAACTGCTCCATGACGGGCTCCGGACCTTTTGGCACTTCGGCCTTCTGCGGCACCTCATAATCCAGGTGTTTTTGCACATTGACCAACAACAGGCCGCTGTCTGTCTTTTCTGCCAGCTGTGCGGCATAGCGAAATGCAAGCACCGATGTATTTGAAAAATCAATGCCCGTGACGATCCTTTTCATGGCTCATTTTTTTAGGCCCGGCCGGCCCGGAGAAAACGGCCGGTCAATGGCCGGTTTTGGCAATAGGGAAGAAGGACGTGGCATCCATTCAAATATAACGAATTCTTTCGGGAAACGAAAGGGAGAATCATTTCCTTCTGTTACTTTTATTGCCGGCTTCTTGTATTCCTGGCTTTCAGAACGGGCCTGCTTATAGAAAACCATGCCCTGAGGAGGTCGGCGGCGAAGGGGGCGAAAAAAAACATCTCCCCGTTGTGTGATTTTTTAACATTTTCTGCGAATAATGCAGAAGCCATCAAATAATAAGCAGTGGACAAGGACCGGTTTATTTCCATCATCAAAGACCATCAAAATCTGATTTATAAAATCTGCAATTCCTACTGTCCAAATCCGGAGGACAGGAAGGATTTGCAGCAGGAGATCATGATTCAGTTATGGCATTCGCTTAAAAAATTTGACGGCCGCGTCAAAATATCCACCTGGGTTTACCGCATCGCTCTGAACACGGCGATTTCATTTTTCCGGAAAGACAACCGACACAAAGCCGCGACGACATCCCTTGATGCCTCGGTCATATCCCTTCCGGATTTTGAACCGGACTCCAGGCAGGATGACAAGGTGGCCCTGCTCTACCGGTTAATTGAGGGGCTGAATGAGCTGGACAGGGCCCTGATGCTGCTCTATCTGGATGACAATAGCTACAGGGCAATGTCGGAAATCCTGGGCATTTCGGAAACCAATGTGGCGACCAGGATCAGCCGGATAAAGAAAAATATGAGGGAACGGGTTGTAACAATTAATACATAAGACCATGGAACTGGACGAATTAAAACAAGCGTGGGCACAATACGATGAAAAACTAAGCACCCACCTGAAACTGAACGAGGAACTGTTAAAGTCGATCAATTTCGAGAAACTCAGTCATGCCCTGAGAAAACCACTGAATCTGGAGCTGCTGAATGTGGTCATCCAGTTTTTCGCCGTCCTTATGGTGGTTGTGTTTACCATCCGCTTAATGAACGAGACCCCCTATTTGCTTGCTGGAACAATCAGCGCCCTGGTTTGTGCAAGCAGTTTAATCCTGTCATCGGTCAAGGCTTCCCTCTTTCACAGGCTCCTGAATTATCATGAAAGCATCACCGGTTTCCAAACAGGTTTTGCACGCCTGAAAATCCTGATTGCCCGCTTGAGAAAAATTGAGTTTGTCCTTGCCGGATTGATCGGGATTACCTTGTTCCCGTTGATGATCAAGGCCGTGGCCGATGTGGACCTTCTGGGAAACCTGACCATCATCATCCCCGGAATTCTCCTTGTCATGGGAACTGGTTATGCGATAGGGTCCTGGCTGAATATTTTCATCTATGACAAGGGCCTGGAAGACGCGGAAAGGTTTCTTGGCATTATCAAAGAGTTTGGGGAGGAAGCCCGCCAATAAGCTGTTAACAAAACATACACCACAAAAAGTTCGTGCTATATGAAGTCCGTTTTAAGCATTGTTTTCGGGGCGGCGCTGTCTGTCGCCTCCATGCAGGGGAATGCCTTCCATTCCGAAATCAGGAAGGTAAGCCTGTCCGACGGGGAAGAAATGATCACGCGCCTCTGTCTTCCGGAAGAGGGACCGGTCAATACCATTGTCCTGGCGGTTCACGGCACGGGGCCGCACACCTATCTGGTAAGAAGGCCGGGCTTCAATTATTATGATGTCCTGGCGGAGGGGTTTTGCAAAAACGGGGTCGGATTCCTGACCTATAACCGGCGCGGGGTGGACCTGGGAGAAACGCCCCCCTGGTTCGACTCCGTAGACAGCGTGAAATACAGCAGGTATTTGCCTTCTGTAGAAGCAGGGGACATCGAATCGATCATCGCCGATGTAAGAAACGACGACCGGTTTAAAAACAGCAAAATTGTTCTTTACGGTATCAGCGAGGGAACGATCATTGCCTCCATGGTGGCCGAGAGAAGGATCGCAGAAATTGATGCGTTGTTTTTGCACGGCTATGTACATGAAAACATGTTCGACATCATTCAATGGCAGAATACGGGAGAGGGTGTGATGATCCTGGTCAACTCCATTTTTGACAAGAACGGAGACAAGGTGGTGGACAGGGAGGAGTTTGAGTCTGATGACCCCACGGCCGCAGCATACCGTGGGTATTTGTTTCAGGACATGCCTTTTGACTCGGTGGATGTGGTGCAGGACGAGCGCATAGACATACAGGATATCCGGACCATGCGGGGGCCGTTTCAGGATATCCTCATGGCGAAAATCGCCGGGAACGACGGAACCTGGATATGGAGCAATTATGTTCGTGTAACGATTGACTGGTTCAGGGAACATTTTGCTCTTGAGCCGAATAAAACCAGGCTGCTGCGGGTGGATATCCCCATTTACGTGTTCCACGGAAAAGAGGACGCCAATGTTCCTGCCGACAGCGTCCATGACCTTGAAGTCCGGTTTAAAGCCAGCAATAAGCCAAATCTTCAAACCTTTGTGTTTGACAAGCACAACCATGACCTGAACTTCCAGGATTGGATTGCCACCAAAGAATACTCCGAGGGCTTGCAAAAAATTTTCCGAACTTCGGCAGAAATATAATGGCCTGATGCGCCAACAAATTCAAAACAGAAACAGGGCCACCCTGAAGACTCAACCTGATTAAGGGTTTTCGGACCAATTTGAGGCTTAAATCCGCACGACATGAGAAAATACCACCTCTTTCTGTTCTTACTGTTCCTTGTTTCTTGCGCTGAGAGGCCATCAACGGAAAACCCATCCGACGAAAATAATCCGGCTGGATTGCCCATTGAAAACACCTCCCTTATCGTCCTTGGAACCGTGCAGGACGCAGGCTCCCCGCATATCGCATGCACCCGGGAATGTTGTGCCGGCCTGTTTGAAAACCCGTCCGCCCAAAGGCAGGTTGTCTCATTGGGGCTGATCGATGCCGAACACAGGAAAACCTATTTGTTTGACGCAACGCCTGATATTGCCAGGCAAATGAAAAGGCTTACCCAATACGGGCACCGGGGTGAAAGGGAATTGTCGGATGGGATTTTTCTGACCCATGCCCATATCGGCCATTATACGGGCTTGATGTATCTTGGGAAGGAGGCGATGAATGCCCAGAACACGCCCGTTTATGCCATGCCCCGGATGAAAGAATTTCTGGAGGGAAATGGGCCCTGGGATCAGCTTGTATCATTGAACAACATCCGGCTCCATGAATTGCAAAACGAAGAGCCGGTGACGCTCCCGGGGCATATTGAGGTGACCCCTTTTCTGGTTCCGCACCGGAACGAATATTCTGAAACAGTGGGGTTCAGGATCAAGGGTCCGACGAAAACCGCATTGTTTATCCCGGACATCAACAAATGGGCTGTCTGGGATAAAGACATCGTGGAAGAAGTCCGGAAAGTGGACTACGCCTTTTTGGATGCCACATTTTACAGCGGGAAGGAAATCGGCCACAGGGACATCAGCCAGATCCCGCATCCTTTTGTTATCGAGAGCTTTGAAACATTTGAAGGACTCAGTGCCACGGATAAACACAAGGTTGTTTTCATTCATTTCAACCACACAAACCCATTGCTGAACCCGGAAAGCGAAGAGGCCCGGATGGTCATTGAAAAGGGGTTCAGGATTGCAACAATTGGGGAGGTGTTTGCCTTATAAACCCAGGTATGCATGGTTGCCCGCACCCATATATGCATTCCCCGGTAAACTAAAAAAAGGGCCATACCATCAGGGTATAGCCCTTTTATCATTTCCCGCTGACAAACCCGCTGCTCGCTGAGCGGATCCACCGGATCAATCATCCCACAAGTCTTCAAACGCTTCAATAACGTCTTCAAACCTGTCTTCTATTTTCTCGGCCAGTTTTTTGTTGCCATCGGGATCGTCCTCGTAAATCTCTATGATGCCGTTTCCGTTTCCGTCCTGGGCGTTGGAAATGTCCACACCACCCCGGGCAGGGTCAAAGAGTGCCTGCACATCAAAGGAAACCATGATGATGGCGCTTTCCACTTCTGATAGATCAACCGGATCCTCAAATTCTATTTCCAATTCAAACTCTTCGTCAGAAAAGAAGACAAAAGGCGTTCCGTTGATGGTGCCACGTATGTCCACCGTCTTCCTATACATTGTTGAAACGGGGTTTTCGTTTTTGTCAAACTCAAACTCAATTTCATCATAGCCGGCTCTGGGCAGGTTCAAGTCATTGATAAGGGTGACCACCTGACCCTGTCCATCCTTTACCAGGTCAATTTCAAATGGTCCCTTGAGTTCAATTTCGGAGTAAACCAGTCCGTTGTTGCTGTTGTCATCGTCAAATTCGAACTCGATTTCGGAAATGTTTATGCTGAAGCTTTGGATGGCAACACCGCTTAGTGCAAGACTTTTTGCTTGCATTGTGGAGCCGGGGTTGTATACTCCCTGGAACTTTATTGCGGCATTTCCATCTTTCAGACCGTCTTCCTTTTCACAGGATGTCCACAAAAACGCAACAAAAAAAAGAAAGAACAATGGGCGAAGATTTTTCAATGTTTTCATACCAATCAGCAATATGGGTTACACATATGGATTTATCGGGGCCGGCCACAGGCAGGCCTCTGATACATTGACGTAAATTTTTCTGTCAAGGTTGTAACCCCCCCCGGTCTGAAAAAAGAAATGCTGTTATCGCGTGAGATTATAGTATAGGGAAAGCCTGAGCTCGAGGCTTCTGTTGTGGGTTTTTTTTATGGAAGGCAGGGTATATTCCCCCTTGTAAATATTGGGGAGCCCCCAGGTAATATACAGTCCGGGAGAAAACAACATCCTTCCGGAGAGGGGGATTCCCAGGCTGTGGCCTGCAATAAACCCGAAATCCTCTTTGCGGTACAATGCGGAAACATCCTCTTTCTCCCCCGCTATGGTTTCAATGGCAGCATTCAGCCTCCCATAATAAAACCCCAGGGCGGTGCTGTGATAAACGGCCTGGTTTTGAAGCAACCATTTTTTGTTGTGCCGGTAACCGGCAATCAATTCACCATGAAGATAGTTGAGCGCAATGGATCGCTGACTGTACCGGCCAAAAACAAACTGCTCATAGCGTTGCCCGGCATTGGACGAAAAGGAGATGCTGCTTTCCACCACCCAATTATGAGAAGCCCGGTATCTGAGATTAATGGCTATATCAGGGTATACCTGCATCTGCGTGGCAATCCCGGAACCAGGGTTAAACCCCTGAAAGGTTTCATGGTTGAAAAGCCAGGTGTTTTTCACTGCGGCAGTAAGGCCCAGGGCAAACACGCCAGGGTCGTTACCCGAAAGAATTTCATCAAAACCGTCACCGGATTCTGTCTCCGAAAGAGGAAGCCAGGGCATTCTTTCGGCAATGGTTGGTATGCCGACCCTGTCCAAAACAGCCCCGAAACCTTCAACGGCTTGAGCCGCCGGCAGGATTCCGGCAAAAAGCCCGTCTGGTGAGGCCTCCCGGGAAATGCTTTCACCCCCGGCTTTCCTGTCCTGCTCTGGCAACGAAGCCAAAGTGGGTTTCTCCTCTCCGGACCCCATGACCGGCCTTTCATCCTTACTGCCGGAATCGGCAATGCTGATCCCCGGGGCGGGTGTCTGGCCGGCGATCCCTGCAGCCTGCTCCTGCGTCCCGGCAAGGCTCCCGGGATCAGTGATTTCAGTATCCGCATCCGCAAACCCTGCCTTTGGTTTGGGCCCGTTGCTGACAATCCACACCGAAAATGTGGCTATCAGCAAGAAGGCAACGGCGGCAGCTACCCGGAAGGCAAGCCGCCGGTATCCCCCTCCCTTTTCCCCTTTATCAAGCCCGGCGGCAACATTACCCCATACTTCATCAATATCCATTTCCCGGGCTATGCTATCCCATAAACCTTCCGGAGCTTTTTCCGAAGACTGCGCAATTTGTGTTTTATATTGTTGGATGAGTTGTTGCTCGTCCAGGGCATCCATCTTCCCGGCAATGTCCTCCCACAGGCCTTCCGGGGCCTTTCCCGCAGATTGGGCCAGTTGTTCTCTGTAGAGATCTATGAGGCTCTTTTCTTTCACTGCGCTTATCTTTCAATCCACTGCCGCAACAAATGCCTCGCACGGCTGTATTGCGATTTGGACGTGCCTTCAGTAATGCTTAACCTGTCGGCTATTTCTTTGTGCGAGTATCCTTCGAGGGCAAAGAGATTAAAAACCATGCGGGCCCCTTCGGGCAAACGCATGACCATTTTCAGAATATCTTTAACCCCATGTCCGTTTTGTCGCTCTGTCTGCCCCGGGGTGGTTTCAGCAATGGCCTCCACCTCAACGAAGGCATCAACATCCTTTTTGTTGCGAAAATGATCAATGGCTGTATTTACGACGATCCTTCTCACCCAGGCTTTTAGCGGACCTTTCTTGTCATATTTTTCTATGCTTCGAAAAACCTTTATAAAGGATTCCTGCAAAATATCCTTCACCGCATCCCTGTCTTTCTCATAAGCCAGGCATACAGTGTACATCTCGTCCGCATACAACCGGTAAAGCTGCTCCTGTGCCCGGCGGTCGTTTTTCAGGCAACCGGCCAGAATGGTTTCTTCCTGAAGGTTAACATATTGCGTCATCCAAAAGACTTTATCTGACTACTGCTTTAAGGGTTTTGGACAACTGAAACAATACCAGGTTGAACAGGTCTTCATTTTCATCTTCGGATATTTCAATAAATTCAATGTCGTCTTCCTCGTCTACTTCGGCCTGTTCGAGCAGGCTTCTGGGAACACCTCTCATAATGGCATGCGGATCGACTTCCAGGCTAACGGTATAGACATTGTCGGCGCGTATGGGTATTGGCAACCCTCCTGTCCGATTCAATGATTCCATTCTGATGATTTCTTCTTCTTCGATGGCAATAAACAGCGGCAGGGTGCGCCCATCCAAACGGGTATATTTGCCTTCAATGATAAATCCAAAGTCATCGCTGTCAATAAAATCATCCGGGTAGACATCATCATCAATTTCTCCCAGTTCTATTTCCCACCGCATCAACTGATAGACCCCTTGTGGGAGATCGAAATACGTCAGGTAGGACAGGTTTTGGGATGGGGTAAGTCTATGCATGCCAAAGGAATCGCCGGGGCGGGTGTTGAAAAGCACATCATTCCCTTCTTGTCGGATGCCATTAAAACCAATTTTTTCCACATCGACAACAATGTTTTGAAAAGTAAGAAAAGGCAGGGGGGCGGCTTCATCCAACCATTTTAATTCAAAGTGAACCCTTACTGGTTTAGACAGATCATCGGGCTCACAGGCTGAAAAACCTGCAATAATCAGGAAACACACCATCAGGACTGGCAAACCGCGGTTGTAGAATATCCTCATAAGCTCCCTTTCCAAGAAATATAAAAGGCCCCCGTATAGCTCATTGACGAAAATAATGATAAAAAGGTTGCAGGATTATGGGTAAAACAGGCGCGCTTGATAAAAGACGGGCAAAGCTGTTCTGCGGCTTTATCCGCTTTCACAAGAATTGATCACTCGGATAGAAGAACTGCTGGTCGAATAGCCCCGCTCCCCGCTGAATTGATCCGCCGGATCAATGATTAACGCCGGGCCGTCCCTATAACGGGAAGTTGCAACCTGCCATCTCGCTGATACGAGAATTCAGGTTTTATTATTCTCCTTTCTCGTCCTGAATAATCTGTTTAATTTCTTTTTCAAGTTCCGGCAGAACATCCTTTACAACAGCCCAAACCGCATAAAGGTCAACCCCTATATAATCATGAATGAGCTTGTCTCTCATTCCGGCAATTTTCTTCCATTCAACCTAGGGATACCTTTCGCGGATAGACGTGTCAACCTGCTTTGCCGCTTCTCCAATGATCTCAAAATTCCTTAATACAGCATCCTGTATCATGGGTTTTTCAAGAAATCCTTGTTGTTTGACCGCGACGGTATATTCCTTGATCCGGTCGATACATAAAAGGATGTGCTCAAGGTATATCAGGGGATCTTTGGCCGTCATAACAAAGGGATCAGATCTTTTTCAATATGTTGTTTAATCCGGGGGTTCAATGATCGCATGGTAACCAGGTCAACTTTTACGCCAAGTCTTTCCGACAGTTCCTGTTCTATACCAATGATCTCAATGAGGTTAACCGTTTCGCCAAAATCAACAAGTATATCGAGATCGCTTTCGGGCGTTTGCTCATTTCTGGCATACGAGCCGAATATATCGACCCTGGTTGGTTTGTATTTCGCCAAGACTGAAATAATTTCCCGCTGAAAACCTTGGTTCATCATTATGTCCTCTTATACAAGCAAATATACTTAATTTAAATGAACAGAACGTTGAATACGTGAAGCAGGATGAGCAAAATGGGTTAAGGCATATTTTTCAATCCTTTTTTTCGTCGGATCATGAGGTATAATGGAACCTCATTGACAAGATATGGATTTGACCAGATCATTTCCAAAACGCTAAATCTTCAAGGGCCTGATCGTAAAGGATTATTTCCATAGATCATCCATATTGAGTCTGGTTCCCGGGTCTTCTCCGCTTAAACTTTTTGAAATTACCTGTCTGAGCTTTCCAGCGTTGACAGGACTCGGCAGCAAATACTCCGTTTCATCAATCGTTTTGGTTTCTGACAGGTTTTCTGCAGCACCATAAAACAAAAAAGGGCCATACCATCACAGTATAACCCTTTTATTTTTATATCTGGCTCCCCCTATGGTTGGAAGTTGCAACACGACTCTACATCTCGTTTACTTTTCTTTCGTATTTATAACTTGGTTAACCTGATGAAGTAAGTCGGGAATTTTATTGCTAATCACGTCCCAGACAATCGTGTAGTTGACCCCCATATAGTCATGAATCAGCCGGTCTCTCATCCCGGCCATTTCTTTCCACTTGATTGTATCGTAACTTACCTTAAAGTCAGCTGGAATATTTTTTGTTGCCTCGCCTATAATTTCAAGGCTGCGCACCACAGCACGTTTAAGGGTTTCATCACCCAGAAATTCAGACCTCGATAGGTCCGGCCCGATCTTGGATCTTAAAAAAAGACATTCATCCCGAATGTGCTTTAGGTATTCCACAGGATCTTTAGACATATTCAACCTGTTCGAGAATGCTTGGACCAATATAGGGGCTCAACCCATTTTTTGTCACCACATCAACCCTGGCGTCCCGGAAAAGTTGTTCCAGCAGATCATATACCGCCATATAATTGTCAAACGTCTCCATCCCAGGCTCAAAATCAACCAGAATATCAATATCGCTTTTGTCGGATGGAGCATTCCTGGCATATGAACCAAAAAGGCCCACCTGCGAAACCCCTAGGCCCAAGAGCTCCGGTTTTTTGTTTTTAAGCGCTGATATAATGGTGTCCTTGGAAGTCATGACAATGTGATTCACACAAATATACAAATCTTTCCAGTTCGTTTAGGCCTGCCTCGGGATTCTTGACAAATACCATTGGCAACCAACAAAAAAGGGCCATACCATCACGGTATAACCCTTTTATCTTTTTATTTTGCTCCTCCTCTAGGACTTGAACCTAGGACCCTCTGATTAACAGTCAGATGCTCTAACCAACTGAGCTAAGGAGGAATGTTGCAAGCGCAAAACAGCGTTTGAGCATGCAAAAGTAACACTTTTTTTAATTTCCCCAAAAGCTTTTGTGGATTTTCGCTTTCCCCACGGCCGTGCGGAGAGGAGAGTCCCTGGCCGGCGGGCCTTACGTAGCCGGCGGGGCACATGCAATCGGCTGGCGGGCATTAAGTGGCCGGCGGACAGGAACGCCAATATTTTTTTATCTTTGCACTTTAATTTCCATGCTGTTCACCAAAGCCCCGGATGCAACAAGATATGAGGGCCAATTACTTTCGAATGTTTTCAAGGTCGCGCGGCCGCAAATGGCCCATCCTTCCCCTGTTCATCACCCTGGCCATCCTGGCCGCGGGAGTCTTGCTGACCCAAACATCCCATACCGGCCAGAAAGCCACCGCCGGCGCCAGCACCGAGGAACCGGCACCCCCCCCGTTCTACACCGCCGAAGAACTGGCCTGGTTCGACACCTCCTTCACCGATTTTCTGGAACAACGGCGCTTCAACGGCACCGCCCTGGTCGCGCGCCACGGCATCATCCTGTTTCAGAAAAGCTTTGGCTACGGCGATTACCGGAACAGGGCTCCACTAAACCCCGAAACCCCTTTTCAGCTGGCCAGCATCACCAAGACATTCACCGCCGCAGCCGTATTGATGCTGCAGGAGGAGCGCATGCTGCACATCGACGACCCGGTGGTGGCCTACATCGAAACCTTCCCCTATCCCGAGATCACCATCCGGCAACTGCTGAACCACACCTCAGGAATCCAGAACTACATGTACCTGGTGGAGCGGTACTGGCAGCAGGAACACCCGCCCACCAACGAGGACGTGTTGCGGCTGTTTGTGCGTTACCAGCCCGGCTTTAACTTCCGGCCCGGCACCCGCTTCGGCTATTCCAACACGGGATATGCCTTCCTGGCCCTGCTGATCGAAAGGGTCAGCGGACTGCCTTACCCGGAGTTCATGCACCAGCGCATCTTCGAGCCGCTCGACATGCACGACACCTTCGTGTACAACCCCCATGCCCAACATCCTGCGGCACAACACAGCGCCATCGGCTTCCGGCCCGGCAGGCGGTCGTTCATCGCCATTCCCGACGTGGTGCACGACGGGGTGTTTGGCGACAAAGGGATCTATTCTTCGGTGGTCGACCTCTACAAGTGGGACCAGTCCATTGCCGGCTCGGTGCTTCTGCCCCAACATGTCTGGGAGCAGGCCTTCGAACCGGCCACCCTGCAAAACCAGCATACCGTCAGCTACGGACAGGGCTGGCGCCTTCAGGCATTTCTTGATAAACGGGTGGTGCACCATCCCGGGCGGTGGAACGGTTTCCGGACGTCTTTCAAGCGTTTTGTGGACGACGGCGCCACACTGATCCTGCTGAGCAACAACAGCCGCGACATCAGCCTGGTCGTCGAAGGGATGCAGAACATCCTGTTCCACAAAGAGATCCGGTTACTTGCCGAACAACCAGCGGAAGACACCAATGCCTATGACGAGGAGGTGAACGGCGCCCTGAACCTTTCTTCTGACTGATATGGAAATACGAATCGTTAACCTGTCCGACAACCCTTTGCCGGCCTATGAAACGGCCCTGTCGGCCGGCATGGACCTGCGTGCCTCGCTCGAACAGCCCGTTGTCATCGGACCCGGGGAGCGGCGGCTGGTAGGCACCGGCCTGTACATCGAACTGCCCCCCGGACATGAGGCCCAGGTCAGGCCCCGCAGCGGCCTGGCCGCGAAAAAGGGGGTGACCGTCCTGAACAGCCCCGGAACCATCGATGCCGACTACCGCGGAGAGATCAAGGTGATCCTGATCAACCTGGGGCCGGAACCGTTTGAGGTCCGCAACGGCGACCGCATCGCCCAGATGGTCTTCGCCCGGCATGAACGGGCCACCCTGCAACAGGTTCAAGCCCTCAACGAAACCGCCCGCGGACAGGGCGGCTTCGGACATACCGGCACGCAGTAGCTGCACCCTGCCCGGCCAAACCCAAAACGGAAGGCAATACGCAAGCCCGGCCGCGGAAAGAACCGGACGCCCGGCAGAAAAACACCGGAACAACCCCTGCGAATCAAGGCACGGCATTTGCACAAACATCCGACGAAAACAACCCCCTCAAACGCATGACACTCCATACCACACATACCAGCCGGACATTCCGGCGCACGGCGCTGATGGCGCTGCTGGTGCTGACGGCCACGGCCTGCGGCACGGCACGGCAACAAACGGCCACCCCCACCAGCCAGCCGGAGCCACCCAAAGAGATCAGCGAGAGGGACCGCCTGCGCAGCACCGCCCTGATGATCGACGCTTCCCGGCAGAAGATGCTGGGGAACTGGTCGCAGGCCACGGTCCTGTACCACGACGCCATCCGGTCCGACCCCGAAAACGACGCCGCCCACTACGAACTGGCCAAGATCCATGCCATGCAGGGGGCCTTCGAAGACGCCCTGGACTATGCCCGGACAGCCGCCGGGCTCTCCCCCGAAAACCACCACTACCAGATCGCACTGGCCGACATCTACATCCTGAGCGACAGCCTCCCCCAGGCCATCCGGGTGTACGAGGCCCTGGTCAGCCAACGGCCCGACCATGTCGACTTTGCCTTCAACCTGGCATCGGTTTACGTGTACAACAACCAGCTGCAGGAGGCGCTGGACATGTACGGGCACATCGAAAGCCTCATCGGCTTTTCTGAGGAGGTGTCCCTCCAGAAGCAGAAAGTGCTGGTCAGCCTGGAACGCTACGAAGAGGCCATCCTGGAGCTGGAAACGATGCTCACCCTCTTTCCCGACGAGCTGATGTATTACGAGCTGCTCGGGGAGCTCTACCGGGAAACGGGACAGATCGAACGGGCGAGGGATTTATATGAAACCATGCTGGAGGTGGACCCCGGCAACCCCATGGCACACCTGCTCATGGCCGATTATTACCAGGAGACCGGCCAGCCGGAAATGGCCTTCGACGCCCTGAAAAAGGCTTTCCAAAGCCCCGACCTGGCTCCCGAAGCCAAGGGCCGCATCATCTATTCCTATTTTGTCTTGTCGGAAGAGAATCCCGCCCTGCTGGAGCAGGCCCTGGCCCTGTGCGAGATCCTCATCGAAATGCACCCCGACGATCCCGAGCCCCGGCTCATTTACGGGGACTTCCTCAGCCGGGAGGAGCGCCTGGAAGAGGCCCGGGACGCCTACCTGCAGGCTGCCCGCCTCGACCCGTCCAAAATGCAGGTGTGGCAGCAGATCCTGAACCTGGACCTGCGCATGGGCGACTACCAGGCCCTGCTGGAGCACTCCGAACAGGCCCTGGAGTATTTCTTCGAATACCCCATCCTGTTCCTGTTCAACGGGGTGGCGCACATGCAGCTAAAGGACTACCAGGCGGCGGCTTCCTCCATGGAATATGCCCTGGCACTGACCACCACCGACGACGATGACATCCGCGAGGACCTTTATGCCCTCCTGGGCGACACCTACCATTTCCTGGGCAACAACAGCCGGTCGGACGAGTACTACGAAAAGGCCCTGGCCATCAACCCCGACAATGCCACCGCCCTGAACAATTATTCCTACCACCTGGCCGTTAGAAAAGAGCGGCTCGACCAGGCCGAGCGCATGTCGCGCCGGGCCAACGAGCTGGAGCAAAACAACGCGGCCTTCCTCGACACCTACGGCTGGATCATGTACCAGACGGGGCGCTACGAGGAAGCCAGGGAGTGGATCGGACGGTCCATGGAAGCCTCAAAAGAGCCCGGTGCCACGATCCTGGAGCAATACGGAGACACGCTCTACCAGCTCGGGCTGAAGGAAGAGGCCGTCCGTTACTGGGAACGGGCCCTCCGGGTGGCCGGAGAAAGCGGCGAAGGCTCCGACCTGCTCCCCAATAAGGTGAAAGACAGGACCCTCTATGAATAAACCCAAAAGAGCCGCCCTGCTGGCAGCGACCACCCTGGTGCTCCTGATGGCACACGGCTGCAAGCCCCTGCGCGACCTGGCCCCCGTGGTCCTGGCACCGTCCCAGGCGGTTGCCTACATGCACGAAGCAGAGCCGGCATTCGACTTTTTCTCCGGACGCTTCAGCGGCACGGCCACTTACAACGGCGAGCAGTACCCGGTGGCGGGGGCCATCCGCATCCGCCGGGATTCGGCCATTTACATCAGCGTGGCCCCGGTGCTGGGCATCGAAGTGGCCCGCATCCTGGCCACCCCCGACACGGTTAAATACCTCAACCGGCTGGAGTCAAGCTACTTTACGGGCGACATCAGCCTGCTCAACAGGCTCTTCAACACGAACCTGGACTTCCACATGCTGCAGGCCATCCTCACCGGCAGCGACCTGAGGCATTATTCCACCGACAACTTCCGGGTATCGGCCGAGGGCGACATGCTGCTGCTGCACAGCCCGGGACGGGTTCCCGGCGGACCCGGCGCTTTGCCCGCACAAGAGCCAGGGACTCCTTCCGGTACCGCTCCGCCGCGAGGCACACAGACCCCCTCCGGAACGGCCCCGCCGCCGGGTGACGGCGCCCCGGGCGCGCGTCCCCTGGAGCACAACATCTGGCTGCACAAGGACAACTACCGCATCCTGCAGACGACCCTTCACGACCGCGCCTCCCGGCACAGCATACAGGCCCGCTACCCGGCCCACACCAGCGTCGACGGCCAGGCATTCCCCTCCCAGCTCCAACTGGTGTTCATCGACCCCGGCAGCCGCGCCGAGCTCAGCATCACCTACAGCCGCACCACCTTCAACCGGCCGCAGCAAATGAGCTTTTCGGTCCCGCGGGGCTACACCCCCCTCTCGTTCTGAACCCGCAGCCGCCCATGCAAGCCCAGGCACCATACCCGCGATTCGTACTTTTTCCTTATTTTCGTCGGATGGGAAAGCAGCCTGCATGCGCCGCCTTTCAGGGACCTGCCGCCACCACGCGCCTTGGCAGGCCGGGCCGCTGGCCCCGGGCCGGCATGATGGTCCTCGCCCTGATCCTGGCCGTGTTGCCGGCCCGGGGCCAGCAGGAGACCTCCCGCGACGAGATGGAGCGCAGCATACGGGCCATCGAAAGCGAGATCCGGACGATCAACCAGTTGCTGCGCGAAACCCAGCGCACGGCCGAGGTGAACCTCAACCACCTGGTCATGCTCAACAACCAGATCAACCGCCGCCAGACGCTGCTGCGCACCATCAACAACGAGATCCGCGCCATCGACCGGCGCATCGCCGCCCTGAACACCAACATCGCCGCGCTGGAGTCCGACCTGGAGGAGCTTCGCGAAGCCTACGCCCGCATGATCCGGCAGGCCTACCGCAACAGGGACGCCATGCAACACCTCATGTTTATCTTCTCCTCCCGAAGCTTCAACCAGGCCTACCTGCGCATGAAATACATGCAGCAGTATGCCCGCCACCGCCAGCTGCAGGCTCAGAAGATCGAAGAGACCCGGGAGGAGCTGCAGGCCCGGATCGCCGAGCTGGAGAACGAACGCATCCTGCAGCAGCAACTGCTGGCGCGGCAGGAGCAGGAGCTGCAGTCGCTGTCCGAAGAACAGGCTACCCAGAACCGCACGGTCACCCAGCTGCAGCGGCGCGAGCGGGAGCTCATGCAGCAGCTGCGCGAACAGGAACGGCAGGCCCGGGAGCTGCAGCGCGCCATCGAGCGCATCATCGCCGAAGAACGTCGCAGGGCGCAGGAAGCGGCCGCCGCCGAAGGGCGCACCACCACCGACATGTTTGCGATGACGCCCGAAGAAAGGTTGTTGTCGGATAATTTTGCAGAGAACCGCGGCAAGCTGTTGTGGCCGGTGGAACGGGGGGTGATCACCAGCCCCTTCGGGGAGCAGAACCACCCCGTGCTGCGCGGCATCAAGATCAACAACAACGGGGTCGACATCCAGACCAACGAGGGATCCCGCGCCCGGGCCATCTTCAACGGCACGGTGTCCCGGGTTTTCAGCATCCCGGGAGGCAACTACGCCGTGATCCTCCGGCACGGAGAGTATCTGACCGTCTACTCCAACCTGTCGGAAGTGTTCGTCAACAACGGGCAAAGGGTCAGCATGCGGCAGGAGCTGGGGGTGATCGCCACCGATCCCGGGGAGCGGAAAACACTGATCAACCTGCAGGTCTGGAGGGGCAACGACAAAATGGACCCGGCCACCTGGATCGCCAGGCAGTAAACGGACCAAGATGCCGGACGGGCTGTCGCCGGCGGGGCGGTCGCCACATCACGGCAGGGAAACAGCGGGAGGCGAAGGCCCCATCCGACGGAGACAAAACCATATTGTGCAATTGCGAAAATTCACGTACGTTTGTAGCACCAAATTATGACAAGATGAACCTGTTTTCACTGCTGTTCACACTGGGTGCGCCCGAGATCATCATCATCGTTCTGCTGGTCGTGCTGCTGTTCGGCGGCCGCAAGATCCCCGAGCTGATGCGCGGGCTGGGCCGGGGCATGAAGGAATTCAAGAATGCCCAGAAGGAAGATGACGCATCTGACAAAAAAGACACCAAAAGCGAATGATCCGGGTGTTATTACTGGCGGCAGGCCTGGGACTGGCGTCCCTGCCTGCCGGCCATGCCTTTCATGCGCAGCAGGAGCCGCCTGACCGCACACAGGAAGTGATGACGGAGGCAGGGGATCCGGTTCCGGACCGGCCCGAAGAACCGGCACCAGACGTTCCCGTGGAGGCCGTCGCCGAGACAGACCTGCCCGGCGCTGTTCCAGACACCCTGACGGCCCCTTTGATCGGACCCGACGACCCCATCGTGGCCATGCTCGACAGCCTGGCCTCCCTGCAGGTGTTCAGGAACCTCGACCTGTTGAGCGACAGCGGGCTGGAGCGCAAGCACGGCTTCCCGCCCGGCTTTGTCCCCAGCTTCTCCGATTCGGTGTACAACGCGCGCATCGCCCGGATGAATGCCGGCTCCCCCTTTGAGTTTGTGTACAACGCCTGGGTGAAAACCTATATCGAACTCTACGGCACGCGCCGCAGGGAACTGACCGAGCGCATGCTCGGGCTGGGCGCGCTGTACTTTCCTTTCTTCGAGGAGCAGCTCGACCGCTTCGACATCCCCCTGGAAATGAAATACCTGGCCGTGATCGAATCGGCCCTGAACCCCACGGCGCGCTCCCGGGCGGGAGCCGGCGGCATGTGGCAGTTCATGTACCATACCGGCAGGCTGTACGGGCTGAACGTGAACAGCTTCGTGGACGACCGCAACGACGTGACCCTGTCGACCATCGCAGCGGCAAGGCACCTGTCGGACCTCTACGACATTTACGGCGACTGGTCGCTCGTGCTGGCTGCCTACAATGCCGGACCGGGCAATGTGAACCGGGCCATCCGCCGGGCAGGCGGGGTGCGCGACTTCTGGCTGGTAAGGCCCTACCTTCCCCGGGAAACCCGCAACTACGTGCCGGCCTTCATCGCGGTGGCCTACGTGATGAGCCACGCCGAGGAGCACAACCTCTATCCGGTGCCGCCCCCGTTCAGCTTCCACGACACCGACACGGTGCTGGTGAGGCAGCAGCTCAGCCTGCGCGTGGTGAGCGACCTGCTGGACATCCCGCTCAACGAGCTCCGCTTTCTCAACCCGGCCTTCCGCCAGAACATCATCCCCTACCGGGAGGACAACCCGTACGCGCTCACCCTGCCCGTCACCCATATGGGCGCCTTTTTGGCCAACGAAGACACCATTTACAACTTCCGCAGCCCGGAGCAGATCCGGCAGGAGGAGCTCGCAGCCCGGATGGCTGAAACGACGGTGCATGTCGTTCGCCAGGGCGACGTGCTGGGCAGCATCGCCCGGCGCTACGGCACCAGCGTGCGGGAGATCCAGCAGATGAACAACCTGAGGGGCACCCTGATCCGTCCCGGCCAAAGGCTGATCGTCAGGGCCCCGGCACCCCCGCCCACACCCAGCCCGGGCGGGGCGAACGTCCATGTGGTCAGCCGGGGAGAGACCCTGGGCATCATCGCCAACCGCTACCGCATCTCGGTGAACAACCTCATGCAGTGGAACAACCTGAGCGGCTCCGTGATCCACCCCGGGCAGCAGCTCATCGTGCGCCCCCCCGCAGAAGGGTAGGTCGCGGGGCGTCCGCCCCCGCAAACGGCCGGAAAGCCACGCCGGGAAACGGGTACGGTTTTTGCAGCAGAAGATTGACAAACAAGTCGATACATCCAAACAACCATAGGCTATGCTTCACACACGCACAATCACCAGGATATTGAATTTGCATACAACGGGCCGCCGGGGTCCGGCCCTGCTGGCGGCCACCCTGCTGCTGCTGGCCGCCGCCTGCGGCACCGTGGAACGCCCCGGCAAGCCTTCGGCCACAGGCAAGGCCGGGGAACTGCTGGTCATCATGGACGCGGGCAAATGGGACGGACGGACGGGAGAGGCCGTCCGCGAGACCTTCACCCGCCTGGAACCCATGTTCCTGCAACCGGAGCAGATGTTCGACCTGGTCCACATCACCCCCGACAACTTCGCCAAGATCTTTGAGACCCACCGGCATATGTTTTTCGGGGAGGTGGATCCGCAGCTGGCACGCGCCACCATCGAGGTGACGCGCGATGTATGGTCCTACCCGCAGATGGTCATCCGGGTGAAGGCCCCCTCCGACTCCATCTTCCAACGGGTGCTCGAACGCAATGCCGATGCGTTCATGGAGCACTACCTCGACATGGAAACCGAGCGGCTGGTGAATGCCTACAAACGGATGACCAACGAGGAAGCCCGCCTGGCCGTCCGCAACAAATTCGACGTGAACATGACCGTGCCCGAAGGCTATTATGTGGCCACGGAAGGGGAGGACTTCATCTGGCTGCGGCGCACCGGCACACGGGACGACCTGGACATGGGCGTGCTCATCGCCACCCTGCCCTACAGGGGGCCGGACAAGGACTTCGATCATGAGACCATCCGGGTTCGGCGCGACTCCCTGACAAGGCGGTACATCCCCGGACAGTTTGAGGGCAGCTATATGACCACCTACCCCGAGCTGGACCCGGCATTCCGCGAGGTCAACTTCAACGGCCGCTATGCCGTGGAGATGCGCAGCCTCTGGCGCGTGGAGGGGGACTTCATGGGCGGGCCGTTCATGAACTATACGCTGGTGGATGAAGCCACCGGCCGCTTGTTCATCCTGGACGGCTTCGTATACGCTCCCAAGTTCGATAAAAGAGACTTCATGCGGCAGGTCCGGGCCGTCATCTACAGCCTGGAGCTGCCGGAACCCGAAACGGAAGAAGGGGAGGCGGCCTGAACCCCTAGTACATCATCATGCCCCGGCTGCCCAGGAACAAGGCGGACAGGATGATCCCCACCACGATGCTGGCCACGATCACCACCAGCAGGCTCACGATGAAATAGGTCGTGACCTTGTCGTCCGGCGTCTTCATCATGGGCCTGAGGCCGATGTACAGCAGGTACAGCCCGTAAATACTGGCAAGCGTCACCAGGATGGACAGGGACGGGATCAAGTAAAACACCCCGGCGACCAGGGCGGGGGTATAGGCGTACACCACCAGCTGGAAGGCCCGGCGAAAATCCTTCTGAGAACCAAAGGAGTCGGCCAGAAGGTCGATCACAAAGGCGGCGACAAACACGGCGATCACCGGGGAGGCAAAGGCCATGATGGCATGACGCAGCCCGAAAGCAAAAGTGCCGCCCAGATGGCCCATCATGGGCACCCGGTGACCCACCAGCCAGTAGCCGATCAGGCTGGCCACGGCCGGGATCAGCGCCAGAATAAGCAAATACCCCACCAGCAACTGCGGCACCGGTGTCGTTTCCTTTTCAATGATTTCCCATTCGCTTTTGGGATTGATCAGGATGTTCTTAACCCGCTCGACAATGTTCATAGGAATTCGTTTTGTGTGAATGAATCGGATGGCGATTTAAATATAGGGTTTTTTCATATTTAAAACAAACCTCCATCAATTTGACACAATCCGACATGGTGGCGGGAAAACCGGCCCTGCATTTTTACCTATTTTTGTACGAGGAGCACCCCCCGGTCACTGTAAACCTAAAACCATGGACGCCGTATTTCCCATAGGCCAGTTCGCCTTTCAGGTCATGACAAAGCCCATCGGCCCGGTATGCAATCTGAATTGCACCTATTGCTATTACCTGGAAAAGAAAAAAATTTACCGGCATGCCGGGTCCTTCATCATGCCTGATGACGTGCTGGAGCGTTTCACCAAAGAGTACATCGGGCTCCAAACGGTGCCGGTGGTCAGTTTCGTGTTCCAGGGCGGGGAGCCTGCCATGCTGGGCGTGGACTTCCTTCGCAAAGCCATTGCCTTCCAGAAAAAATATGCCCGTGGAAAACAAATCCAGAACTCCTTTCAAACCAACGGCACACTGCTCACGGATGAGCTTTGTTTATTTCTCAAAGAGAACAACTTCCTGGTGGGCCTGTCGGTGGATGGCCCGGCCCACCTGCATGACAGGCACCGGCGTACTGCCGGGGGCGGCCCGTCGCACGAGAAAGTGATGGAAGGCCTAAGGATCATAAAGAAACACGGGGTGGAGTTCAATACCCTGACGGTGGTCAACCGCCACAACGGGGACCACCCATTGGATGTTTATAATTTCCTGAAAGGGATTGGCAGCAGGTATATGCAGTTCATCCCGATTGTGGAGCGCAGGGCGGACCAGCCCGGGGAGGACGGGCTGGCGTTGGTACATCCCCGCTTTCCAGGGGAGGCCATGGTGACCGAATGGTCGGTCGGGCCCCTCCAGTATGGCCGTTTCATGAGCAGGATATTCGATGAGTGGGTGCGAAAGGATGTGGGGCGGCATTATGTCCAGCTGTTTGATGCCACGCTCGCCAATTGGGTGGGGCAGAGGCCCGGGATTTGCGTGTTCGAGGAAAAATGCGGGGATGCCGCGGTCTTGGAGCACAACGGCGACCTTTATACTTGCGACCATTTCGTGTACCCCGACTACTTTCTGGGAAACATTCTGGAAAAACCCCTGCTGGGTATGCTGACCAGTGAAAGACAGAAGCAGTTTGGCCTTGACAAACGGGAGGGCCTGCCCGGCCATTGCCTGAAATGCAAGGTTCGCTTTGCCTGCCAGGGAGAATGTCCCAAAAACAGGTTCCTGAAAAGCCCGGAGGGAGAGGAAGGACTAAACTATCTGTGCGAAGGATACAAGCATTTCTTTGGCCATATCGCCCCCTATATGGCCTTCATGGCCAATGAACTCAAGCATGAAAGGCCTCCGGCCAATGTCATGCAGGCGGTCAAGAAAATTGAGCGTCAGGGCCTCCGCTCCATGCGGTTCAGGTAGTTGCTATCCTGCCGGCCCCATTTGAAGTGTGTACATCGTAAAAGGCGGGCGTGCGGCCGAAAGCCTCCAGAAAGGCCATGGCCGTTTTTTTCTTGAAGGCGGGGATGGCATCGGCCTGTACCAGGCTGAGGGTGCATCCCCCAAAGCCGCCCCCCATCATCCTTGATCCGAGAACGCCCCAGGTGTCTGAGGCCACGCGCACCAGCAGGTCCAGTTCCGGGCAGCTTACCTGATAGAGGTCCCGCAGCCCGCGATGCGTCTCAAACATCATCCGGCCGGCCCCGGCCAGGTCAGACAGGGCAAGGGCTTCACAGGTGTCGAGCACCCGCTGGTTTTCGGCGATCACGTATTCGCAGCGTTTGTAAACCTCCGGGGACAGGCTCTCGCGGACCGCCAGGAGCATTTTTTCGGACACATCCCTCAGGCTTTTCACCCACGGATGCCTTTGGGCCACGGCGGCCACCCCGGCCTCGCACTGCTCCCTGCGTTCATTGTAGGCAGAAGCCGCCAGGCTGTGCTTTACCCCGGTATCGGCCAGGACGAGCTCGTGGCCATCCAGCCGCAAGGGGAAGAGTTCATGGTCCAGCGACCGGCAGTCCAGGCGGATGACCCTGTCTTTTTTTCCAAAAACCGAGGCAAACTGGTCCATGATCCCACAACGCACCCCGGCATAGTTGTGCTCGGCGCTCTGCCCCACCCTGGCCAGGGTGAGGGAGTCCGCCCCCAGGTCAAACACATGGTTCAGCGCCCAGGCGAATACACTCTCCAGGGCAGCGGAAGAAGACAGGCCCGCCCCGGTCGGGATATCCCCCCCGAAGGCGGCGCGGAACCCGCCGGGCTGATAACCCAGCTTCTGCAGCTCCTTCACCACCCCGAAGGCGTAGCGCGCCCACTGGGGCAGCGGGGAGGCGTCTTCGTCCTGCAAATTGAACCGGGCCCGGGCCTCCAGGTCGGTGGCATACAGGTCAACCGATGGACCGTCCTGAGGCGCCAGAGCCAGGTATATGCGTTTGTCGATCGCTGCCGGAAGCACGAAGCCTTCGTTATAGTCTGTGTGCTCCCCGATCAGGTTGATCCTGCCGGGGGCGGCAAACAGCCTGTACCTCCCGCCGAATTCGCGGTGGAACGACTGGGTGATTTTTTTAACTTCCTGCTGATTTGACATAACGATTGATTTTCAAGGTTCTACCAGAACACGACGTACAGCAGCGTCAGGATGATCATGACGGCATAGGCCGCAATGTTGAATTTCTTCCCGGTTATGAAGGTGTCCCTGGGCAGGGCGATCGCCCTGGGATCTTCGTCCGCCCGCGCGGTGGTCAGGCTGACCATCACGATGATGGCGATGGTGATCAGGCAGGTGTACATCATCTGGTCCAGGAAAGGCATCTGGATGGGCAGCACCTTCAGCAGGATGGCCACGGGGATGGAGGCGAGCACCCCGGTGATGGCGGCCCTGGAGGTGGTGCGCTTCCAGAACAGCCCCATGAGGAACACGGCCAGGATGCCGGGACTCACCACCCCGGTGTATTCCTGGATGTACTGGAACATCTGCGGCATGGTATCCAGGACGGGCGCCACCAGCACGGCGACGGCCAGGGCGGCAAGAACCGTGATCCGGCCCACCGGCACCAGGTCGCTGCCGTCCGTCCGTTTCGAAAAGTAGGGTCGGTAAATGTCCATCGTGAAGATGGTGGAGGTGGAGTTCAGCATGGAGGCCAGGGAGGACACGATGGCTGCGGTCAGCGCAGCCACCACCAGGCCCTTCACCCCTGTCGGGATGAAGGTGCGGATGAGCCAGGGATAGGAGATGTCGTAGTTGATGCTGCCATCGGCCCTTAAAAAGTCGCTGCGGATCCCATCGATGATGGCGGTGCCTTCGGGCTGGGTGAACAGCACATAGGCCACGATGCCGGGGACCACCACCAGCAGGGGAAGCAGGAGCTTGAGGAAGGCGGCGAAAGCCAGGCCCCGCTGGGCCTCGCGAAGCGATTTGGCGGCCAGGGCCCTTTGGATGATGTATTGGTTGAAGCCAAAATAATACAGGTTGGCCACCCACATGCCCCCGATCAACACCCCGATGCCGGGCAGGTTGAAGTACTCGGCATGGTCACTCTGCAGGATCATCTGGAACTTATCCCCTGCCGTGGCATACATATGGGAGATGCCGGCCCCCACGCCCCCGTCAGGGGTCAGGTGGCCCAGGGCAATGAACGTGGTGATCAGTCCGCCGATCACCAGCAGCACCACCTGGATCACATCGGTCCACGCCACAGCCGACAGCCCGCCCCAGATCGAATAAGCGGCCGCGAAGAACGCAAGGCCGAGGATCAGGGGCATGACCATGGAGCCGTCGCCCGCCCCCAGGATGGTGTCCAGCGCCTTGGCGCCCAAAAACAGCACCGAGGTCAGATTCACAAAGATGAACAAGGCCACCCAGAAGACCGCCAGGATGGTCTTCAGGTTGGTGTTGAACCGCTTTTCCACGAACTGGGGGATGGTGAACAAGCCCTGCCTGATGAATATGGGCATGAAGAACTTGGCCACGATGATCAGGGTGATGGCCCCCATCCATTCATAAGAGGCAATGGCCAGGCCGATGGCAAAGCCGGAGCCGGACATGCCGATGAACTGCTCGGCGGAGATGTTCGCAGCGATCAGGGAGGCCCCGATGGCCCAGAACGGCAGGCTCTTGCCGGCCAGGAAGTAATCCTCGGCGCTTTTGGTATGGCCCTTCTTGGTGCGCGAGACATACAGGCCCACAAACAGGATCAGGGCCGCATAGGCCACGAAGATGACGTAATCCAGGGGCATGAAGCCGCCCGAGATGACCGCCCCGGCAGGGACCTGTCCGACGAAAAGCAATGAAGACGAAAGGTTCATGGTCTATGGTTTAAGTTATAAAGAGGCCCTCTTGATCAGGGAGGAAGGGTTTTCGATCTGTCCGCCGCTTTGGCCCAGGACCAGCCCGGCGAGGATGCGTCCCATTTCTTTGAAATCGGTCGAGACCGTGGTGATGCCCCCGGCCACCACCTCTTTGAGCTCGGTGTCGTTGTAGGAGATGATGCCCAGGTCCTTTCCCAAATGGAGGCCGTCGCGGCGGGCCTGCCGGACCAGCTCCACCAGGTCGCGGTCCCAGATGGCCACATAGGCCTCGCCCCGTCGAACGGTCCGGCCCTGCAAATCAGACAAAACCTCATAGGAGTCGCCCCTCTCCTCACAAAAGCGCACAAAACCGCGTCGCTGCCCCTCCGGCTCCTTGCCCCCGGGATACACCATCACCAGATGGTCGTACTTGCCCAGCAACCCGGCCCCGGAGGTCAGGGCATCGTAAATGTCCTTGTCGAAGTTCTGGTAGACGGCGGGGAACAAGCCCCTGAGGTCGTCCGGAAGCTGGTCCAGGACCACCACCCGCCCGGGAAGGCCCTTCAGCAGCGGCGCCGTGTCGTGGAATTTGGCGGGCATGACCACAAAGGTGGTGTAGGCCCTTTTGTATTGTTCCAGCAGGTTCTCAAACAGCTTGCGGTTGAAGTGGTGGAAGAAGATCTCCACCCGCGCCCTGTCTCCCAGATGCTTAAGAAAAGAAGCATACAGGTCTTCCTTGAAGGCGTTCAGCTCGTCGAAAAGTACGAAAATGTTCTGTTCGAGATCCACCCGGGTGCTGGCCACAAAGAATCCCTTGCCGGGCGTGGAATACACCAGGCCTTGCGACTGCAATTCTCCGTAGGCCTTCAGCACGGTGTCGCGCGACAGGCTCCACTGGCGGCATACCTGGTTGATGCTCGGCAGCCTGTCGCCCACCCCGAGCAGGCCGTCCTTGATGCCTGCCTGCAGGCTCTGAACGACCTGCCGGTATTTCGACAGGGACAAGGCCGGATCCACCCGGATGATCTGCTGGTCCATTTTGCGGGGCATGAAAGCTAACTGTTCTGTACTGTTCTGGTAGGCAATTATAAGACAAATTATTTAGATTCAAAAGTTTTTGAAAACTTTTCGCCGGATGGGCCGGCAAAAATCAACCCGACCAACTCCGGGCCGGCACCCTGTCGCAGGCCCATCCGACGAATGATCAAAAAATCCATTTGTTTGAAACAGGAATGAATGGAAGTTCCCCGGCAATTGGCAAGCTTTGCAATGAAGGCTTTTTCATCACACAAATTCATCGACCATGAAGTACGTTGGCGCCATTGCCCCCCTGATTGCCCTGACGCCCGCCTTGTCTGTTCCCAATGAGGCCAGGGCACAGGACCTTCCCAATATCGTGGTGGTCATGATCGACGACCTGGGCTACGGGGAATTTCCCAGCTATGGAAATACGTTTAATGAAACACCCCATATCGACCGGCTGGCCGGAGAAGGAATCCTGTTCACGAACGCCTATGCCCCCGCCCCTGTTTGCTCGCCGGCCAGGGCATCCTATTACACGGGGCAATACACCCCCAGGCACGGGATACTGGATTTCATTCCCCGCAATTCCCCCCTGTACCTCAACCCGGACGACCATGTGACCATGAACGAAGCGCTTAAAGACGCCGGTTATTATACCGGGGTGATTGGCAAATGGCACCTGGACACAGATTTTGCAAATCCGCTTGGCGGGCCGGAAGCCCATGGGTTTGACTGGGTCTTCGGAACCGAAACCGATTATATTGCGGGGGGAGACTATTTCTTCCCCTATTCGAAAATCTCCACCATCACAACCGGGGAGGAGAATGAGTTTCTGCCGGACCGGCTCTTTGCAGAGGCGCGGCAATTCATGGAAGACCGGGCGGGCGGGCCATTTTTTCTTTCTTTGCAGCTTTTCAGCGTCCACATGACCCTGGAGGCCCCACACGAGCTCGTGAGTAAATACAAAGCCAAATACGAGGCAAAATACGGGCCTGGATCATCCGCCCATTTCGACAACTCCAGCCCCAGGCATGCAGGGGCCCCGGACAACCCGTATATGGCGGGCATGCTGGAACGCATCGATGCCGGGGTCGGAAGCATCATGCAGAAGCTTGAGGAACTGGGACTGGCAGAGAATACGATCCTGGTGGTGACTTCCGACAATGGGGGCGACGAGTATGTGGCCAATAACGGGGGCTTGCGGGCCGCCAAAACCTGGTTGTATGAAGGAGGCATCAGGGTCCCGCTGATCATTCGTTACCCCGCGATGGGCCTCAGCGGAGCGGTCGATCACAGCCCGGTGAATTTCATCGATTTTTACCCGACATTCCTGGAGCTGGCCGGGGGATCCACCACCCAACTGCTGGACGGGGTCAGCATCGCGCCCCTGCTGCAGGGCGGATCCATCGATCGGGATGAAATGTACTGGTACTACCCGGCAGGCATTAACACCTGGAATGCGAGAAAAGCCTGCGTTATACGTAAAGGGGATCACAAGCTGATCTACCGCTTCGGGCTGGCCCCGGATTTTTATGAGTTATACAACCTGGCGGAGGATTCTGGCGAGCAGGTTAACCTGTACAATACCCACCCGGGCAAGTCGGCCGAGCTGAAGGCCCGGCTGGATGAATGGATGGATGAAATGGGCCTCCTTAAATGGGCGGAAGGGGAAGACAAGGTGTTTGACTTCGAAACGGACTTTCCCGCCGCCTACGGCACGAACGGAAACATTATCGGACCCGGCAACCCGGCAAACGACCAGGAAGATGTTCACAACGAATATTTCGTCCGGGTGGCCAATCCCTTTCCCGGCGGACTGAACAGCAGCGATACCGTGGGCCGGTTTACCCGCCTGAAGACGGGATATTGGTGGGGGTATGCCTGGTTCAACTTCGGGCCGGTCTATGTGTCGGCCACCGAAGCCACCCCCAAGTACGTCCACGTCATGGTCAACAAGCCACTGACATCCCGGGTCTGCATTCAGATGGTGGGGCCCAACAATTTTTCCACCCCGGAAGTTGTCCGCGTAAACAGCCGGGAAAACGAGTGGGAGGATCTTGTATTCGAAGTGACCAACCCGGGTTGGTACAACCAGATTCAGATCAAACCCGACTTTGAAAATTCGGCAAATCCCCCCTATCCGGGCCGCCTTTCCGAGGACATCCACATATACATCGATGAGATTCTCATCAATGACGACCCCACCCCCCGCGGGGGCAGCCTGGAAGAATTCGGGGAGAAACTGATTCTGGACTTTGAGGAGGGGTTTTACGGACGGTACGGAACCAATGGCAATGGCAGCGGATACGGCGAGAACCACCCGGCTTTCCAGGTCGTGGACAATCCCGGCCCTTCCGGACTGAACCCAAGCCCTAAAGTGGGCCGGTTTCAGCGCAAGCAACAAGGCAACTGGTGGGCCTATGCCTGGTTTGAGTTTGAGCCGCTGGAAATCACACAGGTCCCCGTGTATGTTCACGTGCTTGTCAACAAACCCCTGCTTTCCCCTGTCACGATCCAGATCAAGGACAGGCATGCCCAGCCCGCCAGCAACAGCGGGGAAATCATCAACCACAACCAGGCTTACATCAACGAATGGCAGGATATGGTGTTCAAGATCAACAATCCGGGAACCTACTCCTATTTTGAGTTCAAGCCGGATTTTCTCAACCAGAATCCGGCGTCCCGTCTTACAGGGGACATCATGATCTATTTCGACGGGATCATCGTCAGTGACGACCCCAGTCCGAGGACCGTTACCACCCGGACCGGCCCGGGGCCTGAGGCTGAAGGGCTCAGGGTGTATCCGACGCTGACACGCGACCGGGTGTTTCTAAGCCGCCATGAGGAGGCGCCGGTCAAGGTGAGAATATTTGACATCAAGGGAACCCTGATGACTGAACAGCTGCTTGAGGGCCAGTCGGGAACCTTCGATTTTTCGGCCTATTCCCCGGGAATGTACATCCTGCAATACAGGGGGCACCAAAGCACCCGCAGCACAAAAATCATCAAACACTGATGGCTTGAATACAAAAACAAAGACAACCATAACCAAAACCAAAACCATGAAGTATTCCGTTACACTGGGATCCGCCCTGACCATCGCATCGGCCTTTTCCTCCGGCGGTGAGGCCCGGGCGCAGGAAAGACCCAACATTTTATTTGCCTTTGGGGATGACTGGGGCAGGTATGCCAGCATCTACCACGAGGTGGAGGGGGGCAATACGGTGAACGCCCTGATTCAGACCCCCAACATCGACCGGGTGGCCAAAGAGGGAATCCTCTTTACCAATGCGCATGTCACGGCGCCACAATGCACTCCCTGCCGGAGCTCCCTGTTGTCGGGACAGTATTTCTGGAGAACGGAACGGGGGGCGATCCTCCAGGGTGCCGTCTGGAACGAAGAGATTCCCTCTTATCCTCTCATCCTGAAGGAGCATGGATACCATATCGGAAGAACATATAAGGTGTGGTTCCCGGGGGCGCCCCCCAATGCCCCTTATGGCGGGGCCGGCAATACCTTTGAACCCTATGGGAACGACTTCAACCGATTCTCGCAAACCGTTTTAAGACATTCCTCCCAGTCACAAATCGACGCGGAGATCGAACGGCTTTTCAGCGAGGTGGAGGGAAATTTCCAGGGTTTTCTGGATGCCCGCCCGGAAGGGCAGCCCTTCTGTTACTGGTGGGGGCCATGGAATACCCACCGGGAGTGGGCCAGGGGCTCGGGGAAAAAACTCTGGAATATTGATCCGGACGATCTGATTGGCAGGCTTCCCGAGGGATACCCGGATGTTCATGAAATCCGCGAAGACTTTGCCGACTATCTCGGAGAGGTGGTGGCGTTCGACCACGCCCTTGGATTGATCCTCAACAAGCTGGAAGAGATCGGGGAGTTGGACAACACATTGATCGTGGTAAGCGGGGATCATGGCATACCCGGCTTCCCCAGGGCGAAATCAAACCTCTACGGGCTGGGCACCCATGTGGCCATGGCCGTGCGGTACCCCGCCATGATCGAAGAAGGCCGGATTGTGGATGACATGGTCAACCTGATGGACCTCGCGCCGACATTCCTGGAAATGGGGGGCGTGGACATCCCGGAGGTCATGACGGGCAAAAGCCTGGTTCCCGTTTTTGCAGCCCCCGGAAGCGGCATGATCGACCCGGACCGCAACTATGTGGTCACCGGCTTTGAGAGACATGTCGCTGCTGCCAGGCCCGGGAACCGGGGTTATCCCTCGAGGGCAATCACCAAAATCGTGGATGGAAAGCAATACAAGTACATCCGCAACTTCCGGCCGGAACGCTGGCCTATCGGCACCCGGGACAACAACTTTCCGGACATTGACGGGGGACCGACCAAGGCCTGGTACCTGAGCAATTTTTGCAATCCCGAGTTCTCATACTATATCGACCTCGCGTTTGGCAAGCGTCCTTATGAAGAGTTTTACGCCCTTGAAGAGGATCCTTATGAGGTAAACAACCTGGCGGGAGACCCGGGCCATGCAGACCTGAAAAAACGCCTTTCTGACAAGCTGGATGAGGTCCTCCTGGAGACAGACGACCCCAGAATGGTCGAGGGCATTTCGGTGTTTGACCGGTACCCATATACCATTCACCACACCCAATGAGCAATGTGATCCCGCCAGGAAATTAACCACGGCATCGTCCGGCCTGGAGCATTGAAAACGATAACGGCAACAGCGATCAAATTCCACTTTCTTATTCATCAAAACCCTGAAGTATGAAAACACCATTACGCACCATCATTTGTTTGTATTTCTGGATCTGGCTGCCGGCAGCACATGCCACGGTCTACCATGTCGAAAAGACCGGGGACGACAGCAATGCGGGGACCAGCCCTTCAGAAGCATTTCAGACACTGCACCGCGCCTTCCTGACCCTTGAGGACGGAGACGAGGTCGTTGTCGGAGAAGGGGTGTTTACCCTGACACGCACCCTCGAATGGGACGTGGCGCTGACCCTGACCGGGGCCGGACCGGACAAAACCATCATCCAGGCTTTGCCTGAGCCGGTTCGTGACAGGGAGTCTGTGTTTACCTATTCCGTTCTGTACAACCAGAAGCCGCAGAACTGTGACAACACGGTTCCGGAGTCCCTGATCCGCGACCTGACCATCCGACATGGGGCGGCTCCCATCCGGGAGCCTTCTCCGACCAATGTGGGCGGGGGCGTGAAGAATTTTGCCAAACTGACCCTGTCCAACTGCGTGATCGAGGAGAACGTGGCCTTTCACGGCGGGGCCGCTTACAACGCCGGCAACCTGCACCTTGAGAACACCATCGTAAGAAACAATCATGCCTTTGGGCAGGAGGGCGCCATATTCAACGCACAGGGGGCCACCTTCACGGAAAGCGGAAGCACTTTTGAGAACAACACATCCGACCATGTGGACTCGGGAGCTTACCTGATCAATGACTTCGAAAGCGGATTTTTCGCCCGTTCCGGCACCAACGGGAACTATGAGGGCGGCCTGGTGGAAAACTCCCAGAATTTTCAGATCGTGGACAACCCGGACACCACCGGAATCAATCCCAGCGAAAAAGTGGGGCGGTTCACCAGAGACGTGCGTGGCAACTGGTGGGCCTACGCCTGGTTTGAGTTTGAGGACATCACGATCAACGACACCCCCAAGTACCTCCACATGATGATCTATAAACCGGTTATTTCCAATGTCTGCGTGCAGGTCAAGAACGGCCATCAGCCGACCGGGGGCAACAACACCGGTGAAATCGTTCATACGGGCCAGACAAAGGAAAGCGAATGGGAAGACCTGGTCTTCGAAATCAACAAGCCGGGGACCTATTCCTACATTGAGATCAAGCCGGATTTTATCAATGCCACCGTATCCGACCGCCTGAGCGGGGACATCGAAATTTATTTTGACAACATCGTGATCAACGATGATCCGGAGCCGAGAACCCGTGCCGAAGAAACCCTGGGCGCCTTCCCTTTTCCGGTGGGGGTTTTTGAGGAAACCCCGGTAGAAGACCTCTTCAAACCCGACGGTGTCAGCGAGTTCCTGGAGTTCTCCTCCCTGTTCTACACGGACAACCTGGAGTTCAACTACAACTATCCTGTGGGGTATTTCCGCCCCTACGGCTGGCCGGAAGGGGATTATGATGAGGAAAAATTCCTCGAGTTCACCATCTCGCCCAAGGAAGACGCCCTTTACGGGGTGTCACGAATTGAGATCAACCACAAGGCAAACACCCAGGTGCTGGGGCCCGGGAAGGTGCTGGTCACCGTGTCAGATGACGGTAAAGAAACCTTTGAACCCATTGCCGTTCTGGAGGTGAAGCGGGATGCTTTCAACACGGACCAGATTCACCTGAGCAACCCGGGGGGCGGCGACACCCTGACTTTCCGGTTTCATGCCTATGAGTCGCTTCTGGGCACCACCGGTCAGCGGGATTTTTGGATCATTACGGGAATGGCTGTTTATGGAACGGCTTATGCTGACCCCACAACTGATTATGTCAGCCTTCCGGAGCCGAAAGGGCTCATGGTTTATCCCAATCCAAGCGAAGGCATTGTCCATGTAAACCTGCCTCCAGACAAGATCTCTGTATTGAAAGTCTACGACCTGACCGGACGGCAGGTCATGACCAGGGAAGCCACCGGGCTGTATCAGCTGGACCTCTCAGGCCGGAGGCCCGGCTTGTATCTCTTGCAGGTACATTCTGAGTGGGGAACAGAAGTGGTAAAGGTCCTGTTAAACTAAGGACACACCCCGCCGGGAGGGCCGGCGCACCCATTTACCGGGAAACGCTTTATTGCTCCACAGAGGACAAAAAGGTTTCCCGGTATTTTTTTGGAGAAACCCCGAAGTTTTCCTTAAAGGCCCGGCTAAAATAATACGGATCATTGAATCCCACCTCATAAGCAATCTCGGAAATGCCCATTTCGGTTTCTTTTAATAGCCGGGCCGCTTTCTTCAGCCTGACCACCTGAACAAATTTGTTGGCCGACAAGCCGGTGATGGACTTCATCTTTCTATACAGGGTGGACTTGCTCAGGCCGATTTCCTGGGCAAACCTGTTTACATCAAAATCCACGTCGGACAGGTGTGTGTTCACCGTTTCGAAGATTCCTTTCAGCAACTCTTCGTCCGGATTGGAATACGTGATTTCCTCCAGGGTAACATCCAGGTCCTGCTGGAACTTCTGTTTTAAGACGTGGCTGTCTTTCAACAGGTTTTCAATCCTTGATATCAGAAGCTCGATCTCGAAAGGCTTTGAAATAAACGCGTCCGCCCCCGATTTATACCCGATCAGCTTATCCTGATCTTCCGACAACACCGTAAGAAGGACCACCCGGATATGGCTCGTGGTGAAGGTGTTCTTTATTTTTGAACACAACTCGTAGCCGTTGAGTTTGGGCATCATGATGTCACTCACAATGATGTCAGGATTTTCGGCCTGGGCCATCTTAAAGGCCTCGAGACCATTGGCGGCGGTAAGGACCTTGAATTTCTCATCGAGTGTGTCTTTCAGGAAGTCCCGGAGCTCCTTCACATCCTCTGCAACAAGGATCGTCGGACGGTGCCCGGGGGGCAGGAAGGAACCCCCGTTATGCAGCACAACACCCTCCGGACACTTGCAGGCGTTAAGCGATAAATACTCCCCGTTGCTGCCGGCCAGGGAGGCCTGCAGATCGACCGGGATTTTCACCACAAAGGTTGTCTCCACGTTTTCCAGACTGTAGACGTCGATGCTTCCCTTGTGCAACTCCACCAGGTTTTTTGTATAGGCCAGCCCGATCCCCGTTCCCTGGTTCAGATCCCCGTTCCCATTGGAAGAGAAATTCCTTTCGAAGATCTTCTTCAGGACATCCGAAGGAATCCCTTTCCCTGAGTTTTTGATGTTTATCACCAGGTTGGCGCCCTTCAGGTACGCTTCCACCGAGATGAACCCATCCTTGGGGGTATTGCTGAATGCGTTGATCAGCAAATTGTTCAGCACCTTTTCCAGCTTGATCACATCCAGGCAGGCCGGTGACACGGAGTCATCCACGACACAGGTAAAGTTGATGCCGTTGGCCTCGGCAATCCAGATAAAGCTTTCCGATACATTGTCCAGGATCTCCCGGATATCTGCGTTTTCCAGCCTGAGCTCGTCCATGTCCCTGCCTGCATTCCGGAAGCCCAGCAACTCATTGATCAGGTGCAGGAGCCGTTCGCCATTCTTTTTGATCAGCGACAGGTACCACTCCTTTTGCTCCCGGGTGATGCCCTCGTCCTTGATGAGCCTGTTAATGGGGCCCTGAATGAGTGTCAGCGGGGTCTTGAATTCATGAGATATGTTGGTGAAGAATTCGATTTTCGCATCATTGATGTCCTTGATCTTCTGCTTTTCCATCTTCTCGATCCGCAGGGCAATTTTCACTTTCGCCCGGGTATACAGCAAAACCAGGATGACAATGCAGATGGCCAGCCCCACCCCGGCAAATACCGTCTTGGCAAGCATGGTCCCATACCACCTGGGTTGTACCATTATGGCCAGCGCTTTCTCATTATCCTGCAACCCGCCCACCTTGTCCACGGTCCTCACCCTGAATACATACCGTCCGGGGTCCAGGTTATTATACTTTGCCACCCTGTTGCCCCCTACAAAATCCCACTCCTTGTCCACCCCGTCCATGAACACGGCATATCTTACCTTATTTCCATCCCGCAGGTTGACCCCTGAATAGGAAACGCTGAAGGAGTTCAGCCCGGGATCTAGACTAAGTTCTTCCATATAGTTGATCGTTCTCCCAAGTCCGGAGCCTTCTGCTTCGTTGTCGGGAAAATCAATAGCGGAAAGATGGAGCCTCGGCACGTACTCCTCAAACACCTGCAATTCCGGGTCCACAATGACCAGGCCCTGGGTGCTGCCGAAATACAATTTTCCGTTGACCCTCGCAGCCGAGTTGTAATTGAACCGGTTGGTCGGCAGCCCGTCATAGACGGTAAAAACCTCGAAGCTTTCAAAGTCGCGTGTTTTAACCAGGCCGTTGTTGGTTGTCAGCCACACAGAATGGCTGTTGTCTTCCACAATGCCATAGATCGTGTTGTCCGGGAGCCCGTCATCCAGGGTCAGGTGCCGCTGGGTGCCGGAATCCGGATCATAAATGATCAGCCCTTGTTTTTCCGTGCCGATCAACATTTCACCATTCTCACGCATGAGAAGGGTAATGGTTTGTTGTACCGGCATGGGGACATGTTGCAGCTGAAATCCTTTGCCCTTGTTCAGAATAAACACTCCCTGGCCAAAAGTGCACACCCAGATATTGCCCTGCCGGTCTTCTTCGATATCCCAGATGAACTGCCCTCCCAGCACATTCCCGTGAACGCGTTCAAACGTTCCGTTGCCGTAGTTGTACCTGTTCAGGCCACCCCTTGTGCCAATCCACAAATTATTGTCCGAGTCATTGTATATCCGGTAAATGCTGTTGTTCGAAATGCTTCGGGGGTCGTCAGAGTGTCTGAAATGTACGAATGACTTCGCCCCGGGCTTGAGGAGGTTCAACCCTCCGGTATAGGTGCCCGCCCACAGGTTTCCCAGGTGATCGCGGCAGAGGGCGTGGATGTTATCGTAGGACAACCCGCTGTTGTCCCGGGTAAAGTGTTCAAAATAATTGTCGCTTATTCTAAAGCGGTTTAGGCCATTGTCTTCCGTGCCGACCCACAGAACATCGCCATCCTGTATGATGGGCCCGATAGCCTTTCCGCTGATTCTGGACGAAGACCCGTCAGGCAGGTGGGTCTGAATAAAGCGGGGGCGGTTGTGAAACACATTCACCCCGCCGAAAAAAGTCCCCACCCAAATGTCCCCGTTGTCCTCCTTGAACAGGCTGTAGATCGCATTGTCGTTGAGTCCGTACCGGTTGTCAAAGCTTGATGTAACCGTGCTGAACTGGTCGGTTTCCTGGTTCAGGATGGACAAACCCTTCTCTGTCCCAAACCAGATGGTGTGGTTGTTGCTCTCCACAATTCCCCGCACCAGATTGCTGGCAATCTGCCCTGGTTCTCCGCTGTTCACATAATGCCGCACATACTCCTTGGTCCATGTATTGAACCTGGCCACTCCCGCACCTTCGTAACCAACCCAGAGATACCCCTGGTGGTCTTCATACAGGGCGTTGATCCCAGAAAACCCCTGATTGGCCGGATTGCGGAAGTGCAAAAAATAATCGTTGTGCGGAATGAATTGATACAGGTCACCGTTGTTGCCCCCGATCCACAGGTTGTTTTTGGAGTCCAGCAACAACTCATTCATCACATTGGTGTTTAGGGAGTTGGGGGAGTCGCTTGCGGAATACACCACCAGCCCTCCTGTGGCCGGGGTGAACGAAATCAGCCCATGACCGGTGGCCAGCCACAGCACACCATTCGAGTCTCCCTTGATGTCATTCACCAGGTTGGAGGCCGGTCCGCCTGCCTGGTCCAGAAGAACCCGTTCGTATTCATTGCTTACCCTGTCAAACCTTACGAGGCCTTCGTTGGTCCCGAACCAGATAAACCCGCTGTTGTCTTCAAACACACAATGGATCTTGAGATAAGGAAAGCCGGTTGTGGACCTCACTTTGAAGGTTTCAAACCCGGTGCCATCATAACGGAAAGCGCCTTCCTGGGAAGAAAACCACAAATACCCCTCAGAGTCCTTGTAAATATCCCATATCCAGTTGTAGTACAATCCGTCTTTGTCGGTAATATGCCGGAATGTCACCTCATTGCCGATGGCTGGTATGCCAGCAGCTCCGGTAATAAACCAACAAAGAAAAAAAAACGATAGGGTGCGAAACATGGTCGGCATCATTAATTACCCGCTTTTTGTATGGATATTTAGCGACCCAGCGTCCTGTAAAGATACAAAATGCCAGCCATTTACCCGCAATCTTCCTGGGAAAAGACCCGGGGTCCCCGCGGCGGAATCAGCGGATAAAGCGGGCGCCCCCGTTCTCCGTGCGAATGATATACACCCCCGGACGCAGCGAGCCAATATAGATCCTGTGGCCGCGTCCTTGCTGCACCAGCCTGCCGTCCATGCCAAAAATCCGGTAATCCCCGGAATCTCCGTCCCCTTTCACCAGCAAATGGTGGCTTGACCGGTCATGCCATACCCGCAGGCCGTCCCGCGGCCGGACTTGCTCAACGGACGGAGGAACCGATGTGGCGATCGAATTAAACCGTATGTCGTCGAAGTACCAATGGTTCCCGACCTCGGTATTTCCGGCATCAAACAACAGGATGATCTTCCCGTACAAATCCGATTCCGGCGCGAATGGGGCGAAATCAAATTCCATGTCAACCCACTGGTTCACCTGGCTGAGATATCCCTCCACCTCCAACTGTCCGAGGCTCCAATCCGTCGGGTGCTCTATTTTGAAGAACACATTTCCGGGAACACTGGAGTAGACCTTCATGCTGAACACACTCCCCCGGGAAAAGTCGAACCGGACAGGCAGGGGGTCTGAATACAGCAGGGCCCATCGTTCCGCAATGGTGGTCACCCGCCCACAGGTGGTGCTGGGATTGACCTCATCCGGGAAAGGGTTGGTCACGACACCATAGGGCATGCCGTGGGTCGGGTACAGGCCCAGGTGGTGGTCTTCAAAATCGGCTATCAATCCGCCGGGGCCATAGGGATCTTCCCTCCAGGAGGGATCAAATCCGCCTTCTGCCCAAAGCAGAAAATCCTTTACGGCCACCTGGGCGATTCCTGTTCTGGAGTTGCCCGGGAAGTAGGCCTCGTCGCGGTCTTCCGGAATACAGTAACACCCCCAGCCCTCATACAACATATAGAGGGTGTCCCGGTGCTCAAAAACCTCCCCGTACCAGATGGCGCCCTGGTCCCAGTCCCCCAGCCCGCCTCTTGTCATCATGGGAAAATCGTTGTCCACCTTGGTCCAGTGGATCAGGTCATCCGAATAGGCGGCATGAAAACGCTCCGGAAAGTCAAAATGCCGCTGGCTGCCCTGGTAGATCATAAACCATTTGCCGTCCAAACGAAAAATGCGGGCCCCGTTGACCGCCTCGCTGTCGAAATTGCCGGGGCCTCCCCCCACTCCCAGGACCTTGATGCTGTCCACGCCGGAAATGTCCTGGGGGTCTTCGGTGATTTTCAGGTACACTTCCAGGTCGCCGTCACGACGATTGGTCTGCCTGTTGTACAGGGCATCGCCATAATAGATGTAGTATTTGCCGTCATGATACACCGCATCGTTGGCCCCCACATCCATTTTCAACGGGTTGCTGTCAAACTTTTCAAAAGTAAAGCCCCCGTCGGTCGACCTGGCCCCGGCCAGACTGGAGGTGCGCGCATAGTTCACTGCTTTGTAATAAAAATAAATATCGCCTCCTTCCCCGACAACCGGTGAGCAGTCCAGCAAATGCAGGTCGTCATAAAACCCCGGACTGCCATGGGGGATCACGGGGTTGTGCTCGTATTCCAGCCAGGGGCCATAAGGGGAAAAACCCGCCGTGTCCTGGTACAGGATGCCGATCTGATCATGGTACTGGGGGACATTGCCGCTTCCCCTGATGTAAATTCTCCAGGTGCCGTCGGATGTTTCTTCCGGACTCAGGATGGCCGCATTGGCCACATGGATCCGCCGCCAGTCGGGCTGGCCTGATCCAATATCAATGATCGGGTTGGCCTCGTATTTTTTAAACAAGGTGTTCTGGGCGAAAGCCGGGATGGTTCCGCAAAAAAACAGGACAACAAAAGAAATCAGCAGAAATAACCTCATAGTAGATTGATTGTCGTTTTTCAGTTTTACTAATTCCTGGTGCATTATTTGTCTACCGGGTTCACGGGCGCGTCAGAATAATCGGGCCAGGGAAGCACCTGGGTCTCCCATGCCAGTTCTTCCCACCTGGCAACCATGCGGGCCCGCACTTCCGGAAACACCGCAGACAGGTCCGTGGTTTCCGTACGGTCGGCCAGCATGTCATACAACTCCCAGGACCCTTCATCCCAGGCCCTGTCGCTGACGATCTTCCACCGGTAACCTTCGCGAAGCGCTCCATGTCCCTCGTGCTCCCAAAACAGGAAGGAGTGCGGGCTGCCATTCTTGCCCTTCAGGTTGTCCACCAGGCTGATCCCCCGGGCGGGCTTCACCGGGACGCCGTCCCTTCTCTCCGGATAGGATGCCCCGGCAAGCTCCAGGCAGGTGGGCAAAATATCCACCACATGGGATGGCTTCCGGTCGATGCGGCCGGGTCCGGTGATGCCCTCCGGCCAGTGGACGATCAGGGGCGTGGATATCCCCCCTTCATGGGTATACCGCTTGTGCTTTCTGAAGGGGCTGTTGCTGGCCACGCTCCACACCTTCCCCTGACTGGCACCGGCCCTTTCCGAGGCGGTCCGCCACGCCTCATAATTCCAACGGGTATTTTGCCCCCATTGGTATCCGTAATCACTGTCGTGTGGTTCGGCCGAGCAACCGTTGTCTGAAAAAAACAGGATCACCGTATTGTCCAACACCCCGCGGTCTTCAAGGTGCCGGATCAGCCGCCCGATATTCTGGTCCATGATATCTACCTGCGCCGCATAAATGGCACGGCGGAATACCATGTCCAGCCTGGCCGAATCACTTTGAACGTCCCAGTCCGGGGTGGTTTGTTCCGGAAGATTCCAGGCAGGGTCAAGGATACCCAGGTCCACCATGGTCTGATACCGCGACTCCCTGAGCGCCTCATAGCCATCATGATAGCGGTCAAGGTACCGTTCAATGACCTCATCATGGGCCTCCAGCGGCCAATGCGGGGCGTTATACGCCACATACTGAAAGAACGGACGTCCCTGGTCGAGGGCTTCGTCGAGGTATTCGATGGCTTTCGTGGTAAACACATCGGTGGTATACCACTCCTTCCCTTCCGCTGCATACAGCCGGGGGTTGTCGGACTCGGGAATGACCATCACCCCGTCCTCAAACACCTCGCAGTCGTCCAGAACCTTATAATAACTGTCCACCCAGTGATGGATTCCGAAAAACCGCTCGAACCCCCGGTTCTCGGGCCATGAATGCCGCACGGCACCCGAATGCCACTTGCCGGTCATGGAGGTATGATAGCCTGCTGCCGCCAACGCCTCCGGAATGGTAACGGTGGAGTCATTCAAATACCCCAGGTAACCGCCACCGGTGTTCACATGTGTCATATAACCGACACCCGCTTCGTGCGGGTAGAGTCCCGTGATCAGGGAGGCCCGGGTGGGACAACAGCGCGTGGTGTTGTAAAAATGGGTGAAGCGGATGCCGTTTTCTGCCAGCCTGTCCAGGTTGGGGGTGCTGATTTCACCCCCGAAACAACCCAGGTCGGAATACCCCAGGTCATCGGCCATAATCATCAAAATATTGGGCCTGGACGGCTCCGGCTCGCCCCCGCAGGAAAACAGGGCCAGGGCCGGGGGGAGTGCGTATATCAGGGATTTTTTCATTGATTGTCGTTTTTTACCTGCCGGGGGCCCCTGGTGGACGGGGTGGGCGGCTGCTAATTGGCCGTGGAATACCCCACCCGGGAGCCCGTCTGCAAGTGATCATACTGTTCATACATTTCCTCCACGTTGTCTATCACGTGGTAGTTCTCATAATACATGTAATACCGGTTGCGGTACCGGAGCATGGTGCCTTGCCAGATGGCGCCGTTGTCCGGGTCGAACGGCCTCCCCCTTTCGAAATACGGGCGTTCCGGATGTTGGCTGTCCCTGCTTTCCACCCACGCCCCCTCATATGGGTCCAGTGCAGCATACAGGGAGAAGCGATCTGGCCAGTCCCTGACCAGCCGTTCGCTATGGGCATTGGCGTGCATGTACCATATCCCGTTATCAAACAAGACCCTCTCTCCGAAAAGCAAATCGCCTTTGCGGGTATAGACGGATTCCTTCTCCGGGTAAGCCGGATGCGGATGCAGCGTTTCTCCGTCAAAAGAAAAGCCCGATACCGCATTATACCTGTGGCCCTGTGTCGATTCATGAACGGCCCTGAATTCACTGGTCATTCCATGGTACAACAACACCACGAATCCATCATCGACGGGGTCCCGCAGCAGCGCCAGCTCCGGGGTGGCGTTGATGCCATATAAACCAGCATAACAGGAGTCCGGATTCATGGACGACCACGAAACCGTTTGTGGAAGCGGGTTGGTCCACTGTCTTTTCTCCGGGTCGAACAGCGCCATCACCAACCTCCTGAACGGGTTGGAGTGCGGGTTTCTGTTCCTGAATTCACGGCAGACCATCAGGATCTTTCCATCCAGATAGACCACTCCCTGGTCGTTCAACTGAAACCGTTCATGCCGCGGGGGCTCATCGCTGCACCCTTCCCTGTTGGTGTCGGGATGCCCCTGAAGCACCCAGTTCCTTTCCCGGCCACTTTCTTCCAGGGTCGGATCCGTAAAGCGAAGTCCGTCAAAATGCCTATCCTCCGTCCACAACACCCCGATCTGCGCGTTGCCGTGCCTGCCGCCAATGGTCGGGTTTCCCCTCAGGAAATAATAAAAGGTCCCGTTCACCAGGATCAAAGCCGAGTTGGCGGCATCCTGCGACCGCCAGAAGGAGGACGGATTGGGGCGGGAGGTCTGCGCGTCGGGCCCGAAAATATTTCCCGGTGGTTCCGGGTTTTTGGTATGACGCTCCCATGGAACCTGTCCGTGTCTTTTCTTCCACCTGAAGGCATGAAAGCCCCAGTCTGCGTATGCAATTTCTTCCGATGTCCCGATCATCCGCATTTCGATCCTTCGCGAGTCTACGGTTGCCGGGGTAATGGCCTTGAAATGGACGTCATCAAAGCTGGCGCGGCCATCCAGGGTGAAAAGGCCGGCATATCCCCGGCCCGCATCTTCGCCTTGGCTGATCATGGATGCCACATTCCGGTTGTCAACATATCCCCGCAACACCCCCCCGACGGCACTCAGCGTCAGCTGGTAAACGCGTCCCTCCTGAAATTCGAAGTCATTTTTAAACTCCTTTTCACGCACGACCCGGCCGTCACGGATCGTGGCGAGCCACAACCGGCTGTTCAGAAAGTCCACGGCGAATACCCCGCCCGAGAAATGCCTGGTCTCCGGGCCGGGCGAATGAACAAACACCCCCACCCACCCTCCCTCCAGAGAGTCCACAGAAATACTGGCCTCGACAGAGGAGTCATGCCCGAAGGCATCCGGGTGGTACAGGGTTTGTATTCCCGAACCGACCTCCTGCACGATGCAACCGGCCTCTTCAGGGTGGTCCCAGGCCTTCTCCCCGTAAGTCCAGTAAGCTCCCTCTTGTCCTGGCCTCCAGTGAAACAGCCGGCCTGGCTCCCGGTGGTTGAACCCCAGCATCAGGTCCATGGCGGGAGATTCCGTGGCCACATGCCCGCGGGGACAAACCTCACCCCAGTCTTTGAAGCCGGACGACAAAGCCACATCGTCCACCAATCCCAGGAAGGATTCTGTTTTATTCCCCCCAATCCAAATTTTGCCGCCGAAAGGCAGGGCAGCCTTCATGCCGCCCTCATCCGCCAGGGGTGCCCCATTTAGGAAAAGCCGGAATGCCCCGGACGGCCCATCCCAGGACAAAGCCAGGTGTATGGGGAGGTCCTTTTGCAGGTTCAGCCCGGACACACGGAGGTTCTCTGCCCCGGAACGATTGTTTGGCGGACCATAAACCAAAACCACATCCGACGATGACAAATGGATTTCGGCCCCCATTTCCTTTCCTTCAAGCCTGAAGACCGGCCCTCCCTTTTCATCGGATAAGGCCACCCACAGCTCTATGGTCCCCCGCCCTTCATGGTATGGGGAATCATAGCAAAGCCCCCCTCTGAGGGAGCTTCCGTCCAGGGCCCCTCCAAAAAAGCCCGGGACAAACAAAGGGTTCTCGGATTTTAAGGGCTGCCTCCCTGGCGTGCAAGCCGGGTCGCCATCAAACCGGAGGTTCATCAGGCTGGCCTCTTCGACCGGGTGGGGGATGGGTTCATTGCCCCGGAAGCGCGACCATTCGGACCGCCCTGCATCGATGGTCTCCCTGGACTGCAGGTAGGCCCTGGGAAGGCCAGAGACATATAGGGAAGCCCAGTCCTGTTCTTCCAGGGCCCGTGAGAACAGGCTGACTTCATCGACCCGTCCGAGGAGTCCCCGGGTCATGCCGGGGGCTCCTCCAATGAACAGGTCGGTCTGAGACGGCTTCATGGGAAGGGCGGGGATTTCGTAATCCCCAACGGCATTTCCATTCAGGGAAAACCGCAACAATCCGTTACGGGGGGAGAAGGACACCCCCACCATTTGCCAGGCACCAACCACTACCAAGCCCGGATCTGAGCGGAGAACCCGCCGTTCAGACAGTGAATCCATGTATTCAAACGCCAGGGCGCCATTATCGAGCACAGAGAGGGCGTATCCGCCTGAAGGGGAGAGGTTGCCGACCAGCCAACCGGATACTTTCTCCTGCGGCATCACCCACAGGTTCAGGCTTTGCTCTCCCGCATGTTCCAGATGAGGCGCCTGCCGCACCTGCAACCATTGCGTCCCGTTTAAATGAACGCTCCACCCCCGCCTGCCTGGTTTCCACAGGGAGGCGGTCAGTCCGCAGTCCTCCGTGTTCCAGTGTTCCCCTCCGAGCCAGGCCGTGGCCTCCCGTCCCGACGCGTCGGAAGCCTGGTACCCGCTCCCCTCGTCAAAGGCCCAATGGGCTGTAAGCCATGGGTCTTCTACCTGGGGTTTGATGTGCATGAAGCGTATGCTCAGGTCTGCTGTCTGCTTCACGGTTTCGTTACCGGGCAGGGCGGCGGCTTCCCAAAAACCGGTTCCGGGAACACATATCCCCAAGGCAATTAAAACCAACAGATAACGACATCCCATGACAGCCCCCTTTCGATTTATTCCATGGTAGCGTAATGACCAACCAGGGGGAAGGCGGAAATTCTCAGATGAGAGCTCCCGTAAGGGATCAGGATAAGCGGTTCCACATCCCCCTCTAACGGTTGCCCCCACTGGATCGAATAGGGAAGCGGGCCGGCGGACGCCCCATACATTTCCCAGGTGCGGAACCTTTGCCCCCGGGTATGGATCTGCATGGGGGCAGATTCCGGGTTCCATGGAAAGTCTGGTACGGTGTCGCGCCAAACGACCTGGTAGGCCTGCTGAATGTCCTGTTCCGGAACATCGATCAGTCCGTAGTTCCAGGGCGTAGTGGGGTATACTTCGTAATAATGGTCACCATAAATGTCCGCGTCTAGTGTGTTGGTCACCCGCCTCCAGTCTTCGCCCATCCTGAGGGCAAAAACCAGGGGTCCGCGCTCCACTGAAACCGACCGTTCATGGCCTCTTTCCAGGCGGACCTCCGAGGGCAGTTCGAGCACCACTTGGTCCTCGTCATTCCAGGTGCGCTGCAGCCGGTAGACCTGGTCGCCCGAAGGCCTTGCCACGACTTCACCATTCACCATGACCAGAGCCTCTTCACACCACGCAGGGATTCGCAGATCCAGAGGGAAAGAGGCAGCCCCTCCCCCTTCCAGGCTCAGGTTAAAACGCACGACATCTTCGAAGGGGTAGTTGGTTTCTTCCTGAACGGTCAGCTCGACACCTCCGGCCACCCGGGCCGTAACCCTAGATGGCGCGTAAACCAAAGCGGCCAGTCCCCCTTCCGGGGTGGCAAACCAAAGGTTTTGTGTGAATAGCGGCCAGCCCTGGTGCATGTTGGCGGTACAGCAGGGATACCCCGTCAGCAGTCCGTAGGGAGAGTCCGTCCCGTGATGGTTGACGCTGAAATTCCGGTCATCCCGGGTGATCAGGACCTGGTTTGCCTGCTGGAAGTATTGCCGGGTCATGAAATCGTCGGCGATCTGGGTGGGCAGTGCGTTATATGCCACCTTTTCCAGGTGGTCGGCAAACTGTACATCCCCCGTAATGGCCAGCATGGTTTCCAGGCTGAACATCAGCTCCACCACAGAGCACAGTTCCACCCCGTGGGTGGGATCGTTGTTTCTGAGGGCCTCATCCCCGCCAAACATCCCTTGCGGCTGCCCCGAAAACATCCTCAGATCGGCAAACGCCTTTTTGACGCTCTCGAGGTATTTCGGCTCTGGACGCTGCTGGTAATAGACCACGGGTTCCTTGATCCCTTGTGCCAGGTTCACGCAATGGATGTTGTCTTTCCTGGCGATCAGGTCTGAGTCCAGAAACACACCGGTATAATCGAACGTCTGCTCATGGATCATTTCCGCAAGGTCCAGCAGGAAGGCATCGCCGGTAATGTTATAGAGCCAGTAGACCAGCATCAGGTTGTCCCCCCCGCGGTACCTGGCCCAAAACGTCCAGTTGTCGAGGGGTTGCTCCGGAAGCATGTCATTCTGATAGCGGAAATAATTGGTCATCAAACCGATCACCCGCTCATCCCCCGTAGCGGTATAATAGTTTTTCAGGATCTTGAGGACCACCATGCGGGGCCACCAATCGGCGCTGTTGTTGCGCTGGACCCCCGGCAGGTTCGGGAAGTCCTGGTCAGGCCCGAAAAACCCGGATTCTTTCTGGCTGTTCAGTATCCATTCGATCCAGGGCGTCGTTTTATCGATCAGGTCCTGGTCATCGAGGGTATATGCCAGGGAAAGCAGCCCATGGATCCAGTACGGCCCCCTTTCCCATTGGTCGCCGTCTCCCCCGAGCCAGCCGTTGTTGTCGCCCATGACTTTGGGATAAAGGACATCCAGTTGCCCTGTGGATCCGTTTTTCTGGCGAACCAGCATTTCTTCCAGCCAGCCCTCAGCCTGAATGGAGCCCAGCGGAAGCTCCAGATAGGGGTTTTCTCTCAACGGAGCACGGTTGGTGACGTATTGCGCCTCCTGATTGGTTGTTTGTTGCTGGCAGGACGCCCAAACCAGGAGGAAGGCCGTCGCTATCAGTCCCTTTAAAAATAATTTCTTCATCCGTTTAAATGCTAATTGGGTTCATATTATTGGTGAGCCTGCCGGGTCCTTTTGCCCGGCCTGCCCGGAATAGTAAGTTCAACAAAAAGGGAAACATGACCATTCCCCTGTCCATCCCTCCGGCTCAATAACCTGAATTCTGGATCAGGTTGGGGTTGGCCAGCATTTCCTGGTGCGGAATGGGGAACAGGTTCCGGAAATCCTGACTGGGCTGGTGCATGATCCACTCCCTGGTGGTATACACCCCAAAGCGGATCAGCTGCTGCCGGCGGTGTCCTTCTGCGGCAAACTCCCAGGCATACTCCTGCAGGAACCGTTCGTCATCCAATTGGTCGGGGCGCAGGACCTTGTCTCCCGAAAAATTCACAAACGCCCGGCTCCTGACCGCATTGATCAGATCCACCACCTGCGGGGTGGCCGCCTTGTTGTTTTTTCTCCACAAGGCCTCGGCCTTCATGAAGTAAACATCGGCATAGCGGAAGTAAGGGAAGTCCACGCTCAGGGTGTTCAAAGCCCTTTCCGGGATCTCATACTTGATCAGCCGCATCCCGTCGCGTTCCCCGGTGGTTACACCGTCCTGGTCAAAAACGATCTCCTTAGTGTAAATGAGTGGTTTGCCCTGATCCCTCGGGTTCCAGGGATCGCACATCAGGGGAGTGCCTACGGTGCCGCTGAAGGCGCCGGTATTGTCGTACAGCTGCCCGCCAAGCCAGGTCTTCCCGAGGCGCAGGTCCTCTGCATGATAGGAATCGATCAATTCAGGCGGGGCACAAAAACCACCCCAGTAAGAGGTCACCGTATTGGCATGAAAACGGAACTTGTGGTGGTGTGCCCAAAGGTGGATGTGGAATGCCTGGCCCCAGGGATGATAGACTTCGTCATTCACGATGGCCAGGACAAGCTCCCTGGAAGCTGCGTCATTTTCGGTGGTGAACGGGGTGCTGTAATCCACGTCCAGGCTGTAGCGGCCGGAGGCCATGATCTCGTCCGTCAGTTCAACCACCCTGTCCCACTGCGGAACCCCGGTCCACACCTCCGAGTTCAGATACACCCTTGCCAGCAGGTGCTTGGCGGCATACATGTTCCACCGGGCGTAACCGGAGGCTTTTAAAAGAGGGATGTTCGCCTCCAGCTCCGAAACGATGAAGCTAAACACATCCTGCCTGGAACTGGTTTGGGGAAGGTAGCCTTCCGGCACGTCATAATTGGTTTCCAGGGGCACATTTCCGAAGAAGTCAATCAGGTGGTAATACCAAAAGGCGCGGGCCACCTTGATCTCCGCCAGCACGTTCTCCTTGTTGTCAAAATCCTGCCCTTCGAACTGGAAAAGCAACCTGTTGCAGGTATTCACCCCCCGGTAGAAGGTCCGCCAGTTTCCAAGGAAGTGCTGATCCTGGGTGGTCCAGGTGTGCTGGTTCAGCCGGAAATAGATGCCCCCGTCATACCAGGCCCCGCCCCGCTTGGGGGTGATCCACAGATCGGATGTCTCTTCCCCCGTATAAAGCCAGCAACCACCGGTATGGATGCCACCTCCGGCATACAACCTGCGCATGTCGGAATAGATCGAGCCGATCGCCGCAATCAGGTCTTCGTCTGTAAAATGCTCATAGAACTTGTCCTCCGTCAGCAAGTCATATACTTTTTCATCCAGGTCGGTACAGGAAACCAGCCCGGAACATATCACCAGAACGGTTATCAGTAATTTTTTCATTGTATCAGGGTTTTTGGTCTTTAATATAATGCCTATCGGTGGTCCCTTACAGACTCAGTTTGATCCCGGCGGTGATCATCCTCGTGGTGGGATAACCCCCTACTAAGTCGATTCCCGGAGACAATCCAATGAAGTTGATCTCCGGATCGACCCCTTTATAGTTGGTGAAAGTATAAAGGTTCGTCCCGGAGACGTACAGCCGGAGGACCTGAATGTGTTTCAGGTTGCCGACCCTGAAATTGTATCCAAGGGTCACGTTGTCAATCTTCAGGTAGTCGCCGTCCTCCACGTAATAGCTGACATACGCCGGGGCTGTCTTTACCCAGGTGTCGGTTCCGTAGGGATGATCCAGGATGCTTACCGGAAAGTTGTACTGCTGTCCCTTGATGAAGTTCTCCCACAACATCCGGTATTGGTTCAGGATCTGGAAACCAAACGCCCCGCGCAGGGAAACGGAAAGGTCCAGGCCCTTATACCCGACGCCAGTGGTGAAGCCGGCGAACATCTTGGGGATGCCGTTGCCCAGGATCTGCCGGTCTGCATCCACCCCATATTCACCCCCGTCAATGACCCATGCCCCATTCTCATCCAGTCCGACGGACTTCCACCCGAAGAAATTCCCCAGGGGCATGCCTTCCTCGACACGGTGGGTGTTCTTCTGTACGGGAGCACCCGTGTTTCCAACCTCGAGAAAATCACGCTTGTAGGTATCGTCCGAGAGCTTCACCAGGTTGTTGGTGTTGTAAGAAAAGTTTGTCGACACATTCCACCAAAGGTCGCCCCTCTCCACAATGGCTGCATTCAGATAGAGTTCGACCCCCTGGTTGGAAATCTCCCCCACATTGGCCAGGATGGTCGATACCAGGTTCGGCGGAACCGGCACATTATAGGAATACAACAAATCCCGGGTGTTCCGCATGTAAAAATCGACGCTGCCGCCCAGCCTGTTGTTCAGTAGGGCAAAGTCGAGCCCGATATTCGCCTCATGCTTGGTCTCCCATTTCAGGTTGGGGTTGGGATTCATCGTCGGACCAATGCTGTAGATCCACCGGCCTTCGTAAAAGGTGGGGGTGTGGTAATCGAAGCGCATTTGGGACAGGTAGGAGTTGTGGGGTTCCGTCCCCGTCACACCGTAACCGGCACGCAACTTCAATTCATTGAGGAATCCGATGCCGGCCATGAAGGGCTCGCGGGTAATGACCCAGCCTGCCGACACGGCGGGAAACCAACCCCAGCGGTTGTTTTCTCCGAACTTGGTTGAACCCTCCCTCCGGATGCTGGCAGAAAACAGGTATTTATCATCGAAGCTGTAGTTGACCCTGCTGAAAAAGGCGATCAGCCGGCTCATCCCCTTGTTTCCGCCCATGCTGGCCAGCCCTTCCGACAAGGCATACCCCAGGTCCGGCCTGGCATAACCAAAGGCATCGGACGGGAAATTGTGGTTCTCGAGGTTGAATCCCTCCCAGGTGAAGTCCTGAAAACTGTATCCCCCAAGCACCACAAACTCGTGTCTGTTGATGTTCCTGGAATAATCCGCGTACGACTCAAAAGTCAGCTGCTGGTTCAGGCTGGTATTGCGACCGCCTTCACCCGTTCGTTGAATATTGTACATCCTGTTGCCATACCAGCCGTTAAGGTGGCTGAAGCGCTGCAGGGCCCCCACCACCGTCACGTTCAATCCATCAATCAACTCGGCAACCACCCGGCCGTTCAGAAGGGTCTGGTTCCAGTTGATGTCCTCTTCAAACTCCCGGGCCATCTGCACGGCATTGTTCACGCCGGCAAAGAAAGAATAGGCCCCGGATTCGTCTTTGATGGATTCCGTCGGATTGGCAATCCTGGTGGCAAAATAGATCTGGCTTTGGTCGTTCGTCCTGCCCCGGGTGATGTTATTGCTCACATTCAGGCTGAATCGCAGGCGGTCGTCCATCAGGTTGTGGTTGATTCCCAGGCGCAGCCGCAACTGTTCGATGCCGGTGTTGATCAGCAGCCCTTCCTGACCACGGTAATCTGCTGCGGCGACATAATTGGAACTCACCGTCCCCCCGCGGATGGAGATGTTGTGATTCTGGTTCAATGGGCTGCGTGAGACCTCGCCCCACCAGTCGGTATCATGCCCCTGGTCCACGATCTCGAAGAAGCCATTGGTGAGCTCCGGTATCTTGCGGTACTCCTCTGCGCTGAACACCTCTATCTTGTTGGATATCTGCTCGGCAGATACATAACCATGGTAGGTCACGGTCGGGGCTCCGGTCGCCCTGGCCCCCCTTTTGGTGGTGATCAGGATGACCCCGTTATTGCCCCTGGTGCCATAAATGGCTGCAGCAGAGCCGTCCTTAAGCACGTCAATGCTTTCGATATCATCGGGAGATACCGTATTCAGGCTCCCGCCCGGGATGCCGTCTATAACAATCAGCGGCTGGGAGTTACCCTGCAAAGTGCTGACGCCCCGGAGCATCAATTGCACATTCCCGTCGTTGGGGTTGCCGTTGACCCTGTTAATGGCCAGACCGGCCACCCGTCCCCGGATCATCTGCAGGGGGTTGTTTACGGCCCCCGGAATGAAGTCCTCTTCCTTCACTGTGGCGATCGAGCTGGTGACCGTCGCCCTTCGCTGGGTCCCATAGCCAACCACCACCACCTCCGACAATCCGATCACATCCCTTTGGAGGACCAGATCAATCTGGCTCCGTCCTTCAATGGGAATTTCCCTTGATAAGTAGCCAATATAGGAATACACAAGGACGGCATCACCGGGTTCCAGGGGAAGAGAATAGTATCCATCTATGTCCGTAACCGTTCCCCGGCCCTCTCCCTTGACCATAACGGTGACCCCGATCAGGGGCGTTCCCTCGGCATCAGTTACCTGGCCCCTCACGGAACCAGCCTGTTGTGACCACGCCTGCAAACCCACCAGCAGAAACAGCATGAGGCCGGCCAGGACCGGCCGCCAGGGAAGCAATTGACCATTCATGTTCGTTTTGATTTTCATGATCTCTTCGGTTAATTATGGGTGATTGACTGAAAAACTTAAACTCTTTTATTGTTTTACTACTTTGGAAACCTGGCTGACTCCGTCCTGCTTCCTGAACGAAACCAGGTAAATCCCATTGGCAAGGTCGGAAACGGGCAGACGATAAGTGTCCTCCCCGGCCACTCCCAGGTGTCGCACCAGGGTTCCGTTCATGTCGTACACCATAATTTCCTGTACCTTGCCAATCCCGGAAAAGACCATCTCCGTGGTTACAGGGTTGTTCAGGATATAGGAAATGTTTCCCTCTGCATCGACATGGACCGCATTCAGCGGGGTGGTATATGGGTTGGGATCGCTGTCGATGATGATCTCATCGATATACACATTCACATCCTCAGGCAGTTCCCGCGCTGCCCATCCCCCTTCTTCCGTGGCATTCATCACGGCCATGAAATAGAACCTGGACCAGGTATGGGCGGTAGCCTCCGGAGCAGAAAAATCAAATACATAGTCGACCCATTCCCCGGGAAAGGGGCAGGGAATCCGGTCGGGCGGGTCCTTATACTTTCCCGCTTCCGACATGCCGTCTTCCGTGCGGATGACCTGCAGGGCACATGGGTCGGTATTGTCCTTCAGCATTTTCACATGAATAAAGGTCGCGTCCTCTTTGAACTCAATGTCATAGGCCTCAATTTCCGTCATCGCAGCCGAATAGACTGGTGCGCTCTTAAGCTTGACCCACAGCAGCACGGAATCACTGTAATTGATCCCGTCCCGGAGGGGGTTTTCAACGATTTCCGGATCGGCTCCACCCTGGTGTGCATTCATCCAGACTGGAACCTTGGAGCTGTCCTCAAATGTCTCGAGGATGGTTTTCTGGGCCATTGCCGGCAGGAGAGAAAACCAGGCAAGCAATGTTACGGAAAAGAAAAGTTTGTAAAAATTTTTCATGTTTCCAAAGGTTAAAAATGAATGACAGGATTGATTAATACAATGCTCCGGATTTTCCGGCAATATCCCATTCACAAATGATTCAATCTAATGGAAAAATGCGTCATGGCCATGCATGGCCTTCGAAAGCCTCTTATTAACCAATCAGATATACCGGGGGGAGGGGTATTCACCACGATTCCATCCAGGGAAGGCCTTCAGGCATCCCCGCGGGCCGGTCGGCCCCAAACAAAAAACCCCTCTCGCATGAGAAGGGTCTTGTGACTCCGGAGGGACTCGAACCCCCAACCGACAGAACCGGAATCTGCTATTCTATCCAATTGAACTACGGAGCCATCTATTCTGGTGCAAATATACGAATTTTTTATGTCGGTGCGATGATTTGCCACCCGGATATGCAAGGCCGTGGCCGCGGCCTGCGGGCCGGCTGCCGGCGCCGCCGCTTACTTTTTCACCCAGGGCTGTATCCACCGGAAATCCGGCCCGGCCACCCCCACAAAATACAGGCCCGGCGCAAAGGCGTTCACCCGGAACGCGGCCGTCCATCCCGGGCCCTCCGGGGGAGCCTGCCGCTGCAGGATCCGTCCCGACCCGTCCATGATAAAGGCCTCCGAGGCCGGCCTGAGGCCTTCCCATTCAACCAGCAGACTCGGTCCGGCAGGATTGGGGAAGACCCGCAGGGAAGCATCCCGGACATCCACCCGGCCAACCCCCGTCGGCACCTCCTCCAGCAATTCCCCGTTCACGACCGACCAGTACTCCCACTGACCGCCCCGGCCGCTTGTCCAGCCGGACAGGTTGAAGGTGTTGCTGCCATCACGCGTGCCCTGCACCTTGTAAACCTTCAGGGCCCGGCCGCCACGGTCCCAGGTCAGGGGCTCCCCCTCCACGCAGACCTCCGGAGCTCCTCCGTCAGCCTGCAGAAAATAGGCAAAGTGGTCCTGGGCCGGGTTCCCGAATACCATGGCCAGCCCCCGGTGATCGACCGCCACGGCCGTATATTCATTGCAGGCGATGCCCCGGGCCTGCATCTGCCAGTCGGACGTCATCCTTGCCAGGAAGGCCACATGCCGCCCTTTACGGCCCATGCCGTCGCCCGACAGGCGGTCGTAATGGGTGTCCGTCACCGTCTGCCCCATGAAGGGGACCTGCAGAAAGTCCCGCTCCAGCTTCATGCGCCAGTGAAACGGGTCTTCCAGGGCCTCGGAAGACCAGATCGAGTTGTTTTCGGCCGTGAACACCACCTCGCCCAGCACGGCCATGCCGGCGCTGGTACCCCCGATGGTGATCCCTTTGTCGTGGATCAGCGAATGCAGCGTCTCCAGCAAGCGTGTTCCGCGCCAGTCATTGACATAGTTCCACTGGTTGCCCCCGGCGATGAAGACCGCCTCGGCATGTTGCAGCACCCGGATCACCTCGTTGTCATTGGCCTGGGCGGAGCTGGTGATCACGATGGAGGTCACCGAGTTCACCCGGACCCCGAGCCGGGAGTGCAGGTAGTTGTTATAACCATCCGACCCGCTGGCCCGCAGCACCACGATGTCGCCTCCGTCGGCCTGCTCCAGGAACCACCGCATGGCGTCGTCGTTGTCGGTCGCCCCGCCGGCCAGCAGCAGGCCCGGCCGGTGGTCTGTCTGAACCGGTTCTGTCCGGCCGGTATGGTAGAACGTCTGGGCGCTGAGAACCTGTGCACAGGCAAGCAGGAACACGGGAATAAGTGGTGTGCGGATCATGCGGAAAAAGGCCTTCATCATACAAAATTAGCACAAAATTTGGGAAGCCGGTGCCCCGGTCTCCACGCCATTTTTTCTTATCTTCGCACATAGCGGTCCTTGACTTTTAACGATCTGAAACCAAAACCCATACCGTATGAAAACACCCCTACGATTCATCTCTTTCATTTTCATGTTGTTAACCCCTGCCCTCGTGGCCATGGGCCAGGCGAGGGACCTCCCTTTTGGGGACAACTTCGAATCCTACACCAGCCCGGAAAACTTCCTGGAAAGCAGCGGCTGGGTGGTTCACGATGCCGACGGGGACGGCCACAACTGGATGTTCTTTTATGACGATTTCGACGACATGAACATCCTGGTGTCCGCCTCCTACGAGGGAAGCGCCCTGACCCCGGAAAACTGGCTGGTCACCCCCCTGCTCAACCTGCCGGCCGATCTTGGCGGGGGGCGCATCCTGCTGAGCTACGACATCGCCGCTTCGGGCAACAACTACTACCAGGAGCACTACAAAGTGGTGGTTTCCACCACGGGCAGCGACCCGGAGGACTTCTCCGACGACCACATCGTGCTGGAGGAAACCCTCACCGACGAAGTGCGCAACTGGAGTTACGCCCGCCGCGAGATCGACCTGTCGGCCTATGCCGGGGAAGAGGTCTACATTGCCTTTGTGCACTACGACTGCACCGACCAGGACTGGCTGCTGCTGAACAATGTGCTGGTAGAACTGGAAGCCTCCCCTGCGGGCGACCTGCCCTTTGCAGAGAACTTCGAGTCGTACGAAGACAATGACGACTTCCTGGCCAACAGCGGCTGGGCGGTCTATGACGCCGACGGGGACGGCTTCAACTGGATGTTCTATTATGACGATTTCGACGACATGAACATCCTGGTGTCCGCTTCCTACGAGGGAGGCGCCCTGACCCCGGAGAACTGGCTGGTCACCCCGGGCATCGCCCTGCCGTCCGAACTCAGCGGGGGGCGCATCCTGCTGAGCTACGACATCGCCGCCTCAGGGAACAATTATTACCAGGAGCACTACAAGGTGGTGGTCTCCACCACGGGCAGCGACCCGGAGGACTTCTCCGACGACCACATCGTGCTGGAGGAAACCCTCACCGACGAAGTGCGCAACTGGAGTTACGCCCGCCGCGAGATCGACCTGTCGGCCTATGCCGGGGAAGAGATCCACATTGCCTTCGTGCACTACGAATGCACCGACCAGGACTGGCTGCTGCTGAACAATGTGCTGGTGGAACTGAAAGAACCGGAAGAAGACGACCTCCCCTTTGTGGAGAACTTCAACGCCTGGGAGGATACGGAAGACTTTTTAACCAACAGCGGCTGGGCCGCCGTGGATGCCGACGGGGACGGCGAGAACTGGTTTCTGGAAGAGGATGGCGGGATGAACGTCATGGCTTCGGCCTCCTGGGATGCCGGCGCGCTGACCCCGGAGAACTGGCTGATCACCCCGCAGATCCGCCTGCCTGCCAGCCCGGAGGAAGGCATCATCCTGTTGCGCTACGATGTGGCCGCTTCCGGCAACAACTTTTTTGAAGAGCATTACAAGGTGGTGGTCTCCACCACGGGCAACGACCCGGCAGACTTCCCGGATGAGAACATCGTGCTGGAAGAGACCCTCACCGGGGCGGAGCGGGGATGGAACTACGCCAGCCGTTACATCGATTTGTCCGGATATGCCGGGGAGGCGGTCTACATTGCTTTCGTGCATTACGACTGCACCGACTTCGACCTGCTGCTGATCAACAACGTGGCCGTCCGGCTGGTGAACAGCGCAGCCGTCTTTCCCGAGATGGCGGACTTCAACCCGATGGACCCGCAGGATGTTGAGACCGTGGTGACGTTCTTTGGCGCCACCGAATTGACGGGCGTGCAGGAAGGGGCCGTGGCACTGACCGAAGGCACTGAATACACCGTGGCCGAAGGGGAGGAAGGCACCGCCGTGCTGACCATCATGGCCGCCTACCTGGAGAGCCTGCCCGAAGGAGACAATGAATTCCATCTCCTGTTCGACAGCGGTGATCCCGTGCCCTTTACCGTGGTCGTGGGCGCCACCCCCGAAAACACCACCCTCAGCCCGGGGATGGCCGATTTCGACCCGGACAGCCCGGCGGATGTCGCCTTCCAGATCGCCTGGGGCAGCGCCACCACGGTGGCGAGCCTGCATGACGAAGACGGAGAGGTGGAGGCCTCCCTGTGGACCGTCGAAGGCAACACCCTTAAGGTGCTGGCAGCCTACTTTGCGGAGCTGGATCCGGGTTATGTGCTGTTCAAGGCCGGGTTCGACCTGGGTGAAGATGCCCATGTCCTGGTGCGCATCATGGACCATTCCGTGCGCAGCCTCCCCTTTGCCGAAGAGTTCCAGGGACATCCGGTCATGGTTGCCGACACCCCGGAAGAGTGGCTTCCCAACGGCTGGGTCGCCCTGGACGAGGATGGGGATGGCTTCAACTGGTATTTTGTCCCGGTGATCAGCGACGGGGAGTTCCAGTACGGCCGCATGCAGTCCCGCTCCTATTACAACGACCCGGAAGCGGGTAATGTCGCACTCACCCCCGACAACTGGCTGATCACCCCGCCCATCCAGCTCAACAGCATCACCGATGTGGACCAGACCATCGAGCTGAGCTTCCGCGTGGCCCCGGGCGCCAACACCCCGTCTTACCGCATGGAGCATTACAGCGTGATGATCTCCTACACCGACAGGGACCTGGCTTCGTTCGATGAGCTGTACTCGGAAACGATTGCCCAGGACCACCCGCAGAACGAATTGCAGCAACGCAAGGTGGAGCTGACCTTTTACGAGGGACAGCAGGTGTACATTGCCTTCCGCCACCATGATGTCACAGACATGGACCGCCTGCTTTTCAGCGATGTGGAGGTGGTGATGCACGGAGGCACCTTCGTGAACGACCCGGAGCAACCACTTCTCAAGGTGTATCCCAACCCGGCACGTACCAGCGTGCAGGTGGCTTCCGGCTCCCTGATCCGGGAAGTCAGCCTGTTCAACCTGCTGGGCAACGAGGTCTACCGGCAAGCGGTCGGTGACTTCCGCCACCAGCTCAACCTGGGCGGCCTGCCCGAAGGCATCTACCTGCTCAGGGCCGTGACGGAAACCGGCACAGAGACGCACCGGATCCAGGTGGTCCGCTAGGGCTGTCCGACGAACAAACCACAAGGGGCGGTCCCGTGCATCCGGGACCGCCCCTTGTTTTTTGGTCCATGGGCGGCAAGCCAGCCCGTCTTAAAACCCGTTCAGCTGCATGGTCACCGTGGGGATGAGCATCAGGAAGCCGAGCAGGATCAGGAGGGCGATCAGGGGAGCGACCCAGCGCACCCACTTGTGGTAAGGGATGCGGGCCACGCCCAGCACGGCGATCAGCACCCCGGAGGTCGGGGTGATCATGTTGGTGAAGCCGTCCCCGAACTGGAAGGCCATGACGGTGGCCTGGCGCGAGATGCCGATCAGGTCGCTGAACGGGGCCATGATGGGCATGGTGATGGCCGCCTTGGCCGAGCCACTGGGGATCACGATGTTGATGATGGTCTGGATCACGTACATCACACCGACCGATGCCACCCTGCCGAACTGTCCGAGCGATTTGGACAGCCCGTACAGGATGCTGTCGATCACGCCCCCATCCTCCAGCACCACGATGATGCCCCCGGCAAGTCCCACGATCACGGCCGCCGACAGGATGTCCTTCACCCCGTCCAGGAAGCTGTTGGCGATGTCGTTGGCGCTCTTGTTCACCGACAGCCCGGAGGCGATGCCCATGGCCAGAAACAGGGTGGCGATCTCCATCACATACCAGCCATAGCCCATCACCCCGATGATCAAAAACAGGATCGTGTAGGCAAGCAGCAGCAGGATAAAGAAATGCACCGACTTGCGCAGGGTGAGCCAGCCGGCCAGGGCGAAGGCGACCGCCAGCACCGGCAGGATGGTCAGATGGATGGAGGAGGTCCCGATGGTCAATGTGGTCGTCGGATGCAGAAACGAGTAGATGCCCAGCACCCCCAGGATGACACCCCATACGACCCAGGCCATGCGGGGGGTGTGGTAGCTGACCGCCTCCTCCTGCCCGCTCTCGCGCTGCCGCCAGTAAGCATCTTCTTCGTACATGACGGAGGCCCGGGGGTTCTTGCGGATGCGGGCCACATAGCGCAGCACGAAAGCGATGCCCACCGCATTGATCACCAGCCAGGCAAACAGCCGGTATTCGATCCCCGAGAACAGGGGCAGGTCGGCCAGGCCCTGGGCAATCCCGATGGTGAAAGGGTTGAGGATGGCGCCGGCAAAGCCCAGGTGGGCCGCGATGTATACCATGCACACCCCGGTGATGCTGTCGTAGCCCATGGAGATGGCCAGGGGGATGAGGATGATCACGAAGGCGATCGTCTCCTCGCTCATCCCGAAGATGGCGCCGAAGGCGCTGAACAACAGCATCACCATCACAATGATGATGTTGTCCATGCCCAGCCGCCGCAGCAGGCCGTGCCCCTCCAGGCGGCGCGTCCGCCGGAGGAAGGCCATGATGCCCACGTCGATGGCGCGGGTCTGGTTCATGATCCAGAAGGCGCCCCCGATCATCAGGATGAAGATGATGATGTGCGCCTGCCGCACGAAGCCGTTGAACAGGGCAGAGAATACCTGCCATGTCTGGACCTGGTGGTCCAGCACCCGCCCTTCGGGCAGCTGGTCGGCATGGTAGAACACCAGGGTGGTCTGTTCCCTGCCGTCCACCAGGCGGGTTTCCTCGATGTATTTGCCGGGCGGGATCACCCAGGTCAGGACCGCCGCCAGCACGATGATGGCGAACACGATCACGTAAGTGTGGGGTACTTTTTTCAGCATGTGTCGAAGTTTATGACCGGGCGGCGGGTGTGCCCGCCTCGCCCTGCCTGCATCAATACAACGGGGAAGGGCCGCTTCAGGCGGCGTGCGTCAGGGCTGGGCGATCGCGAAGGCATCCCCGGGCAAAAACACATCCAGGCTGATGCCGGTGCCGCCCAGCTTGTCCCCAAGCCTTTTGCCGGGCCCGCCCTGCTTGCGGAACACCAGCACCTGGGCGTCGCCCACCACTTCGGCCAGGTTGCCGTGCACCAGGATGGCGGTCGACTCGTCGATGCCGATGCCAGGCAGGTCAGGATACTCCAGCACCGCGGTGATCAGCCGGTTGTGGCGGCTTCGCCACACGAAATGCTGATCGATGATGGCCGTGGTGATCAGCCCCAGCCCTTCGGCCAGCTCCAGGTTGTCGGCTTCGATCCTGGGGAAGGTGGACCGGTACTCCGGGTAGCGCAACTCATCCCCGGTGATCATCTTCTCACTCATCACGGCGGCCCCGGCGCTGGTGCCGGCGATCACCGCCCCGGCGGCATAGGCCTCATGGAGGGCCTCCATGATGGGGGTGTGGCGCACGATGTCCATGAATCGCGACTGGGAGCCCCCGCTGATATAAATTAGCGGGGCCTGGCGCAGGCTGTCCAGCCATTCGGCACGCGGCGACTCCCCCGCCAGGAAGTTGAAGCCGGTGACATGTTGCACTCCCTGGCGCAGAAACTGTTCGCCCGACCAAATGATGGCCGAGTCGGGCTCGGCGCTGGCCATGGGCAGGATCACCACATAGCCGCCGTCCCCGAGGCCGGCCTCCTGGATCATGCGTTCCACCATGTGTTCAGGGCGGCTGCCGCCTCCGATGATAAACAACTTGCCGTCGACTGCGGCCTCCGGGCCGGTCGCGGCAGGTCCGTTGCAGGCGGCAAGCAACAGGGCCAGCAGGGGAATCAGAAATTGCCTGGTTTGCATAGAAGAAAGGTGTTTATGGTTAGTCGGCTGTCTCGTACACATGGATGTCCCTCAGCACGATCGACCACAGGTCGGTCGACTCATGGTGCCGGAAGGCGATGTACACCTGCTCACCGGCGAAATCCGACAGGTTCACATTGCGCAGGACCCACACCCAGTTGGTCATGGTGGGCTGCAGGCGCTCGGTATAAATGGTCTGGAAGTCGGACGGGTCAGTCCCCGTGGTCGAAACCAGGATGCTGTAGTTTTCCGTGCGGAAGTCCGGGCTGCTGGCCCGTGGCGTTACCTCAAACTCCAGGTCGGCCCCGTTCACTTCGCGCAGGTCGATCTGCGGGGTGACGATCCAGTTGTCGGGCGTCAGCACCTCCCCGGTGGAGGACACCCAGGAGTCGGACAGGATGTAGTACTCATCCTGGGACGTGTCCCAGTACCAGTTGTGTCCGTCCCCATCCGAGTCGATCAGGGTCCACCCCTGGGGCGGGAAGCTGTCTTCCAGTCCCGGGTCGTCGAATTGCTCCCGGAAAATCGTGGGTACCAAGACCATGCGTTCGGTCTTCTCCAGGCTGTTGTAGTGCAGGGGCTGCTCCGGGCTGACGGTCAGGGTCACTTCATACACGCCTCCCTGGGTGTAGACCTCCACGGGGTCTTTCTCATTGGAGGTGTTGCCGTTGCCGAAATCCCAGTGGTAGCCCGTGGCCTGCAACGATTTGTTGACAAACTGCACGACATAATGGATGTTGCCGCTCTGCTGGTCGGTCGTCGTTTCAAAGCTGAATTCAAAATCGGCCTGGGTGCTGGGTGTCGGCACATTAAAATCCTCTTCCCCGCAGCCTTGGACTGCCAGCAACAGGGCTGCGGAAACAAGAACGATACCGGTGATGCGATTGAAATATTTCATGGGGTTTGTTTTTTTCTCGGATCAATACCCTTCGTTTTGATACATGCCTTCGTGAAAATTGGTCAGCAGCTCCCCCAGGGGAATGGGGAACAGGGTCTGCCATTCGGCTGTCACTCCGGGGAGCTCGGCCACAGCCTGCCCGGTGCGCACCAGGTCGAACCAGCGGTGCCCCTCGAAGGCAAACTCCAGCTGCCGCATGTCCTTGATCTGCCGCTCCAACAGAATGGGGTTGGTGGTCAGCACTTCCGGCAGGCCTGCCCGCTTGCGGATGGCATTCACGTCATCGCGCGCCTCCTGCAGGTTGACCCCCAGTTTGGTATGGGCTTCGGCCCGGATCAGCAGCATCTCAGCCAGGCGGAACACATACACGTTGTCGGTCCCCGTCTCGATGTCGCTGTATTTGATGCAGTAGAAGTTTCCCCCCTGCACGCCGATGGAGGCCTCGCGGCGCAGGTCGTTCGAAGCAAAGAAATTGTACAGTTTGGCGGTGGGGGCAAACTCCCGGCGGCCGCTCAGAGCGGTCGGGAAGAAATACTCGGCATAGCGGTTGCGGTCCTGCTCCGAGAAGTACACCTCGAAGATGGACTCGCTGCTGGGGTTGCCCGAATACAGGTCGGCAAAGACCGGCTCCAGGCTCAGGCCGAACCCGGTAATCACCTCATGGGCGGCGGCTGCGGCCGTTTCCAGGTGCTGCGGCTGCGGGTCGTGGGCATACCAGAACAGGTGGGTGCGCGCCTTCAGCGCCAGGATGGCGGCCCGGGAGGCCCTGGCCCTGACGAAACCCTGGTGAATATGGGACTCGGCAAATTCCAGGTCGCTGAAGACCTGGGCATACACCTGATTCACCGGCTGACGGGGCACGTTGAGGTCCTCTTCGGCCGAGGTGGCCGGGGCGGTGCGTATGGGCACGGGACCGAACAGGCGCACCAGGTCGAAATGAGCCAGGGCCCGGAGGAAATACAGTTCCGCCAGGAAGGCATCACGCTCCCCGTCGCCCAGGCCTTCCACCCCCGGAATGGCGTCAATCACCACGTTCACCCGGCTCAGGGTGCTGTAGATGGCGCTCCACATCCCTTCCACGATCACATTGTCGGCCAGGATGCTGTTGTTGTCGATCTGGTTGTAGCCCGCGGTGGTGCCGGTCCATGTGAGGTTGTCTGCCGCCAGGTCGCCGGTCACCACGTAGTTGCGGCCATAATAGCCAACGGCTTGCAGGGAGGCATAACACCCGGTGATGGCGCTTTCCACGTCTTTGGGCGTCAGGATGGCCTGGTCGGCCGCGATGCTGTGGTAGGGCTCCACGTCGAGCACATCGCAGGCGGGCATTGCCAGAAGCACCAGCAAAACCAGGACCGGTATCCGTTTCATTTTATCTGTTGTCGTCATTGCTTAAAATCTTTTGAGGGTTAAACGCTACAGTCCGATCCCGATTCCCATGGAAATGGTACGCACCTGCGGGTGGGTAAAAAAGTCGGTCCCCAGCACGAGGTCCGACGGCCCGGCATAGTTGACCTCCGGGTCCATCCCGCTGTAGTTGGTGAAGGTCAGCAGGTTCTGTGCCGTCAGGTACACCCTCGCATTCTGGATGCGCAGGCGGTCGGTCCAGCCGCTGCCCAGGTCGTACGACAAGGTCACGTTTTTCAAGCGCAGGTAAGACCCGTCCTCGATGAAGCGGGAGGAGATGCGGTTGTTGTTGTTGGGGTCGAGCGCCGTGGCGCGGGGCACGTCGGTGATGTCTCCAGGCTGCCTCCAGCGCCGGAGCACGGCCGTGGTCTGGTTGTCCGATCCCTTCATGGACTCGATGTAGATGCGCGTTCCGTTAAAAATATCGTTGCCGTAGGAGAACTGCAAAAAGACGCTCAGCTCCAGCTTGCCGTAACGCAACCGGTTGGTGAGCCCCCCGGTGAAGTCCGGGTTGGGATCCCCGATCCTGGTGCGGTCCTCGGCCGTCAGCTGCCCGTCTCCGTTGGTATCGGCAAACACGATGTCGCCCGTGGAGGGATCCACCCCCAGGCTTTCGTACCCGTAAAAGATGCCCAGGGGCTCGCCGACCCGCACACTGTTGCTGCCGCGTCCCAGGTTATCGAGGGGCTGGTTGTTGTACAGCGACAGGATCTTGTTGCGGTTGCGGCTGATGTTAAAGGAGGTGTTCCAGGAAAACGCCTGGTTGTTGATGTTCACGGTGTTGATGGCCACCTCAACGCCTTTATTCTCCAGTTCCCCGATGTTGGAGGTGATGCTGCCGTAGCCGGAGGTGTAGGAGATGGGACGGCTGAACAGCAAATCGCGCGTCTGGTTGTTGTAGTAGTCGATGGTCAGTTCGATGCGGTCGTCCAGCAGGCCAATATCCACCCCGATGTTCCGCTGGTAAGTGGTTTCCCATTTCAGGTCCGGATTGGCCAGTCCGCGCGGGTAGATCCCCGCCTGTCCGAAATAGTTGGCGCCCCCGCCAAACAGGGCCAGGTAGGCAAAGTCCGGAATGCCGTCGTTTCCGGTCACTCCGTACCCGGCACGCCAGCGCCATTCACTGACCGGGAGGTTCAGCCGCCGGAAGAACGGCTCCTCCGACATGCGCCAGGCCAGGGAGACCGCCGGGAAGAAACCATAGCGGTTCGCTTCCCCGAAACGGGAGGACCCGTCATAGCGTGCGGTGAACGAAAGGATGTAGCGGTAGAGGTAGTTGTAGCGCAGCTGCCCGAAGATGGAGTTGATGCCGCGGTCGGTCGCATTGGCTGATGCATTGGAGATCGTCCCGGCCTCGCTCACATACTGAAAGTACGGGTTGGGAAAGTCCACCCCGCGGATAAACTGGTTGCGGCGCTGGAACAGTTCGAAGGAATACCCCCCGAGCACCTCCAGGTTGTGGTCTTCGAAAAAGGTGTCGGCATAGCGTACCGTATTGTTCGACACGATGTTCAGCACATTGCTCTGGGCCTCCAGGCCGATGCCGTTGGAGCGGGCCCCCTGCCGGGTGGTGGCGGGGTCGTAGCTGTGTTCCCTGAGGCTCAGGTAATCGAATCCCCATTTGGTGCTGAGGGTCAGCTTGGGAATCAGCTGGTAGTTGGCGAACATATTGCCCAGGGTGCGGTAGGAGTGGGCCTCGTTGACCGCCTCCAGGCCGATGGCCACCGGGTTGGCGAAAGGGGCATCCTCATTGTAGGAGCCATCTGCATTATATACCGGGTAGATGGCCGGGTTGGCGATGGCATTGGCCAGGGGGGCGTTGAGCGACTGGTCGCCCTCCACCCTTTGGTTAAAGGAGTAGGACAGCCCGGTGCTCAGTCCGATGTCCAGCTTGTCACTCACCTGGTGGTCCAGGTTCACCCGCCCGCTGAGGCGGTCGTAGGAAGTGCCGATCAGCACCCCTTCCTGGCTGAAGTAGTTCCCCGACACAAAGAATTTGGTCTTCTGGTCGCCTCCGCTGGCCGACAACTCATAGTTGGCCGTCGGGGCCGTGCGCAGCACCTCGCTGAGCCAGTCGGTATCGACGGGATCCTGGGGGTTGGCCTCGGTGCCTTTGAGCTCGTGCCACTGGGCGGCATCGAGCATCTCCAGGCGGTTTTCAATGTCCTGCAGGCCGTAGGTTCCCTGGATGCGCAGCTGGGTGTCGCGCGCTGCACCCCGCCTGGTGGTGATCAGGATGACCCCGTTGGTGGCCCTGGCCCCATAGATCGCGGCGGCGGAGGCATCTTTAAGCACGGTCACAGACTCGATATCATTCGGGTTGATGTCGGACAAGGCATCGATGCCCTGCCCGCTGAAACCCACCTGTCCATAGTTGCCGGTCGTCACCGGAATACCGTCCACCACCACGAGGGGGGCGTTCCCGGCGGATATGGAGCTGTTCCCCCGTATTCGAATGGCATTGGCGGCACCCGGCGTACCCGAGCTCTGGGTGATCTGCAGGCCGGCCGAGCGTCCCTGCAGCACCCCGTCGATCGTGCGCAGGGTCGACTCCTGCAGCTCCTCCCCGGCCACCACGCCCACCGAGCCGGAAATCAGGCGGCGGGATTCGGTGCTGTAGCCGGTCACGACAATTTCGCCCAGCTGGGCCACCTCGGAGCGCATGCGCACATGGATCACACTGCGCCCTTCCACAGGGATCTGCTGGGTGACCATGCCCACGAAAGAGAATACCAGCACATCGCCGGCATCCGCCTGGATTTCATAGCGGCCGTCGGCATCGGTGATGGTTCCCCGGGAGGTTCCCTCCACCATGACGGTCACCCCCGGCAGGGTAATGTCACCGTCTGTGACGGAGGTGACCACCCCGCTGACCCGGAGCTGCTGTGCGCCCAGGTTGAGGCACGCCCCCAGGGTGAACAGAAAAATCAAAATGGCTTGCTTCTTCATAGTATGGTTGGCTATTGGTTATTGGCTATTGGCTGTTGGTTGTTGGCTATTGGCTGTTGGCTGGCTATTCGTAGCTTCCTTTGCGCAGCAGCTTCCCTTCCTGCACCATCAGGGCGCCCATGGCCGCCACGTGCACGATCTCAAAGCCTTCGGAGAGCACCACCAGGTCGGCATCCATGCCCGCGGCCAGCCGGCCCTTGGCCGAAAGGCCCAGGATGGTGGCCACATTGGACGTCACCGTCTGCAGGGCATCCTCCAGGGCGATCCCTTCCTGCGTCACGGCATCGCGCAACTCGGTGAAGAGCGACAGGGGGCTGCCCGTTTCCAGGCGGACCAGCCGGCCCTGGTCGTCGAAATGGGGCAGGGAGCCACAGGCGTCGCTGCTCAGGGTGATGTGCTGCAGCGGCACCCCGGCGGCGGTCAGCTCCGCGATGGCCCGGGAAGGCTTCACCTCATACTCCGGGAAAAAAGGATAGGAGCTGGTGGTCAGGTCGACATAGCCCTTCTTGCCGTAAGCCTTGGCTTCTTCAAAGATGTGGTCATTGCGGTTGCAGTGGGTCGGCAAAAACTGCTTCAGAGACAGCTCGCTGTTGGCTTCCACCTCGTACAGGGGACGGAAGGGGTCGCGGGCGTCGCCCATGTGGATGTTCACGATGCCCGCCTTGCCGCCCAGCATGCCGCCCACCCGGGAGTGGGCCGTCAGCCGCATCAGCTCGTGCAGGTCCGGGCAGGAGGACCGGTGGTCCGACAGGGCGATCTCCCCCGTGCCGATCACCTCTTCGATCAGGGCGATGTCGCGGCCCACATCGCCCAGGATGGTGGGTGTGGGCACCTGGTACGCCCCGGTATACATATAAGCGCTCAGCCCCTCTTTTTTCAGTCCTTTGGCCTTCATCAGCACCGACTCCAGGCTGCGGGCCATGCCGTCGGTGCCCAGGCACCCGACCACGGAGGTCACGCCCGCCCGCAGCAGGGCGCTGAGCTGTATCTCGGGAGTGCGGCTCGCGGGTCCCCCTTCCCCTCCGGCCCCGGCAATGTGCACATGGGAATCGATCAGTCCGGGGATCATCCGCAGCCCCCCGGTGTCGATCACCAGCAGGCCTTCCACCTTCGGCACTTTGAGATCGCGCCCGATGGCCAGGATACGGGTTCCGCCCACCAGAACGTCCCTCCTGCCGAGGGGTTCCGGGGCATACAATTCGCAGTTTTTAAACAGGATCATGCGTCGGTCGGATTGGTTAATCCCGGCACGGCCCTCCTGAACACCCACGGGCTGCCTTCTTCGGGAAACCGTTCGCGGGCAGCTTGCCGGTGGTTTGAGGGTGGCCTTCCCGGGAAACATATATGCAATAATAACAAGATTTTGGCTGCCTTAAAAGAATCAGGGCTTGTATCTTCACCGCATGAATGTGTGAACCGCTTGCCGGATTTTCCGGACAAAGAAAGGGCGAACGGTCGGCGGCCGGCCACTCCTGTGGGCAGAAAATCGTATTTTTGAAAAAAAAACAATGCCATGACAGACTTTTCCGGGACCCCCGATCTGAACGATGCGGAAATCGCAAAAACCGTCAAAAAACTGCTGAAAGCCGGCCATCCGGACATCGTGCTGCCGGGCGACTTCGCCCGCATGCTGGGCATGGTCGATCTGACCACCCTGGAAGGGGCCGATAACACCGAGAAGGTCCGCCAGCTATGCAGGAAAGCCATAAGCTATGACGCCCGGGGCGACGGCCTGCCCAATGTGGCTGCCGTCTGTGTGTATCCCACCCTGGTGGGCACGGCCCGGCAGGCGCTGGAGGGCAGCGGCGTGCGCGTCGCCTCCGTGGCCGGGGCCTTCCCTTCGGGACAGTCGCCCCTGGATATCCGCCTGCAGGAGGTCCGCCATGCCGTGGCGGAAGGGGCCGATGAGATCGACATGGTGATCTCCCGGGGCCGTTTCCTGGAAGGGGATTACAACTACGTATATGATGAGGTGGCGGCCCACCGGGAGGCCTGCGGCAAAGCCACCCTGAAGGTCATCCTCGAGACCGGGGAGCTGAAGACCGCCACGAATATCCGCCGTGCCAGCGAGATCGCCATCTCGGCCGGCGCCCATTTCATCAAGACCTCCACCGGCAAGGTGCAGCCTGCGGCCACCCTGGAGGCCATGCTGGTGATGCTGCAGGCCATCGCCAGCCATCACGAAAAGACCGGCACGCGCATCGGCATCAAGCCCGCCGGGGGCATCTCCGACGCCCACACCGCGCTGCTGTTCTATACCCTGGTGATGCATGTGCCGGGCAAGGAGTGGCTCCACAAGGACCTGATGCGCTTCGGCGCCAGCCGCCTGGCCGACGCCCTGGCCGATTCCGCCACGGGAAGCCGCACCACCCTGGCCGGCAACGGCGGTTACTGATAAACTTGCCTCAGGCGAAACCCTGTCCGGACGAGCGCATGCCCCCGGCTCAGGGCCAACCACCCTCCGGGATGAGCGCATTTAAACCCCGCAAGGGATTTGCAGCGCGAAAACCGGAGTGGCGCGGGCCGTTAATTCGAAGACAGCGCGAAAACGGATAGGGGTGAACCGGCCCCGTCGGTCCGGATTAAGCGTACGTACGCGCTTCGGTTTCCCCTTTGTGCACCATCAGCCCATTCATGGCCAGGGCGCGCATCTCGTCCTCTCCCGGGTAGACGAAAATCGGGGCAATGTGGCTGATGCGCTCCGAGAGGGCGTCCACGAAAGGCTTGCCATAGGCGATGCCGCCGGTGAGCAGGATGGCGTCGATCTGGCCTTTGAGCACGGTCGACATGGCCCCCACCTCCTTGGCCACCTGGTAGGCCATGGCGTCCTGGATGAGCTGCGCCTTTTCGTCGCCCGCCGCGGCCCGCTTCTCCACCTCATAGGCATCGTTGGTTCCCAGGTAGGCCACGAGGCCGCCCTGCCCGGTAATCATCCTGCGGATGTCCTCCTGTGAATACTTGCCGCTGAAGCACAGGTCGACCAGCGCGCCGGCCGGCAAGGTGCCGCTGCGTTCGGGAGAGAAGGGCCCGTCTCCGTCCAGCGCCTGGTTCACATCGATCACACGGCCCTGGTGGTGCGCCCCGACACTGATGCCGCCGCCCAGGTGGGCCACGATCAGGTTGAGCTCCTCGTAGCGGCGGGAAGTCGATTTGGCATGCTGGCGGGCAATGGCCTTCTGGTTCAGGGCATGAAAGATGGACACCCTCTCAAGCAGGGGATGGCCCGATACACGGGCGATATCGTCCAGCTCATCGACCACCACCGGGTCGGCGATGAAGGCTTTGGCCCCCGGAATGGAGGCGGCAATATCATGCGCAATGAGTCCGCCGAGGTTGCTGGCATGCTCTCCCTGTATGCCGGCCTTAAGGTCTGCAATGAGCGCCTCGTTCACCTCGTAGACCCCCGATGGGATCGGCTTGACCAGGCCGCCGCGACCCACGACCACCGTGATGTTCTTCACCTCGATGTGGGCATTCTCCAGTTCCTCCAGGATGATGTTCTTGCGGAAGCCGTACTGGTCAACAATGCGCCGGTACCGGCAAAGCTCCTCGTTGCCGTGCTTGATGTTTTTAAGGAACACCTCCCGGGTATTGCGAAACACGGCGATTTTGGTGGAGGTGGACCCGGGGTTGATGGCCAGGATCAGTTCTTCTTCCATGGTTGTCAGACTTGTTTGGTTTGGTTGGTTGGTTTGGTTTTCGTCGGATGGGCCGGTCACTGAACGGCCGCCGCCAGCGCGATGCTGTGGAGCTTGGTCTCATCGTTGTCGGCCCGGGAGGTCAGTACAATGGGGGCGGCGGCGCCCAGGATGACCGCCGCGGCGCGTGCTCCGGCAAAATACACGAGCGATTTGTAAATGGCGTTGGCGGCATCGATGTCGTCGGCCACCAGGATATCGGCATCCCCGGCCACCGGGCTGTCGATGCCTTTGAGTGCGGCGCTCTTCTTGCTGATGGCATTGTCCAGCGCGAGGGGACCGTCCAGGACGCACCCTTTGATCTGTCCGCGGCCACCCATCTTGGCCAGTACGGCGGCCTCCACGCTCGACTTCATGTCCGGATTCACCGTTTCCACGGCACTGAGCAGGGCCACCCTGGGCTGGTCGACGCCCAGCTTGCGGAAATAATTCACCGCATTGTGGATGATGGACACCTTGCCCTGGAGGTCGGGCGCGATGTTCATGGCCGCATCCGACAAGCCCAGGATCTTGTGGTAGCGCTCCAGCTCAAACAGGGCCAGGTGGGAGATCAGCTCCCCGGTGCGCAGCCCGTATTCCTTGTTGAGGACAGCCCGCAGCAGGCTGGCCGTACCGATGTGTCCCTTCATGAGGATGTCCGCCTCCCCGGCCCGCACCATCTTCACCGCCTCGGCAGCGGCTTTGTCGTTGTCGGGCTGGTCCACCAGACGAAAAACGCCCAGGTCAAAGCCCCGGGCGTCTGCGATGGATTGTATTTTTTTCAGGTCACCGATCAGGATGCCGTCGATGATGTCCTTGCCATGGGCATGCACCACGGCATCCAGGGCATGCTCATCGTGGGCGGCTACCAGCACCAGCCTCTTGCGGGCATGCTGCCGGGCCATGTCATGAAGTTGTGATAGGGTTTTAAGCATTCTATGGTGGTGTTTCTGGTTGGTATTTCCGCAACCTCAGGCAGGCGGGCCACAGCCGGCCCGGGCTGCCCCGAACAAGCCATGCCCATCGCAACAGGCCGCTTACCGGGGGCTTCCTTTTGGCTGCCCGGACCAAAAATACAAAATCTTTTCAAGGGGGGAGGGGGGGGATAAAAAAAACCGGGAAGCCCGGCCGCAGCCAGACTCCCCGGTCAAAACAAAACCAAACACTAAACTGTTTCAGGCAATTTCAATGCGCTTGCTCAGGCGGGTTTTTTCAGGGTTTTCGCGCGGCACGCCGATGTACAGGATGCCGTTCTCGTACCTCGCGGTGATCTTATCCACATCGGTCTGCTCGGGAATGGTGAACGAACGCACAAAGCTACCGGCTTCGAACTCACGGCGGATCCAGCTTTCTTCCTTCTGGTTTTCCTCTTCCGGCTTCTCAAATGAAACGCTCAGCAGGTTCTTCTCCACTTCCAGTTTGAAGTCTTCTTTCCTGAGTCCCGGTGCGGCGATCTGGATTTCGAACTGCTCATCCTTTTCCAGGATATTGGCCGCTACGGCACATCCGCAGTTGCGCTCAAAACGGGTCGGAAATTCGTTCTCGAAAAAGTTGTCGAACAGGTTCGGGAACATGGGGCGGTTTTGCCATCTGATGATTGTCATGATTTGGTCCTCCTTTTTATTGACGATTGATTGATTTTCTTTTTTTGCCTGCCGCCCGGCACAACATCCGTGCGGCCATACCACCCCCTTCAATTCCCATGCCCCGGGGGTTTTTCTGTCGTTTTGGCGTATTTTTGTCTTTTATCGTCGGATAACGCCGCAACATCCGGCCATTTTGGCGCACAATAGCGGCCTCCCTGGCACGCCAGGGCCGGCCGGGGACAGGCGGGAATGTGCCTTCAAGCCGGGGCGATCCCCGGCGCACACATTCCATAAACCGCCGGGCGCCTTCTTTCCGGCTGCCCGACAGGATCCCGGAGGGGTATTTGAACCATCCTCCGGGTGTGGCGTTCCATACATTATCTTTGTATAACCAACAGGAACGGGGCACAACCCGATAACCGACCATGGACAGTCAGCAGAAAAAAATCCTCGGATACTTCCGCATGCGGCGCATCCTCCTGCCGATGCTGCTGGGCCTGGGCGTGGCCACCTTCCTGCTGGTGCGGTCGTTCGACCGGGAGGCCTTCTCGCAAATCACCTGGACGAGCGACACCTGGCTTTCCCTCTCCCTGGCCCTCCTGTTCATGGTGGTGCGCGACGCGGCCTATATGTACCGCTTGCGGGTGCTGACCGACGGGCAACTTTCCTGGCGACGCTCCTTCCAGGTGATCATGCTGTGGGAGTTCGCCTCGGCCGTGACCCCGTCCATCATCGGCGGCTCGGCCATCGCCCTGTTCATCATCCACCGCGAAGGCGTCAGCATGGGACGCACCACGGCGATCGTGCTGATCACAGCCTTTTTGGATGAGCTGTTCTACATCCTGATGGTGCCGGTCATGCTGCTGTGGATCGGCCCGGGAGACCTGTTCATTTCGGAAGGGGCCTACCTGCTGATCGACACCCGTTTCGGCTTACAAAGCCTGTTCCTCGGAGGCTACCTGTTCATCCTGCTGCTGACCACCATCATCATCTATGGGGTGTTCGTGAATCCACGCGGGCTGAAGTTCATCCTGCTGTACATCTTCCGCCTGCCCATCCTGAGGCGCTGGCGCGCCAGCGCCGGAGAGACCGGCAACGAGATCATCATCACCTCGGCCGAGATGAAGGAAAAGCCGGCCGCATTCTGGCTGAAGGCCTTTGCCGGCACCTTCTTTTCCTGGACGGCCCGCTTCTGGGTGGTTAACGCCCTCATCATGGCCTTTGCCACGGTAAGCCTGGGAGAACACCTGCTCATCTACGGGCGGCAGCTGGTCATGTGGGTGATCCTCCTGATCAGCCCCACTCCCGGTGGCAGCGGGGTGGCGGAGCTGGTGTTCGGCGGCTTCCTGGGTGAGTTCATTCCCCCCGGGCTGACTCCGGCCATGGGACTGAGCTGGCGGCTGATCAGCTACTACCCTTACCTGTTCATCGGCGTCATCGTCTTGCCGGGCTGGCTGCGGCGGGTCTATTCCCGCAAGCCCCGCAAGGAGGAGGACGACGGGCCGGACAACGACCCGCTGCTGCAAAAACCGGTATAAAGCCTGGCCGGCCTCGTCCGTCATCCGATGGGAATATTTTGCTATTTTTGAGCAAGCGGCGACCAATTCATTCTTGCGATGGGCAACAACCAGGACTTGCAGATCAGGATGTTTTCCGACCCCCTGATGTATTATACGGCCATGCTCAACGACATCAAGGCAGCCACCCACAGCATTTCACTGGAGATTTTCCGGTTCCGCAACGACCCCATGGGCATCCGTTTTCGCGACAACCTGGTGAAAAAATGCCGGGAGGGGGTGAAGGTGCTGCTGCTGATCGATTCTTTCGGGGCCTCGTCCAGCCATGCCTTTTTCCAGGAGTTGATCGACCTGGGCGGCAAGGTGTTGTTTTTCAAAAAGATCCGCCTTAGCTGGGACGGCTTCACACGCAACCACCGCCGCAACCACCGCAAGATCCTGGTGATCGACGACCAGATTACCTACATCGGCTCGGCCAATATCACGGGCTATTCCCTCAACTGGCGGGAATCCATGTTCCGCATCAAGGGAAGCATTGCCCGGAAGTTCCGCACCATCATCGAAGAGAACGTCAAGATCTACAACAAATACCTGTACGACAAACAGGCCTATACGCGCACCATGCGCTACGGGGACTTTCAGATCATCCGGGACGTGCCGTCCCTGGCCTACCAGCCGGTGAAGCAGAAGTTCCTGGAGCTGCTGGCCAAAGCCCGGCGGGAGGTCATCATCGAGACCCCCTATTTCCTGCCGGGCAGCAGCCTGCGCAAGGCCTTGATGGATGCCGCCCGGCGGGGGGTGAAGGTACAGGTGATCATCCCCAAGAAGTCGGATGTGGGGGCCCTGGACCTGCTCACCTCCAAGTACCTGGGCGAGCTGGCCCAGCAGGGGGTGCGCTTTTCATTCTACAAGCCCCAGAACCTGCATTCCAAAATATTCCTGGCCGACCGCAAAGTGTTTATGGTGGGTTCCTCCAACTTCGACTACCGCAGCTTCCGCTACATGCACGAGATCTGCCTGTCCGGCGCCCACCCTTCCCTGGTCCGGCAGATGGTCGCCCACATCAACGAGACCCTGAAGGATTCGGAGGACTTCAAATTCGATGTGTGGATGCGCCGCCCAATCATGCAGCGCTTTCTCGAATGGCTGCTGGTTCCCCTGCGGCATTTGTTCTGACCGGCATGGCGTGGGCCGTTCATTCCGGGACAGCGCGAAACGGGCCACGGGTAAGCCAAAGCGCCGAAACCTGGCCAGCGGCTAACGGAAGCGGCCGCCGTGGAGGAACGTCCGCGCGTAGTAAGGCTCCGCCAGGTCGCTGATGATGACGCCCCGGCTGCTGGAAGCGTGAATGAACTTGTTGTTTCCCAGGTAAATGCCGGTATGGGTGATCTTGCGGCGGCGGGTGGTGCGGAAAAACACCAGGTCGCCCTCCCGCAAATGACGGGGCCGGATACGGCGCGAAAGGCGCACCTGCTCGTCCGTGGTGCGGGGCAGGTCCTTCCCGTAGGCATTGCGGTACACCGACCACACAAAACCGGAGCAGTCGGCTCCGGCCCGGGTGGTCCCCCCATAACGGTAAGGCGTCCCCATCCAGAGAGCCGCCTCGGCGATCAGGCGGGGGTCCTCCCGGCCGCTGAGCGGAATGCCCAGCAGGCGGCTGTGCTGCTCGTAAAAACCGGCGGGTACAGGAACGGCAGGCCGGCGGGCCGCATGCCTTGCCGGACTGCAGGCAGAGAAGCATCCGACGATGAATATGAGCAGGGCGAGAAAGGTGCCATGACGGGCGAACGGGACCGAAATATGGGGGCTATTTGTCTTTTTTTGAGTATGTTTGCCGCAAAAATCAACCAACCACATAAAAACCTTTTTAATCAACCGAAGTATGGACAAAAATAGCTATTTATTGAACCCCAACCCCCTCGTACAGCACCTGAAGAAGCCGGCCGCCGAATTCACCAAGGCCGACATCATCCGGTTCATTGAAGAAAAGGAGATCCCGATGGTCAACTTCCGTTACGTGGGCGGGGACGGGCGCCTGAAAGCCCTGAATTTTGTCATCCAGAGCCGGGAGCACCTCGAGGGCATCCTTTCGAGCGGGGAGCGGGTCGATGGCAGCAGCCTGTTCGGCTTTCTGGAGGCGGGATCGAGCGACCTGTACGTGGTGCCGCGCTTCAAGACGGCCTTTCTGAATCCCTTTTCAGAGGTGCCGGCGGTGGATATCCTCTGCTCCTATTACGACAAGGACGGCAACCCCCTGGCCAGCGCGCCCGAGAACATCATGCGCAAGGCGCACCAGGCCCTGGTGGAGCAGACGGGTTATTCGCTGGAGGTGATGGGCGAGATCGAATACTACGTGATCAGCGACCGGGACGACCTGTACCGGGCCACCGACCAGCGGGGCTACCACGAGTCGGAGCCTTTCGTAAAATGGGAGCAGCTGCGCACCGACGCCATGATGGCCATGGCCAGTACGGGGGCTTTGATCAAATATTCCCACTCGGAAGTGGGCAATTTCTCGGACGAGGTGCATGAGTACGAACAGAACGAGATCGAGTTCCTGCCCACCAATGTGGAGGACGCGGCCGACCAGCTCATCATCGCCAAGTGGATCCTGCGGCAGGTGGGTTACCAGTACGGGGTCACCGTCAGCTTCGCACCCAAGATCACGGCCGGCAAGGCGGGCAGCGGCATGCACATCCACATGCGACCGATGAAGGACGGCCGCAATGTGACCCTGGAAAACGGCAGGATCAGCGATGTGTCCAAAAAGGTGATCGCCGGCATCCTGGACGTGGCCCCGGCCCTGTCGGCCTTCGGCAACACCATCCCCACCAGCTATTTCCGGTTGGTACCCCACCAGGAGGCCCCGACCAACATCTGCTGGGGCGAGCGCAACCGCTCCACCCTCATCCGGGTCCCCCTCGGATGGGTCGGTGCCAGCGACATGGTCAGCAAGGAAAACCCCCTGGAAGAGGAGCACAAGATCGACTTCAGCGGCAAGTCGACCTTCGAGTTCCGCTGCCCCGACGGCTCGGCCGACATCTACCTGCTGATCGCCGGCCTCTGCGTGGGGGCGCGTCACGGCTTCGAGATGCCCGACGGACTTGCCTTTGCCGAGAAGACCTATGTGGACGTGAACATCTTCGACGACAAGCACAAGCACCGCACCGCGGAACTGGCGCAGCTCCCCTATTCCTGCAAGAAGGCCGCGGAGTACCTGCGCAGCCAGGCGGATGTCTTCAAGCAGCACGGGGTATTCACCGACCGGCTCATCGAAGGCATCGCCACCCGGCTGGAATCGTACAATGATGAAAACCTGCGCGAAAAGATCAGCGGCAACCGCGAGGAAACCATGAAGCTGGTCAGGCGGTTCATGCACTGCGGATAGGCCGGCCGCGGATTATGTGGTGGCGGGAGGACCGGCCAGCGGGAGCCTGAATGAAAAAATGCTTCCCTGGCCCTCTTCCGAGTGGAAGGACACGCTGCCGCCCTGGCTTTCGATGATGCTCTTGACCATGGACAGGCCCAGGCCGGTTCCGCTGGTCTTGGTGGTGAAGTTCGGGCTGAAAATATTCCCTTTCAGCTTGTCCGGAATGCCGTGGCCATAATCCTTCACATCGACGCGGATCTGGCTGGCCGATAACTGGAGGCTCACATCCACCTGGGCCTTCGTGCCTTTGGGATACGCCTGTATGGCATTGCCTATCAGGTTGTTAAACACCCTTATCAACTGGTTTTTATCCGCCACCACCCACAGGGGGTCCTCCCCGGGCGGCAGGTCGAGGGCCACAGTCACCCGCTCCATGTCGTTATACAATGCGGTCACCTCCGGGATGAACTCCCGCAGGTCGATGCGGTGGTTGTTGCCGGCCGGCATCTTGGCAAAGTCGGAAAACGCCCCCGCGATCACGGCCAGGTTGTCGATCTGCTCCACCATATTCCTTGAAAACCGCTCCAGCCGCTCTTCCCAGTCGGGCGTCCTTTCCTTCCAGGCCTTCTCCAGGTACTGCACACTCAGCCTCATGGGGGTCAGGGGGTTTTTGATCTCATGGGCCACCTGCTTGGCCATTTCCCGCCAGGCCGACTCCCTTTCGCTTTTTGCCAGAAGCTCTGCGCTGGCGCCCAGCTCATCGATCATGCGGTTGTATTCCTTGATCAGGGTTCCGATCTCGTCCTCCCGGGTCCACTCGATTTTTTCGTTCGACCGTCCAAACTGAAGCCTCGAGAGGCTTTCCCGGATCAGGTGCAGGGGGCGGGTCACGAAATTGGATATGAACAGGGCCACCAGGATGGTCAACACGAGCAGGAGCAGGTAAATGTTGATGAATGCCACCAGAAAATACGACAGTTCGTTACGCAACTCCCCTTCCTTGGCAAAATAGGGCAGGTTGATGTACCCCATCAGCTCCTCAAAGCGGTTGTTGAGCGGAATATAGGCGGACAGGTATTCCAGTTTGCCGATCCTCTCGGTATGTACATACTGGTTGCGGTGCTGGTCGCGCAGCCGCACCAGGGCCACCGGGTTCATGCGGGTGCCGGTCAGCCCCTCCTCGAACAGTTTCGGCCGGCTGGAAGCCAGCAACTGCCCGGACACATCATAGAGATTCACATCGGTGAAAAAGACGTTCAGCTGCCGCAGCAAGAGGTCGGACAAAAACAGCTGCAGCGACTCGTCCAGCTCATACACCTCGGCCATGGCCAGGGAGAATTCCATTTCGGCCATCACGCTGTGGGTCTTTTCGTTCAAAAAGGCCATGTTTTTATTCTCCGAGAGGTTCAGGATGAACCAGGTCGAAGCCCATCCGATGGCCAGCACAGAGACCACCACCATGGTGATCATCGACACCTGGACACGGCGTTTGAAGTTCAGCTTGAACAGGTCGGAAAGCTTCTGCCGGCTCGTCAGCAGCCAGAATATCGCAATCAGCACAAAAAACAGGATGAACAGGTAGGAGAAGGGGGCGATCTGTTCCAGCATGGTTTCGCGGGGGCGGCTGATCATGATCAGGGTGGTGTCATCCTTTCGGAACACCAGGTGGCGGTGGGTGTCGTCGGAAAAGGCCGTGAACTCCTCCGGGAAGTCCCCGTACACAGAGGCCTCATAACTGTAATTGTACGGTCCGAATTTGTTGATCAGCGCCTTGTTGATATAGGTGGCATGGGAGAATTTGGCCACCTCGCGGTTCAGGTCCACCCGGTCGTCGATCAGCAGCTCGGGGAATCCCAGGTCGCGGGCGATCAGTTTGGAGTCGAATTCCACGTACACATTGTAGGAGGGTCCCTCCTCTTCCGGCCCCATATACACCGGGATCCTGGTGATGTAGCTGTTGCGGCCCGTGTTGTTGTCCAGATACACGAGGTGCTCGCTGATGGTTGGTTTGCCGAAGGATTCGATATAGTCCTCAAAAAACCAACCACATTCGACTTCTATGTTGGCGGGTTTGATCAGCAGGATCTCCTGCGGCTGGCATACGGTGACCTGCATGTCGTATTTGGCCCAGAAGTCGTAGAAATAGTGATGCTGCAGGTAGCGGTAGATGGCGGCGTCGTTGTAGGGATCGAGCCACACCAGGTTGCGAAGCTGGTGGTCATGAAACAGGGCCTCCTCCAACTCCATGAAAAGGAACTCCGCCACGGGATCCTGTTCGGAGGCCAGCTGCAGGGTCAGGGTTTTTCGTTTTTCCAGGTCCTTCTCCTGGTTGAACCGGTAAAGGGCAAAGGTGCTGACCAGGCTGAACAGGAAGAGGGCGCCCACCAGGGCGGCAAACCCTGCCCTGGGGGTCTGGCTTTTGCGTTCCATCTCAAACACCAGGATGGCCACCCCGTGCAGCAGCCACAACAGCAAAGAAGGGCCATCAGCCACCCATTGCCAGAGCGCGAAAATCAAAAAAGACAGCAGGTAGACCCCCCAGAACCGCCATTTGTTCTCCAGCAATGAGAACGCGATGCGGAACAACACCACGCTGAGAAAAAAGAAGGAGAAAAAGAGGCATCCGATGATCAAAAAGCCTACCAGGCTGAAAATGTCCAGGTTGAAAATGAAATTGACATCCAGGTTCAACTGGGAGTTGATGACCAGCCCGTGCAGCAAGTCCACCAACAAAAAGCAAAACAGGTAAATCAGTCCGAAGATGGCTGCCCCCAGCAACACCACGCGGTTGCGGCCAGGGGGTTTCCTCATGGGAAACGCCCTCAGGTGCACATACAGGAAATAGGCAATAACACTCGCAAACAGGGCGTGGATCAATAAGTCGCCCAGGGAGGGAAGGATGTCAGAGGTGGCGTACAAGGCGGGAGAAAACAACTTCCCGGCATAGAATACAGGGGGGGCCTTCAAAAGGAACGACAACAGCCGCCATCCCACCATGACGGAAACAAAACCAGCCAGAGCCATTCCCTGCCGGCCTTCATAAAACAGCCTGGAAAAAAACCGGAAACTAAAGAATATGAGGGCCAGCATCCCCGCCACAGCCAGCAGTACCGAGAAAAACTGCATGACCGGGTGCACCTCTGTCAGTCCCGATTCCCGGCGAAGCACCACCGAAAAGACATGGCGGCCGTCTGAATCCGAAACGGCATAACCGTCCTCTGGCTTTTCGGACAGGAAAAACAACTCCTGCGGCAGAAAGGTTTCCCTGCCGAACTGGTTCTCCAGGAAGCGGTTCTGGTAACGGTAGCTGGATTTGAGCCGTGAAAAGGCCATGAACTGCTGCCCCCCGTCGACAACCTGGCGGTAAAAATACCACCCGTTCTGAAGGCGCAACACCCCGTTGTCATCATGCGGAATGTCCTCGTTGAAGAGCGGGATGGCGTTATGCGACCAAAAAATAACGGAATCATTCCTGGCTATCAGAAAGACATTGCCCATGTCCCGAAACTGCCGTTCCAGCTCCATCAGGTATCCGGGGTCCTGCAGCACCCCCTCACCCTGTTCCCTGAAAGTGAGGGAAAAATCTTCCAGCGCCTCCTTCAGTTGCCGTTCCTTATTCAGAAAGTCAGACTGGAAATCCGCCACCAGCTCATCCACATCGATGTCCCTTTCCCTCAGGTGGAACAGGCCACGCGACAACAGCAGCGCCAGCAGGGCTGTCAGCACCATGAACAGGTAATAACGGACTCTTGCAGCATCCATGTCGGTCTGTTTGTGAATCCGGTGGCGGCCGTTGATACTCCGCTAAATTAATGATTTTGACCGTAGCGTAACCCGGCTTCGTGCGTCACTGCCGGGAATTTGATTCAAATACCGGGCCAAACCCGCCATGGGGCCCCGGGGGACTGGAATGCGGGGGGGGCTCTGGGCGCAGGCAAGTCAGGATCGTTGGGCGATCAGGCCGGCGGGACGCTGTATTTACGGGCCAACGAACCCGTGGAAACGGGCACTTGCCGGTCAGCAGGTTGCGGACGGGTGTTGCCGGCCAGGGAAGGATTTCCTGAACAGGAACACCTGGCTGGACCAGGGCCGGATGCGCAGCATGGCCAACAAATTGGACAGGGTCGCGACCCACAATGCCCGAAGCACCCCGAGGGGCCGCCAAAGCCTCCCCTCCTGCTGTTCGGTGAGCAGGCAGACGTAGAAACTGTCAAAAAACAAACCATGACGGGCTTCCAGGACAAAACCCTGGCCCGCCAGGGTGTCAATCAAATCATGCTGGTCGAAGTGAAACAAATGCCGGGGCACATCATAGGCAGCCCACCGACTTCCGTAGAAGCGGGCATCGAAACTGCCGCTCATGGGAACGGCCACCAGGAGAAGTCCATCTCCGGGTAAAAGCCGCCTGTAGCGTTGCAATGCACTGACCGGCAAGTGCATATGTTCCAGCACATGCCAGAGGGTAATGGCTCCCGGGGATTCCCCGGCTCCTTCATCAAGCCATGATTCATCCGGCACGACCTCCAGTCCCTTTTTGATTGCCAACTCCCGGGCTGTTCCACCAGGTTCCACCCCAATCGTCTTGTATCCCATGTCATGGCAAGCCTCCAGGAAGGAACCTGTGCCGCAGCCGATATCTACAACCAACGCATTCTTTTTCAGCTCTTTACGAATTATCCGGGATTTCCTGCCAACCATATACCTCCTGATAATCAAATAGATACGCCCCACAAGACCCGGGGGATGGTCTGCATGGGAAATGTAGTCGGCCGACTGGTAGTATTTGCCGATGTCCTGGACACTGGGTCTTGGAGAGGTCATCCGGACCCCACATTGCCCACATTGTTTCACGTGAAACAATTCATGGCTCACCAGATGGTCCCGGCATGAAAAAGCAAAATCAAGGTCCGGGCAGTGGCACAACGGACATTGTTGCAGGTCTTCCATGGTGATTGGGGTTTGGTCGGGCGTGTTTTGCATAATACGGTCTTCTTTTCATAAAAGGCCGGGGCAAGGGCAAGCAAGCGCGCGGGCCGGCAGGCGTGCGGACACCCTGCCCAAACAGCCCGAACCCACTCCGCCGGGGATGCCAGCACAGACACCTTCTGCCAAAAATCGGGCATTATGACCCCAGGTTCGTGATGAAGGGTCGTCAATAAAATGGTCGTCCCCCCTCCCACCCAAAGCAAGATGGTTTCGCCGTTTTTTGGAGACGCCGGAGCCTTCAGGGCTGCCAACGAACCCATAAGCAAAAATAGTTGTTAGTTGCTCCCTAAACTGTTTCACGTGAAACATTTTCCTGCTGTCCGGCCTCAGCGTCCCAAATGAACCAGCAACACGGAAATATCCGCCGGGGTAATGCCGCTGATCCTGGAGGCCTGTCCGATATTCCGCGGTTTTACTTTTTGAAGCTTTTCCCTGGCCTCGCTGCTCAGGGCCTTGATCCCCGCATAGTCAAAATCCGCCCGGAGTCCGATGTCCTCCAGCCTGCTGATTTTTTCGGCATGCTCTCTTTCCTTTTCAAGATATCCTGCGTATTTAACCAGGATCCCGGTGGACTCCAGGCTCTCCTGGTATACAGGCTCTCCGGAAAAACCATGCACGAACAGGCGCAGCTCCTTGAGGTGTTCAATCAGGCCCTCCAGGGAAACCTGGGGCCTCAACAACAGATTGGCAACCCTTGTGGGCCTTTCCAGCGGGGCGGTCCCGGCTGTTTCCAGGTAGGCGTTGATTTCGGCCGGTTCGGCATTGTGTCGCCCCAGAAAATCCTGCACCTGCTGAATGATGTGTTGTTTCCGGTCCAGCCGCTCCATTCTTTCCTTCCCGGCAAGCCCGATTTCATGCCCCAGGGGGGTAAGCCGGGCATCGGCATTGTCCTGACGGAGCAGGATCCTGAATTCCGCACGGCTGGTAAACATGCGATACGGTTCGTTGGTGCCTTTGGTCACCAGATCGTCAATCAAAACCCCGATATAAGCCTCGTGACGCTTGAGAACCACAGGTTCCTGGTCCATGAGCTTGCGGTGGGCATTGATCCCCGCCATAAGCCCCTGCCCTGCTGCCTCTTCATAGCCGGTTGTGCCGTTTACCTGTCCGGCCAGGAAGAGGTTCTCCACCACCCGGGACTCCAAAGAAAACTGGAGTTGCATGGGGGGAAAGAAATCGTATTCAATGGCATAGCCCGGCTTGAGTATGCGGGCCTGTCCGAAGCCCGGTATGGCTTTCAGGGCCCGGTACTGGATCTCCTCCGGCAGGCTGGAAGAAAATCCGTTTACATAATACTCTATGCTGTTCCAGCCTTCCGGCTCCACAAACAGCTGATGGCGGTCCCTGGAGGAGAACCGGTCGATCTTGTCCTCTATGGAGGGACAGTACCTCGGACCGCTCCCCTGTATCCTGCCCGTGAACATGGGTGAGTCTTCGAACCCCTCCCGTAAAATGTCATGGACCTGTTCATTGGTATGCGTCAGGTAGCAACTGAGCTGCTTTTTCATGGGGGGGGTGTCCAGAAAAGAAAACCGGCCCGGGTGCTCATCCCCCGGTTGTTCCATCATTTGGGAAAAATCAATGGATCGTCCGTCAACCCTTACGGGCGTGCCCGTTTTTAATCTTTCACTCTGGATCCCCAGGTCATTCAGAACCCGGGTCAGTCCGACGGAACTGTTTTCCCCCAGCCTGCCACCGGAGAATGACTTCGGCCCGATATGGATCTGACCGTTCAGGAAGGTCCCGCTGGTAAGGATCACCGCACGGGCGCGAATATCGATGCCGTAGCGTGTGCTGACCCCGGTCACGCGCCCGTTCTCCGTCAGCAGGCCGGTAACCGCGTCCTGCCAGAAATGCAGGTTGGGAATGCCTTCCAGCACCTCACGCCACTTCATGGAAAACAACATGCGGTCACTCTGGGCGCGGGGGCTCCACATGGCAGGACCCTTGCTTCGGTTCAGCATGCGGAACTGCACCATGGTGTGATCCGTCACAATCCCGGAAAAACCACCCAGAGCATCTATCTCCCTGACAATCTGACCTTTGGCAATCCCTCCCATGGCCGGATTGCACGACATCTGGGCGATGGCAGACAGGTTCATGGTCACCAGCAGCACCCGCGACCCAAGCCGGGCCGCCGAGGCGGCCGCCTCACAGCCTGCATGGCCTCCGCCCACCACGATGATGTCGTAGTTATCGAACATATTTAAATACGTAGCTTTTAAAATAACAAAGATAAGTAATAATTTTCGGTGTCGCGCATCAGGGCGCGCTCACCGCCCTCTTTGTCATTGTATCCCAGCAAGTGAAGCAAGCCGTGAATGATCACCCGGTGCATTTCCGCTTCAAAAGACACCCCCAGTTGGCCCGCATTATCGGTCACCGTGGGCACGCTGATGAACATGTCGCCGGAGATGTTTCCGAGTTCCTTGCTGTAGTCGAAGGTGATGATGTCAGTCAGGGTGTCGTGATTCAGATAGGTTTTGTTCAGGTTCAGCAGGTAATCATCGTCACAGAACACATAGGTGAGGCTTCCGGCCTTGCGGCCCTCCTTCCTTACCACCTCCACGATCCAGTCCCTTGCCCTTTCCTCCACAAAGCCGGGCAAGCTGACATTCAAATAGATGAAGTCAATGTGTCCGTTTCCGTTTTTTGGCTGAATCAAGCTGTTTTGGGTTGGTGCAGTTTGGTGAAATACTCATCCAGTACCTTGATCCTTTCCAGGGTCAGGTGCTGGTTGATGCTCGAAATATAAAACACCAGCTCCATCATCTCCCTGTCCGGATCCAGGTTCACCTCATCGCTCAGCATGCGGATCATGACCATGTTCTTTTCTTCTTCGGTCAGCTCCTCCTTCTCCAGGGTGTCCCCCACCGATTTGCTGAACAACACGGCGATCTCCAGAAACCTGTCCCTCAGAAAAACCTGGAACACCAGTCCTTCGGCTTTACTGACGAACTGGATATCCACAAAATCCACCTCGCCAGCCTCATTGCCCGCTGCGAAATTCACGGCCTCATTGACGGTAAAAAGTATGTTCCCGTAATACGAGTTGAAAATCCCGAAATCATCACAGATTTTCTCCACAAAGGCCTCAATGGTATGGGCGTCTTTCTTTCGAACAGGCACCCTGATTTTTCGTACCTTTTCAACCATGCTATTGATCTTGAACGTTTAAGAAATAATTTTCAACCAAAGTCCGGTAAAAAGGCTTCAGGCCAGCGGGCAGGCTCCGAAGGATTTCCAGCTCACGGTTTCTAATTCTGTTATACTCAAAAACGCCTTCAGGGTTACTGATGTCGTAAAAATTTGCTGTATTTCCCACCCTTCTTTCTTCCATCTCCCGCTCCATCTCGGCCTTCTCATGTTCCAGCAGGCGGGTAAGGATCCGTTCCTGCCTCAGCATGGTGGAGCGTGTGATCTGTTTGCGCACCATATCCAATTCGCTGCGCTCCATGTCGCGCTCGAGCTGCATGAGTTCGTCCCGGTCTCCCAGTCCCTGGTTCAGCATCTCCTGCGCCAGTTCCTTAAGCCGGTTTCGTATGGCCTCCTGTTCGGCCGCCATGCGGGCCATGGCTTCCGATTCAGACATGGGCTGACCCTCCCCCCCGGGCCGCTCCATGTTACCCTCCTGCAGATCCTGCAGCATCTGGTTCAGGTTTTCCTGCATCTGCCTCAGGTCCTCGAAAGATTCCTGCCCTTGCTGGGGCATGCCCTCCCCCATTCCCGAAGCCATGGCCATTTGCATCATCATCTCCTGCAGGCTTTCATTGAGCAGCAGGGCCAGGTTGTTGATGTGGGTCATGACAAACTGCTGCCGGCTGACTCCCTGTGCCCTCTGTCGCTGCGCCAGGTGCTGCAGGCCCTGATCCATATTCATCCGGATCTGCCCGATCTCACGCGTAACCACCGCGGCTATCTGTGCCTGCCTTTTGCTCAGGGCGATCAGCGAATCCTCCACCATTGCAAGGTCTTCCTGTATCTTGCGCTGTTGTTGCACGAGCTCCACATACCGGGGGTCATTGACATTGATGGTCCGGACCTCGAGCATCAGCTCTTCCTGCGCAAAGCTGCTTTTCAGCAGGTTTTGCATAATCTCCCGCAGGGTCCTGGAATCCTCCGCCATCTGTTCCATGAACAGCCCCTGCTGCATGCCCTGCAGCATTTCCGACAGCTCCTGCATGCGTTGCCCGGCCTGCTTCTGCCTGGGCTGCGCCTGTTGCGGATTTCCCTGTTCCAGTTGATCCAGGGCCTGTTCCATCATCTCCCGGATCCGTTCTTCCTGCTCCCCGGTATCCTCCAGTGGCTGCGGGCGCGCCAGCTCCTCATTCTTTTCCCGGAATTGTTCCAGCATATCCTGCAGCTTCTCAAAGCGTTCATTGAGCTCCTGTTGTTCCCCGGCCAGGGATTCACTGTCGGCCTCCTCGCGGGATTCGTCGGACAGCGCCTCCTGGTCTTCACGCAACATATCCAGCTGTTCCATGCTTTGCTGCAGCATGCGTTCCATTTCCAGTTGCCGGAACAGCTCCAGGGCGCGGTCCATGCGGGTCTCCAAGTCGCGGAATTCAAATTCCATCCGCTGCAGCATATCATACATCTGGTTGCGGTCGAGCATCTCCAGTTCTTCCCGGATCTTGTCGAACAGCTCCTTCATTTCTTCCGGCAACACCTCGTCAAAGATGCGTTGCAGCTCTTCCTGCTTTTCGCGGAGTCGTTCATCGGTTTCGCTGAACTGCTCTGCCCGCACCTCGCTTTCCTTTTTTTGCTCACTGAGGCGGTTGAGCTGCTCCTCAGCCTCCTGTTGCTTCTGAAGCAGGTCCCGGATACGCTCCTGCTGCTCCCACGTCATTCGGTCGGATTCGAGCATCTGACGCCTAAGGGATTCAATCTCATCACGCGCCTGCCGCACCTCCCCCATGCCGCTGCCAAGCTCCTCCCGGATCCGTTCATCCCGCGCCCGGGAGTCGGCAAGGATTTCCTCGTGCGAAGGCACATAAAAGGAATACACCTGGGTGCGGGCACCCTTGGGTCCATTGATGCGGTCGTTGTCATGCACCTCGAAGAAATATTCCAGGGTCTGGCCGGGTCCCACCCCGGCGGACCGCAGGTCGAAATGGTGGTAGAACGGCTGGTTGTTCAGGTGGGGATCGATCTCCAGGGGCATGGTATCGAAGGCCCGGCCGTCCTCCCGGCCACCCTCCCTTCCGTCCAGGATGCGGTGGCGGAATTCGAGGCGGTCGAAGCCGTAATCATCCTGCACCAGTCCCCGGTGGAACAAATGGGCCAGCAACACGGAATCCTGGTAAGCCTCGGCCTGGATGCGCGGATACTGGTCCTTGCGAACCTGCACGAAATAAGACAGGGAATCGCCGCGCCCGGCCTCCTGATTCCAGGCATACACCTTGTAATGAAAGGATTGCGTAGCCCTTACCTCTTTGACAAACACCCCCTCACGGACGGCCTCCAGGGGAACTTCCACCCCCTCATCCACGAACAGGACCTCCCCGGAACCGCGGGTGTTGAACTCCCAGCGGACCAGGGACCCTTCCGCTACGGTAAAATCGCCCAGGTTGTCGTACGACTCGGCCGGGATCCGGGTATATGCCGGGTAGCGGACATCCACCCTGAAGTGGCTGAAAGCCGGTTTCTGAATGGCCTCCACCAGGAACGGGCCGAAGCGGAACCCCCCGGCCTCTACCTGCAGCTGCATGGTCTGCTGCAGGTTTCGCAAGGTATGGGTGAACACCCCCTTCCCCGGCGTTTTCATGGCAAAACGGCCCCCATTGTATAGAATAAAGGCCTCGGCGGGCAGCACGCTGCCCCGGGCCCGGAGAACCACCTCCAGGTCCTCGTTCCGGAACCCGCGTCCCGGGCTTTCCATCTCGAAGGCGAACGGGGCGGGCCGTTCGAAGTGCGTTTCATAGCGTATGATCCTCTGTGCCGGTTCCATGAGCAAGGCGGGCTGCAACAACAGAAATCCAAGGGTAAACAGCAGGGGAACAATCAGGTAAGGCAGAAAGCGCAGGTTTCCCCGCATGTTGACCGCCTGGTTGAATGGGACAACGCTTGCCTGGGAAGCTTTCTGGTCAATCCCGGCCAGGATGAGCGCCGCATTGGCCGGGTTATTATCCAGGTAGGATTTCAGCTCCAGGGTGTTGATGATCCTGTCGCCCAGCTCCTTCCTGAAGTGCTGGCCCAGGATTCGCGCCGCCTCCCGTGGACCGACCCGCCGACCGATGCGCAGCATGCCGAGAAAGGGGATTAGCACATAACGTCCGAGTACGAACACGTTGAATACCAAAAAGATGCCTAACAGCACGGCCCGCACGCCCGAGGAAAAGTATCCGACGGATTCCAAAAGGACAAAAGAAAGGAACAGGATGAGGAAGCCGGCCCCGAACAACAGGCTTCCCTTGACCAGGCGGTTCATGTAATAGCGCCTGATGAAACGGTCTATTTTGGCAAGCAGCAGCTGGTATTGTTCGGACATTCCACGTTGGCATTAAAAATATCGTCGGATGGCGATGGCCTGATCGCCAGGGCCGTCCCCCTACATGAACGCTCAAAGGGACATAAAATTACGAATTTTTAAGCGGGCGGACGTTCTAAAAAACCTTAAATTGCAGGGAATTGAAGCGAAAGGATATGGCAAAGAAAAGCAAAGATAAGATCGTCGAACAACTGCGCGAACGCATCACCCAATTGTTCCTGTCCAACCCCAGGGGGGTCTATAATTACAAACAGGTGGCCAAAGGCATCGGTGAAGACGGGGTGGCTCACCGCAAATACATTTCCGGGCTGTTGTTCAAGCTGGCCAAGGAAGGCATTCTCATAGAGGTGTACAAGGGCAAATTCAAGGCAAGTCCCCTGCACCTGGAGAAGCAAAAGAAGGTGGGTCCCTTCATCACGGGCCGGGTCGACATGAAACAGACCGGCAAGGCCTATGTGATCACCGACGACATCCTGGAAGACATCCGCATCTCCTCCAGCAACACGGGCCATGCCCTGCACGAGGACATCGTTAAAGTGCGTCTGTTCCCCAAACGCCGTGACCACAAAATCGAAGGGGAGATCATCGAGGTGCTGGAGCGTTCCAAAAAGACCTGGGTGGGCACCGTGGAACTGAGCAAAAAATACGCCTTCGTGGTGGCCGACAGCAAGAGCATGCCGGTCGACATCTTTGTGCCCCTCGACCAGGTGAAGGGGGCTAAAAACGGGGAGAAGGTCATCGCGTCCATCACCGAATGGCCCGCCAAAAGCCGCAACCCCCACGGAGAGATCATCGAGGTGCTGGGACAGCCCGGGGAGAACGAAGTGGAGATGCACGCCATCCTGGCCGAGTACGGCCTTCCCATGCATTTTCCCCGGCAGGTGGAGCAAGAGGCCGAACAGATTCCGGTGGAGATTACCCGGGAGGAAATTGCCCGCAGGCGTGATTTCCGCAAGGTGACCACCTTCACGATCGACCCGGCCGATGCAAAGGATTTCGACGATGCCCTGTCGGTGACGCGGCTGGAAGACGGCAAATGGGAGATCGGGGTGCACATTGCCGATGTGACCCATTATGTGAAGCCGGGCAGCGTCCTCGACCAGGAGGCACTGGACCGTGCCACGTCCATTTATCTGGTGGACCGCACCATCCCCATGCTGCCGGAAAAACTGTCGAATTTCGTCTGTTCCCTGAGGCCGGAGGAGGAAAAGCTCACGTACTCCGTGGTATTCACCATGGATGAGAAGGCCAGGGCCCTGAAAACCTGGATCGGTCGCACCATCATCCGGTCGGACCACCGCTTTGCCTACGAAGAAGTACAGGAGATCATTGAGGCCGGCAAAGGACCCTATCACGGCGAGATTGCCGTGCTGAACGACCTGGCCAAAAAGCTAAGAGCCAGAAGAATGCGTTCGGGTGCCATCGACTTCGACCGGGCGGAGGTGAAGTTCCGCCTCGACGAGAAGGGCAAGCCCCTGGAGGTGTTTTTCAAGGAACAGAAGGATGCCCACAAGCTGATCGAGGAGTTCATGCTCGCGGCAAACAAGGCGGTGGCCGAAAAGGTGGGAAAACCCCGGGGGGGGCAGAAACCCAAAACCTTCGTTTACCGGATTCACGACATCCCCAACCTGGAAAAACTGACCAGCCTGTCGGAGTTCGTCACCAAGTTCGGATACAAGATCAATACCGACACACGCAAAAACATCGCGAACAGCCTCAACCGCATGTTGCACGAGGTGCATGGCAAAGGGGAGGAGAACCTGATCGAAACCCTGACCCTGCGTTCCATGGCCAAGGCCGTTTATTCCACCGACAACATCGGACATTACGGGTTGGCTTTCGACCACTACACCCATTTCACTTCGCCCATCCGGCGCTATCCCGACATGATGGTGCACCGGCTGTTGTTCGATTATGCCCAGGGGAAGCCTTCGGCCAGCCAGCCTGTTTACGAAGAGGCCTGCAAGCATTCATCCGATATGGAGAAAAAAGCCCAGCAGGCCGAACGCGACTCCATCAAATACAAACAGGTGGAATTCATGGCCGACAAGGTGGGGCAGGAGTTTGACGGACTCATCTCGGGGGTCAGCAAATGGGGTATCTACGTGGAAATCAAGGAGAATAAAGTCGAAGGCATGGTGCGTTTGAGCGATATGGACGACGACTACTACTACCTGGATGAAGAAAACCACCAGGTCATCGGAAACAACAAGCGCAAGAAATACAAGCTGGGTGGCCCGGTGCGCATCCGCATCAAGCGGGCCGACTTCCTCAAAAAGGAACTGGATTTCGAATTGGCGTAAACCCCTTGAAATCAAATGAGGCACCGGTGAAAATCACGGGTGCCTCATCTTTTTTTCAGTCCGGAAGGATGCTGTCAGCCCCATCCGACGAAAAACAATGCCTTCCGGGGATCAGATCAGGTTCAACCTGCTGTAAAGTTCCTTGCGGTAAAGCCCCCCGATGGGCAGGACCTTCATCTTGCCTTCGATGACCAGGTCAGGGTACTTGATCGAAAAGATCTTGTTCAGGTTCACGATGAAAGAACGGTGAATCCTGACGAAATCCCTGGCGGGCAGAATGCGCACCATTTCCTTCATGGTCGTGTGGGTGGTGTAGCTGTTGTCAGAGGTATTGATCACCACATAATCCTTCAGCGCTTCCACGTAGAAGATATCGTCGAAATTGATCTTGTTCAGCCGGTAATCGGCACGAACGAAGATCGAGTCTTTGGATTCCTTGTTCTCGATGATGGAATGGTACAGGTCGCGTTCCTTCCTCACCTGGAGGTCTTTTTCATGCTTGTACAAAGCCATCTCGATGGTGGTTTGCAGCTCCTTTTCCTTAAACGGCTTGATGATGTACCCATATGGTTCGGTGATCTTGGCTTTATTCAGGGTATTGTCGTCGGCATAAGCGGTCAGGAACACCACGGGAATGCCGAAGCGTTCCTTGATGACGTTTGCTGCTTCAATACCGGTCATCTTGCCTTTGAGCATGATGTCCATCACAATGATATCCGGCCGGTTCTCCTCAATCTCCTCGATGGCCTTTTCCCCACTATTAAGGGTGGTAGTAACCTGATACCCAATTTTTTTAAGGCTGTTTTGAATGTCCTTGGCTACAATGCTTTCGTCCTCTACAACCAGAACCTTTACTTTTGCCATTGTCGTCTAATTTAAAAATGGTTGACTTGTTGCGGTTTTTAACCGATATGCCGCAACGAAAAATACTATGGTAATTTAATCAAAAATATCGGTTTTGGCAAATTTACGATAAAATTCAAATCCCACAATTACCACAAACCCTATTTTTTATTAGCCCAAAAGCAAGTATTTCTATTTTTTTCGACGAAACGACAAAGCCTGAGGGACTTTCCACCCCCAACCCTACCAATAACATATTTAAAATAAAATCAAATTCTCATTGTTGTTGTTGTCGTTGTTGGCCAGGTGAATAAAAATTCGTCAGAAAACTTGACAAGCGGGCTTATCAAAACATATCAACAAGGTATTAACGGCTGTCATATTTATAGATTGTTGTTTTATAGTTATTTAACAGAGATTTCAACAAGTTGTTAAGAGCGGTCGCTGTTCATTAAAACCGGTTTATTCACAGGGGGCGCAACGATGGTTTTTTGTTGATAGGTTGTCAGTAAAATCTGATAAATTCACCGCCCCGGGGCTTGCAAAATTCAAAATAAGTGCCAATAAAAAAACAGGCGAACGGAAGGCAAAAAATCAATGAAAAATTACGAGCAACGGATGCCGGGTTTTTAACAAACGGCTGTTGAAAAAACACAATGTTGTGGCCTCCAGTCCATAAATAAGGATGGATTCAGTTATTCCTGTTTTTTCGTCGGATGCTAACTGCTTCAACAGGAAAAGTGTAGATTTTCTTTGTAGTTTTGCGGGTAACCGGACGTAAAATATTTTTCAACAATGGACAGTATTGGACTGAAAATTGCTGTGGGCAGCGACCACGCAGGCTTTGCTCTCAAGGAGAAGATCAGGGGCCTCCTTCAGTCAAAAGGCATTGAGTGTGTGGATTATGGAACCGGTTCTGAAGAAAGTGCGGACTATGCCGACTATATTCACCCCCTGGCCCTTGACGTGGAAGCCGGAACATTCTCATTTGGGATCATCATGTGCGGAAGCGGCAACGGGGCCAATATGACAGCCAACAAACACCAGGGAATCCGCTCGGCCCTTTGCTGGACCGTCGAGATCGCCAGGCTGGCGAGGGCACATAACGATGCCAACATCCTTGCCCTGCCAGCCCGTTTCATTTCTTTCGAAGAAGCAGGGGCCATCATCGATGTGTTTCTCTCCACCCGTTTTGAAGGCGGCCGGCACGAGAGGCGCATCAGCAAAATCCCCTGCCGTTAATCCCGCCGGGCATGCATCAGGAACAGGAGCAATTTTTAACAGATGCCGCAGAAAAGTCGGCCGACACCGCCCATTTTGAGGTGGTCAACCGAAACATTGCCCATTACGATGCGGCCTTCAGGCAGGGAAGGGAACAGTTCTCCAACCTCACCCTGGCAAGGCAGCGCGCGGGCCTTCGAAAGCACTTCGTGCTGGAGCACCTGGAAGACCACCTGAAGCAGTTCGAGCAGCAGTTTACCTCCCGGGGCGGGCAGGTTGTGTGGGCACAGGACGCCCAGGAAGCGCGTACGGCCGTGGCCGACATCTGCGCGAAACGCGGCATCCGGATGGTGGTCAAGTCCAAGTCGATGCTCACCGAAGAAATCGGGTTGACGGAATGCCTGGAAAAGAACGGCATCGACTGCCTGGAAACCGATTTGGGCGAGTATATTGTTCAGATCACCGGAGACCGCCCCTACCACATCATCACCCCGATCATGCACAAATCGGCCGCGGAGGTCGCGCAAATATTCCACGAAAAATTCGGCCTGCCGCCCGGCTCCAGTCCCGAAAAAATCACCCGCTTTGTACGCAACACCCTGAGGGAAAAATTCCTTCAGGCCGGGGCGGGCATCACGGGAGCCAATTTTCTGATCGCAGACAGCGGATCGGTGGCACTGACCGAGAACGAAGGCAACGGGGTGTTCTCCATGGCCGCCCCCAGGGTGCATATCGTTGTTGCCGGCATCGAAAAGATATTGCCGTTTGTGGCGGACCTGGAGCTGTTCTGGCCCTTGTTGTCGACTTACGGTACCGGGCAACGCCTGTCGGCCTACAACAGCCTGATAAGCGGCCCGCGGGCCCGCGGAGAAACCGACGGTCCCGATGAGATGATTGTGGTCCTTGTCGACAACGGCCGCAGCCGCCTGCTTGCCGCCACCCCGCAGCGCCGCAGCCTGTCCTGCATCCGTTGCGGAGCCTGCCTGAATGCCTGTCCGGTTTACCGCCACATAGGAGGGCATGCTTACGGGACGGTATACAGTGGCCCCATCGGCGCCATCATCAGCCCCCACATGCTGGGCAAGCTCGATGAATACAAACACCTGAGCTTTGCCTCCACCCTCTGCGGGAAATGCACCGAGGTCTGTCCGGTGGGCATCGACCTGCACCACCAGCTTTTGCAAAACCGCCGCCTCAGCGTGAAAAAGGGCTACACCACCAGGGCTGAGCGCTGGAGCATGTGGGCCTATAAAACGGTGATGAAAAAAAGAAGCCGGCTGGACCGCCTCTCCGGACGGACCAAAAACGTCCTTTTAAGGAGGTTCTTCGGCAAGGCATGGGGGGAAGGCCGGTCCCTTCCCGAATTCTCAGGCAAGAGCTTTTCGCGCCGGCAAACGGAGGAGTAAATCAAAGGATTGTCACGGGGGACTTAATCCCGGTTTTCCTGCGGGGGCACAAGCCACAATCGAAGGACGCCCACGACGGTCATCAGCACCAGGATCAGGATCAGCACCAGGGTGTGCCTCTGGCTGAGATGCCCGGTGGTGGGTACCTTCTGGCTGCGGGAATCTTCAGGCGGGTTGGGTTTTGTCGCCATGGCCATCAGATTGGCGGTCTCTTTTCCGGGCAAGGCATCGTATTCAGACCGGATCAGCACCCCTCCCCAGGAAAGGGGGCCGTGATCAGCCATGCCGGGGCTGCCGGGCCACACATCTTCGTGGACGGGGGTGGACCAGGTGTCAGGCCGGGAGACGGAAGCATATCCTACGGGTGTTTGCGTAAGCAGTAAAACGAAAAACAATCCAATGGACAGTACTTGTTTCATACTAGTATTCCACCTCGCGGGCCGGTGATTTTGCGTTTTGTGTCCATGCCTGATTCATGGAGCGGAGCCGGACCCTGGTCGTAAGAAATCTAAAAATTTATGTAAAAGTAGGTTTTTTGTTAAACAAAACACATAATTAACCCCGTAAAATTATCAACAAGGCATCATTATCCGGAGAACACCTTGCAAATCAGCAATACGCAATTGACGTAGCGTGGTGGTCCCGGTTCCGGTTGCACGAAACACTTAAAATGGCCGCAAGGAGCGGGGTGCTGCCCACTGTGCCGGGACGGTTGTCCGGGATGGTCCGGGAAAGGCTTCCCGTAGCGGCTTTGCGGCCGGAAGATGTTCACATTCATGGCACGTATTTTGCGAATAGATTCCCCATGAACACGTCTACGAGTTTACGCCGCTTTTTAGGCCGGATCCTGCTTGTTTTTGCAGTTTTCCCGGCCATGACCGCCTCCGGACAGGGGAACACGGCGCCCGCCCCCCACATCCCCTACGACCTGGATTCTGTGATCACGCGCTACACCTCCCTGGTCGATCCGGCCAGGATACAGGACGCGATGGAAAGCATGGAGCAAATGGGCACCCGCTTTGCCCTGGCGCCCAACCGCCGGCAGGTGGCCCGGTGGATCCGTGATCAATTCGTTTCCTATGGGTATTACAATGCGCGCCTGGACTCCTTCTACCTCTCCTACACGTTTCGCAACCAGTCTTACCAGCAATGGCAGTACAATGTGATTGCGACCCTGACGGGTTATCAGCGCCCTGATTCGGTGTATGTCATGGGTGCTCATTACGATTCCGTCGTGTCGGCCCCCGATGATCCATTTGCAGAAGCGCCGGGCGCCGATGACAACGCCAGCGGGGTGGCCGCCGCCCTGGAGGTGGCGCGCATCCTCAAGGCGGAAGGCTACCAGCCCCGTTATACCATCCAGTTCATGGCTTACGGGGCCGAGGAGCTTGGCTTGCACGGCAGCCGTTACCAGGCCGCCCGTGCGGCACCCCGGGGAGAGACCGTCGCCATGATGCTCAACAACGACATGATCAGCCACACCGACCGGTCGCCCCAGCAATGGGCCATCCAGCTCCAGTACTATGATGGATCAGACCACGTAACCAACCTGGCGCGGGAGATCACCTCCCGGTACACCGACCTGCAGCACGTGCTGTCGAACAGCGTGGTGCGCTATTCAGACAGCCAGGCCTATTACGAGCAGGGCTATCCGGCGATATTCTTTTATGAAGACCGCCGCACCCCTTTCTACCATACCCCCCGGGATGTGGTGGATAACACCAATCCGGAATATGCCGCGCAGGTCACGCGCATCTCCATGGGCATGCTGGTGCAGCAGAACGGGTATGGCGACCCGGATTATATTTCGACCCGGGTGCCCCTGCTGGCCGGCGGTTCGCAGGCACGCATCCATGCCTACGGGCAGAACCTGTACCTGTCGTTGGGAAGCGATTTGCCAGACAGGCAGCTGCAGGTGTACGACGCGATCGGAAGGCTGGTGCTGGAGCAGGAGCTGGGGCCAGGCAGCGACCATCAGCTCGGCTTCCCGGTCAACCCCGGCGTTTACATCGTGCGCGTGGCCGGGGGCGTTGAACACCTGGTGCGCAAGGTGGTGGTTCAGTAAAAATCACAGGGATGTCTGTCCGGTCCCCCCGCAGAAGAGCGGACTCCGCCCATTAAACCGGGGCATATTCAGGCGGTTTCAGGCCCTCTGGCCCTCTCCAAGGCCAAACGATTGCATGACCTTGTAAACAGGTCCCCGGGGCCGCAGAAAGCTTTCCATCAGCACGAATTCCCTCAGATCCACCCGGGAGAACACCGCATCGACCAGTTCGCTCTCGATACTGTGCAGTCTGTGCAAATCACGCAATTCCCGGATGCGGCCCAGGGTAAGATGGGGGGTGAACAGTTTTTTGTCCGGCAGGTATCCCAGGGGTGACAAATGCTTGTTCACGCTTTCGTACAACCTGGTGAGTCCATCGGCCTTGCGGATGCCCAGCCAGATCACCCGGGGTATGCGGTGGCTGCCAAAGGTGCCGCACCCCTCCACCCGGAAAGAGGACGGGGGACAATCGGCCGCAGCCTCCTGCAGGGCATTCACGATGGGACCCACCTGCCGGCTGGGTGTTTCTCCGAAGAATTTCAGGGTAAGATGCAGGTTGTGAGGCTCCACCCACTTGATGTCCTCTCCCTGCAGCTCCTGCCTGTATCGCTGCAGGGCTTCTTGAATGGCCTCGCCGGGAGGGATCTTTACGGCAACGAATAATCGCTTCATTTTTCTTTGCCAATTTAGGAAAATAGTTTAATTTTGCCAACTACGAAACGGGGAATTAGCTCAGTTGGCTAGAGCGTTTGGCTGGCAGCCAAGAGGTCATCGGTTCGAGCCCGATATTCTCCACCAACCGGAAGCAACGCGCTTCCGGTTTTTTTATGGCCGCCCCCCTGCCTGTGTCAGTCATCCTGCCCCGGCGCCTTTGGGTTGAGCCGGAACCACACATGCTTTTCGTTCTGGTGGATCTCAATGAGTTCGGCCAGCATCAGGTTGACGAGGATGTTTTCGGCCTGATAGCGGGCGATTCCGGCTATCTGGCAGTATTTTGCCAGGGTGATGAATGGATGGGCACCCAGGTATTGCAGCAGCAAGCGTTCCTTTTCGGAGTAGCGGATGATGGTCCCTTCGGGGCTGTTGCGGCGGTTCCAGTACTTGATCATCACCGTGCTGGCCAGGATGTTCTGGTCCCCCACCCGAATGTAGGCCAGCCATTTGTCGTTCTCAGACAGGGCGAAGCATGGTTTCACCTGGGCCCGGGCCACATCCACCTCCAGCAGCTTCCGGCCGTCGATGGTCCAGTGCCGGAAGGCAAAATCGATTTCCGGCTTGCAATACATGGTGGCTGCCGCCTCGATCATGTGGTATTCTTCCTCGGTGCGTATGCCGGCGATCACCCCGTTGTCCTTGACCCCGATCAGCAGCTTGCCGCCGTCCGTATTGGCAAAGGCCACCAGGGTGCGGGCGATCTTGCGGCTGTCGTTCACCTGGAATTTGAAGTCCTGCCGCTGGTGCTCACCCTGCAGGATCAGCTTGTGGATATAGAGGGACATGGGATGCGGCTTCGGGTAATTTTCGGGCCGTTTGCCGTAAAAATAAGAAGGAAAAACGGAACTTTCCCATTTACGGTACGTACATGTGATTAAAAATAAGTAATTTTAATTGACGGAAAATTCCCAAACCGGCGGACCTGCCGGTAAACAATGGTGTTACGGCTTTGTTAAGTATATAGTTATTGAAATACTGGCATGGTTAACAAATCTTCAGACCCATCCGGTGACCATGGGTGTCCCGCCCTTTTCCGCAGGGTGTTCGATCAGGCATCCGATCCGATGCTGTTGGTTCGACTGGATGATTTTGCCATCGTCGATGTGAACCCCGCAGCCAGTCGCTTGTTCGGGTTTTCCCTGCGCCAGTTTTGCGGCCTGCGGTATGCCAACCTTTCGCCCAACCCGGTGGCTCTGCGCCAGGCGTTGGTCCGCCGGGTAACCCATGCCGGCGGGGTGGAATTCATGAACAAGGAAGGCGGGTTGTTTTCGTCGGATGTGTCTTACGACTACCTGGAACTGGATCAGGGCATGGCCGCCCTGGTGGTGTTTCGCGGCATGGCCGCAAAGGAAGGAGCCGACCGCCGGCGGGAAGAACTGGAAACGCTGGCCCTGGAAATGGACCGCACCCACGGTGCCTATTTCATGGGAGAGGAGCACGAACGGCACCGGTTGTCGCGCGAGCTCCACGGCCATATCGGTCCGATGATGGTCTCGGTCAAACTCGCCCTGGAGCAACAGCTTGCCGGAGGGCAGGAAGCCATCCCACGAAAAACAGTTCAGGAGCTTCTGGCAAAGCAAAGCGAAGCCATTGCGGAGTTGCGGCAGGCCACCTCGAGGCTGGCCGAAGGGTACCAGTACCAGGAAGACATCAACCAGGCCATCTCCACCCTGCTGAAGAAATTTGAAGAGTTTGGCGACATAAGGACCTACTGCCGGCAGGATCCGTTGCCGGAAACCACCAGCAAGGCGTTTCGCACCCACCTGTTCCACATCATCGAAGAGGGCCTTGCCAACGTAGTCCGGCATTCCGACGCGACCAAAATATCCCTTCGCCTGGAGGTGACCGGCCGGCAATTGCGGATGCACCTGCTGGACAATGGGAACGGCTGCGGAAAGGATTCGTTCACAAAGGGAATGGGTTTAAGGATCATGAAGAAGAGGGCCGATCTGATGGGCGGCGAGTTGGGCTGGCAATCGGCAGCGGGTAAATATTTCCGGCTCGACCTGAAGGCACCCCTTGGCTAACGTAGGTATTTTGGAACTTTTTAGTATGATTTACGTATACCCGACAAAACAATACGAAGATTACAAGTGCGAAAAACCCGTCCAGTCCGGGAATTCTGAAAATGAACGAGCCGGTTGAAAAAACAAAAAAAAACACTACATTTGTTGATTAGGACAAAAAAAACATAAAATTGTGGCGATTAAACTGCTGATAGTCGATGACCATGCCATGGTAAGGGAAGGGCTCTCCAGGATGCTCGCGGAGGACTCCTTCATCGGCCAGATCGAAGAGGCCAAAAACGGGCTTGCGGCAGTGATCAAGGCCAAGGAAATGCGGCCGGATGTGATCATCATGGATTACGATATGCCGCATTACAACGGCATTTACGGGACCAAGGAGTTGCTGAAGGAATATCCCGGGGCCAAGGTGCTGATGTTAAGCATGTTTCAGACCAAGGAATTGATCCTGGAAGCCATACAGGCCGGGGTCAAGGGGTTTGTGCTGAAAGAAGGGAATGCCGACGAGCTGGTGGGGGCCATCAAGGCCGTGCATGCGGGGCAGACCTGGTACAAGGGCAATGTGGCAGAGATCATCGCGCCGTATCTGATCGCGGCGTCCACGGGACAGCCACAGCCCCAGCAAAAAAGCAATCTGTCCAAGCGGGAAAAGCAGATCCTCTGCCTCTTTGCCGAAGGCCTGTCGGCCAAGGAGATTGCCGAAAAGCTGAGCATTTCCAAACGAACGGTGGAAGTCCATAAGTCGAAGATATTCAAGAAGCTGTATATTCATAATACGGCCGAGCTGATCCGTTACGCCATCCGGAACAACCTCACGACAGTGCAATAAGTCACCCCGGGAGGCGCTGAATTACAGGCCACTACATTGCGCAAATCAGTACATTTGCGTATTCTTTCCCTAATAATTACGTCATAGTCCGTATTGCTTTCCCCCTTTTCTTGCCGTAGTTTTGTCGTACTGACTTGGCTGATTACCGGGGTTTGCTCAGACCCTGATTTGGAGAACCACTTTTCCGACTCAAGTGCGGCGTGTTTCCTGCGCCGGTGCCCGCAAGTGTTCCCTGTTTAAGGAATAGGTTGCTGTCATTGTATGCTTTTTAAAAGACCCTTTGGTGCGCAAATGATGGCAATTGTAAGGGTAAGTTGTTGATAAGTTTTTTGTTACAACCTGCATCGTTCTGGATTTGGTTTTTTAGATTTGGCTATCGGGGCGGATTCGCTCCGCCCCGGTTTTTCCAATCAGGAATAAGGCAGGTTCGTGCAAAGGGTTAGAATAAGTGGACAAACCAAGAAAAAATAAACGGGTATGTTAAAAATCCTGATTGTCGATGACCACACGATGGTTCGAGAAGGCCTCAAGCGCGTGCTGGCGGAGGAAAAATCCTTTCAGAACCCGGTCATCCTGGAAGCCAAGGACGGACAGGACGCCGTGAGGGTCGCGAAAGAAAAAAAACCGGATGTCGTGGTGATAGACTACGACATGCCTTACCACGACGGGCTTTATGGGACCAAGGAGCTGTTGAGGATGTATCCGGACCTGAAGATCATCATGCTCAGCACTTACATGGCCAAGGACGTCATCCTGGAATCGGTTCAGTCGGGAGTCAAAGGCTTCCTGCTGAAGGAAGAGAATACCGACGTGCTCGTCGAGGCCATTTCGGCCGTGAGGGATGGGCACACCTGGTTCAAGGGCCGGGTGGCCGAGATCATTGCCCCCTACTTCATTGCCGCCAGCACCGGGCACCATGAAAAGGAGCTCAAGGAGGAGGCCCTCTCTGCCCGGGAGCGCGAGATCCTGGTCATGTTCGCCGAAGGGCTGACCGCCCGGGAGATTGCCGAGGAGCTGAAGATCAGCAAGCGCACCGTGGAGGTGCACAAGGCGCGCATCTTCAAAAAGCGCCAGCTTCACAACACCGCCCAGCTGGTGCGCTATGCGGTGCAACACAACCTGACCAAGGCCTGAACACAGATCACGCCATAATTTGCAGAGCCGGCGCCATGCGCCGGCTCTTTTTTTACCCGGGGATACGCTCCGGTCGCTTGCCGTCCCGGGCCGCCGGCATTTCCGGTTGCCTGGCCCCGGACGGGGCGGGCGGGGTCGCGCTGTCTCAGTAGGCCCGTTCGTTCTTCCCCTCGATGTAGTTGATGAAGGCCCGGTTGGCCACCTTGTTGCCTCCCGGGGTCGGATAGTTCCCCGTGAAATACCAGTCGCCCGTATTCTCCGGGCAGGCCGCATGCAGGTCTTCGATGGTCTGGAAAACGATCTCCAGGTGGGCCTGCACCTGCGGAGGATGCAGCATCCGGGCGATGCGTGCCGAGATCTGTTCCGGGGTGAACGGGCGGTAAATATCCTTGACGCAGTTGATGGTCTCGGCGGCGGGCAGGGCCATCTGGGCCTTGCAGTTTTTGTACACCTCGCTGATCACCCCGCTTTGCCCGGTCTCCTTAAGCAATTCAATGGCCGCCCTGAATGCGATGAAATCGCCCAGCTTGGTCATGTCGATGCCATAACAGTCCGGATAGCGTATCTGGGGCGCCGAGGAGACGATCACGATCATGCGCGGCCCCAGCCGGTCGAGGATGCGCACGATGCTTTTCTTCAGGGTTGTTCCCCTGACGATGCTGTCGTCGATCACCACCAGGGTGTCGACCCCGCGCCGCACCACCCCGTAGGTCACGTCATACACATGGGCCACCAGGTCGTCCCGCTTGGTGTCTTCCGTGATGAAGGTGCGCAGCTTGGCATCCTTCACCGCGATCTGGTCCACCCTGGGCCGCAGCTGCAGGATGCGGGACACTTCTTCTTCGAGGTTTGCCCCGCCGGCGGATTCGCCCAACGCGACCCGTCCCTGCAGGGCCCTGCCGTACAGCTCCCTGAGGCGGTCTGCCTTTTCCTCGTCGCAGAAGCGGTTGAGGCCTTCCACCATGCCCTTGAATGCGGCGATGGCCGTGTTGGGGATGTAGGAAAAGAGGGTGTTCTCCAGGTCGTAATGGATGGTCTTCAGGATGGATGGTACCAGCCTCCGCCCCAGCTCCTTGCGCTCCTGGTAGATGCCGGCGTCCGTGCCGCGCGAAAAATAGATGCGTTCGAAGGAGCAGGCGGCCCGGCGTCCGGGTTGCTTCACCAGGGTTTCCGACACGCGGCCGTCGCGCTTCACGATGAGTGCATGGCCGGGGGCGACCTCCCGGATGTTTTCCAGCGGCACGTTGAAGGCCGTCTGGATGGCCGGGCGCTCGCTGGCGGCCACCACCACCTCGTCGTTGTGGTAGTAATAAGCCGGCCGGATGCCATGGGGGTCGCGCATCACGAAGGCATCGCCGTGGCCCAGCATGCCCGTGATCGCATAGCCCCCGTCCCAGTACTTGCTGGCATTCATCAGCACATTGCCAAGGTCCAGGTGTTGGGCGATCAGGGGGGAGATCTCCTTTTTTGAGTGACCTTCCTGCTTGAACCGCCGGTAGAGGTCCTCGTTCTCGTCATCCAGGAAGTGGCCCACCTTCTCCAGGATGGTGACCGTGTCGCTCGTTTCGTTCGGATGCTGACCGATGGTCACCAGGCTGCGGAACAGCTCATCCACGTTTGTGAGGTTGAAATTGCCGGCGATCATCAGGTTCTTGGACATCCAGTTGTTCTCCCTCAGGAAGGGGTGGCAGAACTCGATGCCGTTCTGTCCGAAGGTGCCATAGCGCAGGTGGCCGATGAACACCTCGCCCGTAAACGCGAGGTTCTCCTTGAGCCAGCCCACGTCCTGCAGCCGCTCCGGGTGGTTGCTGCTGGCGCGGTGGATGCCCTGGTGGATGGTGTCGAACAGCTCCTTGATCGGGTTGGGATGGTTGCTGCGCAGGCGGTTCATGTAGCGTGTCCCCGGCTCCATGTCCAGCTTGATGCATCCGATGCCGGCCCCGTCCTGTCCCCGGTTGTGCTGCTTTTCCATCAGCAGGTAAAGCTTGTCGAGGCCGTAGAAGGACGTGCCGTAATGGGACAGGTAGTATTCCAGGGGCTTGAGAAGGCGCAGCATCACAATGCCGCATTCGTGCTTGATCGGGTCGCTCATCGTCCTATTCGTCCTCCATGATTATGGCCGCAATGCGTTTGGCCGCTTTGCCGTCCCACATCTCCGGGATGCGCCCCGGTTTGGTCACGCCGCCCAGAATGTCCATGGCCGTCTTCTCCACCTTCTCCAGGTCGGTGCCCACCAGGTGATTGGTTCCCACATCCATGGTTACGGGGCGTTCGGTATTCTTGCGCACCGTGATGCACTGTACGTTCAGGTAGGTGGTTTCCTCCTGTATTCCGCCGCTGTCGGTGATCACCAGTTCGGCGTATCGCATCAGCGACAGGAACTCGATATAGCCCAGGGGCTGGGTGAGGGTCAGGTTTTCCGGGATGTCCTTATCCAGTCCGAACGCCATGATGTTCTTGCGCGTGCGCGGGTGCACCGGGAACACCAGACGCCTCTCTGCCGCCAGGCGGCCCAGGGTCGTCATCAGGGCCGAGAGGTTCTCCCTGTCGTCCACGTTGGTGGGGCGGTGGAAGGTGGCCAGGATGTATTCTCCCTTGTTGAGCCCCATGTCCCCGGTCACGCTGCAAGCCTCGATCAGGTCGTAATGCGCTTCCAGGGTGTCGATCATCGTGTTGCCCACGAAATGGATCTTGTCGTTATCGGCCCCTTCGTCGCGCAGGTTGCGCATGGCGCTGTGCTCGGTCACGAACAGGTAGTCAGACACCACGTCGGTCACGATGCGGTTGATCTCCTCCGGCATGGTCTTGTCGAACGAACGCAGCCCCGCTTCCACGTGGGCTATGGGGATGCCCATCTTGGAGGCTACCAGGGCCGCCGCCAGGGTCGAGTTCACATCCCCCGGCACGATCACCAGGTCGGGCTTCTCGGCCTCGAACACCTTTTCCAGCTCCAGCATGATGCGGGCCGTCTGGGAGGCGTGGCTGCCCCCGCCCACCCCCAGGTAGAATGCCGGCTTGGGCATTTTCAGGTCATCGAAAAACACCTTCGACATGCACTCGTCGAAATGCTGGCCGGTATGGCATATCCGGTGCTGCACGGCCTTGCCGTACTTGCGGAACGCTTTGTCGACCGGCGCGATCTTGATGAAATTGGGCCGGGCACCGACGACGGATAAAATCTTCTTCATATGGTTGGTTTCAGTTGGTTATATTCCCAGTTGGACCAGCGGCACATTCACCGTGATGCACTTGTCGAGCGTATCCAGCCGCACGACCACCTGCCTGCCGTTGCCGCTGTGAACCACCTCGCCCTGCAACCCCTTGAGCGGTCCCCTTTGGATGGTCACCGGCGTGCCGCGTGGCGGGGATTCGTCCAGGCACTTCATGTCGACCCCTTCCTTGCTCAGCCGCTTCAGTGTCTCGATCTGAACCTCGGGGATCGGCACCGGCCGGCCTTCGAAACCCACCAGGCGCACCACCCCTGCCGTATTCAGTATGTCCAGGTACCTGTTATAGTCGGATGGGTCTGTCCATACAAACAGGTAGGAGTTGAGCAGCGGCACCTCGATCTGTTTGCGGCGGTCGCTCCACACCCGCCAGGAGGTTACCAGGGGCAGGTAGGCCTCCACCCCCCGCTCCAGGAGCAGGGCGTGGGTGCGTTTCTCCGCGCGGGACCGGGTGTATACGGCGTACCACTTGTTATTCATGCATTTAAAGTCTCATGACTTGCCGGGAAGCCCCCATGCTGCCGGCAATCTGCTCCTTGACAAACATGGCATAAAGTTATTAAAAAAACAGCAGTTTGCCGCCGGCCAGCACGACCACCACCATGACCACCCAGCGCACAAACTGCGGTCCCCAGCTCACGGCCCAGTGGCTGCCCAGGTAGCCCCCCACGGCATTGCCCGCCGCCAGGGCGATGCCCACGCCCCAGTCGATCTGGGCGTGCCAGGCGAATACCGCCAGGGCGAAGGCGGTGAGCACCAGGTTGATCATGGCCTTCTGGGCGTTGGCTTTTACCAGGTTGCACCCCAGGTTCAGCACCAGGGCCGACAGCAGGAAGATGCCCACCCCGGCCTGGATGAAACCACCATAGGCCCCGATCACAAAAAAGAGGGCCCAGCGCAGGGGCTTGTTGATCTTATGCCCCGTAAGGTCCTTGCCCTCAAGCCACCGCCGCGGTTTAAACCACATGGGGATGAGCATGACCAGCAGCACGATGCCCACCACCACCTCCACGGCCCGGTCGGGCAGCTCCAGCACCACCAGGGCGCCCGTGATGCTGCCGGCCACCACGGGAATGGCCACCTTCCAGCCCAGCCCGGTATCGAGCAGTCCGCGGCTGTGAAAGGTCTTGGTGGTAACCAGGTTCTGGATGAACACCCCGACGCGGTTGGTGCCGTTGGCCATGTTGGGCGGCAGCCCGACGAACATCAGAATGGGCAGGCTGATCAGCGAGCCGCTCCCGGCCAGGGTATTGATGAAGCCGCAGAGCACCCCGGCGGCAATGACCAGCAGGATGTGCTGCCAGGGGAGGGTAATGAACTCAGAGATCATTGGGACGGCCGGTTTTTGCAAAGATAATCAAATGCCATTCCCGGTTTTCTTTTTATCTTTCCGGAGAAAACCGACAACCCCATTGCGTATGCTCATCATTGGAATCGCCGGTGGTTCCGGCTCCGGGAAATCCACCGTGGTCAAGAAGATCGTGAAGCGCCTGCCCAAGGACAGCGTATCGGTGCTCTACCAGGACGCCTACTACAAAGACAACGGCCACCTGTCGGCCGAGCAGCGCGCCAAGATCAACTTCGACCACCCCAGCGCCATAGAGGTCAACCTGCTGGTGAAGCACATGGACATGCTGCGCGAGGGCAAGGAGGTTCCCATGCCGATCTATTCCTACCTGACATGCGCCCGGGCCAAGGAATCGGTGCCGGTGCTGCCCCGCGAGGTGGTGATCCTCGAAGGCATCCTCACCCTGGCCAACCCGCGGCTGAGGGACCGCATGGACATGAAGATCTTCGTGGATGCCGACGGGGACGACCGCCTCATGCGCATCATATACCGGGACATCCAGGAGCGCGGCCGGTCGTTCATCGATGTGCTGGAGCATTACGAGCGGTTTGTGAAGCCGATGCACCTGCAGTTCATTGAGCCCAGCAAGCGGTATGCGGACATCATCGTGCCCCAGGGGGGGGAGAACCTGGTCGCCATCGACATCATCACCTCCATGATCCAGCTGAAGCAAACCGCCAAAAAAACGTCCGTGGCGTAGCGCTCCCCCACATCCGTTTTCGCGCCAATAATTGTATTTTTGTGCATGGCAAAATACAATTACCACACCCACTCGCATTACGACGACGGCAAGCTGGCCATGGAGGATTTCGTGCTGGCGGCCATCGAAGAGGGCTTCGACGCCCTGGGCTTCTCCGGCCATTCGCCCCTGCCGCTCGACAACGAATGGAGCATCAAGGCGGCGCGGCTGCCGGAGTATGTGGCCGAAGGCAAGCGGCTGCGCGAGCAGTACCGCCAACAGATCCGCCTCTACCTCGGACTGGAGATCGATTATATTCCCGGCCTGTCCGACGATTATTCAATATTTACCCGCGACATTCCGTTAGACTATTGTATCGGGTCGGTGCACCTGGTGCGGCACCCCCAAAGCGGCGGAATCTGGTTCATCGACGGGCCGGCCGAAGGGTATTTCAAAGGCGTGGACGAGGTGTTCGGGGGCGATCCGAAAAAGGCCGTCACGGCCTATTACGAGCAGAGCATCGAGATGGTCAGGACCCAGAAACCGGATATCGTCGGACACCTGGACAAGGTGAAGATGCACAACAAAGAGCAGCTGTTCGGCACCACCGAGCCATGGTATACGGAACTCACCGACCGCCTGCTGGAGGCCGTGAAAGGGGCCGGCAGCATCGTGGAGCTGAACACGCGCGGGGTTTATACAGGCAAGACGGAGGCGTATTTCCCATCCGACGACATCCTGAAAAAATGCCTGCAGCTGGACATTCCCGTCATGGTGAACAGCGACGCCCACCACCCGTCCCAGTTGCTGAGCCATGTGCCCGGAGCGCTGGCCAGGCTTCGCGGACTGGGTTTCAAAGAGGTGAGGACCCCATTCGATACGTACGACCTTTAACAACGAGCGCGACCCATGACCGAACGGCCCGGCCAGGCAGAGGATCACCACAGGAAGGAGGGAGGCCAGGAAGAAGCCCGCGGGGCGCATCCGGCCGGCGACCATGACATGGACCTGCCGGAAGGCGTGATGCTGCACAAGAGCATGCGCGCCTACCTGTACTATCATTTCCGTCAGTTTCTGTCGCGCTCCCGCCGCAGTCCCCGCGTGCGCCAGGTCGCCATGCTGTACGCCGCCAACTTCTTCGGCATCCCCCTGGCGCTGGTCACCAGCATCGTATTCACCCGGTTCCTGGGCCCCCGTGCTTACGGCGACTTCGCCTTCCTGGACAGCATCTTCGAATTCGGCAAGATCATCTTCACCTTTGGCTTTTTCTATTCGGGCAGCCGGGCCATCGTGCTCAACCACCGGTTGCAGCGCACCCGCGAGTATTACGGCGCCAGCCTGGTGGTCCTGCTGGTGCTGTTTCTGGTCATGTCCGTGTTTTTCGTCGGATACGGACTGCTGGACAACAACCTGGAAAACAAGGGGCTGACCCGCTTTTTCCTGATGCTGGTGCCCTTTGGCTGGATCTTCCTGCTGATGCCCTATTTCGACACCCTGCTCAAGGCCGACAACCGCATCCGGGCCCTTTCGGCCTCGCGCTTCATGCCCAAGGTGGTGCTGTTTGCGGGGGCCCTGGGGGTGTATTTCTTTTTGGGCGACTTTCAGGGCAGCCGGCTGGGGGTGGTCTGGGGCCTGTACCTCACGGCCTTCTTCGTCGTGTATGCCGCAATCCTGCTGCGCATCCGGGTGTCGTTCCATTCGCTCAGGCGGCGCATCCGGGAGCTGTGGATGTACAACCGCAAGTTCGGGGTGCACATCTATACCGGCGGCCTCTTTTATGCGGGCAGCCTCAGCCTGACCACCATCATGGTCAGCTATTTCAGTCCAGACAACTCCGGCGTCGGCTTCCTGGCCCTGGCCCTGGCCATCACGCGGGTGCTGGAGCTGCTGCCCACGGCCATCGCCACGGCCTACTTCCGCGACTTTGCCACGCAGCAGTCCCTGTCCAGGACCCTGCTGTTCATCACGGTGATGCTGGCGCTCGGCGGACTGGCCCTGACCTGGGTGCTGATCGGCCCGTTCATCCGCCTCTTTTACAGCGAAGACTTTGTGCCGGTGATCGCCCTGGTGTTCCCGGTAAGCGCCGCCATGCTGATGCACGGCATGGCCGGCTTTCTGAACCGCTTCCTGGAGGCACGCGGCCAGGGCAAGGCCATCCGCAACACCTACGTGATCACCGGCGTCACCCTGGTGGCATCCAGCCTGCTGCTGATCCCCTCCGGGCTGGAAGCCGGGGCCGCCACCGCCCTGCTCATCTCCGGGGTGGTCTACCTGGCCGTGATGACCGTGTACTACAAGAAACGGTAAACCGTTTTTTTTTCATAAATTAGCCTGAGGCAAGATCCGGGAAAGATGCGGCTGACACAGGAACAGAAAGCACAGATTTGTGAAGTTGTCCGGCAGTTTGATGCCGGTGCAGAGGTCCGGCTTTTCGGCTCCCTGCTTGACGACAACGCCAGGGGAGGGGATGTCGACCTGCTGATAATCAGTCAAAACCTGCGGCTGCCGGATAAACTTAAGATCCGCACCCGCTTGAAAGACCTCTTTGGAAACCGGAAAATTGATTTGTTGATTACCGCAGCTCCCCGCTCTGCCTTTGAGCGTTACGCCCTTGAAAACTCCAGGGTCCTATGAAAAAGACCGATCCGCTAGAATTGCTCAAGGAAAATGTCAAAGACCTGCAAAATGCCATGGCATGGCTTCAGCGGTCCTATGGCATCTGCAAACAGTCCTTCGACCTGAACAACCTTTCCCCCGAGGGGATGGACGCATTTGAAGGCCTTACGAGCCGCTTCGCACGCGTCACGGATATCCTGTTCAGCAAAGTCTTTCGAAGCATTGCCTATATTGAAGAAGGAGAGTCCCGGTCCTGGCTGGACGTATTGCTGTATATGGAAAAAAAAGGGGTTATCGGTGATGCGGTTGAAGCGCGGACCATGAAGGAGCTTCGCAATGAGATCGTCCACGAATACTCCACGGCGGAGATCACGAACCTTTTTGGTGAAGTCCTCCTGCAATGCCCCGTCTTGTTCGGATATGCGGAGAACGCCATTCGGGAGGCGGAGTTGCTGGAAAAAAAAATATAGAACCGCTGATACGAATCCCGGGTCCCTGCAGGCTGCCCGGCGCCCTCATGGCGCTTTGCTTCCCTTGTTCGCCCCGCCCCACCCCCCTGGGCGTTGCGCGAAAACCCCACGTAATTTTACGTATGCATCCCCGCCGTTCATGGGCATTTATTTCCCGTTAACCCACTTTTTTCTTGTTTTCTTGGATAGTTATCCTTAAATTCAAGTAAAGAAACACCGAAATCCTTTAATATATAAAGCCCTGACATATAGTGCGCGCTTAAATAAAACAAGCGTTTAATGTCGGACAGCTAAGGGTGCCGGTGTTTTTTTCCACAATTTATTGTACCACATTTCCGGCAAGAGGGCGCCGGTTTCGTGATTCCCCGCTCCCGGGCGGGGGATTTGCTGCCGGTGGCGTCCGACGGAAAAAAAACCATGACACGAATATGATAAGAAACATTACTTCCGGGCTGGTCCTCCTGGCCCTTTTCTCGGCGGGGATCCTGTTTCCTGCAGGCTCCCATGCGCAGTCCGCCGCCGGTTCCGTCAAAGTGACGGCCTTGCAGGCGGATCTTTCGTTATATGAGAATACGGGATTGCCGCCCGAAAGGGCAGCAACCTCAGGCGATTCCAGCGGCCTCGATCAATACGGGCCGGCAAAGGGCGGCATCGTGCTGTTTTCCGAAACCTATGTGGTGACGCATACCGGAGACAGCGGCGCAGGGTCCCTGAGAGACGCCCTGGAGCAGGCCAATGCCGGCGGGGGGGGCACCATAATGTTCGACATCGGCGGTGCGCCGCCTTTTGTGATCCAGCCCCTGACCGCATTGCCCGGGATCTTCGAGATGGTCACGATCGACGGCACTTCCCAGCCTGGATACGCCCCCGGGTCCCCGGTGGTGGTGCTTGACGGCACCCTGGCCGGCACGGGCGAGACCGGCATCGGGGTGAACGGCTTGCGTCTCTACCCCGGATCGGATGGCAGCTACATCAAAGGGCTGGTGATCATCGGCTTTCAACCGGGTCTGTCGGACGGCAACATAGTGAACGGCATCGGCATCGAGATCGGAAGCAACAACAACACCGTGGAGGGCTGTTTCATCGGCATCGGCCCTGACGGCAGCACCCCTCTGGCGAACGACTTCGGCATCGGCATCGAGGGCTCGTACAACCTCATCGGAGGTGACAGCCAGGAGAAAAGCAACCTGGTCGCAGGCAACACCAAGACCGGCATCGACATAGCCTCCCTGGCCGTCGGGGGCCAGGGAAACCCGGTCGGCTACAACATCATCCGGGGCAACTTACTGGGAACCGACGGCAGCGGCGGCGAGGCCCGTCCGAACAACACCAACATCCGCGTGGCCGGGGATGAGGGCTACAACCAGGTGTTTGACAACCTGGTTTCCGGAGCAAACATGGCCGGCATCGTGCTTGCCAGCTCTGCCTGGTACAACACGGTTCGCGACAACCTGGTCGGCACCGACGTCACCGGCACCCAGGCCCTGGGCAACCGCCGGGACGGCATCATGGTTCAGGGGCCGTTCAACACCATCCTCAACAACCTGGTTTCGGGCAACAGCCAGGACCGGGCTGTCCTTACGGCCGGCATCCATTTCGCAGGCAGCCTGGCCGTCTCGAACCAGGTCCGCGGAAACCGGATCGGCACCGACATCACCGGCACCATGGCCCTCCCCAACGAAATGGACGGCGTCATCATCAGGGGGTCAAACAATACCCTGGGCAACAACCAGGGCGGCGGCAACATCATTTCGGGCAACCGACTCAGCGGGGTGGTCATCATCAACTTCCTGCATACTGCCAACAACAACTTCCTTGCGGGAAACAATATTGGCGTGAATGCATCAGATGAGCCCCTGGGCAACGGTGTGGACGGGGTGCAGGTGGCGGGAGGGCTTCAAAACAGCCTCTCTCAGAATGCCATTGCCCACAACGGCCGGCACGGCATTCGCCTTGAAACCCTGACGGTCGGCAATGACACCTTCGTGCCCCGGCGATCCAATATCACCATGAACGCCATCCATTCCAATGCCCTGCTGGGCATCAGCCTGGGCAGCAACGCCATCATCCCGAACGATCCCGGGGATGAGGACATGGGACCCAATGACCTGCTCAACTTCCCGGAAATCAGCCAGGTGCTGTTCGATGAGGGCGCCAGCGAGTTGCATATCACCTATTCTGTCCCGACCAGCGCCTACAATCTTTCCTGGGGCATCAGAACACAGTTTTTTGCCACCAACCCGGGCGAGCGGCAGGGAAAAACCTATTTGGGAGAGGACTATTTTTTCCAGGCCGATTTTAACAATGGGGGAAAGACGGTTATCCTGACTTTGCCGGCGGGCGCGAACTTCACCGCCGGCGATGAGATCACCGCCACGGCCAATGACATCGACAACAACACCTCACAGTTCGCGGGCATTGTAGAGTCGGAGCCGATGGCGGCCGGCCCCATCCTGTTCACCATTACTGCCGCGGCCGACCCGGCGCAGGGAGGCAGCATCGAAATCAACAGTGCGCCTTACACCGACCCGGTCGAAGTGGAAGAAGGTGAGCTGGTGACCCTGGTTGCGATTCCGGCTGATGGCTGGGAGTTCCTGTTCTGGTCGGAAAACACCATCCCGCAGGGAAGCGATGAAACTCTGGAGTTTACAGCAGAAGGTGACCGCAACATTCTGGCACATTTTGCCCCGGAAGAAACCCAGGTTAATTATGGCTTCCAGGCAGTCATCATGCAGGGAGAAGGTTCGGTTTTCGTGAACGATGAGCTGTATACCGGGGAGTTGTTTTTCCCGGACGGCATCACCATTAAAGTGGAAGCCGTGCCTGCCGACGGCTGGGAGTTCTCCCACTGGGAAATGGATCTTTCCGGCACCGACCCCATACAGGAGCTGTTGATGGACTTCCCGAAAGAAGTGTATGCCTACTTCATTCAGCCAACCGAACCGGAATTCTTTGAGATGACCCTGTTTGCCGAACCGGAAGAAGGCGGCGAAGTTTACGGGGCCGGAACATACGAAGCAGGGGAAACCGTTCAGGTTTCTGCCGTGGCCAACCCGGGATTTGTATTCCTTTACTGGTCACTGGACGGTCAGGAATTACCGGTCGGTGAAACCTTTGCATTCCAGATTGATGCCCCTTATACCCTCACCGCCCACTTCGAAGCCGAAGATACGGGCGACCCAGGGGATCCGGTGCTTGGCGAATGTTCTTTCTCACAGGGGTATTGGTTCGCCAGGCCGCAGACCGTCTGGCCGCATGATGTGACAATCGGCGGGCACACCTTCTCCCAGGAGGACGGGAAAGCCTTCTGGCCGGCCAACACGAACACCAGGCGGGCCTTCACCCAGTATGCCACCATCGTGCTCAGCGGGGTGGACCTGAACCTGTTCCCGGAGCTGGCGCAGGCCATGGCGGTGATCGGGCTTTATTTTGCAAACGACTATCCCGCACCGGCTTCGCGCCTGGTGAACCAGGCAGCCGGTTTCATCGGCGACTGGGTGGATGAGAACCACTGCCCGGAGGAGGATCCTGCCAAAACCCTGGCCGGACCGGAACCCGGATCAGTCCCTCCAGGCGGACAACCGGCATTCCCCGGAGCCCAGGGCCTGCAGGTGTCGGCCTATCCCAACCCCTTCGCATCGGAAGCCATCCTTGCCGTCACCCTGAGCGAAGCCAGCTTCGTGCGCGTGGAGGTGTACAACATGACCGGCATGCGGGTGGCCCTGTTGCATGAGGGCGCTCTGGAAGGCAACCAACGGCATGAGCTGCGGTTCAGCGCTGGCGACCTACCTCCGGGCCTCTACTTCTTCCGCGTGCAGGCGAACGACCGCATCCACATGGAGCGCGTCGTGCGCAGCAGGTAGGGGGCGGCGGCCCGGTCGTGCGCGCTGTCCGTCCTTGCAGCACGGCCAGGCCCTACGCCTTTCCTGCACGGCGAACCCAGCGGGGCGGCAAGCCCCGCGCAGGCAACACCCTGCAACAAAGCCCGGCCCTCCCACAGGCCGGGCTTCTTTTTTTGTAACTTAGCCCCGGAACCACCAACCCCCACCCATGACCCCACCCAAACGTTTCGCCCTGATCGGGGCAGCCGGCTACATCGCTCCGCGGCACATGCGGGCCATCAAGGACACCCACAACGAGCTGGTCTGTGCCCTCGACCCCTACGACGGCATGGGCGTGATCGACAGCTACTTTCCGCAGGCCGACTTCTTCACCGAGCCGGAGCGCTTCGACCGCCATCTGGATAAGCTTCGTCGGATGGGCCGGCAGGCCATCGACTATGTCAGCATCTGTTCACCCAACTACCTCCACGACGCCCACATCCGCATGGCCGTGCGCAACCACTGCCACGCCATCTGCGAGAAGCCCGTGGTGCTCAACGGCTACAACCTCGACAAGCTGGTGGAGCTGGAGCAGGAAACGGACAGGCACATTTATACCATCCTGCAACTGCGGCTGCATCCGACGATCAAAGCCCTGAAGGAAAGGGTGGAACGGGATTCGTCGGACAGGGTGTACGACGTTGACCTGAACTACATCACCAGCCGCGGCAAGTGGTATTTTTACTCCTGGAAGGGCGACCTGCAGAAGTCGGGCGGGGTGGCCACAAACATCGGCATCCACTTTTTCGACATGCTCGGATGGGTCTTCGGCGCCTTCAAAGGGCTGGAGGTGGAAGAGAACCTGCCGCAGCGCGCCCGGGGGCGGCTGGAGTTCGAGCGGGCGCGGGTGAGGTGGTTTCTGAGCGTGGACGAGAACGACCTGCCCGCGCAGGTGCAGGAGCTCGGGCAGCGCACCTGGCGCAGCATCACCATCGAAGGGGAGGAGCTGGAGTTCAGCCAGGGATTCACCGAGCTGCATACCGAATCGTACCGGGAGGTCCTCGCCGGACGCGGCTTCCGGGTGGCCGAAGCACGCCCCAGCGTCGAAATCGCCCAACGCATCCGCACAAACCAATAGCCAACAGCCAACAACCAACAGCCACCATGAAAACCATCCTCCTCACCGGAACCGCCGGATTCATCGGGTTTCACCTGGCAGAGGCCCTGCTGGGCCGCGGAGATGCCGTGGTGGGGCTCGACAACATCAACGACTACTACGACGTGAACCTCAAATACGGGCGGCTGGCCGAGAGCGGTATCGCCCGGGAGGCGGTGGAGGGCGTGGCGGGTGCCGGAATGTCCGGCCCGGCCGCCGGGGCTCCGGATACGTCCACCGGGGGCCTTGCCGTGGGAGGCAGCCTGCCCGGGCAGGGGCCGTCGCTGGTGCAAAGCAGCAAGCATCCCCGTTACCGCTTCGTGCGCATGGACCTGTCCGACCGCGAAGGCATCGAACGGCTGTTCCGCCAGGAGCGGTTCGACCATGTGGTGCACCTGGCCGCCCAGGCCGGGGTGCGCTATTCGCTGACCCACCCCCAGGCGTATATCGACGCGAACATCACCGGCTTTCTGAACATCCTGGAAGCCTGCCGCGCCCATCCGGTGAAGCACCTGGTGTACGCCTCCTCCAGCTCGGTCTACGGCAAGAACACCCGCATGCCCTTTTCGGTGAGCGATAACGTGGACCATCCCGTATCGCTGTATGCCGCCACCAAGAAATCGAACGAGCTGATGGCACATACCTACAGCCACCTGTTCGGCATCCCCGCCACCGGGCTGCGCTTCTTCACCGTGTACGGACCCTGGGGCCGGCCCGACATGGCGCTGTTCCTGTTCACCAAGGCCATCCTGGAGGGCCGGCCCATAGAGGTTTACAACCGGGGCCAGATGCAGCGCGACTTCACCTACATCGACGACATCGTCAAAGGGGTGGTGCATGTGCTGGACAAGCCCGCCGAGCCGATGCCCCCCGGGGGCGGCACCTCGACAATGCCCCATACCCCGGCCTGGGATTCCGCCGGCCGCGACGCCGGACCGGCGCGTGGCCCGTCTGGGAAGCGACCCCGTCCCGAAGCCGATCCGCACCTTCCCGGCTGGGACCCGGCCCGTCCCGACCCCAGCGGGTCCGATGTGCCCCACCGGGTGTACAACATCGGCAATTCCCATCCGACGAAACTCCTGGCCTTTATCGAAGCCCTGGAGAAGGCCCTGGGGCGAAAGGCCGAAAAAAAGCTGCTGCCCATGCAGCCCGGCGACGTGCCCGCCACCTGGGCCGATGTGAGCGCCCTGCAACGCGACTTCGGCTACCAGCCCGGCACCCCCGTGGAGAAAGGCATTGCTGCCTTTGTGGACTGGTACCGGGACTTTTACAGGCTCGGATAATCGCAAAAACGCAAAAACTGTCGCCGTTCGCCCAAAAAAATTTGCCCGGTAAGTAAAAACCACATATATTTACCAGCGAAACATATATATTTGGGTGTACTATGTAGGATCCGGGCAGGCCGATTTTCATGATCACCACCACGACCACCCCCTGAAGCGTCCACCTCAAACCACCTGCCCGTTCGCCGAGATTTTCAGTACCACACACCCAAACGACCTTTCCGGGGGCCGGGGCGAAGCCATGCGTTATGGGCTGCTGCGTCAATGCATATTGTATGTCCCCGGGCATTCATCCCCGCCGGATGGGCCGGCGAATGCCAGGGAATAATTCACAATAACCTGAACCACAAAACCCAAAAGCCATGAAAAAACCCTTACTTTTTGTTTTAATGATCGTCGGATGCCTCGGTACCCTCCGGGCCCAGGTCGCCACAGCGCCGCCGGGCAGCGGAACGTCCGGCGACCCCTACCGGATCGAAACCCTGGAGCACCTGTACTGGATCTCCGACCAGGTCAACAACCACGGCCAGACCTTCTCCGGCATGCACTTCCTCCAAACCCACGACATCGACGCCACCGCAACCGCCACCTGGTTCGGGGGAGAAGGCTGGGTGCCGGTGGGTGCTAATGATAAACCATTTGAGGGCAATTACAATGGGCAAGGGAAGATAATCAACAGGTTGTATATAAATCGACCGTCGACAGCCTTGGTTGGACTATTTGGTTTTGCCCAAATCGCAAGTATTATAAACCTCGGTCTGATTGATGTTGACATTGTGGGCTATACCACAGGGGCGTTGATAGGGAGTTCTTTTGCTGCAACTGTAAAAGACTGTTTTAGTACAGGAGAAGTTTTGGGGATTGGAAGTTATTGTGGAGGTTTGGTTGGGAGGCTTGAGCGAGGAATCATGGAAAATTCACATAGCGAAGCTACAGTTTATGGTTCTTCGATTTTGGGAGGGCTGGCTGGTGCATTTGAAGAGTCGACAGTAATGAATTGTTTTAGTGCGGGAACAGTATCAGACCATGAACCAATAGGACAAACAAATATTGGTGGGTTAGTTGGCAGGATTGTGGGCTCTGGCACTATTACCAACTGTTATAGTTCTGGAAATATAACAGGAAACTCTGACAATGGGAATAATGCCATCGGAGCTTTTTGTGGCAACAACTTGTTTTCGAATATTACAAACTCCTACTCCACCTCCTCCGTGTTTTATACCGATGCGCCGGATCCGACGGACAGGGGGTTTGTGGGGGTGGATGGCAGCGGCAGCTATGCAGGCAATTTCTTCGACAGCGAAGCGTCCAACCAAACGATGGCCAACGGAGCCAGCGCGAAGTTGAGTGCAGAGATGACCCGTGCCGGCACGTTCGTGGCAGCAGGCTGGGACTTCCACGAATCGGAAGCGGCCTGGGCGTTCAACGGGCAGGATAACGCCGGATACCCTTTTCTGCGATTCCAGGACCATGAGCCCGAAAACCTTTGGCTGGGACTGTCCTCCGGCGATTGGGACAATCCCGCCAACTGGAGCGAGAACACGGTCCCTTCCGTATCGGCCATCATCCCGCAGACGCATTCCGGCAACCACACAGCCTCCGTCCATTCGGCCCCGGAAGACCCGGCATCAATCGAAGACCTCCATATAGAAACCCACGGCCGTCTCACGATCGCTGCAGGAGGGGCGCTGCAGGTCAACGCCACCCTGACCAGTGACGCCGGTCCCGAAGGCCTCGCCATCCTGTCAGACGCCACCGCAACGGGCTCCCTCCTTCACAGCTCCCCCGACGTGCATGCCACCGTGGAGCGCCACATCGACGCTGCCGTATGGGCCGACGGCAGGGACGGCTGGCATTTCCTTTCGTCGCCGATAAACAACATGCTTATCGTCGGATCGGACTTCGTTCCAGACCCCGAAACCCCCGCATGGGGCAGCCCGGGCAACCGGACGTTCGACTTTTACGCCTTTGACGAGTCGGTCGTGGCAGCAGGGGAGGGGCCGCCCCTGCCGTGGATCAACATCCGACGGGAAGATGGCAACCTGAATAAGGGCTTTGAGGCCTCCTTCATCCCGGGCAAAGGCTACCTGGTCGCCTGCCAGGAGGGCGGCATCAAAGCGTTTTCCGGCGAGCTGCACCAGGGCGAGGTGCGCATCCCGCTGGCGCACACCCCGGACCGCGAGCACAGGGGATGGAATCTGCTCGGCAACCCCTTCCCGTCGGCCATCCGGTGGCGGAACGACTATGCCGGGCAGTTCGTTCAAAACGCCGTGGCCCTCTACGACACCAACAAGGAAGGGGGAGCCGGGTACATCTATATCGAAGAGGGAGACCTCATCCCCGCCCACCAGGGTTTCTTCGCCGAGGTGAGTCCCGAAGCCCACGGGCAGGAGTTCGTGTTCAACGATCACATGCGCGCCCACGGAACCGGCTTCATCAAGGGAAACATGGCGGGCCCGGAAGGTGCTGTGAGAGGCGCTATCAGCATCCGACTCATCAAAGACCCTCTCTTCGATGAAACCAGGCTGGTGCTGCATCCCGGATCCACCCCCGGGAGGGACCGCCACGACGCGCTGAAACTGTTCAGCTTCCACCCGGATGTCCCACAAGTGTATTTGGTCACTAGTGACCTGGTACATGTGGCGATCCACGCCATCCCCGGAATATCCGCCGAGACCGCCATCCCGCTCGGGTTCACGGTCCCCGAAGCAGGCAGCTACACGATTGCGCTGGGTGAGGCAAGCGGCGACCTCGCCACGCAGGACATCTACCTGCTCGACCAGCAAAAGAGCGCCCACACCCGGCTCAGCGAAGGGGGGCAATACACCTTTGCGGCAGACCCATCCGACGAAAACCATGGAACAAAGCGATTTGCAATCTTATTCTCTCCGTCGGATGCCACCACTGCCTCCGGGCTGTCAGCGCCGGAAACCCACATCTACAGCGCCGGGCAAACCCTGTATGTGGCGTTCAGCCAGCCCGGATCCGGCCGCACGGTAGAGGTTTACGACCTCGGCGGACGCTTGCTGATGCGCGAGGCGGCGGAATGGTCGGAGCGGTTCAGCACCCGGCTCGACGTCGAAACCGGCATTTACGTGGTGCGCGTCAGCAGCCCCGAAGGGGTGCAGGTCGAAAGGATTATCATCCGGTAAACCGGTGGGTTGCCTTGGGAGACATCACCACCGCACACATAATGAGCGTATTATAAAATCATTTTATGGTCGAAGGCACAGCCGGCCGATCCGGTTTAACATAAAATCAAAGCAAAAAACTTTGTCTAAACGACAAAAACCCCTATTTTGTCGCGGTAATATCGGGCTACAATCCACACATATATATAATTAACATTGTCGATCATTTTATGACCGGCGGCCATGCCTTTGAAAATCAAAAACCAAGACCATAAAAATCCAACATTATGAAAAAACTGTACACGCAGAAAAACAGGAACCTTCTATTTCCGGCGCTGCTGGCGCTGGTTATGGTTTTTGGAGTGAAGGACGGGGTGGGGCAAGAGGTTGTTCTATCTGAAGAGTTGAGAGATGGATCTCTTCCAATTGGATGGTCAGTAAGTTTAGTTAATTTTGAAACATTAGCAGGTGGATATGCCAGGTTTACTGATTCAGAATCAACACTTACCTCCTCGACCATTGACCTGTCCGAACATGAAAATGTTTATCTGACATTTGATGTTGCTAAATATGGTTCGGGTGTTGACGGTCCCATTACAGTTGAAATCAGCGATGATGGTGGGGTAACGTGGACAGCACAAACATTTGATTCCCCAACTCCAACAGGTTCAACTTATTTAACTTCAGGGCCAACGAAAATTACTGCCACTGGAGACCAGATTGTTATTCGCTGGGTGAGAACGAAAAGCCCATCTGAAAAAAGACTTAGGGATGTTACCTTACTTGGTGAAAAACCAAAGAAATGGTCTGGGGAGGCGAATAATAATCTTTGGAATGAATCAACAAACTGGTTGCCAGAAGGGGTCCCAAATTCTAATGATATTGTTGTGCTTGATAATTCAATCGTTCACGAAGGGTATGATATTATTCTTCCTGACGGCGACATAAAGACAGAAATTTCTGCACTTAGGATTTCTCCACAATCTTTAAATGAGATATCGTTAATTCTTCCTGGCCAAAACACTTCAAATCCAGGCTTGTCGATTACAGGACCCGGGGATGCTTTAATCATAAATGAAGGAGGTGTACTCATAAATTCCTCAGGGGCCTCCGCAGGGTCGGGTTTTGAGTTGACAGGAACAGGTTCAACAATCAGAATAAATAATGGAGGCCGATATGTGCACAACACAACCAGGGCGCATGCTGGAGCAATTGTTGCCAAGCTTTCTGATGAAGTAGGAACGGAGGAAGGAATATTTGAGTTTAGGGTGCCAGGTACGGGCACATATAGTCCCTCAACCTCTGGTCGGACTTACGGCACGCTCATATTGTCATCAGGAACCACAGATGAAAGACTTTACACGATTATCGGGGCGAGCATCCTAACTGTTCGGGGTGATTTGATCATTGAAGATAATGCCAAGCTGCAATCATCAATGTCAGGCGAAATACTCATCAAAAATGACTTGATAATTAAGGAAACAGGTGCAGTTGTTTTTACATGTGATGAGTTACAAAGTGTTTGGCCAAAAGTTACCGTTGAAGGTGCAATAATTAACGAAGCTGGCATTGCGGGGTTAGTCATTGAACACGGCGGCTCTCTTATCCACAACACTGATGGTGTGCCTGCCACGATAGAACTTGAAATTGCTGGGGCAAGCGGCTGGGGACCCGGCCATGCGGCAACGGACTGGTACTTTGTCTCTTCTCCCGTGACGAACCAATCGATTGGCGGGACCTGGACGCCGGGAGGCTCGGGCTATGATTTCTATGCCTGGAACGAGGCCGATGTTGCAGCGCCCTGGCTGAACCAGAAAAATCCTGACAACAGTTTGCTTTTTGAAAGCTTTAATGAGGGCAGGGGCTACCTGGTGGCCTATGAGGCAGGCGGCACCAAGCTGTTTTCCGGCAACATGAACACCGTCACTTATACCCCTGGCTTATCATACAACAGCGGAAGCGGCGGATTTGGCAAGTGGGCGTACGAAGCGGGCTACAACCTGATGGGGAATCCTTATCCTTCGGGTTACCATTGGAAGGGCGCCGATTATCCTGTTCTTGCCAGCAACTTTGCGGCCATTTACATCGCTTCGCTGTCCGACTACATATACGTCGAGGATGGGGTGATTCATCCGACGGAAGGGTTCTTTGTCCGGGCAGACGCACAAGGGGATTTAACGTATAATCCAGCGAACCGGGTTCACCATGACCCGGCAGCAGCTCCGGCCGCGCGCAACCAGCAGGGGGTGACAAAGAACAGCGCCGCCGATGCGCTGGTGCTGGTTTTCGGAAACGATGAACGAAGGGACAACACCACCCTCCGCCTCATGGAGTCTGCCTCGCTGGAAAGCGACCGCCGCGATGCATTCAAGTTTTTTAGTCTGGCAGCGAACATGCCCCAGGTGTTTACCCAGTCATCCGACGGTCAGCGGCTGGCGGTGAATTCCATTCCCGAAGCGGAGGAAGAGCTGGTGGTTCCTGTCGGATTGCGGATTCCGGAAACAGGCACCTATTTCATTTCTCTGGATGACGCCTCCGGCCAGTTCGCCGGCATGGACATTTACCTCTACGACCGGGAGACCGAGACCGAGGCGTTGCTGTCGGATGTGCAGACATACCACTTCGAGGCCACGGCCACGGGCGACGACCTGGGCGTGCCGCGCTTCGAGATCCGCTTCAAGTCCATCGGCGATGCGACCAATGTCTATGACCCGGAGGCCGTTATGGCGCGCATCTATGCCTATGACAACACCCTGGTGGTCCGCTTCGGCGACACCGCCGCCACCAGCGTCGTCGAGCTGTACGACCTGAGCGGCCGCCTGCTGATGCAGCAGAGCACCGACAATGCTTCGGAGTTCCGCCGGGTGCTGGACCTGCAGCCGGGTGTGTATGTGGTGCGCGTATCCGACAACAACAAAACGCAAACCGAAAGGGTGTTTATCCAATAACCGCTGCCGGTGCCGCCATGGGCGCCCCGAATGGCCTGGCTTGAAGGGCTCCGGGTGCTCACGGCAGGCAGCGGGGCTTCGCGGGCCCGGCACCGGCCAGGGCAGGGAAGCACCTCCAAAGAACGGAAACCAACAAGGATTGAAAACAAAAAACCATCATACCATGAGATTCAAAAAAATCACAGCCAGCCTCTTGTTTTTTTTAATGATGTCGGCCGGACAGCTCGTGGCCCAGCCGCCGCTGCCTTCACAGCACGGCGATGACGGTGACCAGGGCGCCCCCATCGGCGGGGGCATCGCCATCCTGCTGACCCTGGCGGGGGCCTACGGCGCCAAAAAGGTGTATGACGCACGCAGGAGGATCCGGGAGTAACCCGGGCCGACAGCAACGACACGCATGACCCGCCTGCCGGTGCTGCCGTTCGCGGCACCGGCAAGCGGGTCTTTTTTTAAAACAAAAATAAACCCAAACTTGCGGCGAACGCCAAAATCCCCTATTTTGTTATACCATTACCGGGATAGAAGTTACACAGACTTAAAGTTGGGGGCAATGAAAAAAGAAAAGAGCCCCCAAAAACGAGAGCTCTTTAAAATCTTAGACTTGATTACGTTCTCAAAAGAGAAGAGGCTTGATCAAGCATTACATAACAAAAATAAATCTAATTTTTGAATCAAACAAGCAAAAATAGACTCTGCAATATACATATGAACAAACACTGCCCCCCAACGGCATATAATACTGATGGCGGTAAAGTGGTAAAAACAAGGTATATACTTTTAAGTAAGTTTGATACAAGCCAATAAATATGAGCTTCGAAAACCGTCACAAGACATATACGCGGACCGTTAACAAGTCCGATCAATAACCGGCCGGCGCCCATGCCGTGGCAGATCAAAAACCCGGAACATAAAAAACCCGGACATCAAAACCCCGGACCACAAAAACCCCATGATTATGAAAAATATTTACAGCAGGAAAAACACAAACAGCTTACTCCCCGCGCTGCTGGCGCTGATGATATTTCTCGTCGGATACCAATCAAAGGCAGAGCAGGCGGCAATTTACTCAACCGGTTTTGAGGAGGCAGAGGGATTTACGGCGGCAACAGTGTATAACAACACAACGGTCAAGTATGACGGTCCGGCGGGCAGGCAATGGGGGACCTATTACGGCACGGCCTCAACGACCAGCCCGGTTGCCGGGTCGCAGTCCATGCAAATGCGATGGTATACTTCTGCCCCCGAGAATTTGGGATACACCTTTATGGATTTTGACCTGCCCTATGTTACAAAGGTTGTGTTTTTGGCTTCCAGCACAAGCGACCTGGATGTAACGGTTTCTTATTCTGTAGATGGGGGCGTGACCTACACGGGTGAAACAAGGATTGCATTAAGCACAACGGCCGCTGAATACACCTATGACGTCAGCGATACGGGGGAGTTTTCCACCGTTCGCCTGAAGTTTCAGATAGCCCTTCCGGATCCTGCTCCCGGCGGGACGTCGCGGCTGTATATTGACGATGTGGAGGTGTTTGGCATTGAAATGCCGGGCTTGTTTGCCTCGCCGGGTGCGATTACCGGACTAAGTTATTACCTGGGCGAGGGCCCTTCAGAGGCTCATTCGTTTGAACTGTCCGGGGCCAATCTGGATGGAACGGATGTGACCATCACTGCACCGGCAGATTTTCTGGTGTCGGAAGACAACATCGAATTTGCAGACGAACTGACCCTGGCCGCTTATGATGGCACACCAACCACCCTGTGGGTGCATCTTGCGGCCGGGCTTTCGGCGGGAAATTACTCCGGAGACATTTCAATTTCCGGTGGCGGCGTAGACCCTGTAGCGATTTCCGTAAATGGGAGTGTTTTAATGCCTCCAACAACGGAGGTGCCTTTCAGCACCCGGTTTGAAGAAGCCAACAACTGGCAGTTAATAACCGTCGCCGGCTCTTATGGGGAGAAGGCCTATGGGGAAGGCGGGTGGCACTTCCACAGCACGGACGCCATCCGGGGCACCGGGGATGAAACATTTGACGGGTCTGCCTTCTCCTTCCGCGACAGGGGGGCTTTTTCTGTTGTCAATGACTTCGCCATGGAAGGAATGACGGGCTTTGCCTTTCAGCTAAGAGACTGGATGGTTGATGATGGCCGTGACCGCGAAATTCAGATGACCCTGGACGGCGGCGTGAACTGGGAGGTGCTGCTGGTCCTTAACAAAGGGTGGTTTGATGAGTACCAGGTATACCAGCAGTTTACGCATTACTTTGATGAAGCCCGGGACTTTGCAGCCGGCGATTTTCAGATCACCATCACGGATGGGGGCGGCGCAAACGATGGCCGCATCAACATAGGCCAGTTTAAGGTGTTTGACCAGCCCCGCTCGGCGACCACCTTCACGGGAACCGGCAGCTGGTCCGACCCGGAGAGGTGGAGCGACGGCGTTCCCCTCCAGGATGTGGAAGCTTTGGTTGAAGGCGAGGCGACCCTGGACGCAGACGTGAACCTTGATGTGCTGACCATTCACTCCGACGGCTCTGTGACCGTTCCGGGGAGCCACTCACTGAAAGTAACCGGTTCCCTCACCAACCACGCCGGGGCCGGCGGACTCCTTATTGAACAAGGGGGGGCGTTGATGCACAGCAAGGGGGGTGTAACAGGCACCTACAAGTGGAGTCCCCCCGGTACCGGATGGCACTTTCTCTCCGCGCCTGTCGCCGGTTTAAACATATTGGAATCGGATTTTGTGCCCCCCGTTGAAGATGACCGGCTTCCCGGCACATTCGACTTCCTTCTGTATGATCAGGCCGGCGAGCAGCCCTGGATTCACCTGCGTGAAGAGGGAGGCCTTGTCAACCAGGATTTTGATCAGAACTTCGGCTCCGGGAAGGGGTATCTTGTTGCCTATTCGGATGATTACGAAGGCGACGCTCCTTTTGCCTTTACAGGGGCGTTCAACTCCGGAAATGTCTGGGCTGACCTGGCCTATGTGCCGGAAAGCGAGTGGGCTGGCTGGAACCTGATCGGCAATCCGTTTCCTGCGGGCTTTAACTGGGGCGGGGCAAACAAGGACGCGCTCGAAGATGACTTTGCCTACCTGTATGATGGCACCTCAGACAACTATGTGGCGGTCGAGGATGGCATTCTCGCTCCCGGACAGGGTTTTCTGGTGGTGGCAAACGGCACGGACGACATCTTTAATTTTGCCAGCAGCCTGCGGGTGCCTGGCGGTGCCTACGTTAAAAGCAGCACCACGGAAGACGTATTGCTGCTTGGGTTTGGCAACGACAGCCGCCAGGATTTCACCACCCTTCGAATCCTCGAAGGAACGGGCACGGAGCGCGACCGCAGGGACGCGCTCAAGTTGTTCAGTTTTTCAGAGGAGATGCCGCAGGTGTTCACCCACTCATCCGACGGGAATCGCCTCGCCGTGAACTCCATTCCCGAGGCGGAGGATGAGCTGGTGATCCCGGTCGGACTGCTTGTGCCGGAGGCAGGCACCTACGCCATCTCTCTGGATGAGGCCTCCGGCCAATTCGCCGGCAGGGACGTCTACCTCTACGACCGGGAAACCGAAACCGAGGTGTTATTGTCGGATGAGCCCACCTATTCGTTCGAGGCTGCCGCCACGGGCGACGATCCGCGCGATCCGCGCTTTGAGATCCGCTTCCAGCCGGTCGGCGACAACACCCGTGTCCATGACCCGGCGGCCTCCCTGGCACGGATCTATGCCTGGGACAACACCCTGGTGGTGGCATTCGTCGACACCGCCCCGCAGCGGGTCATCGAGCTGTACGACCTGAGCGGCCGCCTGCTGATGCAGCAGGTCGCCGGCCACACTTCGGAGTTCCGCCAGGTGCTTGACCTGCAGCCGGGGGTGTATGTGGTACGCGTATCCGACAACCACAAAACGCAAACAGGAAGGGTGTTTATCCAGTAACCGCAGCCGGTGCCGCCAAGGGTGCTATGGATTTACCGGCTCGCGGGCCTCAGGCCCTTCCCGTACGATGACGATTGAGAGCCAACCGCCAACAACCAAAAGCCAACAGCCATTAGCCAACAGCCACCCCCCCCGGACCGTTCACCGAGAAATACTTGATTTACAGCATTGACCTTAAGTAGTTTTGGAGAATCAGCATCCAAGATTAAAGCAACAATAAACTAAACTCAAAATATTGAGAAAAATAGTATTATATTTGATACCACATTTGAATGAAGTTTAAATTCAAAATTGATGAGAATACGTCCCTTGATGATGTTCAAAAAGAGCTGGATTCATTGAAGAAGGCAAGCACTCCAGAAATCCCCTTGGGTCCGTTAAGAAAAATAATTGAGTATCTCGGTGGAAATGAGGTTGCTGCTACAGGCTCAAGTGTGCGGTTCAAGCATGAGGCATTAAAGGGACACCCATACTTTAGGGCCGGTATTTTCCAGGTTCACAAAATTCACAAAGGGGGCAACCTTGAATTAATCCGAAAATCAGACTATAAAAAATATTTATATAATCCATTGATATACATTATTGCAACGAAAAAGGAACAAAAAAATGAACAGTAGCGATCTCGCATACTACAAAAACCTGGAATATAATATCATCATTGAAAAGGAAATGGATGAGGACGATCAATGGTTTATTGCCTATGCAAATGAGTTGGGCAAATACTCCTGTTATGGTCGGGGAGATACCCGTGAAGAGGCTATTGGTAGCTTTCTGGAGGAAAAGGACGTATTTTTAGAGTATCTTTTCAACGAAGGGCTGGAAATTCCCGAACCTAAAAAAAAACCTGAAGACAAGCACAGCGGGTTTTTTAATGTTCGAACGTCTTCCCACATTCATGCTCAATTGGTTTACCAGGCCAAACAACAAGGGGTTTCACTAAATCTTTATGTAAATCAAATTTTATCGGGTGCTGTCGAAAGGAATAAAATAGCCGGGGATATTTATGATAAGCTATCAGCACTTTGCTTAAAAGTTGAGGCACTTAACCTGAACGCATTTAGGCAACTTCAATATAATCAGGGAAAAATGCCGGGGAGGCAGCCACTACCTGGACCATACCTGGAGTACCAACAAACCGGATAAGTATTCCACTAAAACAGTAAAGCCCATCACTAAAAAGCCCTTCTAAGAAATATTTCCTGCGATGAAACCGAAAATCAAACCAGAAGAATACAATAGAATCCTGGCCTCATTAGAGTTGAAAACCATGTTTCTCAGAGAGACCAGAACCAGGTTTGATGAAGGACTTGTCAAATCAGAAATAACGATAGACGTAAGTGAAACGAGCTCATTTGAGCAAAAACCCGGGATGCTTGAGGTAGAATATGCCTTTAAGCTGACGGGAAGAAGCCCTGAAATCACCACCCCTTGTGTGACCCTGCACGCAAAATATTTGGTGAGGTACAAGGTTTCGGGTACCACAAGAGTAACGAAGGAGTTTATGAATGTTTTCTCAGAAATGACAGTCGCAACACTCCTTTGGAGTTATTTCAGGGAATTTGTTAATAATATGGTTTATCGGATGGGCCTGCCACCTCTGATTCTTCCCCTCAAGCGCAGATAAAGCCGTAAGGCGGTCAACGCCATTCAGGCATTAACAAACAACCAACCCCCAACAACCAACATCCAACCGCCAAAAGCCAACAGTCAAAAGCCAACACCCAATGATAAGCATCTACCTCGTCCCCTTACTCGTGGCCATGTTCCTGGCAATCAACATGGGAGGCAGCGGAACCGCCCCCTCGTTCTCGGCAGCCTACGGCGCCAACCTGATACGGCGCGACCTGATCCCCGGGCTCTTCGGCATCTTCGTCTTCGCCGGGGCCATCATCGCCGGAAAGAAAGTGATCCTCACCGTCGGCGGCGACATCCTTCCCTCAGAGCACGTCACCCTCACCCTCACCGTCATCGTGCTGGCCTCCGTCGCCCTCTCGCTCTTTCTGGCCAACATGCTCCGCGTGCCGCAATCCACCAGCCAATCGACCATCTTCGCCCTGGCCGGCCCTGCCATCTACCTCGACGTGCTGCAGACAAAACGCCTGTTCTTCGAAATCATCCCCACCTGGTTCATCACCCCCGTACTGGCTTTTTTAATTGCTTACATCGTCGGATGGGTCATCAGCAAGCGCACCAACATCCGACAAAGCAAACTATACCACAAGCTGCAGGAGCACCGCGCCTTGCAGTGGCTTGTAGTCGGCACCGCGTGTTATGTGGCGTTCTCGATCGGATCGAACAACATGGCCAACGCCGCCGCCCCCGTGCTGGCCATGGCCGTGAACATGCTCAATGTGGAGATCGGCAGCAGCGAGTTCTTCCTGCTGATGCTCATCCTGGTGTTCATGCTCGCCCCGATGTTCGGCCTGGGCAGCTCGCTGATGGGCCACCGGGTGCTGCAGACCACCGGCAAAGACATCGTCACCTTCGGACCCGTCGGCGCCAGCCTCATCTCCCTCATCACCGCCAGCATCCTGCTGGTCTCCAGCCTCTGGCGCGGCATCCCCACCTCGCTGGTGCAGATGAACACCTTCGCCATCATCGCCCTGGGCATGGTCAAAAACGGCCACGTCCACATCTGGGAAAACGCCCCCTTAAAGCGCATCTTCCTCATCTGGCTCGTCGCCCCCATGATCGCCATGGCCCTGAGCTTCCTATTCGTCTGGATCGCTGATCATTACGGCCTGATCTAAAGAAACTCAATTGTCAAGGAATACTTGACAGCTCGGAACTAGGGTGCAAGAACCGGATTACACTTTCACGAATTCAACCGGTCAACGCCATTTAGGCATTAACAAATGGCCAACAGCCAAAAGCCAACCCCAAACTAAACCAATTTACGAACGCCCAGGGCAATAAACCCGGCCATCAGCATCAACCCGATAACAATGGACCAGTTAGCAACAGGTACCGGGGGAGGGCCGCCCAGGCAGAATAAGGGAGCGCCTAGGTTTCCATCCCAGGAAACAGTATTAGAATGGTACGAAAGCGCGTTTCCTGCTCCCGCTTTTGAAATCCAGGCGAAAGTGTTGGAATACGGCAAGGTGGTTCGGGATACGCTCACCCAGCCATTCAACAAGGTCACGGCGGAGGGGAATTCCACATCGATTTGATGAATGACGCTGCTAAATCTTAAAAACGATGTGGGCTTCGGAGTGGTCGTTACATTGAAGGAATGAACAACGTTTGTTCCCGGCTCACCAGGCATACCGTCATAGAACTCAATCAGGAATGTTTCGGTTGCCTTTACATCATACGCACCCCAAAAGCGCATTGTAACGAATGGTTCTGAGGCCGAATAATCCTCCGCTACTTTCGTGACAACATATCCCGCATCACAATACAGCCCAAGATCATATTCGACGGGCAGCTGGCTAAAAAAGGAGTTTCCCATACATTCAAAGTCATGAACATCCGCTTGACCAATGGGTGGTTCCTGAATGTCGGAAACGGGGTTGGATTCCTGCGCCTGGACGGAGGCGGCGAAAAACAAAAACGGAAGGAAAATGACACGCGCAAGAGTTTTCATGATTTCTTTGGTTATTAGGTTAATAAGAACCAGACTTTCAAATGTAACACAATTTGGATAGCAAAATCACCATACCCCATAAAAACAGTTAATTGGACGATCACAACGAACACGCCATCAAGCCAACCGCCAACAGCCAAAAGCCAAAGGCTAACAGCCAACAGCCAGCGGCCAATAGCCAAAAGCCAGCCAACACCCAAAAGCCAAAATCAAATAGCCCAACCGCAAAAAAACACCCGTAAAACTTGCAAGTTACATTTCTTTGAGTACATTTGTTACTCGTTGTCGGATGCGATTTTCAAGTCGTCGAACTGAAATAGCCTATCCGACGAAAAAAGCGACAGATGCTCGAGACCCTGATCACCTCCCGCACCCGAATCAAGCTGTTGCTCAAGTTCTTTCTGAACGCCCGCACCACGTCTTACCTGCGCGACCTGGAGCATGAGTTCGGGGAATCGACCAACGCCATCCGCGTGGAGCTGAACCGGCTGGAAGACGCCGGACTGCTCAGATCGCACAAGGAGGGCAACAAGAAGCTCTTCCAGGCCAACCGCCGCCATCCCCTTTTCAATGACATCCACAGCCTGCTGATGAAGCACACCGGCATCGACCATATCGTGGAGCGGGTTGTGGAAAAGCTCGGCGGCATCCAAAGCGCTTACGTATTGGGCAACTTCGCCCGCGGGCAGGACAGTCCCGTGATAGATATATTACTCGTCGGATCGGACATCGACCGGGAGTACCTGATCCGGCTGGTCGAAAAAGCCGAAAAGATCATCAGCCGCCGCGTGCGCTACGTCATCGTATTGCCCCGCGAGGCCCATTTGTTTTTGAAAGACTACCCCGAAGCCCTGTTGCTTTGGGAGGAGAAATAGCGTTGGACGTTGGACTTTGTCCCTTGGCTGGCTCTTAGCCAATAGCCAATACCCAACACCCAACCAGCAGCTGCCAACCGAATCACCCCGTAAGTCACGCAACTGTGACTGAGAGGGCGAAGCTGTGCCGGAGCATGGAGATTGGTTGCTCAGGCTTGAGGTAGAAGAAACAATGATTTTTGGGAAACGAGTTGCTTTGCTTGTTGACTAGATTATAGTCAGTGGAACCGGAAAAAATTGATGTATATCGTATTATTCCTATCGAGAACCTCGAATCCGATTTACGAAATGGTTTATTTGCAAAGAACTATGCCCCAGAAGATCCAGGCAGGACAATCATTGGGAATGCTGAAATAATTCTGGAGAGAGATAATCGTGAGGTGCCCTGTTTCCCCGGAACAACGGTTAATGACTATGTGCCGTTTTATTTTTCCACCCGGACACCAATGTTGTATAACATTCTCACTGGGCGAGGTGTTCCAAAGAGGAATCAGGAGGACATTATTTATTTGTGTTGTTCCCTGAAGGATCTTACAAAGAATTCACAGTGGTGCTTTACAGACGGGAATGCAGCTAAAAAGCTTACAAAGTATTATTGCATTTTGAAACCGGGAATCCCTGAAATAGACTGGGAAGCAGTTCAATCAACTGATTTTCGAATGGAAACCGACCATGGAGACAGGATAAGAAAGAAGCATGCGGAATTTCTGGTTAAAGAACATGTTTCGCCCAACAAAATACACTCAATAATCGTTTATAATGAAGGGGTTAAATCTAAGGTTGAAAATATTTTAAAAAGTTGTAACTTGGAAAAAAAAGTAATGGTAAGTGTTGATTTGAATTATTATTTCTGATGAATTTTGTAAAAGGCAATATTTTAGACTCTGACGCTCAAGCACTGGTTAACACCGTGAACACGGTGGGTGTTATGGGGAAAGGAATTGCCTTACAATTTAAAGAACGTTTTCCGGATAACTTTAAATTATATCGCAAGGCATGTAATGAGGGAGTTGTTCAGGTTGGGAAAATGTTTGTTACGAGAGATCGGGATTTAAATGGGGAAAAGATTATCATCAACTTTCCGACGAAAAAAGAATGGTACAAGAAGTCTCAATATACCTATATCGATGAGGGATTAAAGGATTTGGCAAATGTAATCCAGAACATGAAGATCCGTTCTGTTGCAATTCCTCCTCTGGGTTGCGGAAATGGTGGCTTGAATTGGGAGAAGATTAAGGAGTTGATAGAAAAACACCTGGGCAATCTTGTGGGGGTTGAGTTATTTGTCTTTGTACCGAACCCTGGCGTAAAAAAAATATTACAATCGCAGGGGGTGAAAAGAGAACCCAAGCTCACCCCCGCCCGCGCCATGTTACTATTCTCATTGTTTCGATATGAAAAATTCGGAGAATATGCCTCGTTGTTTGTCGCCAATAAGTTGGCCTATTTCCTACAGCTCACAGGAGAACCCCTGAGGCTAAAGTTCAAGTCACACTTTTTTGGCCCATATTCTAATGAAGTTGGTAAAGTGCTATACACTTTAAACGGCAAATATCTTACTGGCATGGAGCAATATGAGGCTAAGCCATTTGCCACCCTTTCACTCAATTATGATGTTTACCCTGAGATTGAGGAGTATATTCAAAAAAACCTAAACTTCGAACAAAAAGAAAGGCTAGGGAAACTTTTCGAAGTAATCAAGGGATATGAAACAGCCCTTTCTTTAGAGGTTCTTTCATCTGTTGACTATTTTAGAAGAAACCGGCCCGGCCTAAATAATGAGGAGCTTACCAGATTAATCCAGGATCAAAGCGATCGCAAGCAAAAAATTATTAACAAAGAATATGTCGATCTTGCTGTAAACCACCTAACAGATTACAGCCATAAATTAGAATTCGCTTAACGCCGGCCAGGAGTCATCTTGCAGGCAGGCAATACAACCCATGGACATCGACTACCTCTCCGAAGAAGCTTACAAAGGCATCCTTATAGAAGCAGAACGTTTTCACCACAATTTAACCCTGCATTTCGGGTTATTGGCCCGCGATTGTGCCAATGAAGAAGAATTTCTGGATGCCGCTGATAATATGATTAATAAGCTAAAGAAAGCAAAGCCTCATCACATAAAGGATTTCCTCTTCGGGGAGGTAACCGACCTGAGCGAACTTCCCGCTACACTAGAGAGCATACAAGCAAATATTGCCAGAGTTAGGGAAATTCCGAAAGAAGATCGTATGACAACAACATACAGTCAAAGGTATGATGAGCATTATCTAAACTCTTTGATTGACAAAGCTACCCCCAACTGGTCCGGAATAAAGGATAAAAACGCCTGGTTAAGGCAGATACGAGGAGACCATGAACCTTGAATTCACTGACTTGACCACACCATATCATGAAACATTTGGTGTTCTTGGCCTGGAATAACATCCGCTTTGTTATCTGAAACCACCCAGGGGTTTTCTGTTTGTTCTTTTGATTAGATCCACTGCATTCGGAATCATCCTGCTGTGGCCGGCGATGCTGACGGCACAAAGCACCTTCCTGCCCACGGGGAGCGACTGGCATTTCTTTGTGGAGCGGCTGGAGATCATGCAGGGAAGGCACATCCCACAGATCCACACCTCTCTGAAACCCTTCGAAAGAAAAGCAATAATTACCTTTCTAGAACAGTCATACACCAACCCCGTACCACTAACGGCTATTGGCCAACCGCCAACGTCCAACGTCCAACATCCAATACCCAACAGCCAACAGCCAACCCCAATCGACCTCCACCTAATCGACCGACTTCTGCAGTCCCACCCGGAGTGGTCGTCTGTCCCTTCCGACTCCACCCCCGGCCGTGGGGGATGGCTTTGTACCAGGATCCCGATTACGAGGCATGTGTATGCGTATCCATCAGACTTTATAAGATATCAAAGCGATGAATTTTTCGTGTCGGTGAACCCGGTGCTGGATTTGCAGGTGGGACGGGAGCAGGGGGCGGACAAGCCGCTGTACAGGAATACGCGCGGGATGGAGATGCGCGGGATGATCAGCGGGCGTGTGGGCTTTTACACCTTCCTGGCCGAGAACCAGGCGCGCTTGCCCGGCTATGTGGATGACCACCGCAGGGCATTCTACAGCGGGGCCATCCCCGGCGATGGCTGGGCCAAGGCGTTCAAGGACGGCGGGGTGGACTACTTCACTGCACGGGGCTACATCAGCCTTGAGGCCACCCGGCATATCGGGCTGCAGTTCGGGCAGGACAAGCTGCGCATCGGCAGCGGTATCCGGTCGCTGCTGCTGAGCGACTTTTCGAACAACTACCTGTTTCTGCGCGTGAGCACCCGCTACCGCTTCTTCCAGTACCAGAACACCTGGGCGCGGCTGACCGATTATCCGATGCGTACAGTCGGACGGGCCTATGATGCCAAGTACAGCATTACTCATCATCTGAGCCTGAACCTGGGCGGGCGCTTCCAGCTGGGGCTGTTCGAGAACGTGACCACCGGCCGCTCCGACCCTTCGGGCCGTCGCGGCCTCGACCCCCACTACCTGAACCCGATCATCTTTTACCGCGCCATCGAACACCACGTCGGCGATCCCGACAAGGTGGCCGTCGGACTCGACTGGCGGTGGCTGGCCACGCCCGGACTGTCGTTCTACGGACAAGCCTACATCGATGAATTCCGCATCAACGACATACGCGACGACCTGGACTCCCTGCTGGTGCGCGCCGGCCTGCGCAAGGAGCGCAAGCGGGAAGGCTACGCCAGCTTCGCGAACAAATTCGCCGTGCAGTTAGGCACCCGCGTCGCCGATCCATTCGGCATCCAAAACCTGGACTTGCAAGCCGAGATCAACCTGGTACGCCCCTACGTCTACACCCACTGGGACACCTCCGGGCAGGACCAGCGCCCCGGCGCCAGCTACACCCACTACAGCCAGCCCCTGGCCCATCCATTAGGAGCAAACTTCCGTGAATGGGCCCTATACGGAGAATACCGCCCCCACCACCGGGTCACCCTATCCGCCAGCTACATCCAATACGTCCAGGGCCGGGATGCGGACGGGTTGAACTACGGTGGGAACATATTGAAAGACTACCATTTCGGCCGGCCGCAGCCGGAGAGTGCGTACTTTCTGGATGGGGTGCGGACCTCGGTATCGCTGCTGGAATTCGGTGCCTCCTGGCAATTCTGGCCCGGCTGGCATTTGGAGGGGCGGTACCTGACGCGGAGTGAGGAAGTTGAAAGTGTCAGTGAACGGGTGAATATAGTGACAGTGGGGGTGAGGGTGAATGCGGTGGGGAGGAGGGATTATCTGTAATGAATCGTTCGGATTTTCTGAATGACTCAAACCTAGCTCACAGGAAACGACTTCAAAAAAGTTTTGGAAAGTTCAATAAAATTCAATATTTTTGTAATGCGTCTGGAAGGAGTCGCTAAGCGTCTCGATCGGGGATATAATCCCCGAATCCAGTCGCTTTTTTTTTACCCCCCATTTATTCATGATTCTGAATTATATTGATGAATCAGGGACCCCGGATGTCCCTGGAAACACATCTCATTATGTTCTGGCAGGGATAAGCATTCCCATTTCAAGATGGAAGCAATGTGAGAAAGATGTAAACGCAATAAAGGAAAAATTCGGATTAGGGGATGCCGAAATACATGCCGGATGGCTAATAAGGCCATATGTAGAGCAGCATAACATTCAGGGATTTAAGCAAATGAGTTTTGAAAGCAGACGTTATGAAGTGCAGAAAATCAGAAATTCAGAACTATTAAGGCTTCAGTCACCGCAAACCCAAAAGAGGTACCATAAAACCAAGAAAACCTATAACCAAACAAAAGCATATATTCACCTCACTTATGAGGAGAGAAAAGCATTTGTTGAAGAAATTGCCGGGTTAATTGGGGGATGGGAATTTGCAAGATTGTTTGCTGAGGGTATAGACAAGATCCATTTCAACCCTTCAATCACGAAACATTCTGTTGACGAACAAGCCTTTGAGCAAGTTGTTTCCCGCTTTGAACATTACCTTAGGATTTATTCAAGGGGATCAGGCAGAAAACAGTATGGCATTCTCATTCATGACAACAACCAAACGGTTAGCAAAAGACATACAGCCTTAATGAAGGAGTTTCATCAAAAAGGAACTCTTTGGACCTCCGTAAGGAACATTATCGAAACCCCCTTGTTTGTTGACTCCCAGCTTACCGGCATGATCCAGATTGCAGATGTGTGCAGCTATGCATTAAGAAGGTATTTTGAAAAGGGAGAAACCTTTTTGTTTAACAAAGTATTTCAAATTGCGGATAGGAAAGACGGGAAGGTGGTTGGTGTCAGGCATTTTACAAATCTGGGCTGTGATTGCGTTGTTTGCACATCCCGAAAATCAGAAGACCGTCCGGAAATTATTGCGTAAAGGCAATCCTGGCCCGGGTGGCTCCCGGAAGGGCGAGATGGTACTGGATCATCAAACAGCACTAAATAAAGAATTCTCAAACTTTGGCAGCTCCAAAAGTTTGTATTAAATCTGGCAGTAGAGACCTGTTGAGGATTGTGCCCTTCCCCGCGGGGAATGAGTACGATTTCAAGATAAGCGTTTTAAGAAATGATTTTGAGCTTAGAATGCATCCTGAATCTCAAGAGTCTTTTTATCTGCCACCGGAAGATTTTGATTTAAAAGAATGGGACCTTACGTACCACAATTCAACCAACAACCAACCCACCAAAATTCACCTTAAAAGCTGTAATAAACCATATCAGTATCTCCCCTTGCCAATAAGTAATTTTGCAAACCCCCAAAAAACATCCTTTTTCCCCATCCCGTTTATGAAAATCGGATTTTCACCAACGGACAGATATAAACAATACAAAGCAAAACACACACACAAAGTAGTTGAAATCAAAGCGGATAATGTACTGGAAATATTTATTGTCCACTCGGGTTTTGACTGGAGTAGTTTTATTAGCAAATGGGCATTGTTTGATTTTATTTATGCAATGGCACCCATGGAATTTTTTGTAAATGGGAGATTGAGATCATTTTCTAAAATCAAGATGAGTTCCATTTATTCTGACAAGATTTATCATAGGGAAATGGTCTATATCAATGAAGAAATAGCACTGTTGTTGAATATGTTTTACGACAGCGCCATTGATGGTAAAAAGCAGCAACCGTATATTTCAGTATATGAGAATGGGAGTTTTTTAAATTATTTACTTGCAGCGCCTGTTAATTATTACTCAAAGAACGGTGAAAAAACACCCCCCATGCCGGCATATAAACAACAACTGGAAATGATTAAACCATGGGCTTCTCGTGAAGACTATGCGCACTGGGCAAGCTTTTTTGAGAAGATAAACATGGCATTTGCGAATAAAGTTTTAGATGGGTTTTCTCTCCAGAGATACGTGGAAGAGAAACCCAATGAACCACCGTATTAGGTTGTGTCTGATATAAGGATGAAATTGTTTTGTCATTACCTGAGCCACCACAACACGGGATTTTTTAAAGTGATGTTGGCAATTCTTCAAAGCGATGAATTTTTCGTGTCGGTGAACCCGGTGCTGGATTTACAGGTGGGACGGGAGCAGGGGGCGGACAAGCCGCTGTACAGGAACACGCGCGGGATGGAGATGCGCGGGATGATCAGTGGGCGTGTGGGCTTTTACACCTTCCTGGCCGAGAACCAGGCGCGCCTGCCCGGCTATGTGGATGACCACCGCAGGGCGTTCTACAGCGGGGCCATCCCCGGCGACGGCTGGGCCAAGGCGTTCAAGGACGGCGGAGTGGACTACTTCACCGCGCGGGGCTATATCAGCCTGCAGGCCACCCGGCATATCGGACTGCAGTTCGGGCAGGACAAGCTGCGCATCGGCAGTGGTATCCGGTCGCTGCTGCTGAGCGACTTTTCGAACAACTACCTGTTTCTGCACGTGAGCACCCGCTACCGCTTCTTCCAGTATCAGAACACCTGGGCGCGGCTGACCGATTATCCGATGCGTACAGTCGGACGGGCCTATGATGCCAAGTACAGCATTACTCATCATCTGAGCCTGAACCTGGGCGGGCGCTTCCAGCTGGGGCTGTTCGAGAACGTGACCACCGGCCGCTCCGACCCTTCGGGCCGTCGCGGCCTCGACCCCCACTACCTGAACCCCATTATCTTCTACCGCGCCATCGAACACCACGTCGGCGATCCCGACAAGGTTGCCGTCGGACTCGACTGGCGGTGGCTGGCCACACCCGGACTGTCGTTCTACGGACAGGCCTACATCGATGAGTTCCGCATCAACGACATACGCGACGACCTGGACTCCCTGCTGGTGCGCGCAGGCCTGCGCAAGGAGCGCAAGCGGGAAGGCTACGCCAGCTTTGCGAACAAATTCGCCGTACAGCTCGGCACCCGCGTCGCCGATCCCTTCGGCATCCAAAACCTGGACCTGCAAGCCGAGATCAACCTGGTACGCCCCTACGTCTACACCCACTGGGACACCTCCGGGCAGGACCAGCGCCCCGGCGCCAGTTACACCCACTACAGCCAACCCCTGGCCCATCCATTAGGAGCAAACCTTCGTGAATGGGCCCTCTACGGAGAATACCGCCCCCACCACCGGGTCACCCTATCTGCCAGCTACATCCAATACGTCCAGGGCCGGGATGTGAATGGTTTGAACTACGGCGGCAATGTGTTGAAAGACTACCATGTCGGCCGGCCGCAGGCGGAGAGTGCGTACTTTCTGGATGGGGTGCGGACCTCGGTGTCGCTGCTGGAACTCAGCGCCTCCTGGCAATTCTGGCCCGGGTGGCATTTGGAAGGGCGGTATCTGACGCGGAGCGAGGATGTTGAAGGCGTTGGTGATCGAGTGAATATAGTTACAGTGGGGGTTAGGGTGATTGCAGTGGGAAGGAGGGATTATCTCTAAGCGAATCGTTTAGAATTTTCATACAGCTGAGGATGAGACCCTCTTAGGGTAAAAAACACTCTTTATGCCAGTATACGAATCATAACTAGAAATGGTAAAACCATGGGCTTCTGTTGAATAGTAAGCGCAGCAAACCCCTGCCAATTAAATCCAATCCCATACATGTACCTTAGGATCATTGAAAACATGCTTGTTTTGCATTGATTATAGAAAACGAACATTAGAGTTTATGGAGAATCCTAACTTAAAGGGAATTGAAACAAAAGAGGTAAAAAAAATGTCTCTTGGATCTCTATTAAATCCGTTTTATGATCTATACAGATTTGAGTCACAACACTATGTTTTTAATCAAATACTTGAAGTTGCAAAGATAATAACCATTCAAAATAATTTAGAACGCTTAATCAAAGCAAAGACAGATAATTGTTTAACAGATAGATGCAGGCTTGAAAAGGTTAACACCAAGAAATTTCAGACCCTATATGGAAAAAAACTGGCTTACGATACTTGCTCACTATATAAGACGGCAAATTCTTTTTACTTAGCTGCATCAACTTCAGGCCAGGACATTAACCCAATCCTATTATATTACAGCTTCTATTATATTCATGCGGCATTATTAAACATGGTTTGTTTGGTTTCTAACCCATCCCCAACACATGGACTTATTTTTTGCCAAAATAGAGGTCTTCCAAACAGTAACAGTTCTCTTAAGGAATCGGAAATCAACAAATTCATTAACGGTATAGATGTAAGGATAATTCCTAACGGGGCTTTCTCTCGATCGAAAGACCTATATACCATTTTGGGAATCCCGCATATGTTTTGCCTTATAAATGGGGCACCAGGCGGAACATTTCAGCTGAATAAAGAAATTAGAATGCCGCTCAAAGAAGTTATGACATTTGATTTAAAATCGGATGGGTTTAACCCGAGTGCGATTAGCTATAATAGAATTCTTTTAGACTACATTTATTTGTTTGCTCTTTCATCAATTGCACGGTATAATAGTACTGTTTGGCGGATTTTATATTCTGGGGTGGGGGAAGAGTATCCAAATATGATTAAAGTTCTTCAAAGGTTTCCTGATAATATTAGAACCTTGATGGAGTTGTTTCACAATTCAGCTCTTAAGGGGCCTGCCCTTGAGACAGCTGGCCAAAGAAAGGAAATTACATAACTGTAATGAAAAACGCACTTGTCACCGGCGCCGATGGCTTTATTGGCTCACACCTTACCGAGCTTTTGCTTGAAAAGGGGTATAAAGTAAGGGCTCTCTCCTATTATAACTCGTTTAATTATTGGGGTTGGTTGGAGGATATTCCGGATAATCCAAGCCTGGATGTTATAAGTGGAGATGTCCGGGATCCGCATTTTGTAAGGCATATTATGCGAGATGTGGACGTAGCATTTCACCTTGCAGCACTAATAGCCATCCCTTATTCGTATCATGCCCCGGACAGTTATTTGGATACCAATGTGAAAGGCACACTGAATATTTGCCAGGCAGCAAAGGAATTGGGAGGCATAAGGGTCCTTAACACATCAACCTCGGAAGTGTATGGCACAGCTCAATTTGTCCCTATTGACGAAAAACACCCCAAGCAACCTCAGTCGCCTTATTCTGCGTCAAAAATTGCAGCAGATGCAATGGCCATGAGTTTTTATAATGCATTTAGTCTCCCAATAACCACGGTAAGGCCATTTAATACATACGGCCCGAGACAGTCAGCAAGAGCTATTATCCCTACCATTATAACACAGATTGCCAATGGGATAAAAGAAATTAAGCTGGGAGACCTTACCCCCACCCGCGACTTTAATTTCGTGAAGGATACGGCATCCGCCTTTTTAGCTATTGCCGATTGTGATGAAACCATCGGGCGAGAGATAAACGTTTCTTCGAATAAGGAAATATCCATAGCTAACACCCTGGAGTTAATTAAAGAAATTATGGACAGTGATGTTAGTTTTATTACAGAGGATGAGCGCCTACGGCCTGCCAATTCTGAGGTTTTTCGTTTATGTGGTGATAATACACTGATAAAAAAGCTTACGAAATATGAGCCCAAGTACAACTTGGAAACAGGGTTGAACGAAACAATAGACTGGTTCAAGAATCCATCAAATCTGAAAAAGTACAAGCACAATATTTACAACCTTTAAAATGGAAAATCTGTTCCAGGAAATTGTTTCATTTATCAGGTCTATTTACAATCAACCAGACGGCTGTATTCCTTTGCATGCCCCTGTTTTTGATGGTAATGAAAAGAAGTACTTGGAAGAATGTATTGACAGCACTTATGTTTCAAGCGTCGGAAAGTATGTGGATCGATTTGAGGAGGAGATGGCCGAATACACAGGGGCAAAGAAAGCTGTTGCTTGTGTAAATGGAACCAGCGCGCTGCACCTGGCATTGAGGCTGGTGGGTGTTGAACCAGGTTCGGAGGTTCTCACACAACCATTAACTTTTATTGCCACCGCCAACGCCATCAGCTATTGCGGAGCAAAGCCCGTTTTCCTGGATGTAGACATGGACACCCTGGGCCTTTCTCCCATTGCTCTGAGAACCTGGTTAGAGGAATCAACGATTAAACGCATCAACAAATCAAGTAATCAACCCGAAACCATTAATAAGACCAGCAGTCGCCCCATTTCTGCCTGCGTCCCGATGCACACCTTCGGGCACCCCTGTCGAATTAATGAAATTGTTGAGATTTGCCGCGAATACAACATCCCAGTTGTGGAAGATGCCGCAGAAAGCGTAGGTAGTTTTTATAATGACCAGCACACAGGAACTTTTGGCGAGGTTGGCATTTTAAGCTTTAATGGAAACAAGGTGATTACCTCCGGTGGCGGGGGGATGATGCTTTTTAAAGACGAGGCGTTGGCTATAAAGGCAAAACATCTTACCACCCAAGCAAAAGTTCAACACCCTTGGGAGTTTATGCATGATGCCCTAGGGTATAACTATCGGATGCCAAATATTAATGCAGCCCTGGGGCTAGCCCAATTGGAGCAATTGCCAAAATTATTGGAATCAAAACGCAAAATTGCAGAGACCTATCAAGACTTCTTTCTAAACATCCACAAAGCAAGGGGTCAGCGAGCCAATATTCAGTGTGTCAAGGAGCCCGACAACTCTTCTTCCAACTATTGGCTTAATTGCCTTATCTTTCCAGATAAGAAACATCGAGATTCTTTTCTTCAGTATACGAATGACAAGGGGGTTATGACCCGACCAGCCTGGAGGCTGATGAATGAGCTCGAAATGTATGCCAATGCACAGGGAGATCTTCAAATAAATGCAAGAACCATTGCTGAAAGATTAGTTAACATTCCAAGCAGCTCATGTTGAGTACTTCTCAGTTTAACACAGGTTCAATGAAACCAGAAATCATCCTTATCGGCGGCGGTGGCCATTGCAAGGCTTGTATTGATGTAATTGAATCTGAAGGAAGTTTTCAGGTCAAGGGCATCCTGGATTTGCCGGAAATGGTGGGCTCAAAGATTTTGGATTATGAAATCATCGGTACTGATAATGATTTGGATCAATTTCTTTTGGAAGTAAAACATTATCTAATTACCGTAGGTCAAATTGAGTCAGCCGAGAAAAGAATAAGGCTGTTTCAAATGGTAAAAAGTGCCGGGGGTACTTTGCCCGCAATTATTTCCCCGATGGCATATGTGGCAAAGACTGCAAATATAGGTGAAGGGACCATTATAATGCATCAAGCACTAATAAATGCCAATGCGCAGGTTGGTGCAAACTGTATAATTAACTCCAAGGCACTAATTGAACATGATGCCATTGTGGGCGATCACTGCCACATCTCAACTGCCTCAGCTATTAATGGTAATGTTACCGTTGGAGAGGGTGTCTTTTTTGGCAGTGGGGCTGTTTCGATTCAGGGCACAAATATTCCAGCGCATTCTTTTGTAAAAGCGAGTAGCTTATATTACAGGAAATGAAATCCAAATTGCTCATCATAGCCGAGGCAGGTGTAAATCATAATGGATCACTAGACTTGGCCAGGCAATTGATTAAGGTTGCTGCAGAGGCTGGAGCTGACGTTGTAAAATTTCAGACTTTCAAAACGGAAAAGCTGGCTTCAAAGGCCGCAAAACAGGCTGAATATCAGTCAAAGAACATTGGTGGGAGTGATGATTTACAATTTGGAATGCTAAAAAGGCTGGAGCTTACAAAAGCCATGCACCAGGAATTAATAGGCATTTGCAAGGAAGAAAACATTCAGTTTTTATCAACCGGTTTTGATGAAGAAAGCATTGATTACCTTGATCAGATTGGTTTGCCATTGTTCAAAATCCCTTCAGGAGAAATCACCAACAAGCCATATTTGCAACATATCGCCAGCAAGGGCAAGCCGGTTATTATGAGTACGGGTATGGCAAACTATAATGAGATCGGGGCGGCATTGGATGTTTTAATGCAGGGGGGGTTAAAAAAGGAAAAAATTACTGTATTGCACTGCAATACCGAATATCCTACCCCAATGAAGGATGTGAATCTAAGGGCCATGCTAAGCATCCGGGAGGCTTTTGGTGTTGAAGTGGGATATTCAGACCACACACTTGGCATTGAGGTTCCTATTGCCGCCGTGGCCTTGGGGGCAACAGTCATTGAAAAGCATTTCACCCTGGACCGAAATCTGTCCGGACCAGATCACAGGGCTTCTTTAGAACCCAATGAGTTAAAAGACATGGTCCGTGCCATTCGGAATATTGAACTGGCATTGTCAGGCAGTGGAAAAAAAGAGCCTAGTGAATCAGAAAAGCCCAATATTGCAGTAGCCCGAAAAAGTATACATATCGGAGAAACCATTGAAGCAGGCGCGATTCTGAATAGGCATCACATTATGATGAAGAGACCAGGTACGGGCATTTCACCGATGGATATTGAAAAGGTACTGGGAAAAAGAACGCTACGGAAACTTGAAGAAGATAGTTTATTGAAATGGGAAGACCTGGAAAGTTAATCGTTGGGATTTTGACCAGCTCCCGGGCTGATTACGGCATTTACCTGCCTTTGTTAAGAAGGCTGCAGGGAGAGTCCTTTTTTAGAACGGAAATCATCGCCTTTGGCACTCATCTTTCGGAAAGGTTTGGGCAGACTGTAGATCAAATTGAAGCAGATGGTTTTTCCGTAGCTTACCGGGTTGATACCATGGCTAAAGGGGATGCTTCTATAGATATTGGTAGAGCCATGGGAAAAACCATGCAGGCTATGGCGAAGATTTTTGAAAGAAGACGCTTTGATCTTCTTTTTTCACTAGGTGACCGCTATGAAATGTTTGCTGCTGTGGCTGCTACAGCACCTTTTAATATCCCCGTAGCGCACCTTCACGGAGGAGAGACTACACTTGGAGCTATTGACAATTCATTCAGGCATTCCATAACCACTTTCTCGAAGCTTCATTTCACGTCGACCGAAGTTTACAAAAACAGGGTTACTGAAATAATAGGGACTCAAGAGGGCGTATTTAACGTTGGGGCTTTAAGCATTGACAACCTAAAGAGCATAAGGTTACTTGATAAACAGGCATTTCATAAAAAGTATGGTTTAGATTTGAATCGACCAACCGTTTTATTTACATTTCATCCGGAAACGATTGGTTATGCAAAAAACGAGAAGTATATCCGTGAAATAACTTCCTCCCTAAACCAATTATCTAATAAGTATCAGATTATTGTCACCATGCCCAATGCCGACACCATGGGTTTAGTGGTCCGGGAAAAACTAAATGAATTTGGGAGAAACAAGCCCGGAGTTTGGCTAGTTGAGTCGCTGGGGACCTTGGGTTACCTGTCTACCATGAAACATTGCGCTTTTATGCTCGGTAATACATCAAGTGGTTTTGTTGAGGCTGCTTATTTTCCTAAAATAGTAATCAATCTTGGTGACAGGCAAAAAGGCAGGATACAAACAAAAAACATCATTTCTGTTGAAATCAAAAAAAGAAAGATTTTAGAGGCTGCCGAAGTGGCGGAAAAAATGAAATTACCTACTGGGTGCAACATATATGGGGACGGAAATGCCGCTGAAAGGATTGTAGAAATCATTAAAAAGGAATTCGCCAAAAATGGTTGACATAAACAAACACCTAGTCAAAGCATCCGACAATATTCGAGAGGCTTTTAAAAAGCTGAATGATGTTCCGCTGTCTCTTACTTTGTTTGTGGTAAACCAGGATGGAGTAATGCAGGGCACTTTAACCGACGGGGATATCAGGAGGGGGTTTTTAAAGGGCTTGGAGCTTTCAGATCGGGTGGAAAGGTTTATGTCGAATCACTTTTTCTTTCTGAATGATGAGGAAATGGCTCCGTCCAGAATCAGGGAGATTAAGGACAGGGGGGTAAGGCTGTTGCCGGTTCTTGATAAAAAAGGGAAAATCAGGGGTGTCATCGATTTCAAAAAGGTAAAGACCCTTTTACCTGTTGACGCTATCCTCATGGCTGGGGGGCGAGGTGAAAGGCTACGGCCGCTAACAGATAAAACCCCTAAGCCTATGTTGAAAGTGGAGGGCAAGCCAATTATTGAACACAATATCGACCATCTTCAGCAATATGGTATTAAAAGCTTTTTCCTGACCTTGCGTTATCTGGGCCAGATGATCGAAGCGTATTTGGGCGATGGGAGCCAATGGGGAATAAACATTCGCTACATATACGAAAACGAACCCCAGGGGACCATTGGTTCGGTAAGTCTGATTAAAGGGTTTAGGCACGATAATGTACTTGTGATGAATTCCGACCTTTTCACAAATATTGACCTTGAGGACTTTTACCAGGATTTCATTGACCAGGAGGCAGATATGTCAGTTGCTACCGTACCTTATAACGTCGATGTACCGTATGCAGTACTAAACCTTCAGGACAATCAAATTAAAGGATTTCGTGAAAAGCCTAAATATACATATCATTCCAACGCGGGGATATATCTTATCCGACGAGAATTATTGAAAAAGATACCCGTGCAGAAGAGCTTCAACGCCACTGATTTCATTCAGGCACTAATTGACTCTGGGAGAAAAGTTGTTCGATTCCCGATTATCGGATACTGGATAGATATCGGAAAGCCTGAAGATTTTCAGAAAGTGCAGGAAATTGCAAGACACATTCGTCCATGAGCATAACTAATCCGCTGGTAGTTATCCCTGCAAGGGGGGGATCAAAGGGCGTCCCAGGGAAAAACATTAAACCCTTAGGTGGAAAGCCATTAATATACTACACAATTGAAGCGGCGCGCGAAGTTTTTTCAGATGAGCAAATCTTGGTTTCGACCGACTCGGAAGAAATAAAAGCTTGTGTGGAAAAAACTGGACTGAAGGTGCCTTTTCTTCGGCCGCCAGAACTTGCTACTGATAATGCTGGCACTTATGAGGTACTGCTGCATGCGCTTGACTATGTTGAAGCCAAAGGGGTTTTCCCGGAAACAATAATTTTACTGCAAGCCACTTCCCCCTTCCGCACGGGAAAACACATCCGTGAAGCGATTAACCTTTTTAATGAAGAATGCGAGATGGTTGTTTCTGTGAAAGAGACCAAGGCTAACCCCTATTATACGCTCAGGGAAGAGGATCAAAACGGGTTTCTGCAGAAATCAAAGCTGGCAAATTTCACGCGGCGGCAGGATTGTCCAAAGGTATATGAGGTGAATGGAGCCATATATATCATTGATTGCCAATCATTAAGACAGAAGCCGCTTCAAAAGTTTGAACTAATCAAAAAATATTTGATGGATGAGCTGAGTTCCGTGGATATTGATACGGAATTTGATTGGGGGGTGGCGGCGGGATTGTTTCCCAAATCATCCAGATAGCATAAAAGTTGGGAAAAACTAGCTTAAGATATTATTCGGGAGTTCTCCTGAAGGGCAGCCTTTCAGTAAGTTTAGCGCAAGCTTCAACCAAAGTAATAGGACTAGTATTATTGCCTGTTTTTACATATTACCTCTCACCGGAGGAGTATGGTTTGGCCTCAATGGTTACAGTCATTATTGGCTTTTTTGGCTTGATTTATAATCCCGGCATGGTCTCAGCGACAACTCGTTTGTATCATGATACAAATGATGAAAGAGAACGGCAGGAACTTATTGGCTCTGCCTTAAATTTCTTTTTGTTGTTTCCTTTCGTTATAACTATTGCAGCTTTTGTCGTTGGACCTTTTGTGTTTCCAGTTCTTTTTGCAGATTTTCCGTTTTATCCTTATGGTATGTTAGCCATTTTGCTGGCATTTTTCACCCAACCAAAAAGAATTTGGATTTTATTGATGACACTTCGTTACAAAATACACATTACGGCTACATATTCAGTTGTTTCTGTGTTAGTTGGTTCGGCTGCTGCACTTGCCCTTGTAGTAGGCTTCAATTTGGGTGCACTCGGCAAAGTGTTAGCAATGTTCCCCCCGGCATTTCTGATGTTTTTTATCGCCTTTAGGACGATTAATAAGTATTCCGAAGGTCATTGGTCTATTAATAGCATAAAAAAACAATTGGTTTTTGGAATGCCTATTGTCATTGCTATTTGGTCTTATGAAGTGCTGCACATTGCTGATAGATACATCCTTGAGCGAATGACTGACATTTCACAAGTTGGCTTATATTCTTTTGGATATATGGTTGCCCAGGTCCCTTTGTTTTTGGTCTTGGGAATTCGTCAACTCTGGAATCCGATTTTTTATGAAAACATGAATAAAAAGGATGACAACACAGTATCAAAGCTTATTTCAATTTATATCATTTTTCTGACTATAATTTGTTTACTGGTTATTCTGTTTTCAAAAGAAGCGATAATTCTGCTCATTAATGAAAGATATTATGATGCCATACCTGTTATCGGCATGATAGTTATTGGAATATATTTCAGTGCTTTACTAACCATTACAAACTCCTTTTTAGGTTTTGAAAAGAAGTTTGGCGCCACTTCAAAAATAGCTTTAGTGGCAGCTCTGTCAAACATTCTTCTCAATATCATATTAATACCTGAATGGGGTATAATGGGAGCTGCCCTAGCAACAGCAATATCTTATCTTCTCTATTTGTTAATAGGAATAGTTTTAGTTCATTCATACATAAGGCGACTAAACTTTTTGCCGGCATTTCTTTTTTCTTCTGTTTGTCTGATTGCAGCGTTTGCTTTAGCAACTCTTTTTAGCACTAATGGGATAAATAGCATAGAAGTTTTACTCAAAACCATTGCCGCAATACTTTTTATATCTGGTTTTTTGCTATTTGGGATTATCAAAGTATCCGACATTAAAAAAGCTAAATCTTTAATTCGAAAAAAATGAGTTTCAATTACAAGCAACCTATATTTATTCCTTATGAAACAAAAACCCGGGAATTTGACGGAAAACTTCTTCTTATAAGTCATTTATTGAATGCTGGATACAAAAAAATCTATTTTGGCTCCAGGGGCGAGCTTAAAAGCGAAGCCCTTCGTAACCAAAACGGAATATATATTTTAAAAAGCTTATCAAAAACAGAGGAGCCTTTTTATAATCAGCTTAAGGATTTTGGGTTTACGATAATACTTCTTCATGTAGAGGGAGGAGTCCATTATAAAGATAGCAAAAGCAGTATTATGAGTCATTTTGATCCTGCTTTGCTCAAATATGTTGATTATAACTTTGTGTTTGGGGAGGCGATAAAAAGTGACATCATTAAGTATTGTGGCAAGGAGTTTCAGAACAATGCCATTGTTTCAGGTGAGCCACGCTTTGATTTGTTGAAAATAAAATACCGCACTTTCTTTGAGGAGACAACCCACAAACTCCAAAAAAGGTTTGGCAATTATATTCTTATAAACACAAGCTTTAGCGCAGCAAATCCAGTTGTTGGGAAGGAGAAACTCCTCTGTTTTTGGGAAAACGAACCTACATATTCAGCCGACACAAAAGGCTTACTAAAAAAGAAAATGCACTTCTTAAGCGGTGTGTTGAATACATATCTTGAGGCAACACATATCCTAGCCAAAGAGTTCCCTAAAATTAATTTTATTATTCGTCCGCACCCTAGTGAGTCTGGAGAAAAATATTTGGCAACATTCAAGGAAAATAAAAATGTTTTTATAAAGAAAACGGGAAATGTGGCGGAATGGATCCTGGCATCAAAAGGTGTTATTCATTACGATTGCACGACTGGCATGGAGTCAGTGATGGCAGGAAAGCCTACGATTTCATTTCTCCCCCAAAAGGACAATGAGATACTGGCCTGGTTGCCTGTTGAGGTGAGCAAACAGGCTTATACAATAGATGAACTTATAGGCGGTGTTGGTAGCATAATTAACGAATCGTTCAGCCACACCCTTAACCCAAAAACAGTTGCTGACTGGGCAATGTATGTAAATAATGTGAAAGATGATGCATCCAAAACTATTGTTTTGAAACTAAGGCCTCAAGCGGGCAATATCGTCACAAAGGACATATACAAAAAGAGCAATATATATTCATTTTTCTCAAGACTCTCCCGACCCCAATCATACATCAAATCCTATCTAAAGATAATTATTAAAAAGGTACTTAGAATAAAACCCAACATAAGCGAGAAAAAGTTTGGCCAGCTAAGAACAAGGGAGGTACAATTTAAACTGGCGACATTAAATAAAATTAATGGCTTCAGCAACAGAGTGTCTGTTTCGAAAAAGAGGCCCGATGTGGTTATTATCAAAAATCTGAAATAGCAAATGGAATTAACCCAAGAAATAATCAATACATACCTCTGGTTTGCCTATTTCCCGCCCAAAGAAATCCCAGCTTGGCTGGATGATTGCATAAGCCCCGAAAACAGGGGTGCAACTTACTCGCCAACAGAAGCTGCCATAAGGTTTGATGAGATTTTTGATCGGTTGCTTTCAGAGAACCCGGCAGACACGCAAATTGTACCACTCAGTGGTGGCTGGGACAGCCGTGCAATTTTGGGCGCTTTATTGGAAAGACTCGATTCAGCACAAATTGAAGCAATCACTTTTGGCATTCCTGGACAACTAGATTACGACATAGGGTTTAAAGTAGCCAAATGGGCAAGGGTTAAACATCACGCCTTGGATCTACGTACAGTTGATTTTACCTGGGATGCCATCCTTAATTCTGTTAAAAAATCACAATGGACATATACCCCAGACGGTTTTTTTAATCAACAAATAGCAAAATACGCAGATGGACATAACTCCATTATTTGGAGTGGTTTTATGGGCGATTCTTTAACTGGACGTCACCTGTCAGAGAAGTTAATCCATCCCGATCACCACTTTAAAAAATTTGTGTTCAGCCAGCGGCGTTTAAAACATCAACAAATTAGCCAAACACTACCTCGGCTAAATAAGCATTGGCCGGCATCATCCCATAATACTACCTTGCTTTTTGATGATCTGTTGGATGTGGGCATTAGACAAATACATTGCATCGCGCCGATTGTGCTGAGTGATTCAAATTGGAGGAGCTGGAAGACAAAATCATCTGGCATCATTGGGAAAAGCACAATAATTGCCCCTTTTGCTGATAAAACCTGGGCCGGGTATTGGCTATCAGCACCACATGACCAACGGAGAAACCAGAAGCTGTTTTTTAAATTGATGGATTTAAAATTCGCTCAGTTATTCTCTTTGCCCTCGAAAGATAGTTTGGGGCTACCTCCCGATGCTAAAACCAGATATCAAATCAAAAGGATAAATCATGGCATCCGAAAAAGAATTCAGGGGAAAGCCCCTTGGCTTAGGATTCGATCAAGTACACGAAACAACTATCTCGACTATGATGAAATGTTCCGCAAGCGCAGGGACTACAAAGAAACCCTTGTTACGGCGTTTGATTATTTAAAAGCAAACGATGTTGTTCCTTGGGTTGACATTGACAAGCTCTGGAAAGAGCACATGAGAAGGAGAAAAGACCACGGAGAGGCTTTTCAGGTGTTGCTGGGGTTGGCAGCAAATTTATTCGTTGAGCAAAACAATCGTTCCTTGAAAAAATGAAAGTTATTTACCTCTCTAATTCAACGATTCCCTCAAGGGCAGCGAATAGTATACATGTCATGAAAATGTGCCAGGCCTTGGCATTAAATGGACATCAGGTAACTTTGCTAGCTCCAAAACGGCGAAATCAGGAAAGGGGTGTTGAAGACCTTTTTTCGTTTTATGGGGTCAAAAAATGTTTTCAAGTGAAACACCTTCCATATCCAGAAAGCCTTAAGGGAAAAACTTTTCTTTATTCATTTTTAGCTGCGGCCTTTTGTAAAACAAAAAAACCTGATTTGGTTCTTAGTAGGCACCTAACAGGTGCCTTTTTTTGTTCTCTGTTTAAAATTAAAATTATTTACGAAGCGCACAGCCCAATTTCCAGTGATGAAAACACCTTCAATGTTTTCGCTTTTAACAAATTAATTAGGAGTAGGTTTTTTTGCAGATTAGTTGTTATTTCAGAGTATTTGAGACGACTATACAGTCAAATTTATCCTGAACTGGCAAACAAAATTGAAGTGTTTCACGACAGTGCGGAACCTGTTCCTGAAAACACAAAACCAGTTATATCAGCGAAAGAAAAAAGGTCCTTAATAGTGGGTTACATAGGCCATCTGTATAAAGGCAGAGGGATTGAGGTGATTGTTGGACTGGCCTCGACCTTTCCAGAAGCAGAATATCACATAATCGGAGGAACACATGAAGATATTGAGTATTGGAAGGGACAGACCAAAAAACTGCAGAATATTTTTATACATGGATTTATTGAACCAGGAAAAATTTACAATTACATAGAATCATTCGATGTATTATTGGCTCCTTACCAGCACAAGGTATCTGTTGCCGGGGGGGCTGGCAACACTGTTCAATGGATGTCGCCGCTAAAAATATTTGAATACATGTCTTCTGGAAAGATCATTCTTGCATCGCGTCTGCCAGCGTTGCAAGAAATTTTGATTGAAAACAACAATTGTTTGATGGCTGAACCGGAAACCATTGAAGAGTGGGCGGGTAAATTAAAGTTAGTTTACGATAATCCGGATGCTTTCAAGCACCTAGGTTTGCAAGCAAAAAACGACTTTAATAACAAACACACCTGGGAAAAAAGGGCGCAAAAAATAATTGGCTTGAGCACCAAATGATAGTTCTCTATTTTTTATTATTTATTTGGATTCTTGTTAACCAATTTAAACAAGCCAAAAAATTTGGCAACTATGTATTTTATGTGTTTTCACTGTCTTTATTGTTAAGGCTGTTAATATTGTTTCTTTATGAAAATGGGTTAATAGGCTTGGTTGATGCTGGATCCGACACAGAATCATTTAAAAGGCAAGCACTATATTTCTTCAATCAAGTAGATATTAAGAGCCTGTTTAAATTTTGGGACCTACAAGGAAGGGAGGGCACTTTTCCCATATTAATTGCCTTGTTTTATAAAGTTTTTTCTCCTGAATATTTGATAATTTCCTTTTCTAATGTGCTATTGCACAATGCGGTAATTTTAAATCAGGCCAAAGCACAAAACTATTTAATGCTGCAAAGAAAACAGAAACTTCTGTTTTTGATGGTAATTGCGTTTTTTCCAATGCTATTATCGTATAGTGTGATTTTATTGCGCGAGATGTTCTTTGTTTTTTATGTTTCCTTGATTCTGTTAAACATCTTAAGTTTTTATAAAAAGAGAAGCCTTGAAACACATTTTCTGCCGCTAATAATTTATTCTGCTATCGCAGTTATTCTTCATCCCGGAATGATAATCTTTATTGTTTTTTCTTTTATGATTATGTTTTATAAAAGAACTCTTAAATGGCAAAACGTAGTCGTTGGCGTTTTTATATACTTTTCGATTACAACAGCAATTACTGCTGGTTATGGTGGGGGATATTTAGATTTTTTATTAAGAGAGCCTAGTGCAGATGCTGTCTTTGAAAGGATAGCTAGGTCTAGGGAAGGTTCAATTTTTCGATATGAAAAGCTGTACCAACAAAGCTTAGTTTATAATGTTTTTGTCGCTTTGCCCATAGATTATTTTAATTTTTTCTTTAGCCCATTACCAATTCCAACAGGGAACCTCCTATATTATGGAATATGGAGGTATCCAGTGGGGCTGCTTTGGTCTTTTACTATGATAGTATTTTTATTTCGAATTGGGAAGATTAATTTCTTAACCGGGCGACTGATCTTTTTATTATTAATTGGTGCACTGCCTTTTGTATTGGGTTCAGGTGATGTTGTTCAGGCAGTTCGTCATAAAATGAAGTTTTTCCCTATTCTAATTATTCTGCTTGCCCTAATTTATGAGAGGAGACTTAGACCAAACCAAAACACGGATTTTACTAGTAATTGACCACTTTGGATCCGGGGGAGCGCAGAAACAAATTGTTACCCTTGCTGCTGGTCTTAAACAAAAAGGCTATTCAGTTGAGTTTTTTATCTATTATCCCGAGTTTGCTTTTTTTAAACCAATTGTAGATGACTTGAAAATAATTGTACATAATTACAACAAGAAAGGCAAAGGGTTTTCAATTGATCTTTTATTGTCCTTAAGACGCGTACTTGTTAAGAACAAATATGATGCAGTGATATCTTTTCTCGACACACCAAATTTATATTCCGAACTAGCCAGTATTGGCCTAAGGAGTTTAAGGGTTATAGTAGCGGAAAGGAATAGCTATATTAAGGAAAATTCCAAGCTGAAATCTCTTATTCGAAGGGTTGGTCATTCATTTTCAGATGTTGTTGTTGCCAATAGCAAGTCACAGACACATTGGATAAAAAACAAATATCCATGGTTGAGGGAAAAAACCTATACAATCTATAACGGTTACGACCCAAGTTCATTTATTGTTAAACCCCTGCCAAAGACCACACAAAAAGACTTGCGGCTTATCGGAATAGGAAGAGTTGCCTATCAAAAAAACCTATTGAACTTGATAAAAGCATTAGATCTGTTTTACAAAAAGCATGGCTGGTGCCTAAAAATTAGTTGGGTTGGCAGTTTAAATACAAGTGCGGAACCCACCTACAAGGATAAAGTATTTAGGCTATTAGACAACCTTCCTCAGGTAAAAGAGAAATGGAGCTGGCTAGGGGAACGTTCTGATGTGCCAAAGCTTCTATCAGAACATCACGCATTGATACTTCCAAGTTTTTATGAAGGGCTGCCAAATGTTGTATGCGAAGCATTATTCTCTGGGCGGCCTGCTATAGCCTCAGATGTGTGTGATAACCCCATTCTTATTGAAGATGGGGAAAGAGGTGTGTTATTTGATCCGTTTTCGTATCAGTCTATTACATCGGCAATTGAGCGATATGTGGAGAGGAGCCATGAAGACAGGCTGGGAATGGGCTCAAATGCTCGAAAATACGCCGAGGAGAATCTTACAACTGATAAAATGGTCCATTCGTACGAAAAGCTGGCCAGCTTTCATCATTAATAAGCTAGATGTATCCAATGCGTCAGATTGTTCGCAGCAAACAATGCTTTTAAAACCCAAAAACATTAAACTTATAATAATTGGTAAAGTACCACCACCTATCGGTGGTGTTACAATTCATGTAAAAAGATTGAAAGAGTCACTCGTACATGAAAAATATCCATTTGAATTCAGGGGGCTCACCAAAACAAATATTTTATGGTCATTACTTGGATGCCTTTTTAGGAGCTCAATAATTCATTTGCATACAAGTTCGCCACTGTTAAGAATGATTTTTTCAATTTTTGGGAAATTAAATGGTTTTCAGCTTTTGATTATTACTTATCATGGGAATATTGGTCGTTTTAAACCTTATAAAAATTGGCTAGATCAAGTGTCCTTAAAGCTATCAGACATCCCTATAGTGCTTAATGATCAGAGTTTGAAAATCGCGAAATCAATTAATAATAACACGCTATTAATCTCTGCATTCATACCTCCAGTTAATCCCGAACCCTTGTCAACAGAAATTGAAAAATCTTTGACAAAGCTTAAGAGAAGTAAGCAATTAATTTTTTGCACAAATGCGTACAATTTATCTTATGACAAGCATAATAATGAAATATATAATGGCACGTTTCTCATAAAAATGTTTTGTAAAGATGAAAATCAAAAATTTGGATTTGTCTTTTCAGACCCTTCTGGCAATTACAAAAAACATTTTGAAAAACAGGGGTTGAGTTTAACACCTAATATTCTTTTAATTTCAGAGGCTCATTCATTTTTCGAAGTTCTTAGAAAAACCGATTGTTTTATTAGATGCACGACCACTGATGGTGATCCGCTTTCGGTAAAAGAAGCATTGTATCTACAAAAAACAGTTTTTGCAACTGATGTAATTTCTAGACCCCAAGAAGTTTTTACATTCCGATTGAACTTAAAAGCTGAAGAACTTCAAAAGTTGATAAATAAGACAGAAGAACTTCAGAATACTGTAAAGTCTCAACAAATATCTAACGGTGCAAATGAGTTATTAGACCTTTATAAAGAAGTAAGCCAATCATGAAACAAATCCTCCAGTCCTTTAAAACCGGCGAAACTGAGCTGGTAGAGGTTCCTAGTCCAAAGGTTCAAAAGGGTTCGTTGCTGATCAAAACATCGCACACATTGGTTTCTTTGGGCACCGAGCGCATGCTGGTTGAATTTGGCAAAGCCAACCTGATTTCAAAAGCGCGGCAGCAACCCGACAAAGTAAAACAAGTGCTTGATAAGATCAAAACAGATGGTCTGTTGCCCACACTTGAAACGGTATTCAAACGCCTCGAAGAACCCCTGCCTCTGGGTTATTGCAATGCAGGTGTAGTAGTTGAAGTAGGAGAAGGAGTTTCTGGTTTTGCCATAGGCGACCGCGTGGCATCCAATGGCAAACACGCCGAATATGTTTGTGTACCGCAAAACCTGGTGGCAAAGGTTCCTGAGAATGTAACGCAAGAAGAAGCTGCCTTTACCGTGATTGGCTCTATTGGTTTGCAGGGCATTCGCCTGTGTCAGCCCACATTTGGAGAAACCATTGTGGTTACCGGGCTTGGGCTTATCGGATTGCTTACCGGACAAATGCTGCTGGCAAATGGATGCAGGGTGATTGGTGTTGACATCGACAAAGAAAAATGCCAAAAAGCAGCTGCCTGGGGTGTTATTACCGTGAATCCGGCTGATGGCGCTGATCCGGTCAAGGCGGTCATGGAAGCGACTAACAATGAAGGTGCCGATGGAGTGATCATTACAGCCTCTGCCAAAAACAACGACATCATTGCGCAGGCTGCACAAATGAGCCGAAAACGCGGCAGAATCATTCTTGTGGGCGTGATCGGCCTCAACATCAGCCGAGCCGATTTCTACGAAAAAGAACTGACCTTCCAGGTTTCCTGCTCGTATGGCCCCGGACGCTATGACGAAAACTACGAGCAAAAAGGGATTGACTACCCCCTGCCTTTTGTCCGTTGGACCGAAAAACGCAACTTCGTGGCCATCCTGCAAGCCATCAGTTCCGGCCAGCTTAAGGTGAAGGAGCTGGTTTCTGAAGTTGTTGACCTGGAAGATTATACAAAGATTTATGGTAATATCGGATCCAGCAAATCCATTGCTTCTATATTAAAGTATCCTGATGTTTCAAAAACTGTGGATACAACCGATGCACAGCGAAACACCCTGCTGCTCAATGATAACAAATTTGCAGGTTCAAAAGGGGTCATTGGTGTGATTGGGGCTGGCAATTTCACCAAAATGACGATGCTGCCTGCCCTAAAGACAACCCAGGCCGGATTGAAATACATTGCCGGCCTCGACGGCGTGGAAAGCACAACACTGGCCAGGAAATATGATTTTTCGCACAGCACCACCGATTACAAGGTCATCCTGAATGACCCGGATGTCGACACCGTACTAATCACCACCCGCCACGATTCCCACGCCAAATTTGTATTTGAATCTCTGCAAGCCGGCAAACACGTCTTTGTCGAAAAACCCCTCGCCCTGAACAACGACCAACTCAACGAAATCCTCTCAACCTACACTCAGCCAACGCCATCGCCAAAGCCAACGCCATCGCTAACCCTAGGTTTCAACCGCCGCTTCTCCCCACACACCCGGGCCATCAAAAGAGCCCTGGGCGACAACCCCGGTCCTGTAAACATCAACGCCACCATGAACGCCGGCAGCATTCCCCCGAATGTCTGGGTGCACGACCTGCTGGTCGGGGGCGGACGCATCATTGGTGAAGCTTGCCACTATATGGACTTATGCGTTTACCTGGCCGGATCAGAAATCGAATCGGTATGTATGAACAGCTTGGGCGAAAACCCGGCAGACAATACCGACAATGCAAGTATCCTGCTTAAATTCAAAAATGGCAGCAATGCCGTAGTCAACTATTTTGCCAACGGCGCAAAGTCCTACAGCAAAGAACGCGTCGAGGTCTTCAGTCTTGAGAGGGTTTTCATCATCGACAACTTCCGAACAACCAAAGCCTATGGCGCCCGGGGCTTCCGCAACCTCAAAACCCGCATCGACAAAGGTCATAAAACCCAGTTTGCAGAATACATTAAACATATCAAAGAAGGTGGGAAGCCATTGATTCCCCTGAGTGAAATTGTTAATGTAACAAAAGCTTCTTTTGCAGCGATTCAAAGTTTAAAAGAGAAAAGTTGGGTAAACATTTAAAAACGCACAGTTCCAAATTATGAAAATCGACCTCATAGCCGGTGCACGCCCCAACTTCATGAAGATTGCGCCGATTATTGATGCCATTCATGCTGTCCAGAATAAGGGATATGATATTTCTTACCGTTTGGTTCATACCGGTCAGCATTATGATCGGAACATGAGCGGCAGTTTTTTTGATGAACTGGGCATTCCGGAGCCGGATGTCAACCTGGGTGCTGGTGGTGGTACCCAGGCGGAGCAGACTTCTGCCATCATGATGGGATATGAAAAGTTGCTAATAAGTGAAAAACCGGATTTATGTCTGGTGGTCGGGGATGTTACCTCCACGATAGCGTGTGCCATTTCCGCTCAAAAGATGCATGTAAAGGTGGCACATGTAGAAGGGGGCATTCGTTCGGGGGACTGGACCATGCCGGAAGAAATTAATCGGATGGTTACTGACAGCATCACCAATTACTTTTTTACAACTTCCGAAACGGCAAATAATAATCTGAGAAAATCCGGGGTCGGGGATGACAGAATCTTTTTTGTGGGCAACACAATGATTGATACCCTGGTGAAACACAGGCCCCGGTTCAAACAGCCGGGGGTTTGGGGCGAGAAAAAGCTGGAAAAGGGGAAGTACCTGGTGATGACGCTGCACCGGCCGGCGAATGTTGACCAGGAGAGTAAATTTAAGGACCTCCTCGAAGAAATCATTTCCTCAAGCAATGGAACCCCGCTTGTTTTTCCAGTGCACCCCAGAACGGCTAAAATCATAAGTGGTCTTGGCTTGGAAGGCTCAATTGGCAGCAATGGAAGGTCTTTGTTTCTGATTGATCCACTTGGATACCTTGAGTTTAATTATTTGGTCGAGAACTCCCTGGCGGTTATTACCGACTCCGGCGGAATTACTGAGGAAACAACGGTGATGGGAGTCCCTTGTATGACATTGCGTGATAATACTGAAAGACCCGAAACGATTACCCTGGGAACAAATGAACTGCTGGGGACCAATCCAAAAGCCATCCGACCAGCTATGGAAAAACTGTTTTCTGGAAACTGGAAAAAGGGGAGCATTCCGGAGCTATGGGACGGGAGAACCGCCGATAGAATTATAAATCATTTGATGGAACTATTCCCTGCCAGGCAAACCTGAATGAGTGCCATATCTTTCAAGTTGTCAGACCATTTTGAAAAAAAGTTAAAAAAAGGTGTTGTCAAAGAGTTTTTCAAAATATTTTGTATGTTTGCACCAACAGTACACGCCACGCTACCCATAAGAACAGCGTCCCAGGGCGTGTCTTTTTATTTACCCCCACCCCGTTCCATTATTCTAACCCGGATCACCACTGGTTCCTGGCATGAAGCATTCTAAAGCCTGGACAAGCATTAGCGATCAGATATCACGGTTGAGGGGGCGGGGGATGGTCATAGGGGATGAGCAGGCGGCTCGTCATTATCTGGCCAATGTCGGATACTATCGTTTAGCGGGGTATTGGTGGCCCATGCAGGCAGATAAGACCAATCATATATTCAAAGCGGACAGTACTTTTGAGAAGGTCGTTGCACTTTATGGTTTTGACCGGGAGCTTCGCTTGCTTTTGTTTGATGTGATTGAGAGAGTTGAAATTGGGGTTAGAACCAGAATAAATTACCACTTATCGAGAGAGGTTTCTCCGTGGTGGTTTGAGGAGGCCAACCTGTTCAAGAACACCCAGCTTCACGAAGAAGCCTTGAATGCGATTGACGCTGAACTAGCCAGAGCAAAAGAAGTCTTTATCAAAGAACATTACAGAAAGTATACATCTGATAACCGACGCCCGCCGGCCTGGAAAACGCTCGAGGTTACAAGCTTTGGGAACATATCGAAGCTTTATGGGAACCTAAATCCCTGGGTTGCTGCGAAAAACACCGTTGCGTACGAACTAGGAGTGGTTAACCATACTTACCTGCCTAGTTGGCTGCAAAGCATTTCACAAATCAGAAATATTTGTGCCCACCATGGTCGTCTCTGGAATAGAAACCTACCTGGAAGACCGAAATTATTGCCCAATCCTCCGAACCCCTGGCTAACAAATGTTCCCAGCATGCCAGAGCATCACAAGCTTTATGTTCAACTATGTTGTATGAAGTACTTGCTAAATGTCATCAGTCCGGGAAATTCATTTGGTCAGAGGCTAAGTTTATTGCTGGAGAAGTATCCAACGGTTGATAAAAATGCACTGGGTATAGCGGACAATTGGCAGAAAGAGCCATTATGGTCTGAATGACCCAATCAGACTCCCTTGTCACTTTTTAATTCTATTAGAAAAGTCAAAACTTTGCTCTTAACGATCCCCAAGTTGGGGCTCTGTAGTGTCGCCTATGTTGTATGGTACAAACTGAGTTTGAAGACAGGAATCAGAAAAACCCGGTTCCCGGGGAAAACAATTCGGGTCATTGGCCCGCTTTACTATCCGACGAGTAAAAAGGAAAACATCCCAGAAGACTGGGGAAGGGCCATACTTAAAAGTGCACAAAAAATTCTTGATGGGGAAATTCGCTGTTTTACTTTTCACTGGAAAAAGGTTGGCGCCCCCCCGGACTGGTTTTTAAATCCATTTAATAAGAGAAGGTATCCGAATACATATTATCACTGGACACAGCTTCCTGATTTTCATCCGGAGGTTGGTGACATAAAGAATGTTTGGGAGGCATCGCGTTTTGAATGGGTGGTGACCTTGGCCAGGGCCTACGCGATAAGCATGGATGAAGCTTACCTGGATGTGCTTAACGGTAGACTCAAGGATTGGGCTGATAAAAATCCTTACAATACCGGCCCAAACTGGAAGTGTGGACAGGAAGCGTCCATCAGGGTGTTTAATCTGTTGAATGCAGCCCGGATCCTAGAGGGGTGGGCAGATCCGACAAAAGCTTTGTCCGACTTTATTTATTTGCATCTCAAGCGTATCGAAGGCAATATTCGGTATGCCATTGCACAAAACAACAACCATGGGACCAGTGAGGCGGCCGCATTGTTTATTGGAGGAGCATGGCTGGCTAAAGTTGCCGATGGTCGTTTTCCGGGTGCTGCGGTGTATGCAAAAAAAGGGCGGAAATGGCTAGAAAACCGGATTGACAAGTTGGTGGCGGAAGATGGCAGTTTTTCGCAGCACTCAGTCAATTACCATCGGGTTTTACTTGACACGATTTCTTTTGCAGAGTACTGGCGGAGAATACTGGAAGTGCCTGCATTTTCGGACAATTTCTATCGGAAAGCCCGGGCTGCAACACGGTGGTTGTGGCAATTGACTGATGAAACATCCTACGATTCGCCAAATTTGGGGGCCAATGATGGCGCCCTGTTGCTGAATTTACACAATTGTGCTTACAGGGATTTCCGGCCAAGTCTGCAATTTGCCAACGTAATGTTCTTCAGCCGGTTGTTATACCCGTTTGGGCCGTGGAATGAGCCCCTATTATGGTTTGAAGCAGGACCAAAAATTGCAGAACCTGAAGAGAGTAGCAAGAAAAGTGTTTTGTTGGACAATGCCTACCTGGTGATGAAAGGACAGGATTCATGGGCCTTGCTTCGGTTGCCCCGATATAAATTCCGTCCGTCGCATAATGACGTATTCCATTTCGACCTTTGGTTTAAAGGGGTGAATGTGCTGTGCGATAGCGGGTCTTATTCATATAATCCGGATAAAGGAGAGGTGTTCGATTTTAAAACAGTACAGGCTCACAACACGGCATTTTTTGATGACCATGAGCAAATGCCCCGGCTGGGACGGTTTCTGCTTGGGGATTGGATTAAACCAGAAAGTATTGGTGAGCTGGTTTCATTTGATAACAAGGGGTCCTGGGAGGGAAGTTACAAAGATTTTAAGGGGAACAGGCATAGAAGGAAAGTCGAATGGGATGCTGACACCTGGGTGATTATGGATTGGTTTTCCGGGCCATTTCAGAATGCGCGTGTTGGTTTTAATTTATGCGTGGGGGAGTATGAGGTGGACTCAGGGCTTCTTAAGGGAGGGTGGGGGCAGATAACCATCGAAGGCGCTGAGGATGTTTCAGTCCAAAAAACGTACTTCTCAAAACACTACATGGAAAAAGAAGAAGGTCAGCGGCTTGTTGCCGTGGCCGATGAAAGCAATTTCATTAGGACAACAATAACATTGAAGGGATGAGGATTTTGTTGATTCATCAGTATTTCCTTGAGAAGGACGATGGTGGGGGATCGCGGTTCAATGAGATGACCAGGGCCTGGGCTGAGTTGGGCCACGAAGTGACTGTATTGTCTGGTATGGTTCATTATGCAAGTGGGAAAAAACCAGAAAAATACAAGGGCAAGTTTTTTTATCGCGACAAGGGGTTTTATAATGGGGTGGATGTTATTCGTTGTCATGTTTCAAAAACATATAATTCCAATTTTTTAGGACGTTTGTGGGGGTATTTTTCATTTGTGTTCTCGGGTTTATGGGCGGGTTTGTTCAAGCTTGAAAAGAAACATGATATTATTGTAGCCACCTCTCCCCCTTTGTTTATAGGGATCATTGCCATACTACTTTCCTTTTTTAAAGGAATTCCTTTTGTCTTTGAAGTGCGCGATTTGTGGCCGGAATCTGCGATTGACACCGGGGTTATTAAAAACAAAACAGTTATCAAGTTTTCATATTGGTTTGAAGGGTTGGTTTATAAGAGGGCAAGGCTTATCAACGTGTTGACCCCGGCATTTAAGAGAACCCTTATCGATAAAAAACAAGTGCCAGAGAACAAGATCATTTTTATTCCCAACGCGGCGGACTTCAGTTTGGCGGAGCAAGTATCAGAAGGGTTTGATGCGATTGCATTTAAAAAAGAGATTGGCCTTGATGACAATTTTGTTATCACTTATGTTGGAGCACACGGCGTTGCCAATCATTTAATTCAGTTGGTTGATGCCGCCGAATACCTTGGGGAAACAAATGTCCTTTTTCAATTGATAGGGGATGGCATGCAAAAAGAAATGTTAATGAATGAGGTTAATAGAAGGGGGCTGTCCGATTATTTTGTGTTTCGTGACGGTGTGCCCAAATCAGAAGTCTTCAAATATATATTAGCTTCAGATATGGGGGCGTCGGTGTTAAAAAAGGTGGATACCTTTAAAACGATTTACAGTAATAAAACCTTTGACTATATGGCATGCAAAAAACCAGTTCTTCTTTTAATTGATGGAGTATCAAGAGAATTGGTTGAAAGGGCGAACTGTGGTGTTTATGCAAAGCCTGAAAATGCCTTTGAGATTGCTCAAAAAGTCAGGGAGTGCATGGGTCAACCAAAGGTGCTTTTTGAGCAAGGTAAAAATGGCTATCAGTATGCGAAACATCATTTTGACAGGCAGAAGCTTGCTGAGGAATATCTTGAGTTTATCGGAGGGCTTGTAAATTGATGTATCCGACAATAATCAAGAGAGTATTTGATGTTCTATTTTCTTTTGCGGGGTTGATCCTGTCATCACCTGTTTTCTTGGTAATTTCAGTATTTCTGTGTGTTGGAAACAAAGGGAGTGCGTTTTTTATTCAGCAACGTCCGGGTCGGCGTGAAAAGGTGTTTAAGTTGATCAAGTTCAAAACCATGAACGACAAGACCGATGCTTCCGGCAGGCTGCTTCCCGATGCTGAAAGGCTGACTAGGATTGGAAGGTTTGTCAGAAAGACCTCCCTGGATGAAATCCCGCAGCTTATCAATGTGCTGAAGGGGGATATGAGCCTGGTGGGTCCAAGGCCGTTGTTGGTTGAGTACCTCCCGCTTTATTGTGATTTCCAAAAACGCCGGCATGAGGTCCGGCCGGGGATTACTGGCTGGGCGCAGGTGAATGGCCGCAATGCCATTTCCTGGAAGGAGAAGTTTAAGCTGGATGTGTATTATGTGGACAATGTGAGTTTTTGTTTTGATGTCAAGATTCTCTTTCTTACCGTTGTGAAGGTTTTTAAAGGGGAGGGGGTTAACCAGCCCGGGCAAGCGGGAATGGAGGCATTCAAGGGGAATAATTAGACTTGTCAGATTTTGCTTAATCAGTTTCTTTTTTCTAAAGGGAGTATTTTTTATAAATTGGCCGACTTAGTAGACAAGAATGTTTTAAAATTCAATAATTCAAACGTAAACTTTTATCATGGAAATCAATGATTTTGTAAAAAATTTCGCCGAACAGTTTGACGAGACAGCTCCTGAAGAATTTAAATCGGATACAAATTTTAGAGACCTTGAGGAGTGGAGTTCTTTCAACGCGTTGTCAATAATTGCGATGGTGGACGAAGCGTATAGTGTAAAAATCACAGGGGATGATATCATCAACTCCCATACCATTCAGGATATTTTTAATCTAGTTAAGGAAAGGAGTAAATAGATCGTGGACAATCCGTTTTCCATAGATGGGAAATTGATACTTGTTACTGGTGCTTCGTCAGGTATCGGAAAGAGTATTGCGGTTGAATGTTCGAAGGCGGGGGCGACCCTTATTATAACAGGCCGGGATTCAGATCGACTCTCACAAACATTTCAGGTGCTTTCAGGTGGTGGCCATATCGTCGTATCCGCTGACATTTCATCTGATGACGACCTGCAAAAATTAGCGGAAGCAGTGCCCAAAATTGACGGGGTGGTACACGCAGCAGGGATCATTAACCCCAAGCCATTTCAGTTTATTGACCGGAAGGAGCTTGAGAAAGTGATGAATACAAACTTCTTTGGCCCTGTTTTATTAACCAATGAAATTCTTAGGAAAAAAAAAATTAACAAAAACAGCTCTGTTGTTTTCGTTTCTTCAGTATCAGGGGTACTGTGCTCATTTTTTGGCGGGACTTCCTATAGTGCCTCAAAAGGAGCATTAAATGGAATCATTAAGGGCATGGCGCTTGACTTGGCTCCTAAGAAAATTCGTGTGAATGCGATTATTCCCGGGATGGTGGATACCGGGTTTTTTCAGGGGACTAGCATATCCGAACAAGATCTGGAAGAAGACAGGAGGCGTTATCCTTTGGGGCGCTATGGCAAGCCGGAAGAGGTTGCCTATGCGGCAATTTTTCTTTTATCTGACGCCAGTGCCTGGACAACCGGGACCAACTTGCTTGTTGATGGCGGATTTACATTAATCTGAAGACATGAAAGCGTTTATTAAAGGGATATCATATTATTTGCCCAAACAGGTTCTTTCAAACAGCGACCTTGAAAAGGAATTTCCTGAATGGACGGCAGAAAAGGTTGGGAAGAAAATAGGCGTAAACAAAAGACACATTGCTGCCGAGGAAGAAACCTCTGCTGACATGGCAGTAAAAGCAGCAAGGATGCTTTTAAAGGAGCATGAAGTCAATTCGGAAGTGATTGATTTTGTAATCTTATGTACGCAAAGCCCTGATTACTTTTTGCCCACTTCGGCATGCTTAATTCAGGACAAACTGGGAATTCCCGTTCATTCCGGTGCAATTGATTTTAACCTTGGCTGCAGCGGCTTCGTTTACGGTCTTGCGTTTGCAAAAGGCTTGGTTTTGGGAGGTATGGCAAAAAATGTCCTGCTGCTGACATCTGAAACCTATTCGAAGTTTATGCACCCGGCAGATAAGTCTAACCGTTCAATATTCGGAGATGCTGCTGCAGCCACACTAATTTCTGTAGACGGATTTGCAGAAATAAAGGAATTTAGTTTTGGAACCGATGGTAGTGGTGCTGAAAACCTTATTGTTCGCACGGGCGGATTTAGGCACCCCGGGACAAAGGAAGATTTAATGGATGATCCCTCAGGGAATCCTGTTTCGTCGGATTTTTTGTTTATGAACGGGACAGAAATTTTCAACTTTACCCTTGAAATGGTTCCGAAACTTGTTGAAGCAACGCTAATAAAAAACCAACTAAACCAGGAAAGCATCAACATGTTTGTTTTTCACCAGGCAAACAAATATATGCTGAACTTCCTGAGGAAAAAGATCCGAATTCCGGAAGAACGGTTTTATTATTGCCTGGAAAAGACTGGAAATACCGTTTCGGCAACAATTCCTATTGCCCTATATGAGGCCATAAGGGAAAAGAGGTTCAAAAAGGGTAACAATGTTCTTCTTGCAGGGTTTGGAGTCGGTTATTCCTGGGCAGGGACTGTCCTTAAATTTTAAACTGTGGCAAAAAAGAAACTCTTTTTAATAGGGGCAGGAGACTTTGGTCGAGAGATGGAGTCCTGGATTGGTATGAATCCGGGCTTTTTTGATGAGTGGGAAGTGAAAGGATTTCTTGACAAGAACCCAAATGCCTTAAACGGTTTTCCTTCTGATTATTCTGTCATTGGCTCACCCCTTGAGTATTCATTCGGAGACAACGATTATGTTTTGATTTGTATTACGAACCCAGAAACAAAAATGCTGCTTTCGCAAGCTCTTCAAGGGGTAGTCAGGTTTTATACGTATATAGACCATACTGCGATTGTAAGCAAATTTGTAAAGGTTGGTGGCGGATCAATTGTTGCACCCAATTGTATTGTTTCTACAAATGTTGAAATCAAAGAGTTTGTAACTTTAAACTGCGGAACGCAAATCGGGCATGATTGCCGCGTGGGCAGGTTTTCTTCCCTTATGCCCAATGTAGACCTCGGGGGCGGCGTTGTGCTGGGGGAGCGGGTTTTCATGGGAACAAATTCAACAATTATCCCACGAAAAACTGTGTCTGATAATATTGTTATTGGGGCAGGATCCATAGTTGTAAGAAATCTTTCCAAAGCTGGCACTTATTTTGGTAATCCTGCGTCGCATTTGAAGCTTTAATCTTAACAGTTCTTATAATTAATTCATATTTTGTAAGTTATTAATTATTTCATCCCATACTCAAAACATAAATTTACATGAAAATATGTTTTGAAATGTCTTAATGAGTTTTTAATGTATAATAAATAGGTAATCAGCATTTAAACAAAAACCTGGCGAGGGGTTGACTCCAAAATTGTCTATTTAGTAGTTTAGTTCCAGTATCGAGAGCAAACTTAATCTGACATGAAAGAGATTCGAAGGTACCGCGTTTTCCCCAGTGACCTAATATGGCACCCGGCATTTCGGGATGTTGCTCCTCATCTTGCCGAATGCAAATACACCGAACATTTGGGTTGGTGTCCAAACGACAGGTTCATTCTGAATATCGGCCAAGATCGTTCCATTCATGCCAAAAGCTTCGCAGAATTCTTGAAGGTTCTTGAAAAACAACCTTCAGCGTTACAGCTTTGGGTGCACTTCCATTGGCAAGACAAGAACAAATAGAAATATCATGTGCGGCATCGATGCTAGCCCCCGGCAGCTTGAGGTCTCGGTCGAGGCAACAGACTTGAACACGATAACGGCACTGCACGATAAGGGTCGCGAAATATTGCGTGCTGCAGTGCTGCAACCAGAAAAGTCCCTCTCTCTCTCTATATATATACGACCTGAAGAAGACGTTCTTCCTTGCTTATCGATTAGATGACACGGGCAAAGTTATATCGGCTTCGCTCGGCACATTTCTCCGTCGACTTGGCTTCGATGTATCGGAAGGATCCGGTTACGAGGCAAGGGATATCCCTGAGAATGTTGCTGACAACAGGATATCTTCGTCTGTGTGGCAACCCCGGGTGATCTGTCCTGGATTCTAAGCGAGATCGCATTTGTCAAGGCTTTGGACAAGTACATCATCATACTTTGCCAAGACAAAGGTAACTTCAATCAAGTGATAATCGGAACAGATCACGAGTACTTGCCTTTCCCGCAAGGAAATGTCGAGAAAGCATACTCTGACCTCCTTTATGTTCTGCAATCTTAGAAGTTAAAAGGAACCGAGCAAATGCATGCTGAAACGAATTCGAGATCCTTACGATGCGCTGACTTCGAAGTGCCTGGTGTATAATGTGATGTCTTTGTGTAGTTTGATCAAGTAAACACAACGATATAAATGAAAAGAATTTGTGGAAGGACTGCAACAGTGACATCAATGTAGCCAGCGAATAAGTGATATTGCTAAAACAATTTACCAACCTTCATTTTATTACCATGAAAGACAACTTTATCGCATTAACATCAAAAGACGGCCATGAGATAATTATTGGCATTGCCAATATTGCAATGATTCTAAAAGATGAATCATATGAATTTACTTCTGTTTATTTGAATGTTTTACAGAATCCAAGTCAGGCCAACAGTTACCCTTTTCTCATTGAAGTTAAAGAATCTGTTGAGAAAATTAAAAACATGATCGGGTTATAGTCTTTTTCATGTTCCGCAATGAAACTAAAAGGAAAATATATACCCATCATTTCTGGCTTCCTGATTTTCATTGGGTATGTTTACAATCACAGCTTTTATAGCCGTTTTGGGATTGATATTGCTTCATATTTCACAACTGGTGAATTAATTCTTTCCTTCCTTCCATTAGTATTTCCAATTATCATTACTGTTGCAACTCTTTTTTTGTTTTTTCTGCTGAATTTACCAATTCAGGCAAAAAGAGCCAGGGAAGCAAAAGAAGCTGAAGAAAAAGGAAATGAACCCGAATATATTAATATTCCAAACATATTTAAAACCACAGGTTACTTTCTTTTTCATGGACCAAATAGGAATGAGAAAATTTTTCCGCAAGTTGTTAAATTTTTATTCAATTGTATCGTGGTTTTTTCTATACTTTTTTTCGCCTATCAGTTTGTTCATCCATTTTTTGACGACTACACAAACCATTCAGGGGGAAGCTATTATTCGCCAGGTGGATACGTTATTGCCTGCCTTATTGTTTTCTTTTCATCTCGAAGGGTAATAGCTTACCTAGCGAAGCAATCTTATTACAATTTATACAACACAGAACCCGGCCATATTGAAAGCAGTACAAATTCAAATACTGAAGGTGATCCAAAAAATGATAAAAGCAAAATTATTAAAGAAGAGATTGCCCCCGGAAATGACTTTAAATTAAGTCAACAATTTAATAACGTTTTCACTTTTGTATTTCTCATAGGGGCTATTTGGGTATACGGATCATATAAAGCTTTTCTGATACTTGAAAACAAGCCTTTATATAGTGTTTATATTGATGTTGAAGGAGGTTCGTATCAATCAAATGACCAGATTGTCTTTGTCGGACAAACCAAGGATTATTATTTTCTTAAAAATCTTAAACAAGATGAAGTTATTATCCTTCATCATAAGGATATCAAAAAAGTAAAAATTAAACCCATTGATAAAGACAATTACTTTTCACCAAAAAATAAAGAGAAAAAAGTTTCACCTGCCCGAAATACTATTAATTCTTTCAAGGAGAAAGTAAATAAATGGGGGGAGAAAAGGAAAGAAAAAACCTCAAATTGACTTTATAAATTACTCATTGTTAAGCACATTTTCCCAGTATCATCCAACTCAGCCTTCTGTATGTTTTAAGCCTTGCGGCCGCTTTTTCATTGAGCATTTTCTATTGGACCTCAAAATAAGCCATTTTTGCCATTTTAATAGCCTTCTTCTCATTCCGGTCGTTTTTCCAGATAAGGAAATCGAGTTCCACTTGTCTTATCAAAAGTTGACAACTAAAGTCACATGGTGATACCATGCGACCTTTAATGGAAAGGATCTAGACAAAAGATGTTATGTTCCCGTTGGTAGAAAAATGGCAGACAAGCGGGCAGAGTCAGAAGCAATTTTGTTTAGACTACAGTATTAAGTATCACACTTTCGCCTATGGGTTAAACGCTATCAGCAATACCAATATCGCCTGGATGGATTTAAGGCCTCTTCAACTACTCGGAGTATGGATTCATGTCAGGTTGAGATTTGGGGTTCAGGCAGGCCGTTAAGAGAGTTTTTGTGGGTGGACGGTATGGCTGATGCCTACGTGTTTGTGATAGAGCATGTAAATTTTGGCGATCTGGCCAAAAACAAAAAAGAGAACCGCAATACCCATATCAATATTGGCACGGGCATAGAGATCTCAGTTAAAGACCTTGTTTTAATGATACGCAGCGTGGTAGATTTTAAAGGCAAGGTGGTTTTCAACACTGACAAGCCTGATGGTACGCCACGAAAGCTTACCGATCCGACAATGATCCACAGCCTGGGCTGGCAGCATCAGATGCAGCTTGAGGATGGAATTAAACGACTTTAAGACTGGTATATCTAGGCCCTATCCTCTCATAAATATTTTTCATTTTAAATATGGTTAATCCGAAACGTATCTTCCTCTCCCCGCCGCATATGGGAGGGGAGGAGGAGGTGTTTGTCAGGCAGGCGTTTGAGTCGAACTGGATTGCGCCGCTGGGGCCGAATGTGGATGGGTTCGAGGCGGACCTGGCCGCATATACGGGGGCGGAGCATGTGGCGGCCCTGGTGTCGGGCACGGCGGCGATCCACCTGGCGCTGATGCTGCTGGATGTGCATCAGGGCGATTTCGTGATTTGCCAGTCGTTTACGTTTTCGGCGACGGCCAACCCGATCTGTGTGTCGGGCGCCACCCCGGTGTTTGTCGACTCGGAGCCGGAGACGTGGAATATGTGTCCGGAGCTGCTGGAGCAGGCGATTGTGGCGTGTGTCGAGGGACGGGTGAAGGTGCGCATGGGCAAGGAGTTCCGGGAGGTGCCGGGGGGACGGCTGCCCAAGGCGATCATTCCGGTGCACCTGTATGGCATGCCGGCCAGAATGGATGAGATCATGGCGGTGGCCGGTAAGTACGGCATCCCGGTGGTCGAGGATGCGGCGGAGTCGCTGGGTTCGCTCTACAAGGGCCGGCATACGGGTGTGTTCGGCAGGATGGGGGTGCTGTCGTTCAATGGCAATAAGATCATTACCACGAGTGGCGGGGGGGCGTTGTTGTCTGATGACCGGGCGTTGATTGAGCGCGCGCGGTTTCTGGCCACCCAGGCAAGGGACCCGGCCCCCCATTACCAGCATTCGGAGATCGGCTACAATTACCGCATGAGCAACATCCTGGCGGGGGTCGGACGCGGACAGCTTCAGGTGCTGGATGAGCGGGTGAAAAGGAGAAGGGAGGTCTTTGATTTTTACCGGGAGCTGCTGGAAGGCTTGCCGGGCTTTTCTTTCCTGCCGGAGCCGGATGGGTCTTTCTCCACGCGCTGGCTGTCGACGGTGCTGGTGGATCCGCATCTGACGGGGGGCGTGACCCGTGAGACGATCCGCAAGGCGCTGGAGAAGGAGAATATCGAGTCCCGTCCGCTGTGGAAGCCGCTGCACCTGCAGCCGGTGTTCAAGAGGTATCCGATGTTCCTGAACGGGGTGTCGGAGGGCTTGTTTGATAAAGGGCTGTGCCTGCCGTCGGGGACGGGGATGACGGAGGATGATATGGAAAGGATTGCGGGGGTGCTGAAGGGGTTGGTGTTTTAGGTATTGGGTTTTGGTGTAATTATAAAGGACGGTTACTTTGAAGACTTCGTCCTGGCAACACCCGGATTATAAAACGGAACGCGGACATCAAACGGGTCAATGAGAATTTATTTCGCCGATATACCAGATGGCCACGCTGCCTGGCTGCGGCTGTGGGAGCGGTCGGACGGGCGCGAGGTGTTCGCGCATCCGGGCTATGCGGGGCTGTGGGCGGATGACAGGACGCGGGCTTGTGCGGCGGTGTATGAGTCGAACGGGGCCCGGGTGCTTTACCCTTTCCTGCTGAGGGATATAACGAAGGAGCCTTTCGGGAGGCCGGTCGCAGGACCGGCCTTCGATGTGATTTCGCCCTATGGGTATGGGGGTCCGGCGGCGGTGTGGCCGCGGGGGTCTGCGGTGCCATCCGATGGGGAAAAGGAAAAGCTTTACAAGGGGTTTTACGCGGCCTTTCATGCCTGGGCGGCGGAGAACCACGTGGTGAGCGAATTCGTGCGCTTTTCGCTGTTTTCTGAAGCGCGCCCCTGGTATGACGGCCATGTGGCGCACCACAACGACAACATCGTGGCCCGGCTGGATGTGCCGGCGGAGGAGTTGTGGCGGGGGTTCAGGCATAAGGTGCGTAAGAATGTGCGCACGGCCAGGGAGCATGGGCTGAGGGTGGTGGCCGATGAGCGGGGGGAGCGGCTGGAGGATTTCCTGAAGGTGTATCACGATACCATGAAAAGGCGGCGGGCTTCCCAGGCGTATTTCTTTTCTTCCGGCTTTTTCCGCGGACTGCTCGAGGGGGTGCCGGGCGGGGCGGTGTTTTTTCATGTGTTGTCGGATGGGCAGGTGGTGGCTTCCGAGCTGGTGCTGTGTGCCCGCGGGCGGGTGTATTCCTTCCTGGGTGGCACGCTGCGCAACTTCTATCCCATGCGGCCGGGCGATCTGCTCAAGGTGCACATCATGGAATGGGCCCGGGAGAAGGGTTTCCGCGAGTTCGTGATCGGGGGAGGCTACCGGCCCCATGACGGCATTTTTGCCTTTAAGAGGGCGTTTGCCCCGGACGGAATTGTGCCGTTCTTTGTGGGCAAGAGGGTGTTCGACCCGGAGAAGTACCGGCGGCTGTGTGAGGCGGCGGGGCGGCCGGCGGGTGGTGCTGTCGGGGAGTCTGCGGGGAAATCTGTGGCTCGCTTTGCTCTGGGGGCAGCGGACGTGTCAGCCGGGGAGCTTTATGGGGAAGGTTTTTTCCCGGCGTATAGGGGGTGATAAGTGACTGTTGTCCTGCTTGTTGGCAATAGTTTTCGTTATGAACGAAAAATAGTTTTCATTACAAACAAAAGCTTTTACCAATGGGCTTTGGAAGTTTGACCCGCCGGATAACCCGCTTTGCCGACCGCCACGGCCTTTCCTCCCTCCGCTACGTCGGGGTCTTCCTGCTGATCCTGTTCGGCTTCCATTTCCTGTACTCGGCGCTGGTGAATGAGGAGCTGATGATCGGCGGACTGGAACCGTTGTATTTGTATCTCCGCAGGGTGCTGTTCGTGCACAGCGCCTGGGTGGTGGAGCATGTGGTCGGCTACGACATCGTGCGGCAGGATTTTGCGATGGTGTTCGAGGGCGGCGGACGGCTCATCGTGGATGAGAGCTGCTCGGCGGTCAAATGGTTCGCGCACTTCCTGGTGCTGATGCTGCTGTTTCCGGGCCCCTGGAAACACAAGGCCTGGTTTATTCCCGCCGGACTCCTGATCACCCACGGGGTGAATGTTGTTCGTATCGTCGGCCTCTCCATGGTTTTCGTGAACCGCTATCCTTCCTTTGATTTCTTCCACGATTACGTATTTCGCCCATTTTTCTACCTGGTGCTGTTCCTGCTCTGGGTGGTGTGGGTCGAATGGTTTTTCCTTCCCTCCCGCAAAACGGCGTCCCACACAAAATAAGACGCCGTACATTTAAATTATCTCCACCAAAAAACAAATAAAAAACATTTGTTGGAATTTTTCCGAATAATGCGTTAACTTTGACGGGGATATTCTCCGACAAAAGGACAAATAAAGGATGCAAAACTGGTTGCGGCGGTTTATACTTAGGAACTCCCGGCGGTTTCTGTCGCACCAGATCGTGTTGCTGATCGATTTGTTCCTGGTGGCTTGTTCCTTCCTGCTGGCCTACCTGCTCCGTTTCAATTTCATACTGGATTCTTCGCATGTGGAGCGGATGCTCTGGCAGACGCCGGTGTTTGTCGCGGCCTTTCTGGTGTCCTTCCTGGTCTTTCAGCCCCACCGGGGCATCGTGCGGCATACCAGCCTGTACGATGCGCTGATCGTGTTTTTTGCCGCCTCCATCGCGGTGGCCGGACTGGCGGCGCTGGACACCCTGTCCGCCATGGCACGCTTCGTGCCCCCTTTGAACTTTTCCCTGGCCGTGCTGCTGATCGCTTACATGGCCAGCCTGTTCCTGCTGCTGTTTTTGCGCTTTTCCATCAAGATCTTCTACATCACCCTGATGCGGCAGCGGCGGGAGCTGTCAAACACTTTGATATACGGGGCCGGCGCCATGGGCATCGCCACCCTGCAGACCATCCTCAGCGCCCAGGATGCCCGCCAGCGGGTGGTGGGCTTCATCGACGACAACCCGGCCATGAAGGGCAAGCGGGTGAGCGGGGTGCGCGTCTACGGCCCGAAGGCGCTCAACGAGGAATTTCTGGAGCATCAGGGCATCAGCACGCTGATCATCGCGATCAACACCTTGTCGGTGGAACGCCGCCGCCAGGTCATCGAACGCTGCCTGGAGCTTGAGCTGGAGGTGCTGACCGTGCCCGGCTTCAGCGACTGGAAACAGGGACGCCTCAGCATGAAGCAGATCCGCAAGGTGCGCATCGAAGAGCTGCTGCAGCGCGAGCCCATCAGGATCCATAACGAGATGGTCTCGGAGGTGATCCGCGGCAAGACGGTCATGGTCACGGGCGCCGCCGGCAGCATCGGCAGCGAGATCGTGCGGCAGCTGCACCGCCTGCGCCCGGGACGCCTCATCCTGCTCGACATCGCCGAGAGCCCGCTGTTCGACCTGGAGCAGGAGCTGAAGGCCCGCGAGAACGGCCACCCGGTCAGCAAGGAGTTCGTCCTGGCCGACGTGAGCCACTACCCCCGCATGAAGCAGGTGTTCGAGAGGTTCCGTCCCGATATCATCTACCATGCCGCGGCCTTCAAGCATGTGCCCATCATCGAGAGCCACCCCCTCGAGGCGGTGCGCGTCAACATCATGGGCACGCGCAACCTGGCCACCCTGGCCTCGGAGTTTTCGTCGGATAAGTTTGTGCTGATCTCGACCGACAAGGCCGTGAACCCATCCAGCTTCATGGGCGCCAGCAAGCGGGTGGCCGAGATGCTGGTCAAAGGGCTGAGCGACACCGAACAGAACGGCACGGAGTTCATCGTGACCCGCTTTGGCAATGTGCTGGGATCCAACGGCTCGGTCATCCCCCTGTTCGAAAGGCAGATCGCCTCCGGCGGGCCCGTGACGGTGACCCATCCCGACATCATCCGCTTCTTCATGACGATCCCGGAGGCCTGCGAGCTGGTGCTCGAAGCCAGCGTGATGGGCCGCGGGGGCGAGATTTTCGTGTTCGACATGGGCGAGCAGTTGCGCATCGTGGATGTGGCCAAAAAGATGATCCGGCTCAGCGGACTGGAGCCGGGCAAGGACATCGAGATCGTGTACACCGGCCTGCGCCCCGGGGAGAAGCTGTACGAGGAGCTGTTCAGCACCTGCGAGGAGACCCGGCCCACCCACCATCCGAAGATCATGATCGCCCGCATGCAGGACTGTGCCTACCAGGAGGTGGCCGGCAAGGTCGACGTCCTGGAAGAGCTCCTCCGGCGACAGGACGCCCCCGGCGTGACCGCCCTGGTCCGGGAGCTGCTGCCCGAATACACCCCCACCCCCGCCGGGGAAGTGCCCTCGTTCAGCTGATCCGGCCGTCCCTCCGACGAAAAACATCGCCAAAAACATTCGCCGTTTCTTACAATTTCGGAATTGAACGCCAGCGCCTGCCGCGTAGCACGATAAACGTGGCGATCAGCAGCAGCGCGGCGAAAACCGCTACAATCATCGCCAGCCAACTGCCCGTTACGAACTGGTATGATGTAATCGGTGAAGAAACCATTGCTGATGCAATCCTGGACCGGTTAATTCACTCCTCATACAGGATAGAACTAAGGGGAGAGAACCTAAGGAAAAAACGGTAAATTTGTCAGCCTACCTCGTTCTTTGATACCAAAACCCCAGGGGGGTCAATATGCCCGGAATGGGGGGTCAATTTCACCGGAATATCCACTTGGGGCCGGCAACCCGGCGGTTCCCTATGGGGTGAGGGAGTTCAAATCAAAATTCGGGGGCATGCAAACCAACTACGGCCGCTACCTGCTGATAGCCCGTCCGACAATATATAAACTCGGCAAACTGGGCGTGAAGGCCTATTCCCGCCTGGTCTCCTGAAACAGATTCCCTCCGGGCATTCCGAACTAAAACAACCGCCTGGCAACGACGAACCCGCCGATCAGCATCAAGCCAAGGAGCATTCCCCACTTTGCCAGGGGTACGGCGACGGGCTCTTCACCCTGAAATGCGATGCGCGAAATGCCCTCTGCACCGTTACCAGTGGAACATATTTCAATCCGGGCAATCGGCACATCCGATCCCACGCCCCAGAATATGCCATCGTTGCTTGCTGAGGTTACATCTGAGCCCAGCAGGTTGTTGCCTGCGTCATAAATTTCTATGTTGCAGAACCCGCTCCCCTCATATTCAACAATATCCATCCAGACCGCCGAAACCGGCGGGTCAAACATGATGATGAAGCAATCAGTGAAATAATTGGAGGCGATGGTTTTTCGGGAGTTGCCCTGGAAGTTTATCCCCAGCACGACAATCTCATCACCTGCATGATCATTTGATGCCCAAAACTGCACCCCGGGCATAATGTCGCCGGGATTAAACCAGTCGTTGTTGGTTGCGGCATCCAGTGGGTGTGGCATGTCATGAATTGAATGATCCGGGACTGTGCTTGCCGAAAAATCCTGTACCAGCAGTCCTGGATAATCATTGTCAAAGCTTGTGAAGTTACAGTAAAACCCCAGGCTTTTTTGTGCTGCAGGTTTGGGTTGGATTTTTGGGGGCTGGGTTTCCGAAAATGGCAGGCCGGATGCAGCAAACTCTGTCAGGGATGCTGGCTTAACGCCTGACTGGATCGCGGCAGGGTCTCTCTGGCCGGAATGATCAGTCTGCGACATGGCCTGTGACAGTGAAAAACCCACGATGGCTGCACAAAGGATAATCAGCTTCTTTTTCATGAAAAATAAATTTTAGCAAGAGTACATTTACATTTATACGATATTTTCTAATATGATTCAGTTGTCGTCATATATTTTTGTTTTGTCTTTCTTATATGTCTCCAAAAACCATCGGCAAAGCTTGTTCCTTGCTGTTGATGGAGATTTCCTATCTTTATTCCATGAAGCTGAACCTTGGTGGCGGACCCGCCGCCGTGCTTGACCGTTACGGACTGCGGCCGTTGTGGGATGTCTTCCTGTTTGCGGCCATTACCGTCGTGTTCCATGTGCTGTGGCGGCTGGGACGCGACTGGATCGAGGCTTCTTCCCTTTTTATTTCATTGTCGGATGCGGCCACACACATGGTGTACCTTTCTGCTGCCTGGGTGAACGAGAAGATCCTCGGACTGGACATGCTGCGCCTGGATGCGGTGTGTACCTTTCGGTTTCTGGACGGCGGACTGCCCCCCGATGGGCGCATTGCCGGGACGATGATCGTAGACCATACCTGCAGCGGACTCAAGCAGTTTTACCAGGCTTTCTTCCTTTTCCTGCTGTATCCGGGCCCGTGGAGGCATAAGCTGTGGTTCATCCCCCTGGCCATCCTGGTCATGCACCTGGTGAACGTATTCCGCGTGGTGGCGCTTTCTCTGGTGATGGTGCACGCCTACCCCCACTGGGACTTAATGCACGACTGGGTGCTGCGGCCTTTCTTCTACGTGGTGCTGTTCGCACTGTGGGTGGTGTGGAACGAACGGTTCCGGGCTCGGGCGGCATCTGTGAACCAAACATCCAATAATGGGGTATGACTGGTTCACAAAATAATTACTGACATCAGCCTTGGTGTTGGCTTTGTACTAGGTTATTAGTTGACTAATGAAATAGTACAAATTGACTGGGGCTGTTTACCCATCCGACGAAAAACATCGCCAAAAACATTCGCTGTTTCTTACAATTTCGGAATTGAATTCCAGGATTGTAAACTTTTGGATTAGGTTAAACAGGACAGGATTGGCTGAAAAACCGGGAGGGACCAAGAGGTTTGCTTCACCCTTGTATTTTGTTGAAATTTGTTGTATTTTGCTTTCAAAATGCATGATAATTTAAAATCATATTTTAAAATATCATGAAAATGTAAAGTAATTTATTTAATTTCATGTATTCCAGGAAACAGGTTTTTACAAATGCAGGGGACGAGAGCCTTTTTCTGTGGGGGGCGAGGCAGACAGGAAAGAGTACCTTGTTGAAGGCGCTGTATCCTGATAACCTGTATTTTGACTTGTTGTTGTCGGATGTTTTTGAGCGCTTCAGCCGCTCGCCTTCCGTTTTGCGGGAAACGGTGCTGGCGTATTCCGGGAAACAGCCGGTGATCATTGATGAGGTGCAGTTGATCCCGGCCTTGCTGAACGAGGTGCACTGGCTGATCGAAAACCACCGGACCCGCTTCATCCTCAGCGGATCGAGTCCGCGGAAGATCCTGCGCTCTGGGGCGAACCTGCTCGGGGGTAGGGCGCTGAGATATGAACTGTACCCCCTGGTTTCTGCCGAGATCCCGGACTTTGACCTGCTGCGTGCCTTGAATTCCGGTTTGATTCCCAGGCATTACCTGTCAAAAGCGCCGGGGAAATTGCTTTCCGCCTACATAGGCAATTATTTACAGGACGAGATCATTGCCGAAGCACGGATCAGGAATGTGGCCTCGTTCAACCGGTTCCTGGAATTCGCCGCCTTTTCAAATGGGGAGACTGTGAACTACTCCAACATCGCCTCAGAATGCGGAGTTAGCGGTCCGACGGTAAAAGAATATTTCCAGATCCTTGAGGACACGCTCATCGGCCGGTTCGTGCCTTCCTTTCAGAGGAAACCGAAAAGGCGGGTCATCCAGTCACCCCGTTTCTATTTTTTCGATGTGGGGGTGGCCAATAACTTGCTGAAACGGGGAAGAATAGAGCCGGGAAGCGAGGCCTTCGGAAAAGCCTTCGAGCACTTTATCTGCCAGGAATTGTTTGCCCACAGGCACTATTCGGATGTGCATTATCCGGTCAGCTACTGGCGCACGGCATCGGGCCTGGAGGTGGACTTCATACTGGGCGATGCCGAGGTGGCCGTGGAAGTGAAGGCCACTTCACTGGCCACAGACCGGCACACCAAGGGCCTCAGGAGGTTTGCAGAAGAGTACAGGGTGAAGAAAAGCATCCTGGTTACGAATGATCCCCTGCCGAGAAAGCTGGGGGACTGCCTGGTGCTGCCCTGGAAGGTCTTCCTGGAGGATCTCTGGACCGGCAAGGTCATTTCCTAAGGCCTTCAAAGCTGCCCATCCGACGAAAAACATCGCCAAAAACATTCGCCGTTTCTTACAATTTCGGAATTGAACGCCAGCGCCTGCCGCGTAGCACGATAAACGTGGCGATCAGCAGCAGCGCGGCGAAAACCGCCCATCCGGCAAGGGGGACCGGTATGATGACGTCCGCATCCACGCATATGGAGAGATGGAAGTTTCGGGGGGAGAATTCGCCTGAATCATCGAAAACATACATGGTATGGGTTCCTGAACCGCTCAGGATCCAATAGGCATTTACCCGGGTTGTCGGAAGGTCACGCACACCGAACCAGCCCCCGGACGGAAAAGCAATCGGAGAGGGAAGCGAAAACGTGTATTCGACGACCTTGTTGCTGCCAAACATTTCCCCGGTTTCAACCCTTGCGACGGTGACGTTTGGAAAGCTTTTCAGCAGCTTGCCGGGGGCCCCGCCGTTGTCTTCAAATAGAAAGAGGTCGAACTGCGTGCTGTTCGGAACTTGCTCATTCATCCACCATGAAATGGCGTTTACGGGCCCGGAAGTCGGCGGAAACCCCTGGAGCAAATAAGCAATGCCGTCGTCCCCGACAGCGATGCCCAGATCAGGGGCCTGTCCGAACCAGGTGTCGGGCGGACAGAGCATGTCCCTGAAATCTTTCTGGGCGGGGTCGGTTGAACGTATCGTGTCAATAACCTGGACTTCCCCGGTATATGCCCGGGCGGGCAGAAGGGTGCCCATCAGAACCAAAATCAATGCGGCCGTTTTCAAGGATTTTCTTTTTTAGTCGGATGTTTCTACCAATGGCAGCAAATGTAGTGAAATATCCATTCGGTGTGTATTCCGGAAGATGTTGACCCCCCATTCCGGGCAAATTGACCCCCCATGGGGTAACGGTCCTGCGCGTGTGGCCACCTAAGAGGCGCATCGGGCTTTGTGGAATCCAATTCCATATTATTCCTATTTTAGCATTATGATTAATCGAATCGCATCAAACAGGCTGAAACATTTGGCTTCTATGTTTAAAGCCGTTGCCGTTAACGGCCCCCGCCAATCAGTCCCCTGTTGTTTTCCTACCTGCAAGAAATAATTGATGAAAACAAGGAAGCCGGACAGTTTATCTTAACCGGGTCAAACAATTTTTTAATGAACGAACAAATCAGCCAGACTTTGTGGATGTGAAAACCATTCAGTCGTGGTTGGGCATCCTGGTAAGCAGTTTCATTGTTTTTTTATTGCCTCCCTTCTATAAAAACTATAACAAAACCATTGTCAAGCGCCCCAAACTCTATTTTTATGATACCGCCCTGCCTGCTTCCCTGCTCGGCATCCATAAAATGGAGCACTTGCCTGCACATCCCTTGCGGGGTGCACTGTTTGAATCATTGGTTGTTTCGGAACTGATCAAGCAAAAGCACAACACAGGCGCCAGTGATGCTTTTTACCACTGGAGGGATAAAACCGGCAGGGAAGTAGATTTGATCATTGAGAAAAAGCCGGACAGGATCCCGGTGGAGATCAAATCGGGAAAGACTGTACAGCCTGAATTTTTCAAAAATCTAAGGTATTGGCTGAAACTATCCGGAGAAAAAAAGGGAAAAATCATCTTCGCCGGCGACACGGACCAAAAACGCTCGGAAGGGATTGATGTGATTAGCTGGAAAAACATTGCCATAAACCGTGCAAACTAAAAGAAATGATTTAAATATACACGGTAAAAGCCCTGGAGCTGACGGCCTATCCGACGAAAATTTGTATTTGTTCGTTATTCTGAGTAAATTTACTCAGTCTGTTGAGTAAATTGTAAACAATGTACGAACGAACAGAATTACAAGTACTTAAAACCCGGGTGCTGGAACCACGCAGGTTCATCCAGGTGATAATGGGACCAAGGCAAGTGGGGAAAACAACCTTGGCTCGTCAGCTGATTGACCAGTTAGACGTGTCTTGCGCTTTTCATTCGGCAGATGCCGTGGCCGCAGTAAACGGATCATGGCTGGAGCAGGTTTGGGAGGCTGCACGGCTGAAAATTCGGTCTGAAAAACCGAAGTCTTTCCTATTGGTTATTGACGAGATCCAGAAAGTGCCTGACTGGAGTGAATGGGTGAAAAAACTTTGGGATGAGGATACAAGGAATCACCTCCCCCTGAAGCTGGTTTTGCTTGGCTCCTCCCGGCTGTTGGTTCAAAAGGGACTTTCGGAATCGCTCACTGGCAGGTTTGAGTCCATTTATATGACTCATTGGTCGCTGAAGGAGATGCAGGTTGCCTTTGGATGGGATGCGGAGACCTATGCCTGGTTTGGTGGCTATCCGGGGAGTGCAGGATTGATAGACGATGAAATGCGGTGGAAACAATACATACGCGATGCGATTGTTGAAACAAGTATTTCCAGGGATGTCTTGCAGCTCAGCAGAATTGACAAGCCGGCACTGCTGAAAAACCTTTTTGAGCTGGGTTGCGACTATTCAGGCCAGATACTGTCCTTTACCAAGGTGATGGGACAACTTCAAGATGCCGGGAACACGACGACCTTATCGCATTACCTGGCTTTGCTGCATACTGCCGGACTGCTTGGTCCGGTGGAGAAGTACTCCGGATCCGAAGCAAGGAAGCGGGCCGGCAGTCCGAAGTTCCAGGTGCACAACAATGCCCTTTTTAGCGCCCGTCGACTTAGGACGATGGCGGACGTCCGCCACGACTTAGCCGAATGGGGAAGGGTGGTGGAATCTGCCATTGGCGCATGGCTGGTGAACGAATCCATGCGGAGCAAACGATTCTCTGTGTATTACTGGAGGGACCGCGGCGACGAAGTCGACTTCGTGCTGGAAGCTGGCCAGCAAACCATTGCCATTGAGGTGAAGAGTGGTGCATCGGGGAATAAGAAAGGGATGAATGCTTTTCGCAAACGGTTCAATCCCGGGAGAGTGTATCTCATTGCCCAAAACGGCATCCCCTGGCAGGAATTTCTGAAGCTGGATCCGATGGAACTGTTCACTGTCGAGGATAATGATCATATTGTTAGATCTCTTGAGTAAAATTACTCAGCGCGTTGAGTAAATTGTAAGCCAGGGCCAGAAGAGCTGGCAGGGGTAAGGCTCGACAGGGAAAGATACTCCGTATATTTGCAATACCTTATTCCACTAAACCTTTATGCAAGGACTGCCAAGATCGGATGCATTTCACCGCCTTGAGGCGGCCCTGAAGCAGCGCGTGATGGTGCTCGACGGGGCCATGGGGACCATGATCCAGCGTTACAGGCTGGAGGAGGCCGATTACCACAATGCAGCGGTTGATGCGGTATTGGAGCGAGGTGTTGGCGGGTCGCCGGGAAATGGTGTTGGCGGACCGCCGGGGCGCAGCGACACACCGCTAAAGGGGAATATGGACCTGCTGCCCCTGACGCGGCCCGATGTGATCCGGGAGATCCACCGGGCATACGTGGAGGCCGGAGCCGAGCTGATCGAAACGGCCACCTTCAATGCCAATGCCATCTCCCAAAGCGACTACTGCACGGAGCCCCTGGTGCGCGACATGAATGTCGCGGCGGCCCGGCTGGCACGCGAAGCGGCCGGCACCCAGGCCTTCGTACTCGGAACGATGGGTCCGACGAACCGCACCGCCTCCCTCTCTCCCAGGGTGGAGGACCCCGGCTACCGCAACGTGACGTTCGACCAGCTTGCCGCGGCCTACCGCGAACAGGCCGAGGCCCTGCTCGAAGGGGGGGTGGATGCCTTCCTGGTGGAGACGATCTTTGACACCCTGAACGCCAAGGCGGCCCTCTTTGCCCTGCTGGAAATGTTTGAGGCGCACGGCCAGCGCTGGCCCATTTTCATCTCGGGCACGATCGTGGATGCGAGCGGACGCACCCTGTCGGGTCAGACGCTGGAGGCCTTCTACCACTCGGTGCGCCATGCCGACCCCCTGGTGATCGGGTTCAACTGCTCCCTGGGCGCGTCCCTGCTCAGGCCCTACATCCGGGAGCTGGCGGCTTTGGCCGGTTGTTACGTGAGCGCGCATCCCAACGCGGGCATGCCCAACCAGTTCGGGGAGTACGACCAGACGGCCGACCAGATGGCCGGGGAAGTGAAGGATTTTGTCCGGCAGGGATGGGTGAATGTGATCGGGGGCTGCTGCGGCACCACCCCGGAGCATATCCAGCGCATCGCGGCGGTGGTAAGGGAAGTTGAGGGCGCCGCCCTGAGGGTCCCGGCCGGGCTGGTGGGAGCCGGTGGCGAAGAACCTGAATCCGGTAGCGGAGAACCGGGAGCTGCTGCCGCGGGCGCTTCCGGCGGGGGAACCGAACCCACGGTATTCGCCGGTCTTGAAGCCCTGGTGCTGCGGCCGGATTCGAATTTTCTGAATGTCGGGGAGCGGACCAATGTGGCGGGCTCCACAAGGTTTGCCCGGCTGATCCGCGAAGGCAGATACGAGGAGGCGCTGGAGGTGGCGCGCCACCAGGTGGAAGGCGGGGCGCAGATGATCGACGTCTGCATGGACGATGCGATGCTCAACGGGCAGGAGGCCATGACGCGGTTTCTGAATGTGATCGCCACGGAGCCGGACATCGCCCGGGTGCCGGTGATGATAGACTCCTCCAGGTGGGAGGTCTATGAAGCGGGACTCAAATGTGTGCAGGGCAAGCCGGTGGTGAACTCCATCAGCCTGAAGGACGGAGAGGAGGCGTTCCGGCAGCGGGCTGCCCTGATCCGGAAGTACGGGGCGGCGGTGATCGTCATGCTGTTCGATGAGGCGGGACAGGCCGATTCGTATGAGCGCAAGATCGCCATCGCAGAACGGTCTTACCACATCCTGGTGAAGGAGGAGGGATTCCCGCCCCAGGATGTGATCATCGATCCCAATGTGCTGGCGGTGGCCACGGGCATCGAGGAGCACAACCATTATGCGGTCGACTACATCCGCGCCACCCGCTGGATCAAGGAGAACCTGCCCCTGGCCAGGGTGTCGGGCGGGGTGTCGAACCTGTCGTTCGCCTTCCGTGGCAACCAGGCGGTGCGCGAGGCCATGCACGCGGTGTTCCTCTACCACGCCATCCAGGCGGGGATGGACATGGGCATCGTGAACCCGGCCCTGCTGGAGGTGTACGACGAGGTGGAGCCTGGTCTGCTGAAGTATGCCGAAGATGTGGTGCTGAACCGCCGCAAGGATGCCACCGAGCGCCTCCTGGCGCTGGCCGCCAGGGTGGAAGGCAGGAAGACGGGCGAAAAGGAGGCCGCGCAGTGGCGCTCGTGGCCGGTCGAAAGGCGGTTGGGCCATGCCCTGGTAAAAGGGATCACGGAATTTGTGGAGGCCGACGTGGAGGAGGCCCGCCGGAAACTGCCCTTCGCGCTGGATGTGATCGAAGGACCCCTCATGGAGGGCATGGGGGTCGTGGGCGATTTGTTTGGCTCGGGAAAGATGTTCCTGCCGCAGGTGGTGAAAAGCGCCCGCGTGATGAAACAGGCGGTGGGCTACCTGACCCCGTACATCGACGCGGAGAAGGCTGCGGCGGCCCATGCGGCGGAAGCAGCCGCCGGGATGGCGCCATCCGGCGAAAACGCGGCGCCCCGCCCGCGCCACAGCGGGCAGGCCGTGATGGCCACGGTTAAAGGGGATGTGCACGACATCGGCAAGAACATCGTGGGGGTGATCCTGGCCTGCAACAATTATGCGGTGGAGGACCTCGGCGTGATGGTGCCGGCCGAGCGCATCCTGGCTAGGGCCCGGGAGCTGAAGGCGGATTTCATCGGGCTCAGCGGACTGATCACGCCGTCCCTGGATGAGATGGTGCATGTGGCCTCCGAGATGCAGAAGGCCGGCATGACCATTCCCCTGCTGATCGGGGGAGCCACCACGTCCAAACAGCATACGGCCATCAGGATCGCCCCGGCCTGCGAGGGTCCCGTGGTGCATGTGCGGGATGCCTCGCGCACGACCGGGGTGCTCAACGATTTGTTGTCAGACGAAAGGAAGGGGGCGTTTCTGAAGGCGCTCGAAGAGGAGTACCAGGGCATTCGGGAGCAGTACCGCCGCGGTGCGCGCCGCGAATATGTCTCGCTGGAGGCCGCGAGGGCCAATGGCTTTTCGGCGGACTGGTCCGGATACGTGCCGCCGGTGCCGCGCTGGGCGGACCTTCAGGGCATGCATGCCAGCCCGGCGGGTCCGCAGGCCTGCCTGGTGCAGCCCCCGCTCCGTGAGCTGATCCCGTTTATCGACTGGACGTTCTTTTTGTATGCCTGGGAGATCCGGGGCAAATACCCGGCGGTGCTCGACGACCCGCTCAAGGGGGAGGAAGCCCGCAGGCTGATGGACGAGGCGCGGGAGATGCTGCAGTGGCTGGTTGACGACGGCCGGCTGCAGGCCAGGGGGGTGGCCGGTATCTACCCGGCGCACGCCCGCGGGGACGACATCGTGATCGGGGTGGCCGGCGACCTGGACGATTCGCAGTCCGCAGGGGCTTTCCGCGAGGTGGTGCTGCACCACCTGCGAAACCAGGAGCGCAAGGAGGACGGGGAACCCAATTTGTGTTTGTCGGATTTTGTGAAGCCGAAGGGACCCGGCCCGGGCGGGAGCATGGCCCCCGGCAGGGACCCGGACTGGATGGCCCGCAGCGATTACGTCGGACTCTTTGCGGTGACGGCCGGGATCGGCCTCGAAAGGGTGGTGGCGGACTTCCAGGCGCGGCACGATGACTTCAGGGCGATCATGGCGAAGATCCTGGCCGACCGGCTGGCGGAGGCCTTTGCCGAATGGCTGCACTGGAAGGTGCGGACGCAGTTATGGGGGTATGCTTCCGACGAAAACCTGTCGCTGGAAGACATGCTCCGCGAACGCTACCGCGGCATCCGCCCGGCGGCCGGCTACCCGGCCTGCCCCGACCACCGCGAAAAGACGACGATTTTCCAGGTGCTGCAGGCCGGAGAGCTGGCCGGCATCCGCCTCACCGAAAGCCTGATGATGGTGCCGGGGGCGTCCGTGTCGGGGATGTACTTCGCCCATCCCGAAGCCCGCTACTTCAACCTGGGCAAAATCGGCCGCGACCAGGTCGAAGACTACGCCCGCCGCCGCGGCATTTCCACGGAGGAGGCCGAGCGGTTCATCCGGCAGGGACTGAATTACGATGCCCCTACTGCTTGAGGAGTTTGCCGGCGTGCACCACACGCCCGTCGTCGACCAGCCGGTACAGGTAGAGGCCCCGGTTCAGGTGCCCGACGGATACGGGCATGCCGGGCGTGACCTCCCGGTGCAGCATGCGTACGCCGGTGACCTGGTAGATCTCCAGGGTCAGCGACTCCTGGCCGCTGTCCCAGCTCGGGACGATGTGCTCCCTGGCGGGGTTGGGATAGATGCCGGCTGCCACGTCCGCTGCTTCAGCAATGCCGGTGGTTGACTCTTCCGAATAGAAGAAGGCCGAATAATCGGTCCACACGAATTGCCCGTCAAGGTGCTCGTATCCCTCCGTCGCGATCACGACATGGCTCGTTTCCATCTCGGCCTGCACCACTTCGTACAGGAGTGAGAACATGAGGTAGGGGTTCACCACCTCGTCCATGTCCAGGTCGGGATCGTAGGTGAACTCCTCCATGTAGTCTTCTTCCCAGGTTCCGTCAACCCAGTCGTAATCGATGGCCCGGGTCCGCTCGCCCGACGCGCCGTAGATATACTCCGTTTTGTAGTCGGGCTCCATCTCGAAGCTGACGAAGCTTATGGCGGAGTGCTCGACGAGGGTCAGCAGGCCCTGGTCGTTGTAGGTGTACTCGGTCTGGGAATAAGGAAACTCCTGACCGGTGTCCTCATCGCTGACGGACATGACATAGCTGGTCCGCCGGCCCGAATCGTCGTAGGTGAACCGGATGTACAGGCCATCGATCCACCCCCCTTCATCCTCGTCATAGACTTCCATATCGATCTGCTCCAGCAATCCGCCGGACCCATAGGTGTTGTACTGGCGCATGGTCAGCATCCAGCTGTCTTCGCCCTCTGCATCGTAAACCAGGAGGGAGTCCAGCCGCTGATCGTCATCGTAATAGGCGTTCATGCGGGTTTCCGGTAACAGCGCCTCTTCCTGGTTGTCCAGGGAGTGCATCAGCATCTGGGTGATCTGTCCGTGGTCATCGTAGGACAGGTCTGTCCTGGCATGCGGCGCCCATTGCCCGGGGTCTTCCTGCCAGACCTCATCGACCAGGGCGGTCAGCTGCAGGGAGGCATTGTACTGAAAGCTGGTTTTCCAGTCGTTCTCCCAGGACTGTGTGCCCGGCTCCCGGCGGGTGTCGATGATGCTGTCGAGGGTGATGGTGGCGGCGAGCGCCTTTGGTGCCAGGGTGGCCGGCGGAAGCTGCATGCCGGAGGAAAACAGGCGCAGGACGGCCTCCGTGGCCCGCTCTCCGGCCAGGGCGCTCAGGGCTTCCTGGTTTTCAGTCAGGCTGCGATGGGGGTGGTTGCGGACCTGGGCTCCCGCGCCCAAAGCCAGCGTCAACAGACAAAAAATAAAAGTAAATATCTTCATAATCAGGTTGTTTTGTGGTTCATAATCTAAGGTAAGAAATGTTTCAGACAAAACAAACCCCGGCCTGAGGGCCCCCGGTCCCCTTTTATGGATTGGCGGAGTGGTTGAAATGTTTCCGATATTTGTTGGTTGTTGACCACATCCCCATCCGACGAAAATAGTAATGAAAATTCCGGACCATATTGACCCCGCCAAAGGCAAGCAGGTGTCGTTCGAGATCCTGCCCCCGGCCAAGGGCACCCACATCAGGGTGGTGTTCGATGCGCTGGATGCGCTCATGGAGTTCAGGCCGCCCTATATCAACATCACCTACCACCAGACCGAGACGGTGCTGCTGCCCCGGGGCGACGGACTGCTGGAGGCGCGTAACATCCGCAAGCGGCCCGGCACGGTGGCCATCTCGGCGGCCATCCGCTACCGCTACGGGGTGGATGTGGTGCCCCACCTGATCTGCGGCGGCTTCTCGAAGGAGGAGACCGAGGACGCGCTGATCGACCTGCACTACCTGGGCATCCACAACATCCTGGTGGTTCGCGGGGACGGCGACCCGCTTTCCAGGCGTTTCCAGCCGGTGAAGAACGGCCATCCCCACGCGATCGACCTGGTGAAGCAGGTCGTGGCCATGAACCAGGGGGTCTACCTCGACGAGGTGTTGCGCAATGCCACCAAAACCCAGTTTTCGGTGGGCGTGGCAGGCTATCCCGAAAAGCATTTCGAGTCGCCCAACAGGCAAACCGACCTGGCCTGGCTGAAGGCCAAGGTCGATGCCGGGGCCGACTACATCGTCACGCAGATGTTCTTCGACAACCGCCGCTTTTTCCGCTTCGTGACCGACTGCCGCGCGGCGGGGATCACCGTGCCCATCATCCCCGGGCTCAAGCCCATTGCCTCGCGCAGCCACCTGACGCTGATCCCCCAGACGTTCAAGGTCGACATTCCCGAGGAGCTGGCCCGCGAGGTGGCGAATTGCAGCACACGCGAGGCCATCCGGCAGGTGGGGGCCGAGTGGACCGCCATGCAGTCCCGGGAGCTGTTCGCCAGCGGGGTGCCCCTGATCCATTACTTCACCATGGGCAATGTGGACAACATGGTGCAGATCATGCGGGAGGTCCTGTAGGGCAGGCGTAAGCCGGGGGACTGGCCCGTCCGATGAAAAACACGCCGTCACTTCTTTGATTTGTTTCTATAATGCAGTATATTTACAGCACAATAGAAACAAAAATGGTCTTCCTGGCATTTAAACAACAGTTTTTCAGTCTGGCATGCTTCAACATTGACCAGGTGTATGCCTGGAGACCGGGGTTTGACCGCAACAACCTGTCGCGCTGGATTAAAAAAGGATATGTTGTGCGCCTGAGGCAGGGCTGGTATGCATTTACGGAATACCTCAAACTGCCGGGATTTGCCTGGTATTTCGCCAACCAAATGTACCGGCCTTCGTACGTCAGCCTGCATACCGCCCTTTCGTACCATGGAATCATTCCTGAGACGGTGGTGCAGATCACAAGCGTAACGTCCCTGAAGACAGGGGCTTTCGACAATGCTTTCGGCCAGTTCATCTACAAAAGCGTGAAGCCATCGATGATGTTCGGCTACGTTTTGAGAAGCTTGCCCGACGGCAGGACATTCCGCATGGCCCGTCCGGAGAAGGCCCTGCTGGACCTGTTGTACCTCTACCCGGAATATGACGCATCCGACGAAATAAAAAACCTGAGGCTTGATGAAGAGTATATGGCGGCATCTTTCGACTGGCCGCTGTTCAGGGCCTATGGCGCTAAGGCAGGCAACAAATCCCTCGAAAAAAGGGCTCGTTTTCTTGAAACAATCTGTGAACGATGATTCAGCTTGACGCCATCAAAAACTTTTATCCGCCGCCTTTGCGCGAGAATGCCTTGCTGTGGAAGTACATGCTGAAGGAGTACATCCTGATCATGATACTGGATTATTTGTCGGGCTCGCCGTGGATCAGGAAACTGTCTTTTATCGGGGGTACCTGTATCAGGCTGACCAAAGGCATTGACCGCTTCTCGGAGAATCTGGATTTTGACTGCAAGGACTTGTCGTGGGATGAATTCATTGACATGACCGATGGGGTGATCCGGTATTTGCGTCAAAACGGACTGAATGTGGAAGCCAGGGATCGTGACCAGTCCAGGCTGACGGCTTTCAGGCGCAACCTGGTTTTCCCGGGTTTTCTGCATGAACTGGGACTGTCGGGGCACCGTGAAGAGCGGTTTCTGATTAAGATTGAAAGCGAAGACCAGGGGGTTCCTTATGAGCCCGTGATGACGAACATCAAAGGCTGCGGTTTCTTTTTCCCTTTTCCACTGCCTCCCGATGGGGTGCTGGTGGCCATGAAACTGGGCGCCATGCTCGACCGGAGAAAAGGACGCGATTTCTATGATGTGCTGTTCCTGCTGTCGCAAAGCATGCCGGATTTTGCGTTTTTGCAGCAAAAATCGAATGTCGACGACCTGGAATCTCTGAAAACGCGGGCAGCACATGTGCTGGAGCAAACCAACCTGGCCATGAAAAGACGCGACTTCGAACACCTGTTGTTTAACCGGGACAACAGCAGGCGAATCCTGCACCTGCAGGCGTTTATTGAGGGGCTTTAAACATAGAAGCTGCTGCCGGCCAGTGGCCAATGTCCATTAGTTCGTATATTTACCCCACGGAATCACACGAGATCAGGGAGATGATCCTGCAGTGCCGCTGCCCGGCCCTTCTTTGTATCTTTGTAAAAATTTTCGTCGGATGGATAGGAAACGTGTTGTTCGGATTTTCGGTGTCATGGCCCTGCTTGCCGGGCTGCTGGTCGCCCTGGGCGGCTGCCGCTCCAAGAAGGAGGTGGCCGAAGGGGAGGAGGCAACCGCCATGCCCTGCCCCCCCATACGGGATGTGGCCCCCCAGGTGCTGCTGATGAATTTCGAGTTTTTTGACAACGACTCCCTGCAGATGCTCAACACCGCCATGAACACCGCCCGGCTGCGCAACCGGGGCGATGAGGCGGAACCGGCAGTGGGCGACCTGGTCTTTTCATTCCAGACCGCCTCCCGCGAGGAGTGTACCCGGGTGGTCGTGCCCAACCCCCTGGTGCGGCAGGTGGAGTTCTCCGAGGACCGCCGCCAGCTGGAGACGCGCACCATCGAACTGGAGGTGGCGATCTTCTCGGTCCGGGTGCAGTTCCATCCCAACATGCGCTACCTGCAGGTGGACCGCCTCACCCCCGAAGGCATGAAACCCATCCGCACCCTGCTGCTGCATTGATCCGCATGGTGCGGACGCCCCGTGGCCGCCGGGCCGGTCCGCGCGGAGGTTCCGCGACCGCCAGGCCGGGCCGCAGCCTAAGCCCGCCTCAGCCTACACCCGCCTCAGGCGCAGGGCCACCATTGCGGACATGTGCCGGATTTCCCCGGCTTTCGTATCTTTGTCTGAAATATCCTCCTCCCGATGACTTCGATCCGTCCCCTGGCGCGGCCACGCGCACCCTTCTCCGCCCCGGTCTGGCAGGGCCTGTCCCGTACCATGGGCGTCCTCCCGGCCCTGTTGTTGTTTTTTGTTTTCGCCGGACAGGCCGCTGCCCAGGTGTTCCCGGTCGAGGTGCTGCACTACACGGGCTCGCCCGACGAGCGGCTGAACATGGTGATCCTGGGGGATGGCTATACGATCGACCAGCAGGACAAGTTCATGGAGGACGCCCGCCGCATGGCCGAAGGCATGTTCCTGCAGGAGCCGTTTTCCTCCCAGAAGGAGCTCATCAACCTGTATGCGGTCAAGGTGGTGTCGAACGAAAGCGGGGCGGCTATGGACCCGAACAGGCTTATAGACAACTACTTCGGCAGCTCTTACTGGTCGTACGGCATCGAACGCCTGCTCTGGGTGTGGCGGCTGAACCGCGTGGCCAATGTGCTGCAGGCCAACACCCCCTTCTACGATGAAGGGGTGATCATGGTGAACGACCCCAAGTACGGGGGCGCCGGCGGGCAGTATGCCGTATTCTCCACAAACGCCCAGGCGCTGGAGATCATGCTCCACGAGCTCGGCCACAGCCTGGGAGGCCTGGCCGACGAATACTGGGCGGGCAACCAGTACGCCCGTGAGAACACCAACATGACGCAGGACAACGACCCGCAGACAAACCGCTGGCGTGACTTTCTCTACGAGAACGGCATCGGCATCTACCCCCACGAGGAGTCGCCCACCTGGTACCGCCCCCACCAGAACTGCAAGATGCGGTACCTCGGACGCGACTTCTGCGATGTGTGCGACGACGCCCTATCCCGCAACATCCGTTCCATGACGTCGCCCGACCTGTTTGCCATGCCGGTGGCTTTTTTCGGGGCGTCGGACCTGCATGTGGAGGTGGGTTCGCAGGTGCAGTTTTACGACATGAGCTCCTTCCGCCCGGTGGCCTGGGAGTGGACCTTCGAAGGGGGCGAGCCGGCCGAAAGCATGGAACAGAACCCGGCAGTCACCTATGCGGAGCCGGGCATCTATACGGTGACGCTCACCGTGACCAACCACCGGGGCCCCAACACCCACACCAAAGAGGCCTACATCAATGTGGCCCCGCCGGATGTCACCTCGGTGACCGCCCCGGGTGCCTTGCCCGTCCTCCATATCTACCCGAACCCGGTCGCGGCGGACCTCCGCATGGAGTATGACGCCGCCCTGGAAGGGGCCGCCTTCACGGTCCTCAACGCCCTGGGCGGCACGGTCCTCACGGGCCGGGTGCAGGAGTCCGTGCCGGTGCATGCCCTGCCTCCCGGGGCCTATGTGCTGCGGATCGACACCCCGGCGGGGCCCCTCACGCGGCGCTTCCTGAAGCAGTAGCTTGGCCCCAAAAGGCCGGAATCCATCCGCCCCCTCTTATTTATACTGAGAACAAATTAAGTGTTTTTACCTACATATTTAGGCTGTATGTAGATAAAATCATAGTTTCGTATATTGATTTTATTCACAGACTTATGAGCCGGAGGGCCTCTTTGGGCGACAGCATGTTGCATAATGGGGCCGCCGGAAAAGTCTTAAAGAATTCGTTATGAGAAAATGGTGTACGCTGATTGTTTGTTTGATCTGCCTGGGGGGCGGAGGGGCCTGGGGCCAGGTGCCGCCCCAACTTACAGGGCTGACAGGGGTTGGCTCTGCCGCCGACCCGTTTCTGATCAGCAGCCGGGCCGACCTGGAGAAGGTGGCGGCCTATTTCAACGAGACCGATGTTGGGACCACGCAGTATTATCACTATAAACAAATGGGGCCGGTGGACCTGCAGCTTATGTCCTGGACCCCCATCGGGGGGATGGATGCGGACATCAACCCGGAAGCAGGCAAACGTTTTATGGGGTATTACGACGGCAACGGCCAAACGATTTCCGGGCTGACCGTCGATGCCACGGCCGGTGGCTTTGCCGACAGACCCAACAACATCGGCCTGTTCGGCCGCGTGGGGGAAGGAACCGCCAGCCAGCCGGTCGTGATCCGCGATGTGCACCTGGTGAATGTCGGCACGGTTCGCGGGGGCAGCGGCACGGGGGCCCTGGTGGGCCGCGTGACCGGCAATGTGTACACCCTGATCGAAGGCTGCTCGGTGGAGACGGCCCGAACCGCTGAGGGCGTTCCCACGGGCCGGGTGGAGGGGACCCGGGTCACCGGCGGACTCGTCGGGGCCAACAACAGCTTTGCCTCTTCGCCCGGCAGCGATGAGATTCCGGTGGTGAGCCGCTGTTTAGCCGATATCCCCGTGCTGGGCTATGGCACGCTGACCGGGACGGCCAAACAGAAGTTCGGCGGACTGGTCGGATGCAACCAGAAGGGGGCCACCTACAACTCTTATGCCCGGGGCTCGGTGACCATCACCGGCGGCACGGCCGAGAGGGTCGGCGGACTGGCCGGTTGTGCCGACATCCGCGGGGTGATCGACCGCTGCTATGCCACCGGGTCGATTGTTATTGATGTTGATCCGGGACAGGCAGTAACAGCGGCCGGCGGACTGGTCGGAAACCTGACGGGTCCCGGCAACAACCGGGGCACGGCGACCAACTCCTATTGGGATATGGATGCCTCGGGGATAGCATCCTCTGCCGGCGGCACGGGCAAGACCTCTGAAGAGATGCGGCAGCAGACGACCTTCGTGAACTGGGATTTCGACAATATCTGGAATATCGACGGACCCGAAAATCCGGAAAGCTATTCGGGGGACTGGTCGGAGTTCATTAACAATGGCTATCCGTCCCTGGAAGGGGTGGGTGCCGCTTTGCCCCAGGCAGAGGTGGATATCTACTGGACCGGGGCGGTGGACGAGAACTGGAACAATCCCCAGAACTGGGACCCAATGGTGGTGCCCGGTCCGGGGAAATGGGCAAACATTTCGGCTGGAGAGCAGGGTTTCCACAAATCGGAGACCTTCTTCCCGGTGCTCAGCGGCGCGGCCACGACCTCCGGGGTGTGGATCGGCGAAGGGGCCTCGCTGACGATCGGACCCAACGGGACGATGACGGTCCTCGGACCGGTTGATAACGAAGCGGGTGCCGCGGGACTCATCCTGCAGTCCGATGCCGGCGGCACGGGCTCGCTGATCCACGACAATGCGGGATTTACCGGGGGCGTCCTAAAAGAGGATGCGTCCGATCCCTGGCCGCTGCAGGCCACCATCCGGCGCCATATCGCCGGGGAGGAGATCCCTCCCTCCGGGACAGATGCCAGCCTCTACCACCTGGTGTCCGTTCCGCTGGCCCCGGAATCACCCGGCATCGTCTCCGGGCTGTTCATGGATTCTTATCTTTATGGGTTTGATGTGGGGAGCCAGGCCTGGGTTGCCGCCGGAGAGGCCACCGATTTGCCGTTGAATGTGGCCTCCGGATATATGGTGTACTACCCCGGGAATGCCCGGGTCTATGAGTTTGCCGGGCCGGTCAACCAGGGCCTCTTTTCCATGCTGGTGTCTTACGATGGCTACGTGAAGGAAGAAACCGCTGGGTCTTACAACCTGGTCCCCAATCCCTACCCCTCGCCGGTCGACTGGGACGCGGTCAAGGCGAAGGAGGAGGACCCGGAGCCCTGGGTCAAAACGGACATCGACAACACGATCTGGATCTGGAACGGCACCGCCGATAACGGGGCGTCCTCCCCGGGCAACTACGCTTCCTATGTCGGTGCAACGGACGAGGTGGCCGGTGTGGGGACCAACGGGGCCACCAGCCTGATTCCCGTGGGACAGGCCTTCTTCGTGAAGGCGGTCGCCGGGTCCCCGGCGCTGCAGGTGAACGACAATGCCCGCGTGCACAGCGACCAGCCGTTCTTTAAGCGGACGGCCTCCGACCAGGACGGGCTGCTGCGCATCAGGGCCTCGGCAGGCGGACTGCGAGATGAGGCGGTGGTGCGCTTTGTGGCCCGGGCCACACCCGGCCATGACCCCCAGTATGATGCCTCCAAGATGTTTGGGGTGGAACAGGCGCCCCAGCTCTATGCGGTGGCCGCCGACCAGCAGCGGCTGTCCGTTTACAGCCATCCCCATCCGACGGAAAGCCTCGAAATTCCCCTGGGCTTAGAGATGGCGGAAGACAGGGAGGTGCGGCTCGACTTCAGCGGGGCCGGCCGATTCGACGACCAACTGGAGGTGTTGCTCGAGGACCTGGTCGAAGGGAGGACCATCGACCTGCGGCAGCAGGACCAGTATGTGTTTGCCCACCGGGGATCGAACGACCCGTTGCGCTTTGTGCTGCACTTTGTCCCGCAGGGAACGACCGGCACGCCCGGCAAGTTGCGGGAGGCGGACTTCCGGATATTTGCATCCCGGGACCGGATCCGTGTGCACATCCCCGCCCTGGACGGGCAGGAGGCCACCGTGGAGGTGTTCGACATGCTGGGGCGGAGGTGGCTCCGCTCGGAGGAAATCCTCTCCGGCGGGACTTCGGTCACCGCCCACGGTCTGCAGGGGGTGGCGCTGGTCCGGGTGACCGCCCACGGCCAGGTGTTTTCCCAACGTGTTATCTTAAAGTAGATCCTGCCATGAATAAATATATCAGATTCTTCCCTTTTATTTTTGCCCTGATGCTTACCGCCCATACGCTGACGGCCCAGCCGCCGCCACGGCCCTCGGGCGATCCTTCCGAGGACGGCGGACCGGTCGGTTCGGGGCCCGTCGGCTCCGGCCTGGGCATCCTGCTGGCCCTGGGGGCCGCCTACGGGGCCAAAAAGGTGTACGACGCCCGCAGGAGGTTGTCTGAATAGCCGCTTGCCGCCCCGGCCCCCTGTACGCGAATCTCCGGAAGGGCATCCGATCACATCTGAAATTGTGTATTTTTGTTCCGTTGAGGCGGGACCCACGTCTTTTGTACCGCCCACCGGACGCATGAGAAACAAGCCTTTGCCGTTTTCCGCCGCTTCCCCCGGAAGCGATTCGCTGGCTTCCGGGCCGCCGGCCATCCCGTCCGCCCGGCAGCGGGCCCTGTTCCCCCTGGTCCTGCTGGCCCTCTACCTGCCGTTCTGGATCGGCTCGGCCTTCGTGGCCATCGACATGCGTGCCTGGCTGGCGGACGCCCTCATGAACATCGGCCTCATCTTGCTGCTGGCGCTGACCTTCCGCAGGGCGCAGCTGTCCAACGCCTCCTTTTTCCTGCTGTTCCTGTTCCTGGTCTTCTCCCAGATCGGCATCAACCATGCCTACGAACACACTCCTTACAACCGCTGGGGCCAGGCCCTGCTGGGCATCCATATCGACAGTGTCTTCGGATGGGAACGCAACCAGTACGACCGCTTCATCCACCTGCTGTTCGGACTGCTGACCTACCTGCCCCTGTACGAGATGGCCCGTTCCCTGTCTGGCGTCCATTCCCGGTTCTGGCGGCATTTCTTCGCGTTCATGATGGTCAACGCCATGAGCGCCATCTACGAGGTCCTGGAGCTGATGGCGGCCTGGGTGATCCGGGCCGAATCCTACTGGCTCTACCTGGGTATGCAGGGCGACGTGCTCGACGCGCCCAAGGACATGGGCATGGCGCTGATAGGAGCCGCCCTGGCCATGGGGCTTCTGTTGCTGTGGCAATGGCGCAGCAAGGGTTTCAAGGCTTTCGTCGGACGGGTCCGCGCGACCCCGGCGGCCGTCCTGCTGCTGGCCTCTGTGGCCGCCGCCGGCTTCGCAGCTCCCGCTCCGCAAGGGTCTGCCGGCGCTCCCGCCCTGGCCGCTGCCGCAGACTCCACCCCCACCGCTTCAGAAATTCTGGATCGCTCCCTGCAGCGTTACGACGTGCCCTCGGCCTACTCCGAGCTGCGCATGCAGGTGGTCCGCCCCGCCTGGGAGAACGAGATCCGCTTCCGGGTCTGGAACATGGACGACCGCTACGCCCTGGTGCAGGTCACGGCCCCGGCACGCGACCGCGGACAGGCCTTCCTCAAGCGGGAGAACGACCTGTGGCACTGGATCCCCTCGGTGGAGAGAACGGTGCGCATGTCGTCGGCCCTGCTGTCGCAGTCGTGGATGGGGTCGGACTTCTCCCTGGGGGATGTGATCCGCAACACCTCCCTGGCCGACGACTACGACGCGGCCCTGGCAGGAAAGGGGACGCTCTATGAAACGGAATGCTACCGCCTGGTGCTCACCCCGCGCCAGGACGCCCCCGTGGTGTGGGGCAGCGTGCATGCCTACATTTCCACGGCAGACTACGACCAGCTGCGGGCCGAGTTTTACGACCCGCAGGGGCAGCTCGTGCAGGTGCTGGAGGCGTTCGACTTCCGCCTGTGGCAGGGCCGCAGGCTGCCGGCCCGCCTGCAGATGACGCCGGTGGCCCGCCCCGGCCACCGCACGGTCGTTTTCTTCGAGCGCATCGACTTCCGCCAGGAGCTTAACGAGGCCTTTTTCTCACAGCAGCGGATGCGACGACTATAAACACCTGCCCTATGCCTTTGCTCATTCTTGCATGGCGCAACGTATGGCGCAACCGCCGCCGCAGCCTGATCACCGCCGCCTCGGTGGTGGTGGCCGTGTTCTTCGTGGTGCTGGTGGAGGCGCTCAACCAGGGGGTGACCGGCTACCTGATCGACAACGAGATCCGCATGTACACGGCCCATATCGAGATCAACCGGCCCGGCTACGAACGGCAGGTGGGAAAGGCCATGACGGACCTCCATGAGGTGGAACGGGTGCTGCAGGACATGCCCCGGGTGACGGCCTTCACCCGCCGGCTCGAGATGCTGGCGCTGGCCTCGCACGGGGAGATGAGCTGCCCTGCCATCCTGTGGGGCATCGAACCGGATGTGCAAGCGGCCTTTTTTAGCTACGACGGCATGGTAAGCCGCGGAGAGGCCGAGCCCGGCGCCGTGGTGCTGGCCGGCGGACTGGCGGAGGTGCTCGGGGCGGCGCCGGGCGACTCCATCGTGCTCGTGGGACAGTCCTACCGGGGACGGCTGTCGGCCGCCATCTTCCCGGTTTCGGGGATTGCCGACATCCCCATCCCGGACCTGAACGACCACATGGTGTTCGCCCCGATCGCCCTCATCCAGGAGCTGGCCGACGTGCCGGACGGGGCCACCTCCCTGCTGGTGAGCCTGCGCGACAAGGAGCAGGCCGCGGCGGTGCGCGACGAGCTGACGGCCCGCATGGACACCACGAGGTTCCGGGCGCGCACGTGGACCGAGATGATGGGGGGGCGGCTCGGCACGTACGACCTGCGGGCGGCAGGGGTGCTCATCCTCAAGGGGGTTCTGTACCTGATTATGGGCTTCGGCATCCTCAGCACGATCATGCTGACCAACAACGAGCGGCGGCGCGAATACGGCATGCTGATGGCCCTGGGCATGAAACGGCGCAAGCTGGCCGGGGTGCTGACGGCCGAGATGCTCGCCATCACCCTCATGGGGGCCCTGGCAGGGGTGGCCGTGACCGTCCCCGTGGTGTCCCTGCTGCACCACCGCCCCATCCGGCTGGGGGGCGAGCTGGGGGAGATCATGGCGCGCTTCAACGTGGAGCCGCTGCTGGTGCTGAGCAACGACCCGGAGATTTTTGTGCATGCCGCCCTGCTCGTGGGGGCCATGACGCTGGCGCTGTCGCTCGCGGGCATGGGCCGCGTCGTGGGCATGAACGTGGTGGAAGCCCTCAGGGGAGGAGGGAGGCCATGAGAATCACCATCCTGGCATGGCGGAATGTGTGGAGGCATCCGGTGCGCAGCGCCCTGGTGGTGCTGGCGGTGACGGCCGGCCTCACCGGCGGCTTGTTTGCTGTGGCATTCGCCAGGGGCTTCGTCACCCAGTTGGTGTCGCACGCCATCGACACCGAGAATGCCCAGCTGACGGTCGCCGCCGCTCCGATTGCCACCTCCCCGGAGCGTGACGGCCGGGACGCCGCCGAACCCCTAAGCACCGGCACTGCCGCCCGGTCCCTCATTCCCCGCGCCGACAGTTTGGCGGCGGAGCTGCTGCGCCTCGACGGCATCTCCCACGCCGCCCCGCGCACCACCGTGCAGGGGGTGCTGGCCTCGGCCCACGGCTCCACGGGCATCCTGCTGCACGGCATCGACCCGGAGGCGCAACAAGGGATATCCTCCCTGCATGACCACATCCTGGAGGGCGACGGCACCTACTTCGGCGACGGCACCTCCAGCCCCATCGTGGTGGGCAGCCGCCTGGCGCAGGAACTGCAGCTCAGGCCGGGCGACCGCCTCGTAGCCACCTTTCCGGACGTGGAAGGGGAGGTGGTCAGCACCCTCTTCCGGGTCGGCGGCATCTTTACCTATGAGAACAGCTCCTACGAACGCCGCCATGCCTTCGTGCTGCGCGATGAGCTGGCCTCCTGGGCCGGCATCCCGCCGGGGGCGGCCCACGAGATCGGACTGCGGCTCGACGGCGGGCTGCCTGCTGCGGGGCCCATGAAGGAGGCGCTGGCGGCCCGCTTTCCGGACCTGGCGGCCGCCACCTGGATGGACCTGCGGCCCGAGATGGCTTTTTTCTTTCGGTACGTCGGACTGCTTAACAGCTTGATTCTGGGCGTCATCCTGCTGGCCCTGGCCCTGGTGGTGGTCAACACCATGCTCACGGTGGTGAACGAACGCCGCCCCGAGCTGGGGATGCTGCGCGCCCTGGGCATGAAGGGTCCGCTGGTGGTCCGCATGATGGTGATGGAGACGCTCTTTTTGCTGCTGACAGGCGCTGCCCTCAGCCTCCTACTCAGCTGGCTTCTCGTCGGATGGGCCGGACGGCAGGGCATCGACCTTTCGGGCTTCGTCAAGGAGTATACGAGTCCGACGAGGGACTACCAAAGCACGATCACCACGGTGACCCGCGTCTACCCGGTGCTGAATTTGGTGGAGTTCATCAGGCTGGTGGCCTTGGTGCTGGCCGCCGGGCTGCTGGCGGCCTGGCTGCCGGCCCGGCAGGCACTCCGGATCCCGCCTGCGGCGGTCGCGACACTGTGCCTGCTGTTGCTTGCAGCACCGCTCCGGGCGCAGGAGACGCCCCCGCCCTCCCCCCGACTGCTGTTCTCCGGGCAGGCCGACGCCCTGGCCCTCTGGGCGCGGGAGGACCTGTCGCCCAACAATACCACGGTCCGCAAGGGTCTCCTGAACCTGGGCGTCCGCTACCGCCTGTCGGCCCGTTGGTCTGTGCATGCCGCCCTGCACAGCCACCTGCTGGGCGGGGCCTGGCTGGAAGACTATCCCGGCAACTCCTTCCTGAAGTTCAACCGCTTCGACTGGCTGCAGGCCGACCATACCTGGGCCGACGACACCTCCCTGCTGGCCTGGTCACGCCTCGACCGGGCCCATATCGACTATGCGGGGGACCGCCTGAGCCTGCGCCTGGGGCGGCAGGTGATCTCCTGGGGACAGACGCTTCTCTGGAGCCCGTCCGACCTCTTCAACACCTACTCTCTGATCGACATCGACCGCCCGGTAAGGCAGGGCAGCGATGCGCTGCGCCTGTCGTGGTTCGCCACGCCCGGCACGCTGGTGGAGGTGGCCGGCCGCCTGAATGCCTACGACGAGCTCACGGCCGCCGCCCTGCTGCGGTTTTACCTGAGCGGCATGGACGTGCAGCTGCAGACGGGCCTGGTGGACGGCGACGGCTGGATGGTGGGCGGCGGCCTGTCGGCCGGGTCCGGCGCATGGGGCCTGCGGTCGGAATGGGCCTGGCATTTTCCCCTCCGGCGGCAAGCGGACTTTAAACCCATGCTGGTGGCGGTGGCCGGGGTGGACCGCATCTTTTCCAACGAGCTGGCGCTGCAGGCCGAGCTGCTGTACAACCAGCTGCATTATGACAGGGAATTCGTGGGTCCCCTGACGCGGCTGTACCGGGTGTCGACCTCGGCACGCCACCTCTCGCACAGCCGATGGAGCCTGTCGGCCAATGCGTCCTATCCGCTCACGCCCCGCCTGCGCTTGCTGCTCATGACGGCCGGTTTTGCAGACGACCGCATGCTGCTGCTGTCCCCGTCCGTCCGCTGGAAGCCCTGGCAGAACACCGAGCTGTCGCTGGCCATGCAATGGCTGGGCTTTGAATACCAGGGCCAACGGCAGGAAATAAGCACGGCCATGCTGCAGCTCACCCGCAGCTTCTGACGCCCGCCGGCATACCAGGCTCTCGGACTCCTGAGCCGGCCATGCCCCGGATCCGGTCTGACCCCCGCCCCCGGAAACCGCACCTTCCCGGTAAAGGAATGAAATTTTCCTGCCACATAGCTAAATATATCGGCAGGGTTCCTCGTTGTATGAGAAAATACACTAACTTTCGGCCGGATTTGCCGGGGGCTTGTGCCGTCAAACCGGGAAACCGGGCGGACGTTCCTGCGGAACCATCCGACGAATAAACACTAAAACGACAAAACGATGAGAACAAAACTTTTTTCAGCCGCCCTGTTGCTGGCCGCCCTGTCCGTCGTGATGGCTGGCTGCGAACTGCTTGGCACCAAGGATCTTTCGGCCGATGACGCCAAGATGGAGCTTCGTGCCGCCGGAGACGACATCAACTACAACCTCGGCGTGATGATGGCCCATCCGCCCATGGTGGCCCTGACCATGCTGAGCGAACTGACCGGCCTCGAGATCGAACTCAAATCGGATGCCCCCCCCGCCCCCAGGCGCTCCCTGCTGGAGAAGCTGACGGTGCAGCCGCAGAAATTGCCCATGCCCGGTCTGAAGCAGGTGACGCGCATTTTGCAGTCCCCGCAGGCAGGCTCGGAGAAAGGCCTGCAGCAGACGGAGACCGGGATCTACATCTACAACTTTAACACGGGCCTGTTCGACAGGACCAGCCCGTCCGTGTCTTACATAGAGTACCGCTTCCCGGCCGATGATGTGGCCTATAACGCCCGGGAACGAAATTGCATCCTGCGCATCGAGAACCTGGAGATTGCCGGAGTGTACGATCCGGTATACGACGAATACGAGGAGATCCCCGTGCGCTTCGACGCCTGGATGACCATCGACGGGGACGAGGTGATGGACATGACCTACCGGGTCACCCTCAACAACAACGACCTGCCCACCTCCGTGGCGGTGCAGATGAACATGGATCCCTATTCCCTCAACCTGAACTACAGCGGCAGCAGCCGCAATTACAGCCTGGTGACGTCCTTTAAGAACGGGGGCACCACCCTGCTGGCTACCGATCTGGACATCCGCTACGATGCGTCCCAGGAAGAGGTGGAGAAGCTGGACGGCTCCGTGAAGGCCGATCCGCTGGAGTTCAAGGGCAGCATCAACACCCTGGCCATGGAGGATTGCATGGACATTGACTGCATGAATGATAACATCGATGTGGACGTGATGCAGACCGAGCTAAACAAGCGCATCGGCACCCTGGAGTTCCGCATGTACATGGACCCCTACTGGGAGGAGGAATATGCTGAGCTGGCCATCGTGTATAAGGACGGCTCCTATGAGTTCCTCTTTGAGGTGTTTGAAGACATGGGACTCTGAACCTGAAACGGTTTGGTGCGCGGGGCCCTGCGGCCCTGCCGCCTGAAAGAACCCGGCACCCGGGAGCGGCTTTCCGCCCCCGGGTGTTTTATTGGGGAAGGTGGCGGGCGACCACTTCCAGCAGGGCCTGTGCCCGGAAGGGCTTGGAAAGGTAGTCGGTGCAGCCGGCCTGAAGGGCCAGTTGCCTGTCGCCTTGCATGGCATGGGCCGTCAGGGCGATGATGGGGATGGTCTTGTTGAAGATGCGGATCACCCGGGTGGCCTCCAGCCCGTCCATCACCGGCATCTTGACATCCATCAGCACCAGGGCGGTGTCGGGATTTTCTTCCAGGACCCTGACGGTGTCCTTGCCGTTGGTGGTGTGTATCAGGGTGTAGCCCGCCGGCTCCAGCAGGGTCTCCAGGAGCTGGTAGTTGGCCGGGTCGTCTTCGGCCACCAGGAGGGTAGCCCCCGCGGGGGGACGTCCGGCCGGTTCCATGGGGGACTGGTATTGCCCGCCGGGCTTGTCCGCCGGGATATAGGGGATGGAGAAATAAAAGGTGCTGCCCTGGCCGGGAACGGACTCCAGCCAGATCGATCCGTTCAGGGCCCTTACGTAGCCTTTGGCAATGGCCAGGCCCAGGCCCGAGCCTTCACCCGGGCGGGAATAGCTGAGGTCGGCATGCACGAAACGTTCGAAGATGGCCTCATGCCGGTGGGCCGGGATGCCGATGCCCGTATCGCGGACATAGAACACCAGCTCGTCTCCCCGGCGTTCGTTGCCGTAGCGCACCTCCCCCTTTTCGGTGAACTTGATGGCGTTGCCCAGCAGGTTGCTCAGGGTGCCCCCGAGTATGTGGTGGTCGGTCATGGCCAGCGCCTCACCGCCCTGGAGGTGGTGCTCCAGCACAAGATGCAAGCCTTTTTTTTCCGCCTCGAGACTGAAAAAGTCACGCAGGGACCTCAGGGTCTCTTCCGTGTTCACGGACTCCATGCGGGCCTCTACCTGGCCGGAGTCGATCCGCGACACCTCGATCAGGTCGTTCACGGTATTGAGCAGGCGCCGGGCGCTGCTGTCAATGATCCCGAAGAAGTGGTCCTGTTGGTCCTTTTCAAAGGTCTTGACCTTTACCAGCTCCAAAAAGCCCAGGATGCCGTTCAGGGGGGTGCGGATCTCATGGCTGACATTGGCCAGGAAGGCCGTTTTCAGCCTGTCGCTTTCCTCGGCCTTTTCCTTGGCCTGCTTCAGCTCTTCGATGAGGCCGATGCGCTCGGTCATCTTCCACACATTGTGCATCAGAAGGGTCAGTTGCCGGCAGTCGGTCTCATGGTAGTCGGAGGACTTGTTGGCTACCCCGACCACAGCCACGATGCGGCCGTCGATGATCACCGGCACGGTGAGGAAGTTCTTCAGGGCGACATGCCCTTCGGGGACACCCTTTTTCCAGGGGTTGTCGCCTTCGTAATCGTTGATGATGATGGGCCTGCGCTGACGCACGGCCTCTCCCCAGCAGCCTGTGGACTCCAGCTTGTAAACGGTATGGGGGTTCATGACCCGGCATTCGTCCATCACCTCCTCCGACCAGGTGTTCAGGACGAACTGCTGGCTGTCTTCGTAATAGTAATAGATGTAGCCGATCTTGCTGTGGGTGAGCTGTATGGCTTCTTTCAGGGCGTAGTCGAGCAGCTCCTGGGTGGACTGGGTTGTGAGCTGGGAGATGCGCACCAGGCTCTCAAGCCGTTCGTTGTGAAAGAGCACCTGCTGCTTCTGCTCCAGCAGCTTGCGCTCGCTGCGCTCGGCCTGCTCCTTGGCCCGCAGAAGCTCCTGTTCCGCCTTTTTGCGCTCTGAGATGTCGCGGATGGTCATGCTGGAACGTGGCTCCCCCTGGCTGTTGATAAAGAGGGCCGAAGATACTTCCACGGGAATGCGGGTGCCATCCCCGCGGATGAAGGTCAGCTCTCCCCTGACCTTGCCGTGCTTTGCGCGCTCCTGCAGAAGGGGTTCCAGCCGGGGGTCGTCCGTGTCGAGGATGCCTGCACGCCCTTTGCGGCAGATCTCCTCCTCGCTCATGCCCAGGATGTCGCAGGCGGCGTGGTTGGCGGCCAGGATGCGGCCGTCGGGGCTGGTCAGCAGGATGCCGTCCAGGCTGTTGTCCAGCAGCATCCGGGACATCTCCTCGCTTTGCCACTGGTCCCGGATCTCCCGCTCCCGGGTGGTGTCGAACAGCACCACGTGGCAGAATCCCTTCTCCGTGGAGTAGGCGTGGATCTTATACCAGCGGCGCAAAATGTCGCTGAAGAGCTCAAACACCTCGCTTTTGCCGGTTTTGGCCACCTCCCCATAGGTGCCGATCCAGTCATAGGCAGATTCTTTCACCTGAGGAACCGCTTCCGTGACCCGCTTGCCCAGAATGTCCTTTTTCCTGAGGCCGGTGATGTCCTCGAAGCCGCTGTTCAGCTCCCTGTAGATATAGTCCGTGGGATTTTGTCGCCCATCATATACGATTTCCAGAAGTGCGTACCCAAAGGGTGCATTTCGGAAGGAGGTCGGGTAGTCGATGGTCATGGCGGAAGGGGATGAGCAATGGGATGGTCCTGGTTGATGCGGTCGAATGGAACGGGAACATCTGTGACTGTTCATACAAACGTATGAAATAAGCGACAAAGATCAAAGTGAATTTATGTAGCATTGTTCTATGTTTTTATGATGAATGCGGACAAGGGGGGCTTTCCGCTCCCGGGTGTTTTATTGGGGGAGGTGGCGGGGAGCCCCGATGCCCGGTGGCTTGTGGTACAAGGCAAGCCAATGGCGGTACAATAATGACAAACGATAAACGGATTGATTGCCGAAACGGCTTTTTGCGTACATTAGAGGGCGCGAATTTTTTTTGCGCCTGCTTTTAAGTGTAATTAATACACACATTTTGTTTGGGTTGGTTTACACCTTGGTTGGGTGTTAGTCCGCGGGCAGAAAGAGGGTGCTACGGCCCCTCTTTCCCCGGCCGCGGCACAAAATTCCGGAGGCCGCCGGACCTGTCCGAGGAAACCCGGAATCCGCCCCCCAAAACGACCCCGTACACGTCCCTGTTTCGTTTCTTCACGTATCACCCATAAACCCTCACCCATGAACCCCAAGCATTTTTTCCACGCATGCCTGGTCCTGGCCCTGCTGGCCATGGCAGGCTGCAACCAGTCACAGCAACCGGTGCACGAATCCGGCGAAAACAACCTGGCCGTGGTGGCTTTCGCCTCCAACTCCTTCCGGCCGGACGCGCCCATCACCTTCCTCAACGACGGGCTGGAACCCACCGATACGGGACCGCTGCCTGCCTGGCGCTGGGGCCGTGGCGACAACCGCCCCCTCTGGGTTCAGTACGTCTGGGAACAGCCCGTAACGACCGCCGAGGTGCGGCTTTTCTGGTGGGACCACGAGGAATCCACCGAGCTGCCTTCGTCTTACCGCATCCTCTACCTGGACGGGGACGAATACCGGGAGGTGCAGAACCCCCGGGGACTGGCCCTCGAAAGCGGGGCGTTTAACACAACGACCTTTGACCCGGTGACCACCACCAGCCTGCGGGTCGAGGCGACCGATCCGGGACGCTTCCCGGTGACCCTGCTGGAGTGGGCCGTCATCCAGAGCCCCGACAGCCCCAACCACCCGCCCCGCATCCTCGCAGGGATAGACCGCGACGTGATGCTCGACGGGGAGACCTACCTCATGGGCCAGGCCTATTCAGTCACCCCCCTGAAGCGCCTGAGGTGGTCGGTCGAATCGGGCCCGGGCAAGGTGCGCTTCGCCGACCGCGACGCCGCCGAGACCACGGCCAGCTTTTCCAGGCCGGGCGACTATGTGCTGACGCTGACCGGCACCGAGGCCCGCGGGCTGGAGTCCGCCACCTCCCTGCTGGTGCATGTGCATGTGCCCCCCCAGGAGGAGCCGCTCGGCATGGTCTATACCAAGAACTTCACCATCGACAATCCCCTGTGGAACGACCGGGCCAAAGCCCTGATCACCGAGTGGATCCCCTGGTGCATCGACCAGATCGAGAACCGGGACGGCACGGTGCCGACCGGCGGCCTCGACAATTTCATCGAGGCGGCCAAGGCCCTCAGGGGCGAGCCGCACGAACGTCACAAGGGCTATGTGTTCTCCAATGCCTGGGTGCACCAGACCATCGAGGCCATGTCGATCGCCCTGATGATCGACCCCCGGGGCGATGAGGAGATCATCGCCGCCCAGAACAAGATGCGTGACGCCATCGAGCGCTGGATCCCCATCATCCTGGACGCCCAGCACCCGGACGGCTACCTGCACACGGCCTTCACCCTGAGGGATACCGACCGCTGGGAGAACCGCTGGGAGGCGCGCAACAGGCCGGCCCACGAAGGCTATGTGGCGGGCTACTTCCTGGAGTCGGCCATCAACCACCACACCCTGACCGAAGGGCGTGACCTGCGCCTTTACAATGCCGCCAAGAAGCTGGCCGACTGCTGGGACGAAAACATCGGTCCCGAGCCGGGCAAGATCGAGTGGTGGGACGAGCACCAGGGCATGGAGATGGCGCTGGTGCGCTTCGGACGCTTCGTGAACGACATGGAGGGCGACGGGGCGGGCGACCGCTACATCAACCTGGCGAAGTTCCTGTTGGACTGCCGCGGCGGGGGCAACGAATACAGCCAGAGCCACCTGCCCGTACAGAAGCAGTACGAGGCAGTGGGCCATGCCGTACGGGCCACCTACAACTACGCCGCCATGGCCGACGTGGCGATGGAGACCATGGACACCGACTACCAGAGCGCCACCATGGCCCTGTGGAACAACCTGGTGAACAAGAAGTACTACCTGACCGGCGGCATCGGCAGCGGGGAGACCTCCGAAGGCTTCGGGGAGAACTACTCCCTGCGCAACAACGCTTACTGCGAGTCTTGCTCCAGCTGCGGGCTGATGTTCTGGCAGCAGAAGATGAACATGGCCTACCACGATGCCAAGTATGCCGACCTTTACGAGGAGACCATGTACAACGCCCTGCTGGGGTCGATCGACCTGGAGGGGGAGAACTTTTATTACACCAATCCCCTGGCCAGCTGGCAGGACCGCTACCCGTGGCACAACTGCCCCTGCTGTGTGGGCAACATCCCGCGCACCCTGCTCATGCTGCCCTCCTGGGTCTACCTGAAGGGAGACGAGGCCATCTACATGAACCTGTTCATCGGCAGCACGATCAAGGTGGAGGACGTGGCCGGCACCGACGTGGTGATGGTGCAGGAGACCGACTACCCCTGGAGCGGGGAGGTGGCCCTGACGGTCCGCCCCGATGCCCCGGCCGACTTTGCCCTGTATGTGCGCCTGCCCGACCGGCAGACCAGCCGGCTGTATGACATGACGCCCCCGGTGAGCGGGGTGCTTTCACTCACGCTGAACGGCGAGCCCGTCACGCCCGAGGTGGCGAACGGCTACGCGGTGATCCGCCGCACCTGGCAGCCGGGCGACCGGGTGGAGTTGGAGCTGCCGATGGACCTGCAGGTGGTGACGGCCGACGAACGCATTGAGGCCAACCGCGGCCGCAAGGCCCTGAGGGCGGGTCCGCTGGTATACAACTTTGAGGACGTGGACAATGCCGACATCGAGGCGTCCCTGGGCGATGGCCCCTTCGCGCTGCGCTGGCGCGAGGACCTGCTGCACGGGGTCATGACCGTGGAAGGAACCTGGGCCGACGGCAGCCCCCTGCTGGCCATTCCCCATTACGCACGACACAACCGCTTCGATCCGGCGCCCGATGGCGACCGCACGATCCGCTCGCAGGTGTGGGTAAAAGAATGATTCGGGCAGCTCAGGCCGGCAGCGACCGCATCATGAAGCGCTGACCGGCCTCGTCCGGCGAGACAAAACGAAGAGAACGGCCAGCAACAGACCCAGGCCGCAAATGGCCCTTGCAGGAAACGGACAATCTTGCTAACTTGCAGACCTGTTTTTGCCGTATCCTTCATTTTTTCGTCGGATGGACCTGCCCCACACACTCCGGATACACCACCCCTCGGGCCTGCTCTACGAGGCCTTCCGGGTGTTTTCGGGGGACCATGAAGAGGCCTCTCCCTTTCAGTCGGACGGGTTTTTCGAGTTGCTGTGCCGCTGGCCCGGGGCAGAGCCCTTGTTGCTGGTGGCCCTGAAACGCTCCCTGCCGGTCGTGCAGGAGGTGGAGCAGGACGGAGAGGAGGAAAGCCTGTTTCCGGGCGGGGCGCTGCGCTTCCGGGGCGGCCCGCAAAGGGAGGAACCGGCAGAACCGGATCTTGAGGGTCCCGGCGGTCCGGGACCAGGGCAGGCGGATGGCCCGGAACCAGCCCCTTCCGATGCCCATGCCCCCCTCCACATTCCCGGCATCGGCCACATCACGGGCTCCCTGCTCGCGCTGACCCTTCGTGAGGGAGGCGGGCTGAAAGGATGGCGCAGCACGCGGACGGTCGCGGTATGCGGCCCCCTGCTCGGGGAAGGCACGCGCCTCGACCGGGAGACCTGCCTGAGGGTGCTGCTGAATGCCCTGCAGGAGAACGTGAAACGCAACAGCCCGGTCACCCACCTGCTGTATGCGAAGGACTGGGGACCCCTGCGGTCCGTTTTTGCAGAACGGGGCTTCCGGGCATCGGACCCATCCGACGAAAAGAAAAGGGCCCTTTTGCCCTCCGACATGCTGCGGCAGCTGTTTTCTCCAGGGCTTGCCGCCGAAGGCAGGCCGGGCGGCAGGGTTCCGGAGGGAGGACGCCGGCCGCAGACGCATCCTCCGGAGACGGCACCCCACCCATCCCTGGACACTTTTCATCACCTGCAACAGGTGAACCGTCCCCTGCACTATATGCTGTCTGTACGTTAAAGAGGGAAAGCGCAACAACTGTTGCCAGGACCCTCAGGATCATCCCGCTTGCGGCCGGGCGGACCCTCCCGGTCGGTTCATGGCGCCATTCTGACGGAAAAAAGGGCGGCTTCCCTACGGGATATTTGATTAATTTTAGGCCTTGGTTTGGAGCCCCCGGCCATGCAGGCGCGACGAAGACGGGCCAAGCCCGGCATCGTGACCTGTGACTGAGGCGGCGAAGCCGTGCCGGGCCCCGGGCTTTGCGTCCGGGATGATGGCGGGCGGACAGACCAGGGGCGGGGAGCCCCGGAATGGGCCGGGCCCCGAAGGGCAGGTCCCATGGTATTATCAAATCGATTGGAATGGGTACAACGACACATCTGAAGGTCCTCGAAAACGAAGCCATCTTCGTGATGCGCGAGGTGGCGGCGCAGTTCGAGCGACCCGTATTGCTGTTTTCCGGGGGGAAGGACTCCATCGTGATGGTGCACCTGGCGCGCAAGGCGTTTTTCCCATCCCGCTTTCCTTTCCCGCTGATGCACATCGACACGGGACACAACTTCCCGGAGACCATCGAGTTCCGCGACTGGCTTGTGAAGGAAACGGGGGCCACCCTCATCGTGGGCAGCGTGCAGGAGTCGATCGACAAGGGCCGGGTGAAGGACGAAACGGGTCCCGAGGCCAGCCGCAACGCCCTGCAGACGGTGACCCTGCTGGACACCCTGCGTGAACACCGTTGCGATGCGGCCCTTGGAGGCGGCCGGCGCGACGAGGAGAAGGCGCGGGCCAAGGAACGCTTTTTCTCCCACCGCGACTCCTTCGGGCAGTGGGACCCCAAGAACCAGCGGCCAGAGCTGTGGCACCTGTTCAACGGACGCAAGCACCCCGGGGAACACTTCCGGGTGTTTCCGCTGAGCAACTGGACCGAAATGGACATCTGGCAGTACATCGCCGCCGAGAACATCCCCATCCCGCAGATCTATTTCACCCACAAGCGCCGGGTGTTCCGGCGCAACGGCATGATCCTGGCCGATACGGGCTTCATTACCCTGATGCCGGGGGAGGAGGTGCACGAGACCGATGTGCGCTTCCGCACCATCGGCGATGCCACCTGTACCGGGGCGGTGCTGTCGAAGGCCACCACCCTGGAGGAGATCATCGCCGAGGTGGCGGCCGCCCGCGTGACCGAACGGGGGGGGCGCAACGACGACAAACGCAGCGAAACGGCCATGGAGGACCGCAAACGGGCCGGTTATTTTTAACCGGATTTTTTAATACCTTTAGATATTATTTTATTTGTTGATGTGAATTAAGCTTTATTGTGGCCAACATATTGTCTGATAAACACCTTGACCTGGATGCACTCAACCCCCGTGCCATTGCCCGGGATCTGGCCTCGCGGGCAAGGCAGCGCAGGCTGGCCATGAACCTCACCCAGCAGGCGCTGGCCGACCGCTCGGGGGTCAGCCTGGGCTCGGTGAAGCGGTTTGAAAACAAGCACGAAGTTTCCCTGAAGCATTTGCTGATGATCGCGGTCGTGCTGGACTTCACGGCGGAGTTTGCTGCGCTTTTTCCCTCGTCGGACTACCAGAGCATCCGGGAGGTGCTGAAGGCTTCTGAGGTACAAAAACGGAAAAGGGGACGGAGGAATGCCTGAGCCGGTCAAACTGGTAAAAGTATTTTTTGGCGGGGAGATTGTCGGACAATTGGCCATGATCCCTGACCGGCGGTGCGTTTTTGAATACGACGCAGGGTGGCTGGAGCGGGGTTTTTCGATCTCTCCTTTCTACCTGCCGCTGAAGAGCGGTCTGGCGACGGCCCGGCATGAACCTTTCGATGGTTTGTTCGGAGTCTTTTATGACAGCCTGCCGGATGGCTGGGGGAAGCTGCTGATGGACCGCTGGCTGAGAAAACAGGGAAGGGACCCGGGCAGCCTGTCCCAACTGGACAGGCTTTCCCTGGTGGGTCGTCACGGAATGGGTGCCCTTGCCTACCTGCCGGACCATGGCCTGGCGACTGATAATGGGGAACAGCAGCCCCTGGATTTTTATGCCGGGGAGGTGCAAAAGGTGCTTGCCAATGAAGATACCGGGGCCCTGGATGTGCTTTTAAGAACGGCCGGCTCCTCCGCCGGGGTGCGGCCCAAGGTGATGGTGACCCTGGAGGGCAAGGAATGGCTGGTGAAGTTCCGTGCAATGAATGACCCTGAAGGAATCGGCGACGTGGAGTACCGGTTCTCTCTCCTGGCCCGGGAAGCCGGCATCGACATGCCGGAGACCAGACTGTTTCAGGGCAGGTATTTCGGGACGCGACGGTTTGACCTGGACGGGACCGGGCGCCTGCATGTGCATTCGGCCGCCGGTTTGCTTTATGCCAGCTACCGGTACCCATCGCTGGACTATATCGGATTGATGAAGGCGGTCCTTGCCCTGACGCGCGACATGAATGAGGCGGAGAAGATGTTCAGGCTGATGGTGTTCAATGTGGTTACCGGGAACCGGGACGACCACGCCCGGAATTTTTCGTTCATTTATAAAGACGGGTCATGGAAGGTGTCCCCGGCCTACGACCTGTTGCCTTCGGAAGGCTTCGGCGGACAGCATACCACCACCGTGAACGGGAAGGGGCATCCGGCGCTGAGTGACTGCCTGGAGGTGGCCCGCCAAACAGGTTTTCCGGAAGCCCGGGCCCGTAAAGTGGTTGATCAGGTGCTGGATGCCGTTCCGGAAAACGACAGGGCGGTCAGGACCTGAACAGGGGGAGGCCTGCACGGAGCCGGGGAGGCCAGGCACGGAAATCAGGAACTTAAACAGGATTGATTTGGAAACAATGCATATTCATCCGACGGATAACAAATACCTGAAAATGGACCTGCTGCGGTTCACCACCGCGGGCAGTGTGGACGACGGCAAGAGCACCCTGATAGGGAGGCTGCTGTACGACAGCAAGTCCATCTTCGAAGACCAGCTGGAGGCCATCGAGCTGTCGAGCCGGCTGAGCGGGGAAGAGGGGGTGAACCTGGCGCTGCTGACCGACGGGCTGCGGGCCGAGCGGGAGCAGAAGATCACCATCGACGTGGCCTACCGCTATTTCGCCACGCCCCGCCGCAAGTTCATCATCGCCGACACCCCGGGCCATGTGCAGTACACGCGCAATATGGTGACGGGGGCCTCGACGGCCGACCTGGCCATCATCCTGATCGATGCCCGCAAGGGGGTGCTCACCCAGAGCAAAAGACACAGCTTCATCTCCTCCCTGCTGCAGATCCCGCACATGGTGGTGGCGGTCAACAAGATGGACCTGGTGGACTACGACCAGAAGGTGTTCGAGGACATCGTGGCGGATTTCCGCGAGTTCGCCTACCGCATGGACATCGACGACATCACCTTCATCCCCATCTCGGCCCTGCACGGGGACAACATCGTGACCAAAAGCCAGGCCATGCCCTGGTATAACGGTCCGACGCTCCTCTACCACCTGGAACACGTGCATGTGGACGCGGCCCGCAACCTGATCGACTTCCGCTTCCCGGTGCAGTACGTGATCCGGCCGCACCAGGAGTTTAGGGGGTTTGCCGGCAGGGTGAGCTCGGGCATCGTACGCCAGGGCGACGAGGTGACTGTCCTGCCGTCGCGGCTGACCACCCGCATCAGGTCCATCTCGACCTACGACGGGGAGATGGAGGAGGCCAAGGCCGGAGATTCCGTGGTGATCCGCATCGAGGACGAGATCGACATCAGCCGGGGCGACATGATCGTGCGCTCGAACAACGTGCCGCACTTCTCGCGCTTTTTCGACGCCTACCTCTGCTGGATGAATGCCGAGGCCATGGAGATGGGCAAGACGTACTACCTGATGCAGACCACGCGCACCATCCAGGCCGTGGTGCGCAAGATCAGCTACCAGATCGACGTGGACACCATGCACCGTGCTCCGGCGCAACGGCTGGAGCTGAATGAGATCGGCCGCGTGAGCGTGGAGACCAGCCTGCCGCTCTACCTGGACACCTACCGCCGCAACGCCGCCACGGGGAGCTTCATCCTGGTGGACCCCGCCACCAACGTGACGGTGGGGGCGGGCATGGTGCGCAAGGCGGTGCAGTCGGAGCTGAACATCGCCCCCAACGGACTGGTAAGCCATACGTTCCGGTTCCAGGAGATGCAAACCGGGACAGACAAGGTGGTGGACAGCGACTGGGTGCCCACTTCCATCACCCGCCGGGAGCGGGAACGCCGTTACGGACACAAGGCCATGGTGATCTGGCTCACGGGCATCTCGGGGGCCGGCAAGAGCACCATCGCCCGGAATCTCGAATCGACCCTGTGGAAGGAAGGCAAGCATGTGGTCATCCTGGACGGGGACCAGTTGCGTAACGGGGTGACGTCGGACCTCGGTTTCAGTGCGGAGGACCGCCGCGAGAACATCCGGCGCGTGGCCCACATGGCACGGGCCTTCCTGGACAACGGCATCATCGTGATCTGCGCCTTCGTGTCGCCCTACCGCGCCGACCGCGAGATGGCCCGCGAGATCATCGGTCCGACGGACTTCACCGAGGTGTACGTCCACTGCGCCCCGGCCATTGCCCAGGAACGCGACCCCAAGGGCCTCTACGAGAAGGCCCGCAAAGGGGAACTGAGCAACCTGACCGGCTTCGACGGGGTGTACGAGGAGCCGCTCGACCCGGCCATCCGGGTGGATACCGGCAAGCTCAGCGAGGAGGAGACCACCCTGCTGGTGCGCAAGAGGCTGGTGATCGGGTAGGACCTGCGGGTGGCGCCCGGCCGGAATTGTTTACCGCGGCATACAAAAAAGGCTTGAAAGTGTTTGCCGGGATAAACAAAAAATGCGGAAATTGTTTGCCCGGGTAAACAATTGTACTGAAAAGCAGCCCCTTTTGTTTTAATCAAAGATTGGGAATGAAATCACCAGCACAACGCGCCGTTGGTCCCAGACTCCGCAAGCTCTGGCAGCTTTTTTCCCGCCGGGAGAAGGCCAAGAGCTTCGGGCTGCTGCTGTTGATGGTGGTCAGCGCCGTGATGGAGATGGTGGGCATCGGCGCCATCCCGGCCTTCATCCTGGTGGTGGCCTCGCCCGGCAAGCTGTTTCTGCACCCGCTCTCCGGGCCGGTGCTGGAGTGGCTGGGGATCGAAACCTCCCGCCAGTTGCTGGTGGTGGGGTCCGTTGGGCTCATCGGGTTTTTTGTGGCCAAGGGCGGGTTGACGATGCTGATCCACTACGTCAGGATCCGGTTTGTGCAGCACAAGTTCAAGGAGTTGTCCCATCGCCTGTTCTCCCTATACATGTTCGCCCCTTACTCCTTTCATCTGGGCCGCAACTCTTCCGAGCTGCTGCGCAACGTGAACCACGAGACCATGGTGGTGATCCAGAACGTGTTCATGCCGCTGATGGGTATTGTGCTGAGCGGGGTGTCGATGGTCTTTATCTTCGGACTGCTGGTGCTGGTTGAGCCGGTGTTTTCCCTGGTGGCCGTGACGGGACTGGGTGGCTTCAGCTGGCTTTTCATGCGGGTGATCCGCAAGAAGACCGACCGGTTTGGCAAAGATGCGGTGGAGCAGCGCAAGGTAAGCAACAAGGTGGTGATGCAGGGACTGGCCGGTTTGAAGGACATCCGTGTGCTGGGCAGGGAGGAGACGTTTATCGGGCAATATGCCGATAGCCTCAGGAGGCGCTCGGCAGCCCAGTTTTTTAAAAACATCATCAACAACCTGCAGCGGCCCGTTTTCGAGGCCATCACCGTGGTGGGCGTGCTGGGACTGGCCCTGGTGCTCACCGCCCGCAACGAGTCGATCGAAAGCATCATCGCCGTGCTGGCCCTGTTCGCGGCGGCCACCTACCGGCTGATGCCGATTTTCCGTGACCTGATGAACCATGTGACCGAGTTGAGGTACAGCCTGTATTCGATCGACCCGGTGTTTGAGGACCTGGAGCAGCTCAGGGCCCTGGCCCGGCGGGGTCCTGAGCAAGATGAGGCCCCCCTGCCATTCGAACGGGAGATCGTGCTGAAGGACGTGCGTTATATGTACCCGGACTCTTCGGAACAGGCGCTGATTGACGTGAACCTGACCATCCCGCGGGGGCGTGCGGTGGCCCTGGTCGGGGAGTCGGGAGCGGGCAAGACCACCCTGGTGGATGCCCTGCTCGCACTGCTGGAGATCCAGGGCGGAAGCATCCGGGTCGACGGATCGGATGTGATGGACAGACCCCGCGCCTGGAGGCGGAATGTCGGATACATCCCGCAGTTCATATACCTGATGGATGACACCCTGCTGCGGAATGTGGCGATGGGCCTGAAGGACGGGGAGATCGACAGAGAGCGGTTCAGGAGCGCGGTGGACGCCGCCCGGCTCAGCGAGCTGATCGACCACCTGCCAGAAAAAGAGCATACGGTGCTGGGCGAGCGCGGGGTGCGCCTCTCCGGCGGGCAGCGACAGCGGGTGGGCATCGCCCGGGCCCTGTACCACGATCCCCAGTTGCTGATCATGGATGAAGGCACCTCGGCCCTGGACAACATCACCGAACGCTACATCATCGAGGCCATCGACCGCCTCAAGGGCGGCCGCACCGTGATCCTCATCGCCCACCGGCTCACCACCGTCAGGAACTGCGACGTGATCTATCTGATGGAGGCCGGCCGCATCACCGACCACGGCACCTACACAGAGCTGCTGCAGCGCAATGCCCGCTTCCGGGAGATGGCGGGGGGGGATGACAAATGAGAAGGTTCAGATACCCCAGGAAGTCTTTTACGGCAAGGCCCAAACTGACGAAAGGCGATCTAAGAAGCTTTGGACGGCGGTTTTCCCGGGAGGGCAGGACCCTGATCGTGTTTATTGAGTTTCCCCATGATGGGATGTTTGACAATGTGCATATCCTGCCTCGCTATGAAACGGATTGTGAGCGGTATTATCCTTTGTTGGAAGAACTCCCTGAAGGCAGCTTTGACCAGGTGATCGCCATGGGACTGATGGAGCACCTGAAAGAGCCATGGCGGTTGGTCCGGGAGGCATTCCGTATCCTGCGCCCGGGAGGCAGATTGTATGTCTCAGCGAGTTCCGTTTTCCCGGTGCACCGTGGCCCGGACAATTACTATCATTTCACCCGTTTCGGGATGCGGGAGGTGTTGTCGGTATCTTCGTGGAAAGAGATGGAAATCAGTGCTTCATGCGGGCCATATAAAACCATTGGGATCCTGCTGCAAAGGATCCTGTTGCAGGCGGAAACGCGCTTTTTTATCCGACCCCTTACTTACTTGCTGGCGCTGTGCATTCCCCTGTTTGACCGGTTCGTCATCAGGCAATACCACGACAGGAGTTTCTCTGATGAAGCCCTGACAGACTCGCTGATGCCCAGCAATATCCAGGCCATAGCCACAAAATAATCCATGGTTTACGACCTGTGTGGGATGGAAGCCAGCCCCGAACAGTGTTACGATGTATGCATCGTCGGATCGGGTCCTGCCGGCGGAACGCTTGCCCATGTGCTGGCAGGAAGGGGTCTGAAGGTTTGTGTGCTGGAGAGCGGATCGCATCGCCCGGAACGCTTTACGGACAAGCTGAGGGAGGTGGAAAGCAGGGGGATGTTGATCAAGGAATACTCCCGGGAACGGGTCCTTGGAGGCGCCTCCTCCACCTGGGCCGGCCTGTCGAGTCCGCTCGACCCGGTCGATTTCAGAAAACGTGAATGGGTGCCCTGGTCGGGATGGCCCGTGGCCCGGGAAGAGCTGATCCCCTGGTACCGGGAGGCGGCCAGGCAGTTTCGCTTTCCGGCCCCGGAGCTGTTCCGGGACAAGCAGTGGATGGAGCTGGGCGCGCGCGCGGAAAGATTCCCCCAATGGGAAGCCTTGCAGGAAAAGATATTTGTGGCCCCGGAACCGCCCCCGGACTATGGGCGGGAATTTGCGCGGATCTATGAAGGGGAGGGGATTGACCTGTTCATGCATGCCACGGTGACCCGCCTGGAAGGCTCCCGGGAAAACGGGCGGGCGGAGGCTGCCTCCGTCATGGCGCCCGGAGGGAAGGCGTTTTCCGTGCATGCCCGGGTCTTCGTCCTGGCATGCGGGGGTATCGAGAACCCCCGCATCCTGCTGAACTCCACCTATGCCTGTCCCGGCGGTCTCGGCAATGACCGGGACCAGGTGGGGCGCTACTTCATGAACCATCCAAAGAATAATTTCGGGGTGGTCAGGCTGTCGGCGCCCATTGGGGAAGCTCCCGGGTACTTTGGCTTTCTATCCCTGAAAACAGGCCACGCCGCTTACGTGGGCCTGCGGGTCAGTGAGGTGCTGCAGGAAAAGGAAGGCTTGCTGAATGCCTATGTGCGCTTCGAGCCGGTGTTCAACTGGTCGGGCCGGGAAAGCATACAGGCCCTTCAGTTTTTTGTGAAGCGCTCCAAGCTCCTGTTGAGGGCTGTCAAGGGAGCAAAAGGCAAACGGGTGATGCCCCTGAGGGACTATTCCGAGACCGGGGATGACTCCGAACTGATGAACAGCAGGAAATCCTTTGGGGAGATTGCCGGGATGGCCGGCAAAATCAGCATGGACCTGCCCATGGTGATGTACTATGTATACAACCGGTTGTTCGACAGAAAACCGCTTTCGGTCCGGGAGATCTGGCTGCGCAATTTCATGGAGATGGCTCCCGATCCAACCAACCGGGTGAGCCTGGGCGATAAAATGGATGCTTTCGGCATGCCCCTGCCTGTGGTACGGCATGTCCCGGGCGAATTGGATAAGCGCAGCATGGCCGCCGTACAGCGTTACCTGGGTCAGGAGCTGGAAAGGTCGGGACTGGGCCGGCTTGCCGACCGCCTGGAGGAAGCAACCGACCCCTGGCCGGTCGACTTTGACGCGTCCCACCACATGGGAGCCACCCGCATGGGGAACGACCCTGCCACCTCGGTGGTGGACCGCCACGGCCGCCTGCATTTTTGTGACAACGTCTATATGGCAGGTGCCTCCGTCTTTCCGACCAGTGGCTCGGCCAACCCGACCTACACCATCGTGGCCCTGGCCATCAGGCTGGGGGAGCATTTGAAAAGAAACTTGCCCTGTCATCATGAGAGTTCCAATTAAAAGCCGGATAAGAATCCGACAATTTTTATGGAACTGGCCCTTTGCCTATAACCTTGCCTATTACTTGTATAAAAACCTTAAGTTTTTAATCAGGATTCCCGGCCGGTTAAGGCTTAATTACGAACGCTTGATAATAATGCCTGTAAAAAGGCGAAATAAACTGAAAGAGGCCGAAAGGTCCTATGCAAGCAACCCGATGTCTGTGAAGGCCGATACATTTGTTTTATATCGTGTTTTGGGCAATGACCTTCCTCCAAGGCATCAACCCGGTCAGACCCAAAAGAACCTGGAGTTCATGCTGAAGCATGAGCCCGAACTGCAAAACTGCATTAAAGTATGGGTTTTGAACAGGATAGTCGATCCAAATCAACTGCAAGGGTTAAAGTGTTTGCTTGATGCCTATGGAAAGAAATATTTTGAAATTCCGTTTGATCCCCAAAGGTATTCAGATATTGGGCGTCAGGATGAAGGGGATCTGAGTGTGAAAGAATTACTTGAGACAGCCGGTGATCCCCAGACAGAGATTCACCGCTTAATTGCTGAATCCTTTGGGTTAAGCAAGAAAACATTGTATGCGATGAACATCAATGGAGCCAAAAATCTGGCATTAAAACATGGCAGAGACCTGGCAAAATGGGTGTGTCCCTGGGACGGCAATTGTTTTTTAACCAATGATGCATGGCAGGCCATCCAGGAAAATATCAAGAATAAACCTTGGATAAAGTACTGGATGGTGCCCATGGCACGCATTACAAAAAATGAGTTGTTGTTAAAAAACGGGTTTAGACCTGAAGCAAAGGAAGAACCTCAAATAATATTTAGAAACGATGCCCGGGAAGAATTTGATCCCTACCTGCCTTATGGACAGATGAATAAGGTGGAGTTGCTAAAGAAACTGGGGGTGCCCGGTAAATGGGATTACTGGACCCTCAAATCTCACTTCCAGGGAAAAACACAAAAACCAGTCTCGAAAGACAGGTACGAGTATGATTACTGCGGATGGGTGGCTCGTTTAAACAGCGGCAACCCCATTGCTGAATCATCCCATAGAGAGAGAAGGAATACTAGAGATGCGGCCATTGTTGCATTTTTAACCAATCTTGACCTATCATTGGTTGATATAGCCAATGAATGAACAGACGCGGGATAATTTGAAAAAAGGCGGGCAGCGTGTCTTATGGATTTCCCATTCGTCAGGTCTTTTTGGTGCGGAAAAGGTCCTGGCTGAAGGGATAATAGCATTGAAAGACCTGGGACACGAGGTAATACTCAGCCTGCCCAATCATGGGCCACTGGAGGCATGGTGTATAAATGAAGCAACCCACATCGTAATTACGCCAACTCCCTGGTGGGTGAGAAACTACCGTTTGTCAATAAAAAGGATGGTCATTCTGGCGGGACAAATTATTCGATCTTCATGGGCTTTTATCCGGCTAATAAAAAAACACAAACCAGATCTGGTTATTACCAACACCATCACTATTCCCGCCGGGGCCCTGGCCTCGAGGTTTACAGGAGTAAAGCATATTTGGTATATTCACGAGTTTGGCTGGGAGGATCATAAACTAAGATACTATTTTGGAGAGAGGCTGTCTCACCGGGTGATTTCCATGTGGTCACGAAGGGTGATTGTAAACTCCCTGGCTACGAAAAGCAAATATGACAAATCAATTCCTGCAAGAAAAGTCGGATTGCTTTATTATGCAGTAACCCCAGATGGATATCTCTTCAACCGCGATACCAAAACGACATTTACCAGTGAATCACCGATGGGTGTCATTATAGTCGGATTGGTGGCCGAAAACAAAGGACAAATGGAGGCTGTTAGGGCAATCGAGCTTTTGGTCAAGGAGAAGGGGTACTACATCCGATTGACATTACTCGGGGCCATAAACAACCAGTATTCCCGACATGTGTCAGGTTATGTGGATAATAATGAGCTGAGTGGTGTTGTTTCTATCCTGTCATTCACAAAAGATCCATGGCCAATAATAGCCAGTCATGATGTGTCTTTAAATTGTTCTGTTTGTGAGGCTTTTGGCCGGATAACCGTAGAGTCAATGAAGATGGGAATTCCTGTAATAGCCTCTAATTCCGGGGCCAATCCGGAGCTGGTCTCTCACGGGGAAACAGGGCTGCTATACGAGCAAGGCAATGTGAAGTCATTGGCGGAGAAGCTGGAGTATTTTTATTTGAACCCGGAAAAGATTTGGTCAATCGGGCACAATGCTTTTATGTGGGCCAGCAACCGATTTAATATGAAACGATTTGCCAGGGATTTGGAGCATGAATTATTGGGCGATCACAGCAACAAAATGTCAGGAGGTCTGTCGTGAAAAGGTTATTGGTGTTTGTTCATTTTAATCCCCATGGTCAGCTTTCAGATCATGTAGTGCATATGATCTGGAAAATAGCTCCTTTGTTTGAGAGGGTCAGGTTCATATCAAACAGTCCGCTTAGTGAGGAAGATCAAAGGAAAATCAATGGTGCTTGTCACACCCTTTCCTGTCGCCAGAACACTGGGTTCGATTTTGGTGCATGGAAAGATGCGTTGCTGGAGGATGGATGGGAGTCTCTTACAAGATATGACAGCATCACATTGATGAACGACAGTTGTTTTGGTCCATTGGTTGATCTGAGTGAGATATACTCAAATATGGAGACCCGTGTTTTGGATTTTTGGGGTATCACACGACACATTCGGTTTTTCAGAAACAACTTTGGATTCAAGGGCATTATCCCGGAACATGTACAAAGCTACTTCCTGGTATTTAACAGACAGGTCGTTGCTTCGAGAGCTTTTCAACGCTTTTGGGAAGGGCAAAAGAGTTACAAAAATATTTTACACACCATTCGTTTTGGCGAAATCCCACTTACACAGAAATTGGTTCGGGCAGGATTTCTCTTCGATACAGTCATCAATATTGAGCCAGCAAATGGCTTGAAGCCGGACCTGAGCTTAGCACATCCGGGTTTGTTGCTTGAAAAAGGAACGCCATTCTTAAAGGTCAAGAGTTTTATCCATACAGGAGTCCCGACATACATCAAGTCCGTAATGAAAAAATACAGCGAATTTGATGTTGGCTTGATAGACAAACATTTCTTTGACACCCTTCCCCCCAATGAGTACGTTCATATAATTGACAACAGGTTGTTTGTTGGTTTTAAATCAAATAAGCCGGCATCAAAGCTTTTTGCAGCTGTTCATATTCACGTTTATTACCTGGATGTTTTTCAGAAGATGCTTGATGCATTGACGGTTGCTTTGCGCCATTTTGATTGGTATATCACAACCGATACTTCAGAAAAAAAAGAAAAGATTAAAACCCAGTTGGCCGCTCATTCTCCTGGTGTAACCATTAAGGAAATAAGAATTGTGGAAAATCGAGGCAGGGATATAGGTCCCTGGTTACAGATGGCGGAGAAGCTCTCCGTATATGAAGTGGCAGGGCATTTCCATACCAAAAAAACATTGCGCGGTAAAGAGGGGATAGGTTATTCCTGGCTTAATGAGATCATGAATACGCTGATCATTCCGCAGGAGGAAATCATGAAGGCGTTTTTTGAAGACAAGTCCCTGGGCGTGGTTATCTCAGATATCCCACTTATGTTCAGGAGGTCGGTTGGGGTAATGAAATGGGATAAGACCATTAAACCAGCAAAAGAGCTTTGGCTCCAAATGAATTGTAAGAAGAAGATTCAATTTGAAAAAATCGTTTCTCCGATAATGCCATATGGCAGCATGTTTTGGTACAGACCTGAAGCCCTTCGGCCACTTTTTGATCTTGGTTTGAAACCAGAAATCTTTCCTGAAGAACCGATGCCAGGGGATGGTACGCTTGCTCATGCAATAGAAAGCCTGCCTGTGTATATTGCATGGGCGCAAGGATTTCATTACAGGGTTGCCATGCATCCGGAGTATATTCTATCGGGATTTGATAACAAGCCATTGATCCGGGCAATGAAAAAAAACAGAGAAATAACCAGGTCCAACACTTGGTTGGTTGGCAGGCTCATCACCTGGCTGCCTGGGAAGTGTATTAACTTCTTAACAAAAAAGACAATAAAATGATCATTGGTAGTAATCCGGCCTTCGTGTTTATCCACATCCCGAAATGTGCGGGAACATTTGTGAGAAAAAGTGTTTGTGGCAGGAATGACACCGTTTGTTATTTTGGGTTGCAGCCGCACCCTGAATACGGGAAACTTGACCATAGTCACATGCCTCTTTTAGTGGTTCAACGGGAGTTCC
>CAYZCW010000006.1:0-185355 GCA_964477035.1 uncultured Bacteroidales bacterium
AAAGTGTGATTAAAAATCAAATAAATATTTGATGGCACAATGGAAAAAACTGAAAGTCAGCACCCTTAATGAATTCATTGAATCCAAAAGGGGTGAGATAAGCAAGAAGGAGATAGCGAGAAGAATAAATATGTCGGAAAATGGCCTGCAGAAAGCAATTAAGCAGGAATCCCTTCGATTGACAACCTTCCAAGAGCTGTGCATTGTCACAGATACACATCCTTGTTATTTTTTCTCCCCGGAGTATTTGGAAGACTCTCCAAAGAAGATATCCTTGGGCAATGAATTAGAAAACTGTCAGAAAGAATATGTCCCCAGGGTATTGTATGATGAAATGACAGAACAGCTTAAAAGCGAGATTGCTTACCTCAGGGAGTTGAATCTACGACTTGCTGATGGGGGGCAAAAGGGGAATTCCCGCTGTGGTTGAGTTATAGGAATCCCAACTTCGAAAATAGAAAAATTCGCTCATTTTTATAAACAGACAAAACAGACAGGCAGTAAGTATTTTATTATCAGGGCAATCGGGACCTATGAAAATTCCCTTCATCCGCACAGAAGGCTGGTCAATGATCCGATAGTGAAAGGTGGTGCCGGCCGGCCGGGGGATGCCCCCGGGACGCTGCCTGACAAACAGAAAAACAAACCCATTTCATGAACATTACGCAGGAAAACCAGAATGCCCTTGAGGCCATACTGAAGGTGGAACTAAAGCAGGAAGATTACCAGGAGCAGGTCGATAAGGAGTTGAAAAACATGCAGAAGAAGGCCCAGATGCCCGGGTTCCGCCCGGGAAAGGTTCCCTTTGGCATGGTGAAAAAGCTTTACGGAAAGGGCATCCTGGTGGAGGAAGTCAACAAGGTCCTGGTTGACGCTGTATATACCTATATCCGTGACAACAAACTCAATATCCTGGGGCACCCGGTCCCGGACCATGACCTGGCGGCCCAAACCGATTGGGAAGGGCAATCCGATTTCACATTTCACTACCATATAGGCCTGGCCCCGGAAGTGACGCTGGATTTGTCGGATGGGATCGAAGTGGCGTACCACCGGATCAAGGTGGGGGAGGACGTGGTGGACAATTACCTGAACGACATCCGCCGCCGTTATGGGAAAATGACCCATCCCGGTGTTTCCGAAAAGGACGATGTGCTTTACGGGGAATTCACGGAGATGGCCTCCGAAGAAACTGAAAAGCCCGGGGGCCAAGTCAATAAGGCCAACGTATATATACAGTACATCCGCGATGAAGACGTGAAAAAGCGCCTGGTGGGGCTTAAGCCTGGAGACAGCCTGGTCATGGATGTCTTCTCCGCCGTGGAATCGGAAGCGGAAACTGCGGCCATGATCGGGGTGAAAAAAGAAGAACTCGGGGACGTGGGTCCCCTGTTCCGCTTCACCGTGGAGAGCATCAGCCGGGTGGAGCCTGCAGACCTGGATAAGGGATTGTTCGAAAAGGTGGCCCCCGGAAAGACCATCGAGACCGAGGAGGCACTGCGTCAGTTTCTTCGCGGGCAGATTTCGGCCCAGTATCAGGCGGATGTGGACAAGCATTTCCGCAATGAGGTCATGAAAGCCTTGCTGGAAAAAACCGCCCTGCCGCTTCCCGGGGAGTTCCTCAGAAAATGGCTGACCGATACCAACAAGGAGGAGATTACCCCCGAACAGATCGACAAGGACTTTGACCAGTTTGCCGATACTTTCCGCTGGCAGCTGATTGAGAACCACCTCCTTAAAAAATATGAACTGCAGGTGACAGAAGAAGAAGTCAATGCCCACCTGGACTCTTATTTCCGGGCACAGATGAAACAGTACGGGCAGGAAGAGGTGGATCCGTCCGTGATCCAGGAATTCATCCGCAACATCAAATCCAAGGAGGAAGAAATCAAGAAGGTGACAGACCACCTGACCGATGAGAAGCTGCTGGCCCTGTATAAAGATAAAATCAAACTCCGGGAAACCGAACTTGGCTTCGATGAATTTGTTAAATTAGTGACCGAAAAGTACCAACCGGGGCAGGAAGCACGGTAGGCCTGCCTGCCTTTCACCAATATTTCTGACATGAGCCCAAAAGATGATTTTTCCAGGTATGCCACACGCCACCTCGGCGTAAGCAGCATGAGCCTTCACAAGTATACTTCTGTTTACGGCAACTACATCAGCCCGACGATCATCGAGGAAAGACAGCTGAATATTGCCACCATGGACGTGTTCAGCCGGCTGATGATGGACCGTATTATTTTTCTCGGAGTGCCCATCAACGACTATGTGGCCAACATCATCCAGGCCCAGCTTTTGTACATGGAATCCGTGGATCCCAGGAAAGACATCCAGATCTACCTGAATACCCCGGGCGGATCAGTGTACGCCGGCCTGGGGATTTATGACACCATGCAGTATATTGCCCCGGATGTGGCCACCATCTGTACCGGCATCGCTGCTTCCATGGGGGCGGTGCTGCTGTGCGCGGGGACAGAGAAAAAGCGTACGGCGCTGCCCCACAGCAGGATCCTGATTCACCAGCCGATGGGTGGGGCAGAAGGCCAGGCCTCCGACATTGAAATCACGGCCAGGGAGATTTCCAAGATCAAGAAGGAGTTGTACGAGATCATTTCACGGCATACGGGCCAGGATTATGATACCATCTGGCGTGATTCGGACAGGGATTTCTGGATGACGTCCGAAGAGGCCAAGGGCTATGGCATGATTGATGAAGTGCTGCGATCCAACAAACCGGACAAGGAAAAATCCTGAGGGCCCCCTGGGGTAAAATGACCCTGCCATGACCAAAGAAAACAGGAAGTGTTCCTTTTGCGGACGCGACGGCAAGAATGTCGAGATGCTTGTCTCGGGCATCGGGGCCCACATCTGTGAGCGCTGCATTGAACAGGCAAGCCTCATTGTAACAGAGGAAAAGGCCGTTAAAGGCAGGAAAAAAATACCTTCCTTTCAACTTTTCAAGCCCGCCGAGATCAAGAAACATCTTGACAAGTATGTGATCGGGCAGGAGGATGCGAAAAAGGTCCTGTCTGTTGCCGTGTACAATCACTACAAGCGCATCAATTACCTGTCTGTGGGACAGCCTCCCGAAGACGATGTGGAGATCGAAAAATCCAACATCATGATGGTGGGCGAGACAGGAACGGGGAAAACCTTGCTGGCACGAACCATTGCCCGCATGATGCAGGTCCCCTTCTGCATTGCTGATGCGACGGTCCTTACGGAAGCGGGCTATGTCGGCGAGGATGTGGAAAGCATCCTGGCCCGCCTGCTGCAGGTGGCCGATTATGATGTGGAAGCGGCCGAAAGGGGCATTGTTTTCATCGACGAGGTGGACAAGATAGCCCGCAAGAGTGACAACCCTTCCATCACACGGGATGTGTCGGGAGAGGGGGTCCAGCAGGCCCTGCTCAAACTCCTGGAAGGGGCCGTGGTCAACGTGCCGCCCCAGGGGGGACGAAAGCATCCTGAACAGAAGATGATCCAGGTCAATACCCAGAACATCCTCTTCATCTGCGGGGGGGCATTTGATGGGATTGAAAAGAGGATCCTCTCCCGCATGCAGGCAAACGCCATTGGTTACGGTGCCAGCAAATCAGGCCGGATCGACCGGGATAATCTGCTTCAGTACATTGCTCCCCAGGACCTTAAAAGCTTCGGCCTGATCCCGGAACTGGTCGGTCGTGTGCCCGTGCTGACTTTCCTCAACCCGCTTGACCGGGCCACCCTGAGGGCCATCCTCACCGAGCCCAGGAATTCCCTGGTCAAGCAATACGTGCGGTTGTTTGAGATGGACAACATCGAACTTAAAATCGATGACGGGGTCCTGGACTACATTGTCGACAAGGCCATTGAGTTCAAGTTGGGCGCGCGCGGGTTGCGGTCCATCTGCGAGCTGGTGATGCTGGACGCCATGTTCGAACTGCCCTCCGGTTCCGGGAAAACCACCACCCTCACGATCGACCTGGAGTATGCCCGGGCCAGGATTGAAAAAGCCAGCGACGGGCGCCTGAAGGTGGCCTGAGTTTGCGAGGTCCCTGTAACAGGGGCTTGCCGGCACCTGAAATTTTTCGTATCTTTTCACGTTGTCGTATGGGGGGATTGTCTCCCTGAAGCGGCGAACACCATGAAGCAGGTTTTCTTCCTCTGGCTGGCATTTTGCGTGTTTTCAGGCATGCTGCCCCCCCGGACGGTCCATGCGCAGGAAATCCAGGGGGCGACCCACCGTGCCACGGTGGTCGGTGGGGATACCATACCGGTGATTGACCTTAGCCCGGTGGTCATCCTGGCCCCCCGCATTTTTCAGAGCCGGTCCGAACAGATGCGGTATTACCGCATGGTCCATAACGTCAAGCGGGCCTATCCCTATGCTTATCTGGCAGGACTCAAACTCCGGGAATACGAGCCGGTCCTTGATTCCATCGGGTCGGATGCGGAGCGCCGCCGGTTTGTCCGGCGAATCGAGGAGGAGATCCGGGGGCAGTTCGAAGAAGACCTCGTGCGCCTGACCAGGACACAGGGGCTGATACTGATCAAACTGATTGACCGGGAAACCAGCAAGACATCCTACGATATTCTGAGGGATTACCGGGGGGGGGTGCCGGCCGTATTCTGGCAGTCCCTTGCCCGGATTTTCGGATACAATCTTAGGACCCCGTACGATCCGGAGGGAGAGGATAAACTGATCGAAGAGATCGTGCTGCTGATCGAATCCGGAGTCCTCTGAGCGTGGTTTATTTCCCCCGTCCCTGCAGGATGATCAGGGCCGTGTAGATTAAAATCTTAAAGTCCACCGCCAGGGACATGTTTTCCAGGTATATCAGGTCGTAGCGCAGGCGATCGATCATCTGGGGAACATTTTCCGCATAGCCGTATTTGACCTGTCCCCAGCTGGTGATCCCGGGCTTGATTTTCTGCAGCAGGGTGTAATGCGGGGCTTTTTTCACGATCTGGTCAATGAAATACCGGCGTTCGGGGCGCGGACCCACCAGGGACATGTTGCCGATAAGCACATTGTAGAACTGGGGAATCTCGTCCAGCCGCACCTTCCTCATAAACCGGCCCAGCGGGGTGATCCGGGGATCGTCCTTGCAGCTTAGCTGGGGGCCGTTTTTCTCCGCATCAACATACATGGAGCGGAACTTGTGCATTTTGAAGGCTTTGCCTCCCCGCCCGATGCGTTCATGGGTATAGAAAACCGGGCCATTGGATGTGGCCCTTACCGCAATCGCGGTGGCCAGGAATACCGGAGACAGGACCACCAGGGCAAAAAGGGAGGAGAGGACGTCGATCAGGCGCTTGATCGATTGTTGCCAGGGAGGCATCAGCCCGGGTTGTATCTGAATGAGGGGGGTGCCGAAAATGCTGGTCATCTTGACGGCCCCCAGGAGGATGTCGTGCAGGTCGGGAATGACCTTCACGATGACATCGGTCTGGTGCAGCTCCGTCAGGATCTGGTTCAGGTTCCTGTGCTCCCGGGGCTCGATGGCGATGATGGCCTCCTCCACCCCGTGGGCGTTCACGATGTCTTTCAGGTCCTTGAATCCTCCGAGCCGTGGCAGATGCCCTCCGATGGGATGATTGTCAGAGGGGTTCACCGGCACGAAACCGATGATCTTGTTGCCGGCTGATTTCGGCTGTGTCTCCAGTTCGTGAAAAATCTCCACGGCCTTTTTCTGGCTGCCGATGATGATGGTATTGAACCCGATGATCCGGTGATGGATCTTGTGGGCGATCCTGGTAGCCAGTGTCATGCGAAACGCCGACGTGAGGAACACATGAAAGAAAAGCAGGACCAGGAAGCTCTGGTAGTAGTCTTTGCCCGTGCTGACCTCCTGGTCGAGCAACACCACAAAAAACAGGATCAGCACCCCGACCAGGGAGGTGAACAGGGTTTGTCCGAACAGGCCCAGCCTGGATCCCCTGAAGATGGACCTGTAGGTCCCGCTCAGGGAGTAGAGCAACAACCAGAAGGCGGGAATGAGGATCAGGCCCACCCAGAGGTTTTGATCGATGAACACATGCTCTTTCAGGGTGTTTAAGCCAAAGCTGCTGTTGGCCTTCCGGTAGGTGATCAGGCAAAACCAGGCCAGGGCGGCTGCCAGGAAGTCAAAGGCGATGTATTTGGCCAGTTGCCTGTTTTGTAACTTTTTCTCCATACAGGACTTTCGGTTTCAGAAAATCGATTGCAAATTGTCTGGAATTCCTGACAAATAATATGATGGAACAGCCGGAATAACGGTTTGGGATATATGGATAAAACGCCCGGCAATTTCCCATATTGTATCCCCGGGAATATTCTTTGAGGACAGGCCCGGGACCGCCTGGCCCCAGCAGGTCGGTCGGTGGTCCATGGTACATTTCTGTGAGAACCTGCCCCTGCACAAGCCATCAGGGGCACCTCCCCCCCCCCGGGGGCGGAAATCCTGCCTAGCCCATTTTTAAGCCGGCATCAATTTTTTCCATGATCTGGTAGGCCAGGTCGAGCGAGGCATACCCATCCATGATGGTCACCAGGGGTTCGGTGTTGTGAACGATCGAATCGTGGAAGGTTTCCAGCTCGGTCTGGATGGCATTGGTGGGCTTGACCTCGGGCTTGTCGATCAGGATCTGCCTGGGCGGCTCCCCTGCTCCGGGCTCTATGAGCATGGCAAACGGATCCGGGTCCTTCCCGGCATCCATGATCCGGATCAGTTCGGTTTCCTTCTTGAGAAAATCCACGGCAATATATCCTTCCTTCTGAAAGAAGCGGGACTTTCTCATGCTTTTCATGGACAGCCTGCTTGCCGTCAGGTTGGCCACACAGCCGTTGTGAAACTCGATGCGTGCATTGGCAATGTCGGGAGTCCCTGAGATCACCGATACCCCACTGGCCGATACCTTCCTGACCGTGGACCGGACCACGTTCAGAATGATGTCGATGTCGTGGATCATCAAATCCAGGATGACGGGAACGTCCGTCCCCCTGGGATTGAACTGCGCCAGGCGGTGGGCTTCAATGAACATGACGTTGGAGAAGTAGGGCTGGGCCGCGATAAAGGCCGGGTTGAACCGTTCCACATGGCCCACCTGGACCTTGACGCCGGCCTCCAGGGCCAGGTCGATCAGTTTGCGCGCTTCATACAGGGTGGTGGTCAGGGGCTTTTCAATGAACACATGCCGGGATTGCCGCAGGGCCTTCGAGGCACAGTCGAAATGGGAGACCGTGGGCGTCACAATATCCACCATATGGCAGGCCTCGATCAGAGCCTCTGCCGATTCGAACCGGCGGATGCCGAACTGCTTACCCACCCCGGCGGATATTTCAGGGTCCGGGTCGTAGAAGCCCACCAGGTCGAACCGGTCGGATGCCTGAATGCATTTGATGTGTATTTTGCCAAGATGTCCGGCCCCAAGGACCCCGATTTTTTCCATAAATGTTTATTTCGTCGGATGTTTTACTGCCCTGCAAAAGTAAATTTTTTTGGAGTCTCCGGAATGATTATTTTCGCAGAGGATCCATGGCATGTCCCCCGAGCATGATTGATACGTACCGGCATAAGGGCTTAAGGAAGCAACTCGTTGAGGAGGTCCGCTCCAAAGGGATCCGCGATGAGCGGGTCCTGCTGGCCCTGGAAAAGGTTCCGCGCCACCAGTTCCTGGATTCTTCCTTTGTGGAGTTTGCTTATCAGGACAAGCCTTTCCCCATCGGGTCGGGCCAGACCATCAGCCAGCCCTATACGGTGGCCTTTCAGACCGAACTGCTTGGGGTGGGCAAAGGGGATAAGGTGCTGGAGATCGGGACCGGGAGCGGTTATCAGGCCTGCATCCTCCTTGAAATGGGGGCGAGGGTATACAGCGTTGAAAGGCACCACAGCCTGTATGTGAAGACCAAGCAACTGCTCAAACGCCTTGGTTATGCGCCCCGGCTGTTCTACGGTGACGGCTACAAGGGCTTGCCCTCTTTTGCGCCCTTCGACCGCATCCTGGTGACGGCAGCGGCCCCGGCAATACCGGACGCGCTGATCCAGCAGCTGAAGCCGGGAGGCATCCTCGTGATTCCCGTCGGAAGCGGTCAGACCCAGATCATGACCAGGGTCACCAAGGTCTCTGATTCGACCGTGGAAAAGGAAGCCTGCGGGCATTTCCGGTTTGTGCCCATGCTGGAGAACAAAGCCCGCTGATTTCTCTGGTTTGGTGCCGTCATTCCCTTTATTTGTCGTATATTAGCCCCTGTTTAATCGGAATGATGATGAACGGAGCACCATCAGGCCTTCATCCCCTGCCCGGAGGAGGGCAGCCATTGATTCTTCGGCTCGAGGGGGTTTGCAGCATGGACCGCATTGTGGCCTGCGGGGAGCGGCTTTTGGAAAGTTTGCAGGAAGAGGATGCCCATGGCCTGGTCCACCGCTGCTTTTGTGTATTTGTGGAAATGGCACAAAACATCATGCATCACAGCGGGAAGCAGGCCAGGATAAGTGGGCAGGGGCCATCCTGTGGCTGCGGGGCGATTCATGTCTGGAGGGCCCCCTACGGGATCCTGCTGCGGTCCGATAACCCGGTCGGGCCCCATGAAGTGGGGAACCTGCAGGCCACCCTTCACCAGGTGAATGAATCCTGTGCAAACGGAAGCTTGCGTACCCTTACCCGGGAGCGGCTGGGCCGGCCGGGTGAATCAGGCGGCAAGGGTGCCGGCCTGGGGCTGATTGATATGGCACGGAAGTCCGGCCGGCCCCTGCGTTACTCCCTGGCCGGGGAAAGCCCGGGGGGCGCGTGGTTTTCACTGGAGGTCCTGGTCCCTTTTCTGCGGCCTGAGAGCCTGCCGCCGGCATGATCCTTGCAAACCCTGGCTCAATCCCCTGCCGAGGTGTCGAGGGCTTCCCTGAGCCCGTTCCCCAACAACATGAAGGAGAGGACCATCAGCATGATGCACAGGCCTGGCAATACGGCAAGGTAGGCCTTGTCCAGAATAATATACCCGTAATGTTCGCGGATCATGGTTCCCCATGATGGTATGGGGGGCTGGACCCCGATGCCGAGAAAACTCAGCCCTGCCTCGATCAGGATGGCAGAGGCAAAGTTTGCTGCCGAGACCACGATCACCGGGCCCATGATGTTGGGCAGGATGTGCCGTCCGATGATCCTCATGCTGGTCAATCCAAGGGCCCTGGCCGATTCAATGAACTCCTTTTCCCTGAGGCTGATGACCTGTCCCCTTACCAGGCGGGCCACCTCTACCCACATGGTCAGGCCGACTGCCACGAATACCTGCCAGAAGCCCTTCCCCAGGGCAAAGGTGATTGCGATGGCCAGAAGCAGGGTGGGAACCGACCAGATCACATTGATCAGCCACAGGATCAGTTCGTCCGTTCTGCCCCTGTAGTACCCTCCCAGGCTGCCCAGGGTGATGCCTATGAGCAGGGAGATGAGCACGGCGATGAAACCCACCGATAACGACACCCGGGTGCCGATGACCAGCTGGCTGAGCATGTCCCTGCCAAAACGGTCGGTGCCCAGCCTGAAGCAGTCTTTCCGGACGGCCTCTCCGGCGATCCGGGACACCAGTTCCTGCCTGTCCAGCCGGTGGGTATTCCCCTCGAGGTCGGTCAGGATGACGGGACCTTTCCCGTCGGTTTGCGGCGGCCTGGCCGGATCCAGCGCAAACAGGGCATCCGGTGCGTATACCGCCCCGGGCAGGCCCGGGATGGCGGGGTCCCCCGACCAGGTTTCGTAATACAGTGTGTCTCCCTGGAGCCGCCAGCTGTAGACCGGGACCGTGGTATAGGGGAGGGGACGCCCTCCCAGCATGGTCTGCAGGATGCCTGAGGGATGTTCCGGGAGGTTCTTGCGGATGTACAGCCGCTCCACGCAGAATCCCGGCCCCTGGGTGGCGACCTCCAGCTGCTGGTGGTTGGCATGGGGTGTTTTGTCGGGGATGAACAGGTATCCGGACAAGGCAATCAATGCCGACAGGGTAATCCATCCCAACCCTGCCAGAGCGGCGGGATTGCGGCGGAATTTCTTCCAGGCCATGCGCCCGGGAGAAAGGGGGGGGTGGTTTTTTCTTGCCAGCAGGTTCATCCGGAAAAAGCAAATGTATAAAACAAAATCCATTATTGTCTGTTAATCCATAAACCGGCATTGACCGGCCGTGTTTCCAGCACGGTTCTCTGCCCGGGAAGGGCCCGTGTGCCCGAACAAGAAAATGCATTAATTTTGTCAGAACCCAACACACAAACCATGGCAACCATAAAATACCCCCTGGCGTTCGCCCTTGCAGGCCTGCTGTCCTTCTTCCTGGCGGTTTCTGCCAGTGCCCAGGAAAAAGAAATCAAATGGCTCAGCATCGAGGAAGCGGAAGCCCTGAACAGGCAACAGCCAAAGAAGGTCTTCGTTTCCGTCTATACCGACTGGTGCAGCTGGTGCCGCCGCATGGATGCGACCACTTACACCCACCCTGTGATCGTGGATTACATCAATGAGCACTTCTATGCCGTCAAGCTGAATGCCGAACAGACCGAACCCATCACCTTCCGGGGCAGGGAATACCTCAACCGGAATGCCGGACAGAGGCGTTCAGCCCACGACTTCGCCATCGCCTTGCTGCAGGGCAAAATGGGCTATCCCAGTGTGGCTTTTTTTGATGAGCGGATGAACCTGATCACGGCCATGTCGGGCTTCCGCCCCCCGGAACGGATGGAACCTGTTCTGGTGTTTTTCAGCGAAGATGTGTTCCTTGAGAACCCTGACCTGGACGCCTTCGTTGCCGCTTTTGAAGGAAGCATCAACTGATGCCTTCCCTTTCGAGCAAATAAAGGTACCATTCACACAGCAGGGCATTGAAGCTGTCGTACCTGCGGGGGACCTTCCGGCCGGCCTCCCTCATCTGTGTGTGCATTTCTTCTGTAAACCGGGCGTATCCGATCAAGTCTCTCCGTGTTAACCTGCGTCTGATCAGGGGAAACGGTACGAGGCGCCGCCCGAGCCGTTTCACCGGGTCCGGCAGGCAGAAAGTGGTTTCCCGTGGCAGCTCCTCCGGCCCGAAAAAAACCCCTTGTGGCAAAAAGAAGGCCTCCTTCAGCACCTTGTCGTAGAGCCGCTTGTTGATTCTCAGTTCATAAGGCAGTTCAGAAAAAAAACGGACGAGTTCCGGCTCCCAGAGGGGCAGCCTCAGGCCGTATCCGAACCAGGTGAACACCCGCGCAGAGTTGCAGATGAATTTTGGCAGACGCTCGGCCATGTTCCATTGTTCCACCTGGGGCAGATAGCCTTTCATGTCCTCGAACTCCGGCATCCGGATGAGGCGGTCATGCACCTGGCTTTTCAGGAGCGAACGGTCTGCCGGCGGGAGCTGAAGGAAACGGAAGAAGGTGTTTATCAGCGTATCAACCAGGCGGTCCTTTCCCCGCTTCGACTTTACACCCTTGAGAATCAGGCTGCCCCCAAGGTTGTCCCCGGGATGTCCCGGGAGGAACACGCTGTCTTCAGGAACCAGGCCTTTCTTCTTCAGCTCGTACACCGAGAAGTACTCCTGCAGGTAAGGCATGGAGGAGGCATGTCCGGCATGGTGGCAGTAAGCCAGGAAGGAAGGGTCGTAAAGGAAACCGGGGGGGATGCATTGATCATAATCCGTGAAGATCCAGGGATACCCAAGTCTTTCGGCCACCCCGCGGCTGATTTCTGTTTCCCGGTTGCGGTGGCCGTAGGTGATGCAAACCACCTTGTCATGGCCTCCCCGTTTCAGCAGGCAGGCAATCAGCCTGGAGTCAAACCCCCCGCTCAGGGGGACCACTGCCGTGCGCCCTCCCAGGGAGGCGATGAGCCGCTCCCCCAGCCTGTGGAGCAGGCCTTCCAGCTCGCGGGTCAGCTCGTCAGGGCTTGCAGACTGTTTTGCGGGTGGTCCGAAACCAAACCAGGTTTGCCGGCGGATGGTTTCCGCTCCCCCCAGGACCACCAGCTCCCCGGGCATGACCCTGAATATCCCCTCCAGCAGGGTACTCCGTCCTATGGTGTAGCCACCCGACCGGAAAGCCGGCAGTGCGCGTCCATCCAGCCTGCCGGTGCTTCCGCTGCCTTCCTTCGTTGGGTGGTCCGGGAGCATGAACGGGTCATCCGATACCACCCAGCCGCCCCCATGTCTGGTGTAGAATAAGGGAAACATGCCGGTGGGGTCGGAAGCCAGCAGGATATCAGATCCGTTCTGAATGACCAGGGAATACAGTCCCCCGGTCCCACGAAGGCGCTTCGCCAGCTTTTCCCCGGTATCATATCCCCTCCAGTGACTCAGGGCTGCGGGTCCCTCCAGGAATTCCCCGGCCGGGGTGAACAGGTGGCCCCGGAACCGGCAGGATGCCTCCCCATGCCAGGCTGGATCCCTTCCTCCGCTTAGCTGTATATCAGGCATGGTTAATTCGTTTTTGAACCAGGTTTCTGTACAATGCGGCATACCGGGAGGCAATGGTTTCCTGTCCGAATAGTCTAATGGCGTGCTTTCTGATCACATCCGGGCGGTAGCCTGTAATTTGGTCTGCCAGGGACTTCATGGCCCCGGCCAGTTCCCCGGGCCTGTCGGGCGGGCATATCAGCCCTGTTTCACGGGTTACGAAACCAGGCGCCCCGCCCGCACGGCTTGCAATCACGGGCAGCCCGCACGACATGGCTTCGGCATACACCAGCCCGAACGCCTCGAAGCGGCTGGCCAGCACGAAGGCATCCGCTTCCCGCAGGTGGGCCCTTACCTGCTCCCTTGTCAGGTGGCCGGTAAAACGGACCTTTTCGTCCAGTTGAAGCCTTGCGCACATCGCCTGCAGCCGGCGGCGCTCCGGCCCGTCTCCCCCGATTGTGAGGCGGACCCGGTCTGCCCCCCCCTTGCAAAGCATGGCCATGGCCTCCAGAAGGGTGTCCATGCCCTTGTGGGTTTCCAGGTGGGCCAGGGAGAAGAAATGGCATGCCTGCCCCGGGGGGATTGGCTCCCGGGAGGGCGCCGCCGGGGTGAAATAGGCCGTGTCCACCATGTTGTATAGGGTCGTCATGACCGGCTTGCAGGCCGGCGCGATGGTGCCGATGGTGTCCTGCAGGGCATCGCTGACCGTGACCACCCTTTCTGCCATTTCAAAGGCTTCCCGGAGCAGGGGACGGTGCCAGGGCCTGATCTGCGCACGGGCATGGGGATTCCCGGAAACAAAGCGGCCCCTGTGCTCGGTCAGCACGTAGGGGATGCCCAGGCCTTCCTTCAGCCGGGCTGCGGCAAGTCCCGCCCACAGGGCACTGTGGGCCTGGATGATGTCCGGCGTCCCGTGGGTGGCGATGAACTGTTTCGCCAGGGACAGCATCCGGCGCAACCACAGTCCGGCATTGGGTCGCTCCAGCAGCGGGATGGTCCTGTACGGCCTCAGCACTTCCCGGATCCTGCCCTGTCCGGGATTCCCGTACCAGGTGTCGCTCTCCTTCCCGGGCCTCAGGTAACCGGCCGGGGAGCCTGCGCCGACGGGGTCCAGGGCCAGGACGGATACGTGAAAACCGCTGCGCGCCATGGCCTGGCTGTGTTCCCTGAAAAAGGAACCTCCGTGGGGGGGGTACCAGGATGGCAGGACGAGGACGTGTGTCATGGTCTGGACTGGGATTCATGGCCTGTCTCCAGCGGATGGCTCCGGACTCGCCGGGCCGGCCGGTCTGTTGCGGGCCAGGGAAAGATACCAAAAAAGGGCGTACAAAACAACCAGGGTGCTTGCGGCCGACAACAGGATCAGCGACAGCATCAGGCTGCCGGCCAGGATGCCGGCCGCCAGGGCCGAAAACCGGAGAAACAACCCCACCAGGTCAATCATCATGGCCTTCTTCTGCCGGAAGAACAGCTCCGGCAGGAAGCTCAGCGGACTGGCAATGAACACCATCAGCAGGGCAGGGGTGAGTACCTGCAGGTAGCGCCCCGCATCGGCGTAGTCTTCCGGGAAGATGAACCCGAACAGGGCCGGGGCCCAAAGGGCCAGAGCGATAAATGCCGGCACGCCGGTCCATGCCAGCCGCAAGATCAGCTTTTTTACCGTCGGATGGATGGGCAGTCCCTTATGGTAGTCCTCGATCAGCTGCTGGGAGAGCACCTGGCTTGCTGACTGGGCGAAAAGGCTGACCGGCCTGAATACAAAGGTGTAGGCGAAGGCGTACAGTCCGGCCACGGCCGGCGAAAAGCCCATCGTGAGCAGGAACACCGGCAGGCTGGCCGACAGGTTGCCGGCGAAACTGTGCGGCATGTTGAAACGGGGGTAGCCCTGATAAATCCTTGCCTGGGCAAACATGGCCTTCCAGCGGGGCCTGCCCCCTTCGGAGAGCACCTTCCCCAGGCATCCCCTCAGGAGGTAGAGGCCCGATAGGCACTGCCCGGCCAGGTGGCCCGCGATCAGTCCGTTGAACGGGGCCTGCGCCCACCCGGCAGCCACCCGCACCAGGTTGAGGCTGCCGTGCTGCACAAGGGTTGAACGTCCCATGTGGCCAAATGCCTTGGTTCTGTTGGCAAAAAACAATCCCGACTGCTGGAGGCCGTGAAGCAGCAGCCCAAGCGGCAAAACAAGCAAGTACGGGGCCAGGTTCCGGTTGCCCAACAGGCGGGCCAGGGGGGTGCTGAAGCATCCGACGAGAAGAAGGGTGACAAGGGCGGTGCCCAGGCTGAGAAACAACACCAGCCAGAAGAGTTGGGCTGCATCCCGGTGCCCGCGCGGCAGCATGATGGCCTGCTCGTACTTTCCGGTAGACAGCACCGATACCAGCCCGGCAATTCCCAGAAACAACGCCGCCAGGCCGAAATCCTCCGGGGTGTACATGCGGGACAGCACCGGGGCCAGCAGCAGGGACAGGCCCTGGGCCAGGACGGAAGGGAAGAACACTTTCAGGAAGTTCCTGATGGCCAATCTGTCATGAAACGGGAGCCTTTTCGGCATGGGTTTGTCGTTGCGGGGTGGCGGGCCTGTGTGGGCAAATTTCGCAAAAAATTACCTGACAGGCGCAGAAATCCACCGGACGGGGGGGCATTTTTTTTTTGGCCTGGTATCCATAGTCGGGAAAATTATGTATATTTGCACTCCCAATCCCAAATGGTGGCTATAGCTCAGCCGGTTAGAGCATCAGATTGTGGTTCTGAGGGTCGTGGGTTCGAATCCCATTAGCCACCCGCCAAGGCCTCTCCCGACGGAGGGGCTTTTTTATTGGGTTTTCCGGGCATGGCTGGTGGGAGAAGCCGTTGCTTCAAGCTGTTCCAGGCGGGACTCCAGTTCCTTGAGCCGGGTGATGTCGGAGGAAGATCCGACGATGAAGGTGATCTTTTCGTTTTCCAGAATGGGCGTCAGGGTCGTGCTCCAGAGGCGTTTGCCTGCCGGCAGCGTGACTTCCTCCTCGTAGGAGATGGGATGCCGGCGGGCCAGGCAGCGGCGGTAATTGGCCTCGATTTTCGTGCCCAGTTCCATCCCGAGCAATTCGACCGGGGTTTTTCCCAGGATGTCCTCCAGACGCAGCCCGGTTTTCTCCTGGTGCGTCCGGTTGTTGCGGACATACCGAAAGACCTGTTCGTTGATCACGCCCACCAGAAACAGCGCCTCCCGGCTGCCGGTGAATATGCGTTCGTATTCTTTGGACAGCTTGGTGAGTTCCTTCTCTTTCTGCTTCAGGTCTGTGATATTGGTGATGGAGGCGATGGTGCCGGCCACCTGCCCTCCCCGGAAATAAGGGACCCCCGTGATGATGACCGGGACGGCCTTGCCGTTTTTGGTGAGGAGTCTTACCTCGTAGGAGTTGGATTGGCCTGATTGTCTGAGCTTCCGTGCCACCTTCAATACGGGGATGTCTTCCTCATGGGTGAACTCCTCCGGCTCCCTTCCCAGGATTTCCCCGGGCGGGTAGCCCAGCAAATTGGCGTAGGCCAGGTTGGTGTACTGAATCCGCCCGTCCGAGTTGGTGATGGTCAGCCCCTGCCCCATGGCGTTCATGACCTGGGAGGCGAACTCCCGTTCCACCCTGATTTTTTCTTCTGCCTCTAGCCGGTCATTGGAGGCTGCTTCCAGACGCTGGTTGTATTGGTGTAAACGGTCCAGCAGTTCCCTGCCACCATCTCCCGCAATGTCTTCCAATGTCTTCATCCGCAGAAGATTCCTTACCGTTGATTCCAGGACTTTGTCGGCAATGGGGGCGGCAAGGAAGGCATCGGCCCCGGTTTCCAGTGCCAGGATCCCGGCATCCCGTCCCGATCGCCGCAGGGAAAAGGCCAGAAGGGGGGTCCTTTTGAGGGTGTCATCGGCCTTGAGTCTGCGGACGAGTTCGATGCCGTGCATCCCGGCGGAAAGCACATCCAGCAGGACCAGGTCAGGCTGCTGCAGCAGGCAGAGGGAAAACCCTTCCTCCCCGGGCGGGGAATACAGCAGGTCAATGCCCGGGAGGTGGTTCCGGAAGAAGCCCTGAAGGGACAGGAAGTCCCTTCTTTCTGCATGGAGGATCAGCACTCTTCCCGTGATTTGCATGCCTTTCGGGGCTTAATGGGGTGTTTCAGTGTTCCGGATTGGTTCAAAAATACGTTTTTTCCTTCAATTTGGGTATTTTTGCAGCAACACCAACAGCCCCTGTGATATGACGGCAGCCGTGTTCGCACTGATGCGAAAGGACCTGAGCCTGGAGTGGCGGAACAAATCAGCCTTTACCGGCGTGCTCCTATACCTGGTTTCCACCGTATTCATCTGTTACCTGTCTTTCGACGGCCTCGTACCCGTCCATACCTGGAATGCGCTTTTCTGGGTCATCCTGTTGTTTGCCTCCCTCAATGCCGTCCTGAAAGGCTTCCTGCAGGAAGGGGAACGGCGGATTCCCTATTACTACACCCTGGCTTCCCCGGCGGCCGTCATGATGGCCAGGATCGTTTACAATGCTTTTCTGATGGGCTTGCTGGCCCTTTCCGGATGGGGCATGTATACCGCCGTTATGGGCAATCCCGTGCAAAACCAGGGACTGTTTCTGCTCAACCTGATCCTGGGAGCCGGCGCCTTGTCTGCCGCACTCAGCATGGTTTCCGCGATCGCCTCCCGTGCCCGCAACCCATTTACCCTGATGGGCGTGCTGGGATTTCCGGTGGTCCTGCCGCTGCTTCTGGTGGTCATCCGGATCTCCGCGTCTTCCATTCAGGGGGCGTCCCTGGCGGCACAATGGGGAAACCTCCTGGTGCTCCTGCTGCTGGCAGGCATCAGCGTGGTCCTCGCCAATCTTTTATTTCCGTATATTTGGAGGGAGTAAACCATGGGACCGTTCAGAAACTGGTGGTGGAAATTTGCCGGACTTGCCCTGCTGTTTTATGTGGTGGCAGGGGGGTTCCTTTTTGATGTCCCCCAGCTGCCCGTGGTCCGGGAGTCCATCCGGAATATTTATTTTCACGTGGGCATGTGGTTTTCCATGATGTTCATTCTGGCTGTCTCCCTGGTTTTCAGCATGCGGTATCTCAGGCACGCCCGCCCGGAGGATGATCTGAAGGCCCTGGCGGCCGTCAAGACGGGCCTCGTCTTCGGCTTCCTGGGGCTGCTCACCGGCATGGTGTGGGCCCATTTTACCTGGGGACGGTTCTGGGTGAATGACCCCAAGCTGAACGGTGCCGTGGTGGGCCTGCTGGCCTACCTGGCCTACCTGGTTTTACGGGGATCTGTAGAAGGCGAGCAGAAACGTGGCCGCCTGGCTGCCGTGTACAACCTGTTCGCTTTTGTGTTGTATTTTGTGTTCATCATGATCCTGCCGCGCTTGGGGGTCTCCTCCATCCATCCGGGGACCGACGGGAACCCTGCCCTGGCGACCGGGGATCTGGACCCGGCCATGCGGAAGGTGTTTTTCCCCGCCATCATGGCCTGGTTCATCATGGCATGGTGGGTGTTCACCGTGTTCTGCAGGATCGACCGGCTGCGCTACAGGGTACAGGAATTATTGGAAAATGAACCGACATGGAAATAACGGAGGATAAAATGGGCGTTGTGGTGCTGGTGGTTGCCATCATCCTTGCCGGGCTGGCCTTGTTTTTGTTTTACCTGGAGCGCAGGCTTCACAAAGCCGAACGCGACATCCATGCCCTGGGACGGGAAGGCCGGCCCCAGGCTGCCGGCAGTCAAAACCCACCGGAAGGGCAGGCCCATTCAGGCAGCCTGCCGGATGAAACCCATAGGATACGATGAGAAAAACACAGCTGGCCGGCCTCTTGTTTGTTGTGGTTGCCACCGGCGCCATCATCAGCACGGTCTATAATGCCGATACGTACGCCGATTTTGAACAGGCCAGGGAGCATCCCGGCAGGGAATTTCATATCATCGGGGCGTTGCTGCGCGACCTTCCCATCGAGGAGAGGCTGGTGGATCAAACCCTGCTGACAACCTTTTCCATGGTCGACCACCAGGGGTACCAGGCGGAAGTGACCTATTTCGGGGCCAAACCACAGGATTTTGAGAAGTCGGACCAGGTGGTGCTCATCGGCCGGTACGACGGTGAACGTTTCGTAGCCAGCAGCCTCCTGCTGAAATGCCCCTCCAAATACAACCCGGAAAGCCTCCAGCCGGAAGCATTCGGAACCACCACCCACGAGGGGGGACATTAACGGTCCGGATCACGGAAAGAAGACGACCGGCTTCTCAGGATGGCCATGTCGCGGAACACCTCCCGGGCCGGTCGGGCGGGGAAGCCCGCATAGGTCTTGCCTCCTTCGAGCGACTTGGTCACGCCCGACTGCCCCAGGACGACCGCTCCCTTGCCGATCTTCAGGTCTTTCTGAACCCCCACCTGCCCCCAGAGAATGACGTCATCCTCTATGACGGTGCAGCCCGCCACACCCACCTGGGCCGCAAACAGGCAGTTTTCGCCCACGATGGTGTCGTGACCGATGTGAATCTGGTTGTCCAGTTTTGAGCCGCGGCCGATGCTTGTGTCCCCTGTCGAGCCGCGGTCGATCGTGCAGCAGGACCCGATCTCCACATGGTCTCCGATGACAACCCGTCCGCCGGATACCAGCTTGTCGTACCCCCACTGCCTGCGTTTAAAATAGAGGGCGTCGCTTCCGATGACCGTTCCGGAATGGATGATGACGTGGTCTCCGATCACGCAATGATCATACAGGCTCACGTTGGCATGGATCAGGCAGTGGCTGCCAATGACCACGTGGTTGCCGATGAATACACCCGGCTGTATGACCGTTCCCTGACCGATTTGGGCCGTGGGACTGATCATGGCGGCGGCGGGTTCAAAGGGACGGAACTTGTTGATCAGGAAGACAAAGTCACGGAACGGATCGTCCGAAAACAACAGGCCCTTGCCATCGGGTGCCTCCATGCGCTGGTTGATCAGGATGGCTGAGGCCGGGGATCCCAGGGCTTTCTCATAGTACTTCGGATGGTCCACAAAACTCAGGTCTCCCGGCCCGACCATGTGGATCTCGTTGATGCCGGTGACCAGTGCATCCGGGTCGCCCTGGAAATCCACCTGGATCAGGGCGGCCAGCCGGCTCAGGCTGATGGGCGGGTTGAGGAGCATGCAGCAGGAATTACTTGACGCGTTCTGAGTAGGTGTTTGTCCGGGTGTCGACGCGGATTTTCTCTCCTGTCTCTATGAACAGGGGCACGTTGACCACGGCCCCGGTTTCCATGGTGGCGGGCTTCAGGGTATTGGTCGCCGTGTCTCCCTTGACGCCGGGCTCGGAATACACTACCTCCAGATCGACAAAGGGGGGCAACTCACAGCTAAGGGGGGTCTCGGTATCGGCGTGGTAGACGATCTCCACTTCCTGTCCTTCTTTCAGCAAACCGGGCGCATTGATCAGCTCCTCCGTGATCATGACCTGTTCAAAGGTCTCCGCATGCATGAAGTGGTAGCCGGTATCGTCCTTGTAAAGGTATTGGTAGGGACGTCTTTCCACCCGGGCGATCTGGATTTTAACCCCTGCATTGAAGGTGTTTTGCAGGACCTTCCCGGTTTTGAGGTTTTTCAGTTTGGTGCGTACGAAAGCGCCGCCCTTGCCGGGCTTGACATGTTGAAATTCGGTGATGACATAGAGGTCGTTGTTGAACTCTATGCACAGGCCGTTACGGAAATCTGCGGTGGTTGGCATGCAATGGTCGGTTTTATAAAAAGGGCTACAAAAATATAAAAAAACCTGATGATGTGTCCTCCCCATGCAATTATTTCGGAAGGTCCAGGTTGATCAGGCTTTGTGTTTCAGGGTATTCCAGGGGGTTGTGGTTGGAGGCCACGACAAGGGTCCTTCCTGTGGCATGGGCCTGCACCAGCTCGTGGTACCAGGCCACCCCTTCACTGTCCAGGTGGCTGCAGGGCTCGTCCAGGAGAACAAGCCGGGATGATCCCAGCAAGGCAAGGAGGAGCTTGGCACGCTGCTTCATGCCGGAAGAGTATTGTCGGATGGGTTTGTTGTAATGGCCGGCCATGCCGGACAGGCCAATGACTTCCTCCGCACGCAGCCCCCCGACAAATGGCCTGAACTTTTGCTGGAAACGGACGGCTTCCTCCAGGGAGAACTCCTCGATCAACTCCAGGGAGGGGGAGGCCATGGTCACGTGGCGGAAGACGGCTTCCGGCGAAATCTCCCGTCCTCCCACTGCCCATCGGATGGTGCCCTCCGTAGGGGTCTGGAAGGCTGAGAGCATGAGAAGCAAGGTGGATTTCCCGCTGCCGTTGCGGCCGGTGACTGCATGCCGCACACCGCTTTCCAGCCTGGCATGGAGGTCCCTGATGACCCACTTCCGGTCGAACTTTTTTCCCGCAGAAATCAGCCTAATTTCCATGCAAGCGTCCCGGACACTACTTTTCCTTGTAAGAATAACCCTTCATGATGCCCCTTCTTGAGGTGCTGATGAATGAGATGATCTCATCGCGTTCAGGAGTGGCCGGCATTTCCGTTTCGATATAGGTCACGGCCTGGCTCACGTTTTTGTTTTTAAGGTAGATTACCCGGTAGATGTCCTGGATCTCATTGATCTTTTCGCTTGAAAACCCCCGGCGGCGAAGCCCGATGCTGTTGACGCCGACAAATGACAGGGGGTCCCTTGCAGCCTTGGTGTAAGGGGGGACGTCTTTCCGGATGAGAGACCCTCCGGAGATCATCACATGCGCCCCGATGTTGACGAACTGGTGGACGGCCGACAAGCCGCCGACAATGGCAAAATCATCAATCCGGATATGCCCTGCCAGGTTGACGGCATTGGCCAGGATGCAATGGTTTCCGATGCTGCAGTCATGTGCCACATGCACATAGGCCATCAGCAAACAATGGCTGCCGACCACGGTCTTCAGGTTGGCCTTGGTGCCGCGGTTGATGGTGACGAACTCCCGGATGGTGGTGTTGTCGCCGACCTCCACGGTGGTCTCCTCCCCGTCGAACTTCAGGTCCTGGGGAATGGCGCTGATCACGGCCCCTGGAAAGATGCGGCAGTTTTTGCCGATCCGGGCCCCTTCCATGATGGTGACATTGGACCCGATCCAGCTTCCTTCGCCGATTTCCACGTTCTTGTGAATGGTGACAAAAGGTTCGATGACCACATTGCGGGCGATTTTTGCCTGCGGATGGACGTATGCTAAAGGTTGGTTCATTGGGTGTGACTTGGGATTATTGTTTCTTGCCGATCTGGGCCATGAGTTCCGCTTCCATCACGAGCCTGTTCCCCACATAGGCCATGCCTTTCATGTGGCAGATGCCGCGCCGGATGGGACTGATCAGGTTGAGTCTGAACAGCAGGGTATCCCCCGGGACGATCTTCTGCTTGAAGCGGACGTTGTCGATTCGCAGGAAGTAGGTGTAGTAATCCCCCGGATCATCCACCGTGGAGAGGACCAGTATCCCTCCCGTCTGCGCCATGGCCTCTACGGCAAGGACTCCGGGCATCACGGGTTCATCCGGGAAATGACCGGTGAAGAAGGCCTCGTTCATGGTCACATTTTTCAGTCCCACGACATGGGATTCGCCCACTTCGATGATCTTGTCCACCAGCAGGAAGGGCGGCCTGTGGGGGAGCATGCGCTGGATGTCGTTGACGTCGTATACGGCCGGGACGTTGGGATCATAAACCGGGACCTGTTGTTGCTGCCCCTGCTCCCTGATTTGCCTGATCAGTTCCTTGGCAAACAATACATTGGAGGCATGCCCCGGTTTGCTTGCGATGATGTGTGCCTTCAGGGGCCTTCCCACCAGGCTCAGGTCTCCGACGATGTCGAGGAGCTTATGCCTCGCGGGCTCGTTGGGGAAGTACATGTCCAGGTTGTTCAGGATGCCCTCCCGCTTTACTTCGACCGTTTCCCGGTTGAACAACCTGGCCAGCCGGTTGAGCTCCTCCTGCTTCACGGGGCGGTCCACAAACACGATGGCGTTACTCAGGTCCCCTCCCTTGATCAGGTTCTGCTTCAGCAGGAACTCCAGCTCGTGAAGGAACACGAAAGTCCTGCATGGGGCAATGTCCGTGGGAAACTTTTCGATCTTGTCCAGGCTGGCATGCTGGTGGCCGAGGACCTTCGACTGGTAGTCTATCAGGCAGGTAATCCGGTAGTTGTCGGAAGGAAGGGCGATGAATTCGCAGTCTTTTTCCTCATGGTAAAAGCGGATGGGCTCGCGCACCTCATACGGAATCCGGGTAGCCTCCTGTTCCACGGTCCCGGCCTTGCTGAGGGCCTCCGTGAAGAACCTGCTGCTGCCATCCAGGATGGGGACTTCCGGGCAGTCGAGTTCGATGAATACATTGTCTATGCCAAGCCCCGTACAGGCCGCCAGGGCGTGTTCCACCGTGGCCACCCGGATCCCGTTCTTTTCGAGGGTGGTTCCCCGGGAGGTGTCGGAAACATACAGGGCGCTGGCCTCGACCAGGGCGTCCGGGCCGATGTCTGTGCGAACGAAGACGATCCCGGTGTCCTCCGGGGCCGGTTTGAATGTCAGCCTGACAATCCGGCCGGAGTGAAGCCCGACCCCGGATACGGAGGCGGGTTTTTTGATGGTTTGCTGTTTAATGCTCATGGGGAGTCATTGGTATGGCACCGGGCTTTAGCGAAACATGCCCCGCCCGTGGGTTTCATGGCAAAGATAAATCAAATTTTCAGAACCGTGGCCGGCCGTCTAGGGGAGCGGGGGCTGTCAGCCTTCACGGCCTTTTTTCAGGGCCGCCTCCAGCTGGTCAATTCTATCCACGATCTTTTCCAGGTTGCGGAAATGGATGAAGGACTTTCTGAACCTCGTGGCTTCGATCGCAGGGGCGCCCATGACCACCTGACCGTCCCTGACGTGCCCGCTGACACCGGACTGTGCCGCTATTTTCACCTGATCTCCGATGTTCAGGTGACCGGATATGCCCACCTGTCCGCCGATCATGCAGTTGCGGCCGATCTTGGTGGAGCCTGCCACCCCGGTTTGTCCGGCCATGACGGTGTTTTCCCCCACCACCACATTGTGTCCGATCTGGATCAGGTTGTCCAGCTTCACGCCCTTGCAGATCCGGGTCGAGCCGAGGGTGGCCCTGTCAATGGCCGTGCCTGCCCCGACCTCCACCCCGTCTTCGATGACCACATTCCCGATCTGTTCCACTTTTCTGAACCCGTTGCCTCCCTCCGGCGCGAAGCCGAATCCATCGGCCCCGATCACCGCATTGGAATGGATGGTGCAATCCTTTCCGATGACTGTGTGGTCATAGATCCGCACCCCGGGGTGGATGACCGTATGGTCCCCGATCTCTACCTGGCTTCCGATGGTGCACTGGGAGTGGATTTTAACGCCTTTCCCAAGCCGGGTCTGTTCCCCGACGGAAGTGAATTCGCCCACGTAAGCGTCCTCCCCGACTTCGACCCCATCCGACAAAAAAGCCAGGGGGGATACCCCCTTTTTTTCCGGGCGGCTTTTTTTGTATAACTCCAGCAGTTTTGCCAGGGATGCATAGGGGTCGCTGACCCGGATGATGGTGCAGGGCAGCGGGCTCTCGGGCTGAAAGGAATGGCTGACCAGGACAATGGAAGCCCCCGTGGTGTATATGTACTGGGTATAGGCCGGGTTGGAAAGGAAGGTGATGGTTCCGGGACCGGCTTCTTCAATTTTGGCCACCCGGCTGACCGTGGCCAGGGGGTCGCCTTCAACCATTCCGTCCAGAAATCTCGCGATTTGTTCAGCTGTAAACTCCATAAGGGATTGCGGTTGTTTGTTTGCAGGGGTACAGCCCGGACGGGCCGGACAGTCTTCGGGCAAATTTTGGTGAATGCGGTTCAAATATCGGTATTTTTCGCTAAATTTGTTTCACCTCGTTGATGATATATTATCCAGGGCATTATTTACGTTTGAAAGATGGGTGAGCCGGCCACATTCCGGTTCGTTTTTTAATGACCAAATAGAATCTGCATGAGTATTTCCATTCTGTGGGCCGATGACGAAATTGATCTGTTGAAACCGCATGTGATCTTTCTGCGGGACAAGGGGTATGAGGTTCAGACGACCAACAACGGGGCCGAGGCGCTGGAACTGATCAGGGACCGTTCCTTTGATATTGTGTTCCTGGATGAGCACATGCCGGGCCTTTCCGGGCTGGAAACCCTGGCGCGGATCAAGAGCAGCCGGCCGGGTCTGCCCGTGGTGATGATCACCAAGAGTGAGGAGGAATCCATCATGAACGATGCCATCGGGAGCAATATATCCGACTACCTGATCAAACCCGTCAACCCCAACCAGATCCTGCTGTCCATCAAGAAAAACCTGGAGAACAGGAAGCTGGTCACGGAAAAAACCACCCTGGCCTACCAGCAGCAGTTCCGGCAGATCGGACAGGAACTGGGCGGGAGGCTCGATATGGACGGGTGGAAGGACGTGTACAGGCAGTTGGTTTACTGGGAACTGGAACTCGACAAATTACAGGATTCCAGCATGAAGGAAATTTTTCGGATGCAGAAGCTGGAAGCCAACAGGGTGTTCTCGAGCTTTGTGTCCGCTCACTACCTGGACTGGCTCCGGGGGGATGCAGGGGACAAGCCGGTGCTGTCCCATACCGCATTCCGGGATTGCTGCCTGCCCTTCATCCGCGAGGAGGAACGGGTGTTTCTCATCATCATTGACAACCTCCGCTTCGACCAGTGGAAGGTTTTGCAGCCGCTGTTTGAGGAGTTTTACCGCATCCAGAAGGAGGAGATGGTCTGCAGCATCCTGCCCACGGCGACCCAGTATGCCAGAAATGCCTTCTTTGCCGGACTGATGCCCAGTGAAATTGAAAAGAAGTATCCGGACCTGTGGGTCGGAGAGGGGGATGAAGGCACCCGGAACCAGCATGAAGCGGCCCTGTTCGCCGAGCAGCTCAGGAGGCTGCGGGCCGATATCCGCTTCAACTACCACAAGATCCTCAACATGAATGCCGGGAAGAAGCTGAGCGAATCCCTTTCGAACCACCTGAATGCCCCCCTGAATGTCCTGGTGTACAACTTTGTGGACATGCTCTCCCATGCACGCACCGATATGGAGGTTCTCAAGGAGCTGGCGGATGATGAATCGGCTTACCGTTCCCTGACCGTCAGCTGGTTTGAGCACTCTCCCCTCTGGGAGATCATCCGCAGCCTTTCCGGCAAGGGGGTCAGCATCCTGCTCACTTCCGACCACGGATCCATCAAGGTGAACAACCCCACCAAGGTCGTGGGCGACAGGAACACCAATACCAACCTGCGCTACAAGACCGGGCGAAACCTCAAATACGAAGCAGATGAGGTATTTGAGGTGCGAAGGCCCTCGGATGCCTGCCTTCCCCGGGAATCCGTCAGTGCCGGATACATCTTTGCGCTGGAGAACAATTTCTTTGCCTATCCCAATAATTTCAACTATTACGTGAATTACTACCGGGATACCTTTCAGCATGGGGGCATCTCTATGGATGAAATGCTGGTCCCCATGGTCTATATGAAGGCCAAATAACCAGCCCTATGGATCCTTTCTTATCATTCAGGGTCGAACAGGAGGAGGAACTGGAGGAGGTGGCCGCCCGGTTGCTGGGGGCTTTCCCATATGCCCGGATTTTTCTTCTTTACGGGGATCTGGGGGCGGGCAAGACCACCCTGGTCAAGGCATTTTGCCGTTTGCTCGGTGTGCCGGACATGGTGGGAAGTCCCACCTACTCCCTGATCAATGAATACCGCAGGCGGGACGGGGATGCCGTTTTTCATTTTGACCTGTACCGGTTGAAGGGGGTGGCGGAGTTGTACGACCTGGGCTACGAAGATTATTTCTTTTCCGGGGCCTTTTGTTTTGTGGAATGGCCGGAGCGCATGGAGTCCCTGCTTGCCTTCGATTACTGCAGGGTGGACATTGAGGACCAAGCGGGTGTGCGCGTCATCCGTGCGAACCTGGCGGGCCCGGGCGGCCCCCGGGACCACTCCCGTCCCGGGGGAACCGACTGAAATGGCTGCTGCCCGGGGGCTGGCCCCCAGGGTACAGAAAAAAATGTATAAGCATGGAACAAAGCCCGAAAAAAGACTACGTGCTGTTCAGCCGGGGCGGTCAGCTGATGCCCCAGGAGGAGATGCTGGAGGTGCGAAAAAAGAAAAACCACCTGGTGATCGGCATCCCCCGGGAGTCGACCTACCAGGAAAACCGGATAGCCCTCGCCCCGGAGGCGGTTTCCGTCCTGGTGCAGAATGGCCACAAAGTCCTCATCGAGACCCGGGCCGGGGAGAACGCCTTTTTCCCCGACCGGGAATTCGCCGAGGCCGGTGGTGAGCTGGTGTATTCTCATGAGGAGGTCTTCAAGGCGAACCTGGTCCTGAAAGTCGCCCCCCTGACCGACAAGGAGCTGGAACTTGTCAAACCGGGACAGGTGGTGTTCTCTACCCTGGCCTTCCCCATGCAGAAGGAGTCCTATTTCAGGACCCTGGGCAGCAAGAAAGTCTCCGCCGCGGCTTTTGAGTTCATCCGCGACAAGACGGGTACGTTCCCCCTGGTCAGGAGCATGAGTGAGATCGCCGGCAATACGTCGGTCCTGATCGCCTCCGAATACCTTTGCAATAAGAAATATGGCAAAGGGCGCATGTTCGGAGGATTTTCGGGGATCACCCCGACCGAAGTGGTGATCATTGGGGCCGGCACGGTGGGGGAGTATGCCGTGCGTGCTGCCATGGGGCTCGGGGCCATGGTCAAGGTGTTCGATCATTCCATATACCGGCTCCGGCGCCTGCAGAACAACCTCAACGCCCGGATCTTTACCTCCATCATACAGCCCAAGGTGTTGCTCAAGGCACTCAGGACCGCCGATGTGGTCATCGGCGCCCTGCATTCCTCCTTTGGCCGGACGCCCGTGGTGGTTACGGAGGATATGGTCAGTCAGATGAAATACGGCAGCGTCATCGTGGATGTCAGTATCGACCAGGGGGGGTGTGTGGAAACCAGCCAGGTGACCAACCATTCAGAGCCTGTGTTCCGGAAACACGGGGTCACGCATTATTGTGTGCCGAATATCGCCTCCCGCGTGCCCCATACAGCCTCCTATGCATTCAGCAACTTTTTTGTTCCGGTATTGTTGTCCGTCGGAGAAGAGGGGGGATTTGAAAACATGCTGAAAAAGGATCCGGGCGTCCGGCAGGGCATGTATCTGTACAACGGCATTCTGACGAATCAGCACATCGGGGAGTTTTTCGGCCTGCCTTACCAGGACATCGAGCTGCTGATGGCCGCCTTCTGAGCGGTCCGCCAACGACAAAAAAACCCGGACCCTGCGGATCCGGGTTCTGGTGACTTGGCTGGGGCTCGAACCCAGGACCCCATCCTTAAAAGGGATGTGCTCTACCAGCTGAGCTACCAAGTCGCCTGTTTCTCCAAAAACAAAGGTGTTGTTTTTTGAGAGTGCAAAGATATTATGGATTCTTTAAAATCCAAAGATTTTTTTGGTTTTTCCCCCCTTTGGGTGGCAGGGGCTGTGCGGCCCGCTAATCGAGCATGGGGTGTCTTTCAAATACGGCATCCTCACGGAAGTGTTTGCGGTAGGTTGCCAGCCGGAATGCCCGGGTGCAGCCGATGTGTTCCAGAATCTTGATCATTTTGGGGTTGAAGTCGCCGATCCAGTTCATGTACATGTCCCGGTACCATCCCCGCCTTCTGACCAGCTCGCGCATGGTCATGATCAGGCCGCTTTCCACACCCTTGTTACGGTAATCAGGCACGGTGCCGAAAACCAGTCCCTGGATCGTCCGGGCCTTTCCCCGCCATCGATGGTACAGGAATTTTACTTTGCCGGGGAAGTCCATCCTCCCGTTTACATAGCGGAATAGCTGGTTGAGCTCCGGGATGGCTACCAGGAAGGCAATCGGCTGGTCCTCGTGGTAGCCGAAAACGATCAGTTCCTGATCAATGACGTCCTTCATTTTCAGGAAGGTTTTCTCGGCCTCCTCCCGCGTCATGGGCCTGAAAAACTTGTGGGTGCCTCCCCAGGCATTGTTGTAAATGGTCCGGAAGTCCTCCGTATACTTCCCAATGCGCTTCATGTCCAGGTGCTCAAAATGGAAACCCCGGGCCATCATCAGCCGTTCAAATTTTCTCTCCAGCACCTCGGGAAGGACGACATCCGTCACCAGGCGGTATACATACTGGTTGTAAAACAGCTGAAAGCCGTAAGCCTCAAAAAGTTCCCTGTAATAGGGCGGGTTGTAGTTCAGCAGGTAGGTGGGCCGCTGGTCGAACCCCTCCAGCATCAGGCCCCAAAATCTTTCTTTCTCACCAAAATTAATGGGGCCGTCCATGGCTTCCATCCCCCTTGCCTGCAGCCAGTTCCGGCAATGGTCGAACATCATGAAGGCAGCCCTGCCATCGTTGATGCATTCAAAGAAACCCAGCCCCCCCGTCGGTTGGGCAAAGGTGTGGGCAAGTTGTTGGTTCACAAAGGCAGCCACCCTGCCGATGGGTTGCCCCCCGGAGTCATGGAGTACCCACCTGATGGCCTCTCCTGACTGGAACAGGGGGTTTTTCCCCGGGTCGAAGGTGGCTTCAATGTCTGACTCCAGGTGGCTGATCCAGTTTTTATCATTCCGGTAAATGATCCGGGGTACCTGGTGAAAGGCCCTGACGTCTTTTCGTGTCCTGACTTCTGTAAGTTGCATAGGCTGGCTTTCAGGGATGAGCCGGGAGAACCAATGAATCCCCCGGTACAAAAATAACAAAATCTTTTCGCGTCTTTTATGGCCGGAGGATTTGAAAACCGGATCCGCCGCATGCATTCATTGAGAAAAAACCCTTAGGTTTGTCCCTCGGAAAACCATCCGTTCGCCGGCCGCATGCCAGCCGTTTCAAAGGCAGCCGGGGAGCGGAAAAACAGGACAGGGAAATGGATGGACTGAGTGAAAAAGTAATGATCGTGACCGGTGCTTCCTCGGGGATCGGGGCCGCTTTGGCCCTGGAGGGTCTGGCCCGGGGCCTTCGCGTGGTGCTTGCCGCCCGCAACATGCAGGCCATGGAGGCACTGATCCGCGGGCAAGGCATCCCACGTGAACAGTACCTCCTGGTGGCGGCGGACGTGTCCCTGCGGGAGGATTGCAGGGCCCTGGTTGACAAAACCCTGGAGGCTTTCGGCCGGATAGACGTGTTGGTGAACAATGCGGGACTGTCCATGAGGGCCCTTTTTGAAGACACCAGCCTGGAGGTTCTTGAACGGCTGATGCAGGTGAATTTCTGGGGAACGGTCTACTGCACCCACTACGCCCTGCCTCATTTGTTGGAGACCGGAGGAACCGTCGCCGGTATTTCGTCCGTTTCCGGCTACAAGGGGCTTCCGGCGAGGACCGGGTATGCGGCTTCCAAGTTTGCCATGCAGGGCTTTCTTGAAGCCCTGCGCATCGAAAACCGCAAGCGGGGACTGCATGTGCTGATCGCCTGTCCCGGATTCACCGCTTCCAACATTCGTAAAACCGCCCTGGCCGCAGATGGCTCAGCCCAGGGGGAATCTCCCAGGGACGAGTCACGCATGATGCCTGCCAGCGAGGCTGCCCGCCATATCCTGCATGCAATCCGGCACAGGCGGCCGACCCTGATCCTCACCCTGCAGGGGAAGCTGACTGTTTGGCTCAACAAGTTTTTCCCGCGTTGGGTCGACAAATTGGTCTTCGAACACATGGCCCGGGAACCGGATTCCCCATTCAGGTAGGAACGGCTGACGAGAAATCCGTATCTTTGTCAGGGCATCCAACGCATGCTCAATATGTGCGGCCTCAGTATCCACCCAAAAAAATCATTCGATGCAGAAGAATCTTGAAATCAAGCCCATGGTCGGCTTCGGCGATCTGAAATTCGGTGCCACCACCGAAGCGGTTGAAAAATACTTTGGCAAGCCCCAGGAAACCGAAACCCTGGACGTGGAAGGGGAAATCAATGAAATAGAGGTCTGGAGCTATTGGGAAATGGGCCATTCTGTCTATTTTGAGAAGGACCAGGACAATGTGTGCACCAATTTTGAAACCGACAACGAACAGGCGCTGTTGTTCGGGCAGAAGGTGTTTGGCCTTGATGAGGCCGGCATCGTCGACCTGATGAAAAAGCAGGGCTTTGCCGATTTTGAAGTCGATGAGGAGGAACCCGGGGAGCGGATTCTATTCTTTCACGATGCCCATTTGCAGTTCGTGCTGGAAGAGGGGGAGTTGGTGCTGGTGTCCTGGGCAGTGGCCGTTGATGAGGAGGACCGCATCCTCTGGCCCTGATCTGATCCCATGCAGTCGCAGTATCCCTTGAAGTTTGCCCCCATCCTGAAACAAAGGGTATGGGGCGGGAACCGTTTGCACACCCTGTTCGGGAAAGGGGATCCCGGGCTCCGGCAATTGGGTGAATCCTGGGAACTGTCCGGGGTGGAAGGGTCCGTGTCCGTTGTCCGCAATGGCTTCCTGGCCGGCAATGAGTTGCCGGAACTGCTGGAGGTTTTCATGGGAGATCTGGCAGGAGAGCTGGTGTACGAACGTTTCGGGAACCGGTTTCCCCTGCTGGTCAAATTCCTCGATGCGCACCACCCCCTGTCGGTCCAGGTGCATCCCGGGGACGGGCTGGCTGCCCGAAAGCACCGAAGCACAGGCAAGACGGAGATGTGGTATGTGCTGGCCGCAGACCCGGGGAGCCTGGTATGGTCCGGCTTCCGGGAAGGGGTAGACAGGAAGGTTTTTCTGGATCACCTGGGCAGCAACAGCCTTACCGACATCCTGCATGCCGAACCGGTTCGGCCTGGCGATGTCCTGTACATCCCTTCCGGGCGCATTCATGCGGTCGGGGCCGGGGTGACCCTCTGCGAGATCCAGCAGCCGGCCGATGTCACCTACCGCCTTTATGACTGGAACCGGTCCGGGATGGACGGCCGGCCCCGGCCGCTTCACATCCAGGAGGCCCTGGAGGCCCTGGACTTTTCGGCCTGCGGGGAGGCAAAAACGCATTATACCTCCCCGGGCAACGGCAGTGTTCCGCTGGTTGTATCCCCCCACTTCCATGTCAACCTTGTCCGGCTCGACAAAGTGCTCGCCTGGGATTATTTCTACCTGGATTCTTTCGTGGTGTACGTATGCCTTGAGGGAAGGCTGGATGTCCGCTACCCAGGGGGCAGAGAAAGCCTCATTGCCGGAGAAACCCTGCTGCTGCCCGCCGAGTTCAAGAATGTGGAACTGCATCCGCTGGTCCCGTCGGCCCTGCTGGAAGCCTATCTTCCCCCGCCGTGAACCATTCTCCCTTTTGATTCACGTCCCCCCCCCTGATTCGCGTTCCCTGGCTTGCCCGACGGCCATCCCCCGGCGGTTTATTTTCTCCAGAAACTGGGTGACAGCACCAGCAGCACGGTGAAGATCTCCAGGCGCCCCAGCAGCATGAAGAAACTCAGGACCCATTTGCCGCCGGCAGGAATGTGGGCATAGGTATCCACCGGGCCGACACTTCCGATGGCAGGCCCGATATTTCCAATGGTGGCCACGGAGGCCCCGATGGCCGAGGCGAAATCCAGTCCGAAGACAGTCATGATGGCCGATCCGGCCACAAACAGCAAGATGTAGAGCAGGAAAAACGCCAGGAAGTTGTGGATGATGTCCGGAGGAATGCTCCGGCCGTTGATGCGGACAGGGATGACGGCCATGGGATGCAGCAGCCTTTTCATCTCAAGCCGGGTGTTTTTGAACAGGACGAGCAGCCGGATCATTTTTACACCGCCCCCGGTGGATCCGATGCATCCGCCGGTGAACATCAATAGAAACAGGGCAAACCAGATGAAATTATCCCACTGAAGGTAGTCCGCCGTAATGAACCCCGTCGTGGTCACGATGCTCACCGTCTGAAACAGGGCCTCCCGGAAGGCAGGCTCCACCCCGGTGTGGTGCATTACGATGATCGAGACGGCAATGAACAGGGTGAACAGCCCGGTCAGGGACAAATAGAACCGCAGCTCTTCGTTGTCCAGCACTTTTTTAAACTGCCCCTTCAGAAGGAAGTAATGCAGTGAAAAGCTTGTGCCCGCCAGGAGCATGAACAGGATGATCACGTATTGGATGTAGGGCGAAAAGCCGGCGATGCTGTCGTTGCGGGTGGAAAAACCGCCTGTTGCCATCGTGCTGAATGCGTGGCATAGTCCGTCGAACAGGTCCATGCCCCCCAGCATCAGCAACAGGGTCTGCGTCAGGGTAAACAGCAGGTAAATGCCCCAGAGGCGTTTGGCCGTTTCGGTGATGCGGGGATGCAGCCGGCTGGGGGTGGTTCCCGGCGCCTCGGCCACAAACAGCTGCATCCCGCCCACGCCCAGGATGGGCAGGATCGCCAGGGTCAGGACGATGATGCCCATGCCTCCCAGCCAGTGGGTCATGCTGCGCCAGAACAACAACCCCCTGGGCATGGCCTCGATGTCGTTCAGGATGGTTGCCCCGGTGGTTGTAAACCCGGAGATGGTTTCAAAGAATGCATCGGTATAGGAGGGGATGGCCCCGCTGAGGTAGGCCGGCAGGGCCCCGAACACGGAGATGCTGATCCAGGTCAGGCTGACCACCAGGTACCCCTCCTTTTTCCCTATATTCCGGTGGTCATACCGCCGGGTCAGCCAGACCAGCAGCACACCCGACAGAAAGGTCAGGGACATGCCCATGCCCAAGCCTATCAGGCTGTCCTGTTCCCTGTATATCAGGGACCAGACCATGGGAAACAGCATGGTGGCCGAGAGGATCATCAGCAGGATGCCGAGGAATTTGACAATGAGCCGGAGATTGACTTCCTTTTTGGCGGGCATGGCTGGAAGGAGTGATTAGGACCTGAACATCTTGTCTACCAGGGAAAAGGCCTGAGGCAGGGCGAATACGACCACCTTGTCGTTTGCCTGGATCTGCAAATCACCCGTGGCAATCAGTCCCTGGTTGTGGCGGATGATCCCGCCGATGATGGCTTTTTCTGGGAATTTGAGCTTTCGGATCGGTTTCCTGGTGATCGGGGAACCGGGCTTGACCAGGAATTCGAAAACTTCTGCATCGATCCCGGTCAGGCATTTGGTTGAGATCACCTCGGCCGTCATGGTAAAGCGCAGGATGTAGCTTGCCGTGGCCAGTTTTTTGTTGATGATGGTGTCGATGCCGATGGTCTGTGAGATGTCTATAAAATCGATGTTCTCCACCAGCGCGATGGTCTTTTTCACCCCCATTTTCCGGGCCAGCAGGCAGGTCAGGATGTTCGTCTCGCTGTTGTTGGTCACGGCCACAAAGGCGTCCATGGAAGAAACCCCTTCGTCTTCCAGCAGGGTGATGTCCCTGGCGTCCCCGTTTATGACCAGGGTGTTCTGCAAGATTTCCGACAGCTCCCGGCTGCGTTCGGCATTGATGTCGAACAGCTTGACATTCATCCTCTTTTCGAGACTCAGGGCCGCATGGCTGCCCACAGCCCCTCCCCCCACGATCATCACATTCCTGATGTCGAACTGGGTCTTGCCGCTCAGGGTATGCAGCATGTCGATCCCGTCAGGCTGGGTGACCACATAGGCAAGATCCCCTTCCTGGAACACATCATCCCCATGGGGGATGGAGGTCTTGGACTTCCTGTGGATGGCCACGGCGCGAAACTTAAGTTTCTTGTATTCCTCCGCAATTTCCGAGAGGGACTTCCCGATGACGGGGGCTCCTTCTTCCAGCTTGACCAGCATGATCGACAGGTGGCTGTCCGAAAAGTCGAATATTTCCGTGGCCGCGGTGTTCTTCAGCAGGGTAACGATTTCCTTGGCCGCGATCCTTTCGGGGGAAACCAGGTAGTCGATTCCCAAACTCTTATAATGGATCCGGCAGTCTTCGCTCAGGTACTCGGGCTGGTGCACCTTGGCGATGGACTTGCGTGCCCCGAGGCGTTTTCCGATGATGGCTGTCAACAAATTGAACCTGCCGTCCAGGTGGGCGCTCACCAGCAGGTCTGCCCGCTGGACGTTGGCGTTTTTCAGTACCTGCACATGGGTGGAATCCCCCACGACGGTCATCAGGTCCGAATGGGAGTCGATCACCTTCAGCAGTTCGTAGGTGGGGCTGATCAGGGTCACACTGTGCTTTTCATTTGCCAGCAGGGAGGCCAGGTGGTGGCTCACTTCGCTGTCTCCGGCTATGACGATGTTCATGGGCAGGGGGCGTCACAATTACAGCGCAAAGATACGGCCTTTTCATTCACCGCCGACCCGCCGCCCGGCCGATATGATCACTTCAAGCAACTCCTTGGCAGCCTGTTCAGAAGGAATGTTTTTTCGTCGGATGGCGCTTCCCTGGAAAATGCTGACCAGGCCCTTGCCCGAGCCCACGACGCCGAAGTCGGCACCGGCCATTTCTCCCGGACCGTTTACGATGCAACCCATCACCGCGATCTTCAGTCCGGGCAGATTGGGAAGCAGGGCCTTGATCTCTTTCAGGACGGCCTCCAGATCGTACGATGTCCTGGCACACGTGGGGCATGAGATATAGGCCGTCCGCCGGCCGGACAGTCCCCCGGCCTGAAGCAGGCTTTCCCCTGTCTCATGAAGTCTGGCCGCCTCCTCTTCCTTCCCGGCCACCAACCAGATCCCGCAAATGATGCGGCGAAGCAGCGGCTCCCCGAACAAGCCCGCAAGCCTGACTATGAGTGCTTCCCCTTCAGGCCACGGCCCGCCTGCCCGCAACAGGATGCCGAAAGGCCGGTTCATGGAAGACAGCAGGCGGTGGAGGCGTTCCGCCAGCCTGGTGGAGGCGCAGCCCTGGTGGTCCATAACTGCCAGCAGTCCGGGGACTTTTCGCAGGGCAGCGGCCAATTCCCTTGGCGGCCAGTTGGCTTTCCTCATGGGAAGGGGGGACAGCTGCAGGAGGTTGCAGTGGGGGTGTGCCGCCTGCCTTCCGGAGAGCAGCCCCTCCTCGGTGAGCAGGGAATGGTCTTCCGGCTTCCAGGGAAGTATTCCCGGGCTGGTCAGCACAGCCGTGGCCTGCCCGCCGGGAAACAGGAAGCCGCTGCCGGACAGGATGTCCCAGGCCGGCTGTCGGATGCTGCCCTCCGAAGGCAGGGGCGGGGCTGCCCTTTCCTCCCGGGGGCGCCATCCGCGGGACGGGATAGCCGCGGTTCCGGCTTTCCGGAAGCCGGCCACCAGGTGTTTTGCGAAATGGATCTCTGACTCCGGGGCTTCGGTGAGACTGACCCGGACCGTGTCCCCGATGCCTCTCTGCAGCAGGCTCACAATGCCCAGGGCGGACGCCGTCCTTCCGTCCTGTCCCTCCCCGGCTTCCGTAACACCCAGGTGCAGCGGGTAGGCCTTGTCCTGTTCAAGCATCCGCTGAACCAGCAAAATATTGCCGCGGACCATCGTCGCGGGATCGCTGGCCTTGAGAGAAACCACCAGCTGACGGAATCCCAGTTCCTCGAATAACCGGATGAATTCCATGGCCGATGCCACCATGGCCTCCGGGCTGTGGCCGTAGGTGGCCAGGATGCGGCGGGACAGGGATCCCAGGTTGACCCCGATGCGGATGGCCGTTCCATGGGCCCGGCACAAGCCGGCCAAAGGCTTCAGGTTCTCCCTGGCCGCGTCCAGTTCAGCCAGCCGTTCCTGTTCGGTCCATGCCGTTTTGCCTGGCGGGTCCCTGCGGACATAGTTGCCGGGGTTGATCCGGATTTTTTCTGCAAAGGGAACCGCTTTGAGTGCCAGGTCCGGGTTGAAATGGATATCGGCCACCAGCGGGTGGGGAAACCCTGCCTGCCTGAAGGACTTCCTGATACGGGCCAGGGCGTCCACGCTGTCCTTGCCGGGGATGCTTATGCGCACGTAGTCCGCACCGGCTTCAGCGATGCGGATGCATTGTGCCAGGGTGGCTTTCGTGTCCAGGGTGTTGGTGCTGGTCATCGACTGCAGGCGGATCGGGTGGCCCCAGCCCAACGGCAGGTGCCCCACGCGGACCTCCCGGGCAGGGAACCAGGGGGTGCTTTGCTGCGGCTGTTTGTCCTTATTGCTGCATTGTTCCATGGGAAACCAGGTCTGTTTTTTTCGAATATCAAAGTTCGATGCCGAGAACGCTGACATCATCGACCTGCTCCAGCGCCCCCTTCCAGTCGCGGAAGGCAGCCTGCCATTTCTCCTCCTGTTCCTGCAGGGGCAGGTGCCATAGATCACCCAGCAAGAGGGACACCCTCCGGGAGGTGAACCGCTGTCGGTTTTCCCCGCCCATCTGGTCTGCCAGTCCGTCGGTGAGCAGGTACAGGCGGTCGCCCGCCTGGCCCCGGATGTCGTGGTTGGAGAAACGTGCCGCCCCCGCAACGGCGTTTCGGGGCATCAGGGCCGGGTGGACCTTCCTGAGGGGACCGTCTTCTTCCACCCGGCTCCACCGGCCGTCAATCCGGATGTCCTTCCCGGATGCCACGTAGAGGGGACAGCGGGATCCGGCATAAAGGACCTGCTTGTTTTCATGGTCGATGGCCAGCAATGCGGCGTCGACACCATCTGAATGCCCTTCCCTGCCATTGCCCTGCAGGGAAGACTCCATGGCGCTGAACATCCGGCAGAGCCAGTCTCCCGGATCTGAAAACATGCCTTTGTCGCTTAGCTCCTTGAGGAATGTCAGGGCCAGCAAGCTGATAAAGGCCCCCGGGACCCCGTGGCCCGTGGCGTCGCCCAGGGCCACCACAGCCCATCTCCCTGTGCGGCATGCCCAGTAAAAATCCCCGCCAACGATATCCCGGGGTTTGTATACCAGGAAATAACTTCCCAGGACCCTTTCCATTTCCGCCCTCCCGGGAAGCAAGGCCTGTTGGATGTCACGGGCGTAGCGGATCCCGGCCAGCAGGCTCTGGTTCTTTGAATCGATTTGTTGTTTCTGGCTGGCAATGGCATTCCTTGCCTCCTGGATCTCCCTGAACTGACGGAGCAGTCTGGTGTTGGCCTCCTCCACACGCTGCTTCTGCAAGGCCATTTTTTCACCGGCTTTCCTGCGTTGCCTCAGGTTCATGTAGACCAGCACAAACAACAAGGCCAGCAGGGAAAATGCCATGATCAGGGCGTTGCGCAGGAGTTTCTGGCGACGGACCTCCGCCGCCTGGTGGGTCATTTCCAGGGCTTGTTTTTCCAGCTGTGTGGTCTGCAGGTCCAGCTGCTGTTGCATGCTCTCAAAGTGAAAGCTGGCCTCCAGTTGGTTGATGTGCTTGCGGCTTTCCAGGTTTTGAACCGAGTCATGAAGGACCTTGTATTGCTGGTAACGGACCAGGGCCTCCCGGTACCGGCCCAGGCCTTCATACGCCCGGGCAAGATTGTGCATGGCCAGTCGCTGGTCATCAATGGATTCAATCCTGCGTGCATGGTCCAGACTTTCTCCGGCGGCTGCCAGGGCCTCCCGGTATTGACCCAGGTCGTTGTGCAGGCTGGCCATGTTCCCCAGGGTACTGGCCAGTCCGATGAAATTGTCGCTGGCCCTTGAAATCGACAGGGAGGCCGTATAGTATTCGAGGGCCCTTTGCTTGTCCCCCCGTCTGGAACAGGCCAGTCCCAGGTTATGGTAGCAGCGGAGGATGCCCGGGGAATGCTCCAGCATCCGGGCCTTCTCCAGGGCCAGTTCAAAATGGGAGACGGCCGGATCATATTGTCCCTCCTCCAGAAAAACAGTCCCCAGGTTCATGATGGCATTGAACTCCCCGTGCCGGTGTCCGGCCTTCTCAAAGGCCAGGCGGGCCTCCTGGTAGTAGAACCTGGCGCGGTCAAATCGTTTTTCTTCCAGTACGCTGTTGCCCAGGCCGATGTAACAGCTGGCCACCCCGGTCACATCCTGTAGTTTCTCATAATCATCCAGGGCTTGCTGGTAGTAGCTCATCCCCTCCCGGAGCCTGCCCTGCAGGTGGGTCACATTCCCGAGATTTTGCAGGGCCCTGGCGGAAAATTCCGTGAGTCCGGCTTCCTTTGCACTCTCAAGGGTTTGCTTGTAATATTCCTCTGCCTCGGGCAGCATGCCCTGGTGGAAAAAGGCATTCCCGATATAAAGAAGGGTGTTGGTTGCCTGCCTGTCTTCTCCCAACAGACGGTATATTTCGAGCGATTTCATATACCATTCGGCTGCCTCCCGGTGTTTCTCCCACTGACCCATCAGGTAGGCAATGTAGCGGATGGTTTTGGCCCTGAGGGATGGCATCCCCTGGCTTGCAAGGACTGTCACCGCCTCATCACCGGTGGTTTGCAGGGCCTGCCTGTAGTAGTAAAGGGCCGAATCGAAATGGTGGTGTTCGAAGCGGTCACCCATCTGCAGCAACAGTTCCACCCTTAATGAGTCGTTGTCTGCCTGCTGAATGGCCGCAGACAGGGAAACGGCCAGGCTGTCTCCTGCCCCTGCGGCATAAGGGGTCATCAGGCAAAGACACAAGATGCGGGTGACCAGTTTCATGGGGTGGGATTCTCCAGCAAAAATATCAGAAAATCCCGAATGCGTCATGGTGATCCCCGTTTTCCTTTCCCTGGCGGGAAGGCCCTCCGTGATGGGTGCCTTGCAGGGAAATTGTGTATCTTTGCGGCATGTCAGCAAAGCCTGCCAACCAAAGCATTCAACACCCGGGGGTCCTTGAGCGGGTGGAGGAATCAAGCTTGTTCGTGCGGATCGAATCCCGCACCGCCTGCGGTCATTGCGCCAGCCGGTCGTATTGCGGCCTGGCGGACATGGAAGACAAGGTGGTGGAGGTCCCCCGGCAGGAGGGGGACGAAGGCTTCCGTCCGGGACAGTCTGTGATGGTTCTGCTGGAGCAATCACTCGGATACAAGGCCCTGGTGCTTGGCTACCTGATCCCCTTGCTGCTGTTGGTGGGAAGCATCCTGCTCATGTTACTGCTTACCGGGAATGAACCCCTTTCCGCCCTGACAGGTCTCGCGCTGATGGTCCCCTGGTATGCCTGGCTATACCGCTCAAGGCAACGGCTTCGCCGTACTTTCCACTTTCACATCCGGCCTGCATCCGGGCCTTCCGGCAAGAGGTAATGCCTGCCGGTCCTTCCTGTGGTTTCCCGGTACAAAATTTAGATGTTTTCTAAATAGTCCTGTATTTCCCTGAGACTCAATCGTGCTGATATGGGCTCGATGCACATATATTGCTATATATTTGATTGACAACTTTTTGGATCCGTTTAAAAAAGCCCTGTTTATTCTCTGGGATTGGATTTAGTTTCCTATTTTTGCCCATTGTTTATTGAGATATAACGCTGATTCTTAGCTGCGGCGTTTTTATTCAACCATTAACAAGCCATCATTGTGAGCGAGCTATTCAACCAGATCACGATTGTTTCCGTCGTTTCACTGGGGGCCATTGGCAGCCTGGCAGCCTTGGTGCTGTATTTCGTTGCCCAGCGGTTTAAGGTCATCGAAGACCCGCGGATCGATGCCGTTGCCGAGATCCTTCCCGGTGCCAATTGCGGGGGGTGCGGGCTGGCTGGCTGCCGTGCCCTGGCCGAAGCCATCGTCAGGAACCAGAGCCTCGACGGCATGAGCTGTCCCCCCGGTGGGGACGGGGTCATGCAGGAGATTGCCGCCCTTCTCGGACTGGAGGCCAGTGCTTCCGAGCCGATGATCGCCGTGCTGAGGTGCCACGGTACCCGGGAACATGCGCCCCCCAAGGTGCGGTACGAGGGACTGATGACTTGTTCCTTTGCGCACAGCCTGTTTGCAGGGGAGGGTGGCTGTCCTTTTGGCTGCCTGGGCTGTGGAGACTGTGTCCGGGCCTGCCAGTTTGATGCCATGTATATGGACACGGAAACCGGCCTGCCCGTCATCCTGGACGATGCCTGTGTGGCCTGTGGTGCTTGTGTGAAAGCCTGCCCGCGCAGCATCATCGAGATGCGCAGGAAGGGCAAAAAGGACCGCCGGATCTTCGTGTCCTGTATCAACCGGGAGAAAGGCGGGGTGGCCCGGAAAAACTGTGCCGTGGCCTGCATCGGATGCGGAAAGTGTGTCAAGGAATGCAAATTTGACGCCATCACCCTGGAGAACAACCTGGCGTATATCGATTACGGCAAATGCACCCTTTGTCGCAAGTGTGCTCCGGTATGTCCGACCAATGCCATCCATGAACTGAATTTTCCCCCGAAAAAGGACCGTTCCATGGCCGTGGCACAACCGTCGGAGGCCTGAAAGACCAATACATGCAGTGGTTGATTTAAATAGGAGATAAGCCTTGAAAACATTCAGACTGGGTGGTGTCCACCCACCCGAAAACAAGTTCACAGCAAACCAGCCCATTGAGGTCCTGCCCCTGCCGGAACTCATTGCCGTTCCCCTGGCCCAGCACCTGGGTGTGCCCGCCGTGCCCATGGTGGCCAAAGGAGACCAGGTGAAAACAGGGCAGTTGATTGCCCGGGGAGAGGCCTTCATATCTGCTCATGTGCATGCCCCGGCAACCGGCACGGTGACCAAAATCGATGAGATCACCGATTCCAGTGGCTACCGCAGAAAGTCCATTCTGATCAAGACAGAGGCGGACCAATGGGCCGATGGCATTGATACGGGTACGGAGCTGGTGTCAGATACCTCACACGAGCCGGAAACCATCGTGCAGAAAGTGCAGGAAATGGGGATCGTCGGATTGGGAGGGGCGACTTTTCCGTCCCACGTCAAACTGAAGGTGCCCAAGGGCAAAAAAGCTGAGTACCTCATAATCAACGGGGTTGAATGTGAACCATACCTGACGGCCGACCACCGCCTGATGCTTGAGAAATGTGATGAAATGATCGTGGGCATCCGGCTGCAGATGAAGGCCCTGGGGGTTTCACGGGCCATCATCGGGATTGAGAGCAACAAGCCGGACGCTATCGAGAAGGTGCGCCGGACCCTCGGCGGGGATTCAGCCATACAGGTGATTCCCCTGAAAGTGAAATACCCCCAGGGTGCCGAGAAACAACTCATCAAGGCGGTCATCAACAGGGAGGTGCCCTCGGGCCGGCTTCCCATAGAGGTGGGCTGTGTGGTGCATAATGTGGGTACCGCGTATGCCGTCTATGAGGCCGTGCAAAAAAATAAGCCGCTCATTGAACGGGTGGTGACCGTGGTGGGGCGGTCGCTCAGCAAGCCGTCCAATTTCCTGGTGCGGCTGGGGACCCCCGTGTCGGCCCTGATCGAGGCGGCTGGCGGCTTGCCCGGGGATACCGGGAAGATCATCAACGGCGGACCCATGATGGGCAAGGCCCTGAATGATCCCGGAACACCCGTCACCAAAGGGACAAGTGGTCTTCTGGTATTTACCGGGGCGGAAGCCGGGCGCAAGCCGGTGCAACATTGCATCCGCTGTGCCCGTTGCCTCAACGCCTGTCCCATGGGACTGGAACCTTATCTTCTGGCGCAGCTGGCCGACAAGCAAAGGGACGAAGATTGCGAGCAGGAGCGTATCATGGACTGCATGGAATGCGGTTCCTGCCAGTTCATCTGTCCCTCCGGACGACCCCTGCTGGACCAGATCCGGGTCGGCAAATCGCGTACCGGAAAAATGATTAGGGAAAGGGCCTCTTAAATTGATAAAAATGCAACCCATGAATTTACTAACCGTTTCGGGATCCCCCCATGTCCACACCGGGGAGTCTGTGAGCAAGATCATGTACGGGGTCATCTTTTCCCTGGTGCCCGCCATGCTGGTGTCCTTCTACTTTTTCGGACTGGCGGCCATTCTGGTGACCCTGACAGCGGTTGTGGCCTGCCTGGCCTTTGAGTACCTAATTCAGCGATACCTGATCCGGGGACCCCTGACCATCGGGGATGGGTCGGCGGTGGTGACGGGCGTCCTGCTAGCCTTCAATGTGCCCTCCAGCCTGCCGCTGTGGATGGTGGTCATCGGATCGGCCGTGGCCATCGGGATGGCCAAGATGACTTTCGGTGGATTGGGTAAGAACCCTTTCAATCCGGCCCTGGTCGGGCGGGTATTCCTGATGATCTCTTTCCCTGTGGAAATGACCTCCTGGCCCAAACCCACCGCGTTTTCGACCAGCCTGACCGACGTGGTGACGGGCCCCACCCCGCTGGACATCCTCAAAGGGGGACTGGCACGCGGAGAGCAGGTGCCGGAGATCATGGCCCGGGTGCCCGACTACGTCCAACTCCTGATGGGCAATATGGGCGGTTCCATCGGGGAAATTTCCGCCATCGCCCTGCTTCTTGGGGGGCTTTACATGCTTTTCCGCCGGATCATCACCTGGCACATCCCCGTGGCCTATCTGGGGTCCGTCATCGTGTTCTCGGGCATTTTCTGGCTGATCGATCCGACGCATTATGTGGACCCGGCATTTCACCTGGTGACGGGCGGGCTGATGCTCGGTGCCTTGTATATGGCCACCGATATGGTGACCAGCCCGATGTCCGCCCGGGGCATGATCGTCTTTGGTGTCGGATGCGGGGTGCTGACCATGGTGATCCGCCTGTTCGGGGCCTACCCCGAGGGGGTGTCATTCGCGATTTTGATCATGAATGCGTTTGTGCCGCTGATCAACCGCGGTTTCAAACCCAAGCGTTTTGGAGAGGAGGTGAACAATGGCTAAAAGAGAATCCACGTTCCTGAACATGGTCCTGACCCTGCTCATCGTCACGGCGGTGGCCTCATTTACCCTGGCCAGCGTGTACAACCTGACCAAGGAGCCCATCCTCAGGGCCCGGGAAGAAACCCGTCAGGCTGCCATCCGCCTGGTGGTGCCCGAATTTGACGAATTGGTCATGCGCCGTTTCATGCCGCCCACCGGCAGCGATTCCCTTGAGTTCAACCTGGTTTACAGGGGTGATGAACTGGTCGGGGTGGCCGTATCGACCTATACCGGCATGGGTTACAGTGGGAGGATCCGCGCCATGGTCGGTCTGGATCCCGAAGGCCGGATCATCGACGTGGTTCACCTGGAGCATGCCGAGACCCCGGGCCTGGGCGACAAGATAGACAAATCCAGGTCAGACTGGAGCGATCAGTTCCGGGACTTTGATCCCGGTGCCCGCGACCTCAGGGTGGTGTCCGATGGGGGAGAGGTGGATGCCATCACTGCAGCCACCATCACCTCCAGGGCCTATTGCGATGCCCTCAGCCGGGCTTACCAGACCTTCATTGCGAATAAAGAGTCCATCATCAACAGAGAGGGAAAGTGATATGAGTCAATGGAAAAATTTTTCAAAAGGATTTATCCGGGAGAACCCCGTATTCATTCTGCTGCTGGGCCTGTGCCCCGCTCTGGGGGTCACCTCTTCGGCCGTTAACGGTCTGGGCATGGGACTGGCCACCACGTTTGTCCTGGTGATGTCCAATATCGTGGTCAGCCTGATCAAGGACCTGATTCCCGCCAAGGTGCGGATTCCCTCTTTCATTGTGGTCATTGCTTCCTTTGTGACGATCGTGCACCTGGTCATGGAAGCCTATGTGCCTGCCCTCTTCGAGGCCCTCGGCCTGTTCATCCCCCTGATCGTCGTGAACTGCCTGGTCATGGGCCGTGCCGAGGCCTTTGCCAGCAAGAAGGACACGGGCAGCGCCATCATTGACGGTCTGGGCATGGGACTGGGATTTGCCCTGGCCCTGACGGTGCTGGGGGGCGTACGGGAGGTCCTGGGTTCGGGCTCCCTTTTCGGATTCCCGTTCATCGAGGGCGACGGCATGCTCGTGTTTGTCCTGGCACCCGGTGCCTTTATCGCCATGGGCTATTTGATTCCCCTGAATAATATGCTGAAGAAAAAAACCGAATAAAACCCCCGGACCATGGAATACATTCTCATCATCATCGGAGCGGTCTTTGTCAACAACATCGTGTTGGCCCAGTTCCTGGGGATATGCCCCTACATGGGGGTCTCCTCCAGGGTGTCCACCTCCATCGGGATGTCCGGTGCCGTCATGTTCGTCATGACCCTGGCAACCATTGTCACCTTTTTGATTTACAACTACATCCTGGTGCCTTTCAACATCACCTTCCTGCAGACCATCTCCTACATCCTGGTAATCTCTTCCCTGGTACAGATGGTGGAAATCATCCTCAAGAAGGTCAGCCCGGCGCTGTTTCAGGCCCTGGGGATCTTTCTTCCCCTGATCACCACGAATTGTGCCATCCTGGGGGTTACCCTGCTGGCTGTGCGGGAAGATTATGGCTTCAGCCTGATGGAAGGCATCGTGTTCGCCATTGCCAATGCCCTTGGTTTTGCGCTGACCATCATTCTTTTTGCCGGCATCCGTGAACATCTGGACCTGATGGACGTTCCTAAAGGGATGAGGGGTGCTCCCGCGGCCCTGGTGGTTGCCGGCATCCTCGCCCTGGCCTTCATGGGATTCGCCGGGCTTGTATAGGCTGGATGTTGGCTCTTGGCTAATTAGCCTTTGGCCAACAACCAACAGCCAACAACCAACAACCAACCCCCGTGCCCCTAGACACCATCATAGAACTCGACAACGTATCCATCTTTCAGAAAGACATCCTGGTCCTTTCCGGGGTGAGCCTGCACATGGAAAGGGGGGAGTTCTGTTACCTTATCGGACGGACAGGGACCGGGAAGAGCAGCCTGATGAAGGTGCTGTATGCCGACCTGCCCATGGTCGATGGATCCGGGCAGGTGGCCGGTTACCAGTTAAAGGGCATCAGGGAAAACCAGATCCCCTTTCTCCGCCGGAAAATCGGGATCGTATTCCAGGACTTCCAGTTGCTGACCGACCGCAGTGTGAAGGACAACCTGTTGTTCGTGATGAAGGCCACCGGCTGGCGTGACGGGATCGCCATGGAGGAACGCATGAACGAGGTGCTGGAAAAGGTCGGGCTGCAAACCAAAGGGTTCAAAATGCCGCACCAGCTCTCTGGCGGGGAGCAGCAGCGGGTGGTGGTGGCACGGGCCCTGGTCAATGACCCGGACATCATCCTGGCCGATGAGCCAACGGGCAACCTGGATCCTGAAACCAGTGAAGGCATTATGGAATTGCTGGTCGACATCAGCAAGGCCGGCCGGGCCGTCCTGATGGCCACCCATGACTACAGCCTTTTCCAGAAGTTCCCCGCCCGGATTTTCCGGTGTGAGGCCGGCAGGGTCATTGAAGAGCCTGCGGATAAAACCTCCTGACCCGTGCCCCGGCCTTCCAACGGGCCGTTTTTCATCTTTCCAGAAACCGCCCGTAAATAGTACGTACCACGTCCTCCTCCCGCTCCCAGCAGAGCACCTTGGCTGCCTCCAGGCAATTGTGCCTGTAGCGCTGCAACTTGTCCTGGTCATCCAGCATTTCCTTAAGAGCGAGGGCGATGGCTGCAGGGGCCACTTCCTCCACCACCCGGCCCACCCCGTAATCGGTTACCGTCCGGGCCACTTCGGGCAGATTGCTGGCGAGGACCGGTACCCCGGCCATGATGTAGTCAAAGACCTTGTTCGGGAGGCTGTAGCGGTAGTTGATGCTCCTGTCCTTATCGAGCGACACCCCGATGTCTGCCAGGGCGGTGTGTTCCATCATCTGTTCGTAAGGCATGCGCGGGAAAAAGCGCAGCTTCTCGCCGAGTCCCCCCTTCGCCGCCAGGGACTTGAGGCCATCCAGGGCATTGCCGTCCCCGATGATCCAAAGCTGTGTCCGCTCCAGCCCGAATTGTGGCTGCATGGCCAGGATCAGCTCCTCTCCTCCGCGTTCCACGTTGATGCCGGCACCCTGCAGGATGATGATCCGGGTTTGTTCCCCCACCCCCAATCCGGCACGCGTCACGATGCCCCCGGAGGTGAAACGGGGGGGGAGGTTCCTGACCACATGCAGGGGCCTGCCGTATTCCTCTTCGTAAAGGCGGGCGATGGACCTGTTGACGGTAATGATGGTGTTTTGCCGCGGGAACAGCCGGTTCTCGAAAAACTTCCAGACCCTGTACACCCGGGGCCGGTCCATGACTTCCGGGGTGCCGGTAAAGTATTCGTGGGTATCGTAAACCAGCTCCTTTCGTCGGATGCGGCTGGCCAGGTGGGCCGCAGGCAGGGTGTCCAGATCGTTCGCCACAAGCAGTTCGTACCGGGCAAACAGCAGGTGGAGGAACAAGCGGATGTTGTACTCGGCATAAAAGAAAAAGCCCTTACGGAAAAACATGGGCATGCGCCGGATGCGGGCATAGGAAGGATTGAAGGGGGGGCTGTTCCTGCGTCTGATCCCGGCGATGACCGGGGAGAATCCCATGGAATGCAGGGTGCGTGCCATCTTATTGACGCGCTGGTCGGTGTACACATCATTGGTAATGGTGAACAGAACCTTTATCATCCTCCGGTTTTTTTAGCCTCTGGCACTTGGGTAATGGGCCAAAGTCCAACAACCAACAACCAACAACCAACCGCCTATACCTTCACACGAGGCGCTTTCTTTTCGTTCTTTCCATAACGGGAAATGCGGATGTTGAAGTATGCAAAGGTGATGGTCATGAACGGGCTGATGATGTTGAAGAAGCAATAAGGCAGGAAGGTCAGGGTGGGCACCCCCAGAACGGTCGCCTGGGTGGCTCCGCAGGTGTTCCACGGCACCAGAACGGAGGTCACCGTGCCGCTGTCCTCCAGGGTGCGGCTCAGGACCTGTGGCTTGAGGCCCCTTTCGCGGTACGTTTCGGCAAACATCCTTCCCGGGACCACGATGCTGAGGTACTGATCACTGGCGGTGATGTTGAAAAAGATACACGTGCCGGCGGTGGAGGCGATCAATGAGCCGGTGTTGTGTGCCAGCCGGATCACGGATTCGGTGATGCGATGCAGCAGCCCGCTGGATTCCATGATGCCCCCGAAGATCATGGCGCAGATGATCAGCCAGACGGTGTTGAGCATGCCGCGCATGCCACCGGTTTCCAACAGGCTGTTGACCATGGCATTGTCGGTGGTCACGCTGATGTCGGTATACATGGCCTTCATGATGGAGACATAGGCCGCCACATGGAAGCGGTCGTCCATGCCGCTGACCTGTTCGATAATCTGCGGCTGGAATATGATGGCACAGAATGCGCCGGCCAGGGTCCCTGTCAACAAGGCTGGAAGGGCCGGTACCTTGCGGACAATCAGGGTGATGACCAGGGCCGGCACCAGGAACAGCCAGGGCGTGATCCTGAAGGTGCCGTCAATGGCCCCCAGCACCGGGGCAATGTCATCCAGGGCCCCGTCCTGGGAGCGACTCAGCCCCATGATCAGGAAAATAATCAGGGTAATGGAAATCGAAGGCACGGTGGTCCAGGCCATGTAACGTATGTGGGTAAACAGGTCGGTCCCGGCCATGGCCGGTGCCAGGTTGGTGGTATCCGAGAGGGGGGACATCTTGTCTCCGAAATAGGCGCCCGAGATGATGGCCCCGCCAATCAGCCCGTCCGGAAGCCCCAATGCACGTCCGATACCCAGCAGTGCCACCCCGATGGTGGCCACTGTCGACCAGCTGCTTCCCGTGGCCAGGGACACGATGGCACTGACCGTACAGGCTGCCACCAGAAAGATGGTGGGATTGAGAATCTGCAGGCCGTAATAGATCATGGACGGCACGATGCCACTTAATAGCCAGGTGCCTGCCAGGGAGCCGATCAGCAACAGGATCAGGATGGCGGACATGGCCGATCCGATGCTCTTCACGATGCCCTTGTGAAGATGCTCCCACGGGATGCCCAGGCTCATGGCCACAATGGCCGCCACGGAGGCAGACAGCACCAGGACGATCTGGTTGGAGCCCGATAGGGAGTCGTCCCCGAAAATAAATACATTGATGGAAATCAGGGCGGTGAGGAAAATCACCGGGATCAGGGCTACAATCAGTTTAGGCCGCCGTTTTGCCATGGGGGTCGCTGTAGTGCTGGATGGATATGAAAAACGGGTAAAGTAACGGCATTTTTTTTACATGGCCAAAAGCCCGTGGAAATTGTTGGGCCCCGGGTTCGCCTCAGGATGTTTCCCCATCATCCCTGCCGGCATGCTTTAGGGTGTGCCGGAAATAGCCTTCCATCTGCTCCTCACTGGCCAGGGGCTGCTGTATGGCTTCAGCCACAATGGAAAGGTATTGGCCCGGGCTGCAAGCCCCTTTAAGATGGGCAAACAACGGCCCGCCTTCCTGGAACATGCCGGAGAGATAGTACCAGATGGCCTTCAGGTATCCCAGGCGTTTCCCCTGGTGGGGGATAACCGCCGTGACGCCATCGAACAATTCCTGGAGAAAGTCTTGCAGCCGGGCTCGTTTCTCTGTCTCAGAAAGGGACCTCCCCCTGATCTCAAGGGCCAGGAAAGGGTTGATCAGGGCCCCCCGCCCAGGCATCCATGACCGGATTTGAGGGAAACGCCTTTGGAGTTCCCTGTACTTGCTGCTGTGGTAGAGGTCGCCGTTGTAGGTAAGGGGGATTCTGGAATGCGACAGGCAGGCTGCAAACCCTTGCAGGTTCACTTCCCCTTTGTACACCTGAGTTCCGATCCTTGGATGGATCGTCAGCTCGCGCAAAGGGTAGTCGTTGAATACCTTGATCGCCCGGAAAATTTCTTCCGGGTTGTGGTAGCCCAGACGGGTTTTAACAGACAACCCCAGGGGTAGGTCCCGGAATACCTCATCCAGGATGGCGCGAAGCCTGTCCGGTTCCCTCAGCATGCCACAACCTCTGCCTTTGCCGGCAATCCTTTGGAACGGGCACCCCAGGTTCCAGTTGAGGTGATCGAAACCGTACTCTTCCAGCACCCTGGCAAAAAGAATAATTTCTTTGGCCGAGCCGGAAAGGATCTGGGGGATGGTGAGGCATTGATTTCCATCCGGCGGGACCAGGTCTGCCAGCTTGGAGGGGCTTATGCGCGTGATGCCGGTGCCTGAAACAAAAGGGGCCAGCATCTCATCAAATCCACCAATATGCCTGGCCAGGGCGTTGCGGTAAATCCGGGTGGTGATTCCCCTGAAAGGGGCCAAAACCAGCCTGACCGCCCCCGGGGCGACAGGCTCTCCCGCCATTCCCTGCCCCGTGAAAGGCAGGGAATGCAGGGAAGGACTATGGCAGCAGCGCCTGGGCAATGGCCGAAGAAAAGTCGTTCAGGTCGGAGGGAACCCTTGAGGTGATCAGGTTGCCGTCGATGACCAGGGATTGGTCCAGATAGGTCACTCCTGCTGCTTCCAGCTCTTCCCTGATGCCGTCCACCCCGGTGGATGTTCTTCCCGTAAGCACACCGGCGGTAATCAGCACCTGCGGTCCGTGACAAATGGCGGCTGTGGGCTTGCCTGAATTGAAGAAGTCCCTCACAAAGGCCACGGTGGGCTCATGCAAACGCAGCCTCGAAGGGGCATGTCCGCCGGGAAGCACCAGGGCATCAAAATCCCCCACGCTGAGGCCGGCAACGGCCCGCTCGATGCGGATCGTGAAATCACTGTTGTAGGCTTTAACGACACCTGTCTCGGGACCGATGACCGTGACCTCCATCCCCTTATTGGTAAGGTATCCAAGGGGCAGGTAGGCTTCCCCGTCGTGAAATCCTTCTCCGACCAGGATGGCCACCCTCAAAGGGGTTTCCCCCGTTTTTCTTTCCGGGCTGGCACATGAGCTGAACAGCCAGGCGGCTCCGATGCCCACGATGGAGCAGGTAACAAGATTTCTTACTTTCATCTTTTTGTTTTTTTTGGTTGACCGGATGCTTCTCTTGGATCAGGCCAGGTTGCCTGAAAGCCATCCCATGGTGCAATCCTGAAGGTAAAGGTACGAAAAACGCCCCCTTTGTGCAAATCCAGGCCGCAGGCCGGGTCGTTTTGTCGAAAGGATACGTATCTTTGATGACCGGTTCCGTTTGCAAACCGGTCCTATTGCTGAGCAGGTCCATGTCATTGTCCGATTTTTTCATTCCGGGATCCGGGAAGGTGCTCCGGCAATTTTTCTTGCTGGGGTTGGTCCTGGCAGCCCCGGACGCCCTTTCCCAGACCCTTCACCCTGAGTACCTTTGTCGTGCTGCCGCCCCCGGTATGGTGGTCATCGAGACCCCCGGGGGGGAAGGCCCCGGCTTTCTGGTCAATCCGGAAGGGTTTGTGTTGACCAACCACCATGTGATTACCGGAAATTTCGTTTCGGATATCCTGGTCCGTTTTCCCGACAACACCGTATTCCCTGTCCTGCGCATCGTCGATGTGGTCAGCCAGTTGCGGGAGGATCTTGCCCTGTTGCAGATTCAGGCCCAACCCGGCAGACAGGTGCTTCCCCTGTTGCCTGCCGGCGACCCGGGTCCCGGAAGCACGGTCGGCGTTCCCCAGTTCCCGGCCGACGATTGGGAGGCTTGCCTGGTGACGGGCCCTGTTTTCCCTGTTTCAAACGGCAGGGGGCCATTGCCCGATTTCCTGATGCAGGTTTCGTTTCCCGCCATGCAGGGGGCCACGGCCGGTCCTGTTGTGAACCGCAACGGACAGGTGGCAGGGATGCTGGTGGGCAGCTTTGCGGCCCACAGGATGGATGGCACATGGTTTGCCCTGAGACCCGGCAGCATCCGTTCTTTCCTGCGCGCCAACGAGGTGGGCTTCCAAACAGGGAAGCTGATCCCTGATGAGGAGCTTTTTTTCCTGGAGAACCTCTCTGAAATGGAAGCCATTGCCTGGATAGAGGCCCGGATGTACCAGGAAGGGGAAAGAAGGAGGCAGGACAGCCTGGACAGGGCGTTGGCACAGGAAAGACGGCTGGAAGAATTGCGCTGGGAGGTCCGCCGTCAGGAGTCACAGAGGCGTGCGGACAGCCTGCGGGAAGAGGGGCGCAGGGCCCGCGAGGCGGAGTGGCGGGCGCAGGAGGAAGCCCGGCGGCTCCGGGAAGGGTCGCGTCAGGCCAGAGGGCCTTCGCCGGAGAAAGGCCCGCGCCCCGCCAGGCTGGGTCTGAGACCCGGGCTGGGGGGCCAGTTTCATCAGAGCGACCTGTCAAGGCTGGTTGAAGGGTTCGACTCCGGAGGGATAAGGCCTTTTGCCCAGGCCATGGTGGTCTACCGTTTTCGTGTAAAAGAACCCGGACCCCGTGAAAGGGGCAGTGCCGCCGGCCTGTTCGGGCAGGTCGGGACGTTGTCATCCCGTGGCGCCGTGCAACTGGCCCGCCAAAACGATCTGCCGGATGTGGCCGGGGCTGATTACCATCCCTACTGGGAAGTGGAGGCCGGGATCCTGGTCAGGGAGTGGCTGCGCCTCAGCGGGGGACGCGGTCGGCAGTATTTCGGATCCGGGGAGGAGGCCTTCAGCCGGTATTATCATAGCGCGACCGTGGGACTGTTGGTCCGTGCCGGGCGTGTGGAGTTTGACCTTTCGGGGACCGGATTTTTCGGGGGACTATACCGGCAGCCGGCCGCCCGTGTAAACCTGGGCCTGAACCTTTACCTGAAAACCGCACGCTGGTAGGAGGCCTGCCAAAGCCCCCCGGTCAGCCTAGAGGGCCGACCCGGCCAATACCAGGGCCACGATGCTGACCAGTTTCAGCAATATATTGAGGGAGGGTCCGGAGGTGTCCTTGAGGGGGTCCCCGACCGTGTCGCCCACCACCGCTGCCTTGTGGGCCTCCGACCCTTTCCCGTAGTGCTTGCCGTTGTGGGTGATGCCCTGCTCTATGAGTTTCTTGGCGTTGTCCCAGGAACCCCCGGCATTGGACTGGAAGATCGCCAGCAGCACCCCTGATACGGTGACTCCGGCAAGCAGCCCGCCCAGGGCCTCCGCCCCGAGGGTCAATCCGACGATCACGGGAATGGCCACGGCGATGATCCCCGGGAGGATCATTTCCCTGAGTGCTGCCCGGGTCGAGATGGTCACGCAGGTGTCGTACTCCGGACTCCCCTCCGCCTCGTCCAGGACCTGAACGTCCTTGTCGCTCCAGGTGCTCTTGTGGGTGCCCTGCTCGTAGTTCTTCTTCATGACAGCCAGGGCCTTTTTGAGGGGTTCAATCGTGTTGAACTGCCGCCTGACCTCTTCGATCATGGACTGAGCGGCGTCGCTTACGGCCTTGATGGTCAGGGCCGAGAAGACATAAGGCATCAGGGCCCCGATGAACACCGCCGCAATCACCACCGGCATGGATACATCGATGGAGGTGATCTCGGCGGCCGTCATATAGGCCCCGAACAATGCCAGGGCGGTCAGGGCGGCCGACCCGATGGCGAAGCCTTTGCCGATGGCCGCAGTGGTATTGCCCACGGCATCCAGTTTGTCGGTACGGTCCCGCACTTCCGGGGGCAGTTCAGCCATCTCGGCGATGCCGCCGGCATTGTCCGATATGGGGCCATAAGCATCCACCGACAATTGGATCCCAAGATTGGACAGCATGCCCACCGCCGCGATGGCAATGCCGTACAGGCCGCTGAGATGAAATACCAGCACGATGGTGACGGCGATGGTCAGGATGGGAATGATGGTGGACAGCATCCCGATCCCCAGTCCGCTGATGATGTTGGTGGCCGAACCGGAGGTGGACTGTTTGGCAATGATGCGAACCGGAAAATAGGTCAGCCCGGTAAAAAACTCTGTGGAGTATCCGATCACCAGTCCGGCGATCAGGCCGATCAGCGACGAAAGGAAGATGTTGAAACCACTGATCTCACGAACGATCCCACCGTAAAGGGTGTCGGTAAAGGTAATGGAGGTTGGGAACACGAAGGAGATGACCAGGTAGGAAAGCCCCACCATGAGGGCGGCCGAGACCAGCTGGCCGATGTTGAGCGCATGCTGGGGGTTGCCGCCTTCTTTGACGCGAATGAAGAAGGTCCCCACGATGGAGGAGAAGATCCCGGCCACCGCCAGGAACATGGGGAGTACCACCGGGGATAGTCCGTTGAATGCATCTGAATAGGTGGCCGTCAAAAAGGTGGCTCCCAGGACCATGGCAGCGATGATGGAGCCCACATAGGATTCAAACAGGTCGGCTCCCATGCCGGCCACATCCCCCACGTTGTCGCCCACATTGTCGGCCACCGTGGCCGGATTCAGCGGATGGTCCTCCGGGATGCCCGATTCCACCTTGCCGACCAGGTCTGCCCCCACATCGGCCGCCTTGGTGAAAATGCCTCCGCCGACGCGGCTGAACAGGGCGATCGAGGATGCCCCGAAAGAGAATCCCGTCACCACCGTCAGCACCTTGTTGACACTGTCAAAGCTTCCGGTCCCGAAAACCTGCCCGTACACAATGAACAGTACGCTCAGGCCGAGAATGCCCAGTCCGACGACAGACAATCCCATCACACTGCCCCCGGTAAAGGCGACCTTGAGGGCCTGGTTCAGCCCGCTGCGTGCTGCATGGGTGGTGCGGACGTTGGCCCTTGTGGCGATGCGCAGCCCGATGAATCCGGCCAGCCCGGAACTTACCGCCCCCATGACAAAGGAAACAGCCACCAGGGGGGAGGAGTGCTCCGTTCCGGTGGCTGCTGCCAGCAAGACGGCGATGGACAAAACGAAAATGGCCAGGATCCTGTATTCTGCCTTGATGAATGCCATGGCGCCATCGGAAATATAGCCGGCAATTCGCTGCATTTTTTCGGTACCCTGGTCTTGTTTTCGAATCCACTGGGCCCGCAGGGCCGTAAATACCAGGGCAATGACTCCGGCCAAAGGGACCAGGATGAGGGTCAGGTTGTTCATGCGGAGGTGTTTTTGGAAGATGGTTGGGACATTGTTGCCATCGGGATGAAGGGGAGACAAAACCCCATTATTGTGCTTTGATGAGGTGGTTTACCCGCATCAAACGAATATTTTTTGTCTTTTTTTGAAAAGGTTTGTTGAGGAAACAACCCTGCCGCGGAAAGGTTCAGTATGAAAAACAAATAGTTTACCTGGATTTTTAAAATACCGTTCCCCGGATTTGCCCAAATGGATTGACGGACGTACTTTTGGAGAAACTGCTTCGCCATGAGGAAGGAATCGGACTGGCTGGGAGAGGTGGCATTGCCGGAGGATGCCCTGTTTGGCATCCATGCCTGGAGGGCACGGCAGAACTTTCCCGGCGAAACGCTTTGCCACAAGGAATGGTACCAGGCCATTGGCCAGGTCAAGCTGGCCTGTTACCAGACTGTGCTGTCATTCCTTGCAGAAGCCAGGGAACAGTTTCCGGACCGTCCCTTGCCGGAGTCCCTGCCCGATGTCAAGGTCCTGGAGTCCCTGTGCCGGGCAGCGGAGGCGGTCGCGGAGGGCAGGCATTATGACCAGCTGATTGTGCCGGCAAGGCAGGGCGGGGCCGGTACCTCCCTGAACATGAATGTGAACGAGATTCTGAGCAATCTGGCTATTCTGGGGCTTGGAGGGCAGCCCGGAGATTATGAATTGGTGGATCCTTTCCACCATGCCAATGTGTTCCAGAGTACCAACGACGTGATTCCCACGGCACTGAAGGTGGCCGCCGCCGGATTGCTGGGCCGGCTGGAGGAGTCGGTCAACCGCCTGCGGCAAGGCATGGAAGCCCTCGAATCCAACCACCGCCATACCCTCCGCATGGGGAGTACCGAGATGCAGCGGGCGGTGCCTTCTTCCTTCGGCCTGTTGTTCGGGGCTTACAACGAAATGCTGTCGCGCGACTGGTGGAGGTTGTCCCGGTGTTTGGAAAGACTGAAGCTGGTGAACCTGGGAGGCGGGGCCGCCGGAACCGGGCTGGCCGTGCCGCGGTATTTCATCATGGAGGTGCTGCCCCGCTTACAACGGCTCACTGGCTTGCCCCTCACGCGCAGCGAAAACCTGGCCGATGCCACCCAAAACCTGGACAGCCTCGTGGAGGTACATGCCATGCTCAAGGCCCTGGCGGTCAATCTGGAAAAAATGTCGGGCGATCTGAGGCTCCTGGGTTCCGATATCCCCGGCCGGCCGGAACTTGGCCTGCCCGCGGTGCAGACGGGCAGCAGCATCATGCCGGGCAAGATCAACCCGGTCATTCCGGAATTTGTGATCGGCCAGGCCCATCAGGTTTATGCCAATGATATGCTGGTGGGGCAGCTGGCCGGTCAGGGCAGCCTGGACCTGAATCCCTATCTTCCTGTAATCGGTCATGCCTTTCTGGATAGCATCAAATGGCTGCGGGATGCCTGCGACAGCCTGTCCACATTTTTGATCCCGGGCCTGCAGGTGCACGGGCAGGTATCGGAGAAAGTCCTCCTGAACAGTCCGACCATCACCACGGCCCTGATTCCCCATATCGGCTACCGGGGGGCCGCCCGCATGGCCCGGGAGATGCACGAGGGGGGGATGGACGTGTTCGGGGCCAATGCCCGGCTCGGACTGATGCCTGAGGAAAAACTCCGGGAATGCCTGCGCCCGGAAAACCTTCTCCGACTCGGCTATTCCCTCCGGGACCTTTAAGGGGATTTATTGTCGGACAGGTACAGAATTATCCGATGAAACTTGGTTTAAATCAAAATCTGACTATATTTGTGCGGACCGCATGGAACGGGCCGCCTGGCATCTCCCCCGATGGTCCCCAGCAACTCATTGTTTAACTGTCCAAATCCCTTCCTATGAATGTTTTCCGTCTGAGAAAAGGCTTCGTCCTTTTCCTTTCCCTGCTGTTGGCCGGCAGTCTTCAGGCCAGGCAGCCCATTACCTATTTCCTGCCGGATATTGTCTACGATCCGGACATCCCGACCCCGGAGGCCTTTTTCGGTCACCAGGTTGGTGAATGGCACCTGGGACATGCACAGCTGGTCCGTTACATGGAGGTGTTGGCGGAAAAATCCGACCGTGTCACATTGTACGAGTATGCCCGCACGCATGAGAACCGCCCGCTGGTGCATATGGTGATTACCTCGTCCGAAAACCAGTCCAGGATTGAGGACATCCGTTTGCAGCACCTGGCATTGACCGATCCCTCCGTGTCCGGTCAGATGGACGTGACAGGAATGCCGGTGGTGGTCAGGCTGGGATACGGGGTTCACGGAAACGAACCCAGCTCGCATAACGCCGCCCCACTGGTGGCCTATTACCTTGCCGCAGGTCAGGGTCCGGAAGTGGAAAAGATCCTGCGGGAGGCCGTCGTGATCCTGGATCCTTCCCTGAACCCGGACGGTCAGGACCGTTTTGCCAGCTGGGTCAACCGGCACAAGGGGATGACTCCCAATCCGGATCCCGCCAACCGTGAATTCCGTGATGTATGGCCGGGCTCCCGGACCAACCACTACTGGTTTGATTTGAATCGTGACTGGCTGCCTTTGGTGCATCCTGAGAGTGAAGGAAGGGTACGGGATTACCACCGGTGGAAACCCAATGTGAACACCGACCACCATGAATTCGGAGCCAATGCCAGCTTTTATTTTCAACCAGGGATGCCGGGAAGAACCAACCACCTGACGCCCCGGCAGACAGATGAGCTGACCATGGAAATTGCCCGCTATCACGGGGAGGCCTTCGACCGGGTCGGGCAATTGTATTATACCGAGGATGATTTTGATGATTTCTATTATGGCAAAGGCTCCTCTTATCCCGATGCCAACGGCAGCATCGGCATCCTGTTTGAACAGGCCGGTCTGAACGGGCATCTCCGCGAGACCGACCATGGCACGATCCATTTTGCCTACACCATCCGCAACCAGGTCATCGTGTCCTTGTCCACCCTGGAGGCTGCTTACCACATGCGCGACAAGCTGCTGGGGCACCTGAGGTGGTTTTACGCCTCGGCCATGGATGAGGCTGCTTCCCATCCTGTAAAGGCCTATGTGTTCGGGGACAACCATGACCGCTCCAAGAACCGGCATTTTCTGCAATTGTTGATGAACCACCAGTTGGAAGTCTACGAACTGGCCTCCGGATTCAACCAGGGGGAGGACCGTTTTGTGCCGGGTTCGGCATGGGTCGTCCCTTTAAGACAGCCCCAATTCCGGCTGGTCCGGTCCCTGTTCGAAACCGTTCTGGAATTTGAGGACAGCCTGTTTTATGATGTGTCCACCTGGACCAAGCCCCTGGCATTCAATATGCCGTATGCGGAGGTGATGCAGCCGCGCCAGCTTGAAACCCTGATGGGAAGCCGGTTGGAACAGCTCCCTGAGGCCCGGGGTCGTGTCATCGGAGGCGGGGCAGCCTATGCCTACATCCTTCCCTGGGACGACTTCTATGCTCCCAGGGCGCTCCATTACCTGCAAAGGCACGGGGTGCGCACCCGCGTCGCCACAGCCCCTTTCGCTTCTTTGACCGGGCAGGGGGAAGTGTCGTTCACCCAGGGCAGCATCCTGGTGCCTGTTCATTACCAGGAAATCGATGAAGCGGGTCTGTATGCGCTGGTGCAGGAAGCCGCCCGGGACTCCGGGGTGGATTTCCATGCAACGGACAGCGGTTGGGTGCAAGACGGCATCTTCCCCGGCAGCAGTTCGTTCACCACCCTGCAGCCGCCAAGCGTGCTGCTTTTGGTTGGCCAGGGTGCCAACAGCCGGGAGGCCGGGGAGGTCTGGCACCTGCTGGATGTGCGCTTTGGCATGCCGGTCACCATGGTGGAGACGGAGCGGCTCGGCTCGGTGGACTTGTCGCGGTACACCACCCTGATCATGGTCAGCGGTTCCTATGGCGATATCGGGGAGCCGGTCAGGCAGGCGGTCGACCGCTGGCTGCGTGGTGGGGGAACCCTCATTGCCCTGGGGTCGGCAAACAACTGGCTGGTTCGTCACGACTTTGCCAAGATTGAATTTATGCCCACCCCCGCATTGGAAGAACCGGAGTTTCTTCCCTACAACCTGCGTTCCCGTCATTACGGGGCACGCCGGATTCCGGGAGGCATCTTCCGGGCCAGGATAGACCGGACGCATCCGCTGGGATACGGCTACCATCGCGACCTGCTGCCCGTCTATGTGTCCGGAAACACCTCGGCAAAACCGGATGCCAGCCCGTTCAACAACCCCCTGATGTTTGAGAAGGAATCCCTGATGAGCGGGTACATTTTCGAACCTTACCTGGACGTGATCAACGGATCGGCCGGGGTGATTACCAGCTCCCGGGGAAGGGGACAGGTGATATCCATCATGGACAATCCCAACTTCCGGGGTTTCTGGTTCGGGACGAACCGTTTGTTCATGAATGCCATCTTCTTTGGGAACACGATCAGATGATAAACCACGCCAGCACAAGGGCCGTGAGAAGCCCCAGGTAAGCCGCCCAGTAATATTTGGGCCGTGCCGGGTTGCGCCCGAACAGGCGGATGGTCACCTGGTAGATCCAGGACCGGTTTTTGGATACGAAGGCATAGAAACGGTCCGACAGGAAGCGGAAGATCCCGATCCTGCGGTACAGGGGCATCACCCAACGCCATGTATCCCCGTAGCGGTGCAGGGCCTGGAAGACAGCAGCCGGACCTGTGTGGATGCTCCCGTCCAGGTCAATGAAACGGATGGCCTGGCGGAAGTACTTCAGGTCCACATCGGGAAAGTCCTGGTGGGATTCCTGGAAGGGCCGGTAAAGGACACGGTCGCCGGTCATTTTCTTCCATTTGATGACCCAGTAATGACAAAACCCGCAATTTCCGTCCCAGGCCATCAGTGGCTTGCCGGCGGGGGGGTGGTTGGTTCGTTCGAGTTTCTTGAACATGGGACAATCATCAATTGGGCGGTGCCCCTTCTGTAGGGCATGGCGTATATACAAATATATTAATTTTAGCAGACAAATAAAAGGGGAAATAACAAGGCTCCCGGACATCAGGTCCGGGAGCCTTTCTCCTTAGTCCAGGCTGGGGACACCGGGCAGGTGTGATCCTGCAGGATTCCCCGGAGCTTTTTGGTTTAAAGGGCCGGAACGATCACCTTGTTGATGACGTGGATCACCCCGTTCGTGGCCTGAATGTCCGTGGCAATAATCCCGGCTTCGCGTCCTTCACCGTCGGTGATCCCGGGGATGGTGACATCGATGGTGAACGTTTCCCCGCCAATGGTGGTGACCTCCAGGGGCCCTGCGGGCAGGTCGGTGGAGAATACACGTCCGCTGACCACGTGGTACTTAAGCACCCTGTCCAGCAATTCGGCCGGGATGTCTCCGAGCCCGTTCCATCCGAATTCACCCAACAGGCTGACGAAGGCATCGTTGGTGGGCGCAAACACGGTGAAGGGTCCGCCAGTGGCCAGGGTCTCGGCCAGGCCGGCTGCCAGCACGGCGTCCACCAGGATGGAGAATTCCTCGTTGTCCAGGGCAATTTCCACAATGTTCTGGGTGGGTGGGAACAATACCTGATCGATGGCGTGGATCACGCCGTTGCGTGCTTTGATGTCGGCGATGATGACGTTGGCATCGTTGACTTTCACCCCACCGTCAATCATGATGTTCACGGCCGCTCCGTTGAGGGTGGGAACGTAGCCGTTGCTGAGTTGGTTCGAATAAACCATGCCGGCCACCACATGGTACAGCAGGATTTCCTTCAGGTTGGGCACGGAAGCAATGTTGCGCTGGTTCAGACCAAGGGCGGCAAAGGCCTCATCGGTGGGCGCGAAGACCGTAAGTTGCTCGCGTGACACCACGCCGGCCAGGCCGGTGCGGGCCAGGGCCACGTTCAGGGTGGCGAAGCTTGGCCTGGGGCTGCGGCCTGACTTTTCAAATTCGGGGTAGTCATTGACGGGAGTGGTGGTGTCGTAAGCGCCCAGCACGTCCATGATCGTGCCGCTGTTGGTTTCTGCCATTTCCGGCATCACAAGGTCTTCCTTCTCGCTGCAGCTTACGGCAAACAGGCCGATGGCCAGGATCAGGGCAAAACGGGTGGCGTTTTTGAAGGTTTTGATGGTTTTCATTTTACACAGGTTTTTGGTTTGTAATGAGCATTTGGAATTTGGTTTTCGGAAGCATAAACGCCATCAGTTGTAAAATGTTTAAGAAAAAAGAAAAAAAATTAAACAAAAAATTATTTACATGGTGTTTTATGCACCCGATTCCCGATTAAATCCTATATTGACAGCCTGTTTCAGGCGGTGATCCCATGCCCGCCTGCGAGAAAAAAAATGTTGTCGGATCAATCCATTGACTCATGAATGCAACTCTAAAAAACTTATGGCCGGCTGTCATTCCGGCCTCCGAATCTCCCGGGAAGGGACGTCCGTGGCTTGCAGGAGCAATTCCTTTGTGCCTTGCACTGTGTTTATTGAGTGTCCCCTTGTGTGTGCAGTCCCAGGCCGTCCGCCTGCCCCCCGACACCGTGGTAGTGACCACACACCAGACCACCATCAAGGGGGAGCGGATCCAATACGAAGCCACCACCGGGACCCAGCCTGTCTGGAATGAAAAAGGGGAGCCTGTGGCGGCCGTTCATTATACCTATTATGAGCGCCAGGGAGTCGCCGACCGGGCGTCAAGGCCCCTGATGGTCTCATTCAATGGCGGGCCCGGTTCGGGTTCGGTGTGGATGCACCTGGCCTATACGGGCCCCTATGTGCTGCGAATCGATGACGAAGGGTATCCACTACAACCCTACGGGGTCAGCCAGAATCCCTATTCCGTTCTGGACGTGGCCGACATCGTTTACGTGAACCCGGTCAATACGGGGTATTCCCGTTTGATTGATGAGGGGGCGGACCGTTCAGACTTCTTTGGAGTAAATGCAGATATTCGCTACCTGGCAAGCTGGATCAATACCTTTGTGACCCGGCAGAACCGCTGGGCTTCGCCCAAATACCTGATCGGGGAGAGTTATGGAACCACCCGGGTGTCCGGCCTGGCACTGGAACTGCAAAATGCCCACTGGATGTACCTCAACGGGGTCATCCTGGTCTCGCCCACCGGGCTGGGTATTTCAAGGGATGGCCCGGTGGGGGTGGCCAACCGCCTGCCCTATTTCGCAGCCGCCGCCTGGTATCACAAGGCCCTGCCTGCTGCCTTGCAGGAGAAAGACCTGATGGAGGTCCTGGAGGAAGCGGAGAACTTTGCCATCGATGAGTTGCTGCCCGCCCTGGCAAGAGGGGGCTTCCTGGAGCCGGAGAGGCGGCGGGAAATGGCCCGCCGCATGGCCTGGTATTCGGGGCTGGCCGAGGAAACCATTCTGATGCACAACCTGGACGTGAGTACGGCCAATTTCTGGAAGTACCTGCTTCAGGACGAGGGATATACCGTCGGCAGGCTGGATTCACGCTACCTGGGCATCGACCGCATGGAAGCCGGGATGGGGCCGGACTACAGTGCAGAACTGACTTCCTGGCTGCATTCCTTCACACCGGCCATCAACCATTACTTCAGAAACATCCTGGGGTTTGAAACCGATGTAAAATACAATATGTTCGGGCCGGTCAGGCCGTGGGATTCCTCGGGCGACCGTACGGGGGAGAACCTGCGCCAGGCCATGGCACAGAATCCATACCTTCAGGTGATGATTCAATCAGGTTATTATGACGGGGCCACCACCTATTTCAATGCCAAGTACACCCTGTGGCATCTGGATCCCTCCGGCCGGCTGAAGGACCGCCTGCGATACGAGGCCTACCGCAGCGGCCACATGATGTATCTGAGGCGGGAGGACCTGGAGGCTTCCAATGAACACATCCGGGAGTTTATCAGGCAAAGCCTTCCGGGACCCGGGGTGCCCGCCCGGTATGACAGGCGGGAGTAAACCGGCTAATCAACGGGCTCGCCGGGCTGACGCCACCGGACATCGTAATACCCCGGCCTTTCATCTACCGCGCGGCGTAGAAATTCCTGGGGATAGCCCAGTACCCCGGGCCAGGGAGTAAGGGATTCCGTCTCACGGATGTAGCCGTCATTGTATTTGACGAACAGTTTCTGCCCGAGTTGACGCCAGGCCTCGACGGTGTTTTCGGCGAAGTTCAGGCTGAAGTCGGTCAGGTAGTCGGCCATGATCCCCGGGTCGGTTTCGTACAGCGTCCGGGCCGCCATGTCCACGGCCGGCACCATGACGTGGGCCCGGCGCTCCACCTCCTGCTGAACCTGCTGAATGTCCTGGATCCTGTGGCTGTACAATCCGTAAGCATAATTGGCCACCAGGCTGAACACCCAGTAGGAGGAATCCCAGTCGAATTCGATGGGGTTGCCCCGCGTCAGGGAGGGGGGCATGGTGTGCATCCCCTGGTACAGGGGCATGAAGGCATTGGAGTAATTGTCGTCCAAACCGTACCAGACGATGCCGCCCAATGCGTCAGGCAGCCAGGAGCGTGCCTGGGTAATGAAGGAAAAGGCGGTCTGTGGCTGGGAGATGGGCCGCTCCCAGGAATAGCTTGTTTCGTCTCCATCCAGTTGAAAGACCACGGGACGCCAGCGGTAGGGATTGTTGAATGGTCCGGCGCCAATGCCCTGTCCCGTATAATAAGGGGTGTCGTGGAAGTGGTCACGGTGGAACGCGATCATCGCTTCCACGGAAATTTTCTCATCCGGCTTCACAAACAAAGGATAAGGCTCGGCCCCTTCCACACAGCGCCAGTAATCGGCAGAAAACCCTTTGGACGGAGCTGCCCTGCGGAAAATGCTCCAGACCCGGCTTTCGCACAGGAGCAAGGAACGTGGGGTTGGGGGGGCGTAAGCATCGGCAAAACTGAACTCCTCCCGCCTGCCGTCAAACCAGCCCATTTCCCGGGCGAAATCCACGACATCCTCCGCCCACATCCAGTGGTCGTTATCGCTCCAGTCCACCTGCCGGATCCTGCTCTGGTTGGCATGGGCGGCGATATATCCTTCGGGAACCCGGGCGGCCACCCAGACCGCGCCAGGGCCGTGCGTCCCCTTGCCAATAAAGTCCAGGATCCAGGCCTCGTGCTTGTCGGCGATGGAGAAGGACTCCCCGGTGTCCCGGTAACCGTATTCCCTGGCCAGCTCGTCCATGATCAGAATGGCTTCCCTGGCCGTTCGGGCCCGCTGCAGGGTGGTCCATATCAGGTTGCCGTAGTCGAATACCCCTTCCCCTCCGTGCAGTTCCCTCCGTCCGGTAAAGGTGGTTTCGGCAATGGACACCTGGTGCTCGTTCATGTTGCCGACCACCTTCCAGGTGCGCCGGGGCTGGGCGACCCGGCCCAGGTACTGTTTATCCCGGTAGCCGTAGAGGTCCAGGGAGTCTCCCGGCTCATGCTGTCCTCCCGGGTAAAAATAAAGCGGGGTCATGAACCCGGCCACATCATAGGTCCAGCTGGTCATGACACTGCCGTCTGCGCTGGCCCCGGCAGAAACCAGGACGCTGGTGCAGGCCCGGGAAGGACCCTGCATCCCGGCGAAAAGAAAAACAAAAAACAAAGTGAAGGGGAAACTTAGCCGTTGCATTGTTTTATCGCTTTGGTTGACATTGGTTTGAGCCACAAAAATAGGGAACTTTTTTTTAATCACCGCCCGCTGAACCCTGGCGGGACAATCTGCGTTATATGGAGAATTCCTTAATTTTGTCATTGTAACACCCCCCAGGAAATGAACCCCATCGCCAGATCCATCACACATAAACTGCTGCCTTTCGCCATGTTGTTGGTCCTGCTCGCCTTTGCCGGCTGCGGCAAGGAGGAGGACGAAAACATCGGGGGAATTGAAAACCGTGAATTCTATAACCTGATGCTCGAGTGGTACTTCTGGAATGAAACCATTCCGGACATCAACCCCCTGGCCTATCCTTCCCCTTACGAGGTGATGGAGGCCATCCGCCACCGTCCCGATGACCGCTGGAGCTATGTGACATCCCGGGAAGCCTTCGAGGCCTATTACGCTGAAAACCGGATGATCGGGTACGGTTTTGGCATAGGCTGGGATGCCGATGGACGGTTGCGGGTTCTCTATGTGAGCGAGGGAACGGACCTGCATGAGGCGGGGGTGCGGCGCAGCTGGATCATCGAGGCCATCAACGGCACCACCCTGGCTCCGGGGATGAATATCAGCCAGATGCTGGGAGCCAACCAGACAGGGGTTACCAACAGCTTCCGATTCCGTAAGCCCGACGGGGAAACCGTTACCCTGAGTCTTGACAAAAAGGAGATCACCATGCAGCTGGTCCTTCACGCCGACGTGCTGGAAACCGGGGATAAAAAAGTGGGTTACCTGGTTCTGCAGGGCTTTACCAGTCCGACGGTAGCCGAATTAAACAATGCCCTGGACCTCTTCGTACAGGAGGGTATCGATGAGTTGGTGCTTGACATGCGCTACAACGGGGGCGGACAGACCAGCGTGGCCAATTACCTCAGCAGCATGATCGGAGGGGGGAAGGTGGCCGGGAAGGTATTTTCCCAGTCCATGTACAATGCACAGCAGCAGCAAGCAAATCAAACAGACACCTTCCTGGTGGTCTCCAGGCAACTGGAGCTGGACCGCCTGCTGACCATCGCCACGGGCAATACCGCTTCTGCCAGTGAGATGGTGATCAATGGCTTGCGTCCCTATATGCCGGTCCTCATTTTCGGGGACGATACCTACGGCAAGCCCATGGGGGCCAATGCATGGACTTATGGGGATGAATATGCCTTCGTGCCCATCACCTTCAAGATCGCCAATTCCCTGGGCGAAGGGGAGTATTTCGGTGGACTGCCCGCGGACGGAAGGGCCCAGGACGACCTGACCCGGCAGTTCGGGGATCCGGAGGAGGCCTCCCTGAAGGCGGCCCTTCACTATATCCGGACAGGAGAGTTCGTCCAGCAACCGGTCAAAACAACTGCCTGGGAACAGCCGCGCGACCGGCTGACCGGCCTGCGCCACATCATTGGTGCCTTCTAGGATTTTCCTTCTTTCTGACTTTTCCCGAAGCGCTGCACCAGGTATTTCTCCAGTTCCACCAGAAGGAACACCACCAAGCCGGCCGCCAGCGGGACCAGCCAGTATATCCCCTTTACGGGGGCCGTGTCGAAAAAGCGGTTCATGAATGGCACAAAGGCAAAAAAGAGCTGCAAAACGATCAGGGCCCCGGCCGCCAGGAAGGCATACCGGTTTCTGAAAAAGCCGGGCCCCATGCTGGGGTCCTTGATGCGGCGGCAGTTAAAGAGGTAAAACAATTGTCCGGCCACCAGGGTGTTCACGGCGACGGTGCGGGCGCCGGAAATGTCCAGTCCGAGTGACTGCATGCGGTGAAAAACGAACAGGGTCATCCCCCCGATCAGGCAGGACACGAAAACGATCCGCCAGACAAACAGCTTGCCCAGAATGGGGTCGGACGATTTTCTGGGCGGCCGCTCCATGACCTTCTCCTCCATCGGTTCGAACGACAGGGCCAGGGCAAGGGTCACCGCAGTGACCATGTTGACCCAGAGGATCTGGGCCGGGGTGATGGGCATGACCATGCCCGCCAGGATGGCGGCCATCAGCACCAGGGCTTCGGCCCCGTTGGTCGGCAGAATGAAGAGCAGGGCCTTGCGGATGTTGTCGTATACAGTCCTGCCTTCCTCAATGGCATGGACGATGGAGGCAAAGTTGTCGTCGGCCAGAACCATCTCGGCGGCATCCTTGGAAACTTCCGTGCCTTTGATGCCCATGGCGATGCCAATATTTGCCTTCTTCAGGGCCGGGGCATCGTTCACTCCGTCTCCCGTCATGGCACACAATCTGCCGTTCTCCTGCAGGGCCTTTACCAGGCGCAGTTTGTGCTCCGGACTCGTCCGGGCGTAGACGTCGTATTCAACGACCACTTTGCGCAATTCTTCGTCGTCCATGGATTCCAGCTCCCTGCCTGAGATGGCCTTCTCTCCGTCCCCGATGCCGATCTCCTTGCCGATGGAACGTGCGGTGACCAGGTGGTCGCCCGTGATCATTTTTACCTCCACCCCGGCTTGCCTGCATTCCCTGATGGCCTCCACCGCCTCGTCCCGGGGCGGGTCGATGATGCCGATCAGGCCCAGAAACACCTTCTGCTTCTCCAGGTCCTCCTTGTCCAGTTCCCGGCGGTCCTTGTCCGTCCGGTTGAATGCTGCCCCCAGCATGCGCTGGCCCCGGGCGGCCACCTCCTCCATCTTGTTTTCCCAGAAATCCCTGTCCAGCTCCTGCTCCCCATCGGAGACACACTGCCTGGTGCACATGTCGAGCACCCGCTCCGGAGCCCCGGTCATGAACACGATGACATCGTCTTCCACCCGGTTCAGGGTGGCCATGTATTTGTGGTCCGATTCGAAAGGAATGGTATCCAGCCGCTCCGGCTTGAAATCCTTCAGTCCCGCCTTGTAACTCAGGGTCAGCAGGGCCCCTTCGGTGGGTGTCCCGGTGAGCTTCCACCCGCCTTCCCCGTCCCGGCCGATCTCTGCATTGTTGCTGGTCCGTATGGCTTGCAGGAGCTGCCACAGCACCTTGTCCTTTTCCGGCTCCACCTTTTCTTCCCCACGGATGATTTTTCCCTCGGGCGCATACCCTGTGCCTTCCACCTGGTAATCGTTTTCGGCGGTGATGATGGTTCTGGCTGTCATCTCATTCCGGGTCAGGGTGCCGGTCTTGTCTGAACAGATCACGTTCACCGCCCCCAGGGTCTCCACCGAGGGCAATCTGCGGATGATGGCATTGCGGGCGGCCATTCGCTGCACCCCGATGGCCAGGGTGATGGTCATGATGGCAGGCAGGCCCTCCGGGATGGAAGCCACCACCAGCCCGATGACTGCGATGAACAGTTCCGGAAGGCTGTATTCCCGGAAAAAATAGCCGAAAGCAAAAAACAGCCCGGTGACCCCCAGGATGATCAGGGAAAGCCATTTGCCAAAGCGTTCGATCTGCTGAAGCAGGGGGGTGGTGATTTGTTCCACCTCCGACATCATCTGATTGATTTTCCCGATTTGGGTCCGTGCGCCGGTCTCTGTGACCACGGCTGTGCCCTTTCCGTAAACCACGACCGTTCCTGAAAAAGCCATGGAGTTCCTGTCCCCCAGCACGGCATCCTCTTCGACAGGTTCCGCGTTCTTCTCCACGGCCATCGACTCCCCGGTAAGGGGGGATTCCTCCACCCGGAGGTCCTTCGACCGGATGATGCGGACATCAGCAGGCACCTTGTCTCCGGATTTCAGCATGACCACATCCCCGGGCACGAGTTCCTCCGCCTCAATGGTCTGTTTTTTGCCGTCACGGATCACCACGGCTTCCAGCGACAACATATCCCGTATCCCTTCCAGGGCTTTTTCCGCCTTGCCTTCCTGAATGAACCCGATCAGGGCATTGATCAGGATGACGGCCAGGATCACCCAGGTATCGATCCAGTGATCCATCAGCGCCGTGATGATGGCCGCTGCAATCAGCACGTAGATCAGTGTGTTGTGAAACTGCAGCAGCAGGCGCATCCAGGTGCTGCGCTTCCTGCCCCGGGGAATTTCATTGCGGCCGGAGGTTTCCTGCCGTTTTTTAACGACCTCTGTATTCAGCCCTTTTTCGGCATCGGTCCCCAGCCCGGAGACCACTTCGCCGGCCTTCATTGCATGCCAGGATTCCTGCCTGTGTTCCTCATGTGTCGTTGCCATAGCCCCTTGGTTTGGTATTTGGTGTTTTAAAGATAGGAACAAATTCCGGTTTGCCCTGCTCCGACCGCGATGCCATTCAAAAACAATGGTTAACTTTATTTCCGGGTTGGGTATTGGGTACTGGCTTATAGCTAATGGACACTGGCTATTGGCTAATAACCACCAGCCAACAGCCACCAGCCAACAGCCAAAAGCCAACAGCCACCAGCCAAAAACCAACAGCCAACAACCATGTCCCAGTCCATCGTATTCGCAACCCTCTTATTCGTCCTGGCTCTGTTCGCCTGGGGCCGGATCCGTCATGATTTCGTGGCCCTGATCGCCCTTTTTGTCCTGGTCATTGCCGGCATCATCCCTTCATCCGAAGCATTCCTCGGCTTCGGCCACCCGGCGGTGATCACGGTGGCCGCCGTATTGGTCATTGGAAAGGCATTGGAATACAGTGGGCTGATTGACCTGATCGGGAAATGGGTGATGAAGGCCGGCAAGAACCTGCTGTGGCAGATCCTTGTCCTGTCTGCCCTGGTAGCTGTTGCCTCTGCCTTCATGAACAATGTGGGGGCCCTGGCCATCATGATGCCGGTGGCCATCCACCTGGCGCGAAAGGGCGGACATCCGCCTTCCTATATTCTGATGCCCATTGCCTTTGCCTCTCTTCTGGGGGGGATGACCACCCTGATAGGAACCCCTCCCAACATCATCATTGCCACGTTCCGGGCAGAGGCCACGGGCGAGCCATTCGGCATGTTCGACTTCAGCCCGGTCGGGGCCGGTCTGACCGTTGCCGGCTTGCTGTTTATAGTTCTGATCGGATGGCGTTTGCTGCCCAGGCGTTCGGGAGGAAAAAGCGGGGAGGGGCTGTTTGAGATAGAGGATTACATCACGGAGGTCGAGGTAGTGAAGGACAGCGCGGGGGGCAGGACCATCGGGGACCTGTTGGATTCATCGGATGCAGACGTGCAGGTTCTCGGGCTGGTCAGGAACAACCGGCGGATGCATGCGCCGGAACAGGACGAGGTGCTCGCGGAAAAGGACATCCTCATCCTGGAATCCGACACCGAGGGCCTTAAGGCCTTCCTCTCGGATACCGGCTTGAAGCTGGTCGGGGGAAAAAAGTTCCGCAAGGACGCGGAAGGCTCCAAAAACATCGCCATCACCGAAGCCGTGGTGATGGACGGATCGTCCCTGATCGGCCGCACGGCTGCAGACCTGCGCATGCGCAGCCGTTACGGCATCAACCTGCTGGCTGTGGCACGAAGGGAGCAGAAGATCCACCGCCGCCTGGATCATGTGATTTTTCGTCCCGGGGATGTCCTGCTCCTTCAGGGCCGGGAACACCTCCTATGGGATACCATCGGGTCCATCGGATGCCTGCCCCTGGCCAGGCGGGGCCTGCGCCTGGGATATCAGACACGCATTCCCCTGGCTCTGGGCATCTTCATGACCGCCATCATCCTGGTCATCACCGGCCTGCTTCCGGTACAGGCGGTTTTCCCGATGGCTGCCGTGGCCATGGTGCTGGCGGGAGTCCTGCCCCTCAAGGATGTTTACACGAGCATCGATTGGCCGGTCATCATTCTATTGGGCGCCATGATCCCGGTGGGCAATGCACTCGAAACTTCGGGAGGCGCCGACAGCATTGCAGGTGCCATCATGGGAGCAGGCGCACAGATGCCGGCCTGGGCCCTGCTCGGACTCATCCTGGTCGTGACCATGTTCCTGTCGGATATCATCAACAATGCAGCCACTGTGGTTCTTATGGCCCCTGTGGCCATCGGGGTGGCCGAAGGAATGGGCCTGTCCCTGGATCCTTTCCTCATGGCCGTGGCTGTGGGGGGCTCATGCGCCTTCCTGACACCCATCGGCCACCAGTCCAACACCCTCGTGATGGGGCCGGGAGGGTACAGGTTCACCGACTACTGGCGCATGGGGTTGCCCCTGGAGGTGATCATCGTGGCTCTGGGCATTCCCCTGATCCTGTGGTTCTGGCCGCTCTAACCCCCGCTTGGTGATTGCCGTCTGCGATGGTTTGCGGATCCGGCCCCCGGCCTGCCGGGCGGCGTTTTTCAGGATTGCTTACCTTTGTATGACAAGGTCCGGCAGGCAGCACCTGTTCACCAGGAAAGGCCGCCCCGTCATAGCGGAAAGCGGCAGGTTGCCGCGTTCCTGCCAAACAAACATAAGGACATGACACACATCAGACAAATCGCCCTGCTGACCTCAGGAGGGGATTCCCCCGGCATGAACGCCGCCATCCGCGCGGTGGTCAAAGCCGCCATCCATTTCGGTTTCGAAGTGACGGGGGTGCTGAAAGGCTATCACGGGCTGATACATCGTGGGTTCCAGAGAATGGACCGCAAGGTGGTGAACAACATCATCCACCTGGGAGGCACCATCCTCAAGAGCGCACGCAGCGAGGAATTCCGGACAAGTGAGGGCCGCAGCAGGGCTTATCGGAATCTCAGGGATGCCGGCATCGATGCCCTGGTGGTGATCGGGGGAGACGGCACCTTTACCGGGGCCAGCCTCTTCGGCAAGGAATTCGATTTTCCGGTGATCGGCCTGCCGGGAACCATTGATAATGACCTCTACGGCACCGACTACACCATTGGTTATGATACAGCCGTGAATACGGTGGTAGAGGCCGTGGACCGCATCAGGGACACGGCCCACTCACACGACCGCATCTTCATCGTGGAGGTCATGGGACGGGATGCCGGCTTCATTGCCCTGCGCAGCGGCATGGCCAGCGGGGCAGAGAAGATCCTTATCCCGGAGAAGAAGACCTATGTGGATGAATTGCTCGAAGCCCTGAAGAAAAGGTGGTGGGATGAGGACCAGTCGGCCATTGTCATCGTGGCCGAAGGGTCTGATTATGGCGGGGCCATGGAGGTTGAAAAACTCATCAACCGGCACCATCCTGGCTACGATACCCGGGTGTCCATTCTGGGACACATCCAACGGGGTGGATCCCCCTCTGCCTTCGACCGGGTTCTGGCCGGTGGGCTGGGCTATCAAGCCGTAAAGGGGCTTGCCGAAGGCAAAAGGGATGTCATGGTGGGTTCGGTAAACCGGCAGATCGTGTTCACCTCCCTGGGGCAGTCGGTCAAGCACCACAAGGGTTTCAACACCGAACTCAAAGCCATTGCCGAGATTCTCTCGGCCTGAGGGGAGGGTTTTCCTGCCGGGGCCTGCCGGGCAGGTAGGTTCATCCCATTTCTTTTGTCAGCCGTTCAACCAAAGATAATCATTAAACCATGCATACCCATTCCGGCGGCGACAGCCGCAACCCCCTTTGGTATAAGGATGCCGTCATTTACCAGGTCCACGTCCGCTCATTCTTTGACAGCAACGGGGATGGCATCGGGGATTTCCGCGGGCTGATCCAGAAACTGGACTATATTCAGAACCTGGGTGTCAATACCCTCTGGCTGCTGCCTTTTTACCCCTCTCCCCTGAAGGACGGGGGCTACGACATAGCCGATTTTACCGGCATCCATCCGGACTATGGCACGCTGGCGGACTTCAGACGGTTTGTAAAGGAAGCGCACCGGCGCGGTCTGCGCATCATCACTGAACTGGTACTCAACCATACCAGTTCACAGCACAAATGGTTCCGGCGCGCCAGGGCAGCCAAACCGGGAAGCACTTACCGGAACTACTATGTATGGAGTGACACCCCGGACAAATACAAGGACGCCCGCATCATCTTCCAGGACTTTGAAGTGTCGAACTGGACCTACGATCATGTGGCGGAGGCCTATTACTGGCATCGTTTCTATTCCCACCAGCCCGACCTGAATTTCGAAAACCCGGCAGTGCAGAAAGAGGTATTCAAGGTGCTTGACTTCTGGTTCCGGGCCGGAGTGGACGGGTTCCGGCTGGACGCCGTTCCTTACCTTTTTGAAGCTGAAGGCACCAACTGCGAGAACCTGCCGGAAACACACGACTTTTTAAAGAAGCTGCGCCACTATGTGGACACCCACTATGAGGACAAGCTCCTGCTGGCCGAAGCCAACCAGTGGCCCAATGATGCCTCCGACTATTTCGGAGAGGGAGATGAATGCCATATGGCCTTTCATTTTCCGCTCATGCCCCGCCTGTATATGGCACTGCAAATGGAGGACCGCTTTCCGGTCGTGGACATTCTTGAACAGACCCCCCGGATACCGGATAACTGCCAATGGGCCATTTTTCTGCGCAACCACGACGAGCTCACCCTGGAAATGGTGTCGGATGAGGAGCGGGACTTCATGTACAAGACCTTCGCCAGGGACCCCCGGAAGCGGGTCAATGTGGGCATCCGCCGGAGGCTGTTTCCCTTGTTCGGGGGAAACCTGCGCAACATCGAGCTATTGAACTTCCTGCTTTTTTCCATGCCAGGCACCCCCATTGTGTACTACGGGGATGAGATCGGCATGGGGGATAATTACTATCTGGGTGACCGCGACGGGGTGCGTACCCCCATGCAATGGTCGCCCGACAAGAATGCGGGTTTTTCCACCGCAGACCCTCAGCGGTTGTTTCTGCCGGTGATCATTGATCACCACCACCACTATACGACCGTAAATGTGGAAAACCAGGAGCGAAATCCTTCATCCTTTCTTTGGTGGACCCGCAGGGTGATTGCCAAAAGAAAGCAGTACAAGGCATTCGGGAACGGAATCATTCGTTTTGTGAACACCTCCAATCCCAAGGTGCTTGCCTTCGTGCGGGAACACGGGGAGGAAACCATCCTTGTCGTGGTCAACCTATCGCGTTACTCCCAGCATGCCGAACTGGATCTGCATGAATACGCCGGTTCGGTGCCTATGGAGCTGTTCAGCCGGAACGACTTTCCGATCATTGCGGCAGAGCCCTGGCCCCTGTCCATGCAATTCAAGAATTATTTCTGGCTGTTGCTGCGCAAACCCGGCAAGGAGCTGCTGCCGCAGCCGAGGAGTCTGGGGATGCCCGACCTGGAACCGGGGCAGTGGGACACCATGGCCCGCCCCCTGCAGGATGCGGTCATGGGACTGCTGCATGATTACATCATTCGCAGCCAATGGTTCCGTGGCAATGCCAGGAAAATCAGGGGGTTGAACCTGTTGGACCGCTTTACGGTCGGCCTGCATAAGCGCACGGCCCATCTGTTTTTGGTGCAGCTGGACATGATTGAAAGCAATAAGGACATGTTCCTGATGCCGGTGGCCCTGGCCCGTAACGCCCGGGCAGCGGAGGTAAAGGCCCGGTTCCCGGAATCCGTCATCGCCCCGGTTCGCTATGCCGGGGAGGAGGCCCTTCTTTTTGATGCCGTGGTGGACAACGAACTGCTGGAGTCCCTGTTTGCCCTGATCAGCAAGAGGGCCAAGCTGAAAGGCCTGCATGGGGAAATGGAGGGCTCCTCGGGAAGCAGGCTCAGGCAGTTATTGGTTGGGAATCCCGACCTGAAGGCCCATGTGCTGGCTTCCAAGCGGTCCAATACCTCCATCTCCATGGGGGACAAATGCTTCTTTAAAATCTACCGCAACCCGGAGGAGGGGGAAAACCCGGATGTGGAGGTGCTGAAAAACCTGACGCGGCATACGTCATTTACCAATATTTCTCCTTATGCGGGCCGGCTGGACTACCGCAGGCCGGGTTCCGAAGAAACCTCCCTGTCGTTGCTGGCCGACTTCATTCCCAACGTGGGCAATGCCTGGGAGATGACCCAGACAGCCATAGAAGACTTCTTCGACAGGGTACTCAGCGGTCAGGGCGATGCGGACCCCAGGACCGGGGATGGGGGACGGACCCCTGACCGGTTGATTGGGGAATATTTCCTGGAGATGGTCCGCCTGCTGGGGCAGCGGACCGCGGAAATGCACCTGGCCCTTTCAGAGCTGTCCGCAGTGGATGGGTTCAGGCCCGAACCTTTCTCCCTGCTGTACCAGAAATCGCTTTACCAGTCGTTCAGGTCGTTCACCAGGCGGTCGTTTGCAGCGATCCGGGGACAGGCCGGCAGACTGGATCCCTTAAAGAAGGAGGGGCTGGAGGAAGTGCTCGGGCTGGAGGAAGGGTTCCTGAACCTTGCTCAAAAGATATTGGAACGCAAAAAGTTGCCGGCTCTCAAGACGCGTATCCATGGCAACTTCAAGCTGGACAAGTTGCTGTTTACCGGCAGGGATTTCATCATCACCGATTTCGAAGGCGAGGTGGAGCACCCCTTAAGCGTCAGAAAGCTGCGGCACTCTCCGCTGAAAGACGTGGCTTCCTTGTTGGGTTCCTTTCATTTTGCCATCAGCAAAGGGCAGCTGTACCGGAGGGAGTTCCTCCCGGCCCGGAACGGGACCTTGCATGCCCTGGTGGAGCAGTGGCATGAGAGGGTTTCGTCGGTGTTTCTGGAGGGGTATATGCCGGTCATGGCAGGCCGGGGCGTTGTGCCGGACGAAGCCGGACAGGCCGGTGATCTCCTGCAATTGTTCCTCCTGGAGAAAGCCATAGAAGAGCTCCGCCTGTTCCTATTCTCCGACCCGGGATCCCTGGTCATTCCCATCCATGCCCTGCAGCGGGTGTGGAACAGAATGGGAGAAAACAGCCAATAGCCAGCCATGAAGCGGACCGTAAACAGGCGGATCCTGGGCATCAACTTTTCCCCTGGGGGCATTGCGGAAGCGCTGGTCTGGGCACCCTGGGCCGGATCGGTGTCCGTGGCATTCGAATGGCGCGGGACCCTGCCCATGACCCCCCTGCCCGGCGGGTACTGGCATGCTGCATGCCCTGGGGTCCGGCACGGAGACCGCTACCACTTCCTGCTGGACGGCCGGACGTCCCTTCCCGACCCGGCCTCCCTCTGGCAGCCGGAAGGGGTTCACGGGCCTTCTGCCTGTTTCGACCTGGGGAGGCTTCACAGGCTCCACCTTGACAACTGGAAGGGAATCCCTTCAGACCGGCTGATCCTTTATGAACTGCATGTGGGTGTGTCTTCGGCGGAGGGAACCTTTGCGGGGCTGGATAAGAGACTGGATCATCTGGCGGATCTGGGTGTCACCATGATCGAGCTGATGCCGGTGGGTCAATTCCCCGGCCGCCGCAACTGGGGCTATGACGGGGTGTTTCCTTTTGCCGTGCAGAACACGTATGGGGGGGCGGAGGAACTGGCGAAGCTGGTGGCCGCCTGCCACCGGAGGGGCATGGGGGTGATGCTGGATGTGGTGTACAACCACCTGGGCCCCGAAGGCAATGTGCTGCCACAGTTCGGTCCCTGGCACGCCAGGGGAAAGGGAACCCCCTGGGGCAGGGCCATCAACTTCGATGGCCCCTCCAGCGAGGGAGTCCGCCGCTATTACCTGGAAAACGCCCTGATGTGGCTGCGGGATTTTGACATGGACGGGCTGCGCCTGGATGCGGTGCATGCCATCAGAGACCATGGGCCCCTGCATTTTCTTCAGGAACTCAGGCAGGAGGCGGACCGTCTGTCAGAAAAAACGGGCAGGGATTACCTGCTGGTGGCGGAGACGGCAGCGCCCGGCATGCATTATGCCCTGCCTCCCGGAGAGGGGGGGATGGGCCTGGATGCCATCTGGTACGATGACTTTCATCATGCAGTGCATGCGCTGTTGACAGGGGAAAGGCACGGATACTACCGTGATTACGGCAGCATGGACCGGCTCGTGCAGGTCGCCGGAAAGGCCACATGCCCCATTGCAGAAGAGCCTGTCCCGGGAAAGACGGTCCCGCTGTCTGTCCCTGCCCGGCGGGTGGTTGTGTCTCTGCAGAACCACGACCAGGTAGGCAACCGTCCGGGTGGCGAACGCCTCACCGCCCTTCTCCCATTCGAAGCCCTCAAGCTGGCTGCCGGCCTCCTGTTGCTCAGCCCCTTCACGCCCCTGTTGTTTATGGGGGAGGAGTACGGGGAGGAAAAACCGTTTCTGTTTTTTACCGATTACAGCGACCCGCTCGTGACCGACCGCATGCAAAAGGGGCGCCGGCGGGAAATGTCCGGGCCTGGCAGGGCAGGTAAAGCGCCTGACCCGCAATCAGCGGAAAGCTTTCTTCGATCCATCCCGGATCCGTCTGCAGGAAAGGAGGGCAGGAAGCGGCCATTGTTTTCCTGGTACCGGGAGCTGATCCGGCTGCGCAAGCGTTACCTGCTGCCGGGCAGGCAAAGCTGGAAGGCGGGGCAAGGATCGTTTCATGCCTCCTTGCTGATGTCCTGGCATGCGGAAGGCCACCACCTCCTGGCCGCCGCGAATTGTTCGGAGGAACCGGGCCTGGTCAGGCTGCCCCCGGACATGGCTTTGCCCCGGCTGCTTCTTTTTTCCGCCCATGCACGCTGGGGGGGACCCCAGAAGGACGGATTGTCCCCCCTGGGGCAGGATGCCTCCGGCAAGCCCTGTCTTCACCTGCCCGGTCAAACCTTTGTCCTGATGCTGGCCGGGCCGGAAGGCGGACTTCCGGGAAATTCCGGTATTTTTTAGTATATTTGTATGAATCCCAAATAAGAAAAAATATTTCATCGACCTGTGTGTCGGAATATTGGATTAAAAACAAAATAGGAATGAGTGTCAAGGAAGGAAGGGCCCGGCAGTCCGGATCCGGCAAACGGCCCGTTGAGGCCCTGGTCTTCGACCTGGACGGGGTCCTTACCCGGACCAGGGAAACCCACAGGCGCGCCTGGAAGGAGTTGTTCTCCTGGTACTTTGAACAACAGGGACAGTCCGGTGAGCGTCCCTTGTCCGACGGGGATTATGACCGATTTATAGACGGCCGGCCCCGCTGCGAGGGCGTCCGTTGCTTTCTGGAGAGCCGTCAGATTTCTCTCCCCTACGGGCATGAGGACGATGCGCCCGGTACGGGCAGCATTTGTGCCCTGGGCAATAAAAAGAATGAACTGTTCCACCGGGTTCTGGAAGAGAAAGGCGTGCGCGTCTATCAGGATGCGGTGGACCGGCTGAAGGACTGGCGCCGGCGGGGACTGAAAACCGCCGTGGTCTCTTCCAGCAGGAATTGCCAGAGGGTCATGGAGGTTGCCGGCATTGACCACCTGTTCGACGTACGCGTGGACGGGCTGGTCGCTGCAGACCTGGGTCTCAAGGGAAAACCCAATCCGGACATTTTCACGGAAGCCGTCCGCCGCCTGGGAGTCAGTCCGTTGAACGCCGTGGTTTTCGAGGACGCCATCTCCGGGGTGCGCGCCGGGCAGAACGGCTTTTTCGCTCTGGTGGTGGGCGTGGCACGGTTCGGCAACAAAGAGGGCTTGCTGAAACAGGGGGCGGACATTTGCATCCCTGCTTTTGACGGGTTTGATCTGTGGGACCCGGCCCTGCAGCAGGAATGGTTTGCCTTGCAGGGGGAGCCCCTGTTCCCCGAAAACGAAGATTTCTGGAAACGCTTCAATAATGGCCGGCCGGTGGTTTTCCTGGATTACGACGGCACGCTCACGCCCATCGTCAGCAGGCCGGAGGACGCCATCCTGACGGATTCCATGAGGGACTCCCTGAAGGAACTGGCCCGGCATTTTACCGTGGCCGTCGTGACCGGGCGGGACAAGGAGGACGTGGAACGGCTGGTCGGACTCGACGGGCTCATCTATGCGGGCAGTCACGGTTACATCATCAGCGGGCCGGACGGGCTGGAAATGGAGCATGAGCAGGGCCGGCGCCTCATTCCCGGGCTAAATGCCATGGAGGACAAGCTGAGGAAAACCCTAAAGGAAAAAACGCATGGGGTGCAGATCGACCGGAAGCGCTACGCCATCGGGCTGCACTTCCGCAATGCCCGCCCCGGGGACGAAAAAGTGGTGTACCGGGAGGCAGAGGCCGTGCTAAACGAATACGGGGGATTCAAACTGGGAGAAGGCAAGAAGATCCTGGAAGTGAAGCCGGACCTGGACTGGCATAAGGGGAAGGCGGTGCACTGGATCCTGGACAGGCTTGGGTTGTCCGGCCGGGACGACCGCATCCCGGTGTTCATCGGGGACGATATCACCGATGAAGACGCCTTCAGGGCGCTGCGCCGGGAGGGAATCGGCATCCTGGTGGGCGGGCACGGAAAACCCACGGCGGCCCGTTACGCCCTGAAAAACGTGTTCCAGGCAGAGGCTTTTTTCCGGGAACTGGTCCGCCGCTGCCATAACGGGTAGTGCCGGGCGGACGGGTACAGGCCCGTCCGACGAAAAAAAACAAAGATGACGGACAAGGAAAACAACTGGCAGATCGAATATAAGAAATGGGATCCGGGGGCGCATCCCCTGCAGGAGGCCCTGTGCACCCTGGGCAACGGCTATTTCGCCACCCGGGCCGCCCTGGAGATGGAAAAGGACGACGGGACAAACTATCCGGCAACGTACCTGGCGGGTGGGTACAACCGGATGAGATCCCGTGTGGCCGGCCGGGACATCGAGAATGAGGACCTGGTCAACTGGCCCAACTGGCTGTACCTGAATTTCCGCATCGGAGAGGGGTCCTGGTTTTCATTGTCGGATACTGAGATCCTGGGGATGGATACCATTCTGGACATGAAACGGGGCGTGCTCGAAAGGCGGATGCGTTTTCGGGACGCGGAAGGCCGGGTCACTTCGATTGAAAGCCGGCGCCTGGTCAGCCTGTACGACAAGCATTTGGCAGGCATAAGCTGGCGGCTGACCCCCGTGAACTGGTCCGGCCGCCTGACCATCCGGTCGGGCATAGACGGGGGGGTGATCAACAACAATGTGGCGCGGTACAGCGGGCTGAACCAGGACCATGTCCTGGTGGAAGGAACCGGCCTGGCGGATGACACCACGGCCTGGATGGTCAGCCGGACGAAACAATCCCATATCCGCATGGCCCAGGCCTGCCGGACCCTGGTGACCACGGATGGCAAACCGGCCGATTCGGAGGCCCCGCCGCCGGAGGGGGACACGTTTGCCGGGCAGGACTTCTTTGTGGATGGCCGGGAAGGGGTGCCTGTTCTGGCGGAAAAGCGGATCGCCCTGCACACCTCCCGCGATTTTGCCGTGAGCGAGCCGCTCACCGATGCCTTGCTTCGCCTGTCGAGGGCACCCTCCTTTGACGCCATGGAGCAGCGCCACGCGATGGCCTGGCAGCAGATCTGGCAGTACAACGACATCCAGCTGGATACCAGCGATCCGTTAGACCAGCTCGTGCTCCGGCTGCATGTGTTTCACCTTTGCCAGACCGCCTCCGGCAACAGCATCGACTTGGATATGGGCATCCCGGCGCGGGGCTGGCACGGGGAAGGTTACCGGGGACATATTTTTTGGGATGAGCTCTACATCCTGCCCTTTTTCAACCTGCACCAGCCCGCCTTGTCGCGCTCTCTGCTGATGTATCGGTACCGGCGGCTGGCTGAGGCCTGCCATGCAGCCCGGGAGGAAGGCTGCCGGGGTGCGCGCTTTCCCTGGCAGAGCGGCAGCAACGGACGGGAGGAGACCCAGAAGGTCCACCTCAACCCAAAATCCGGCCGCTGGCTGCCGGACGTATCCCACCTGCAGGTTCATATCAATGCCGCCATTGCCTACAATGTGTGGCACTATTACCAAAGCACGGGAGATACGGATTTTCTGCTGTCCCACGGGGCGGAGCTGATCCTGGCGACGGCCCTGTACTGGTCGGACAAGGCCCGCTTTCATGAGGGGCGCCGGCGCTATGAGATCCGCGGCGTGATGGGGCCCGACGAATACCATACGCACTACCCGGACCGGGAGGAAGCCGGGCTGGACAACAATGCCTATACCAATGTGATGGCCGTCTGGGTGTTGCTCAGGGCCCTGGATGTGCTGGAAATGCTGGATGAGGACTGCTGCCGTGCCCTGGAGCAACGGGTCGGCTTTTCGTCCGGGGACGTGGACAAGTGGAAGGACATCAGCAGGCGGATGTTCGTCCCTTTTGGGGAAAACGGCCTGATCTGGCAGTTCGAGGGCTATGAGAAGCTGGTGGAACTGGACTGGGACAGTTACAGAAAGAAGCATGGCCGGTCGATGCGCCTGGACCGCATCCTGGAGAGCGAAGGCGACAGCTGCAACCGGTACAAGGCCAGCAAGCAGGCAGATGTGCTCATGCTGTTCTACCTTTTTTCGGCAGAGGAGTTGCAGGCCCTTTTCGGGCAGATGGGCTACGATTTCTCCCCGGATTCCATTCCGGAAAACATCGAGTATTACCGGCAGCGGACAGCCCACGGCTCCACCCTGAGCCAGGTGATCCATGCCTGGGTCTACGCCCGTTCCCACAGGGATGAGTCGTGGAAGCGCTTCCGGACGGCCCTGATGAGCGACTTTCGTGACGTCCAGGGGGGCACCACCCATGAAGGCATCCACCTGGGTGCCATGGCCGGTACGCTGGATCTGGTACAGCGTTGCTATTCCGGGCTGGAAATCCGCGAACACGTACTCTGGGTCAATCCGGTGCTGCCGGAGGATGTCCGGGAGATGCGCTTTCACCTGCGGTACCGCGGCCATTGGATGCGGTTCCGCATCAACCACCGGCAGATACACATCCTTTTTGATAAAGGCCGGGCGGAACCGGTGACCATTGCAGTACGCGGAGAGAAAGTGCGTTTTAACACAAGCGATGAAAGAGTGTTTAAACTGAAATAAACCAAAGACTTCATGAGACTGCTGATTGTATCCAACCGGTTGCCGGTTGCCGTGAGTAAAGAGAACGGGACATTCAGGTACGAGAAGAGTGCCGGCGGCCTGGTATCAGGGCTGAGTGATTTTCTGGCCGGGCTGGGCCGTTCCAAATCCGGTATTGAGGAATACCTGTGGATGGGCTGGCCCGGCACCACCATTGAAAAAGAGGATGAGGAGCTGGTCAGGACGGCGGTACGGGAAAAGTACCAGGCTTCTCCGGTATTTTTGTCCCAGAAGCTGATGGATAAGGTGTACCTTGGCTTTTGCAATAAAACCATCTGGCCCCTGTTTCATTATTTTCCGAACCACGCCACCTACGAACCGGAATTCTGGACGGAGTACCATCGGGTCAACGAGATCTTCCGGGACGAAATCCTGAAGGTGGTGCGTCCGGACGACATCGTCTGGGTGCACGACTACCACCTGATGCTGCTGCCTGCCATGCTCCGCGAAAAGGTCAGCAACCCCATCGGCTTTTTCCTGCACATTCCGTTTCCCTCCTACGAAATGTACCGGATGTTTCCCCGCGAGAGCAGGACCCGGATCCTGGAAGGACTGATGGGGTCGGACCTGATCGGGTTTCATACCCATGATTATTCCCAGAACTTTCTGCGCTCGGTGCTGCGAATCCTGGGCAAGGAAAACCACATGGGAACCATTACCCTGACAGACCGGGTCGCGCGGGTGGCGACCTTCCCCATGGGCATTGCTTTCGATAAGTTCCATGGCATGGATACCGACTCGTTTCCTTCTGAGAAGCCGGGCCCGGGAAAACCCCGGGTGGTCCTGTCGGTCGACCGCCTGGATTACACCAAGGGCATTGTCAACCGATTGCAGGGATTCGAGTTGTTTCTCCGGAAACATCCCGAATGGCACGGCAAGGTCTTTCTGAACATGATCGTGGTGCCTTCCCGCACCGGGGTGACCTCCTACCAGAAGATCAAACGCCGGCTGGACGAGCTGGTCGGCAACATCAATGGCAATTACGGGAAGGTCGACTGGACCCCCGTCATCTACCAGTACACTTCCCTGCCGCACAAGCAGCTGATCGCCCAGTACCGCATGAGCGATGTGTCGCTGATCACCCCCTTGCGGGACGGGATGAACCTGGTGGCCAAGGAATACATCGCCTCCCTGCGGGACAAGAAGGGGGTGCTCGTGCTGAGTGAATTCACCGGGGCGGCCAAAGAGCTGGGGGAGGCGCTGATCATCAACCCGAACAATGTGGATGAGATTGCCGAAGGCATCGCGGAGGCCCTCTCCATTCCCGAAGAAGACCAGATCCGCCGCAACGCGGTCATGCAGCAACGCCTGCGCCGCTATGACGTCACCAAATGGGCCCAGGATTTTGTGAAGGAGCTGCTGGGCATCAGCCGGCTGTCGACCCATACCTCCCGGAAGAAGCTCTTTGCCAAAGACACCACCAGGCAGCTGGTGGCCAACTACCGTGAGTCCGCCAACCGCCTGATCATCGTCAATTACGACGGGACCCTGGTTCCTTTCACCAATATGCGGTCCCAGGCCCGGCCCGGGCAGGACCTGCTGCGCCTGCTGAAGAACCTCAACGCGGCCGACCATACAGACATTGTGATCATCAGCGGCCGATCGAAGGAGGACCTGGATTCCTGGCTGGGTGACACCCCCGTGAACCTGACCGCCGAGCACGGGACCTGGATACGGGAAGCCATCCAGAGGGATTGGCGCCTGTTCAAGCCCCTCTCCTCGGAGTGGAAACGGGAAATCCTGCCCATCCTGGAAATGTATGTGGACCGGCTCCCGGGATCCTACGTGGAGGAGCGGGATTACTCGGTGTCCTGGCATTACCACAGGGCAGACATCGAACAGGCGTCTTACATGGCGCGGGAAGTGAGCGACCACCTGCTGAGCATCACCACGAACATCGGGGTGCAGGTCCTGACCGGCAAAAAGGTGATCGAGGTATGCAACTCCGGGATCAACAAGGGGGAGCTGGCCATGCACTGGCTGTCGCGCAAGGACTATGACTTCGTGCTGGCCATGGGGGCGGGCCTGTCGGACGAGCTGTTGTTTCAGACCCTTCCGCCCCATGCATGGACCATCAAGGTGGGGTTGATCCGTACAGATGCCCGTTTTGTCATCAGGAGCCAGGAAGAGGCCATCGGTTTGCTCAGGACGCTGGAGAAACATCAGGAGGCGTAAGCACGGAGTCTGTGGTACGACCATCCACCAGCACGCGGGTGCGGGGCAGGCTGCCCGGGTATTTCCTCTGCAGGAAGGCGATCAGGTGTTCCCGGACATGGACCCTCAGATCCCAGGCAGCCGGGGAGGTGGCCGCACTCATCAGGGCCCTGAGCTCCAGGGTATGTTCCCCGGCATCGGTCACCTGCAGCACGTTCACCTGTCCGTCCCAGTGGGGGCTGGCTTCCAGGATGCGTGTGAGCTCCTTGCGGAGGGCCTCCACGGGGACCGTGTAATCGGCGTAGATGAATACCGTCCCGAGGATGTCGGCCGAAGTGCGCGTCCAGTTCTGGAACGGCCGTTCCAGAAAATAAGTGGATGGCACCACCAGGCGTCGCTTGTCCCAGATGCGCACCACCACATAGGTCAGGTTGATTTCCTCGATCCAGCCCCATTCGTTCTCCACAATGACCACGTCGTCCAGCCGGATGGGCTGGGTGATGGCGATCTGCAGGCCGGCCAGGATGGATCCCAGGGCTTTTTGTGCGGACAGTCCGACGATCAGTCCGGCCACCCCGGCGGAGGCGAACAGGCTGATGCCCACCTTGCGGACCCCTTCGAAGAGCATGAGGGTGATGGCCGAAGCGACCACGATGATGATGAACACCACGATTTTCTCCAGGATGTTGTACTGGGTATGCACCTTGCGGTCCTTCAGGTTGTCGGCCTGTCCGATGTCATACTTTTTCAGCAGCTGGTTCTTGGCCATGCGGATCATGGCGATCAGGGCCCAGGTGAGGCTGAGTACCAGCAGCACCTCGCCGGATTTTACCAGGCCGGCCTGCAGGCCCGGCCGGATCCCGTCCAGGGTCCGGATGCCGAACTGCAGGATCCAGGCCAGGATGAACAGAAGGGAGGGAAGAAAAAACCGCTTAAAGACAGCCATGGCACAGGTATTTTGGGCTGGGGCGGGGATCTGTACGGTCTCCGCCCCAGCCGTTATACACATTCAACGCTTCAGCCGGGGGATTGTTCGGGGGCGGATTAAGAGGCCATCCCCGCAGACTGTTCCTGGTAAGGGTGCCTGCCCACGGGAATCTTCCTGCCGGAAAATTTCTGGATGTCCTTCAGTTGGGCAATCTCCTCGGGGCTGCAAAACGAATAGGCGATGCCATCCTGTCCTGCGCGTCCGGTGCGGCCGATCCTGTGGATGTAGGTGTCTGACTGGGCGGGAATGTCGTAGTTGATCACATGAGACAGGTCCCGGATGTCGATGCCCCGGGCGGCCACGTCTGTGGCAATGAGCATACTCACCCTGGAGTTTTTAAACTGTTCCAAGGCTTTGAGGCGCTGGGCCTGGGATTTGTCCCCGTGAATGGCCCAGGCCTGGATCCCTTTTTTTGCCAGGGCCTTGACCAGCCGGTCGGCGCCCCTTTTTGTCCGGGTAAAGACCAGCGAGCGGTCGATGCGTTCTTCCTGGACGAGGTGGCTCAGCAGGGAGGTTTTGGATGTGCGCTCGATAAAATATACCTGCTCCCTGGTATGGGCTTTCTGATGCAGATCGGGCTTTATGTCAATGCTCACCGGCTGGTGAAGCAAGTCTGCTGCCAGCTTTTTTACATTCGGGGCCAGGGTGGCCGAGAAGAACAAGGTCTGTCGCTTGTCGGGCACCATGGCGCAGAGGCGCCTGATGTCGGCGATGAATCCCATGTCCAGCATACGGTCCGCTTCATCCAAAACCAGGTGCTGCACGTATTGAAGCCGTGCATGCCCCTGCTGGATCAGGTCGAGCAGCCTGCCGGGGGTGGCAATGATGATGTCGACCCCTTTTCTAAGGGCGTCCACCTGGGGCTTCTGCGATACCCCGCCATAGATGACGACCTGCCTGAAGCCGAGGTGCTTTCCATAGGCCAGAAAGCTTTCATGGATCTGCTGTGCGAGTTCCCGGGTCGGGGCCAGAACAAGCGTCCTGGCCTGCCTGGATGGGGATTGGTTCTGATGCATCAGCTGAAGAAGCGGCAGGGCAAAGGCCGCGGTTTTGCCGGTGCCGGTCTGTGCGCTGCCAAAGATATCCCTGCCTTGTAAAATAACCGGAATGGCCATTTCCTGGATGGGCGTGGGCTGTGTGTAGCCCAGGGCGGATAATGCCTTAAGTAGGGGTGACGTCATGTGAAGACGTTCGAAATGGGTCATGGTCATGCTGTGATTGACCCGCGTTCATTGCGGGAAATGATGGTTGAATTGAAGAAAAATGAGATGGAGTAGATTATATTGCGTGGCGACTGGCGCCTTGGGCAAGGGAAACACCCAGCTCGATAAGTTGGTGCAAAGATAGTACAATTCTTTCAATAATGCGGATCCCGCGAAATAAACTTCCATTTTTATCGCTGCAGTCCGTCATCTATTCTCTATTTTTGCAATTTGTCGCAATTCTTCCTCCGGCTTTTGATAATATAATCTAATAAAGAATCACCCGATGGTCCGTGCCTTGTTCCTGCTTCTTGCTTTATCCTTGCTTTTTTCCTGCAACCGTTACACCGATTACGAAGGCGTTCCCTTCGAGGAGCCCATGCCGCCCGTCTGGGAGAACCCCCTGGTCAACCAACAGGGACGGGAGGAGCCGGTGGCCTGGTTTGTCCCATTTGAAAGGGAGCCTGCCAGTCACCCCCCCAGGGCCGCAGACTCCGACCTGGTGAAGATGCTCAATGGCACCTGGAAGTTTCATTTGTCACCCAATCCCGCCGGGAGGCCCCACCACTTTTTCATGGACGATTTTGACACCCGCCACTGGGAGGACCTGCCGGTTCCCGCCAACTGGGCACTTCACGGGCATGGGTATCAGGTGTACATCACCTCCGGCTACGTTTTCAGAAGGGAGCCCCCGAACATTCCCCATGATGCCAATCCCGTGGGTTCCTACAAACGCCATTTCAGGCTGCCCCGTTCCTGGAAAGGCAAAGAGGTCTACCTGCAGTTCGGGGCGGTCAGTTCCGCCTTCCACGTATGGGTCAACGGCCAGAGAATTGGCTACAGCCAGGACAGCAAGACCCCTTCCCGCTTCCGCATCACTCCTTACCTGAAGGCGGGCCGGAACTCCCTTGCCGTCGAGGTGTATACCTGGAGTGACGGCAGTTACCTCGAGGACCAGGATTTCTGGCGCATGGCCGGGATCACCCGGGATGTCTTCCTGGTGGCGCGCAATCCGCTGCATGTAAAGGATTTTGTGGTCAGGGCCGGCCTTGACGATGCCTTTTCCACCGGGTTGTTTGACCTTGCGGTCGATTTGAACCTGCCGGAGTCAGCTGTTCAGCCCGGCCACAAGGTGGCTGTTTCGCTGGACTCGGAAGCCGGGCAGGTGCTGTATTTTGAACAGCAGATGGCAGGTGCCGGGGGAGGTGACCGCCTGCATTTCAAGGGGACCGTCCCCGGGGTCAGCCCCTGGAGTGCAGAGCTCCCGCAGCTGTACCGGCTGACGATCGGACTGCTCGGACCGGATGGCCGCCGCATCGAAGCCATCCGACAGGATGTCGGCTTCCGCAGGGTGGAGGTCCGGGAGGGCAACCTGCAGGTCAACGGGCAGTCTGTGTACCTCAAGGGGGTCAACCTGCACGAACACCACCCTGAAACCGGTCATGTGGTGGATGAGACCACCATGCTGAGGGACATTGAACTGATGAAATCCCATAACATCAATGCGGTCCGCACAGCCCATTATCCCCAGCCGGAGCGATGGTATGAGCTGTGCAACATCCATGGCCTCTACGTGGTGGACGAAGCCAATATCGAAAGCCACGGCATGGGATACGGGGAAGAGTCCCTGGCAAAGGACACCCTTTGGCAGGACGCCCACCTGTTCCGTACCCGGAATCTGTATGAGCGCGACAAAAACCAGCCATCCGTGATCATCTGGTCCCTCGGCAACGAAGCCGGCAACGGGGTCAATTTTCTGGAGACCTACCGTTACCTCAAGGCGGCCGATCCGACAAGGCCCGTGCAGTATGAACAGGCCCACGGGGGAGAGAATACGGACATCATGGCCCCCATGTATATGCGCATCGACCGGCTGGAAGGCTATGCCGGCAGCCAACCCGAAAAACCCCTGATCCTTTGTGAGTATGCCCATGCAATGGGCAACAGCCTCGGCAATTTCAGCGATTACTGGGAGGTGATCAAGGCGCATCAGAGCCTGCAGGGTGGCTTTATCTGGGACTGGGTCGACCAGGGCCTGAGCAAGAAAGATGATGCCGGCCGGCATTACTGGGCTTACGGGGGGGATTTCGGCCCGGATACGGTGCGTTCCTCCGGCAACTTCTGCATCAACGGCATCGTGCATCCCGACCGCAGCATCAAGCCGGCCATGCACGAAGTCAGAAAGGTCTACCAGTTCATCGGCTTTGAGCTGACAGACTCCCTCAGGGGGGTGGTGTCCGTATCCAACCAATATGCCTTCCGGAGCCTGGATGGTTTCAGCCTGGAGTACCGCTTCGAAGGCAATGGCAGGTTGTTGGGGGAAGGGCGGACCCTTGCGCCGGACCTTGCACCCGGAGAGGCCTTTGCCTGGACGACGGGGCCCCTTCCGGAGCCGGAGCCAGGGGTGGCGTATTTTCTGACAGTCTATGCCCGCCTGCGGGAGGATGAAGGCCTCCTTGGGGCGGGAACCCTGCTGGCCTCGGAGCAGTTCCGCCTGCCGTCCCTGCCGCCGGAGTCACCGGCAGCGAGGGAGGATCCGGCAGATGTGATGCTGCAGCACGATGGGCAGGATGTCGTGGTGTCCGCCTCTTCCACAAGGGTGGTGTTTGATACCGGGACGGGGGTGATCACCTCCCTGCAGGTCCATGGGCAGGAGGTGCTGATGCAGGGTCCCCGTCCCAACTTCTGGCGTCCGCCGAACGACAATGATTTCGGCAACAACACCCATATCTGGGGCGCTCTCTGGCGGCAGGCAGGACAGCGTTTACAACTCCGGGAGGCAGGGGTGCATCCCTCGCCCGCCGGGGCCGTCATCCGTTTCGACTTCGACCTGCCGGCCCTGGAAGGCGGACGTGTCGTGGCCACCTACAGCAGCAAGTACCTGGTGGGCGGGGATGGGTCCGTGACGGTGCAAAACCATTACCGTGCCCTGGAGCCGGATTTGCCGCGCATGCTGCGCTTCGGCATGGCCATGATCCTGCCGGGGGAATATGACCGGATGACCTGGTTCGGAAGGGGGCCTCACGAGTCTTACCAGGACCGCAAAACCAGCGCCTATGTAGGCCTGTATACGGGCAGGGTGGCAGACCAGTATTTCCCTTACATCCGGCCCCAGGAAAACGGCAATAAGACCGACGTGCGCTGGGTGGAAGTGGTCAATGATAGGGGACGGGGCCTGCGGTTCGAGGGCCTGCAGTTGCTGGAGGCCTCCGCCTACCACCAGCTGGCATCCGATTTCGAATCCCCGGGCCGGACAGACGGTTGGCACCGGGACGGGGAGGTGGTGCGCAACCGGCACACGGTGGACGTGCCCCGGCGCGACCTCACCCTGGTCAACATCGACTACCGCCAGTCGGGGCTGGGAGGGGACAACAGCTGGGGTGCCCATCCTTTGCCGAAATACTGGCTCGACAGGGAGACATGGTCTTACGGGTTCCGCATCATCCCCCTGCCCGGGAACTGATCCGGGGGACCCGGAATCCGGTTGACAGGCAAGGGGCCGGGCTTGCGCGCGGTGCGCGGCCCCTCAGGGCTGCTCCATGGTTTCGATGAAGGCGGGGGCCTTCCGGTGCCGGGTGCCCTGCTCATAGGCGTAGGCGACCTGGATCAGCACGGGTTCGCTCCAGGCCCGACCGAAGAAGCTGATCCCCACGGGCAAGCCGTCGATAAATCCCATCGGCAGGGAGATGATCGGGTAGCCGGCATGGGCGGAAGGGGAAGAGCTGCCCAGGTGGAAGCTGTCCCCGTTGACCCAGTCCGTTTTCCATGCGGGACTTCCCGTGGGCGCCACGATGGCATCCAGCTGGTGCTCATCCATGACCTTGTCGATGCCTTCCTCCCGGCTGCCCCGCAGCATGCCTTCCAGGGCGCGGCGGTAAGTGTCCGAGTCGAGTCCTTCCTTCCCCTGGGCCATCTCCAGGTAGCGCTGGTTGAAATACCGCAGCTCCACGGGATCCTCCCGGTTGAACGCGATGAGCTCCTCCAGGCTTTTGATGGGCGCCCCGGGCCCCAGGGAGCGGAAGTAATTGTTCAGCCCGTCCTTGTATTCGTAAAGCATCACCTGGAAAGAGTGGTTGCCCGTATCGGGCTGGGTGACGCGGTCCAGTTCAATGATCTCGGCGCCCTGCTCCTTCAGGAAAGCGATCGCTTCAACCATCAGGGTGTCCACCTTGTAGTTCCTGCCCATGGCCGCCGTAAAGAATCCGATCCGCTTGCCCTGAATACCGTCCGCGTTCAAAAAACGGGTGTAGTCCTCCGGGAAACGGCCTTCACTGTCCAGGGTCTTTTCGTCGGAGGGATCCGTCCCGGTCAGCACCCCCAGGCAAATGGCCGCATCTGTGACTGTGCGCGCCATCGGCCCGGGGGAATCCTGGGTGTACGAAATGGGAATCACCCCGGAGCGGCTGACCAGTCCCACGGTCGGTTTGATCCCCACCACCCCGTTGGCCGTGGAGGGGCAGACAATGGAGCCGTTGGTCTCTGTCCCGATGGCCAGCACGGTGAGGTTGGCCGAGACGGCCACCCCCGAACCCGAGCTGGAACCACAGGGATTGCGGTCCAGCACATAGGGGTTCTTGGTCTGTCCCCCAAGGCCGCTCCAGCCGCTGGTGGACAGGTCTCCCCGGAAATTGGCCCATTCGCTCAGGTTGGCCTTGCCAAGGATGACCGCTCCGGCCTCCCTCAGTTTCATGGCCACCCAGCTGTCCTGCAAGGGGTAGGAGTCCTTCAACGCCCTGGAGCCCGCGGTGGTGGGCATGTTGTCGTGGGTGTCGATGTTGTCTTTCAGCACCACCGGAATGCCGAACAGGGGGCCGGCCGGCAGGCCTTCTTCCCGTTGCCTGTCCAGCTCCCTGGCGATCTCCATGGCATCGGGATTCACATACAGGATGGATCCCAGGGCGGGACCGCCCTTGTCAATGGCCTGGATGCGGTCCAGGTAGGCCTGCACCACCTCCGCGACGGTATAGGTTCCCGCCCGGTAACCCTCTTGCAGGCTGGAGATGTCGGTTTCCAGGAACTGAAAATCATTGGGGTCTTGTTCGCCCTCCTGTCCCGGACCTGCCTGGCAGGAAAACAAGATGACGGCAAGGCTGGCGATGATGACGCGCCTGCCGTGTCTCGCTGATCTGGAAATACATTTCATCCGTTCGGTTTTTGATGTTAGTGGATCCGGCGGCCCCGGGCCGTGTGCGGGCCCCGCCCTTGCCAGGGCAAGTTACGAAAAGATGGCCTTACAACCACTTTTTTCTCTTGAAGAAAGCCAGCATCCCGCCCGCCATGATGCCCATCAGCAGAAGGACCAGGGGGTAGCCGAAGCGCCAGCCCAGCTCCGGCATGTGCAGGAAATTCATCCCGTAGATGCCGGCAAGGAAGGTCAGGGGCATGAAGATGGTGGCGATGATGGTCAGCACCTTCATCACGGCGTTCATGCGGTTGCTGACGCTGGAAAGGTATATGTCCAGCATGCCGGAGAGGATGTCCCGCGAACTTTCGATCGTGTCCATGACCTGAATAATATGGTCATAAAGATCCCTGACATACAGCAATGTGGCGTTCTGCACCAGGGGCGGTTCCCCCTTGCCCAGTAGCGACGCCACTTCCCGCATTGGCCAGATGGATCTTCTAAGGTGTACCATGTCCCGCTTGTGCGAGTGGATGGCATGCATCGTTTTTTCCGTCGGATGGGAAAGCAGTTCTTCCTCCAGTGCCTCGATCTGCTCCCCCTTGCCCTCCAGGATCACGAAGTAATGGTCCACGATGGTGTCCATCAGCGCATAGGCCAGGTAATCCGCCCCCATCTTCCGGATCCTGCCTCCCGGGTTGCGGATCCTGTTGCGCACCGGTTCGAACAGGTCTCCCTCCTTTTCCTGGAAAGAGATCACCAGCCCGGGGGCAACGACCAGGGACACCTGCTCAAAGACCAGGTCTCCGTCGGCTTCCCCGGCATATACCATTTTCAGGACCAGGAAAAGGTACTCCCGGTAATCCTCCCCCTTGGGCCGCTGGTTGGTGTTGACAATATCGGACAGCACCAGGGGGTGGATGCCGAAGGCCTCTCCCAGGCCGCTGATCAAATCGGTCTGGTGGACCCCGTCCACATTGATCCAGGTCACGCCCTGCCCGGTCACTTCCTTTTTTGCTTGCGCGGCAGATGCCGGCTGCTTTTCCTCCAGGGTGTGTTCATCGTACCGGATCAGGGTGATGCGGCTCCCGGCCCCGCTGGCCTTTCCTACATGGATCAGGGTGCCCGGGGCGCGCCCGACCTTGTCACGGTATTTGTTTGTGTATCTTGCCATGGCTTGATGGTTGGTCGTCTTCAGAATCCAATTTTGGGCCGTTCCTCCACTTCCAGCCTTTCCCTTTCCAGGGCTTTAACCGGCTTGCCCCTGCTGAACCGGTACTGCAGCCTGATCATCACCGGAAAGGCAGGCAGGCGCAAGGTCCCTTCATGCCGCCCGTGGTATCCCAGTCCCTGGTACTCCATCCCGTTGTAGGTGAATGAACCCCGGAAAGGAACGGCAGTGGTCATGCCCAGTTTAAAGGCTGCCCCGATGGCCTGGTCCAAAGATATAAAATAGAGCGCATCGCTGAACCAGGTGCGCTGCATATCGGCATGCGGACTGGTATATTGTCCGGAAAAGGAAAGGGTCGTGCCCTCCCGGATTTGCAGGATGGCTGAAAGACCGGCCTCATAAAACCAGCCGGACAGCGGCTGCAGACCCGATCCGGCGGCTTCCGTGCCCGGGGTGGAGCGGGTGTGACACACATTGAAAGAAGGATTCAGGGCCAGGTTGGGGTGGAGGTTCAGGGCCGCACCCAGCCGGATGCCCCTGGTGCGGATGTCTCCTGCATTGAGTGCCCTGGATTCGGTCGTGGGTGGCTCACCGGGCAGGCTGATCTGGTGGATGACCCCTTTCGTGGTGCTGGCAAAAAGCCTTGCCGAGAAAAACCCGTTGTTTCTGCGGAAGCTGTACCCGGCGGTCCATTCTTCCTGCAATTCCGGTTCGAGCAGGGGGTTCCCCCACTGAACCGAGAAAGGGTCCTCGAGGCCGGGCCCGGGATGCAGTTGCCGGATGGAAGGCCTTCGCAGGGATCGCCTCCAGCTGAGACGGACCTGATGGTTGGCCGCCGGACGAAAGCCAATGCCCAGATGGGGTAGAAGGGCATGGTGGTTGACTACCGGCTCTCCGGGGAGCTGGGTGGAGGACCATTCAGCGCGCAATCCAAGGCCCGCATCCCACCGTTCTTCCTGACGGTCTATCTGCGCATAGCCTGCAAACACCCTTTCGGAAAAGGAAAAGTCCCCTTCCCGGGGGTCCCATCCCCGTTTGTGGTGCATGTGGGCCCCTGACTTCCACTGCCAGTTGCCAGGCAGGGGCTGTTCCAGATCTGCCCGGCCGTAAGCCGTGAGCTGCCGTTGGCTCACCGTGGCTGAGAAGGTGTCAGGGGTTTCCTGGGAGGGGTGGGCTGGAACATATTCGTGCGTGGTTTCCCCTTTCAGGTGGTGGACCCCGATGTCTGCCGTCCATACCCTTCCCGAGGCATGCCGCCGCCTGGCAAACAGGGAAGCCATGGCCAGCAGGTGGCGATCGCTGTCGTCTTTTTGGGCCCACAACCGCACCTCCTCCCCGGAAGGGTCTGAGCGCCTGAAATCTGCCAGCCCGTCATTTTCTCTCGAATAGGGGTTGACGTATGCATGGAAGTTCAGCTCGTGCCGGCTGTCTGGCCGCCAGTCAGCCCCGGCATGGAACCGGTGTGACCAGTGGTCCTGGCGCAGGGCCATGGCGGAGGATGTGTTCATGGGACCGTCGGTGGACTGGAAAACCCTGGTGGTCTTGTCCACCCGGTCCAGGCGGCTCACTTCCCCCTGGTAGCCCGTGTGGAGGGTCCATTTGCCCAGGGAGGCGCTCAGGCCGTAATGGGGAAAAATAAAGACGGCCGACTTTCTTATTGGCAGTTCTGTGTTCAGGTAGCCGCTGATGCCCTGCTCACGCTCCCGGAGGATGACATGAATGACTCCGGTGGTTTCAGCCCGGAATCCGGCACCCGGTGTATGAATCACCTCAATGCGGTCCACCTGACCCGCATCCAGTTGCAACAGGGCCTGAGCATCCCTTTCGATGCCGTTCACCAGGATGGTGATCCCTGTTTTACCGTCCAGCGAGAGGTTCTGCGTGAGGTCTGCCGTGACCCCCGGGATGTGCTTTACCAGGTCTGTGGCCGAGAAGGAGGCATCGGTCATTTTCCGGCTGACCATATAGGTGACCTTTCCGTTGCCGGCCCTGGCAACCAGCCGCTGCCCGGTAACCACCACGGCTTCCATCTCCACCAGCTGGGGATCCAATAATATATTGACATCCATGTGGTTTTGCAGGGTGTCTACCCCCACCAGGGCCGTCCGGTAGCTGATGTGGGACACCTTTACAAAGGCTCCCTGACGGGCTGTGGCGTCTCCTATGAAAAACCGGCCTTCCATGTCGGTGATGGTCCCGTTCACCATGCCGGAGTCGGCTGCCTCCATCAGGAGAACCGTGGCAAAGGAAATGGCTTCTCCCGTCTGCCGGCACTGGATGATGCCTGACAGGGAAGACCGTGGGGTATTCGCCGTCGCCGAAAGAAGTGGGGAAAAAAGGGAGGCCAGCAGGTACATGATGGGCCAGAAAAAGGGCTGTTTGTGCATGATGTCAGGTGTTTGGGTTTGCGATGAAATTTGCGCAAAGATTGGGATTAATAACCTGACTGTCAAATAAATGGTGTATATGTCATGGATTTGTGACAGGCTGCTGCACCTGCGGCAAATCAGGAAGGGGGGTTGTGATTAAGGGTTGGGATTTGTGACGAACGGCGTGGCGGTGCCCGTGTTTAACGGGAGAAAGGCCCGCCGCTTTCCAGGGCCTCAAGCTTTTGTTCAAAGGCCCGGGCGTTTTGCCTCGAGACGGGAATGTCCTTGTTTACCCCCCGGATCCGGAGACGGTGCCCTGCCATATTGCCTTGTCGGGATTCTATCTTGGCCAGATTCACGATGAAGGCACGGTGGGTTCGGAAGAATACGGGATGGCGGGACAATTGCTTTTCAATATTGCTGATGGAGTTCCGAATCATTTTCCGCAGAACGCCCTCTCCATCCGACAAATAAAAAACGGTGTAGTTGCCATCGGCCTCCGCATACAGGAGCTGGCCCGGGAAAAAGCCCAGTTTTTCCTTTTTGAGTCTTGAATTGATGTGGATCCGCTCCTCTCCCGGATGTGCCGACGGATCGCCGGGATGCAGGGTGTGGGCCCGGAAGCCCCCGGGCCGGGACAGCACATTGAGGTTGGCGGCGGTGAACAAAAACAGGGGCAGGAAACCGGCAAGAAAAGCCTTCAGAACGGAGTCCATCAGGGTGGGCAGGTTCCAGCGTTCTGCCGGGGGCTCAATCAGGAAGGCCGCAAAGTAAACAACCAGCCCCAGGCAAAGCAGCAAGAGGGTGTTGAACGCCAACTCCCTGCCCAGGGTCCACCCGTCCCTGTCGGCAAAGCAGGGGATCCTCCTCAGCAGGATGACCAGCGCAAAAGTGGCCGCTCCCATGACCAGGGTATAGGCGGCCATGGTCTGTGCATAGCCCATTCCCTGGCTGGGATGCAAACCGGGGGGGTGGTAGAGGATGGCAAACAGAAAACTGAACAGGGCGAGCAGCAGGGCCCCCGGCAGCGGTTGCCTGGCCACAAAATTCTGCGGATAGCTGCTGTGCAGCTGACGAAGTACCCTGGATAGCATGGCCGGACCCTTTTTTAAAACCGCACCTAAAATAATGAAAAAATGGGCAGCATGCGACAGGTTTCTGGCCGGGCGGGCATCGGTCCCCGGTTTATCCTGCAGGAAGCCCTGCTGCTGTTGGGTGAAGTCGCCTGAGGGCGGTGTTTTTGTTTAATATCACCGACATTCAGGATGAACATTTGAGGGCGGGCCTTGTTATGCATTCGTTCAATCAATCTTTTTGCAAAACAAACATATTCTTATGGAACCCATGATTAAGTGGCAGATAGATCCGTCACACAGTGAAATCCTTTTCAAGGTAAAGCATCTGATGATCACCAATGTGAAAGGAGAATTCCGCACATTCGACGCCGAAGTGACCACCCGGGGCAGTGATTTTGACAGCGCGCAAATCCGCCTGGAGATTGATTCCGCTTCGGTTTTTACCAACAACGAAGACCGGGACAAGCACCTGAAAAGTGCCGACTTTTTTGATGTGGAGAAGCATCCGTCCATCCGTTTTGAGGGAAGCGGCTTGAAAAAGCTGGACGATGGATCCTACCGCCTGACGGGCAACCTGACCATCAAGGGGGTTTCCCGTGAGGTGTCCCTGGACGTGGAATTCGGGGGCATGATGAAGGATCCCTGGGGCAATGAAAAGGCCGGTTTCTCCCTTTCCGGAAAGATCAACCGCAAGGACTGGGGCTTGAACTGGAACGCGGCGCTCGAAGCCGGCGGGGTGCTTGTGGGGGAGGAAGTCTCACTCATGGCGGAAGTGCAGTTTGCACGAAAGCAATAAACTTGTAAAACCACAAGATTCCTTATCTTTAAAGCCCCGCGGCAGTTTCCTGGCACGGGGCTTCATTTTGATTCCGGTGGAAGGCCTCTGAAAATAACGCATAGGAGATAACGGTCCATGGAAACATTTCTGAACGATATCCGGGAAGAAATCCTGCAGTACTATGACGCCCTGGTTGTGTTTACTCCGCGACTGCTGCTGGCCGTTATGGTGCTTCTGCTCACCTGGTTGCTGGCCCGTCAGTTGCGCCGGTCGGCGGGCAGCCGGCTTAAAAAACGAATGCAGGATCCCCTGCTGGCCGACTTTCTGGCCACCATGGTCCGCTCCATGATCCTGATTTTTGGGTTCGTGGCCGTGTTTCGGATTCTGGGGTTTTCCGGCATCACGGCCGGCATCCTTGCCGGGGCCGGCATCACGGCCTTTGTGATCGGATTTGCCCTGCGCGACATCGGGGAGAATTTTCTGGCAGGCATTCTGATGGCTTTTAAACGGCCCTTCCGCGTGGGTGACTTCGTAGAGACCACGGGCATCCGGGGCCGGGTGGTGGCGCTCAGCATCCGGGACACCCAGCTCAAGACCCCGGACGGCAAGGATGTATACATCCCCAACGCCAGCATCATCAAGAACCCACTGACGAATTTCACCATTGACGGTTACCTGCGGTTTGACCTGGTCGTGGCCTTGCCGGCAGGTGCCGATTATGCCGACCGGCTTGAGCGCATACGCGGGGCTGTGGCCGGGGTGGAGGGCATCATCCGGCGCCGCCGCCCGCCCGAGGTGGTCCTGAGCGGGGTGGGGCCGGGCAGGGTGGATGTGACCATCTGTTACTGGATCGATACGTTCAAGATACGGGATACTGCCGAAGGGATCCGTTCGGAGGTCATACGGGCCGTACAACAGGTGCTTGAAGAGCCGGCGCGGGAAGTTTAGGTCAGCACCTCGAATTTTTTCATCTTTCCTTGCAGGGCCTTGCAGATGGTGTCCAGCTGGCTGCTCTCCTGCAGGTTGAAAGTCAGCGTTACCAGTACATATCCCACAGGCACCGTGGTGATGGAGCGCTCGTGGGAAATCTCGTTGATGTTGGCCCGCAACTTTTCCAGGATGCTGATGATGGCCTTGAGTTCCCCGGCCACATCCGGGATCAGCACGGCGATGCGTGCCCTCAGGCCCTCTTCCATCATCCCTTTCTCCAGGATCTGCTCCAGAAGACCCATGTTGATGTTTCCCCCGCTGATGATGGGCACGACATTCCTTCCCGAAAAATCCATCTTTTTCTGCAGCACGGCCGCCAGGGCGGCCACCCCGGAGGGTTCGGCCAGCAGTTTGGCCCGTTGAAGCATCAGGTAGGCTGCATGTGCGATCTCGGCATCCTCCACCACCAGGATCTCGTCCACGTATTTGCGGGTGGCTTCAAAGGTCAGCTCCCCGGGCGTTTTCACGGCGATGCCGTCGGCGATGGTCTGCATATTGGTCAGTTTCTGCGGTTTTCCACTCTGCAGGGATTGCTTCATGGACTGCGCCCCGGCGGCTTCCACCCCGATGATCCGGATGTCGGGATTCATTTCCTTGAGGGCGATGGCGATGCCCGCGATCATGCCCCCGCCCCCGACCGGTACGAGCACGTCCTGGATGGAGTCCATGGCCTGGAACAGTTCCAGCCCGATCGTTCCCTGTCCGGCGATGATGTGCGGGTCGTCGAAGGCATGGACGAGCACCCCCCCGGACTGCTGTGCGAAGGCCCTGGCCGCCGTCATCGCGTCATCGAAAGTGTCTCCCTCCAGGATCACCCGGGCCCCGTAAGCCCGGGTGGCAATGACCTTCAGGGGCGGGGTGAACACAGGCATGAACACCGTGGCGCCGACCTTCAGCATTTTCGCGGCGAATGCCACCCCCTGCGCATGGTTGCCTGCCGAGGCGCAAACGACCCCTTTTTGTCTTTCGTCAGCTTCCAGGCAGCTGATCTTGTTATAGGCCCCCCTGACCTTGAAGGAGCCGGTTGACTGCATGTTCTCCAGCTTCATGAACACATGGGCCCCGGACATGGCCGAGAAGGACTTGGAGTGCTCCAGGGGGGTGACCTTCACGATCCCCTTCAGCCGCAACTGTGCCTTGATGATGTCGGAATAATCGGGTAGTCTTGCCATGGGAATTTTTGTTGGATATGCCTGAGAACCGGACAGGCTGCAAAGATAACAAGAATGGCCGAGCTGCAGGGCGGGTCAGTCTTCCGGAACCGGCCGGTGCAACTCCCCCCGCCTGAAGGAGAACCAGATGCCCAGGCTGCAAAGAAGGGCAAAGCAGGTGAAACTCCACCGCAGGGCCCGCATGAACAGGGGGGTCGGGACCAGCTCCATGGCCTGTCCGCCGAACAGGCCCGCAAAAAACAAGGTTGCCACGGTCATGCTCACGATTTGTCCCACCACCCTCATGGTGGCGGCCGAGCCCGAGGCCTGCCCCAGTTGTCCCGGCAGTACCGAGCCCATGATGGTATTCATGTTGGGGGAGGAGAACAGGGCAAACCCCAGGCCGACCCAGACCAGCATGGCAATCAGGACCCAGGAAGGGGTCGATTCGGATAGCCCGGTCATGGCGGCCAGTCCCGCCGTGCACATCCCCATTCCCGCCGTGGCCAGGTAGCGGGGCTGGATGCGGTCGGACAGCCTGCCGGCCAGGGGGGAGAACAGGGCCATCATAAGGGGCTGGGCCAGAAGGATCGCTCCGGCATCCCGGGGGGGCATCCCCTGAACCTTCTGAAGGTAGAGGCTCAGCAAAAACACGATTGCGAAGGTGGCGCTGTAGTTGATGAGGGCGGCCAGGTTGGAGAAGGCAAACAGCCGGTTTTTGGCAAACAGCGCGGTATCCACGATGGGGGCCTCAGAACGCTGCTGAACCCGCCAGAACCATACGAGGGTGGCCAGGCCTGCCGCCATCAGCAGCCATCCCCTGGCGGAAGGGATGGAGGAGGATCCGTATACCAGGGCGAACAATCCCAGCATGTATAGCAGCACGCCCTTCATCCCGGCCCTGCCGGGGCCGGATCCACTGCCTGGGGTATCCCGTCCCAACCAGCGGAATGCCAGGATGGCCGTCATCAGGCCAAGCAGGGCGGCTAAATAAAAGAGGGTGCGCCAGCCCAGGTACTGGGTGATCATCCCCCCGGCAAAGGGGCCGGTGGCCAGGCCCAGGTAGACTGCCGAAACGGATATGCCCAGAACCCGCCCCCTTTGGGCCGGCGGAAAGCCTGAGACCAGGATGGCCGGTCCCGTGGTGCTGGTGCAGGCGGCCCCCACTCCCTGCAGGAACCGGAACAGGATGAGGACGGCGCCGCTGCCTGCCAGTCCGCTGCCCAGCGAAGCCAGTGTAAACACGACCAGCCCCGCCCGGAAAAGCCGGCGGATGCCGGAGCGGTCTCCCCACCTCCCCGCCGGAAGCAGAAACATGGCCGTGGCCAGCAGAAAGGAGGTCACCACCCAGCTGAGCTTTACGGCATCCAGGGCAAAATCCTGCCCCATGGCAGGCAGGGCAATGTTGACGGAGGAAATCAAAAAGGTCCCCATGAAGGAGGTGATGGCCACCACCCAAAGCACGCTGCGTTGTTGTCTGGCTTGCTTCACCGCTCCTGTGTTTTTGTTGCCTCCCGGGATGCCCTACAGCAGCCAGGCCGCAGCCAGGCCGAACAACAGTCCGTAGAGGACCGCCTCCATCTGGATGGTCCAGAATACGCGCCGTTTCACAAACTGCGGCCGCATGTAAATGAGTCCCTCTATGGTATTGGAAAAGGGGATGGCGCTGCAGAAATCGGCATACACAAACATCAGTCCCCCGAAAAACAAAGCCTTTATGCCGAAGCCCAGCTCACCGATCGTTCCCAGAACCGGGTAGAGCACCACCGACATCAACACGGCCCGGACAAACTGTCCGGGGATGATCCTGCGGTTCACATACAGGGCTTCGGCCGGGTCGGCCATGTTCCTCAGGAAGGACTCGTACAGCTGGTCCCGTCCTCCGTAAAGCTTTTTGGAGAACTGGTAATTGATAAAGCCGGCGATGTAATAGGTGATGGTGTGAATCACGAAGAAAAGCAGGCTGAATTTGACGTATTCCATGGCATTTTTTATTTTGGTTGGACAATTTATCGGGTGCTTCTTGTTATCCAGTCCCGGAGCCGGGGATAATAACCCGGGGGAATGCTGTGGCCGGTATTCTCCATTTCCACGTATTCCACGTACACCCTCTCTTTCCTTGCCTGGCGGAAAATGGGTTCCAATAACAGGCCTTCCTGGTCGCCCTGCATCAGCAGCAAATCCTTGCGCCTGAGCAAGGCGGTGTTTCTCAGGCCCTGCCCGCCTCCGATCAGCAAAAAGTTGTCAAAGTATTCGAGCAGTTTGTCCCCTTTCGTGTTCAGCAGCACCGCAATGGTGTGTGCGCCATTGGAAAAGCCACCCAGGACCGATGTCTCCGGTCGGATGCCGGGCACGATGGCACGGACGCTGTCGAGGACGGGGCCGACATTCCGCCAGATGGCTTCTGCATCCGCTTCCCGGACGATCCAGCGGGACACCCTGTTGGAGCCATCCTCCCTTAATGGTTCAACCTCTTCCTTAAATAGGGGCAGGTTCAGCAGGACGGCCTCCCGGCCGAACATCCAGGACAGTTCTTCGGCCGCCCGTCCGTCTCCCCCGTAGCCTCCCCTCAGAAAGCAGACCAGGGGGTAGGACCTGTCGGCCCGGAATCCTGGGGGCAGGTACAATGTGGCCAGGGTGGAATCGCCCTCCCCGGTGATCCGGTTGTGCAGGGTGGCATCGGCCTGTCCGAAATACAGGGTGAGAATCCGTGCCTCCTGTCCGCCGGCCTTCAGCAGGGGCAGCAGCAGGAGCATGGCAATCAACAATCCTTTGGTGGTGTTTCTCATGTCTGTTATCATGGCTTTCATTGTGTCTCAGTCATAGAATGTGTCCCGGAAGGCCCCCGTGGTTTCCCGGCGCCTGACAAAGCGCTTCCAGGCGCCGTGCAAAAAGCCCGATCCGTATCCGAGCAGCTGGCAATAGCTGGTCATGACCGCCAGCACGCCGGTTGAAAAGTTTTGGCAGCGCCTCGTGGCATCTGCAAGTAAGAGCAGCCAGTGCAGCAACAAGGGCATCAAAAACCAGCCTGAAAGCCACACGGAGCAAAGGACCAGCAAAGGAAGGCCGGCAACCAGCAGGGCGGGAGCCAGGTGTACGGCCCGGAGGGAGCGGGGGTGCCTGCGGTGCAATTCAATGCGCGCCATGCCCGAGTTGTACACTTGTTTGAAGAACTGTCTCAGGTTTGTCCGCCGTTTATGGTAGACGAAGGCTTCCGGGATCAGGCGCGTGGAGAAGCCTTCCTTCATGATCCGGATGCTCATGTCGATGTCTTCGCCGAATCGCATGCCGGAGAAGCCTCCGGTACGCCGGAAAACCTCCCGCGAATACCCCATGTTGAAACTTCTGGGGTGGAAGGTTTCCACCGATTTGCGTCCGCCCCGTATCCCTCCGGTGGTCAGAAATGACGTCATCGAGTAGCTGATGGCTTTCTGAAGGGGGGAAAACCCTTCGTGCGCCCTGTCGGGGCCGCCGAATGCGTCGGTGGGTTTCTCCGCCAGTTCCCTGACAACCGTCTCGAAATAGGCCGGGGGCAGCAGGCAGTCGGAGTCTAGAAAAATTCCGTACCGGCCTGCGGCCCTTTCAAATCCGTAATTCCGGCTCAGACCCGGCCCGGAATTGGTTTTGAAGAAATACCGGATGTGCAGCCGGTCCCGGAATGCTTCCGCCACTTCTTTGCATGGCTCCCGGGACCCGTCCTCCACGATGACCACTTCAAAATCCTTCCTGGTCTGTCCCGCCATGCTATTGAGGAGCTCCTGCATCTCCCCCGGGCGGTTAAATACCGGAATGATGAACGAATAGTCCGGGGGGGAGGCGTCCTTCTGCTGGTCTCTGTTGCGGTTCATTGCCGTTGTTTTTTCATCTGGTGCCGGGACTCCATATACAACCCCAGTTTAAAAAAGCCGAAAAGGGACATGGAAGCCAGGCCCGCGGACAGCAGACGGGCAAGGGGGGGCTTTAGCAGGAAGAAGATGCCGCGTATCGCGGGGGAGGCCCAGCCGATGCGCCGGGCCAGCCGCAGCAGGGCAATGCCTTCGGTTAGTTCCCTTTGATTGTCCGTCAGCCTGGTGATATGGATCAGGTTAAGCACCCCCTGCTGCGTTTTTTCAAGGAATTCCCTGTTGGTTTCCAGGCCGTCGTTCAGCACCGGGTTGTTGGTATGCATTACCGGGATGTTGTGCCGTCCCAGCATGAACCCAAAGAGGGTGTCTTCGTGCCCGTAGCCGGTGAGCCGTTCATCGAATGGGATCCTTTCCAGGACGGAGCGGTGGACCATGAAGTTGTTCGACAGGAAGGAGCGGTGGGGATGCCTCCGGCGCGTTTCCGCCGGCTGGCTTTCCCTGCGGACCCCATATTCCCAGCGCAGCCGCTTTTCCCTTGGGGGCCGTTCCGCGGGATAGATCCTGCCCCCGCATACCACCGGATAGGACTGGCTGGCCATTTCCAGGTAATCCTTCAGGAAGTCGCGGCTGACAAGCAGGGAGTCACAGTCCAGGAACAGCAGGTAGGGACACTGGGTGTGGAACAGAAACAGGTTGCGTATGCGCGACCTGCCGATGTTTTCCGTAAGTTCCACGTAACGTGCTTCCCGGCATGCTTCCCGGTTTGCCTCCCTGAAACGGTCCTCCGAACCATCGTCAATGACCACCAGCTCCAGCCCCCTGTCGAGCCGGGCGATCTGCCTCCGGAGCTCCCCTGCCAGGGGGGCGATGGGATGGTTGTATACGGGGATGCAGACAGCGATCATGGTGTTGCACGGGCTTGGGTGGGGATTGGGGCTGTATCCGACGGCAGGAGCGGAAACTGTCTTATGCAAATTAAAACATACTCTTCGACATGCAGGCCATACAGGTTGGTCTTTTTTTCCCGGAAGGCCCGAACTTCCACCCTGAATCCGCAGGATTCCAGCCGTTTCTTCAGCCCGCTGACCGAATACACCCGCACATGGTCTTCCTGTCCGAACAGCCTTTTCCTTTCCAGGGGGGTCTTTACCCGGGCATCCTCCAGGATGTCCCCTTCCCGGAACGGGGTCTGCAGGATGCAATGACCGCCGGGCGCAAGGACGCGCAGCAGCTCCTTCATGGCCTGCAGGTCCTGCTCGACATGCTCGAGCACGTGGTAGCAAAGGATCAGGTCTGCAGACTGCTCAGGCAGGGGCAGGCGGGTGATGTCCCAGGCATGGGCGGCGTGAAAGTCTCCCGACAGATCGGAACTCTGGTAGTGGATGCCCGGTGTTTTCACGAGTGCCCGGTACAATGGCCGGGAAGGGGAGAAGTCAAGCACCCGGGCCCCTTCCTGCAGGAAGTCCTGCTGCAGCATCATCCACAGCCTCCTGTCCCTGGCAAGGCTGCCGCAGAAAGGGCACAGCCCGTCCTCTCCGGGACCGATGAAACGCCGCAGTGTTTTCCCACAGAGGTTGCAGCGATAGCGGCTTCCCAGGTAGAACAGGTAGATGAAAGCCCGCATCCCCCGCTCCCAGCGCACCAGCACCCGCCTGGGGAGTACGGTCATGGCCATGGATTTCAGGGTGTGGTACATGGGCGTGTAAGGCTGATCCGGGAGGAATTCCCCGGCAATGATCCCCTGCCGCCTCCCTGCCTGCCGGTACCTGCCGGCAGGCCCTCAGGAAGCCCTTGCTGGAAACAACAAATTTATGGGTTTTTTGGCGCCTTCCGACCTTGCTGCCGGGTTTTCATCCCTCCTTTTCAGTCCTTGCGTATTTTTACGTCCCCGTTGACGTTGCGGATGCGGATGTGCTGACCGTCGGACTGCCCGGCTGATTCTCCCCGGATGTATTTCCTCGGAGAGCCCTGGCTGTAGTCCCAGTCATCGGTATGCCTCAAATCCAGTGGAAAGTCGCTCACGATGAGGAACCCTTCCTTGTTGATGGTGTAGGCCAGTTGCACATCGATGGCCGGTTGCAGGTTGGGGGGAAGGACCAGTTCGACATTCCCTGTACCCGTGCTGAGGTCCATATCCAGTGCCTCAAGGGGGCCGGTTCGTTCAATGGAGACAAAAATATCCCCTTTGCCGGTGCTGGCCGAAAAACCGCCTCTCAGGCCGGCGGCCGTGACATCGCCCCGGCCGGTCCTGACACCCCCGTATATGCGGACATTCTGCAGGCTGGCATTCCCGCCTCCGGTGTTAAAGCCCCCGTCAATGTCGCTGTCGGCAATGATAATCTCTCCCCCGCCGGTATTGATGCTGGCCTCCAGCAGGCATTGGCTGATGCGGATGGTTCCCCCGCCGGAGTTGAACCGGACCTCTCCCTGCATCTGAGAGAGGGTCAGGGCCCCGCCCCCGGTGCTTCCCTGCAGGCGGCCGTGGAGTCCGGTGGCGCTGACCTCGCCCCCGGCAGAAGTCAGCTGGATGTTAAAATTTTTGGGGACGGTGACTTCCAGGTGGATGGACGTCGATGTGGTGGCGGGGCGGCCACCCGTGCGAATGGCCGAGCGGAGCTCGGCCCCGGCAGGGGTGCCCCTCAGGGAGAGGTCACACTCCCCTCCCTGGCACTTGAATACCTGTCCATGGACGGCCACGGCGGGTTCATCCCAGGTTCTGATGTGGACCGATGCCCCGCTGTGCAGGTGCATGGTCAGGGTCTGGGCCTCCCGGACCGGGACCTGGTTTTGATAGGTTTGCTGCCCCAGGGTGTTCAGGCAAAAGCAGCAGGCGGTCATCAGCAGTACGATTGTTTTCATGGCTGGTTGGGTTTGATGAAATGTCGCCGGGGACAGAACCCGGGCATTCAATTCTCTATCAAATCGCATGCAATCATTTTTACAGACCTGAATACCAGCAATTTTGTGAATTATTCCATGTCCGTGTCCCTGGTTTTTCCAGGGCATGGTTGTACGTCTGCGGACATCCCGTGTGCCAAAAAAGGACATGTCACGGCAGGATCGCCGGGCATGACCGGCAGGGTCTGCCGGTTCAGGTAATGGACCACTGCAATGAAACGGGCAATTTCCGTATCTTTGCAAACAAATCTCGTCGCATGGGAAAAGGGAGGGAGTCCAAGCCGCATATCGGCATCTTCGGCCGCCGCAACAACGGCAAGAGTTCGTTCATCAATGCCCTGTCCGGACAGGATATCGCCATTGTTTCGGATACGCCGGGAACCACCACAGACCCGGTTCGCAAGTCGATGGAAATTCCCGGGATCGGTCCGGCCATTCTCGTGGATACCGCCGGCATCGATGACAGCGGGGAGCTGGGGACGAAACGTATTGGCCGGACACTGTCTGCCTTGAAAACGGTGGATCTGGCCATTCTGCTTTTAACGGCGAACAGGTTTGCAGACGAGGAAAAAGGGCTGGTGGAGGCCTTCCGGGAGCAGGATGTCCCTTTCGTGGTGATACACAACAAGTCCGACCTGCAGCCCCTGGATCCCTCATTGAAAAAAATGCTGTCGGATCAGTATGGGGCGGAGGCCGCCGATTTCTGCGCAACCCATCCGACGAATGTGGAAGAGATCATTGCCCTGTTGCAGCGCACCATGCCTGAAACGGCTTTCCGGGCCACAAGCCTGCTGGGGGACCTGCTGTCATACGGAGACCTGGTGCTTCTCATTACGCCCATCGATACGGAGGCTCCCGAGGGACGGCTCATCCTGCCCCAGGTACAGGCCATACGAGATATCCTGGATAACGACTGCATCGCCGTGGTGGCCAAGGAAAGGGAGGTGGATGCCCTCCTCCGGCAGCTCCGGCCCCGTCCCAGCCTGGCCGTTACGGACAGCCAGGTGTTTCTCCGGGCCGATGCCTCCGTTCCGAAGGATGTTCCGCTGACCAGCTTCAGCATCATGCTGGCACGCCACAAAGGCGATTTTGAAAATTACCTGAAAGGGACCCCGAAAATTGCTGAACTAAAAGATGGCGACCGTGTTTTATTGTTGGAGTCCTGCACCCATCATGTGGCCTGTGATGACATCGGCCGGGTCAAGATTCCCCGCTGGATGAGCAGCCATACCGGGAAGAAACTGGCGTTTGACGTGGTGGCAGGCCTTTCTGAGCTGCCGCGCCCGGTGACCGATTACGCCCTGGTCGTTCAGTGCGGGGGATGCATGATCACGCGCAAACAAATCATCAACCGGCTGAAACCGGCCGTGAAGGCAGGGGTGCCAGTCACCAACTACGGGATGGCCATTGCCTGGATGCACGGGATTTACCACCGCGCCGTGGCGCCCTTCACCAAATCCGGGGATGCGGGTGATTACCTGTAACCCGCCAAGGAGTCAACAGCCCATGGAGGACAAGATCAAACACATACTCGGGAAAGAAAACTTCAGCAAGCAGGACCTGGTGGTCCTGCTGGAGGCGGAAGGGGAAGGGCGCAGGCTCCTGTTTGAGAAATCGGCTGCCGTCAAGGAACAACACGTCGGGAACAAGGTGTATTACCGCGGACTGGTCGAGTTTTCCAATCTTTGCGGCAAGAATTGCTATTACTGCGGGATCCGGGCGGGAAACAAATCCGCCCACCGCTATGAGGCCACCGAAGAGGAGGTCATGGAAGCCGCTGCCTATGCCTGGAGGAACCGTTTCGGAAGCATGGTGATCCAGGCCGGGGAGCGCAGCGGGGCAAGGTTCGTGGACCGCATCGAAAGACTGGTCAGGCAGATCAAAAAGATGAGCGGGGGGGAGCTTGGCATTACCCTTTCCCTGGGCGAACAAAGCGAGGAGACCTACCGGCGTTGGTTTGATGCCGGTGCCCACCGCTACCTGCTGCGCATTGAAGTGTCGAACCCCGCACTGTACCCGACATTCCATCCCGCCAACAAGACCCACGATTACCACGCCAGGCTGGAATGCCTGCACCTATTGCGCAAGGTGGGTTACCAGGTGGGCTCGGGAGTGATGATCGGCCTGCCTTTCCAGACCGTGGAAGACCTGGCCGACGACCTGCTGTTTTTTCGAAAACATGACATCGACATGGTGGGCATGGGCCCCTACATCGAACATGTACACACCCCGCTTTACCGGCACCGGGACCGCCTGCTCCCGAAAATGGAGCGCTTTTACCTGAGTCTGAAAATGGTGGCTGTTCTGCGCATCCTGATGAAAGACATCAACATTGCCGCCACCACGGCCATGCAGGCCATCGACCCGCTGGGTCGCGAAAAGGCCGTCAAGGTGGGTGCCAACATCATCATGCCCAACCTGACCCCCACCAAGTATCGTGAGGATTATCTCCTGTATGAGGACAAACCCTGCACGGATGAAGATGCTGAAGAATGCAAGCGCTGCCTGGAGGCACGCATCCACATGGCCGGGGCGGAGGTTGGCTACGGAGAGTGGGGCGATTCAAAACACTTTCAGAATCGCCAGCCGGAGGATGTGGACCCGCCAGGCAGTCCCCCGGAGGCAGCCCCCCGCGGCCACCCGGAATCTGCAAACCCATCCGACAAAAACCCCAACACCCACTAGCCAATAGCCACCAGCCAATAACCAATAACCAAAAGCCAATAACCAACCCCAACTTCCCCCGTCATGGCACAAAAAAAAGACCCCAAAAGACCCGATACCGAAGTGCTGGACATTGCACAAGGCGTGAAATGGATCGGCATCCTTGATTACGACATCGTGACCTTCGACGTGGTCATGGAAACGGTGTACGGCACCACCTACAACTCCTACTTTGTAGAAGGGAAGGACAAAAAAGCCGTCATCGAGACCTCCAAGGCGGCGTTTTGGGATACCTACCTGGACAAGCTCCGCAGGGTCACGGATCCGGCGGAGCTCGATTACATCATCCTGAATCACACGGAGCCGGATCACAGCGGAAACCTCGGGCGCCTGCTGGAGCTGGCACCTGAAGCCACTGTGGTGGGCAGCCGCCTGGCCTTGCAGTACCTGAAGGATTTTCTGGGCCGGGATTTCAAACACCGGATCGCCAGGGACGGGGACACCCTGGACCTGGGAGGCAGGACATTGCGCTTTGTTTCGGCCCCCAACCTGCACTGGCCCGACAGCATGTATACCTACCTGGAGGAGGACAAGCTGCTATTTACCTGCGATTCTTTCGGCTGCCATTACTGCCATCACAAAATGTTCGATGACCAGGTAGGTGATTTCAGTGAGGCCTTCAAATATTATTTTGATGTCATCCTCAAGCCCTTCAGCAAGTTCATGATCAAGGCCATTGAAAAGATACGCCCCCTGGAGATCAGGGGGGTGCTTCCCGGCCACGGTCCCTTGCTCCTGAACGGCTGGCGCAAATGGGTGGACCTGTCGGAGGCGTATGCCCGGGAAGCCCTTCAGACCCCACAGGAAGATCATGTCTTCATCCCTTACGTGTCCGCTTACCACAATACCGGGCAGATGGCCGGGGCCATCGCAGAGGGAATCAAAAGCACCGGGGATTTCACGGTGGAGGTCTGTGATGTCGAAACCATGCCGCTTGGCGACCTTGACGAACGGGTTGCCAGGAGCCAGGCCGTCATCGTGGGTTGCCCGACCATCAACCAGAATATCCTGCTCCCCATCTACCGCTTGTTCGCCGTAATCAGTCCGATCCGGGACCGCGGCAAGATTGGCGGCGCATTCGGGTCTTATGGCTGGAGCGGGGAGGCGGGAAGGCTGATTACCGGCAACCTGGCCAATTTGAAGCTGCAGGTGCAGGGGGAGGGGGTGTTCATCAAGTTCTCCCCCCATGAGGACGAATTCAGGCAGTGCTACGAATACGGCCAATCCATAGGGGAGGCACTCCGGATACAAAAAAAATGAGGTGATGGGCGTAAGAAAGGAGGCCGGCAACAGCCAGGTCCGACAGAGGGGATTTTTGCTGCCAGCCCTGGCCGGGCTGGTGATGCTGCTGACATCCTCCTGTGCCGCGGAGCGCCGGCTGGCGGCCGAATTCGTCGTCAGGGAAGACAACATCCATGTGCTGTTGCTGCCCCCTCCCGGCCTGATCAAGACATTCCGGCCCGGAGCGGATGCAGCCGGGGAGGAACTGGCAGGCGGTGAAGAGCGGGCGGGCCGTCCGGAGACCACAGGGGAAGGTCCGGACCTGGCCGTCGCTCCCCGGTTTCTGGAAGGGCTTAACGATTCGGCTTTTGTGGATTACTACCTGCGGTCCCTGAAGTATCATCTGGAAAACCTGCAGATACGTGTGTACGGAGAGGAAGACCTGGATCACTTCCTGCAGCGTGACGGGAATGCGTACATATTTTCCATGGCACAGGTGGAGTTGCTGGAGTTTCCGGATGATTTCACCGACCTGGCAGCCATTGACACGGTCGTTTACCGGGTGGACCTTCCCCGGACCAACCTGGAGCTTAGTTCCTGGTTCGAATTCAGCCCGGTCAACGACCAGCAGCGGCCCATGGAGGTCCTTTACAGCATGCAGAGCACGAGCGATTTTTTTGAAGGGCGGTTTGTCTATTCCCCCGTGAGTGGCCAGGTAACTTACAGGAAGACATCCTTTCTTCTGGAGACTGCGGATGTGTATGACCTGGCCTATTTTGCCGGGGAAAAGAATGCAGCTTACCTTTTCGACTACCTGATGAACCGCCATGTCCGGAGCCAGCTGCGTCCGGGCAAAAAACCGCCGCCCTATCTCCAGTATGATGTCCGGGAGCACGCCATCCGGCGTGCCTACAACGACCGCTTCATCGTCATCAGCCCGGAGCAGGAGGAGTCGTCCGGTTCCCGGGAATAGGCTGCCGGATTGGTCCCCTGACGGAGATGGTCCGCCGGGGATCCCCTTGCCGGGAACGATCCTCCGGGAGTCCCCCTGCCGCTGGTTTATTCGTTGTAACGGGTGAACGGACTGATCGACTGGGCGGCAAATTCCCCTCTCAGGTATTTTAAGTACCCGGTGATGGCCACCATGGCGGCGTTATCGGTACAGTATGCGAATTTCGGAATGTATACCTCCCAGTGGCCGGCTGCCTCTTCTGCCATCACCGCGTTCCTCAGACCGGAGTTGGCGCTGACACCTCCCGCGATGGCGATTCGATGGATGCCGGTTTTTTCCGAGGCTTTCCGGAGTTGCTTCATGAGGATCTGAACGATGGCGTGCTGTATGGAGGCGGCCAGGTCTTCTTCGTGATGCCGGATAAACCCCGGATCCTCCTTCAGGCGGTCCCTTACAAGATACAGGAACGATGTCTTCAGGCCGCTGAAACTGAAATCCAGGCCGGGCACGGAGGGGTGCGGAAAGTCAAAGGCCCTGGGGTTCCCCTTTGCGGCCAGGCGGTCGATCAGGGGTCCCCCGGGGTAGGGCAGTCCCATGATCTTGGCGGCCTTGTCGAAGGCCTCTCCGGCCGCATCATCGATTGTCTGTCCGATCAGTTCCATGTCGAAATAATCCCGCACCATCATGATCTGGGTGTGCCCGCCGGATACGGTCAGGCAGAGAAAGGGGAAGGACGGGGTCTTTGGGTGGGCATCATCCTCGATGAACAAAGCCAGCACATGGGCGTGCATGTGGTTGACCTCCAGCAGGGGAATGCCCAGGGAAAAGGCAAATGTCTTGGCAAAGGACGCCCCGACCAGCAGCGAGCCCAGCAATCCGGGCCCATTGGTGAAAGCCACGGCCGTCAGCTGATTTTTTTTTACATTTGCTTTGCGCAGCGCCTGGTCGATGACCGGCACGATGTGTTGCTGGTGGGCACGGGATGCCAGTTCCGGGACGACGCCGCCAAAATCCCTGTGAACATCTTGATTTGCAATGATGTTGGCAAGGATTTTGCGGTCTTTGATGACGGCCGCGGAGGTGTCGTCGCAGGATGATTCGATGCCCAGGATGATGGTGCTCATGGAATGCTGTAAGGCTTTTTCTAAAAGGAGGGTAAAGGTATCAAAAAATCGCTGAAGATTTTACTGGTGGTGGTGGGCTTTTTGGTCATCTGGCCGGCCTTTACCTATACCGTGCTTCGCAGCAGCAGGGTGCAGACCTTTCTTGCCCGGAGCGTCGCCGCCTACCTCTCCCGGGAACTTGACACCCGAATCGGCATCGAGGGGGTGAATGTCTCCCGCAGGATGCATATCGTGCTGGAAGGGGTTTCAGTGGATGACCGTGCCCGGCAGCCAATGATCCGGGCTGCCCGCATGGTATTTGACCTGGGGCCCGTATCAGTCCGCAACCGGCATCTGACCATCAATAAGCTCATGCTGGAAGATGCCCTGCTACACCTGGAGCGCCCGGCAAATGGGGAGCCTTTGAATATCAGGTTTTTATGGGATTATTTCTCGTCGGATGGGTCTGCCCGGGATGAACGCAGGTCGTGGAACCTGACCTCCAAATCCGTTGTCCTGACCAATGCGTCCTTTACCTGGGAGGATCCCGGCCTGGCCACCGGCGCCCCTGGCTTTGACCCGGGGCTGATCAGGATCCACGACCTCGACCTGGAGGTGAGCGATGTGTTCCTGGACGGTGAGGCCCTGACGCTGGTCCTGGGACGAATGGCCTTTACGGACAGCAAGGGTTTCGAGCTCAGACAGCTCTCGGGGCAGTTGTCTGTTTCTCCCCGTTCGGCCCGTCTGGCCGAGCTCCTGCTGCGCTCCGGCGGATCTCTTTTGTCGCTGGATCTTGCCCTGGAGTACGGGGGCTATGAAGCCCTGGAGGATTTCTTTCATCAGGTTGATATCCATTTGGATATCAAGCAATCCCGTCTGGACCTGGAAGAGTTGGGTTATTTTTTGCCGCCGCTCCGGGGAATGGATGATCCCGTCATCCTGAGGGGACGCCTGCACGGCAGGGGGGCCGAACTGACCGGGTCCGGATTCTATTTGTCCTATCAGGAGCAAAGCACATTCCGGGGAGGCTTTCAGGTAAACGGGCTGCCCCATATGGAGGACATCTTTTTTGATTTTTATGCCGAGGATTTCCAGACCACCATGGAAGACCTGGCCGGGATCCGGCTGCCTGTGGCCGCGAAAAGCAAATCCCTGGTCATTCCCGAAACGGTCATGAACCTGGACAGGGTCTCCTTCAGGGGGCGTTTGTATGGCCATCCAGGGAATGTGACTGCCTTCGGGACCTTCGACACCAGCCTGGGGGCCCTCTCCACCAACCTGGTCCTTAGCCGCGTTCCTGACAGCCCGCTGACGGCTTACAACGGACGCCTGAGCACGGATGGTTTTGATCTGGGGCGCTTTCTGGATGAACCGGAAAAACTGGGTTCCGTGAGCCTGCAGGCCGGGATTCAGGGAGAAGGCCTGAGCCTGGCCACCGTCAACATGATGATCGACGGAACGATCCAGGCCCTGGAGTTATCAGGCTATGAATACCAGCAGATTACCATCGCGGGAGAGCTGAGCAACCAAAGCTTCAACGGGTCCCTCCTGGTCAACGATGACAATCTTTACCTGGATTTTCTGGGAATGATCAACATGGAGGAAGACACGCCCGTGTTTGATTTCCGGGCCATGGTGGACAGGGCCAACCTGACCCGGCTGAACCTGTACCAGCGCGATCCGGAGGCGGAGTCGCTGCTCAGCACATCCATTGTCATGAATGCCCGGGGTGCCGGCCTCTCCAGCATGCAGGGACTTTTTGACATCCAGTCTGTTCGTTATGTGGAACAGGGCCTTCCCATCGCAGAAAGGCCATTTCAGCGGGAGTACCAAAGCGGACTGATCCGCCTGTCCAGTACCCTGCTGGCCGAAGACCACCACATCCTTCATATCCGGTCCGACTTTCTGGATGCGGACCTGAATGGGAAGATTCGCTTCGAGGCACTGGGGGAAGCCGTCAGGGGAGTTCTTGCCGGTTTCATGCCATCCTACTACAATGGCGGGCAGGAAACGGCCGCCGGCAACCTTCCGGAGCAGGACTTCGAGATCGACATCCGGTTCAAGGACACCTCGGTTTTGTCTGACCTGTTCTTTCCTCAGGTCCGTTTCTCGGAAGGGGCGGAGTTGGGAATGCGCCTGGATGCGGCCGGCAACGACCTGCAGGTCAGTGGCCGGGCGGAGCAGTTTACCCTGATGGGCAACCGTTTTGTGAACTGGGTCCTGGATGCTGGCCGGAAGGAGGACAGGCTGGTGCTCGACAGCCGCAGTGAGCGGCTGATGTTTTCAGACAGTCTCTTTGTGGAGGGCTTTGACCTGACGGGTACCCTGGCTTACGACACCCTGCTGCTGGTTGCCGGCTGGGAGCCCCTGGCCCTGGGCGGGGGCAGTTCCGGAAGCATCGGGTTGATGGCGGAATTTCTCGGCCGGGAGCATGCCCGGATTCGGTTTTTGCCATCCAGGGCCGTCATCAGGGAGGAGGAGTGGCAGGTGAACGCCGGCAACGAAATTTCCCTGGACAGGGATCGGCTGGTAGTTCATGACCTGATGTTTTTCAGCGGCGAGCAGTTTGTTAAGGTCGACGGCCTGTTCAGTCCCGATCCTTCCGACAGGGTGGAAGTCTCCTTCCGGGAGTTCGATTTTGCCAACCTGAACCTGCTGATCCGGGCCCGTAATATGGACTTTGAGGGCATCATCAATGGTTCGGTCCTGATGACCGGATTGTACCAGCCCGGGGGCATTGAGGGGGGGCTGACGGTCGGGGATTTCGCCTTCAACCAGGTTCTTCTGGGAGACCTCAGCCTGGCGGGGCAATGGGAAGAGGATGCCGGGGGGTTCGCCCTGGCCGCCGAGCTGGTCAATAGCAAGGACGGTGAGACGGTCCGGCCCCTCACCGTCTCGGGTCATTATTATCCCGGCCGGCGGGAGGACAATTACGACTTCGATCTGCTGCTTCAGGACCTGGATCTTGCCATCTGGAGCCGCTACATGGAGAATTTCACCCCGGGTTTTCACGGAATGGCGAGCGGCCTCCTCCGTCTGGAGGGACGCACGGCCGATCCCGAGATATCGGGGCAGGTATTTGGCCGGGAGGCCGGCTTTGGGGTGGATTACCTGAACACCCGGTACAGCTTTTCGCATGAGGTGGAGATCGGGAAAGACTATTTTCGTTTCCGCGACCTGGTCCTGGCGGACTCCCTGGGGAACACCGCCCTGGCTTCGGGGACCATCCGGCACCAGTTGTTCCGGGATTTCGAGCTGGACCTTATCATCCGTCCCGAGCGCATGATCGTGCTGAATACCAATGCTTCACAAAATGAACTTTACTACGGACGGGCCTTTGCCACCGGACTGATCCATATCCATGGACCGGAGGATGATATTGTCATGGACATCAGCGCGAGAACCAACCGGGGGACCCAGGTGTTCCTGCCGCTGAGTTACACGGGCGAACTGGTCGAGAACCAGTTTATCACCTTCGTGACGAAGGAGGAAGACATTCGGGAAGCTTCCCGGCCTGCCCCGCGAACAGGTGGTCTCACGCTTAATTTTGACCTGGATGTGACTCCTGAAGCCGAAGTCCAGCTCATTTTCGACTCCCAGATCGGGGATATCATCCGGGGCCGGGGAACGGGCAGCCTCAATCTGGAGATTCCCTCCCAGGGGGGCTTTAATATGTATGGAGAATTTGTGATCGAGGAAGGGGACTACCTCTTCACACTCCAGAACCTGATCAATAAAAGGTTCCGGATTGAGCAGGGGGGGGTGATCAGCTGGACCGGGGATGTGAACCAGGCAGAGGTCGACCTAAGGGCTGCCTACCGCCTGCGTACGTCCTTGTATGACCTGGTCATGGATGTGGATACTTCCGATGTGTACCGGAGGCGTGTTCCGGTGGAATGCATCCTCGTGCTGCAGGAGGAATTGTTCAACCCGAGCATATCATTCGACATCCACCTCCCGGGGGGGGATGAAAGCACCCGGGAACTGGTGGAGCGGCTGATCACGACGGAACAGGAGATGAACCGCCAGGTGTTCTCCCTTTTGGTGTTGAACCGCTTCATGCCCACCACGACCGATCAATACAATACCGCCCTGGGGTACGGGGTGGGCAGCACTTCCTCCGAGTTGTTGTCCAACCAGCTGAGCAATTGGTTGTCGCAGATCAGCACCGAGTTTGACATCGGGATCAATTACCGGCCGGGGGATGAGATCAGCAGCCAGGAGCTGGAGGTGGCCCTGTCCACCCAGTTGTTTGACGACAGGGTCGTCATCGACGGGAACGTCGGCGTGGCGGGAACCCATCCGACGGGCAACCAAAGGGCCAGCAACATCATCGGAGACGTCAATGTGGAAGTGAAAATCACCCCGGAGGGCAAGTTCCGTGTGAAGGCCTTCAACCGGTCCAATACCTACGACATCATCAATACCAACTCTCCTTATACGCAAGGGGTGGGCTTGTTCTACCGTAAGGAGTTCGATTCCTTGTCGGAGCTTTTCCGCCGGCAGAGGCGGACCTTGCAGTCCCCGCCTTCGCCCGGGGAGGAGGCATCCGGACCGTAAGCAGGCAAACGCACCGCACCGCCGGTTTTTGTATCCGTTACGCAGTCAGGAGGCCGGCCGTTGGGTCGGCAGTCCCCGTCAGAAAATGTGTCCCAGTTTTTTCTTTTTGGTATCAAGGTACACCTTGCAATGGTCTGAGGTGGGCACCACGATGGGGATGTTCCGGGTGATCTCGATGCCGTAACCCATCAGCCCGGTCTTCTTGGAGGGATTGTTGGTGATCAGCCTGATTTTCCTGGCGCCCAGGTCACGGAGGATCTGTGCCCCGATGCCGTAGTCACGCTCATCGGCCTTGAAACCCAGCTCGATGTTGGCCTCGACGGTATCCAGGCCCTGTTCCTGCAGGTGGTAGGCCTTGAGCTTGTTCAGCAGTCCGATGCCCCTGCCTTCCTGGTTCATATACAGGACGATGCCACGGCCTTCCTTTTCGACCATCTGCATGGCCTTGTGCAATTGCCCGCCGCAATCACATTTGCAGGATCCGAAAATGTCGCCCGTGACACAGGAAGAATGGACGCGTACCAGCACCTCGTCGCCTGCCTGCCAGCTGCCCTTGGTCAGGGCCAGGTGCAGTTTCTCGTTGGTCGTCTGCCGGTAGGCGGTCAGCTTGAATGCCCCCCATTCTGTCGGCAAGTCGACGGATATCTCTTTGTATATCAGGCTTTCATGCCGGATGCGGTGGGCGATGAGCTCTTCGATGGAAATGATCTTCAGGTCAAATCGCCGGGCAATCTGAAACAACTCGGGCAGGCGGGCCATGGTGCCGTCCTCGTTCATGATCTCGACCAGGACCCCCGCAGGTTCCATCCCGGCAAGCCTGGCAAGGTCAATGGACGCCTCGGTATGTCCGGCCCGCTGGAGGACCCCCCCCTCACGGGCCCGCAAGGGAAAAATATGTCCCGGCCTGGCGAGATCCTCCGGGCGGGTCTGCGGATCGGCAAGGGCCTTGACCGTTTTCGCCCGGTCGGATGCCGAAATGCCCGTGGTGCATCCATGTCCTTTCAGGTCGATGGACACTGTGAAGGGGGTGTCGTGCAGGCTGGTGTTCTTGGGGACCATCAGGTCCAGGTCGAGTTGTTCGCAGCGCTGGCGGGTGATGGGGGCGCAGATCAGTCCCCGCCCGTGGGTGGCCATGAAGTTGATGATCTCGGGGGTGATGGCTTCCGCCGCTGCGAGAAAATCCCCTTCATTCTCCCGGTGCTCGTCGTCCACGACGATGACCACCTTGCCGGCCCGGATATCTGCGATGGCTTCTTCAATGGTATTTAGTTTTTGCTGCATGCCTGGGTATTGGTTTCGGTCCGGACTCATTCCCCGGTACCTGTTATAATGGCTTCGAGCCTGGAGCACACGCTGCTCCACTGAAAATTGCGTGAGACATACCGGTGCCCCCCTTCTGCGATGACCCGGCTGAATTCCGGATCGGTCAGCAAAGATACAATATGTTGTGCATAGTTTTCCGGGTCTGTACCCACCAGGACCTCCTTTCCGTCCTCTGCGCCCAGGGCCTGGTTGGCCAGGCCGGAGGTGACACAGGGCAAGCCCATGGCCATGGCTTCCAGCACCTTGTTCTGCAGGCCCGTGCCAATCTGCATGGGGGCCACGAATACCCTGGAGCGGTTGTAGCAGTCGCGCATATCGTCCACCCATCCCGTGACCATGACGCGGTCTTCTGCCAGTGCCCTGATTGCCGGGGATGGATTCGCCCCGGCAATGGCCACCCTCGCCTGCGGCAAATGCTGCCACACGAAGGGCATGATCATCCGGACCAGGTAGCTCGCCCCGTTGATGTTGGGGGGGTAGCCCATGTTGCCGCTGAATATGATGTCGTATTCCTTGAAGGCCGGTGCCGGCCGGAAGAAGCCGAAATCCACCCCGTTGGGAATCACCCTGATCTGGTCGCGGCCCGGATGGGGGATCAGCTGGCGGTCGGGATGGGAGATGATGGTCTTTTTGGTGAATTGATCGAATACCTGGTTCTCGTATTGCCTCACCCGGTGAAACTCCATCCTCAGCAGGGGCTTCAGATACCAGGGGGCGATGACCATCCGACGAAAAAGGCCCTGGCTGAAAACGTCCTGGTAATCCAGTGTGGCGTCAGACTGCATCTCCCGGAGGTATTCCGCCGTGCGGATCAGCTGGCAATACATGTGGTCCGGCCGTTCTCTGGCGATCAGCCTGTGAATCTTCCGGGCGATGGCAGGATTGTAGAAATAGGCGACCTGGAACGGCTTATCTGAAAACAGGTTGGTGGTCATCTGCTTGAGGATCATCCATTTGCTGATCCTGAATATGTGCAGGGAGTGAACCAAGGGCCGCAGCACTTCAACGGCCCTGGGATGCACCGGCTGGTCGCTGAGGGCGCACAGGACGATGTCGTGCCTTTTGCCCAGTTCGCGGATCTGGTAAAAGGCCCTGAGCTTGTCTCCCTTCTCAATGGGGAACGGGACCCTGGAAAGCAGTACGAAGATTTTCTTTCTCACCCCTGGCCCAATTTTTTTGTGGCAAAGATATTCAATCTCCCCCTCATTAAGAATAAAACCCCCGGTAAAACGCAAGCAGCCTGTCCATGACGGCCGGCATGGAATACCTTTCAGCGACAAACCTCCTGGCCCGGCCTGCCATTTCCCCGGCTTCCGAGGGGACCCGGAAAGCATGGAGTATCCAGAAAGCCATCTGCTCGGGATTGTCTGCCAGGTAAAGATGGGTCCCGTGTTGGCATCCGGTGCCTTCGGCTCCGGTCCGGGTGGACACGATCACCCTGCCCGCAGCCATTCCTTCGATGATCTTGACACGCATGCCGCTGCCTGAAAGCAGGGGCACCACCATGAGCCGGTGCTTCAGCATGAACTCCCAGGCATCGGGCACCTCGCCCACCACCTCCACCTGTTCCGAGGCATGGCGGTAGAAGGAGCGGGGCATGCGTTTGCCTGCCAGGTAGAGCTTCAGCCCGGGTTTCCGGCGGGTTACCAGGGGCCACACTTCTTCAAGAAACCAGAGGACCCCCTCCTGGTTGGGACGCCAATCCATGCTGCCAAGATGAAAAACGCTGCCGGGCTTTTCTTCCGGAAGCGGGTCGGGCAGGGGATTGTCCGGCATGGCCACCGGGATCACCACGGCCGGCTTCCTGTAGCCCATCCCGTGAAAAAGGGCCAGGTCGACGGGAGAAATGGCCAGCAGCCCGTCCATCTCCCGGATGACCCTGGTTTCGTATTTCTTAAGCCTGCCGGCCAACAGCCCCAGGTACCATTTTTTGACCGGGTTGCGGCAGGACGCGGCCAGCCTTTCCCAGATGAGATGCTCGATGTTATGGGCCCTGTATATCAGGGGGGCTTTCGAGTGCTTTCGGAGGACCGGAATGTAGGGGGTCAGGTACAGGCCTTCCAGCTGGATGAGGTCGAAGGATTCCTGCCGGAGCAAGGCGGCAAGTTTCTGTTCCATGGCCTGGCTGTGGAAGCGCTCCATATTGTAGGAGCGGCTGGAGAACAGGTTCCTGAGTGCCGCGGCAGGGCGGATGCGGGTGTCCACGGGGACGTATTCCAGCCTGGTGGCCCTGAGGTAGTCCTCCGGCAGAACCGCGGGATCCGGATCCCGCCCATGGGGGGAGACGGCCAGTACCTTGACCTGGTTGCCCCTTTCGATCAGGCCCCGTGCGATCTGGTTCATGGCTATGGCGCCCCCGTCGGATGGCGGGAAGGGGACCCTGTGGCATAGCTGCAGGATGCGCATGGTTAAGGCGTGTTGACAGTTCTGCGGAACAAACCGCTCAGTTTATCAAACCGCTTGGTATAACTTTCCATATCCAGCAGGCTGGAGTCGGTGGTTGCCTTGACGATCAGAATAATCCCGACGGGCATGAGGAGGGCGGGTGCAATCCACATGCCCTGCCAGGCTTCGAGGACCCCTTCCCGGGCAAATTTTTCCCCGGTGATGGAGACCACATGGAAGACCACAAAAAACAAGACAGAGACAACCATCGGCAGGCCGAAGCCGCCCTTGCGGATGATCGCCCCCAGGGGGGCTCCGATCATGAACAGCACCATGCAGGCGAAGGACAGGGTGAATTTGCGGTGAAACTCAATCTGGTACCGTGCCAGGTTGCGCGTGCGGTTCCGGAAGTCCTCGTGGGCAAACTGGCTGTGGTCCTTGTTGGTGCGCACCAGCCCCATGGCCTGGTTGATGATGGATGACATGCGGGCCTGCCGCTCCGTATCCAGTTCTTCCGGATTGAACCAGGCCGTTTCATCTGCAGGAACAGCCTCCAGGGCGGTCGAATCGACCCGGGAGTAAAAAGTAAACCGTGCCATGTAGGAGCGGATGTAGTTCTCTTTTCGCTGTTGGAGGTCCCTGGAGAGGGAGTCTTCATAATAGACCAGCTGATGGAGGTTCAGCATCCTGAAATTGCTTTTGAACAGGTCCTCGTCCGTTCGCCGCAAGTCGAACGAGCTCAGGTCGAATTTGCGCACCTGTTCGGTGAAGTAGGTCCTTTGAAACGGTTTGGAAGGGTCCATCGGGTTCTCCCCGGTCTCCTGGTAGTTCACCCCGTTGTAGAGGGAGAGGAGCAGGTGCCTTTTGTCCGGGGTCACCGCCATGGTCCCCCATTCAGCCGTGGTCAGGTTGACGTTGCCTTTATGCCCGGAGTGGTCATAGATCTTGATGTCCCTCAGGGTTTGTCCGTCGGCATCTTTCTCGCTGACCCGGATCACGAAATTGTCGATCCCCTTGTAGTATACACCTTCCATGATATTGAAAGCCGGGCGGTGGTGCCTGACGTCGTACAGCAGGGAAAGGCTTTTCAGGTTGGCCACCGGCAGCACATTGTTCGAAAAATAAAAGGCGGCCAGCACGAGGATCCCGGAAATCACCACCAGCGGCCACATGATCTTGTTCAGGGAAATCCCGGCCGACTTGAAAGCGACCAGTTCGTAGTGTTCCCCCATGGCGCCCATGGTCATGATGGAAGACAACAGGACCGCCAGGGGGAGGGCCAGGGGCACGAAGGTGGCCGAGGAATAAAACAGCAGTTCTCCGATGATATACCATTCCAGGCCCTTCCCGACCAGGTCGTCGATGTATTTCCACAGAAACTGCATCAGCAAAATAAACAATGCCAGGAAGAAGGTCGCCACAAAAGGACCGATGTAGGAGGAGAGGACAAGCTTGTGAAGTTTCTTCATCGGAAGCCGCTTTGAGGGGATGATGGCCTGTTAGCCCTGCAAATATACGAAAAGCGGGTCAGGGCGGGCTGTTTTATCCTTTCCTTTACAACGTAATATTCCCCGCGTCCTTGTGCCGGGAGCGATAGATTTTGTATATTTCACCAGCCACTGCGTCTGCAGCATGAAAAGGGGTTTTCGCATTGTTACGGCCATCCTCCTGACCGTCCTTGTGGGCGGTTGCCGTTCCTATTATATAGAGCCCCCGTCCCATGCCGGCATCCACCATTTCAGGATGCTTCCTGTGGGTGAGGTACGCCAGGCCGTTCTCATCCGGGGAACGGACCCGCAGAACCCCTTGCTGGTATTCGTGCATGGCGGTCCCGGGTTTCCCCTCTTCCCTTTTGAGCCTTACGGAGAGACCATGCGGCGGCTGGAGGACCGTTTTACGGTGGTGTACTGGGAGCAGCGGGGGACCGGCAAGTCATTCTCAAGGGGCATTCCGCCCGCCTCCATGACGATAGACCAGTTCGTGGAGGACGCCCGGATGGTGGTGGAGTACGCCCTTGGATTTGTGGAAAAGGAGCAGGCCTTCCTGTGGGGCCATTCCTGGGGAAGCGGTATCGGCGCCTTGCTCGCAGCCCGGCATCCCGGGCTGCTGCATGCCTATATTGGCACGGGGCAGAGTGTCAATCCCTATCTGAATGAACGCCTTGGGTATGAGTTTGTTGAACGGCGCGCCAGGGAAACAGAGAACCGGCGTGCCTTGAGGCAGCTTCAATGGATAGACACCATCCCCGACAATTACAGTCTGGAGGATGCCCTGACCATACGCCGTTGGGTTTATCGCTTCGGCGGGATCGTGCGGCAAAGCACCCATGAAAGGCCGTACATCGACCTGCAGGAGGTCCGGGATATGCTTACCGCACCGGAGTACAGCCTGGCAGACAGGCTGAATCTGATCCTTTCTCCCCACTACTCTGCCAGAAAATTATGGGACGAGATGAAAGAACTGAACCTGGTCCGGGACGCCCCGCGGATCCAGGTGCCGGTGTATTTTCTGCTGGGGCGCCATGATGTGATTGTTTCCTCGGCCCTGGCGGCGGAATATTTCAGCAAGCTGGAAGCCCCGCTGGGCAAGAGGCTGGTGTGGTTCGAGCAATCCGCCCACCGGCCCCATCAGGAAGAACGGGAGAAGTTCCTGGAGGTGATGGAGGCCATCCGGGAAAGGCACCTGGGCGGCGCTGCCGTGGTTCCCATACCGGATTGAAACCCTGCAGCAGAAGGGACCTGCCCGGGCCGGAACGTTCCGGCCCCTGTCAGTCCGCCGTCCTGTGGATCAGCCCGGCGGAAGCCTGGGCGGTGGGCATGATCAGCAGGTCGTCCACATTGACATGCGCCGGCAAGTCCGCCACGAAGCCCACGGCATGGGCCACGTCTTCCCCCCGGAGTGGTTCGAAGCCTTTGTAAACCTGGCTGGCCCGTTCCCTGTCTCCCTGGAAGCGCACGAGGCTGAACTCTGTTTCAACGGCTCCCGGGCTGACCTGGCTGACTTTGATGCCGAAGGGCAGCAAGTCCATGCGCATGGCCCTGGTCAGGGAAGCCACGGCATGCTTGGTGGCGCAGTAGACATTTCCGTTCGGGTAGGTTTCCCGGCCCGCGATGGAGCCGATATTGATGATGTGCCCCCGGCGGCGAAACTTCATGCCGGGCATGACGGCACGGCTGACCCACAGCAGCCCCTTGATGTTTGTGTCGATCATTTGTTCCCAGTGCTCCGGCTGCCCCTCATCGATCCCTGAGAGTCCAAGGGCCAGTCCGGCATTGTTGACCAGGACGTCGATCTCTTTCCAGTCTTCGGGCAGTTTCCGGATGGCCTGCTCCACCCGCTGCCGGTCCCGGACATCCATCTCCAGGGCATGCACCTTGCAGCCCGGGTGCTTCTCCAGCGCCTCTTTCAGGGGCCCAAGCCTCTCGCCCCGCCTGCCCGTGAGGATCAGGCGCTGCCCTTTGGCTGCAAAAAGCCTGGCCGTGGCTTCTCCGATGCCGCTGGTGGCCCCGGTGATCAAAATGGTTTTTTTCATGTCTTTATGGATTTGATGCCGGCATGGATCCGGCGGTATGGGTTCAAAGATACCGGATTGTTCCCTAAGCTCTGTGTCCCCTGGCGGAAAAGGCAAGAAATGTTTTTACGGCTGGGGGATGTTGATTACTTTTGCCTGGATTAACTGACCCCTTTTTGCAAGAATTATGGAGGAGAACAAACAACCATCCGACGGCATCCCTGAGGCGGCTGCCAAGCTGGGCCTGCTGCCCGAAGAATACCGTTCCATTGTCCGTTTCCTGGGACGGGAGCCGAATTTTACCGAGCTGAGCATTTATTCGGTGATGTGGTCGGAGCATTGCTCTTACAAGAACTCCATCAAATGGCTGAAGACCCTTCCCCGCAAGGGGCCCCACCTGCTGGCAGAGGCCGGGGAGGAGAACGCCGGGCTGGTCGACCTGGGCGACGGGCTGGCCTGCGCCTTCAAGATCGAGTCCCACAACCACCCTTCGGCCCTGGAACCTTACCAGGGAGCAGCCACCGGGGTGGGGGGCATCAACCGCGACATCTTCACCATGGGCGCCCGGCCCATTGCCCAGCTCAACTCCCTGCGCTTCGGCCGGCCGGATCTGGAAAAAACGAAATGGCTCCTGAAGGGGGTTGTGAAGGGTATCGGGGATTACGGGAACGCCTTCGGGGTGCCGGTGGTCGGCGGGGAGGTCGCCTTTGACGATTGTTACAATACCAATCCCCTGGTCAATGCCATGTCGGTGGGCGTGGTCAAAACCGGGAACACCATTTCCGCGGTGTCATACGGCAAGGGCAATCCCGTATTCATTGTGGGCTCATCCACCGGAAAAGACGGCATCCATGGGGCCACGTTCGCCTCGGAAGACATTACCGAGGCCTCGGCAGACAAGATCCCTGCGGTTCAGGTGGGAGACCCCTTTCAGGAAAAACTCCTGCTTGAGGCCAGCCTTGAGGTGATCAAGACGGGTGCGGTCATCGGCATGCAGGACATGGGGGCTGCCGGCATTACCTGCTCCACCAGTGAGATGTCGGCCAAAGGCCGGCATGGGATGGTCATTCACCTGGATAAGGTGCCCATGCGTCAGCAAGACATGAAGCCCTTTGAGATCCTGCTGAGCGAGTCACAGGAACGCATGCTGGTCGTGGTGCAGAAGGGCCGTGAAAAGGAGGTCGAAAGGGTGTTTCACAAATGGGACCTGAACTGTGTGCAGATCGGGGAAGTGATCGAGGGAGATGTGCTCCGCTATTACATGAACGGGGAGCTCGTGGCCGAGGTGCCAGCCGACAGCCTGGTGCTCGGCGGCGGGGCCCCGGTGTATGACAGGGATTACCGCGAACCTGCCTATTTCCGTGAGAAAGATGCCTTCCGGATGGACCAGGTGGCTGTTCCGGATGACCTGCGGGAAGTGGCCCGCTTCCTGTTGGCCCACCCGGGCATTGCCTCCAAGGACTGGGTCATCCACCAGTACGATACGATGGTGGGTACCAAGAACATGAGTACCAACCTGCCGTCGGATGCGGCCGTGGTCAACCTGAAAGGCACAAAAAAGGCGCTGGCCCTGACGGTGGACTGCCACTCCCGGTATGTGCATGCCGATCCGGAGACGGGCTGCGCCATCGCCGTGGCCGAGGCCGCACGCAACATCATCTGCAGCGGGGGGGAGCCTTCTGCGATCACCAACTGCCTTAATTTCGGAAATCCCTACAACCCGGAGGTGTACTGGCAGTTTGTCGGAGCCATCCGGGGCATGGCCAAGGCCTGTACCCGCTTCCAGACGCCGGTGACCGGCGGCAATGTCAGCTTCTACAACCAGGCCACCTCCGGCGACACCACGGTCCCCGTGTTCCCCACCCCGGTGATCGGCATGATGGGCGTGCTTCACGATAAGTCCCTGATGAAGGGCCTCGGGTTCCGGGCAGAAGGCGACCTCCTTTACCTGGTGGGCAGTTCACGCAATGACATCAATTGTTCGGAATACCTGTACAGTTACCACAAGGTCAAATTGTCCCCCCCGCCTTATTTCGATCTGGAGGAGGAGTATGAGATGCAGCGGGCGGTGAAGGGGCTCATCCGCGGGGGAATGATCGAATCGGCCCACGATTTGTCCGACGGGGGACTTTTTGTTGCCCTGTTTGAATCGGCAAAGGCAGGCCGGCTGGGATGCCGGGTGGATTCTGACCCGGACATCCGCAAAGACGCCTTTTTGTTCGGAGAGGCCCAGGGGCGTGTCCTGGTGAGCATCCGGCCGGGCATGCAGGAGTCCCTGGTGGAGTTCCTGGCCGCCACCGATGTGGATTTTTCCCTGATCGGGGAGGTCGGCGGGGACAGCCTGGTGGTCGACGGGGAATCCTTCGGCACCCTGCAGGAGCTGACGGCCATCTATGACAACGCCATTCCCCGGATGATGGGCGAATGACAGGATGACCATGAAGCGCAGCGGGAGATCCCATGATGATTTTAATCCCGGCATTCCGGCGGCCGGGGTCCGGTCTGCTCCCTCCTGCGGCAGGGGGGGTGTTCAGGGACGGCCCATGGCCCTGATGCTTGCCGGCTGGATCTGGATACTGCCTTTTCTCCCCGGGTGCAGCAGCGGACCGGTACGGATGGAGGGAAAGACCGTATTCCGCTACAACGAGGCCTCCAACATCACCTCTCTGGATCCGTTGTACGCCCGGAACCAGGCCAATATCTGGGCCGTGTCCCAGTTGTTCAACAGCCTTGTGGAGCTCGACGAGGCCCTGCGGGTAAGGCCTTCCCTGGCCAGGAGCTGGGACATTTCGGAGGACGGACTCACCTATACATTCCACCTTCGGGAGGATGTGTATTTCCATGATGATGACTGCTTCCCCGATGGACGGGGCAGAAGGGTGGTGTCGTCGGATGTCGCCTTCAGCTTGTCCCGCCTGATTGATCCCGGACTGAACGCCCCCGGCTCCTGGGTGATGAACCCGGTGGACCGTCTCCCTGACGGGGGCCTGCATGTCCTTACCCCGGACGACACCACGGTGGTGATCCGTCTCAGGCAGGTGTTCCCGCCTTTCCCCGGGCTGCTGAGCATGGCCTATTGCTCCGTGGTGCCCCGTGAGGCCCTGGAGGCCTACGGGCAGTCCTTCAGGCAGCGTCCTGTCGGTACCGGCCCGTTCCGCTTCCAATACTGGAAAGAAAATGTCAAGCTGGTTTTTCTCCGGAATGAACGCTATTTTGAAAGGACGGCAGAAGGGGATGTCCTGCCATACCTGGATGCGGTGGCCATCAGCTTCATCATCGACCGGCAGACGGCCTTCCTGGAATTCATCAAAGGGAACCTGGATTTCCTCAGCGGAGTAGACGCCAGTTACAAGGACGAGTTGCTGACCCCCGACGGGAACCTGCAGGCCCGGTACAGGGACCGCTTCCGCATGATCAGGATGCCTTTCCTCAATACCGAGTACCTGGGCATCCTGGTGGACCCCACCTCCCTGCCGAACGACTGGCCCCTGCTGGAGCCCGTGGTGCGCCAGGCCATCAATCTGGGCTTCGACCGGGAAAAAATGCTGAGGTACCTGAGGAACGACATCGGCCTTCCGGCCCATGCCGGTTTCGTGCCGGTCGGCATGCCGGGCTTCGATCAAAATGAAGGCGGATACCGGCATGATCCTGCCCGGGCCAGGGAGCTGCTGGCTGAGGCCGGCTACCCCGGCGGGGAGGGTCTGCCGCCCCTGACCCTGCTTACCAACCAGGCGTACCTGGACATGGCACAATACATTCAGTTTGAGCTGGCACGCATTGGCATCCGGCTCGGCATTGATGTCATGCCACCGGCCACGCTCCGCGAGATGATGGCAAAAGGGGAGGCGAGGTTTTTCAGGGGCTCCTGGATCGCTGATTACCCGGATGCGGAGAACTACCTGGCCTTGTTTTACTCCGCGAACAAATCCCCGGCAGGACCGAATTACACGCACTTCAGCGACCCGGAATTTGACCGGCTCTATGATGAGGCCCGGTCTGTGACCGATGACAGCACCCGCATCGGGCTGTACCGGCGCATGGACAGCATTCTGATCCGGCAGGCCCCGGTGGTGCCGCTTTTTTACGATGAATCTGTGCGGTTTGTGCCGGAAGGGGTCCGCCACATGAAGAACAATCCCTTAAACCACCTCGACCTGAGAAGGGTTCAGATTGATTTTTAGTCCGTCGTAAGCCAGAAAAACACCCGGCGGAAGGGTGCCGCCAACTTCCCGGCTGGGTCCCATCTGGTGGCTGATGTGGGTGAGGAATCCCCATTCAGGCCGCAGCAGCTGCAGGATGTCCACTGCCTCGGACAGGGAAAAGTGGGAGTGGTGTTTCTCCTGTCTCAGGGCATTGATTACCACCACCCTGGAGCCTTTCATCTTTTCCAGTTGTTCCGCCTCCAGGGCGTTGGCATCGGTCAGGTAGGAAAAATCCCCCATCCGGAAGCCCACCACGGGCATGTCCCGGTGCATGGCCTCTATGGGCGTCAGCAGCATCTCACCGATCCGGAACGGGCTCCGGTCTATCTCACGAAGCCGGATATCCGGAGCTCCGGGATATTTGTTTTTCCCGAATGCATAGGGAAATTCCCTCATGATGGCTTGCCTGTCCGACTCCCTGGCGTAAATATCCATCGGGCGTCTTTGCACCCAGTTGAAAGCCCGCACATCGTCCAGGCCACCGGTATGGTCCTTGTGTGCATGGGTGATCAACACAGCATCCAGCGAACGGACCCCATGCCGGATCATCTGCTGGCGGAAGTCGGGCCCCGCGTCGATCACGATGCTGGTGCCCCCCTGCCGTATCCATGCCGAGGTCCGCAGCCGCTTGTCGTGCGGGTCGGGACTCCGGCACGTCCTGCATTCGCAAGCAATCACGGGCACGCCCTGTGACGTTCCGGTTCCCAGTATCACGATCTCCATAGGCTGTCTGCTATCCGTGCAAAGGTAATGATTAATCCGTTGACCCTCCGGCCTGCCGGCAGGGAGGTGGCGCTTCGGTGGAGGCATGGTGTCTGAAACGTCATTTTCCCTACCTTTGTGGAGAAAATAACCAGCGGACCCCGTGCCGCAACCATTCTGAATTTATGGAAAAATTGTTCGAACCCCTCCTGCCGGAACAGATACAGGACAACCTGTTCAAACTGATCGGCACGGATTGGATGCTGATATGTGCCGGGAAACCAGCACATTACAACATGATGACGGCCAGCTGGGGAGGGGCCGGCATCCTTTGGAAAAAGCCGGTGGCGTTTGTCTTCATCCGGCCTCAGCGGCATACCCTGCTGTTTGTGGAGGAGGGTCCCCGTTTCTCGCTGAATTTTTTCGGGGAAAGCCACCGGGAGATGCTGAATCTGTGCGGGACCCGTTCCGGCCGGGACATCGACAAGATGAACCTGCCCGGCCTGGACGCCCTGGAAACCCCTTCCGGGAGCGTGGCCTTTCGCCAGGCGCGCCTGATCATGGAATGCCGAAAGATCTATTTTGACGACATCAAACCCGAATTTTTCCTGTCGTTTGATATCGAAAAGATTTATGCCAGGAAGGATTACCACCGGTTTTATGTCGGTGAAATCACCCATGTCTGGAAAAACAGGGAACAGCAGTAATGGGGTCGCTATTGTCCGGCATCAGGAAAAAAGTCCGCCTCTACTTCTTTCACCGGGAAATGGGACGGCGGTCGCGGCACAAGGAGGTGATGGGCCTGGATGAGTCCCGGTCCCTGGCCATCCTTTTCGATGCCAGCGAACCGATGCATCACAGCCAGGTGGTAACCCTGGTTGCACGCCTGCGCGATGAAGGCAAAAAGGTCCGGTGCCTGGGCTTTGTCCGTCAGAAGAAGAAGCCCGATTTTATTGTGGACCAGATCCATTTCGCCTTCTGCCAGCCGGCCGATTTCTCCTGGAACCTCAGGCTGCGCAGCCCGTCCCTTCAGGAGTTTGCCGGGCTGGAGCCGGATATCCTGATGGACCTGACCCCTCCGGACCTGTTTCTGATGAAGCTGGTGGCGGGCATGATCCCGGCCCGGTACAAAGTGGGCGTGTATGATCCGGAGCTGGTCGAAATCTATGACCTCATGATCCGGGAAAGCCCCGGCGTGGAGCCCGGGATTCTGGCAGATCATTGCCTGCAGTATTTGAAAATCTTAAAAAAACCCCTGTCTCATGCATGACACATTTCGTGGAACCGGGACGGCCCTGGTCACCCCTTTTCACAAGGACGGCAGCATCGACTTCCAGGCGTTCGAAAGCCTGATTGAATACCAGATCCGGAACCGGGTCGACTACCTTGTTTTTCTGGGTACCACCGGGGAGTCCGTGACCCTGAACAGGGCCGAACGCATGGCCGTGGTCAACCAGGCCATTGAGGTTGTCGACGGAAGAATCCCGGTGGTGGTGGGGGCCGGGGGCAACAACACCCGGGATGTGGAAGACTTCATCCGGGAGTTGCCCTCAGAAGGGATCGATGCCGTGTTGTCCGTCAGTCCTTACTACAACAAGCCCCAGCAGAAAGGAATTTTCCTTCATTTCAAGTCCATTGCCTCTGCCTGCCGCGTGCCCGTCATCATATACAATGTGCCGGGGCGCACGGCCTCAAACATCACCGCGGAAACCACCCTGCGGATTGCCCGGGAGGTTCCCAATGTGATCGGGATCAAGGAAGCCTCGCACGACCTGGCCCAGTGTGCACGTATCCTCCGGGACCGTCCGGAGGGATTTCTGGTCATTTCAGGCAACGATGACCTGGCCCTGCCTTTTATGGCCCTGGGGGGAGACGGCGTGATTTCCGTGATTGCCAACGCCTTTCCAGGGGAGTTCTCACAAATGATCCGCTTCTGCCTGGAGGATGCCTTCCTGCAGGCAAGGGGCCTGCACAACCATTTGCTGGACGTTGTGGAGGGCATTTATGCCGATGGCAGTCCCTCGGGCATCAAGGCAGTGCTCAGCATGAAGGGCCTGTGTCAGAATGCCCTCCGGCTTCCGCTGGTCAGGATCAACAAATCCCTGCACAACCATTTGTCGGCATTGCTGGACAACCTGGAGCCGGAACAATATACCTCCGAATAGGGACTGTTCCGGCAACCAAAGGAAAAGGACCTGCGATGCATTCTCCGTTACATACGATTCTGGCGATCCTGCTATGGATCTCTTTGCCGGTATCGGTGCATGCCTTCCAGCAGGCGGACCCGGTTCAGGAGGCCCACCAGCAGCTTGCCCTGAGGCAGGAGGTGTATTTTTCCTTTTCACTCCCGGGGCCCGTCCTGCCAGACTCCCTGGGGCGGGTTCTCTCCATCGACCGGATCGAAGAGGGACGGGTTTACGCCTATGCCCACGCTGCCGGATTCAGGGCTTTTCTCGGATACCGACTGCCATTCCGGGTGGAGGTGGCCCCCGGGCTGTCCGCCGACGGCCTTCTGATGAAGGACTCCGGGCAGCTGGGATCCAGGGCGGGCAGGCAGGAGGGGTGGGACTTTTATCCCACCTACGGGGCCTATGTGGACATGATGCATGGTTTTGCCCGGGACTACCCGGGCCTGTGCTCGGTGGTCAGCGTGGGAACCACCCACCTGGGCCGGGAGTTGCTGTTTGCCCGCATCACGGCCCCCGGCCTGGACCCGGGATCCGTTCCCAGGGTCATGCTGACCTCCACCATTCACGGGGATGAAACGGCCGGGTTCGTCCTGTCCCTGCGGCTGATTAATCACCTGCTGGAAGGTTTTGGCCGGGATCCCGGGCTGACGGAGCTGCTGCAGGGAGTGGAGTTGTGGATTTGCCCCAACGAAAACCCCGACGGCACCTACCGCGACGACGACAACAGCCTGCAGGGGGCCACCCGAGGCAACTGGCAGGGCTACGACCTGAACCGCAACTATCCCAACCCCCTGGTGCAGCCCCTGGACCCCCTGCAGCCCGAAACCATGGCCATGATGGCCTTTACCGACACCATGCAGTTTGTGCTTTCGACCAACATGCACGGGGGCATCGAGTTGGTAAACTATCCTTTTGATACCTGGACCTCCGATCAGAACCGCCATGCAGACCACCTCTGGTGGCAGCAGGTCATGCAGCAATACGTGGACACGGCCCAGTACTACTCCCCGCCGGGTTATATGACGGGACTGGGCACCGGCCTGACACACGGCGGAGACTGGTATGTCGTGTACGGCAGCAGGCAGGACTTCATGAACTACTACCGCCGTTGCCGGGAGTTCACCCTGGAGCTGAGCCACCAGAAGCTGCCGCCTGCCTCGGCCCTTCCCCAGCTTTGGGAGAACAACCGGCGTTCCCTGCTTCATTATATCCGGCAGGCCGCCTTTGGCATTGCCGGCCGGGTCACGGACTTTTACGGGGGAGCGCCCTTGAAGGCCCTCATCCGCATTCCGGGGTATGATAAGGACAACTCCGAGGTGGCCTCCGGAAAAGAAGGCGGGCATTTCTGGAGGCCCCTGCTGCAGGGAACCTACGGTTTGTGGGTGTTGTCGGACGGGTACCCGGTCCACGCCTGGACCGGCATGCAGGTATTCGACCAGCAGAGGCTCTGGCTGGATGCCGGCCTGGGCAGGGCCCGGTTCGATCCTGCGGAACTGGATTTCGACACCGTTTCCACAGGGTCCGTCGCTGCCAGGAGCCTGATCATCCACAACCCGGGCAGCGTGCCGCTGGAAATGTTCATCACCTCCATCCAGGGAGACGATGGCTTCGGATATGCCCCCCCTGCCAAGCAGTCCGTCCTTCACATACCCCCCGGGGGCCGTCATACGGTCGACGGACTGACTTTTTCTCCGGCATCGGAAGGGACGTTCAGGGCGATGATGGGCTTTGGCTTTTCGGACGACCCGCTGATGGAGGTACTCATTCCCCTGAGGGCCGTGGGAGCCGGTTCCGCGACCGCTGTGGCCGCTGTGCAACCCACCGGGGACCGGATAAAGATCTATCCCAACCCCATGGCAGACAGGTTGGTGCTGGAAGCCCGCCTTGCCGGGTCGGGGTTCATCCGCGCCGCCCTGTTCGACGTGAACGGGATCCTGCTGGAGGTGATGGCGGAAGCCTGGGCAGGACCGGGGGACTGGCAGGCCGACCTCGGGCCCCGGTTCAGCGGGTATCCTGCCGGCCTGTACCTGCTCCGGGTGGCCACCCCGGAAGGGGTGCAGGTCCTTCGCCTGCTTAAAGTCCGCTGATCCCTGAAGGGTGCTGCAGTCCGTGATTTCTTAAAAAATGCAAAAAAGCCGGACGGCTGCCCGGCTCCGTTAAACGATTCCCTTTCCTTCCCATCTAAATGGTAGTTGTGTTCCCCGGGCGAATCAAACCAGTCGGGCCTGCGTGTCACGGGAAGGTTGGCCCGTTGTTTTTTTTTATGTTAATCCATTCTAATTAAATGAAGAATCCCCGTTTTATTCTGGCCATATTGTTTTCCGGACTATGCCTGCTTGCCCAGGCGCAGCAGCCCCGCGGTCAGCAGCGGGGACAGCAGGATGGGCAGGCTGCCGAAGTGCAGCTGACGGGCAGGGTTGTCGATGGCAGCGACAACAGCCCGCTGCCCGGGGCCCACGTGTCCCTGGTTCATTTTCGCGATTCCACCCGCGTTTATCATACCACCACCGATTACGACGGGCATTTTTCGTTCCGTGTGGGCAGGGGGCGCTATTACCTGGGTGCCAGTTTCGTCGGATACCAGACGCTGGTGTTGCAGGAACCCGTTGCCCTACAGAACGCGCGCTCCGAAGCAGGCACGCTGAGGCTGGCGCCCGGGGCCTTGCTGGAGGAGGTACAGGTCAGCGGGGAACGTCCCAACGTCCTTGTACGGGGAGACACCCTGGATTTCGATGCCCGGGCCTACCGGGTGAACCCCGATGCCAGTGCCGAAGACCTGATCCGCCGCATGGCCGGCATCCAGGTGCAGGACGGCACCGTTCAGGCCCAGGGGGAAGATGTCCGGCGGGTGTTGGTCGACGGGCGTGAATTTTTCGGCAACGATCCGAACATCGCCCTCAGAAACCTGCCGGCCGACGTCATCGAGCGCATAGAAGTCTTCGACCAGATGAGCGATGAATCGGAACTGACCGGTTTCGATGACGGGGAACGCAGCAAGACCATCAACATCGTGACCCGTCTGGATACCCGCAGCGGGCAGTTCGGCCGGGTATATTCCGGTTATGGCGGGGAGGACCGCTACCAGGCGGGCATTGCCACGAATATTTTTCACAACGACAGCCGCATCTCCCTCCTGGGCATGAGCAACAACATCAATGAACAGCGTTTCTCCCGGGAGGACATGACCAGCGTGATGGGCGGCGGCCGGGGCGGCCGGGGCGGCCGAGGGGGCGGGATGCCCGGTGGCGGAATGCCCATGGGAGGCGATTTTCGCATGCCCACCCAGTATGGTTTCAACACGACCCATGCCCTGGGGACCAATTTCTCGAACTCCTGGAGCGATAAACTGGAGTTGAGCGCCAGCTATTTCATGAACCTGTCCGACAACATGACCAGCCAGTTGACCGACCGGGAGTATTTTCTGGATGAGCGCAACAACCAGTGGTACCGGGAGGACAGCGAATCCAGTTCCAACAGTGCCAACCACCGTTTCTCCATGCGCATGACCTACGATTTGGATGAACGCAACTCCATCCGCTTCACCCCCCGGGCCACCCTGCAGAACAACAATTCGGACAGCTATCTGAACGCCATCAATGCCCTTGGAGATAACCTGATGGTAAGCCAGTCCGAGACCGGCTATGATGCCGACCTGAGCGGTTACAATGTATCCGGCTCACTGCTTTACCGCCACAGTTTCAATAAGAGCGGCCGGACGGTTTCGGCCAATGTCAATACCAACTTCAACAACAACCAGAGCCTTTATTTCCTGGATGCCCTGAACGAATACTTCAGCGGGAACGATCCGGAGCCGGGCAACGAGGATGTGGTGAGCGATTACCTGAACCAGCGTTCGGATTCCGAAACCCTCAACAACACCCTCTCCTCCAGCCTCACCTATACAGAGCCTGTCGGGGAGACGGGGCAATTGCGGGTGAACTACAATATTTCCAGGGCGACGCGTTCGACAGACCGCATGACCTATTCCTGGGATGAGGGGCGGGATGCGTACAGCCTGTTTGAATCGGACCTTTCCAACCGGCTTCAGAGCCATTACCTGACCCAGCGGGGAAGCCTCGGCTACAATCTCCGCTACGGAGAAATGAACATGACTTTTGAACTGGGATACCAGCACGCCGCCCTGACGGCCGACCAGGAATACCCTTATTCACAACGCATCGAGCGGAATTTCCGCAATGTGCTTCCCGGTTTCCGGTTGAGCTACAACATTGCCAGGGGAAGATCCCTGAGGTTCAATTACCGTACCAGCACCAGTGCCCCGTCCGTAACACAATTGCAGGATGTGGTGGACAATGCCAACCCCATGCTGCTCTCCTCGGGAAACCCAAACCTCGGGCACAGCTACTCCCATTTCCTGAGCGGGAGGTACAACACCACCAATACCGCGAACCTGACGAATTTCTTTGCCTTCGTGATGGCCAATATCTCGAGCGGCTATATCGGAAACGCCACCATGGTCGCCCTGAAGGATACCATCCTGCCGGGGGGTCTGGCGCTGCGCAAGGGCACCCAGTATTCCCAGCCGGTGAACCTGGACGGCTTCGCCAATGTACGCACCCACCTGAACTACGGCTTTCCGTTCCGGGCCATCAGAAGCAATCTGAATCTTTCTTCCAGGCTGTCCTACACCCGCACGCCCAGCATGATCAACGGGCAGACGAACCTGGCCAACAATTATGCCATGGGAGGGGGCCTGAGCCTCTCCAGCAACATCAGCCCGAATGTGGACTTCACCCTCTCCTACAATGCCAATTACAACCTGGTGGAGAACACGATCAGGCCCCAGCTGGACAATACCTATTTTTCCCATGTAACAGGCGCCCAATTCAGTCTCATCTTCCTGAATAGCTGGGTGTGGCGCAGCGACATCAGCCACCTGATGTACCGGGGGCTGGGAGACGGATTCAACCAGGACTACTTCCTGTGGAACATGAATATCGGCAGGAAGTTTCTGAAGAACAAGCAGGGGGAGCTGACCCTCAGTGTGTTCGACCTGCTGGAGCAGAACGACAACATCGTGCGCAACGTCACGGGCAACTATGTGGAGGACCTGCGCACCAACACCCTGACCCGTTTCTTCATGCTGACCTTTACGTACAACCTGCGTAACTTCAATGTGCGCCAGGGATAAGTGAAATGGTTTTTCGGCAAAAAAAAACCCGGCCGCAATGGACCGGGTTTTTTTTGTTTGGTCAGGAATCGACCTCTAAAGCCGTGACTGACCTTATGCGAGTTTTACGTTGGCCGCATTCAACCCCCTTCTGCCTTCCTGCAGTTCAAAGGTCACCTCGTCGCCTTCGCGGATCTGGTCGATCAGACCAGTGGCGTGTACGAAGTATTCGTTGTCAGATTCGTCGTCTTTGATAAATCCAAATCCTTTAATCTCGTTAAAGAATTTAACTGTTCCGTTTTTCATAATCGTGTAAATGTAAATGGTGTGAATAGGAATTGATCAACCCCCGGCCTGCCGGGGAAACCTGCTGCTTGTGAAGAGGATTCTGGGATCAGAATGGGGAGGGTAATCAATGCCTTTTGTTAATAATCGCAACAAAGGTACTAAAAAAACACTTGTCCCCGTTTTTTTTTGTTTTTTTGGCTTCCCCGCGCCGGGTCAGTCTTCTTTGGGTTCCACGGTCCTCTTCACCGGGTGGACGCCATAGTCGGACGGGGAGGCGGAAATGGCGGCCCCGATGGCGGTACAATACTCTGCATGTTTCGGGATGTGAAACCTGACTTTGTACAGCCTGGAGAGGGAATCCAGTATTTTCCCCGCGAGGGGGGCGTTCACCAGCTTTCCGGAAAGGACGATGTTCTTGTCTCCGTGCTGCCGGGCGGCAAATATGGACATCATGCCAATGACCTGGAACACCATGTTCAGGATGCCCCTGGTGATGTCTTCCTTGCTGGCCTGTTCGCTCATCTTGCCGAAGTTGGAGGCTGTGATGTTGCTCGGGAGGTTGCCGATCTCCGCCTGGGAGATGTCGCCCACGCTCAGGTCGATGTTTCCCAGCTTTCCCCTGGAGGCCGATTCCATGATGTTGTCAAAATTTGACAGGTTAACCATGGCCTTGGACAGGCCGAGGATGGTCCCCCCGCCCACGCCCGTGCCGCCCAGGTGGCTGATGCACTGCCCGTGCGCCTTGACAAAGGCAGTTCCTGTGCCCATGCTGACAATGATGGCGTTCTCGAGGCCAGACAAAAAGAGCCCGCCGTATCCCAGCGCCCTGAATTCGGCCACTTTCCTGATGGGCAGTCCCAGCAAGTCCTGATCCAGGAAGGAGGCCCCCACGCCGGTGGTGATCACCCTGTCGATTTCCTGGAATCCGACTTTGTGGGTGTTGAGGAACTTGCCCATGGCCCCGGAAGCAGATGCTACCGGGTCATTCGCCTCCACGGTCAGGGGTTCCAGTATCCGGCTGCCTTTCATCCCGACAATCTTTGTCGTGCTGCCGCCGATGTCGATGCCTATTATCATGATGCTTGGTTTTCAGGACAAAGGTACGAAACTTCCTCAGATGCCGATCTCCACCTGCAGCATGAGGTTCCAGAAACGCCTGTCATCCTGTGTGCCTCCCTCCTCCTTTTGGTACGACAGGTTCATCTGCAGCTTGTTGCGGTGCCCGGACAGGTATTTTGTGACCCCAAGGGTGTAGACCGTGAGGGATGGTTCCAGCAAGGACAGCTCCTGCTGGGGCACCACCCTGGTATGGCGGCCGGCCAGTTCAAACCGGGAGGGGAACACATAACTCAACTGGGTGTTGATCCCATGGCCGGTCAGGACATATGGGGCCGGGAGTCCTGCAGCATGCGGAGAAGGGAGTACCTGTTCCGGTACGTGGCGCCGGGCGGCCTCCCATTGCAGGGCCCACCCCTGGTATTTGGCGATCAGGTCGATGAAACCGCTTCGGATGTCCAGGGGGTTGTCCAGTGTGGCCCCCCGCTGTCCGGCCACTCTGACCGCCTGGTGGTTGAAGGAATAGGTGGCGCCCAGGGATATCTTCGGGCTGGCTTCCCGTTCAAGATCGCCCTCCGAGAAATCCCCGTCATTGGTAAACGGCCCCAGTGGCAACAGCTCCAGCCGTCCGGTGTAGGCCAGTCCGTTATCGGTTCGCTGGATGTTTCTGCCCTCTCCGGTTGAAACGGCCCACTTCAGGTTGTAATGCAGGCCTCCCAGGCTGTTGTTGTAATAGCCCATCAGGCCGAAATCACGATCGATATTGAATACGGCATTCACCAGGGAGCGTTCCGCAAATTGCTGCTGTCCGCTGGAGGTCACCCGCTGCCTGTTCCCAGGGAGCTTACCCTGCCCCATTCCCATGTAATAACGGTCTGAGAACCGGTAAAAGACCATGGCGTCCCTGACGATCCCGGGGAATCCCGTATTGTCCCAATCCTGGTCTCCCCTGGAGAAGGAAAGCTGCAGGTAATAGGTCAGTCCGGATCTTCCCACATACCCGTCGAACCGAAGCCTCAGCCGCCGCACGTTGGCCTCGATGGATTCCGGACCCAGGTCGGTTCCGGAAAAGCTTGTGATCCCGATGCGGTTCTGCATACGGAATCTGAGGTTGAGTCCAAAGCTGGAATCCGGGGCAAAGAACCCCAGCCCCTTGTCAAAGCTGATGACGGCCCTTTCGTCGACCTCTGTCTGGGCGTGAAGTGTCAGCGGGGAAAGCGCGAGAAGCAGAATGCCCAGGATGCAGGTCAGCAGGAAGGGGAGGGTGGCAGGGTGTTTCCTCGGGGAGTGCATATCAACGGAAGAAAGTCGGTATCGATTCAGGAAAGTCCGGCGGCCAGCAGGTCGGCTATGTGTATGGTCCGTATGGGAATCTGGTGTTTTTTGATGTAACCGTCCAGGTGCATCAGGCAGGAGGCCTCTGTGGACACGATGTATTCGGCTCCCGTCGACAGCGCGTTTTCCAGCTTTTGCCTGGCCATGGCCGTGGCAATGGCCTCGTTCTTGACGGAAAAGGTGCCCCCGAAACCGCAGCACACATCGCTGCCGGGCATCTCCAGCAATTCGAGTCCTTCGACATGGGAGAGCAATTCCCTGGGCTCATCCTTCAGGCCGTATTCCCTGAGGGCGGCGCAGGAATCGTGGAGGGTCACCCGGGCCTCGAACCGTGCGCCCAGATCCGGCTTTTTGACCATGTTGACCATGAAATCGGTAAACTCAAAAATTTTCCTTGACAGGTATTTGTTTTCATTATGCCAGGCGGAGTTGTAGAACATTTCCGGGTAATAATTCTTCACCATGCCGATGCAGGAGGCCGAAGGCCCCACCACGTAGTCGTAGTCCATGAAATCCCGGATGAATTTTTCGCCCAGGCACTTGGCTTCATCCCAAAACCCGTTGTTGAAGGCGACCTGGCCACAACATGTCTGGGCCGGGTTGTAGGTGGCCCTGATGCCGGCCTTCTGCAGCACCTTGAGCATGCTTTGTCCCGTAGCGGGGAACAACTGGTCAATAAAGCATGGAATAAAAATCCCGGTATTCATCATGTATTGTTTTGGCTATTGGCTACCGGCCATTGGCTGCCGGCCAAAAATCTGCTTCCGACACCCCACAGCCGGTTCCCGACATCACCCTCTCTGCCTGACCGCCTCAAACAGCACCACGCCTGTGGCCACAGACACGTTCAATGAGCCGATACGGCCTTTCATGGGAATGGACACGATCCCATCGGCCATTTTGCGCACCGCCGGACTGATCCCTTTGTCCTCCGCTCCCATAACGATGGCCAGGGGGGCGGTCAGGTCGGCCTGGTAGATGGTCTGCGGGCCTTTTTCGTCGCAGGCGAGCACCCTCAGGCCGCACTCTTTCAAAAACGCGATGCTTTCCGGGATGCTGGACTCCTTGCAGACGGGCATGCTGGTCAGGGCCCCGGAGGAGGCCTTGATGGCCTCGGCATTCACCGGCGCCATGCCCCTGGCGGGAATGACCAGCGCATGGGCTCCGGCACATTCGGCCGAACGGGCCAGGGCCCCCAGGTTGCGCACGTCGGTGATGCCGTCGAGCAGCACCAGCAAAGGGGTTTCTCCCCCTTCGAATAGGGCCGGCAGCAGGGCATGCAGGGGCTGGTATTCGATCAGGGACCCGAAGGCGATCACGCCCTGGTGGTTGAGCCGTGTGACCCGGTTGAGCTTCTCTGCGGGCACCATCTGGAACGGGACCTTGTTTTGCCGGATCAGCTGAAACAGCTTTTGAAAGTTCTCTCCGCCGAGTCCCTTCTGCAGGAGCACTTTTTCCAGCGGCTCGCCTTTGAGCAGGGCCTCCATGACCGGCCTGATTCCGAATAGGTGCTGTTCTGCAGCCATGGGTTTCGCGCAATTGGTTTGGCGGGTCGCCCCAAGGCGGTCCGCATGATCTGCAAAGGTCGCAAAAAAAATGCAGCTCCCGGCAGGCCACCTCAATTTATCCGCCAGTCGACCGGTTCTTCCCCCTGCCTTTCCAGGATCTGGTTGGCCTTGGAAAAGTGGCGGCAGCCGAAAAAGCCTCTGGCAGCACTCAGGGGGGAAGGGTGGGGCGCTCTGAGCACATGGTGCCTGCCGGTATCGATGAGCGACTGCTTGGCCTGGGCGTAGGCACCCCAGAGGAGGAATACAAGCCCGTCCTTTTGTTCGGAGAGGGCCCGGATGGCGGCGTCCGTAAACTGTTCCCAGCCCTTGTTCTGATGGGATCCGGCCTGGTGGGCCCGGACCGTCAGGGTGGCGTTCAGCAGCAGGACCCCTTGCCTGGCCCAGGACTCCAGGTTGCCGTGCGGGGGCATGGGGATGCCCAGGTCGTCCCCGAGTTCCCGGAAAATATTCTGGAGGGAGGGCGGTTTGGGTATGCCGCGGTTTACCGAGAAGCACAACCCATGTGCCTGTCCGGGTCCATGGTAAGGATCCTGCCCGAGCAGGACCACTTTGACCTGTTCGAAGGGGGTGTGGTTAAAGGCCGAAAAGATCAGGGACCCCGGAGGGAAGATCCGGTGCTTTTTCTTTTCCTCCAGGAGGAATTCCTTCAGCCTGGCAAAATAGGGGGCCTGAAATTCGGCACCAAGGATCTTTTTCCAGCTTTCTTCCATTCGGGGGTTCACGTTGGACGCGGTCATGATAAGGGGTGTTTGATGCTGCCTCCTGGCGGGCCGGGGACCCAGGCCGGATCTGAATGGCCGACCACTTCATGATCCCGGCTTCGCCTGTTGGTCGATGCGGTCAGTCAAAGCCTTAAAATCCAGCCCGGCAAAATCTCCCGAGCTCATCATCAGCAACACGGTGCCCGGCCTCAGCTCTCCGGAAAGGGCCTCATGCAAGGCTTTCGCATTGCTGTATACCTGCAGATCCGGCCGGTTAAAGGCCCCGCTGATGGCTTCCGGGTCGAGCTCCGGCAAACGCTTCATGTGCAAGGCATGGGGGCTGAAAAAAACCAGGGCCGTGTCGGCCTGGTCCATGCTGCAGCGGTACTGTCCGAGGAAGTCCTTGTTGAGGCTGCTGAAAGTATGCAACTCCATGCAGGCCACCAGCCTCTTTTCAGGGAAGAACTCCCTGACGGCTCCGATGGTGGCCTTCAGTTTGGAGGGTGCGTGGGCGAAATCCCGGAACAGGGTGATGTCGTTGTTGCGGTGCATTTTTTCCAGCCGGTTGCTGGCGCCCCGGAAGGAGCCGATGGCATCGAGAAAGTCCGCGGCGGGAAGTCCCATTTGCCCGCAGACCAGGCGGGCTCCCTCCAGGTTGTACAGGTTGTGTTTCCCAAACACCTGCACGGGGTACTCCCTGCCCTCATGACGCACCACAGGCAGTCCCTTTTTAAGGGTATAGTCCGGCAGGGAATAGGGTACGGGCCGTATCCCGTCCGGCAGGCTTTCTTCGCAGAGGGCACGAAGGACCGGATCGGCCTGACACCAGATCAGGGTTCCCCCGGGCCGTATGGTTTGAATGAAGGTTCTGAACTGTTCCAGGTAGGATTCAAAACTTGGGAACACGTTGATATGGTCCCAGGCGATGCCGCTCAAAAGGGCGATGTGCGGCTTGTACAGGTGGAACTTGGGCCTGCGGTCGATCGGGGAACTCAGGTACTCGTCACCCTCCAGAACCATCCATGGGGCCTCCCCGCTGAGGCGGACCATCACTTCGAAGCCTTCAAGCTGGGCGCCGACCATGAAATCCGACCGGATGCCGCTTCGGTCGAGGGCATGGAGGATCATGGCCGTGATGGTGGTCTTGCCGTGGCTGCCCCCGACCACCACCCGGGTTTTTTCTTTGGACTGTTCATAAAGGAACTCGGGGTAGGAGAAAACCCTCAACCCGAGCTCCCTGGCCCTGGCCAGCTCGGGATTGTCTTCCCGGGCGTGCATGCCCAGGATGACGGCATCCAGGCCGGAATGAACTTTTTCAGGAAACCAGCCGTTTGCTTCAGGCAGCAGTCCGTATTTTTTCAGCCGGTCCCTGCTGGGGTTCACGATTTCGTCGTCCGAGCCGCTGACCCGGGCGCCTTTTTTATGCAGGGCAATGGCCAGGTTGTGCATGGCGCTGCCCCCGATGGCGATGAAATGAACATTCATGAGTGGATGCCCCTGTTGATTGCGGGTAAAGATAGGGGTTTTTGGCCATCGCCCATGGGAAGATGCGGGCTTTTTACGGCGACATGAAGCCAATCTTTAGTAGTTTTGTACTGTTAATAAAGGTGTAAATAATAAATTAGGTGTATTAATAGATATGAAAGTTTTCTCGGTGGTAGCTGATTACTGGAAAATGGATGGGGGCGCCTGCTTCGGGGTGGTGCCCAAGACTGTTTGGGGCAAGCACGTCCCATCCGACGAAAACAACAAGATACGGATTGCCACCCGCTGCATGCTGGTGGATACGGGCGACCGGCTGATCCTGTTCGATACGGGCATGGGCGATAAGCAAAGCGACAAATTTTTCAGCTATTATCAACTGTTCGGAAACGAAAGCCTGGAGCGCTCTTTCGAAGGGCTCGGTTATTCTTTCGATCAGGTCACGGACGTGGTCTTCACACACCTGCACTTCGATCATGTGGGGGGTGCACTGCGGTGGGCCGGGGACGGCAAACCCCCTGAACCGGTATTCCCCCATGCCACCCATTATGTTTCCCGGGAACAATGGGAGTGGGCCATGAATCCCAACCCCAGGGAGAAGGCTTCTTTTTTCCCGGAGAATTACCTGCCCCTGTATGAAAGCGGCCGCCTGGAACTGATCCACGGGGAAGGATCTTTCTGCGACGGGGTCTACCTGAGCCTCAAGCACGGCCATACGCGGGGTCAAATCATTCCCATCGTGGATTACAAGGGACGCAAGGTGGTGTTTACGGCCGATTTCATTGCCGCCCTGCTCAACATCCCCCTGGCCTATGTGCCGGCCTTCGATATAGAACCACTGACTTCCATGAAGGAAAAGGAGGCGTTTTACCGGGAGGCCCTGGAGAACGATTACGTGCTGTTCTTTCAGCATGATTTTGACAACGAGTGCTGCACCTTGCAGAACACGCCGAAAGGGGTCCGTGCCGGGGAGGTGTTCCGGCTGAAGGACATGCCGGGCCGTTGACCGGCCCGTACCGGCGTTCTCTGGCCTGTGTGATACAGGGATAAGGAGTCCGCAGGCCAGGGTCCTGGGAAGACCAGTGTTTCACCAATGAACCAACCCATGCAGGAAATCATTGACAATTACAACAAACGCTTCGCCGCAGCCCCTCCCGTGGAAATCCTCTCCGCCCTGGCGGGGGCGCATCCGGGAAAGATGGTGTTTTCAAGCAGCCTGGGCGCGGAAGACCAGGTCATCACCCACCTGCTCGCCGGCCTCGGCCTGGGCGGGGCGGTCTTTACCCTGGATACCGGGAGGCTCTTTCCCGAAACCTATGACCTGATGGAGAAAACCAATGCCCGCTACGGGCTGTCGATCCGGGTCTTTTTCCCGGATTCGGAAAGGGTGGAGGAGATGGTCGGCCAAAAGGGGGTGAACCTCTTCTACCACAGCATTGAAAACCGCAAACTGTGTTGCCACATCCGCAAGACCGAGCCCTTGCGCCGGGCCCTGAAGGGGCAGGAGGTCTGGATCACCGGCCTGCGCCGGGAGCAGTCACCCACCCGCAGAGACCTGCAATTGTTCGGGTGGGACGAGACCCATGGCATCATCAAGGTCAACCCCTTGCTGGAGTGGCGCGAGAAACAGGTCTGGGATTTCATCCGGGAGCATCAGGTTCCCTATAACCCCCTGCATGACGAAGGATTTCCCAGCATTGGCTGCCAGCCATGCACCCGTGCGGTGCAGCCCGGGGAAGATGTGCGGGCCGGGCGCTGGTGGTGGGAGAATCCCGACAGCAGGGAGTGCGGCCTGCATGTGGGCGGAGGCGGCTCCTAGGCGTCCTTGGGCGGAATCAGGTCGTTTTGCAGGGTGGTGCCCCCGTCCACCTTGATGATGGACCCCGTGATCCAGGAAGCCTCATCCGACAGCAGAAAAGAGGCCATGGAGGCGATGTCCTCCGGCCGGCCGATCCGCCCCAAAGGATAGCGTGACGGGGCCTTTTCAATCATTTCCAGGTAAGAGGGTTCGTCCTCGAAGACCTTGTTGTCGAGGTGGAGGGGCGTTTTGACCAGCCCCGGGTTGATGGCGTTCACCCGGATGCCGTAAGGGCCCAGGTCGCCGGCCAGGTATTCCGTCAGCATATCGAGTCCCGCCTTGGACACCGAATAGGCCACGCTCGTGCCGGGTGATTTGGAGGCGATCGAGGAGATGTTCACCACCGAGGCGTTCCCTGCCTTTTTTAACAATGGGAGCAGGGCCTTCACCAGGTAGAACGGCCCGCTCAGGTTGATGCCCAGGATGCGGTCCCAGCGTTCGTTATCGGTGGCTTCCATGCCGCCCCAGGCCACGATGCCGGCATTGTTGACCAGGGCGTGCAGGATGCCGTGGCGGGATTCCAGCTCCCGGGCCACGCGGCGGCATTCGTCCGGGTCGGAGACATCGCCCGTCATGAATTCCAGCCTGCCTTCCAGTTCGGGGTGCAGGGTGAGGGCCCGGTCGATCTTTTCCCGGCTGCGGCTCAGGGAAACGACCCGGTGGGAACCCTCCCGGATCAGGCGGCCGGCGATGGCCAGCCCGATGCCGGAGCTTCCGCCCGTGATCAGCGCAATTCTTTCAGCTTGCATAAGCGTTTGTATTGATCCGCACAAAGATGCTTTTTTTCTGTCAGCAAAACAAAGCCGGTGGGTAGATGTTTTATCTTTATCCTAAAGACAACGGGCAGGGTGCAATCCCTTCGGTGCACATACCGGCAGCCTGTCCGACGAACCCATTAATCATTGTTCATCATGAAACGAACCATCATCCTTTTATTGCTGCCCTTCGCCCTGATGCAGGGGGCCTTTGCCAAAACCCCGGAGGACCCTGAGAGCCCGTGGACCACGTCCGGTTTTTTCAGCCAGCAGCTCAACCAGGTCAGTTTTTCCCACTGGGCTGCCGGGGGAGAGTCCAGCCTGTCTTCCACCAGCCTGCTGACCCTGGGGGCCAACTACAAACAGGACCGCATTCACTGGGAAAACAAACTGGAGCTGGCCTTCGGCATCATGAAGACGGAAGACGCCCCCACCCGCAAGAACCAGGACCTGATCGACCTGGTCTCCAAGCTCGGCAGGGAGGTGGCGCCCCGTCTGAGCACCACGGCCCTGCTGAACTTCAAATCGCAGTTTGCCCAGGGGTTCAATTATCCCAACGACAGCGTGGCGGTATCGCGTTTCATGGCTCCCGGCTACCTGATTCTGTCGGCCGGCCTGGATTACAAACCCTGGGAGTTTCTTTCCGTTTTTGTGTCTCCGGCCACCGGGAAAATCACTTTTGTCAGGGACCAGTCACTGGCGGACCAGGGGGCCTTCGGGGTGAGGCCCGGGGAGAACAGCCGGTCGGAATTCGGGGCCATGCTCCGGCTGGCATTTGAAAAGGAAGTCTTTGAGAACGTGGGGCTCAGCTCCAAACTGGAGCTGTTCAACAACCTCACCGATGAGAACCGTTCCAACCGCAAGAACACGGACGTGAACTGGCAGACCACCATCAACATGAAGGTGAACCGTTTCATCACCGCCAGCATCCTGCTGCACATGATCTACGACCACGACATCCCCATCCCTGTCGGGGAGACACCCCAGGGTGATACCGTCTACGGTCCGCGTCTGCAAGTGCAGCAAATGCTGGGGGTGGGACTCTCCTACAGCTTCTGAGTCCCTTCTTACTTGACAAATAGCATCTCCCGGTATTTCGGCAGGGGCCACATGCTATCCTCCACCAGGATCTCCAGTTTGTCGATGTGGTAACGGATCCCGTCCATGCGTGGCTTGACGACCCGGCAGTAGGTCTCCGCTTTCCCGGCGCTGTCCTCCATGGCGTTGGCTTCTTTCCGTTCGGCGATCATGGCCATCACATCCGATTTGATTGCGGTGATGTGTTCCGATATCTTGTTGATGGTGTGCAATTGCATGGCGGCATGCTCCTTGTATTGTTCGTCGGACAGCACATCCTTGAGGCCGCGGACATTCTCCACAAGCAGGTTCTGATAACGGATGGCCACGGGCAGGATGTGGTTTCCGGCCAGGTCGCCCAGCACCCGTGACTCGATCTGCAGCACCTTGGCATAGTTCTCCAGCCGTATTTCATAACGGGCATGCAACTCCCTGCGGGTAAAGATGCCGTTGGAGGAGAACAGCTCCATGGTCTTGTCCGAGATATAGTGAACCAGGGCTTCCGGGGTGGTGGCGTGGTTGGGGAGTCCCCTCTTGGCGGCCTCCTCCACCCACTCCTGGCTGTAGCCGTTGCCTTCGAACAGGATGTGCCGGCTTTCGCTGATGGTCTTTCGCAGGACCCGGAAAATGGCCTCGTCCTTCTCCACCCCCTTGTCCATGAGCTTGTCCACCTGCTCCTTGAAACGCCTGAGCTGATCAGCCAGGATGGTGTTGAGCACGATCATGGAGGGTCCGCAGTTTGCTGAGGAGCCCACGGCCCGGAATTCGAACTTGTTGCCCGTAAAGGCCATGGGGGACGTGCGGTTGCGGTCGGTGTTATCCAGGATGATCCGGGGGATCTTGCCGATGTTCAGCTTGAGTTCGGTTTTCTCCCCGGGGGTCATCTTGCGGTCCTTGACCTTTTTTTCGATCTCGTCCATCACGGCCGTCAGCTGCTTGCCGATGAAGACCGACAGGATGGCCGGGGGCGCCTCATTCGCCCCAAGGCGGTGGTCGTTGCCGGCCGAGGCGATCGCGGCCCGAAGCAGTCCCGGGTGTTCACCCACGGCCCGGATGATGTTGACGAAGAAGGTCAGGAACAGCAGGTTGGTCTTGGGAGTGTGGCCCGGGCTGAGCAGGTTCTTGCCCGTATTGGTGGCCAGGGACCAGTTGTTGTGCTTGCCGCTGCCGTTCACCCCTTCGAAGGGCTTTTCGTGGAACAGCACCCTGAAGTGGTGCTTGCGGGCGGTGCGCTCCATGAGGACCATGACCAGCTGGTTGTGGTCGATGGCGATGTTTACCTCCTCATACACCGGCGCCAGCTCAAACTGGTTGGGTGCCACTTCGTTATGTCGTGTTTTTACCGGGATGCCCAACTTCCAGGCTTCTGTTTCGAACTCCTTCATGAAGGCGGCCACGCGGCGCGGGATGGCCCCGAAATAATGGTCCTCCAGCTGCTGTCCCCGGGCCGGCGTATGCCCGCAGAGGGTGCGGCCGGTCAGTACCAGGTCGGGCCGGGCGTGGAACAGGGACTCGTCGACCAGGAAGTACTCCTGCTCCCAGCCCAGGGTGGGAAAAACCCTGGTGATGCTGCGGTCGAACAGCTGGCATACCTCCACGGCCACCTCGTCGATCAGGGAAAGGGCTTTCAGCAAGGGGGTCTTGAAGTCCAGGGCCTCGCCCGTGTAAGCGATGAAAATCGTCGGGATGCACAGGGTGCCGTCCAGGATGAAGGCCGGTGAGCTGGGGTCCCAGGCTGAATAGCCCCTGGCCTCGAAGGTGTTCCTCAGTCCGCCGCTGGGCAGGCTGCTGGCGTCCGGTTCCTGCTGCACCAGCTGGGTGCCGTCGAACTGTTCAATGGACGCATTGGCCTCGATGGGGGTGAAAAAGGCATCGTGTTTCTCGGCTGTGGCCCCGTTCAGGGGCAGGAACCAGTGGGTATAATGGGTGGCCCCTTTGGAAGTGGCCCAGGCCTTCATGGCTGAAGCCACCTGGTCGGCCAGTTTCTTGTCGATCTGGCCGGACTTGTCCATGATCTCGGCCAACTGACGGAACTGCTCATCGGGCAGGTATTCCCGCATGACCGGCCGGGAGAACACCAGGCTGCCATAATATTCGGATACTTTGGGGGGGATGTCCACCTGCGGAACTTCGCGGTGGCTCAGGGCATTTTTAAGGGCTTCGAATCGGATGTTCATGATAAAAGTTTAAAAATATTTCAAAAGTAAGCATAAAAAAAGGGGGGTCAGGTAAAAAAAGATAATAAATTATGAACAAGATGTGAAAAAAATGGGGGGGGTGGCTATTGGATATTGGCTGTTGGCTTATGGCTGTTGGCTTATGGCTGTTGGCTAATGGCTAAATGCTAATGCCCAGCGACCAATTGCCAACCCGTGGCGCTGGGGCATGGCGTACGGGTGTGCTTTTTTATTACCTTTGGGTGGTTTTTTATCCGATTCACTTAATTATAACGAATTATTATGGGAACGATCATTGTCATTGGTGTCGTCGTCCTGCTGGTACTCTGGCTGGTGGGCATGTACAACAGCCTGGTGCGGCTGCGCAACCAGGTAAAGAATGCCTGGGCGCAGATCGATGTGCAGCTCAAGCGCCGTTACGATTTGATCCCCAACCTGATTGAGACGGTCAAGGGATACATGAAGCACGAAAAGGAGGTCCTGGAGAATGTCACCCGCATGCGGGCGCAGGCCATGGAGGCCTCCGGGGTGGCCGACAAGGCCCAGGCCGAAGGCCGGCTGAGTTCCGCCCTGGGGCAGTTCAAGGTCGCCGTGGAGAACTACCCCGATTTAAAGGCCAATCAGAACTTCCTCGCCTTGCAGGAGGAGCTCACCTCCACCGAGAACAAGATCTCCTTTGCCCGCCAGAACTACAACGACCAGGTGCTGTTTTTCAACAACAAAACCGAGGTGTTCCCTTCCAATGTGGTGGCCGGCATGTTCGGGTTTAAAAAAGAGGTGTTTTTTGAGATCGAGGACGCCACCGAGCGGCAGGTCCCCAAAGTCAGCTTTTAGGGTATGTGGGAAGTCATTCGTAAAAACCAGCAGAAGTCATTGCTCCTGCTTATTTTGATGGGGCTGACCCTGGTGCTCCTGGGCTACGTCATCGGCATGGCATTCGACCCCGTCGATGGCGGATTCTTCGGCATCATCCTGGCCCTGTTGCTGTATTTCATCCTGCTGGGGGTGGCCTTCTCCCAGGGCCGGTCCATCATGCTCCGCATGCACAATGCACGCAAGGCGAACCCGGAAGAGTACCAGCAGCTGGTCAACATTGTGGAAGAGATGCGGCTGTCGGCCGGCATGCCGGCCATGCCGGAGGTCTATGTGATCGACGATCCCTCGCCCAATGCCTTTGCCGCGGGCATGAACCCCAACAAGAGCGTGGTGGCGGTGACCACCGGGCTGCTGCGCATGATGAACCGGGATGAGCTGCAGGGCGTGGTGGCCCATGAGATCTCCCACATCATGAACCGGGACATCCGCTACATGACCCTGGCCACCATCATGGTGGGCACCGTGGCCATACTCTCCCAGATTTTCCTGCGCAGCATGATGTTCGGGGGGGTGCGCCGCAGCGGGGGAGGGGGTAACAAAGGCAAGGGCAACGCCATCCTCATCATTGTGGCCATACTGTTCAGCATCCTGGCGCCCATCGCCATCCGGTTGCTTTACCTGGCGGTCTCCCGCAAGCGGGAGTATCTGGCCGATGCCTCGGCCGCGAGGCTTACACGATTCCCCGAGGGGCTCGCCTCTGCCCTGGAGAAGATCGCCGGAAGCACCGCCGACATGAAGGTGGCGGACAAATCCATGGCCCCCATGTATATTGCCAACCCGCTCAAACCCAAAGGGCAGCGGATACGCAACCTGAGCAGTACCCATCCCCCGCTGGAGCACCGGATCCGCATCCTCCGGGGCATGGGCAAAAGCCACTCCCTGCAGGATTATGAGCATGCCTATAAAAGCGTGACCGGGAGCCAGAGGGGGGTGATTCCCGCCTCCGCCGCAAAACCCGGTAAATAATTTTTTGTCAGGAATTTCCGGCGACCTCCGTGCGGATGATCTCCAGCTTCTCTTCCATGGGAAGCAGGCCGTCTATCCAGTGAATGCGGTACCCTTTGCGTTCCATTCGCCTGAACCAGGTCATCTGCCGCTTGGCGAACTGGTGGATGGCGGTGTTGAGCTTCTCGAACATCTCCTCGTAATTGAGTTCCCCCGTGGCGTAACGGGTCAGGTAGCGGTATTCCAGCCCGTAAAAATCCAGCTGCTCGGGCTTGAGGCCTGACTTGAGAAGGCGGTCGATCTCTTCCAGCATCCCCCGTTCCAGCCTGTTTTTCAGGCGCGCGGTGATGCGGCGGCGGATTTCCGCCCGGTCCAGGGAGATGCCAAACAATAAGGGATTCAGCCTGGGGTAGTCCATGCCGGCAGCGGGGTTCTCCTTGTTATGGGTTTCGATCTCGATGGCCCGCAGCAGCCGCTCGCGATCGTCCGTATCGGTGGTGTTGTGCAGGGGACGCATGCCGGCGAGCCTGTCGGTGAGTTCCTGCCAGGTAAGTCTGTCGAGCTTCTTGCGGAGGGCCTCGTTGCGGGGCACCCTGACCAGGTGGTAACCTCCGATGGCCGCCTCGATGTAGAGGCCTGTGCCCCCGCAAAGCACGGGCTGCTTGTGACGCTTCACCACATGCCGCCAGGCCTTCAGGAAGTCCTGCTGGAACTGGTACACATTGTATTCCTGCCCGGGGTCCATGATGTCGACCAGGTGGTAGGGCACCAGGTAGTCGTTCACCAGGTAATCCCCGTAATCCTTGCCCGTGCCGTAGTCCATGCCCCGGTACACCTGCCGGGAATCGGCGCTGATGATCTCCCCGTTCATGGCTGCCGCCAGACGGGCCGCCAGGCGGGTCTTGCCCGTGGCGGTGGGACCGGTGATCACGATCAGCGGGGGTGATTTGGGTTGCAGGCTCATGGCGGCCGGGGTATGCCGGGGGCACTCAGCATCCGGACAGTGCCCGGGCGTCCGCCTCCCTGTATTTATCCTCTGTTTCCATTAACAAGTTACGAATTTTATCCATCAGGGCAATGGGCGAACGGCCGAAATCAAGCCCTTCCGACGAAAAACAGGCCTGATGAATGCCCGGGTGGTGCTCCCGCAGGAATGCCAGCAGGTATTTTTCGTCGGCATGGCCCTGGGCGGCCTGGCTGGCCTTGAGGAACTGCAGGACGCGGAGCCCGTCCACCCGGTGGTGGCAGGCCCTGACGAACTGATCCCGGGTGGCGGCGTTGCGCCGAAGCGGACCGAACACATCGCGGGTGCCCAGCTGCTTCTGCAGGAACGGGGTCATGGGCGTATCGGCATCCCTGTCATACAGTGCCGGGAATGCCCGGCAGGTCTCGCCCACCCGGTCGAACAGCCGGTGGTCATACACCGGGTAGCTGTCCCAGTCGCCCCGTTTGCCCCGGATCAGGGCCGGTCCCGTGCCGAAGAACACCCGGTCGGAATAGCGCGTGGCGGGATAGACCCTTTCGGTATTGTGGTGCAGCAGGGGCCCCGCCTTGCGCAGCTTCTGCAAAAGGTAAAAGTCCTCCCCGCTCTTTTTGGCGGTCATGCCGCCGATCTTGCGGTAGGCCCTGAGCGGCAGCGCGATGGCCGACCCCAGGGCCGTGAAGGAGTAGGGCGATTCGATCCGCCACAGATTGAGGGCATAATGCCGCATGTAGATCTCGTAGCGCAGCAGGGCGCGGTCCAGGTCCTCGTCACCCGTCAGCCTGTGGTAATAGGGATTGGAAAGACCCATCGCCGTCGGATGGGCCTGCAGCTGCCGGACCACCGAGGCCAGGTATCCCGGGCCGAAGCGGGTGTCGGCATCCAGGCTGAGGATGATATCCTGGGGTTGCGCGGATTTGTGGTCCCGGGTTTTGGCAGAGGCACCTCCCGCAGATGCCTTCCCACCGGGTGCGGCGCCGGCACCTCTTTGGAAACACCAGAGGTCGATGGCATCCATCAGCGTCCTGCGCGCCATGCCCACCCCGTGGTCCTTGCCCGTCCATCCCCTGCCGGGGCTGCTGCGGTCGATCAGGTGCAGGTTGGGGAGGTGTTGGTTTGCCAGGGATTCCAGCGTGCGCCGGTTGTTCAGGCAGGCAGCCTCCCTGGTGGCATCCCGCCACCAGCGGTCCGGCTGGTTGACGCAAATCCAGAGATGGGCCTCCACCCCGGGCGCCTCCTGTTCCTGCAGGCATTCTATGGTTCCCGGCAGGTAGTCCGCCTCGTTCATGGCAGGAATCGCCACATGCACCCTGGTTGGTTTCATTGGCGGTTGGCTGTTGGTTGTTGGCTTTTGGCCGGACCTATCCCTTTTTTCCCTGGCGTTTCCGCTCGTGCTCGTCGAGGATGACCTTGCGCATGCGGATGTGTTTGGGGGTGAACTCCACGCATTCGTCCCTTCCGATGTATTCCAGGGCTTCCTCCATGGAGAACTTCACCGCCGGGGCGATGCTGGCCTTGTCGTCCGAGCCCGAGGCGCGGACATTGGTCAGCTTCTTGGTCTTGATCACATTCACCAGCAGGTCCTCCTGCCGGGAATTTTCCCCGATGACCTGTCCGGCGTATATCTCCTCGCCCGGATCGATGAAAAACTTTCCGCGGTCCTGCAGCTTGTCGATCGAATAGGCAATGGCCATGCCCGTTTCCATCGCGATCAGGGCGCCGTTGCGCTTGACCCCGAATTCTCCCTTGTGGGGCTCAAAGCCCTTGAGCCTGTGTGCCATGATGGCCTCCCCCTCCGTGATGGTGAGCATCTGGCTGCGCAATCCGATGAGGCCGCGGGCCGGGATGTCAAACTCCAGCACGGTGCGGTCGCCCTTGTGTTCCATGCCGGTCATCTCCCCCTTTCGCTGGGAGACCATCTCGATCACCTTGCCCGAGAAAGCCTCCGGGACATGCACCGTCAGGTGCTCCACCGGTTCATGCCGGACCCCGTCGATATCCTTCATGATCACCTGGGGCTGCCCCACCTGCAGCTCATAGCCCTCGCGCCGCATCGTCTCGATCAGGATGGAAAGGTGCAGCACGCCCCTTCCGGACACCAGATAAGCGTCGGATGATGCCGTCTCCTCCACCCGCAGCGCCAGGTTCTTTTCGGTCTCCCGGAACAGGCGGTCGCGCAGGTGGCGGCTGGTCACGAACTTGCCGTCCCGCCCGAAGAACGGGGAGTTGTTGATGGAGAACAGCATGCTCATGGTGGGCTCGTCGATGGCGATGGGCTTGATGGCCTCCGGCGCTTCAAAGTCGGCCACCGTGTCCCCGATTTCAAAGTTTTCCAGTCCGAGGACCGCGCAGATCTCCCCCGCCCGGATTTCGTGCTTGATCTTTTCCTTGCCAAGCCCTTCGAAAACAAACAATTCCTTGATGCGCGACTTCACCACCGAGCCGTCCCGCTTCACCAGCGACACCGGCTGGTTCTGCACCAGGCTGCCCCTGGTGAGTTTGCCCACGGCGATGCGGCCCACATAGGAACTGTAATCCAGCGAGGTGATCTGCATCTGGGTCGTGCCTTCCTCGTAAGTTGCCGGGGGAATAGACTCCAGGATCACGTCCAGCAGGTAGGACACATCCGTGGCCGGCTCCCGCCAGTCCGCCGCCATCCAGCCCCCCTTGGCCGAACCATAGACGGTCGGAAAGTTCAGCTGGTCCTCCGTCGCATTCAGGCTGAACATCAAATCGAACACTTTCTCCTGCACCAGCTCCGGGTCGCAGTTGGGCTTGTCCACCTTGTTGATCACCACAATGGGCTTCTTATCCAGCAAAATCGCCTTCTCCAGCACGAAGCGCGTCTGCGGCATGGGCCCCTCGAAGGCATCCACGATGAGCAGCACCCCGTCGGCCATGTTCAGCACCCGTTCGACCTCCCCGCCGAAGTCGGAGTGCCCGGGCGTGTCGATGATATTGATCTTCACGTCCTTATAACGCACCGAGCAGTTCTTGGACAGGATGGTGATGCCGCGCTCCCTTTCCAGGTCGTTGCTGTCCAGGATCAGGTCTCCGGTCTCCTGGTTCTCCCGGAAAAGCTTTACCTGGTGCAGGATGCGGTCCACCAGGGTGGTCTTGCCATGGTCGACGTGGGCGATGATGGCGATGTTGCGGATGTCTGTCATTGATCGAAAATAAGGGGTGCAAAGATACGGTTTATTCTCCGGATTATTAAACGCTCCGTAACTGCCCGACCACCCCGGGGTGGGCGGCAAACAAGCCCAGGTAATTTTTTTTTGGGAATTCATCTTAAATTAAAGGAACCTTTTAAAAAAAGTTGTTTCTTTGATGATTGGGAATCAATCACGTCAGAATCCATAATCAAACCAATTCATCATGAGACAGTCTTACAAAAGAAAACCGCAGGCCACCCTGCGGATTGCCTTGTGTATCATGTTCCTCGGGCTGTATTCCCTTCCGGGATATAGCCAGGTCGTGATCAGCCAGGTATACGGGGGAGGCGGCAACTCAGGTTCCGTATACACCCACGATTTCATTGAATTGTTCAACAGGGGCAATACCGCCGTGGACCTCACCGGCTGGTCCGTGCAGTATGCCTCAGCCACTGGCACTACTTGGAGCAGGACAAACCTGGGCAGCCACACCCTTCAGCCCGGACAGTATTACCTGATTCAGCAAGCAGCAGGTTCTGGTGGAACCACCCCGCTGCCCACCCCGGATGCCACCGGGACCATCGCCATGGCTGCCACCAACGGCAAAGTGGCCCTGGTCAATACCACCACAACACTCTCAGGGGCCTGCCCTACGGATGCCAGCATCGTGGACTTCGTTGGCTTTGGTACGGCCAACTGCTATGAAGGGGCAGGGGCGACACCTGTATTGAGCAATACCACGGCCGCCATCCGGGCCGACAACGGATGCACCGACACGGACGACAATGCGGCGGATTTCACCACCGGGGCGCCCACGCCCAGGAATACGGCTTCTGTCTTTTACGTCTGCGGGGCCGGCACGCCTCCCTCCATCTCGAACATTGTGCAGACGCCCTCCTCAGGCATCATTTCAACCACCACGGTCTCTGTCTCTGCCGACGTGACCGCGGGAACTGCCGCCATCGATCATGTGGAGCTGCGCTGGGGCACCGCCTCCGGGGTCTATCCCGGCACCATCGGCATGACCCTGGATGCCGGCAATACCTATGACACCGACAACGACATCCCGGCCCAGGCAGACGGCACCACGGTCTATTACATCATCTTCGCCGAGGATGAGGACGGACTGCAGTCGGCCTCCACCCAACAGTCCTACGAGGTGCGCAACCCGCGCTATGCCACCATCCCCTACTTCGAGGGCTTCGACCTGGACCTGGGAGATGCCTATGCCTACAGTGTTTCGGGAGATTCCAAGTGGTGGATCCACGATGAGTTCATGGACAACGGCTCGGCCCTGATGAACGGGTATGATTCGGGGGACGTGGAAGATGACTGGCTCGTGTTGCCGGGCTTCAACCTGGACCTGTCCGGCAACGAGGTCCTGCAGTTTGATACCCGCTACCGTTTTGGTATTGAAAATGCCGACAACTACCTGAAACTGTTCTATTCGACCGATTATGCCGGGGTGGGCGACCCGAACGATGCCACCTGGACGGAGCTGGGCTTTGACAAACCCGCTGCGGCATCCACCTGGGCCCCCTCGGGCGCCATCGACCTGTCGGGCATCAGCGGGAACAGTGTCTGGTTCGCTTTCCAGTACCGTTATGAGCCTGGCAATTACCGGGCCTGGCAGGTGGACAATGTCCTGGTTTACGAGGGCGGGACACCGGTGAATTACCCCACCCAGTTCAAGGCCACCGTGGAGTCCCTGACCTCCATCAGGCTGAGCTGGCAGGATGCCGTACCGCCTGCCACACATTATTTGATCAAGGGGTCCACCGGCGGGTTTGCCGGCATCACCGCCCCGGCAGACGGGACCATGACAGCCGATGGTTTGCTGGTGCGCAATGTGCCCTTCGGGGTGGAAGAGGTGCTTCTGACCGGGCTCAACCCGAACACCCGCTATTATTTCAAGATCTTCCCCTACAACGGCGCCGGCGCGTCCGCCAGCTACCTGACCACCGAGCCGGTGCCCCTGGCTTCCGTCAGGACCACGGCCGACGGGGAGAACGTGGAGACCTTCGACAACCTGCCTCTGACGGGATCCACCTATGTGGACGGCAGCTTCCTGGGCAACAACGGCATTACCTGGAATTACATCCATGTAACCGGAGCCCAGGACTATGAGATCGACGGACAGGGCATGCTGCTGCGGCGTGTCAGCAGCGACAGCAAAATTGTCTCCATGCCCATTCCTGGTGGGATCAGCCGGTTCTCGGTCGACCTGCGCAAGGCGTTTACCGGGAGCGGCGTCCGGCAGGTGGAGCTGTTCATCAACGGGGTGTCCTATGGCACCTCCATTGAATTCGGCGCGGGCAGCGGCTTGGATGATACCGTTCATAAGTTCGAGGTAACCGACATCAATGTGGCCGGAGAGGTGGTCATTGAACTCAGGAATATTTCCGCAAGTCAGATGGTCATCGACAACCTCTCCTGGAGCCCCTACGAGGCACCCCCGGTGCCGGTGCCCCTGGGCCCGCTGGGGATCCTGCTGGCCATGGGGGCCATGCTGCTCTCGGGCGGCTGGTTCGCCCGCAGGAGAAAGGCCTAGCCTCCCTGCCGGCACAGCCGGGCAGAGGCCGGAAAAGCATCCGACGATAAAAAAAACGGGTCCGTTGCCTGGTGGCGGCGGACCCGTCTGGTTTGCGCGGTTGGACTGACAGACAGCCGGGGGAGGGGCCGTGGGATCTACCCCTCCAGGGGATCCTTCTTCTTGAGGAAGATGGAGGTGATCAGGGACATCACAAAGCCCAGGAAGGTATAGCTGAACACGGTGGAGATGGTCATCACCAGGGGGTTCACCATTTTTGTCACCATGTCCAATTGCTGGTCGGTCATGTTCGGGTTGGCCTGCAGGGCGTTGGTCTCGGCCACCTGACGGGCCACGGCCAGGGCGTCCGGGGCGATGAGGGTGTAGAAAAGATAGGTGAAGGCACCGGTGATCAGGGAGGCAAAAAAGATGGTGAGGGTGCCGAAACCCAGGGCGGCTCCGTAACTCAGAAAGCCTCCCCGGTATTCGTCCCGGAAGGCCTTGGTGCCGATGAGGATGCCGGCCAGCAGAAGGAGGTAGCCGATCCAGCCCACCCACTTGGCCTCCATCAGGTTGGCAAAATAGATCAGCAGGGTCAGCAGCATCAGGGCGATGGCCGTCAGGAGTCCGTAATAAAAAGCCGGCCTGGCCATGGGAGCGGCCTGGGGCTCGGGGGTCATTTCAATCGTTTCGTTGGTTTCCATGTGGATTATTTATTTATACCCCGCAAAAATAAGGAATAATCCATGACAAGGCTGGTATTTGACCGGGTTTTTGTATCTTTGTACCGGGTAAGTCTGATACGACCAGCTCCCGCTGAACTCCCCCAGGACCGGAAGGTAGCAAGGGTAAGCGGTCGTAGCGGTGCGATATTCAGGCTTACTCTTTTTTTTGGCCCATTTTGATTATTTTTATTCCTGCATTTACAAGGTTTTCCATCTATTTTCAGACATTTTAAAATATGAAGTTTTTCATTGACACGGCCAACCTGGATCAGATCCGAGAGGCCAACGATTTGGGCATCCTGGACGGGGTGACCACCAATCCTTCGCTGATGGCCAGGGAAGGCATCCGGGGAGAGGAGAACATCCTGAAGCATTACGTGGACATCTGCCGGATCGTGAAGGGGGATGTCAGTGCCGAAGTGCTCGCCACCGACCTGGAAGGCATCATCAGGGAAGGGGAGCGCCTGGCCGCCCTGCACCCCCAGATCGTGGTCAAAGTGCCCATGATCAGGGACGGCATCAAAGCCATCAAATATTTTTCCTCCAAGGGCATCAGGACCAATTGCACCCTGGTGTTTTCCGCCGGGCAGGCCATCCTGGCCGCCAAGGCCGGGGCCACTTACCTGTCGCCTTTCCTGGGCCGTCTGGATGATGTGTCGACCGATGGCATCGAGCTGATCGAGCAGATCGTCCACATCTACCGCATGTATGATTTTGAGACCCAGGTGCTGGCGGCCAGCATCCGTCATTCCATGCACATTGTCCGCTGTGCCGAGGCCGGAGCCGACGTGGTCACCTGCCCGCTGGACCCCATCCTGGGGCTCCTGAAACACCCGCTGACCGATATCGGGCTGGCCAAATTCCTGGCGGACGCCCGGGGAGAAAAGTAATTCACAAAAGCCCTGTCAGCCTTCCGGCGGGTGGTACAGGTCACACAGTCCCCGGACCGGCTTCCCTTAACATTCCAAATCCATCGCCCATGAATGCAACCCGATTTGTATCGTTTTGGCTGGCAATGATGCTGATGGCGCTGCCGGGCCATGGCCAGCGGGAGGACCGCCTGACCCGCGTCATTGAAGAAAGCCCGGAGAAGACCTTCCTGGTCTATGTCTTCGAGATCAAGGAAGACATCGGTCCCCCGGCGGTGCGCCGGGCCCGCCTGGCTTTTGAGGAAGCCGACAGCCTGCAGGCCGATGTCGTCCTGCTCCACATGAATACTTACGGCGGACTGGTGGATGCGGCCGATTCGCTGCGCACGCGCATCATGCAGTCGCGTATCCCGGTCATCGTCTTCATCGACAACAACGCTGCTTCGGCCGGGGCCCTGATCTCCATTGCCGCCGACCGCATTTACATGCGCCCCGGCGGGAACATCGGGGCCGCGACGGTGGTGGACCAGTCGGGCGAGGTGGTGCCCGACAAATTCCAGTCCTATATGCGTTCCATGATGCGCTCCACGGCGGAGGCCAAGGGGCGCGATCCGGACATTGCCCAGGCCATGGTCGATCCGTCGATCGAGGTGCCCGGGGTCATTGAGGAGGGCAAGGTGCTGACCTTTACCGCCTCCGAGGCCATGCGATGGGGTTTTTGCGAAGGCCTGGCCGAGAACATCGGGGAGGTGCTGGACCTGGCAGGCCTGGGGAACCATGTCCTGGTGGAGCAGCAACTGCCCATGACCGAACGCATCATTGCCTTCCTGATCAGCCCGCTGGTGAGTGGGCTGTTGATCATGCTCATCCTGGGCGGGATCTATTTTGAGCTGCAGACACCCGGCATAGGCTTTCCCATCCTGGTGGCCATTTCGGCCGCCCTGTTGTATTTTGCCCCCCTCTACCTGCAGGGGCTGACCACCCATTATGAGATCATCCTGTTCGTGCTGGGCATCATCCTGGTGGCCGTGGAACTGTTTGCCATCCCCGGCTTCGGGGTCACGGGTGTGCTGGGGGCTATATTGATTGTCAGTGGGTTGGCCCTGGGCATGGTGGGAAACCAGGGCTTTGACTTTACCGGGGTGCCGGCCGGTGACGTTGTCAAGGCTTTTCTGATTGTGATCATCGCCTTCTTCCTGTCCCTCACGGGCTCCTTCTACCTTGGCCGCAAGCTGTTCACCACCAGCCGTTTCGGAGAACTGGCCCTGCAGACCGTGCAGGACAAGGAACAGGGTTATACCTCTGCCGATGCCGGCAGGAAGGCGCTCGTGGGCCAGACGGGCACGGCCTTCACCGTGCTGCGGCCGAGCGGCAAGGTAGAGATCGGCGATGACATTTACGATGCGACCGCCCTGACGGGATACATCGACAAGGGAGAGACGGTCCGGGTGGTCAAATACGAAACCTCACAGATTTTTGTCGTAAAAAGCTGAACCATGTTAGAATCCACAGCCATTTCCCCCCTGTACACCGACTACTATCAGCTGACAATGGCCAAGGGCTATTTCAAGGGCGGACACCACGAGGATCCGGCCTGTTTTGATTATTTCTTCAGAAAAATTCCTTTTTCCGGAGGCTATGTGGTCTTTGCCGGGCTCGGTGAGCTGATCCAACTCCTGGAAGGCCTGCGATTCTCGGAGGAAGACCTGTCTTATCTGCGCTCCATTGGCTTCGAGGAGGATTTCCTGGATTACCTGGGCGGTTTTCGCTTCCGGGGCAGCATTTACGGGATGCAGGAGGGGGAGGTCGTCTTTCCCTACGAGCCCATCCTGCGGGTGGAAGGCACCCTGCTGGAGACCCAGCTGGTGGAGACCCTTGTGTTGAATTGCCTGAACTTTCAGTCGCTGATCGCCACCAAGGCCAGCCGCATGCGCCGCTCGGCGGGCGACCGCGTCCTGAGCGATTTCGGGCTGAGACGGGCGCAGTCGTTCGGCGCCATGGGTGCCAGCCGTGCCGCCCTCATCGGGGGCTTCAACGCCACGTCCAATGTGCTGGCAGCCAAGTTGTATGGAGTACCGCCTGTGGGAACCATGGCCCATTCCTATGTGGAGAGTTTTCCGGACGAGCTGGAGGCCTTCCGGGCGTATGCCAGGATTTTTCCGGACCAGTGCACCCTGCTCGTGGACACTTACAACACCCTGAAAAGTGGTGTCCCCCACGCCATACAGGTGGCCCGTGAAATGGAGCAGGCCGGGCACCGCCTCAAGGGCATCCGCCTGGACAGCGGCGACCTTGCCTACCTGGCAAAAAAGGCCCGGACCATGCTGGACGGGGCCGGACTGGATTACGTGAAGATCGTGGTTTCGAACCAGCTGGATGAATTCGTCATCAAGAGCCTGCTGGACCAGGAGGCACCGATCGACATTTTCGGGGTGGGCACCAACCTGGTCATCGGCAAGCCCGACGGGGCCCTGGACGGGGTGTACAAGCTGGCTTCGGCCGGCAACCGGCCGCGGCTCAAGATCTCGGAGAACCTGAAGAAGATCACCCTGCCCGGGGAGAAAAGGGTGCTGAGGTACCTGGATGCGGAAGGCAGGTTTTATGCCGATTGCATCGTGCTCCGGGACGAGTCCGGGTCCCGGCGGATGGTCCATCCCTTCGAAAGGGAAAAATCGCTGGACCTTTCCGGGCTCTCCTTCGAAGAAGTGTTCCATTGCCATATGTCGGACGGGAAGGCCGTCCATGGGCCGATTCCCCTGGACAAGCTCCGCGAAAGGGTGCAGGAGAGGATCCGGCAGTTGCCCGAAGAGCACAAGCGCTTCCATTATCCGCACATCTACAAAGTGGGTGTCTCTGAGAACCTGAGCAAGCTGCGGGATGAGTTGTACAAAAGTTACCTGAATTTTATTTAGTTTTGACCTCCTGGGCCAGGCAGGCCCGGTATGTTGAATCCAGGAATCTTATTTTGATTATGGATGCTTTGATTATTACTGATATACAGCATGACTTCCTGCCCGGCGGCGCCCTGGCCGTTGAGGGAGGAGACGAGATCATCCCTTTGGTGAACCGCCTGCAGGACAGGTTTCCTTTGGTGGTCGGTACCCAGGACTGGCATCCGGCAGGCCATGGCAGCTTTGCTTCGGCGCATCCCGGCAAGAAGGTATTTGACCATACCAGCCTGTCCGGGGTCGATCAGATCCTTTGGCCAGACCATTGTGTGCAGGGAACCCGCGGGGCCGAAATGGCTGAAGGAGTGCACCAGGAGAAGATTGCCGCGGTCTTCCGCAAGGGAATGGATCCGTCCATCGACAGCTACAGTGCCTTTTACGACAACGGGCACCTGAAATCCACCGGACTGGCCGATTACCTGCGGGGAAACTGGGTGCAAAAGGTGTATTTCACCGGACTGGCCGGGGATTTTTGCGTGGCCTATTCGGTCATTGATGCCATCAAGGAAGGATTTGACACCTACCTGGTGGAAGACGCCACCCGCCCGATCGATCCCAAAGGCTTTGACATCATGAAGGAAAAGATCATCGCACTGGGGGGCAAGGTGATCTCCTCAGGCCAGCTGATGCGTTCCTGAGACAGGGCTGCAGGCCCCTTCTCCCAACCAATCCATGGCAATCCGGTCCATACCCATCCCGAATTCACGCCTCACCGAAGGAGATACCCACCCATTCGCGATCCTGAAGGTCATATCCCTGGGTGAAGGGGAAGACTGGTTTGTCCTGCAGGACCCCCTCGGGTATAAGATCCTGATGCCCCAATGGTATTACCGGGATTATGGCTTTGAGCCCGGGCAAACCATCTCCTGCCGCATCGACAAAATCAACTGCAACGGCCGCATGTTTCTGGAACCCAGACATCCCCACTACGAGGAGGGCCAGGCCTATTCATTCGAGGTGACGGGCAGCGGGCACCGCATCAACATCCTCGACCAGGATGAATACTACCTTCAGGTGTCGGATGTGTTTGGCAACCACTGGGAGGTGCTTACCACCCATGCGGGCCAGGTGGACCTGCCCCCCCCACAGATCCGCTGCCTGGTCAAGCGCATCAAGAAAGGCCGCCTGTTTCTGCTGATGGAAGGGCAGGAAGCGGCCGGAGGGGGTCTGGCAACCGGGAGATCATACCGGTTCAGCGTCATTGATGAACGGATCAATCCGGAAGACGGCCATTCGTACTACATACTGGAGGACCCCACCGGTGGCAGGCACCTGTTGCGAAAGAAGTATTACGTGCATTACGGGCTGGGCAAGGGGCAGGAGGTGGTGTGCCGGGTGGGCAGGCTGGGCACCGAGGGGCTGTATGCCCTGGAGCCCGATCACCCCTGTTACCGGACGGGGGAAGTGGCCGCGTTTGATGTGGCCCGGCTGGAGGAACTGGTCTTTTCTGATGGGTACCGGCAGCCGGTGCTCGTCCTGAAAGATTGCTTCGGGGAAGAGGTGAAAGTTCACCTGAGCCAGGACGACGCCGTCCGCATGGCCCGGAAGCAATCGGTACGCGGCCTGGTGAAGGACATCCGGAAGAGCCGGCTGGAGCTGGATGTGACCACCCTTACATGAGGCGCACTTCCTCCACCAGGGTCTGGTCCAGCTCCTGGTTGATCATGTCTGCAATTTTCTTTTTGCCGTAAGAGAGCTCCTGCCTCAGGGCGGGCGAATTCAGGGTAATGGTGAGCACGCCCTTGCGGAAAGCCACCGCTGTGGTGTAGCGGGCGATATGCGATCCCATGGCCTTTTCCCAAAGGGCCGCGATGCGGGTCTCGGCCATCTTCTCCTCCAGGTGGTGTGTCTGCAGAAACTCCCGGATGGCTTCCCCCAGGCTCTGCTGGTTGCTCTTTTTCATGGGTGGCTGCCGTTGAGTGTGGTGGTTCGTACAACCGCCCCCTGCTCCATCACGAAGAGTTTGCATTCGGCGGGGATGTCCCGGAACAGGGACTCAATACGTTCGGGGTGGGTATCGGTGACAAACACCTGCCCGAAATGCTGTTCGGCCACCATGTGCATGAGCTGCTGTACGCGCTGCTCATCCAGTTTATCGAATATGTCATCGAAGAGCAGGATGGGATGGTAGCCTTTCACCTTCCGCGTAAAGGCGAACTGGGCAAGCCTCAGGGCGATGATGAAGGACTTCTGTTGTCCCTGGCTGCCGAAGCGTTTGACCGGAAAGTCGTGGATCAAAAACAGCAGGTCGTCCTTGTGGATGCCCGCCGTGGTGTATTGGGCGATACGGTCCTTTTCGCGGGAGGACAACAGGAGGGCGGCAAAATCCTGTTCGTGAAGGCCGCTCTGATACCCGATGTCCACCACCTCGTTGCTCCCGGACAGGAAGCGGTAGGATTCACGGAACACCTTGAGGAATTCCTTGAAAAAGGAAGCCCGTCCCTCATAAATATATTGCCCGTTGGCCACCAGCTGCTCATCCCAGATTTCCAGCGAGGCCGCGTCAAAGCGTCGCTTCTCCGCAAACAGCTTCAGCAAGGCGTTGCGCTGCTGAAGGGCTTTGTTGTATTGGATCAGCCGGTGCAGGTACTCCTTGTCGTACTGGCTGATGACCCCGTCGAGGAATTTGCGGCGGTCCTCGCTGCCGCCCAGGATCAGCTGGGTGTCGCCCGGGCTGAGCAACACCAGGGGATACAGGCCGATGTGGTCGGACAGGCGGTCGTACTCCTTCTTGTTCCGCCTGAATACCTTTCGCTGCTGCCGTTTGAATCCACAGTACAGCTCGTCTTCCTGTCCGTTGATGCGGTATTTTCCCTGGATCATGAAGTAGTCCTGCCCGAACCGGATATTCTGGGAGTCGGATGGGTTGGAAAAACTCTTGCAGAAAGACAGGTAATAGATTGCATCCAGCAGGTTGGTCTTGCCGGCCCCGTTGCTGCCGGTGAAGCAGTTGAACTTGGGAGAGAACTGCAGCCGGGCCTCCGGGTAGTTCCTGAAGTTGAGAAGTGAAAGTTCCTGGCAGTGCATGGCAGTGTCCCTCATTTGAAATTAATGGCCGTTTCTAGGCCTGTTCCCGATCTCCGAAAAGGGCCGTGCCGATCCGTATCATGGTGCTGCCTTCCTCTATGGCAACGGGATAATCATCCGACATGCCCATGGAAAGGTGGCGGAATTCCGGCTTGCCATCGAAGTAGGTGCCCCGTATGCGGTCAAAGTAAGCCTTCAGCCGGCGGAACTCCTGCCGCACCTGGTTTTCATCTTCCGTAAAGGTGGCCATGCCCATCAGTCCGGCAACAGCCACGTGATCCAGATCCCGGTACCCTGGGCTTTCCAACAGGGAACAGGCCTCTTCAAAAGAAAGCCCGAACTTGGTGTCTTCCTCTGCAATGTGGATCTGCAGCAGGCAGGGGATCACCCGGTCGTTCTTGCGGGCTTCCTTGTCGATGACCCTGAGCAGTTTCAGGGAGTCGACCGAATGGATCATCGAGACAAAGGGGGCGATGTATTTCACCTTGTTGGACTGCAGGTGCCCCACCAGGTGCCACTGGATATCCCGGGGCAGCGCCTCCTGCTTGGGAAGCAGTTCCTGCACCTTGTTTTCGCCCATGATGCGGTGTCCGCAGTTGTACAGGGCCATGATCCCGGCCGGGCCGTGTGTCTTGGTCACCGCCACAAGCGTGACGCCTTCGGGGAGGCCGTCGGTGATTTTCCGGTAGTTGGCTGCGATGGACATGGCTGGCTGGCTTTCTGACAAAATTAGCAAATCGGCCAAATTCTTCCTACTTTCCCCGCCGGGAAAGGCCAGTTTATTTATACAAGCATTATCTTTGCAGCATGCAAGAAACCATCATCATCCTGGATTTTGGTTCCCAGTATACCCAGCTGATTGCCCGGCGGGTCAGGGAGCTGAACGTGTACTGTGAGATCCATCCGTACGACCATGACCCCGGCTCTTTGGAAGAAGTCCGGGGCGTGATCCTTTCCGGCAGCCCGTTCAGTGTGCTGGATGCCGGGGCGCCGAAACCCGACCTGGCCTGGTGCCTGGGCAAGATCCCGGTTCTCGGGGTGTGCTTCGGGGCCCAGTCCATTGCCCTGACGAACGGGGGAGAGGTGCTGCCTTCTTCCACCCGGGAGTACGGAAGGGCCAACCTCTCGGAAATCGACACGGACGAGCCCCTGATGAAGGGCCTTGAGGTGGGGTCGCAGGTCTGGATGTCCCACTCGGACACCATCACCAGGCTGCCGGAGGGATACCGGCTGATTGCCCGGACCAATGATGTGGGGGTGGCCGCGTTCCGGGATCCGTCCTCCAGGATCTTCGGCCTTCAGTTTCATCCGGAGGTGTACCATTCCACCCAGGGGAGCCTGTTGCTGAAAAACTTCCTGGTGAACGTCTGCGGTTGCCATCAGGAATGGACCCCCGAATCGTTCATCCAGGCGACCGTGGATGCCCTCAGGGCCCGACTCGGGAAGGACAAGGTGGTGCTGGGATTGTCGGGGGGTGTGGATTCCAGCGTGGCAGCCATGTTGCTGCACCAGGCCATCGGAAAGCAGCTGCATTGCATCTTCGTGGACAACGGCCTGCTGCGCAAGAATGAGTTCGAAGAGGTGCTCGCCTCTTACCTGGATATGGGGTTGAATGTGACAGGCGTGAGGGCCGCTCCCCGTTTCCTGGAGGCCCTCCGGGGCATCACCGATCCCGAGCAGAAGCGTAAGGCCATCGGGAGGGTGTTCATCGAGGTGTTTGACGAGGAGGCACACCGGATTGCGGATGTCCACTGGCTGGGCCAGGGGACCATCTACCCGGATGTGATCGAATCCGTATCGGTCAAGGGTCCTTCGGCCACCATCAAATCCCATCACAATGTCGGCGGCCTTCCGGAGTTGATGAAGCTCAAGGTGGTGGAGCCGCTCAATACCTTGTTCAAGGATGAGGTGAGAAGGGTGGGACGCAGCCTGGGCATTCCGGACCGCATCCTGGGCCGGCATCCCTTTCCCGGTCCCGGCCTCGGCATCAGAATCCTCGGAGAGGTCACGGCAGAGAAGGTGCGTATCCTGCAGGAGGTAGACCATCTGTTTATCCAGGGACTGAAGGATGGAGGCCTTTACCCCAGTGTGTGGCAGGCCGCGGCCATCCTGCTTCCGGTTCAGACGGTCGGTGTCATGGGCGATGAGCGTACCTATGAGAATGTAGTATGCCTGCGGGCGGTGGAGTCGACCGATGGGATGACGGCGGACTGGGTCCGCCTGCCTTACGATTTTCTGGCAAGGGTCAGCAACGAAATCATCAACCGTGTCCGGGGCATCAACCGGGTGGTGTACGACATCAGCTCAAAACCCCCGGCAACCATTGAATGGGAATAAAGCGGAGCATCTCCCCGGGACGGGGTGCAATATGGGCAGCCTTTTTGCGTCATTATCTAAACCGAACCCAAGCATTGTGAAAAGAACGTTGTTCTTATGGATTGCCCTGGCAGCCATTTTTTATGGCCTGCCGGCCATGGCCCAGGTGGAACCGGTGGAGGTCACCCCTGCAGGCATCGTTCAGGAAGTGGAGGGCAGGCCCTACTTTTTTCACCATGTCAAGCAGGGCCAGACCCTTTATTCCATTGCCAGGGCCTATGCCGTCTCCCAGGAACTGATCATCTCGGAAAACCCCGATGTGGCTTTCGGGCTGCGGTACGACCAGGTGATCCGTATCCCGGTGTTCCTGGTAAAGGTGGCTCCCCAGGAAACGGTGTACGGCCTTTCCAGGAAGTTCGGGATCACCCGGGAGCAGTTGCGGGCCTTCAACCCGGCCATCGCGGAAGACGGCCTCAAGGCGGGCATGACCCTTGCCATTCCCGGACTGGAAACCACCGGGTTGGTCCGGCAGCAGCCTGACACCATCATGCGGCAGCCGATGATCTACCTGCCTCCGGAACCGGCCGAGCGCTTGGTGCCCCAGGAAATGCCGCCCTGTGCAGAGGCCAGTCCCTCCTCAAGCTACCAGGTGGCGCTGCTGGTTCCCTTGTACCTGGAGGAAGTCGGACAGTTCATGGACAGGGAGTCTGATTCCTTCGATCCGGGCTCATTCATGCCCCTCCATCACAAGTCATTCTCCTTTTTGCCATATTACCAGGGGGTGCTGCTGGCCCTGGATTCCATCCGCGCCCAGGGGGTGGACATCACCTTGCATGTGCATGATGTGTGCCAGGACCTTTCCAAGGCACGGCGCCTCGTGCTCGATCCTGGCTTCCGGGAAATGGACCTGATCATCGGGCCTTTTTTTCGCAACAGCCTTGAATACATCGCCATCCAGGCCAGACAATATGGCATCCCGGTGGTGTCTCCCCTGCTGTCCGATCAGGGACAGCTTGCCGGATTTCCCAACCTGTTCCAGGCCACCCCGTCCCTGGAGACCCAGCTGGACAACCTGGCCAGATACCTTGCCCGCTCCCATGCCGGTCACAATATCCTGCTGGTTCATAACAACCAACCGGGGGCTATTCCCATGATCAACGCTTTCAAAGCGTCCCTGAACCGTGAGATGCTTCAGGCCAGGCGTTTCTCAGACAGCCTCCACCTTGCCCGGATCAATGGCTACTTCGTGGACGAGACCCTGGTCGGGGGGCGTGTGACGCGCTTGCTGGTCATGAACGACTCCCTGTCTGATGCAGGGAAGAGGGAGGAGTACCCCGCTGCGTTGACCGCTGAGGGCGGTTTCCGGGAGGTGGTCTACCAGCAGACCGGGATGGAAGGGCTCGTGCGTGAATTAAACAGGGATGGCAGGAATGCGGTGGTCACCCTCATCGGGGGTGAGGCCTTTCTGTCCAATTACCTGCGCGAGCTGAGCATCCATGGCAGGAATCTGGATGTGAGCGTGTTTGGCATTCCGGAATGGAAAGACTACCAAAGCGTGGAGATCGATTACCTGCAGCAGCTGAATGTGCACATATTCACCCCGGACTTCCATGAATACGAGGATCCGCACATCCGTGACTTCGTCCGCCGGTTCCGGGAAACCTTTGATGCCGAGCCCGGAGACTATGCCTTCAGGGGGGTGCAGACGGCCTATTTCTTTTTCTCGGCCCTGCAGCATTACGGGAAATCCTTTCCCTCCTGCCTGGAGCACATCGATGCCATGGGACTCGATTCACCCTACCGTTTCCGCAGGCCAATGGGCCATGCCAACGGCTGGGAGAACCAGCATTCGACCCTGTTTCGGTACCATGACTTCAGACAGAAGGATGTGAGAAGGAATTATGAAGCGGAATGGCCTCCCGGGGAGGCAGGGCGGGACCGCTGAGTCCCCTTTCCAATAGCGGCAGGAAAGCCTCTCCCCGCCGCCGCTTTCCTGCAACGGCTAGCGAAGGTCGATGACCTCCACCCCCGGATGGGCATCCAGGGAAAATCCAAATGTGTTTTCCGGGATCCTGACATTTTCCTGGAAATTCTTCACTGCGTAGGTGTAGGTTCCCCCGTGGCGGTCATAAGCCGCCGTGTATACCAGTTGCTGCGTCCGGGCATCCAGGGCCAGCCGGTATTTATAAAAGGCGGTGGGTTGGTGGGGCACCATGTCGATGAGATCGACCAGCTGCCCCTGGTGGGTTTCCTGCCGGATATACCGTGAGCGGAACTGGGTCTCAAATTCGTGGAAAAGGGAAGTGGGGGTGAGCCCCCCCTCGGTGTCCTCCACCAGACTGATATGGACTTCGTTGACATCCCCCAGGTAGGTCCACACATTGACCCCATCGGAAACAAAGGCATTGTCGCCCACCTTCATATGGTAGCTGTTTCCCCGCGCCAGCAGCACCCCGTCCATGCGTTCGGAGATCTGCATCTGCTCGTTCTCCATGACATAGGAGAAGTCGATCCTGAACGACTCGTATGAAAGGATTTTCTGGCTGGCTTGCCGCACCAGCTCCTCACCCTTCTGGTCATAGGTCCCGGGTTGGGCAGGCAGGCCTGTATCGGCAAAGGTTATCTGGATCAGGAAGGCAAAAAAGAAAGCGATCGGTCGCTGCATGGGCCATAGGGGGTTAAGGATGGTTTACTGGTTTTCCTTTCTCAAAATCTGTTCCAAAGTGGCTTCGTCCCGCACCTTGACTTCCCGGGCCTTGCTCCCTTCGAAGGGTCCGACGATCCCGGCGGCCTCCAGCTGGTCAATGATGCGGCCGGCCCGGTTGTATCCGAGTTTGAGCTTGCGCTGCAGCAGGCTGGTGGATCCCTGCTGGGTGGCCACGATGACCCGGGCCGCCTCTTCAAACATGTCGTCGCGCTCGGAGGGATCGAGCGATTCCGCCCCATTGCCTTCCTCGTCGTGGTATTCCGGCAGGTGGTAGGCATCGGGATAGGCCCTTTGGGAGCCGATAAAATCCGTGATGCGCTCAATCTCCGGGGTGTCGATAAAGGCACACTGCAGGCGCAGCAGGTCGCTGCCGGTCGACAGCAGCATGTCGCCCCGCCCGATCAGCTGCTCCGCCCCGCCGCTGTCCAGGATGGTCCTGGAGTCGATCTTGGAGGTGACCCTGAAGGCGATGCGGGCCGGGAAATTGGCCTTGATCGTTCCGGTGATGATGTTGACCGAGGGGCGCTGGGTGGCGATGATCAGGTGGAGGCCCACCGCCCTGGAGAGTTGTGCCAGCCTGGCAATGGGCAGTTCAATTTCCTTCCCGGAGGTCATGATCAGGTCTGCAAACTCATCGATGAACAGGATGATATAGGGAAGAAAACGGTGCCCATGATGGGGGTTGAGCTTTCGCGCCACGAATTTGGCGTTGTACTCCTTGATGTTCCTGGCCTGGGCATCCTTCAGCAGGTCGTAGCGGTTGTCCATCTCGATACACAGGGAATTGAGGGTGCGGACCACCTGCCGGGTCTCGGTGACAATGGCCTCTTCGGCATCCGGCAGCTTGGCCAGGAAATGACGTTCGATTTTCGAGAACAGGGTCAGCTCCACCTTCTTGGGGTCCACCAGCACGAACTTCACATAGGCCGGGTGTTTCTTGTAGAGGATGGAGGCGAGCACGGCGTTGAGCCCCACCGATTTCCCCTGTCCGGTCGCCCCCGCCATCAGCAGGTGTGGCATCTTGGTCAGGTCCGCGATAAACGTCTCGTTGGCAATGGTCTTCCCCAGCCCGATGGGCAGCTCGAAGCCCGAGTTCTGGAAACGCTCGCTCGAGAGAATGGATTTCATGGACACGATCTCAGGGTTGCCGTTGGGCACTTCAATCCCGATCGTTCCCTTGCCCGGGATGGGCGCAATGATGCGGATGCCGAGGGCCGACAGGCTCAGGGCGATGTCGTTTTCCAGGTTTTTGATCTTGGAAATGCGGACCCCCGGAGCCGGGATGATCTCGTACAGGGTCACGGTGGGCCCGACCGTGGCCTTGATGCGGTCGATCTGTATGGCATAGTTGTTCAGGGTCTCGATGATGCGGTTCTTGTTGGCTTCGAGCTCCTGCTTGTTCACCTGGATGGTGCTGCTTCCCCGGTCGTCCAGCAGCTTCAGGTCAGGGATCCGGTAGCGCGGCAGGTCCAGCGTGGGATCATACTCCCCCAGATGCGACAAATCCGGCATGTTATCCTGCCCGCCACCGCCGAAGGGTTCATCCAGGCTCTGGTAGTCGCTGCCGCTGATCTTGCGGCCGTCCGCCACCTCTATCTCCAGCTCCGGGCTGGCGGGGGCTTCCCCGGCCGCGCTCCCTGCAGGGGGGGCTGCCGGAGGATTCCCTTCCCAGGTGATTTCTTCGTGGGCCGGGTCCCCGATAGCGTCGGATGGGCCTGTGCCCTCCGGACCGGTTTCTTCTCCCTGCAGCCGCTTCTCGATGTCTGTCTCGGTGGCCACTGCGGGGCCGTCCACTGCATCTTTCTCTTCCCCATCCGGGCCTTCGTCCCTGGACAGGTCCTCCTGCCTGCCTTCCGGACGGGCCCTGCCTGCCAGGCGGGAGAGAAATGCCGCCAGGGCGGTTAAGCTGGGGTCGAATGCGAGGATCAGGAAACTGCCCATGGCAAACAGCAGCAGGAGCGCCGCACCGAAATACCCCAGCAGTCCGGTGAGCCAGAGCCGGCTCTCATAGCCAAATACCCCGCCCAGTACGCTCCATTCGCCCGGGGGCACCACGAATCCCAGAAATGCAGAAGTCCAGATAAGGAAAAAGAAGGAATACCCCAGGGTCTTCTTCAGCGGCAGCAGGTCGTGGCGAAAAAGCAGCCTGAATCCGAGGACAAAGAATGCCAGGAGAAAGAGGTAGGAAGCCAGCCCGAACCACTGCTTGATGAACCAGTGGGCCGCAATGGCCCCCAGCCGTCCCATGATGTTGTCCACAACCACCTCCTTGTCGGTCAGCAGGGACCAGTTGAAGGTGCGGCCATCCAGGATGGCGTCGTCGAATTTCCATCCGGTGAGGTAGGAGGTGAAGGCCAGCAGCAGGAATACCGACAATACCAGCAAGAACAATCCGATGGTTTTATGAAGACGCCTGCTGCCAAAGAAAGACCGCAAGGCACTCCAGGAGAGCTCCTGTCCCTGCAGGTCGCTTTCTTTGTCCTTTTTCTTCTTGAAGGTGTTTTTCCGGAATGTGTTGGCTTTCTGGGTCATGCTAAGTCGCATTGGTGGTTGCTGCACAAAATTAACAAAATACGCCCCCTGTTAAAAGCCCAGTGTCTTCAGCATGGATTTATAGCTTTGTTCCTTGGCGAACAGCTTGGTGGTGTATTCCCCTTCCTCGTCCCGGTCGATGATGACCAGCTTGGGAGCCGGGATCAGGCAATGCTGGATGCCACCGAAACCACCCAGGCTCTCCTGGTAGGCCCCCGTGTGGAACATCCCGATGTACTGCGGCACATCCTCCCGGATCTTGGGAAGGAAGATGGCGTTGGAATGCAGCTCCGCATTGTAGTAATCCTGGCTGTCGCAGGTCAGTCCGCCGAGGTTCACCCGCTGGTATTCAGAGTCCCAGTTGTTGACGGCCAGCAGGATGAAGCGCTGTTTGGCGGCCCAGATGTCGGGCAGGGTGGTCATGAAACTGCTGTCGATCATGTTCCAGTGCTCCCGGTCGTTCTGCTGTTTCTGGTCCAGTATGGAATAGAGCACCGCCCCGCTTTCCCCGACGGTGAATGCACCGAATTCGGTAAAAATATCGGGTTCAGGCACCCCGTTCTGGTTGCATATATTCTTGATCTGGGCGACGATCTCCTCGGTCATGTATTCATAATCATACTCGAAGCCCAGGGAGTTTTTAATGGGAAAGCCCCCGCCAATGTTCAGGCTGTCCAGTTCGGGGCATATTTTTTTCAAATCGCAATAGACATTGACGCACTTGGAGAGTTCGTTCCAGTAGTAGGCATTGTCCTTGATGCCGGTATTGATAAAGAAGTGCAGCATCTTGAGCCCGAAGCGCGGGTCATTCTGGATCCCGGCCTTGTAAAAGGGCACGATGTCGTTGTAGCGGATGCCCAGGCGGGAAGTGTAAAACTCGAACATGGGCTCCTCCTCTGCGGCGATCCGTATGCCCAGCATGCACTCCCTGTCTTCGCGGATGAGCTCCTTATAGGTCTTCAACTCGCTTTTGTTGTCCAGGACGGGAATGGTGTTCTGGAAGCCGGCGTTTACCAGGTCGCTGATCTTCTGTGTGTAAAGGGGCCGTTTGAACCCGTTGCAGACGATGTATTTGCCTTTGTCGATCAGTCCGAGGTTGTGCAGTTCCTCTACGATGTACAGGTCGAAAGCCGAGGAAGTCTCGATATGGATGTCGTTCTTGAGGGCTTCCTCCAGCACGAAGCTGAAATGGGAGCTTTTCGTGCAGTAACAGTAATTGTATGCTCCCTTGTAATCCACCCGGGCCATGGCCACGTTGAACAGGCGCTTGGCCTTCTGTATCTGCTGGCTGATCTTCGGCAGGTAGCTGATCTTTAAGGGGGTCCCGTACTGCTTGATCAGGTCCATCAGGCAGATGTCATGAAAATACAGCTCGTTGTCCACCACTTTGAATTCCTCCTGGGGAAACTCAAAGGTCTGTTCGATCAGGTCGATGTATTTATTCTTCATTTTTTGCAGCAAATTGAAAAAGTAACCCACCTGGTTTGGCAGAAACCATGCAATCCGGGTGAGTTACTTTGCTCCATGCAAAGATAATCGATTATTGCGGAACCCTTCAGCGGATGATGCGGAATGTTTTGTTGAACCGCACCCTGGCAGGGAAACTTTTGGTATTGTCGAGCGACAACCAGACAAACATGGCGCGGCCCACAATGTGGTCCTCGGGGACCAGCCCCCAGAACCTCGAATCGGCCGAGTTGTGGCGGTTGTCTCCCATCATGAAGTAGTAGTCCATCTCAAAGGTGTAGGAGGTGGCGGGTTGCCCGTTGATCAGGATGTCATCGTCTGTGATCTCCAGGGTGTTGCCTTCGTACACCCCGATGAGGCGTTCGTAAAGGGGGATGGTTTGGTGGTTGATCGCCACGGTCGAGCCCCTGGCCGGGATGAATAAGGGTCCGAACTGGTCTTCGTTCCACGGATACAGGGGGTTGTGCGGGAATACATAAAACTCGGGATTTCCCGCCGGACGCGTCATTTTACCCGTGCTGATCACGTGGGGCAGCTGCCGGATCTGCCCGGCCGCCTCCTCGCCCGTGGCCAGGATGTAGAGGTTGGGCCCGGCCTGTCCCCACTCCGTGACACCGAGCCGTTCCACCGTCCTCGGGGAGAGGGGGGTGCCGTCGGTCATGACCTGGTAGTTGTGCTGTACCCCGGGCATATCGGGCAGGGGGGTGCCATTGATGTGCACGATCCCGTCGATGATCTGCAGGGTGTCGCCGGCGATGCCCACGGCCCGCTTGATGTAATTCTCCCTTTTGTCGACCGGACGGCTGATCACATCGTAATTGCCCCAGACGGCATCCCGCCCCATCTCACGCACCAGGGCGTAATAACTCTGGTTCTGCATCTGCAACGCCACCGTGTCCCCATCGGGGTAATTGAACACCACGACATCGTTGTTCCGGATGCTGCGCAGGCCCGGGAAGCGGTAGTAGGGAAGCCTGACCCACTCCACGTATGATTTCGTGTACTCCGTGAGCGGCAGGGTGTGGTGGGCGAAAGGAAAGGCGATGGGTGTGTTGGGTACCTTGGGGCCGTAACTGACCTTGCTGACGAAAAGGTAATCCCCCACCAGCAGGGATTTCTCCATGGAGGAGGTGGGGATGGTATAGGCCTCCACCATGAAGGTGCGGATGATCACGGCGGCCACCACCGCAAAAATGATGGCATCGGCCCACTCCCGGGCCGCGGTTTTTTTTATCACCGGCAACCGGGTCGGGTGGACGTAATGCTCTCCGGGGGCAAATCCCAGGTAAGGCAAATAGATGAAAGGAAAGATCACCCCCAGCGCCTGGTCCAGCAGGCCGTGCTTGTTGAAGCACTTGAGGGTGTCCACCACCATGAGCAACAGGGTAAACACATTGATGAAGGGGATGAGGACAAACAGATACCACCAGAGGGGCTTGTGGATCACTTTCAGCCAGATATAGATGTTGTAAAAGGGCACAATGGCCATCCACCCTGCATGGCCGGCCTTTTCAAAGATGCGCCAAAGCCCGGCAGCCGAAGCCAGGAAAAAAGACAGGGTCAATAACATATAAATGCTCATGGGTTTGGTTTAAAGGTTCAACATGTCCTTCATGGTAAAAACGCCTTTTTTGCCGGCGACCCAGTTTGCCGCCATCAGGGCCCCTTCCGCGAAGCCCTGGCGGTTGAAGGCGGTGTGCCTGATCTCGATGCTGTCGACGGGGGACCGGTAGTCCACTACATGGGTTCCGGTGACCCCTTCCCGGCGGATGGCCTGGATGGGCAGTTCGCCGTCCCGGCCCTCCTGTTCGGACAGCACCCAGCAGCTCATGTCATTGCGGGCATGGAGGATCTCTTCTGCCAGGGCAACGGCCGTGCCGCTGGGGGCATCCAGCTTTTGGGTATGGTGGGTTTCGGTGATGCGGGGCCTGTAAGCCGGAAGCCCGGCCATCATCCCGGCCAGCCGCCGGTTGATTTCGAAAAACAGGTTGACCCCGATGCTGAAATTGGGGCTGTGGAACAGGGCCTGCTCTTTTTCCAGACACAGCTGCCTGATGCGGGGCAGCTCCTTTTGCCAGCCGGTGGTGCCGCACACCACGGGCAGCTGCCTGTCAAAACAGCGCAGGATGTTTCCCGGGGCCTGGTCAGGCACCGTGAATTCAATGGCCACCGAGGCCTGTCCGAGTCCGGCTTCACGCTCGTGCCAGTCGCCGGGGCTGTCGATGACGGCCACGACGAGGTGTCCTTGTTCCAGGGCCATCTTCTCGATTTCCCGGCCCATTTTGCCGTACCCGATCAGGGCGATATGCAAGCCTCGCTTCATGATTAAAAGTTGATGGTGAATGTCAGCCCGGCCGGGGTCGTGCCGGCCGGCAGGCCCGGATGCCCTCCCATGGGCTGCAGCCGCAGGCTGAGGTCTTCCCGCACGTCAAAGTCCATCAGGTGTGCATCCACGTTGGCGTCGAGGATGTTCAGGATATACAGGGCCACCCCCAGCAGGTAGGTGACTTCCAGGTTCCGGCGGTAATAGTTCATGGCCCGCTGCAACACATCGGTTGAATGCAGGGGGAAACCGTCCACCGTATTGGGATTGCCATCCACCCGGGCAATATAGGCAGACCGCCATTTCTGGTATTCCGTGTTGTTCATGTTCACAAAATAGGCAAGGGTGCCAAAGCCTGCATAGATGATGGGAATCTTCCAGTATTTGCGGTTGTATACCTGCCCCAGTCCCGGCAGACTGGCCGATAGCATGGCTGCCCTGGCCGGGGATACCAGCGGGCGGGATGGTTCCGCCTGCTCCTCCACAGGGTCTGTGTGGGTCCCTGCTTCCTGTCCCGCAGTCCCCGGCACAGGTTGTGACCGGGCCGGCAGCGGACCGGGCGCACACAGCAGGATGGTCAGTCCCGCCAGGCCCGCCAGGATCCCCCGGCAGGACCGCCTGGTGAGGGGCCTGCGACCCGTGCGGGTGCTGCTGGGTTCTTGTGCCGGGATCAAAATTACTTCTTTAAAAGACTCAGGATGCGATCCAGGTCGTCGTGCGAAGTAAAACCGATTTGGATCGATCCTTTTCCGTTGGTGCGGACCCTGACCCTGACCCTCGAATCGTACAGGTAGGCCAGGTCCTTCTCGGCCTGCTGCAGTTCTTCCTGCAGCGGGCTGGGGGGAAGCGGCCCCACTTCCGGTGCTTGCTCCGCATCTTCCTTCTTCTCCTCGAGCAGGTCTTTGACAATGTCCTCCACGGCCCGAACGGACAGGCCTTCGCTGAGGATGTCCTGGTAGACGTCCAGCTGCGTTTGCAAATCGGACAGGGACAACAGGGCCCTGGCATGTCCGACGCTGATCAGATCCTGCCTCAGTCCCAGCTGAATGTCACTGGGCAGTTTGAGCAGTCGCAGGAAGTTGGCGATGGCCGACCGGCTTTTCCCCATCCGTTCGCTGAGCATTTCCTGGGTCAGCTGGTATTCCTGAATCAGTTGTTTATAGCCCAGGGCCACCTCGATCGGATTAAGGTCTTCCCGCTGGATGTTTTCGGTGATGGCCATCTCCAGCATGGAGTGGTCTGTGGCGGTGATGATGTAGGCCGGAATGTCTGACAACCCGGCCAAAAGGGATGCCTTGTACCGTCTTTCACCCGAAATAAGCTGCAGTTTGCCGTCATCCATCTTGCGCAGGGTCACCGGCTGGATCACGCCCTGCTCCTTGATGGAAGCCGCCAGCTCCTGCAGGGCTTCTTCGTCGAAATCAGTCCGGGGCTGGTAGGGGTTGCTTTCGATCAGGTCCAGGGGAACCTTGCCAATGGTCCCCACGGGAAGCAGGTCCTTTTCCGCATCATAGACAGGCTGTGTCTCCCCGCCCGACCCTTCCAGCAGGGCACTCAATCCCTTTCCGAGGGCTCTTTTCTTGGCGTTCATGGTTCGATCTCAATGTTTTTTTCCGAGGGATGCATGCGGGTCATCGCATTCTTCTGAAGCAGCTCGCGGGCGAGATTCAGGTAGTTGATGGCTCCCCTGCTCTGGGCGTCGTGCATGATGATGGTCTCTCCGAAGCTGGGGGCTTCGCCCAGCTTGGTATTGCGGTGGATGATGGTCTGGAACACCAGATCCTGGAAGTGGTTACGCACCTCTTCCACCACCTGGTTGGAAAGCCGCAGGCGGTTGTCGTACATGGTCAGCAGGATGCCTTCGATTTCCAGGGTGGTGTTCAGGCGTGACTGCACGATCTTGATGGTGTTCAGCAGCTTGCCAAGGCCTTCCAGGGCGAAATACTCGCACTGCACCGGAACGATCACCGAGTCGGCGGCCGTCAGGGCATTCACGGTGATCAGGCCCAGGGAAGGGGAGCAGTCTATGATGATGAAATCATAGTGCCGGCGCACCTTGTCGATGACATGGCGCATCATTTTTTCCCGGTTGGGCAGGTTGATCATCTCTATCTCTGCCCCCACCAGGTCGATGTGCGCGGGGATGAGGTCCAGGTTGGGGGTGGAGGTTGTCAGCAGGATGTTGGCGGGCTCCACATCGTCGATGATGCATTCGTAGATACTGGTCTTGACCACCTTGGGATCGAAACCCACACCCGAAGTGGCATTGGCCTGGGGATCCGCATCGATCAGCAGGGTTTTGTATTCCAGGATGGCGAGGCTGGCCGCCAGGTTGATGGCCGTGGTGGTTTTTCCCACCCCTCCTTTTTGGTTTGCAATCGCAATGACTTTACTCATAAGGGGGTAATCCGTAACGTGTAATGGTTGACTCCCTCCTTGCCGGTCAATCCAATGGAAAGAACCGTGCTGGCGGAAAAGGATGAATGCAAATTTACTGATTCTGGCGCCTTTGGCCAGTCTTTTTTGTTAAAAAATACCAAAGCCCCGGGGCCACAGGCAGGCCACCATCTGTTGGGCGGTGTCCACGGCGGCACCCGCTCCCTCCTCGGTCCAGTCGATCTCGGATCCGAGCAGGCTGTGGGGAATCATGAAGACCACCAGCATGACCAAGGCAGCCACGATCACCCAGGTCCTGTGGTAGGGGTTTTTCCGGACCCTGGCAAGGGCGATGATCCAAAACAGGAAGGCCACGGCCGTCTTGTTGTCTGTCAGGTCCGTGCCAAAAGGCCAGCCGGTCCACCAGGCGCCAAAAGCAAATTTCTGGATGACGGGTCCGAAGATCAGCCCCCCCAGTAACAGGGTCACGACGGTCCACAGGCTCAGCGCCTGCGTCTTTTCGTTGAACAACGCGGCCAATCCTGCCCGGGTGCTCAGCAGCATGGCCAGGAACATCGCCAGGATATGGGGGATCATGGCCCAGGCGGGCACGCTGCCTCTGAAACGTATGGTCACGGGTTCCTCCGTCAGGGCCACGGTGTCCTCCCCTTTCTGCAGAAAGATGTGGTATTTGATCTTGCCTGCCGGAGGCTGCTGCGGGATGGTGGCCACCAGCTGTCCTTCCCTGCGCTGCAGGGGGAGTTCCTGCCATGCGTCATGGCTGGGGGTTCGTTTGATGCGGTAGTAGCCGTTGATGGAGGCATCTTCCACGTCCACCCTGATGGGGGCGTCCAAAGGCATGGGGAAGGAGCGGATCAGACGGTAGCTGATCTCACTGCCACCGATCTCTACGGTCCCCCTGAGGGGGTGGGTCGGTCCTGTGCGGCGCTGGTAATAGGCGCTTCCCAGGGTAAGCACGACGGCGAGGATCCAAAGCAGGGTCTTTCTCATAGCGGTCGGGTCAATCAAAGGTTATGAATCATTCAGACTGGTTTTCGTCGGATGGGGCCGGCGGCCTCCGGGCTTCAAGGCAGGTGCTCCTGCCGCTCGTGCCGGCTTTTCGCTATCGCCTGGTAGGCTGCTTCCAGGATGTCGGTCCGTAAGTTGAGCCGGGCCAGGCCGTTGTTGGACTGATCCGGCCAGGTGCGGTTCGAAAGGAACACATAGACCAGGTTCTCCGCCGGGTCCACCCAGGCGTAGGTGCCCGTAAAACCTGAATGCCCGTAGCTGTCGGGAGAGGCGCTCTTGCTGCCCGGTCCCTCCTGCCCGGTGGTGATCGACGGCTTGTCGAACCCCAGCCCGCGGCGGTTGCGGTTCCCGGCAAACTGCACGCTGGAAAACTCCCGGATGCTCTCCGGGGTGACATACTGCCTGCCGGCATAGGTGCCCTCCTGAAGGAACACCTGCAGGAGCACCGCCATATCCAGGGCGTTGGAGAACAGCCCGGCGTGACCTGCCACCCCGCCCAGCATGGCGGCGGCCGGGTCGTTCACATGGCCGTGGAGGACCTGCCTGCGGAAAACCGTGTCCCGCTCCGAAGGCGTGATGCGTTCGCGCCCGAATCTTTGCATGGGCAGGAATCCCATGGTGGACAGACCCAGTGGCCGGAAGAACACCGAATCCGCATAGCGGTCCACCGTCAGTCCGGTTACCGTCTCGATCACCTCGGCCAGCAGGATGAACCCCAGGTCGCTGTAAAGGTAGTCGCGGCTGTGTCGCAGGGGGGACTCCAGGATGCGTGAAAAGATCGTATCCCGGTAATCCCGGCGGATATACATGTGGGCGGCCACCTCCACGGGAAAATCATCCGACACCAGCTCCTGGTAAATGGTGGGGGTATCCTCCCCCGGGAGGGTCTCCCGGAAAAAAGGGATCCAGGCCTGCAAACGGGCCTGGTGGGCCATGACCTCCCGGATGCGCAGCTCCGCCTTGTTGCTGCCTGCCAGCCAGGGCAGGTAGTGTCCGAGGGACTGGTCCAGGTCGATCAGGCCCCGCTCGGAGAGGTGCATGACCGAGGCCGTGGTGGCCGCAATTTTCGTCAGGGAGGCCAGATCGTACAGGTCGGTTGTCCTGACCGGCAGGAGGCTGTCCCACGTATGGTGTCCGAAGGCCTTGTGGTAGATCACCTTGCCATCCCGGACCAATACCACCTGACAACCCGGGTAGGCCTTTCTTTGGATGCCAAGCAGCGCCAGGCTGTCTATGGGGGCCAGATACCGGCTGTCGATGCCCACGTCTTCCGGTTCAGAAAAACCGACCCGGAACCCTTCGGGGGTGAGCTGGCCCATGGTGGCCGGAAAGTAGGGCGGGACGCTCACCGGCAGCCGGCCCCTTGCGGGCAGGCCGCCGAAAACCACCTGTGCCGCCGCTTCTTCATAGACCTGCCCGTCCTGGTACGCCACCAGGATGGCCTCCAGGCCGGGGATGCTTTCCCTGAAATAATCCAGGCTGTAAGGGTTGGCAAACAGCAACAGCACCACCTTGTGTTGTTCGGACACCCTCTGTACCAGGTCGATCGTTGCCTGGTTGATGCCGTACTGCCGGGAGGGGAACATGGAGTTGTCGTGCACCGACAGGATCACGGTGTCATAGCCTCTGAGGTCCTCCAGAATGCGGCCGGCCTGCTCCTCGGTGTGTGCTTTCGGCAGGGTCAGCCGGGGCAATTCCCGGTAATTGCCCAGCATGGTCTGCAAGGCATTCCCGCTGGAGGCACCGACGGCCAGGGATGCCACCCTGCCTGAGGATGCCTCCCGCAAGGGCACCAGCCCGCCCTCGTTTTTCACCAGGGTGATGGCGGCCTGCACCAGGTTGCGGTTCAGTTGCCGGGCGAAGGGGGTGTTGAGGTCCGCCACCAGGTTGTCCATGCGCACTGCCCCCCCCAGGTCGAGTCCGGCCAGTTGTTTAAAATGAAGGACCTTGCGGCAGGCGTCATTCACCAGGCTTTCGGGGATGTCTCCCCGTTCCACCGCCCCTTTGATGGTCCGGATGGCCGCCGGGACATTTTCCGGGAGCAGCAGGATGTCGTTCCCTGCCATGAGGGCCCGCAGCTCCAGCTCGCCGGACTCGAAGAAGTCGCTGACCCCGGCCATGTCCAGGGCGTCTGTCACGACCAGTCCGCCGAACCCCATATGGCTTTTCAGCAGGCCCCTGACTGTGTTCTCCGAGAGGGTGGAGGCCAGGTCGGGTTCTTCTTCCAGGGCCGGGATCTGCAGGTGGGCGATCATGACGGCGTGCAGGCCCTGGCGGAACAATTCCCGGAAGGGGAGGAGGTGGATGGAGTCGATCTCATGGAAGCTATGATTGATCAGAGGCAGGGTGTGATGGGAGTCGGCGTTCGTGTCGCCGTGCCCGGGAAAATGCTTGGCACAGGCCAGGATGCCGGCCTCCTGCAGGCCTTTCATGTAAGCGGTGCCCTTGGCGGCCACCAGGCGGGGGTTCTCTCCGAATGCCCGGGAGTTGATCACCGGGTTGTCCGGGTTGTTGTTGACATCCACCACCGGTGCAAAGTTCATGTGGACCCCCATGCGACGGAGCTGGCGCCCGATCTCCCTGCCCATATTGTAGATCAGGTCATCGTCTGTGACGGCCCCAAGGGTCATCTGCCGGGGAAAGCTGATGGTGCTGTCCAGCCGCATGGCCAGCCCCCATTCGGCGTCCATGGCCACCAGCACCGGGGTGCGCGCCATTTCCTGAATGCGGTTCGTCAGGGCTGCCTGCCGGGCGGGTCCCCCGCGGAAGAAGGCCACGCCGCCCAGGTTGTATTGCTGCACCAGCCGGAGCTGCTGATCGTAATAGGCCTGGTCGCGGTCGGTATGGATGCGGATCATCAGCAACTGGGCGATGCGCCCTTCCAGGTCCAGGGTGGCCATCACCGAATCGACCCAGGGGCTGGCCTGCGGCCGGGTGTTGTCACCGGCAAGGCTGGTCGCGGGCGTCGCGGCGGCTGCCTCCCGGGAGACTGCCCCCAGGGCCGGATTGGGCAGGAGCAGGGACAGGGCGATCAGGATGGGAAAACCGGCGGATCGAAAGAAGGCATGCATAGACCAGGAACGTAAAGAGTGACCGTCAACTTATGGACAGATGCAAATATAAAACAATCCGGCCAATCCCCGTGCAAGAATCGGAGGGTGCGGGAATCGGGGAAAAGGGGTTCCGCACTCAGATACGCAACAACTTCCAGTGCCCTTTTCTCAGGTATACATAGGAGAAGAGTCCCAGGAGGGAGAAATAGACCACTTCCACGAACCACACCACGGGGGCGGCAGCCCGCAGTCCCACGGCCAGGATGAAGGCCGTCAGCAGGTAAAAGGCTATGGACAGCAGCTCGATGCGCAGGGCCATCATGGTCTGTCCCGTGCCTGACAGGCCGCTGAAGAGGATCATGCCGACAGAGAAAGCGACCAGGGCCAGGCTGATGACGTACAACAGGGGAACGGTGGCCTCGACCAGGTGGGCCTCGCCTGTGAAGAAGGAGGCGATCTGCCGGGGAAAGAACAGGTTGGCCTGCACCACCAGCAGGGTGGCGGTCAGGCTGATCCACAGGATCCTGCGGATCAGGGGCGTGACCTCCTCGATACGCCCCTGCCCGATGATGTTGCTGACCAGGGTGTTGGTGGCCGAGCTCAGCCCCCAGACGGGAATCATCAGCAGCATGTAAAAACTGCGGGTGATGTTGGAGGCGGCCAGGGCGGTTTCCCCGATCTGCTCGATGATCATGAAGAACACGAACCAGGCAGAGAAGGAAAAAAAGTACTGGAACATAACGGGTCCCGCCAGGCGGAACAGCGGGATAAACAGCTCCTTGCGGAAACGCTGAAAACGCAGCAGGGCGAAGCGGCGCAGGTGCCCTTTTCGCCAGGTCCATCCGACGAAAAACAAAAAGGTGACGGCCTCGGCGATGTTGGTGGCCAGGGCGGCCCCTTCAATGCCCATGGCGGGCAGTCCGAAGTGGCCGAATATCAGGGCATAGTCCAGTAAAATGTTGACGGAAGCCATGATGGAGGTGCTGAGGGTGAGTACCACGGTGCGGGTGATCCCCACGTAGAAGGCGCTGAACCCCAGATTGATGAAGGCCATAAAAATCCCGTACCGGCGCATGTGCAGGAAGCTGAGGCTTTCCTGCAGCACGGCATCCGACTTCAGGAACCAGCTGAGAAAGGCGGGGGCGGCCAGGGTGAGCAGCACGAATACCAGGGCGGCCAGCAGCAGCAGGAAATACAGGGCATGGTCCAGGACGGGGCCGATGGCCAGGGGCCGCTGCTCTCCGTTGCGGCGCCCGATCATAATCTGGGTGCCGACCGAAAAGCCCGAGCCCAGCATCACCAGGCAGAGAAAGAAGATGCCGCCGATGGCCGAGGCACCCAGGGTCACTTCCCCCAGCCTCCCCAGGAATGCCGTGTCAATGACCACCATGAGGTTCTGTGCAACGAGTCCCGCAATGATGGGCAGGGCCACGCGCCGGATGCCCCTGTATGTGATGTCGGCTGCCTGCATGTGTGCGTCAGTCTGCCTGGAGGACCAGGCCCTTGAGGTAATGGCCCTCCGGATGGAACATGTTGACAGGGTGGTCGGGTCCCTGGCTCAGCTGGTGCAGCAGCCGGAGCCGCCTGCCTGCCAGGATGCCCGCCGAGGTGACCGTGGCGCGGAAAAGGGCCGGGTCGACCACCTGGGAACAGCTGAAGGTGAACAGGATGCCTCCGGGCTGTATCTTTTTGAGGGCCTCCAGGTTGAGCCGTTTGTACCCCTGCACGGCATTGTGCCGCACATGGGTGTGCTTGGCAAAGGCCGGAGGATCCAGGATGATCAGATCGTAGGCTTCCCCGGTGTCCCGCAGGTATGAGATGGCATCGGAGGTGATGGCCCGGTGGTTGGGGGCCTCCCCGAAATTCAATGCCGTATTCCTGGCGACCAGTTCCATGGCTTTGGCAGAGCTGTCGAGGGAGTCCACCGAAGCGGCCCCGGCGGCCAGGGCGTAGACCGAGAAGCCGCCCGAATAACAAAAGGTATTCAGCACCCTGCGTCCTGCGGCATAACGGGTCAGCAGCTGCCGGTTGTCACGCTGGTCGATGAAGAACCCCGTTTTCTGCCCCGCCTGGATGTCGACCAGGAAGCGGTGCCCGTTTTCGAGGACCTCCACCCGGTCTGCCCCGCCGGCCAGGAACCTGTTCCCCGGGGCTCCGGCTGCCAGGCCGGGCGGCAGGGTGTCGGCGCTCCGGTCGTAAATGCTTTTCAGGTTGCCTCCGTAAACTTCCTTGAGGGCCGTGGCAATGGGATCCAGGTAGGGCAGCAGGCCGGCAGCATGGGCCTGCACCACCAGGTGGCCGTCGTAGTGGTCAACGATCAGCCCCGGAAGGTGGTCGCCTTCCCCGTGCACCAGCCGGTATACATTGGTCTGCGGGTTGTCCGTCAGGCCCGCCACACGCCGCAGCTCCAGGGCCCTGCCCAGCTTCTCGGCAAAGAAATCCTGGCCGAAGCCGCCGGGGCGTTCCGGGGCAAAGGCCAGCAGACGCACGGCGATGGCAGCATCCTGGTAGATGCCTGCCCCCAGGTATTCGTCCCGGTTGGAGAAGACCTCCACCGGGTCGCCGTTGGCCAGGGGGCCACCGGCCTTCTTGATGGCCCCGCTGAATACCCAGGGGTGGTAGCGGCGCACCGCTTCGTCCTTGCCCGAGCGCAGGATGATGGATACGGGTTTCTTCATCTTTGGGTGTTACTTCACGTCAATGGCCATCATGGGCCGGTTTTCCAGATAGGCCTCCAGGCGGTCTCCCGCCTCCACGGGGCCAACCCCTGCCGGGGTGCCGGTAAAGATCAGGTCGCCCGTCTTGAGCATCACATAGGATGATACATGGGCGACAAGGCGGTCGAAGCCGAAGATCATCTCCGAGGAGCTGCCCTGCTGCACCAGGGTTCCGTTTTTGTGCAGGGAAAAGCGGATGTCCTGCGGATTGTCCAGTTCCTCCAGCGGGATGAAACCGCTGACCGGCCCCGAGCCGTCGAAGGCCTTACAGCGTTCCCAGGGCAAGCCCTTTTCGATGCATTCGCGCTGCAGGTCCCTGGCCGTGAAATCAATGCCCAGCCCTATTTCCTTGTAATAGGTGTGGGCGAAGCGCTCCTGTATGTGCTTGCCCACCCGGCAGATGCGCAGCACCAGCTCCAGCTCGTAATGCACTTCCCGGGAAAAATCCGGCAGAAAAAAGGGAAGCCCTGCCCGGACCAGGGCGGTCTCCGGCTTCATGAAAAAGACCGGTTCCGCGGGCGGGGGACTGTCCATTTCCGCGTTGTGGGCGGGGTAGTTGCGGCCGATGCATAGGATCTTCATGTCCTGAGAGGGAAATCCCGGATCAGTCCTTAAAAAGGAACTTGCCCTGGTTGTGTCCGCGCAGCATGATGCTTTGGATCAGGTTCTTGGTCGACAGGGGAAAGTCTGCCTTCATCATCCAGTCGTAATACTGGGGTTCCTGGCGGAACACCTCCTCGACCACCCGCCCCTTGTATTTGCCGAAGTTGAAAATCTCCCGGCCCTGGCGGTTGAGGCCGATATGGCCCACCAGGTCGGCATTGCGGTGGTTGTAGGAAAACTCATACAGGGCCTGCACGTCGTTTCGGACCGGCTGGCTGATTTCCCCGTCCCGGTCTTCGAAGTCGACCCCCTCATAGCGCTGGATCTGGGCCAGCAGGATCTCGTAGGTGGCGCGGGTGTCTGCCTCTGCCTCGTGGGCGCCGGTCAGCTCCTTGCCGCAGTAGAACCGGTATGCCGCCTTCAGGGTGCGCGGTTCCATCTTGTGGAAGATGTTCTGCACATCGATCAGCCGGCGTTTTCGGATGTCGAACTGGATGTTGCAGCGAAGGAACTCCTCAATCAGCATGGGCACGTCGAACTTGTTGGAGTTGTATCCCGCCAGGTCGCAGTTGTGGAGCATCTGCTCCAGGCTGGGCGCCAGCTGGGCAAAGGTGGGGGCATCGGCCACATCCTCATCCCGGATGCCGTGGATGGCGGTGACTTCCGCCGGAATCGGGATGGTGGGGTTGATCCGGCGGGTCAGGCTCTCGGTGCTGCCATCGGGGTTCACCTTGTAGATGCTGATCTCCACGATGCGGTCGGTCACCACATGCACGCCGGTGGTCTCCAGGTCAAAAAACGCCAGGGGGCGGGTCAGGTTCAATTTCATGGTATCGTGTCTTGGTTTTCCATCCGTCGGATGGGTCTGTCGTAGCTGTTGCGAAAGTACATAAAATTTCGGCCCCGCCCTTCCCGGCGGGGGGATAAAAAGGGCCACCGGATCCGGGAAGGCTCCCGGAACCGGTGGCCCTTGGCCCGGGGCAGGCCCGGGTCAGATGTTTTGTTTGGTGTCGAACTGTTCCAGGTAATCGGCCACCCGCCTGAGGAACATGCCGCCCAGGGCGCCGTCCACCACCCGGTGGTCGCAACCCAGGGCGAGTTCCATCCTGTGGCGGATGCCGATGGTTTCGCCTTCGGGCGTGTCGATGACCACGGGCTTCTTGCCGATCAGCCCCACCCCGAGGATGCCGACCTGGGGCTGGTTGATGATGGGGGTGCCGGTGGTGATCCCGAAGGTGCCGAAGTTGGTCAGGGTGAAAGTCCCACCCTGGATCTCGTCCGGCTTGAGCTTGTTCTCCCGGGCGCGGCGGGCCAGGTCGTTCACCTCCTTGGCCAGGCCGAGCAGGCTCTTGTGGTCGGCATCCCGGATCACGGGCACGATGAGGTTGCCGTTGGGCAGGGCGGCGGCCATGCCGATGTTGATGTGTTTGCGCTTGATGATGCGGTCGCCGTCCACCGACACGTTCACCATGGGGAAGTCGCGCAGGGCCCTGGCGATGGCCTGGATGAAGATGGGGGTGAAGGTGAGTTTTTCGCCCTCGCGTTCTTCCAGTATCTTTTTGTTTTTATTGCGCCAGTGCACCAGTCGGGTCAGGTCGGCCTCCGCAAACAGGGTGATGTGCACCGAGGTGGCCTCTGACATGACCATGTGTTCTGCAATCAGCTTGCGCATGCGGTCCATTTCGATCACCTCGTCTTCGTCCGAAACCGGAATCGGGGGCGCCTTGACGGCAGCTTGTTCCGTCCGGGCCGCTGTTTGCGGGGCGGAACGGGCATCGTCTTCCTGCTTCTTCGGGGCCTTTTTCCCTTCGGTTCTGTTCTTCAGGTAGGCCAGCAGGTCCTCCTTGGTGACGCGGTCGTTCTGCCCGCTGCCCCGGATGCCGTCCAGCTCCTCCCGGGAGA
>CAYZCW010000007.1:0-159211 GCA_964477035.1 uncultured Bacteroidales bacterium
CTAGGCAGAGGTCTGCAAAACCTCGTACAGCGGTTCGAATCCGCTCGAGACCTCCACTTCCTTCAAAACCCCTTCATCCGGAGGGGTTTTTTTGTGAGAGTTTGTCAATACCTCTACCTGGTCAGTCAGGGATTTTTATATTCTTGCCTTGAACCACAGATCGAAATGGTTTTCTGGTCGAAAGTATTATTTATTTCTTAATTTTGGTTTCATCAGTCGGGGGAATTCGCGGATTGGTTGTGTACCGGTCAAACTTTCCGGATTTACTCCTGGCTTTGAAGATAAATCATTCTGGCCGTTTTTTTTTATCCCGAAATGCCGGTTCATTCTCTGGGCCATATCAATCAGAAAAAAACGAATCGCAGTAATGCTTTCCGGGCGTTGTTTGTGGAATACTACCGGCCCCTGACCGTTTTCGCCGTTTACTATGTGAAGGATCTGGACACCGCCCGGGAAATTGTTCAGGATTTTTTTGTCCGTTTGTGGGAATCGGGGCGCGACCTGAGCATTCACAACTCGGTGAAAGGATACCTCTATCAGAGTATCAAAAACTGTTGCTACAATCACTTAAACACCAGTCATAAGCGCCTTGAAACAGGAGGAGATTTTCCAGTCATCGCTGTTGAGAATGATGTGATTGAGCAAATGGCTGAAGTAGAGGTCCGTGAAAAACTCTATCGTGCCATTGAAACCCTGCCGGGGAAATGCCGTGAGATATTCATTCTTAGTCGGATCCGGCAGTTCCGCCATGGAGAGATTGCGCGCATGCTGGCCATTTCTGAAAAGACCGTAGAGAACCAGATTGGGATTGCCCTTAAAAAATTATCCATGCTTAAGAATCTGATGGTTTGGTTTTTTCTGGCATTTCCCTTTTCTTGCTAATCAGGATTTCTTAAAAAACTTTAAAAAAAAAGCAGGATTCTCTTAGGGGGAGTCCTGCCTCATTTTTGTCATTCATTAAAGGCGGGACTGTATGTTGACAAGATTTCAGGAGGATTCCTTTTTTGAGATGGCCGCAAAGGTCCTTTCAGGCACTGCTTCGAATAGCGATATCAGGCAGTTTAATGGCTTGCTGTTGGAAAATGATGCCCTCATGCATCGGTTTATGCAGCTGAAAAGCCAGTGGGAGAGAGCCGCTTCACTTGGTGACTTCGACAAGATCGATGTCAATCATGACTGGGAAATGCTGACCAGGCGGGTGCACAACATGGGATTGTCATTGCAGGAAAGCAATGCGAGTACCTCTATACGCAATAGGCTGTTACGTTTTCTGCCCCATGCTGCCGCTGTTCTTTTGCTGATCGTTTTATCAGGTGTTCTGCTCATGGAATGGCAACAAGATCTTGAGCTGGCTAAGCAGGTAACCCTGGTAGAGGCCCCGGCGGGATCACGCATTGTACTGCTTCTTCCAGACGGATCCAGGGTCAGGTTGAATGCCAACAGCACCCTGAGGTATACAGGCCATTTTAACAGAAGAAACAGGCATGTGGAGCTGAGCGGGGAAGCTTTTTTTGATGTGGAAACATCGAATGTTCCCTTTGTGGTGATGACCCATGACCTAAGATTCAGGGTGCTGGGAACGAGTTTTAACATCAAAGCGTACGATGATGAAAAAACCATAGAGGCCAGCTTGTTGTCCGGACTGCTCAGGGTGGATGGGGACGACGCCGTGTATGGTAAAATAGAACCGATCCTGCTGGAGCCCAATCAGAAAGCGGTGTTTTTCAAAAACAGTGGTTCCCTTATGGTCGATGAGCTTCATGAGGAAAAAATACCAGAAAAGAGGATTGTGGCACCTGTGAAGGCACCAAGTGTGAGCAGGGTAGAGATACGCCGCAAACAGGATTTTTCTGCGGAAGTTGGCTGGACTGATGGGGTGCTGGTTTTTGAAAGTGAGCCGCTAAGTGAACTGACACGCAAACTGGAGCGCAAATACGATGTGCAGTTTGTTTTCGAGAATGCGGAACTGAAAGATTACCGCTACACCGGAAGCCTGCGCGACCTAACGCTGGAACAAGTCATGGAGGCCATGAAACTGACTTCACCCATAGACTTTACGATTCATGACAAAACTGTCAGCATCCGCAGCAGCCGTTAAACAAGATATTTATAACTCACTGTTCAATCACATTCACATCCAAACAACAAATGCCTATGAAATGATCAAAAAAAATCGGGAAATGCGGCCACATTTCCCGATGCTTTGTCAATTACTTTTTGAATGGTAGTAGGACAGCGAGGCTGTCGTTAAGTAATCGATTTTTATTTAAAGCATGTCAAAACTATGAAAAAAAAACCAAAGCGAGGGCATAATCTACCTCCAAGTATCAAGCAAATTGTCAGGCTCATGAGAATTTCCGTCTTCTTGGTAATCATCAGTGTAACCCAGGTGTTTGCCGCAAATATTGTATCTTCTCAGACCATTAGTCTGAACGTCAGGGACATGACTGTTCGGGAGGTGTTTAGGGAGATAGAGAGCCAGAGTCCCTATTCTTTTTTTTTCTATGACAATTTTCCGGATTTGAACAAGCGGATTGACCTGTCCGAGGCTACTGCCTCCATTGAGGAGGTCATGGACCATGTTTTAACGAACACTGGTCTGACCTACAGGATGCTGGAAGAAAACCTGATTGTCATAGCTCCGGCGCAGCAAGGCAGCGGGATCGTAGTGACCGGAATGGTGACATCGGTCGAGGACGGCCTTGGCATCCCGGGGGCCACCGTCATGATCAAGGGTTCAACGCAAGGTGTGGCGACAGATCTGCAGGGACGGTACCGCATCGAAGTGGCATCCGAAGAAGTCATCCTGGAATTTTCCTACATTGGCATGGTCACCCGGGAGGTTGCCGTGGGATCCCAGCGTGTCATCAATGTGGCGCTGGAAATGAGTTACATTCAGCTGGGCGAAGTCATTGTTTCCACCGGGTATATTACGGAGAGAAGCCGCAATGTAGCGGGCTCAGTTGCCCATGTATCCAACGAGGAGTTGAACATGGCCGCGGTGGAGAATGTGCAACGGGCGCTGGAAGGTAAGGCGGCCGGGGTGCAGATTACTGCAGCCAGTGGCTTGCCTGGTGCCAGTTCGGTGATTAACATCCGGGGCATCAGCTCCATGAGTGCAGACACCCGGCCGCTGATCATCGTGGATGGACAGCAAATAGAGAATTCCAGTTATGCAACCTATACACAATCCCATAGCCTGCTTGCTGCCCTGAACCCGGATGATATCGAGACCATCGACATCCTCAAGGACGCTGCCACTGCTTCCATTTATGGGGCACAGGGTGCCAACGGGGTAATCATCATCACCACCAAACGCGGAAGGGTGAGTCCAAAAACCCGGGTGTCGTTTTCTTCAAAAATAGGCATTGAGAATCTGATCAACCGGGTGCCAACCCTGAACAGCCAGCAATACATTGAGTTGTCACTCGATGGCATTTATAACAGGTATGGCAATTCGGCCAGCCAGTTTGAAAGCTTTTTTAACAGGTTTGCCCAAGAGGGATGGATTAGTGGAGAGGCTGCTGATTACCCCAATGTGGTCTACAATACAGACCTGATTCCCAACGACGACTGGATCGGGGCTGTCTTTCGTCAGGGTTTGGCCCAGGAATACCAATTGTCACTCTCAGGCGGCAATAACAATACCAAGTACTACATCAGCCTGAACAACAACAACACCCAGGCGTCGACCATTACCAATCAATTCAATCGGATCTCCATGCGCATCAATGTGGATCACGAAGTATCGAAATTCTTCTCAATCTCATCTTCTACCATGCTGAGCAACATGCGCATGCGCCAACCAGAAAGTGGTGGGCTCATCGCCAATCCCGTTCGTTCTGCCATGATGATGGTTCCCTACAACCGGATATATAATGAAGACGGCACAATCAATGACAACCTGGAGGGTAGCATGCATACCAACCCGATTACGTTGCTTGAGCAGAATATATTTACTGCCACCACCAACAAGATTACCCAGGGGGTAGACCTGAATTTTACCATACTGGATGGCCTCAAGGCCAAAATTAGCGGACATGTGGATTATAATGACAATACCGAGCGCAGCTTCAAGGACCCTCGTAATTTCCAGGGGCAGGCATTGGGTGGCATCGTAGGGGCCATTACAAGGGATATCCTTATTCTGCAAAACACCGGGACGCTCAATTATGACAAGTTGTTGCGGAACAAACATCGCTTGAACCTGTTGACCGGGTATGAATACAAGAATTATTCCTATTTTCGTCGGATCACGGAAGCTAGCGGCGTGCCTTCCCCTGATTTTCAGCTTCTCAATGAAGCGGCCAACATCGTCAGCTTTGGAGAGACTTATACCGGCTATAAGATCCTGGGCTTCTTTGGTCGGATAGGGTATACTTTTGATGACAAATACATCCTGAACCTGGTCGTGCGGCATGACGGTTCCTCCCGTTTCGGGGAAGAGAATATGTTCGGGACCTTCCCTTCCGCTTCCCTGGCATACAGGATCATTGAAGAATCTTTCCTCAAGGACCGTTTTTCATGGCTCAGTGACCTGAAGGTGAAAGCCAGTTACGGACTGGTGGGAAATTCAGCCATCGGGAATTTTGTTGCCCGTCCCCAGTTTGTGGGAAGCGGGCATTATGACGGGATTTCCGGGCTTAATCCATCCGTGCCTGGCAACCTCGCCCTGACCTGGGAATCTAAGTATTCCCTGAACACCGGCATCGACCTGGGTTTCTTTAAAAACCGGGCCACGGTTTCTTTCGAATACTTCGATGACGAAACCCGGAACCTGTTGTATTACCGCGGGGTGCCCTCCAATTCGGGTTATGGGTCCATTCCGCAGAACGTCGGATCCATGCGAAATTACGGTTATGAACTGAGCACGGCATTCCTTCCGTTTGCCGGCAACTTTCGCTGGAGGATCTCCTCCAATTTTACCTGGGTCCAAAATGAGATCACCTCCCTGGTGGATGGCCGGCAGGAGATCACGAATTCACTGAGGGTGGGGTATCCCTTTGAAAGCTTTCTGGTATACAATTTTGCCGGGGTGAATCCAGCAGATGGCCGGCCCATGTGGTATGACAAGGAAGGCTACATCACGTACAATCCCTCTTCCGATGACCGTGTCTGGATAAATGGCATCATGCCTACTTTTTATGGAGGTATAGTGAATGCATTTAGTTATAAGGGGTTTGAATTTTCCTTCCTCGTGCAGTTTCAGCAGGGCGCACGCAGGTACTTTGCGGATGCCGTGGTCATGGGCCGTGTCGGTAGCAGCGTGGATCGTAACCAGTTACTGGGGATGTATACTGATCGTTGGCAGACCCCGGGCGATATGACCTGGGTGGCTCAGCCCATGCGTGGGAATACCTGGCTTGGGGCAGGCAGCAGCACACGCGCCTATTCGGGCGTGTCCAGTCTGCATTACAAGAAAACCGACTTCATCAAGCTGAAAAACTTGTCTATCAGCTACAACCTTCCGGCAAGGTGGCTGACCCCCATGAGACTGGAAGGTGTGACCTTGTCATTTACCGGGTATAACCTGCTGACGACAACTACTTACGATGGATATGATCCGGAATTTATCGGGAGTGATTCAGGACAGTATCCCGCCTCAAGAAGCTATACGTTTGTTTTGAACGTGAATTTTTAACCGCCAAAACCAGTACCTATGAAAAGGTCAATATATATACTCAGCATCGTTTTTGGTCTTTCCCTGATTTCCTGCGAGGAAATTCTGGATATCAAGCCCATGAACTCGATCAATGCCGCCGATGCCTTGAACACGATTGGCGGTGCAGAAGCCACCCTAATGGCTGCCTATTCCAATTTGCAGACCTCAGGTGACTATGGACGGGGCAACCTGGCCATCCCTGAGCTGCTTGCCGACAACGGCAAGGCCGCCTTCGCACATACCAACATCTATATTTCCCACTGGCAGAACACCCCGGGAAACCATATGAACAACTGGAGCACTGGCTATCAGGTCATCCGCAACGCCAATTTTGTAATTGACGCGGTTGATGACATTCCTGAGGTGGCCGCCGGTGATGCCTACAAGAAACGATTGCTTAAAGGAGAAGCCTATTTCCTGAGGGGTTGGCAACATTTCGATGTGGCCCGTGTCTATTCTCGGGAACCCAACCACCTGGTGCCCGGGTTTGACCTCGGGGTGGTGATCATGACAGGGCCATTCCGGTATGACGGCACCAACATCGGTGATGTGGAGGCCGCCCGTTCAACAGTCCTGGAGACTTACCAGCAAGTCGAGAGTGATCTGAATATGGCTTTTGAGCTGCTCAATGGCAATGACGAGGGGAATTTTCCCAACCGTGGCAATGCATTGGCGGCTAAAGCCATGCTGGCCAGGGTGTATATCTACTGGGAACGGTTCGACGATGCCATAGAGGCCGCCACCTGGGTGATCAACAACGCTGCATCATACGGCATTCAGATTGAAACAGGAAACTTCCTGGATGTATTTGCCAAGGGGACCGAGGCCATCTTTCAGCTCAAGTTCATGGAGGTGGACAACTTGATGAATTCATCCATACAGGCTTATTACCACCGCTCCATTGTCACCTCCCCGGACCCAGATGATCCAGGGCAATGGTATCTGGACAAGCGCGAAGGCGGCGGGGTAGGCGAGATTTTGTTTTCCCTGGCCCTTTATAACTCCATGGACGATAATGACAAGCGCAAAAGCGTGATGAAGAAAGTCAAACATAATTATCTGGCGAGTCCGGAGGAGGGTATCTGGCTGTATAAGTTTACCGGTGCCAATGGATCTTTCGGACTGGATAACATCCCCCTAATGCGTTTGTCTGAAATGTACCTGATCCGGGCCGAAGCCTATGCACGCCGGCCTAATCCCAACGAGTCACTCGCACTGGGCGATCTGAACACTATCCGGAATGCCCGGGGGCTGGATGACGCCTCTGCAGGCGGGCAGGAACTTCGCGACCTGATTCTCCATGAACGCCGTTTGGAGTTCATCGGTGAAGGCCATCGCTTTTTCGATCTGAAGCGGCAGGGCCTGCCCATTTGGAAGTCGGAAGAGTCCATAGAAGCCGGCCGTTCCACGCTTGACTGGGACGATTACCGGGTGGTTGCCCGCATTCCTCCCGGAGAAGTCGGGGAAGATGGTACAAATCCCAACATGATTCAAAATCCTGGTCATTAATATAAACCGATTGAACAATGAAAGCATTCAGATTCCTTACCATATTGTTGCTGGTTGGTTTGTTTAACACTGGCTGTGAGAAAGAAGACTTCACCTACAAGGGTCCGTTGTATGTGGAAATTTCTGCCATCAGGGTTATCGGCACCACCAACAGTTTCCAGTATTTCAACTCACGTTATTATACCCACAACCGAAACCTGGCCCCGGATTTGGGAACCAACCGGATCCAGGTGTCTTTGATTGGTCCGCACCAAACCAGGGACATGGTGGTCAATTACCGGGTATACCAGACGGTTTATTACGATATCTTCAAAAACCGGGTTGTTGTGGAGCAGCCTGAGGGAGAGGAGGGTACAGACTGGCACAGGGTGACCTCTACGGCGGAACCGGGTGTCAACTATAACTTGGCCCCGGAAGGTTCTTTTGTAATCCCGGCGGGTTCCAGCTTCGGCTACCTCGATGTGGACGTGCTGACCAATAGTGACAACACCAATACCACAAACTCAAAGATGGTATTCATCGGACTGGTTGATTCCGGCGATTTGCAGGCCAATATTCCCAGCAGCCTGTATATGCTTTGTTTTGGAAGGCGCAATTCGACCAATCCAAGGATATTCTGATATCTGTTCATCTTCTGAATCCATTTTGTTATGAAAATTATGGACAGTAAAGCCCTCCTGACACTGATTTTGGTGATTATTGTTGGAACCTTTGGCGTCCAGGCCCGGGAAAATATTGATTTTTTTCTTCCTGCAGGTGAATATGAGGCGGCGGTTCCCACTCCCGAGTCTTTCTTCGGGTTTCAGGTCGGAGAATGGCATGTGCAACATGCCCCCCTTGTTTATTACTTTATGGCACTGGCTGATGCCTCGGACCGGGCGATGGTTTATGAATATGGCTGGACCTACGAGAACAGGCCCATGATTCAGATGGTCATTACCTCGCCTGCAAACCATGACAAACTGGAGCAGATCAGAAGACAGCATCTGGCCCTGACCGATCCTTCCCGATCGGCAGGGCTGGATGTTGACGAGATGCCCGTGGTGGTTATGCTCGGGTACGGGGTTCACGGGAACGAGCCCAGTGCGCACAATGCGGCTCCTTTGGTGGCTTATTACCTTGCTGCCAGCAAAAACGAAGAAATGTTGCGGATGCTGGAGAATATGGTGGTGATCATTGACCCCTCTCTGAATCCCGATGGGCAGGACCGGTTCGCCAGCTGGGTCAACCGGCATAAAAGCCACACATTGGTTTCTGATCCATCCGACAGGGAGTTCTCAGATGTTTGGCCCGGCGGGCGGTCCAACCATTATTGGTTTGACCTTAACAGGGACTGGCTGGGTGCACAGCATCCGGAGATTCGTGGAAAGATCAGCCAGTTCCACCATTGGAAACCGAACATCAACACAGACCATCATGAATTCGGGGCCAACTCTACTTTTTTCTTCCAACCGGGCGTACCAACCAGGGTTAACCCGCATACCCCCCTACAGACCAATGAACTAACTTATGACATCGCTGCCTATCATGCAGCTATGCTGGATCAGATCGGTTCGCTATATTATATGGAACAGGGCTTTGATGATTATTATTACGGCAAGGGGTCCGCCTACCCCGATGTCAATGGCAGCATCGGCATCCTGTTCGAACAGGGAGGCACCAAGGGGCATTTGCGGGAAACAGTTCACGGCATTCAGTCTTTCGCCTTTACGATAAGGAACCAGGTCAGGGTCTCCCTTTCCACGCTCCGGGCAGCCCAGGATATGCGCATCCCCCTTTTGGAACATTTGCGTTGGTTCCATTCTTCTGCCCTGGATCTGGCCGCGGAAGACCCGGTAAAAGCCTATGTTTTTGGTGACCTCCATGACCAAGGCAGAAATTATCATTTTCTGGACATATTGCATACCCACCAGATCGATGCCTATGCGCTCAAAGAGCCGCTAAATGACGGAGGAGGGGAATTTGCCCCGGGTAGGGCGTGGGTCGTGCCACTACGCCAGCCCCAGTACCGCTTGATCAAATCCCTTTTTGAACCCGTCACCGAGTTTGAAGACAGCCTGTTTTATGATGTGTCTACCTGGACCATGCCATTGGCTTTTCAGATGCCCTGCAGACCTGTCATGAACCCGGCCCGGGCTGCTTCGATTACGGAGGGTGATCCGGCGGTAGCCATGTTCCCTGTCGGAAAGGTCATGGAAGGAGAAGGATCCTACGCCTGGGTCTTTTCATGGGAAGAGTATTATGCCCCCCGGGCCCTCTTCCATTTGCAAAAAAACGGGATTAGGACAAAGGTGGCCACCCGGCCATTCTCCATCGCCTACCGGGGTCAGCGTGTGGACATGGATTTTGGGAGCATCCTGATTCATGTGAATACCCAGGACGAATCCCCGGAGGTACTCAGAAAGCTGGTGGAAGAAGCGGCTGCCGTTTCGGGGGTGACGGTCTATCCCGTTTCTACAGGCTTGACGGTGGACGGAATTCATTTGGGAAGCGGGAGTTTCAGCAACCTGCAAAAACCGGAAATATTGATGCTTGTCGGAAGCGGCGTTACCAGTTCCGAAGCGGGTCAGGTGTGGCATCTGCTTGATCAGCGGTACCGGTTGCCGGTGACCAAGGCGGAGGTGTCCGCATTCCGGGGCCTGAACCTCGCTCGTTACAATACCCTGGTGATGGTATCCGGATCCTATGGCAGTCTTAATGATACGTCTGTTGAAGCATTAAGGGAATGGCTGCGCGGGGGAGGCACCCTGATTGCCATTCGTTCCGGAAATAACTGGTTAAACCGGCAGGGAATCATTGACCTTCAGTACCGGAGGGACTCCCCATCCCACATGCCCAGGCTTTCTTACGAATCCATGTCAGAATACCGGGGTGCCCGGTCAATTCCCGGCAGTATTTTCCAGACAGACCTGGACCTCACCCATCCCCTTGGTTATGGTTACAAAAGGGCTGTCCTGCCAGTATTTGTGCGCGGATTCAGTGTGGTGGATCCGGCCACAGGGCCATTCTCCAACCCCGTGGTCTTTGGACAAAATTCCCTATTGAGCGGATATGTTTACCCGCCTTACGCGCCACTGGTGGACGGATCGGCGGGAGTGGTTGTGACATCCGTGGGCAGGGGAACGGTCATTTCATTTATGGATGACCCGAATTTTCGGGCCTTTTGGTTTGGAACAAACAAATTGTTCGCGAATGCCCTCTTTTTTGGGGGGATTGTCAGAAACTAATCAATGTACAAGTGAAAACACTGAGACATTTTTTTGCTGCTGTTGCCTTCTTGATGATTTTATCGGCCGGTGATGCAATGACCTGCACTTCGGCCATCGTTTCGGGGAAGCATACCCGGGACGGGCGTCCCCTGATGTGGAAACACCGGGACACCAGCGTCATGGAAAGCAAGCTCGTCTACCTTAAAGGGGAAAAATATGACATCATTGCCCTGGTTAATTCTTCATCGACCGATGCACGCTCCATTTGGATCGGTTTTAATAGTGCAGGCTTCGCCATCATGAACACCCTGTCGTATAATATCGAGGACGATTCTACCTCATCCGGTGCCCGTAATGGGATTCTGATGCGGGAAGCCCTGGAGCATTGTGCGAATCTGGATGATTTTGAAATGTTTCTGCGGGACCAGGAGCGGCCCATGCGGGTCCGGGCCAACTTCGGTGTCATCGATGCTCATGGGGGAGCCGCCTATTATGAAACCAACAACGATACCTGGGTAAAGATTGATGTGAATGATCCGTCGATCGCCCCGCATGGATATGTTGTCCGTACGAATTATTCATACACCGGGACACCCCATGGGGGGGCCGGGTACATCAGGTTCAATACGGCTGAAAACCTATTTTACAAGGCCTCAGGAGGCAATAACCTGTCTGTGGACTACTTGCTTGAGCACATGAGCCTGTCTCTTGAGAATTCCTATACCGGTCAGCATATCAATCAGTTTATGCACCTGTCTGAACGCGATAATCATTTCATCTATTTTCAAGATTGCATCAACAGGTACACCTCTACCTCTTCGGTGGTGGTTCAGGGGATCAAGGGGGATGAGTCTCCGCTGTTCACCACCATGTGGACCATGATAGGGTTTCCCCTGGCGTCTGTTCCCGTTCCGGTGTGGATAAACCCGCAGCGGTTACTGCCGGAGGTGTTGACGGCACCCTGGGGGGAGGACTCACCCATGTCTGACTACAGCCTTCGGTTGAAATCCAGAATGATTCCTTCGGAAAGGGGATCCACCAAATACTATATCAACACCACCCGGGTCTTTAACGCCGAGGGAAGTGGCATCACCCAGCGCCTGCTGCCGGTCCACAAATCCCTGGTAAGGGAGGCGGTGAATAACCTGGATGATTGGCGCCGGGACGGGATGATTGATCCCGGACGGCTTTCAGCACTTTACCTTTGGGCGGATTCCCTTGTAAGGAAAAGCTTTGAGGAGATACTCGATTGATGTTTTGTTTGGTTTGTTAAGTGAATGAAGGTTGATTGGGCAGGGGCCGCCAATCCCGGCGGCCCCTTTCTTGAATCTTACCCCGCCGGCATGATAAACTCCGAAAACAGGAAAAACGTTCTGGCTTTTTGGATCGTATTGACCTTGTTAGGGCCAATTTGGCAGGTCGCGGCCAGCGATTCAACCCTTGTTATTCCGCCTGCAGGGGTTTCAGAACATGATGTTGGCCCTCTGCAACTTCCGATAGTCGATCATCTGTTAAACAAAAGGGATAGCTTCTATTTCCTGGATTTGGATGAATATCCACAAAGGACTCCCGTCATGTTCATCGGAGTGTTTGACTCCGGTACCGGGGGACTGGCTGTTCTGGAGGCCATTTTGTCTCATGACGGTTTTAACAACGGGGATGGCATGCCCATTCCGGACGGCGTGGCCGATTTTGAACAGGAGCGATTTGTTTTTCTTGCCGACCAGGCCAATATGCCTTACGGTCAATATTTCAGCGAGGGTAAAGAGGATTTACTGATAGAACACATCTTCAAGAACCTCCATTTTCTTCTGTCAGGAAAGCATTACTTGGCCGAGGATCCCAGCTTGGTTACCAATGGAAACGGTCCTGTGAAAGCCATCGTCATTGCATGCAACACGGCCACCGCTTCCGGTAAAAGGCACCTGGAAGCCTTTATGGACCATTCCGGTCTTGGCTTGCCGGTTTTCGGAGTGGTCGATGCGGGGGCAATAGGAGCGCTTGAATGCCTGGAGGTTATGGGACCGGGCTCTATAGGAGTCCTGGCGACTGTCGGTACCGTGGCCACCCGCGGGTACGAAGAGGCCATTTTGCGACTGGGCAGGGAGATAGGGTACGGCGCGATGATTCGCGTTTACAGCCAGGGAGGGTATGGCATGGCCGAGGCAATTGATGAGGATCCGGCATTTTACGACCGAAACAGGCATGAACTGAATAACGGTTACCGGGGGCCGACATTAAACGGACCGGAGAATTTCCAGATCAAAAGGGATTTACTGGAGGCTTACAATTTTGACTACAGCGGGAACCGCATGCTTTGTGACCATGAGAGCCCGGAGCATTGCCAGGCAATACAAATCAATGATCCCGTGAACTACATGCGGTACCACCTGGTGAGCCTTCTGGAGTCACTGAGGCGGGACCCATCGGCACTGCCCCTGAAGTGCCTGATTCTGGGGTGCACACATTATCCTTATCTGAAACATGAGGTTCATAAGATCCTTAAAGAACTATACCATTACAGGGAAAATGGATCCTACAGGTATCGGGGGGTTTTGTCCAAAGAGGTTCAACTTATTGACCCCGCAGAAAAGCTGGCCCACGAGCTCTATACCTTTTTGCATGATCAGGCCTTGATCAATACGGGAAAGGCTTGTTCGAATAACCGTTTCTTCATCAGCGTCCCCAATAGATACAATCCGGCCGTTCGAACGGATGAAAATGGCCGGTTTCCCTATGGGTATAAATATGGGCGGCAGGCCGGGGAAATACAGCAGTATGTGAGGGTTGTTCCATTCGGTCCGTCCAACATTCCTATGGAAACACTCGACAGGCTTCAAATAAGCACTCCCGCAGTTTTCAGGGAAATCATCCGGTTTGCTCCTGACCTGAACGACCGGTTCAGGGGTCCGTGAGGTGGTTGCCGTAAGCGATGCAGGAGAATCGGCAAATCCTGTTAAACCCAATATTCTTTATGAAAAACCATTTGACGATGCGTATTTTAAGGCCATTGCCCTGGTTCTTGCCATTGATTGCCCTGATGCTTTCCTGCAATCCGCGTCCCGTTGATTATTTGATCGTCGGGGCCAGAGTTTTTGATGGGTCGTTGAATGAACCCTTACAACTGGATATAGGAATCCGTCAGGACCGTATCGTCTTCACGGGCCATTCCCAAGATACAAACATCAGGGCCAGGCGGGTGATCGATGCTTCCGGCCTGTTCCTGTCCCCGGGGTTTATCGATCCCCACACCCATGCGGCGTCTGATCTTAATAATTTATCTGACCTGTCTTTGCAAGCCTGGCTCTGGCAGGGGGTGACCACCGTTTTTGAAGGGAATGACGGCAGCAGCCCTTTCCCCATCGGGGAACAACTCGACAAATGGGAAGCCGGCGGAATGGGCGTCAATGTGGGCTTGTTTGTGGGCCATGGGACCATACGCAAGAGGGTTATGGGACCTGGGGACCGGAAAGCCAACGAAGAAGAACTGCAGGCCATGTGCGATCTGGTCGGGCAGGCGATGAAGGAAGGGGCGTTTGGCATGTCAACCGGGCTGTTCTATGCACCCGGCAGTTATGCGGATACTGAGGAAATCATAGCCCTTGCCCGTGTCGTTGCCGCTGGCGGCGGAATCTATGATACCCACCTGCGCGATGAGGGTTCTTATGGCATCGGGTTGCTGGCTTCCGTCAGGGAGGCCATTGAGATTGGTGAAAGGGCCGGTGTCCCGGTTCACATATCCCATATCAAGGCCCTTGGGAGAAATGCCTGGGGGCAGTCCGTGAAAGTGGCAGACCTGGTGCATGAAGCCAGGGCCAAAGGCGTGCAGTTAACCGCCAACCAATACCCTTACCTCGCATCGAAAACCAGCCTGAAAGCCGCCGTGGTTCCCAGATGGGCCGAGGATGGCGGGAATGCTGCCCTGATGGAGAGGCTGCAGGATCCCGGCCTGTCAGAAAGATTGAACAGGGATATTGAACAGAATATCTTTTTAAGGGGAGGTGCTGGTGCGATCGTTATCACAACTACCAAACATGATGGCCTTCGTGGAAGATCACTCCAGGAGATTGCCATGGAAATGGGACAGGATGAGGTCGCCGCGGTGAAGGCCATTCTTGTGCAGGATGCCTCCACAGGGATCGTTTCCTTCAACATGCAGGAAGAAGACCTGCTTCATTTCATGAAGCAGGAATGGGTCATGACTGCTTCCGACGGGGGCCGCGGTCATCCAAGGAAATTTGGGTCCTTTCCCAGGAAAATGCGGCTGTACAGCATGGAGGAAAACCGCATCAGCCTGCCTGAGATGATTCACCGCTCATCAAAACTGACGGCAAATACATTAAATATCCGTGGACGGGGTGCAATAAGGCCGGGTTTTTTTGCCGACCTGATTGTTTTTGATCCCCAAAAAATTCAGGATTTGGCTAGCTTTGACACGCCGGAGGTTTTTGCCACGGGAATGGTGTATGTCTTTGTCAACGGCCAGTTGGTTATTGACAATGGCGAATACAACGGATCACTGTCTGGAAGGGCGCTTCGGCTCAACAATTAGTTTAATATACCATCAGTTACTTAATATCTGACTTTATGGACGGACTATTGGGTGTGTTTTTCAGTGTGTGCATTCTCCTGCTGTTTTTGTTGCTGGGGAAGATGCTCCGGGTAAAAATCAGGCTGTTTCAGCGGATTTTTTTGCCGGCCTCCATCATCGGGGGCTTTCTGGCCCTGGCCTTCGGCCCGTATTTTCTGGACGTGCTGCCGGAATTCATCATGGACAGCTGGCGGCAGATCCCGGGCCTGCTGATCAGCATCGTGTTTGCCACCCTCTTTCTCGGGGTGGTCATCCCGGGGGTGAAGACCATGTGGGCCCAGGGAGGGAGCCAGCTGTGTTTCGGCTTCGTGGCCGGCTTCGGCCAATACTTTGTGGCCCTGCTGGTCACCGCCCTGGTCCTGATGCCCCTCTTCGGGGTGCCCCCCATCTTCGCCACCATCCTGGAGATCGGCTTTGCCGGCGGACACGGCACGGCCGCCGGCATGCAGATCGTCTTTGAGGAACTGGGGTGGCCCGCCGGCTCGGCCCTGGGACAGATGTCGGCCACCGTGGGCATCATCATGGCCGTGGTCGGGGGGGTGTTTTACATCAACATCGCCATCCGCAAGGGCTACTGCGTCAACCTGGACAAGAGCAAGGGCATTCCGGAGTATAAAAAGATCGGCCTGATCCCGGAGCAATACCGCCATGAGTCCTCACGGGCCACCGTGGCATCCGAGTCCATCGAACCCCTGGCCTTTCATTTCGGGGTCGTGGCCGTCGCCATCCTCGTGGGCTGGCTGATGCTGGCCGGCATCCGCAGCCTTCATCCAGTCCTTCACGGATTTCCCCTCTTTCCCCTGGCCATGATCGGGGGCATGGTGGTGCAACTGGCCTCCAAGCCTTTGAAGATAGACACCTTTTACGACCGAAACACCTTCGAGCGCATCCTGGGCCTATCCCTCGACGTGCTGGTGGTGGCGGCCATCGCCTCCATCCGGATCGACCTGTTTCTGGAAAACCTCTGGCCTTTCGTGATCCTGATGGCGGTCGGGGTGGGCTGGATCTTTTTCTGCCTGGTCTACCTGGCCCCGAGGATGTTTCCCAACAACTGGCTGGAGCGGGGCGTCACCGAATACGGCATGCAGAGCGGGGTGACGGCCATGGGATTGCTTTTGCTGCGCCTGGTTGACCCACACTACAAAACGGATACCGCCCAGGCTTTCGGCTTCAAGCAGATGCTTTACGAGCCCTTTCTGGGGGGCGGGCTGGTCACGGCCACCTCCCCGTTCATCATCATGAACCTGGGCATCTGGAATGCCATGCTGGTGACCGGCCTGCTGATGGTATTCTTCTTGGTCCTCTCCCGGATGAACGGGTGGACGCAGTGGCGGCCGGTCAAGAAGGTGATGTAGCCGAAAGGACGCGCCGTCCGTGAGGGGCCCCTCCCGTTAAAGGGTCCTGACCTGCCCCATGAACAGGATGCTGTGGTGGCGGTTGTCCCGGATGAAGAACAGGAAGGGCCGGTCTGCCTTGAAAAGCACCGGCTCGTCCAGGTCGATGGAGGTCTTCTGGATCATGACCACCGCCGTGGCGGCAGCGGCCTCTGTACCTGCTTCCTGCACCTCGATCATGGCTTTGTGGATGACCTTGTCGATCTTCAGGGTGTCGTCGCCTGTCATGCCGGAGAACTCCGCCCTGTTGGAGAAGGCCCGGGGCATGCCCATGGCGGAGAGGACCTTTTCCAGGTCCATGCCCGATTCGATTTTGAACTTCGGGATATGCAGATCCAGCAAGGTATGCCGCATCTGCCGGCCGGCCTCCCGGAAGTCGCCCGCATCAAAATCCCCGAGGAACTGATCCAGGGACTGCCCGGCATCGGGAAGGACCACCACCATCGAGAAATTGCCGTCGGCATAGGCCATCTCCACGGCACGGAAGCCATCCCCTTCCACATAGGGGTAACGGCCCCTGCGTTGCATATAGTCCGCCGTTGACTCCCCCCCGTCTGCCTTGCGGAACGAACCGGCGTAGGTGTTGTCCTTGTCAAACACCGCCGCCCATTTGGCCAGGAAATAAACCGCGTTGACCAGCACCAGGCGGGTGTCCTCGGTCAGCACCCCGGGAGCGATCAGGTCGGGAATTTTGTCCCTGGTCTGATCCATGACCCATTGGTTGATGCCGAGGCGGATCGGCTCCCGGTCTCCCCGGAAGTCGACCTGCTCCACCCCGGAACCGTAGTGCGTATCCAGCTGTTGGAAAAAAGCCGGCAAAAAATGGTAGCCCGATTGTGCCCAAAGCCTGTTGGCCAGGCTGATCTGCACATCTTCCCCGCCCATGGAGCGTATGTCTTGCAGGAAGACGCCGTAGCCCGCGTGAAACGCCTCCTGGTCCCTGTCAAAATACAGGGTGGCGGCCATTTCCTCCATGGTCTGTTCCCGGGCCCCCGCATAGGTCATGGCCAGGGCGGTGGAGATGCTGAAAGGGGAGAAGACCAAATTTTTATCGTCGGATGGCAAGGCCCTCATCAGGTCGAAAGCAAAGTAGGCGGACCGTTCAGGCAGGGTTTTTTCCATGATCCCGGATTGTTCCTGGGGGCTTCTGGCATGCATGCCTTGCTGGGTTTTGCGGCTGCACGAAAATAATAGGGAAACGGACAGCGTTAAGAGAATAATGGTTCGCATCTTGGTCGGAAATTTGGTCAAATGGGTCATTTGATACAAATTTACGATTTTTGCCATGCCAATCGCAATGCAATCCGAATGAAGGAAAGCCTGCCCGTATTGCTGCTTCTTTTGATGTTCCAGGGGCCGGGAATGTGCCAGGGCGCCGCGGATCCGACGAGCCCAACTCATCCCCAGCCCATGAGCATGAGGGACCAGCACCGTCAGAACAACCGGGAGCTTGAGGTGGGCATTGCCATTGGGAACGCCTATGGGTTGCATGACCTGAGCGGGGATCCCGGCAGGGACCTGAGGTTGTTTATCTGGGATACGAACTGGGACATTGTGAACATGCATTTCGGGGCGTTCTCCCGCCTGCGGGCCACCGATCATCTGGGGCTGATGCTGGGGTTGAACTACGGCAAGGTGTCCGGATCCTATGTGTTTTATCCGGAGGAATACCACCGGCACCAGCTTGGGTATTCCTTTCAGAACCATCTGCTGGAGCTGGCCCTGACGGGAGAGGTCTACCTGCCCAGGATCCACCCCGAGCTGCCATTTGATATCTATGGGTTTGGCGGGATGGCGGTGTTTTACCACCACCCCAAACCCGGCAGCCAGGGCAATGTGCCGCCGCTTCCGGACATCAGCCGGCTGGGATTGGGCGTGCCGTTGGGCAGCGGCGTCCTCTATACCTTCAGGAACCATTACCGTGTGGGTGCCACCATCGGCTGGAGAAAAACCTTCACCGACTACCTCGACGGATACAAAAGCGGTGATGGGATGGACAGTTATTTCTTTATTTCATTAAATATCAGCTATATGTTGCAGTCTTACAAAAACAGGCACTTCTTGTATCCCTAATTGTGCTTTACTTGTTTAACTTTGTATGGCTTCACATAGGGTGAAAAACACACCGGTCATGAAAGGAACCCTGATCCCCTCCACCAAGCTGTTTCTGCTGCTCTTCTCAGGCATGCTCCTGATGGCCTCCGGGGCATCTGCCCAGAGGCGGTCCGCCAAGCAACAGCCCGGCAGCAATTCCCGCCCGCCGACCGAACTGAGCCCCCGGCGGCAAACAAGCCCTAAGAGCAACAGCCGGTTGCTTACCGGGGAGTCGCAGGGGCAGGACCGCAAGCGCACCAACGTGGCCTATGTGGGCAACGATCCGCGCAGCCCCCTCAAGCCTTCGGCCAGGGACCTCTACTACGGGCTGGGCAGGGCCGAGGTGGGGATTCAGGCGGGTGCCGCCCATGCCTTTACCGACATCATGGGAAAGGCCGGCCGGCAGTATGATATCGGGGAGTTCTTTGTGGACAATGCCTCTCCGGCGCTGGGCCTGTACTTCCGTCACAGGTTGAATAACTGGTTCGCGATCAGTGCCGGCGTGGATGCGGCCATGCTGCGTGTGCGCAACCCGGAAGGGCTGCCCTTCAGCTGGGAACCGGCATCCGCAGATCCGGATAATCCTGCCGGGGAACGCAGCGAGTTGCTCACGGAATTCCGCAACAACTTTCTGGGCGCCACCGGGAAGCTGGAGTTTTACCTCCCGGGGGAAATCGCAACCGGGTTTCAGGCATATGGCTTTGTGGGCATCTCGGCCTTCATGAACAGCCCCGAGGTGTATAATGAGCAGGGTGAGCAGGTCGACCTGGGCAGCCACTACCCCGGGGTGGTTCCTGCCCTGCCGGTCGGGATCGGCATGTCCTGGGTGTTTGAGAGCGCCATCAAGGTCGGGTTGGAGGTCTCCTACCGCTACACGGGGGAACATGCCATCGATGGGGTGCTTATCCGGGACAACGGGTACGACAGCCTGTTGATGAGCCAGTTTAAGATTGGCTACCTGATCCCGCCCAAACGCACGGTGTTGATGCGTTAATCTTTTTATTAATATATCAGAGTTCAATAAGATGAGCGAACAGCAAGAGTTAATCAAGTGCCTGATCCTGGGCAGTGGGCCGGCCGGGTACACGGCCGCCATCTATGCGGCGCGGGCTGACCTGCGTCCCGTGATCTATCAGGGCCTGCAGCCCGGCGGACAATTGACCATCACCACCGAGGTGGAGAACTTTCCCGGGTATCCGGACGGCGTGCAGGGGCCGGCCATGATGGTCGACCTGCAGAAGCAGGCGGAGCGTTTTGGTACGGATGTGCGGTGGGGAATTGCCACGGCGGTGGACCTTTCCCGGAGGCCCTTCAAAGTGGTCATCGATGAGAACAAGGAGGTGCTGGCCGAGACCCTGATCATCGCCACGGGGGCATCGGCCCGGTGGCTCGGGCTGGAGTCCGAGAAAAGGCTCAACGGCTTTGGCGTGTCCGCCTGTGCCACATGCGACGGCTTCTTTTTCAAGGGGCAGGATGTGGCCGTGGTCGGTGGGGGGGATACCGCCTGCGAGGAGGCCTCTTACCTGGCCAAACTCTGCAACAAGGTGTACCTGATCCACCGCCGGGACGAGCTCAGGGCTTCCAAGGCCATGCAGGCCCGGGTGATGAAAGCCAAAAACATCGAGATCGTCTGGGATTCCGTGCCGGTGGAGGTGCTGGGTGAGAAAACCGTCGACGGGGTCCTGATCGAAAATGTCCATACGAAGGAAAAGACCCGCCTGGATATACAGGGTTTCTTTGTGGCGATCGGACACACGCCCAACAGCCAGATATTCAAGGGCCAGCTCGACATGGATGCGAACGGGTACCTGCTTACCCGCCCGGATTCCACCAGCACGAATATTGAGGGGGTCTTTGCGTCCGGGGATGTCCAGGACCATGTATTCCGGCAGGCCGTGACGGCTGCCGGCACGGGTTGTATGGCCGCCATCGAAGCCGAGCGTTTCCTGGCCGACCAGGAGTAGTTCCCCCCATACCGGGAACCGGGTAAGAATACATGCTTCATCTGCCATCCATTAAGATACTGACAGGTGGGATTATACCTCTTTTTCTCGGTCATTGCCCTGGTAATCTATTTTCAGGCTGCCGTTTACTTTCTGGTGGCAATGCCCCGGTCCAGGGTGAATGCAGCGTTCATTGCCGCGGCTGGTGCCTTGTGCTGGTTCACTTTTTTTCTGTTGCTTTTTCAGGCCCAGGATGAGGTGTCCCGCACCTATTATTATGACAAGTGGGCTGTGTTCGGCTGGGCCAGCTTCCCGGTCCTGTTTGTCATCCTGTTTTGGTTTCTGGCCCGGCCGGCCGAACGGTTTTTCAAGAAGTTCATTCAGTTTTTCCTGCTGCCATCGGCCATCCTGATGACCTTGCGTTATCTGTGGGATCCGGGAACCATCAAGTTTTTTGTCAGGCAGGACGGGATATGGTACTACTCCGTATCACACGATACCCCCTGGATTTATTTATTTGCCCTCTATGTGCTTGCCTGCGGTGGTTTGTGCATTTATTTTCTTTACCGCTGGATGCGGGCATCCGCCTCCAACAGGGAGCGCCTGCAGAGTCGGGTGGTGCTGGTCTCCCTCGTGCTGGTGTCCCTGCTCAGCCTGGTCACCAATGTGGCCCTTCCCATGGCGGGCAACCAGAGCGTGCCTGCTTCCGCACACATCCATTTTTTCCCCCTGGTGATCGGTCTTTTCGTCTCCCTGACCACCCTGCGGCTCAAACCCTTTCCGGCGGACATCCTTTCCCACCTGGTTTCCCAGGAGTTGAAGGAGTACGTGTTGTTTTTCGACCCGGACGGGAGGGTGATCCAGGCCAACCGGTTTTGCCGGCAGGCCCTGGGCTATCAGGGCCATGAGTTGAAGGGGATGGAGGCCGGGCACCTGGTGGGCGACCCGCCGGGATTCATGGAGGGCTTCCAGCAAACGCGCGACCTCTGCAAAAGGACGCCCGTGCAGGTGGATCTGTTGACTGCCCGCGGGGAGAAGGTCCCGGTCAGGGGGGTGATCGCCCCGGTGGTGGATTCACTGCAAAGGCTGACGGGCATCGTGTTCTCAGCCACCGGGCTGGGAGACATTCACGCTGTGAAGAAAAAACTGCAGCTGAAGGAGCAGGAGATCGCCGCACTGACTGACCGGACGCAGTCTCTCGAACGCTTGCTCAGAAAGAGGCGGGGAGAACTGGCCGAAGCAAGGGAACAATTGCGTATCGGCGGCTATGAAAGGCTCCGGGCGGAAGAGATCAGTAAAAGGGATGAGGAGGACAGGGAACGGCTGGTCCAGGAAGTGCATCACCGGGTGAAAAACAACATGCAAATGGTCGTTTCCCTGGTCAATATGCTGCGAACCCACCGGGAGATCAGCCCGGAGGCGGCTTCGGGGCTGGCCGGACTGTCTGACAGGATCCGGACGATCTCCGGCATCCTCGAGGACATCTATGCAACCCCTTACCTGTCCAGGATCAACTTCGGGCAATTCCTGCAGAAAGCCACGGGGGAAATTTACAGCAAATTGAGGCCGGACAGGGAATTCGTCTTTCATATGCAGGTGTCTGATGAGTATTTGCCAGTGGATCAAGCCATTCCCTGCGGGCTGGCTTTCTTTGAGTTGCTCGCCAACGCGATCGGTCATTCTTTCCCGTCCGGTCCCCGCGGGGGCAGCACCGGCAGGGTCAGTCCCCTGGTCGCCGTGGCATTTTACCGGGAAAAAGATGAATATGTCCTGCAGGTGAGGGACAACGGGGTGGGAATCCCCAAGGCGGGGACACCCGGTAAGGACGCATTCATGACCGGGTTGAAACTGGTGGAGCGGATCGTTTCGGACCACCTGAAGGGGGCCCTGCATGTCAGAAATTCTTCCGGCACCATAGTGAATATCCGGTTTAAAAAATCCGAGGGCGAGGCATAGCATGAATATCCTGGTTGTCATATCGGTGGTGGTCTTTCTGCTTTTTCTGCAGATGGCTGTTTTCGTGGGCCTGCGGTTCCGCTCGCTGAAGGCTTTCGGATGGCTGGTGGCTTTGTGTTTGCTTATGTCTGTCTGGGCTTTGTCCGGCCTGTTTCCGGAGAAGGTCCCCGGGGAAGGTGCCCGCCTTTTGTTTTCCCCTTTCACGATCGTCGGATGGGGGGTGCTCCCCGCGCTGCTTGTGGCCTTCATGACCAGCCTGGTGCATTTTCCCGGGAAGGTCTTGCATAGGCATGGGATGGCCCTGGGCTTTTTGTTGCTGGGTGCGGCAGCCGTGGCCGCAGGACTGGGGGGACGTTTGCCGCTTCTTATGGGCCTGACACAGGCCGGCCCGGGACGCGTTTATGCCATGATGATGGGCGTTCATGCCGGATTGCTTGTGCTGACACTCGTGGCTTTCCTGTTGCGATGGAAACGGCAGGCCAGCGGGAGTGACCTCTACGTGTCGTTCGACATGCTCTTTCTGCCCCTGTTGTTGTTTCTCGGGATGGCCCTCTTCACGGATTATGTGATTCCCTTGTTGTTCCATGACCGCATCTGGGGGATGACGCCTGTTTATGCCCTGTTCTGGGCCCCTTTTCTGTATTACAGCCTCAGGGACTTTAAGAATGCCCGCGTCGGACCGGGACAGGCGGCGGAGGTCGCCCTCGATGCCCTGCCCCAGCCAGTGATCTTATGCACCCCAGAAGGGAGAATTTACCGGGTCAACCCCTTCCTTGCAGACAAGCTTGGCTGCCGTTTGGAAGACCTGGAGGGCCTGCCCGCCGGCTCCTTGTTCCACGGGGGCTTAAAAAAGGGACCTGCCGGACCGGAAGCCACGGCCGGAGAACTCCTGAGCGGCCCGCAGGAAACCTGCCTCCGCCATGAGGGAGGACCACATCTGCCCGTTGGCTTTCATAGGGTTGAAGTGCGGGACGTATTCCATGATTTTCATGGGGTGGCCTTGCTGGGCAAAGACCTGAAAGAGGTCCGCCTCCTGTCCGGACGGCTCCGCAGCATCGATGCGGACCGGGAGGTAGCACTGCAACGAAACACACGGCTTGAAGGGATCCTGGCCCGGTGTTCGGAGGACCTTGCCGGGGTGTACCGGAACCTTCAGATGAGGATTTCTGAAAGCCTCAGGATGGAGGAGCGCATTGAATCCGAGTTGATTGAGCGGGACGTGCTGGTCAATGAGATTCACAACCGGGTCATTGCCAACATGAACCTGATCAATGGGCTCATCTTGTCGCGAAAGGAGGCCCGTTTCCCCGAATCCTCCCGCTTAAAATTCGACGAACTGGCCAGGCGGGTGCGGGCCATCTACCTGGTCCATGAGCACCTGTACCTTTCGGTGACCTACTCGGAGGTGGACTTCAAGGGGTTTCTCCTGAAACTGACGCAGGAGTTGATGGGGTTTTACGGCATGCAGGCTGTGGTTCGTGTGGATGCCGGGCTGTCGGATGAGTTTCTGAGTATCCACCAGGCCATCCCTGCCGGTCTCATCATGAATGAATTGATCAGCAACAGCCTGAAGCACGCATGGGTAAAGGGAGCCGGCAGGCCACCGGGGAGGTCATCGCCCCGCTTGAGTATCTCTACCCTGAAGGAAGGAGGGCATTGGTCCATGGAGGTGCGCGACAACGGCCGGGGCCTGCCCGAACCCCTGCCGGAGGAAACCATGGGACTGCCCCTGGCCACGATCCTGGCAGAAGAGCAGCTCAGCGGAACCTTCGCGGTCAGAAGATGCCGGCCCGGGACGGTCTTTCTCCTGTCCTTCCCCGGCGCCGGACAGGTCAGTGAGACCCCATGACCCTCAGGCCGATCGCGCAGCCCAGGCATCGCCGCGGCAGGCAGCAATACCGGGCGGCCTCCAGCAGCGCCTGGCTGTCGCCTGCATCCTCCAGCACGGCCCCCATCTTTTTCCAGTGGTTCATGACCGCATTGGCTTCCGGAGGGATCTGCCGAAGGAGGGACAGGGCCCTGTCGCGCAGGACCGGTTTGCCGGCTGCCTCCCCGTAGTACCACAACATGGGCACCACGGTATTGATGATGAGGTTATCGGTGGCGGATGCCCCAAGCCACTTTTCATGGAAAGGCGACGGCTTGTCGAACAGGTAATGGTCGTCCCAGTAGCCGGAGGCCCTGGTCGTGAACAGTGTCCTCAATCTTCCTGCGGCCTGGGCCTCCATGCATTCCCGGAAAAGATGGGGTCTCCGGCTCACAAGTCCCGCAAATTGAGACAGCCGGATGGTGGGAAAGTTTGCAGGCCTCAGTCTGGCAAACCGCCACAACCTGGCAGGGATGGGGGAAAGGCGGTGGGCCTTCCGGCGGTAGGTGTATTCTGTTTGCAGTTGACGGGGGTAGCTGTCCACAAGCCTTTCTTCCAGGAATCCAGCCTGTCCGAAAAGCATGGCTTCCACTGTCAATGCGCGGTTCCGGTGCTTAAGCAGCAATGCCTGCGGGGTCTTCTGGGCCAGCAATCCGAACGGCACGGCATTGGTCCTGAAACCGAAATTCCTTGCCAGGAAATAATGAAAGGTGCGCGCCCAATCCTGGCCGAAGTAATGATGGAAACGGGCGATTTCAGCCTGCTTTTTTGCAAGCCGTTCCTTCAGCAGGCGTTCCAGCCAGCCCGTCAGGGTCTCTCTGCCGGCGGCTTGCATGACTTGCCGGCAGGGGCAGGGCGCCGGTCCGGACTCGTGTTGCTCAATCCTTTGCAAGGTTGACCGGTCCACGCGCTCCCCGATCTCAACCAGGGGTATGGGCTTGCCCCTGGAGTTCACCGTGCCGGTATCGGCCGACCAGACAAGATGCAGGATGACGTTGTCGTAGGCCTTGTCCCGGTGGTGTCCGTGACGGTACCAATCGGAGGCGCAGACATGGATTTCCACATTGCCGACCCACAACAGGCCATCCATGTAGATCCTGGCAGCCAGAAAATCCGGTCCGGCATCCGGGTTTTCAATGCCTGGGTGAGATATTTTCATCCTCCTGGCATCCACGGTTTCCAGCTCCAGGTCTTTGAGGTGGTGCTTCCAGAGGCTTGCAATCAAAGCTTCCCGCATGATAAGCTGTCATTTATATCCCTCCCGGGGTAAATATAAAGTCCATGGGCCGTTTTACGGGATGTGGGCAAGGTCGTTTTCCCTGAACGGTCCCCTTTGCCGATTGTGTGGATTGAAAAAAATTCGTAACTTAACAGAAAAATTATACATTTGTGACAAAGGCATGGCCTTGGTGGTTATGGATGAATTGTCTCTGATTGTTGAAGGGCTTGGATACAAAGTCAAAAAACTGCTGCTGGTCAATAAGCAGCTCAGGGACAAAATTCTGAGGCTGGAAGAGGAGAAGGCGGCACTGCTTGAAAAAACCAGGGACCTGTCAGAGAAGGTCCGCGGTCTTGAAGACGGGATGGCCCGTCTGCAGGCAGCAAAAGCCCTTAAAGGAGATCCATCGGGTCATGCCAGGCAAAGGATCAACGAACTTTTGCGGGAAATTGACAAGTGCCAGGCACTATTAAACAGCTAAACATTCAGACCCATACTATTTGGTGAGAGAACAACTCATATCGGTTATCATAGCGGAAAGACCTTACAGGCTGGCAGTGAAAAGCGAGGGCGAGGAGCAGTTATTCCGGTCGGCTGCAAGGGTTATCAATGAGAAGATGAAGGAATACGGATCCAATTTTGCATTCCGGGACAAGCAGGACCTGCTTGCAATGGCCTGCCTGCAATTTGCCGTAGAGGTATTACGTTATGATACTACAAGCAGGGAGCATCTGGAAATGAAAAACCGCTTGCAGCAACTGGACCAGTTGTTGGAGGAGGGTCTGAAAGGCTGAACGTTCTTTGAAAGGTATTTCGATACAACCCGCATTAATTCAAGTGTACGTTTTTGAAACTCAACATTTCTAAACTTTAGGGATCAGCTTGGGGTCATTAGAACAGGCCTCACTACCCCCCCGGGGGTAGTCCGCTTGCGGACGGTGGACGTTCGACGGATTCCAGCCCCCTAAACCTGTATAACTGGGGTTTCTTTAAACCTCTTTGGATTAATTGCGGGTTTTTTTGTTTTTTCCAAACCACTTATATATTATAATATGATAATACTAGCCATAAGCTCAACGGCCATTACCCTGGTCGTTGCCGCCGTTTCCCTCGGCCTGGGTGCGCTGGTTGCCGGAACCATCCTGCGGAAATCCATCATCCGCAAGAGCCAGCACATCCTCCGGGAGGCAAAATCAGAAGCAGAGGTGTTGAAAAAGGAAAAGATCCTGCAGGCCAGGGAGAACTTTCTGCAGCTCAAAAGCGAGCACGAAAAACTGGTCAGCGAAAAGAACCAGTCCCTGGCCGCTGCCGAAGCCCGGCTGAAGCAAAAGGAGGCAGGCCTGAACCAGCGGTCCGAGGAATTCAATAAAAAACAGAAAGAGCTCACACAGCTCAGGGAGAACCTCAATGCCCAGCTTGAATTGCTCGGCAAGAAACAAGGCGAACTGGACAAGCTTTTCACGGAGCAGCTTTCAAAACTGGAAGCCATCAGCGCCCTGTCTGCCCAGGAAGCCAGGGTGCAGCTCGTGGAGGCGCTTAAGACCGAGGCCCAGTCAGATGCCCAGACCTACATCAAGGACATCATGGATGAAGCCCGGCTTACGGCGAACAATGAAGCGCGCAAGCTGGTGGTGATGTCCCTGCAGCGCACCGCCACCGAGGTGGCCATAGAGAATTCCGTTTCGGTGTTTCCCATCGAAAACGATGAAGTCAAGGGCCGCATCATCGGGCGGGAGGGCCGCAATATCCGGGCCCTGGAGGCGGCCACTGGGGTGGAGATCATCGTGGATGACACCCCGGAGGCAATCATCCTCAGCGGGTTTGATCCGGTGCGCCGTGAGATTGCCCGGCTGTCCCTGCACAAACTGGTCACCGACGGCAGGATCCATCCGGCCCGGATCGAGGAGGTGGTCGCCAAGACCAAAAAACAGATCGACCAGGAAATCCTCGAGATTGGCAAGCGGACCACCATCGACCTGGGCATCCACGGCATGCACCATGAGCTGGTCCGCCTGGTCGGCAAGATGAAATACCGCTCCTCTTACGGGCAGAACCTCCTGCAGCATTCCAGGGAGGTGGCCAACCTGGCCGCCACCATGGCTGCGGAACTGGGGCTCAACCCGAAAATCGCCAAACGGGCCGCACTCCTGCACGACATCGGCAAGGTGCCGGACAACGAGCCGGAGCTTCCCCATGCCATCCTTGGCATGAAGCTGGCAGAGAAATACAAGGAGAAGCCGGAGGTCTGCAACGCCATCGGATCCCACCATGATGAAGTAGAGATGGATAGCCTGATCTCCCCCATCATCCAGGTATGTGATGCCATCTCCGGGGCAAGACCGGGCGCGCGCAGGGAGGTGGTGGAGTCCTACATCAAGCGGCTCAACGACCTGGAGGAACTGGCATTGTCCTATCCGGGTGTTGTCAAAACATATGCCATTCAGGCAGGACGTGAACTGCGGGTCATTGTGGGCAGTGATAAAATTACCGACAAGGAGGCCGAGCAGATATCCCACGACCTGAGCAAGAAGATTCAGTCTGAAATGACCTACCCGGGCCAGATCAAGATCACGGTCATCCGGGAAACCCGGGCCGTTGCCTATGCCAAATAGGGGGGCGCCTGCCGGCCTGCCAGAAGGCCGAAGAAAGCCGGCAAGACGCCTGTACACCATAAACCCATTCATTTGCGGGGAATGCTCTCAGGGCATCCCCGCATTTTTTTTTAAACAAACGTTGACTTTTCTTGTTAAAACAGACACCAACCATTGAATCCGTGAAGAAACCCGTTAGATTGATCTCCTTTTTATTCCTGGCCCTGGCTGCCCCCGTGCTGCTGGCCGGGAACGACGACAGGCTGGAAGTGATGGACTTTAACGAATTTGAGCCCTGGCTCCACCGGGACACCGATTCGGTGTATGTCATCAATTTCTGGGCCACCTGGTGCGCTCCCTGTGTCCGGGAAATCCCGGCTTTCGAGAAGCTGCACGAAGAGTACGGGGAGCAAAAGGTAAAGGTTGTCCTGGTGAGCCTGGATTTCCCGAACCAGATAGAAAACAGGGTGTTGCCGTTTTTGGACAGGATGAACATCCGGAGCAGGGTGATCCTTCTGGATGACCCCTATTCGAACCGCTGGATCGGCAAGGTCAGTGAGGAATGGACCGGGTCCATCCCGGCCACCGTCATCTACTCCAGGGATTTTCGCGGGTTTTATGAGCGGGAATTCAAGTATGCGGAACTGGAGGAGATCATCCGGCCCCTGGTACGATGATCCGGTCTTGCAGAAAAACAAAGCCCCCTTTATAAATCAATGTCAATCCAAACCTTCAACCCATGAGAAAAATCGCGCTTTACTTCGTACTGGCCCTTGCCTCCTCCTCCCTGTTCGCCCAGGGCTACAGCGTCGGGGATGTGGCCACCGACTTTCGCCTGCTGAATGTGGACGGAAAGTATGTTTCCATGTCGGATCATCCCGATGCCAAAGGCTTTGTGGTGATTTTTTCCTGCAACCACTGCCCCTATGTGGTGGCTTACGAGGACCGCATGATCGAACTGCACAAAGAGTATGCCCCCAAAGGCTTTCCGGTCATCGCCATCAACCCGAATGACACCATCGCCCAGCCCGCCGACTCCTATACCAAGATGATCGAAAGGGCCAGGGAGAAAAACTTCCCGTTCGCTTACCTGTTCGATGACGGACAAAAAATCTATCCCCAGTACGGCGCCACCCGCACCCCCCATGTTTACCTTCTTGAACGCGTGGGTTCCGACCTGAGGGTGGCTTATATCGGGGCAATCGACGACAACTACCGGGATGCCGACCAGGTGACCGAGCCCTTCCTGGCCAATGCGATTGATGCCTTGCTGGAGGGTCGCCGGCCCGAACCGGACTTCACCCGTGCCATTGGATGCACCATCAAGGTGCGTGACTAGGGCATAGCCGCCCTCTTCAAAGGGAATGTTCCCTCCGGCATCAGGGTTCCATGATCCGGATGCGGTAAATATTCCATACCCCCTCATCCCCGGGCCGCCTGGTAGAGATATAGGCGGCCCGCCCATTTTCGGTCAGGGAGAAGAAGAGCTCGTCGAAGGCGGTATTGATGGGGTACCCCAGGTTCTGCGGGGCACTCCAGCTGCCCCCTTCGAATTGGGTGACGAACACATCGAAGCCTCCCATGCTGTTGTGCCCGCGGGAGCTGAAATACAGGGTGCGGTCGTCGGGTCCCAGAAACAAGCCTTCCTCATCATATTCCGTGTTGACGACCGGTCCGAGATTCACCGGTTCGGCCCAGCGGCCACGCCGGTCCCGTGAGCTGGTCCAGATGTCCCTTCCCCCGTACCCTCCTGGCCGGTCGCTGATGAAATACAGGGTGTTGCCGTCGGATGTGATGGCCGCATGGGTGTTCTGGTGCCTGGAGTTGATCCGCCGCACCGGCCGGGGCCTGGACCAGCCAGTGCCTTCCCGTTCGCTCAGATACAGGTCCCCGCCCTGGATCCCCTGGTAAGTGACAAGCCACTGGCCTTCCGGATCCATAGCCACGGCGGCTGAATGCGAGCGGGTGTTCAGGGGGCGCTCCAGCGGAGAGACCCTGCCGGAGGGCTCGCTGGTGGCTTCTGCCACAAAAATGTTTTCATAAAACCGGTGGTCCTGCCGGTCCCTCCGGGCATCGTCGTCCAGCGGCCGGCGGGAGGTGAAGTACAAAGGCGTGCCGTCCGGACCGGGCACGGCATTGTAATCGTCGTAAGGGGAATTGATGTCCCCTCCCAGCCGCTCCACCCGCACCCTGACCGGCTCATGCATCAAAACCAGGGCGTGCTGGCACTCCAGGATCCTTTTTTCGATCTCCGCCAGGGGGTCCCGCACTTCTTCGGGCGAAAGCATCCGACGGTATTGATTGAAATAATCGATGGCCGCCCCGGGTTCATGCTGGAGTGCCATCGCCTGGCCCAGCAGGTAGAACGTCACGGGGGGCGCCTCCTCCAGGCTGCCTGCCTGCCGCAAGTAGTCCAGGGCCTTGGAGGGTTCCTTCTGTCCCAGGTAGATCTCTCCGATCCGGGCATTCAGCCAGGGATGTCCGGGAATCAGGGCATGGGCCTGCAGGTAGGGCTGCAGGGCTTCCACACGCCTGGCCCCGCCCGCATCATAGAGCCTGTTGCCTTCCCGCAGCAACTGCCGTGCCTCCGTGTAGGCCTGCCGGTCCCCGGGGAAGCCGTCCCTTGTCAATTCAGGATGTTGTGTCTGCTGTGCAGGCAGCGCGGCCGGCAGGGCCAGCATGAAGGCCACCAGCAACAGGCGCGTTATCTGATCGTATCGGGTCATGTGGTTCATGTCGTTTCATGGATTGGAACCCTCGGAGGGCCTGGATCAGGACGCTTCCGGGAATGGCTGTCGGAATGTTCTGCTCCCGGGCCGCCTGCGGGACCTTAAAATTAACAATAATGGCGAAATGTTGTATTTTTATCCCCGATCCAAGCGGCCCGGACCGGCCCCGAGAAAAGATGAAAAACGCCCTGTTGCCTGCGGTTCAGTTTCTGTCCCGCAAACCTTACGGCATCCATTCCCCGTTCCTGTATGCCTTCGCACAGGAGTGCCTGTATGATTCGTCGGATGATCCAGCCTTTGGGGTCATTGAGGCCATCAGAAAGGACCTGTTGAAAGATCCGGGGACCCTTGCGGTGACGGATTTCGGCGCCGGGCCGCGGGGTTTGCCGGTCTTTCGGCGGGCCGCCCCGGGCCGGCATGCGATCACGACCCTCCACCCTGACAGGGGCCGCAGCCCGGCCCCGCCCGGATCCGGCATTGAGGACCTTCCGGCTGCCCCGCCCGTCCGCCAGACCACGGTGGCACGGATTGCCCGGCGGGCCCTGCAGCGACCCAAGTATTGCCGGTTGCTGTTCAGGATGGCCCGCTATTTCAGGGCGGCCACGGTGCTGGAGCTGGGGACCTCCCTGGGCATCACCACCTGCTACCTGGGGCATGCCGTGCCCGGGGGTGGGGTGTATTCCCTGGAGGGATGTCCTGCCGTGGCGGGGGTGGCCCGTGAGGTGTTGCGCCGGGCCGGCCTGGACAGGGCCAGGGTGGTGACAGGGCCCTTTCACGACACCCTGCCCGGGCTGCTGCGGGACATCCCGGCGCCCGACCTGGTGTATGTGGATGGGGACCACCGTGCGGACAGCCTCCTGAAGCAGTATGACTGGCTTGCTGAACATCTGCACCCGGACAGTGTTATGATGGTGGACGACATCCGCTGGTCGCGCGACATGTGGCGGGGCTGGAAGGCCCTGACCGGCCGTCAGGGGGTGAGCCTGTCGGTCGACCTGGGGGCGGCGGGCCTTCTGTTCTTCCGCCCGCAACTCAGCAAACAAAACATAAGGCTGGGCTTTTGAATTTATTTACCTTTGCCTGGATAAATCTTTGATAAACCATGCAGGACGAATTGATCAGACTGGAAAAGCTGACCAAACATTACCGGGTAGGTACCGAGGTGGTCAGGGCCCTCAGGGGCGTCGACCTTTCCATTTTCCGAAATGAGTATGTGGCGTTGATGGGACCCTCCGGTTCCGGCAAATCGACATTGATGAACATCCTGGGCTGCCTGGATACCCCCACCGGCGGACGGTATTTTCTGAACGGGCAGGATGTCAGCAAGCTCGTTGACAACGAACTGGCCGAAATCCGGAACAAGGAGATCGGCTTTGTATTCCAGACGTTCAACCTGCTGCCGCGCAGCACCGCCCTGGACAATGTGGCCCTGCCGCTGATCTATGCGGGGCAGGGCAAGCCGGCAAGGCTGGAGCGGGCATTGGAGGTACTCGAACAGGTGGGACTGAGCGACCGCACCCACCACCGGCCCAATGAGCTGTCCGGCGGTCAGCGGCAACGGGTGGCCGTGGCCCGCGCCCTGGTCAACCGGCCCTCCATCATACTGGCCGATGAACCCACCGGCAACCTGGACTCCAAGACTTCCCACGAGATCATGGGGCTGCTGCAGGACATTCACGCGGCCGGCAACACCATCATCCTGGTCACCCACGAGGAGGACATCGCCCTGCACGCCCACCGCATCGTGCGGCTGCTCGACGGCGAGATCGAATCGGACCGGCCCAACGAGACCATCGCCATGGTGAAACAACCGGACCTGCAGGAATAAATCATGAAAGACTGGAAGATCTATACCAAAACGGGGGATAAAGGGGAGACCTCCCTGCTGGGGGGGCGGCGGGTGCCCAAGGACCACCTCAAGATCGAGGCCTACGGCACGGCCGATGAGCTGAACGCCTTCATCGGGCTGCTGCGCGACCAGCCCGTTGACGCCCATGATGGGGAGGTGCTGCTGCGCATCCAGGACCGGGTGTTTGTGGCAGAATCCCTGCTGGCCCGGGATGCAGGCAGCGAGTCGATCCCCCTGCCCGGGCTGTCCGAAGAGGACATCCTGCTGCTGGAGCGGGAGATCGACCGCATGAATGAGGACCTGCCTCCCCTGGGGCATTTCATCCTGCCGGGCGGCCATCCGGCCGTGTCCCTGGCCCATGTCTGCCGCTGCGTCTGCCGACGGGCCGAACGCATCATCATCAGCCTGTCCGGGCAGGAACCCGTGGAAGAGGTCATCATCCGGTATTTCAACCGGCTGTCCGATTACTTCTTCGTGCTGGCAAGAAAGACCGGCAAGGACCTGGGCGTGCCGGACATCCTGTGGAAGCCTGAAAAATAAACGGGCTGGCGCAAGGAATTTTTATCCGGAAATTTTGTCCGCTCGGGATAATGTATTACTTTTGCCATTCGAAAACGGGGACAGTCCTCCGGGACGCCCGAAATGTCCGGGGTGTGGCGCAGTTGGCTAGCGCACTTGCATGGGGTGCAAGGGGTCGGAAGTTCGAGTCTTCTCACCCCGACATTTTAAAAACGCAATCAACAGGTTAACCGTTGGTTGCGTTTTTTAATTTCTGTATTTGCGCCGCATTGGCAGCCGCGCCTCCCTTTCGGGGAAGCGCGGCGTCCGAATCAGACCGCGTCGATGGCCTTCAGCATGGCGGTTAGGCCCGCAGATGCCGGCACATCATGCCCGCAGCCCTGCAGGGCCTGGCCGATGGCACCCGTGGTGGCCAGCAGGTCGGCCTGGCTGACCGCTCCCATGTGCCCGACCCGGAAGTAACGGGTGCGGAGTTCGGGCAGCAGTCCGGTGGCCACGATCACGTCCGATTGGCCCATCCGGCCGATGAAGCCGTCCCAAGCCACTCCTTCGGGATAGTACACGGCCGACAGGGTGTTGGCCGCCGTGTCCTCCTTTTGCGGCAGAAGCTGCAAGCCCAGTGCCCGCATGCCCGCCCGGAAGGAGGCGGCCAGCCGGCGGTGCCTTTCGAATCGGTTCTCCAGCCCCTCGGCCAGGATCTGCCGCAGGCTGACCTGCAGACCGGCCACCAGGTTCACGGCCGGGGTGCCGAAGTAGGCCGGCTTGCGCGCTTCGTAGGCCTGCATGACGGGCAGCCAGTGGGTCCAGTCGGCGTAATAGCTGCCCACGGGCGATTTCCTGGCACGGAAGGCTTCCATGGCCCGCTCCGAGGCCATCAACAGGGCGAGCCCGGGCGGCACGCCGACGGCCTTCTGGGAGGCCGTCAGCACCACGTCGATGCCCCATTCTTCCTGCCGGATATCCTCCCCGGCGACGGAGCAGACCCCGTCCAGGATGGTCAGCACCCCGTATTTCCGGCCCAGCTCCCCGATGGGCCGCGGGTCCACCCGCACCGCCGTGCTGGTGTCCACATGGGTGAAGGCAAGCAATTTGTAACCGCCCTCCTGCAAAGCCTCTTCGATGTCTTCGGGCGGCACGGTCTGACCGGGCCCGGCCTGCAGCAGCCGCACCTCTGCGCCGTAACGACGGAGCAGCTCGCCATAGCGCTCCCCGAAGTAGCCGGTGGAGACCACCAGGGCCTTGTCGCCCGGCTCCGTCAGGTTGGCCCCCGCCATGTCCATGGCCAGGGTGCCGCTGCCGGCCAGGATGAAGGGCTGCCCCGAGGGGCATTGCCATACCTGGCGCATCATCTCCAGGCATTGCCCGAAGCATTCGATAAAGGCCGGGGCCACGTGGCTGGTGGTGGCCGTGCCCACGGCCTGCAGCACCGCCGGGTCGAACTCAATGGGCCCGGGGATCATCAGCAGTTTTCTTCCTTTCATGTATAAGTTATTTAAGGGGTGTCTATTTGTCGGATATCCTGTGCCTCCAGCAGGGCCAGCAGCTCCTGACGCAGGGGCGCGCTCAGGGGCAGCACGGGCCGGCGGGCCGGCCCGCCATAGAGCCCCAGGTGGTCCATGGCGGCCTTCAGGGCCGGCACGCCCCAGCGGGCGGTGACGGCCGTGTTGACCGGGATCATTTGCTGCTGGAGCTGGCGGGCTCGTTCCAGGTCGCCCTCCCGGAAGGACTGGTAAATGCCCAGGCACTGGGCCGGGGCGATGTTCGCCAGGGCCAGGATGCCGCCGGTGGCGCCCATGGCCAGGGCCGGCAGCAGAAAACCGGCCGAGCCGGCCAGCACCCGGAATCCCGGACGGGCCCGGCGGAGGACCTCGCCCATCTTGACCACATTGCCGCCCGAGTCCTTCATTCCCACGATGTTGTCGTGGTCCGCGATGGCCAGGATGTCGTCCGCGCCCATGTCCATGCCGGTATTGCCCGGCATGTTGTAGATGATAACGGGCACCCCGGAGGCATCGGCCACGGCATGGTAATGTGCCACCAGGGCTTCCCGCCCCATCAGCCCTTTATAGTAATGGGGGTTGAGCACCAGCACGGCATCGGCCCCTGCACGGGCCGCCTCGCGGGTCAGGCGGATGGTCTCCCGGGTCGATTGCCCCCCTGTGCCGGCCAGCATGAGCCGGTCTCCGGGAATGGCTTCGCGTGCCTGGTTGAATACGCGGATTTTTTCCTCTTCGGTCAGCATGACCAGCTCCCCGTTGGAGCCCAGGATCAGAAAACCGGCCAGGTCGTAGCGGCTCAGGCTGCGGATGTTTTCCCTCATCCTGCCGGCATCCAGTTCCTCGTTCTCATCGAAGGAGGTCGGCAGGGGGGGGAATATGCCTTGCAATGTTTCCATATTCATTGTTTACGTTTTATCATGGGGAAATCAGTATCCGTGGCGGCGGTCCACCCGGTGAAGCAACGGCTCCCCCCGACGCAGACGCCGGTAGTTCTCAATCACCTGGGGGGCCACCGAGGCCGGGTCGGTCAGGCTGGCGATGTGGGGGGTCAGCTGCACCCCGGGGTGTTTCCAGAAGGGATGGCCTTCCGGCAGGGGCTCGGGATCGAACACGTCCAGGGAGGCGGCCTGCAGGTGGCCTTCGTCCAAGAGGGCGATCAGGTCCTGCTCCACCACGTGCGGCCCGCGGCCCAGGTTGATCAGGACGCCCCCCCGGGGAAGCTGGGAAAGAAGCTCCCGGTTTAAAATGCCCCGGGTCTCCGGCGTTAAGGGCAGGAGGCAGACCAGGATGTCGGTGTCGCGCAGGAAAGAGGCCAGCCCGCCGGCCCCGGCATGCCGCCGGTAAGGGGGTTGCTGCCCTTCCCGGCTGGCCGACCTGCCCCAGCCGCTGACGGAAAAGCCAAGGGCCGACAGCCCCATGCATACATGATGGCCGATGGCCCCGGTGCCCATGACCCCGACCCGGGTGTCCCGGATGCGGCGGTAACGCTTTTTTTTCCATAGGCCCCGGGACTGCTGCTGCGCGAACAGGGGCAGGCGGCGGTTGTGCCCCAGGATCAGGGCCAGGACAAATTCGAACATATCGCGGGCCAGCATGGGGTCCACGATCCTGACCACGGCCACATCTTCCGGGATGTCCGGGTCGCTCAGCAGGTGGTCCACCCCGGCCCCCATGGAAGAGATGCACTTCAGGGCGGGAAGCGTCCGGAAGATGCCCGGCGGATGGTTCCAGGCCAGGGCCATCAGGATCCGTTCATGCGGGACGTCCTGCTCCAGGGTGAGGATATCCACCTCCGGACCGGCCTCCTTCAGGGCGGCCACCCAGGAATCCAGGTTCTTTCCCGTGCTGGTGATCAGAAGGGCCATAAAAGGTCGGTTTTTCTTGTGCTTTGTCCGTTTGCCGCCGGCCCCCGGAAGGCCAGGTTTCCGGAGCGTCCATTCCCCGGGCGCGTCCATGCACGAAACGGGGCTGCAAATTACTGGTTTTTTATCCGACGGCAAAATAAATGGGGGACCGGATCCGGATATTTTTCCCGTGCGGTTTGTTCTGCTTCTTTTCGTAAATTTGTCGGCAGGTTCCCCGGCGGAGTAACGGCTTTTGAGGAGGCCGGCTGCCGGATCCAACAATTTCATCCGATGGGCCCCTTTATACTGCTTATCCCTTTTGGCTTGCTTCAATACCCGCTGCTGTTTGGTGTCAGCGGGGGGGAGATCCTCATCCTGCTGCTGCTGGTGCTGGTCCTGTTCGGTCCCTCCAAGATCCCGGAGATCGCCCGCATGCTGGGCCGGGGGATCAACGAAGTGAAGAAGGTACAACGGGAGATCAATACCGAGATCCACCGCTATTCCTCAGAGATCGAAAAGGAAACAAGCAAAATGCAGTCGGAGATCAACCAGCTGAAAGACCAGGTGGCCCGTTCAGCCGAAGGACCCGCCGGGGAGGCCCCTGTCACGGAAGGGGATCAATCGGGGGGAGGACCCCCGCCCGATCCCTACGAGGAGGCCCGCAAGAGCCGCCCAAAGACCGGACCCGAGAGGCCGGACCCTGCGAAAACCAAAGGGGAGGATGCACCCGGGGAAACGGATCAGGCGGCACCGGAGGGCGGTCCGCATAAGGACGACCAGCTGCCGTCCCACAAACCCGATATGGAAAGCGACAGCGGGGGCGGGGAGGACGACCTGCCTTACCCATACAACAGGAAAAACGGGGAACAGACACCCTGAAAAATTAAGGCCGGCCCGCAGCCGATGGACATACAATTTATTTCGCAGGCCCCCGTTAATTAGTATTGACATGGGATTGTCCCAAACCAAGGTTAACAACAGGAATCATCCGGAAACAGCCGTCCCCTCCATGCAAGCAGGTCCCAGGTATCTTTTCCCTTTTGCCGTCGCGCTTTTATTGTTTTTCCTTCCCGGGGAAGCCGCCTCCCAGAACCGCCGGCTCGAACGGGCCGACCAGGCCTATGAGCTGAAGCAATACAGCGAGGCCCTCGACCTATACAGGAGGGCCTACAACAGGGTCCGGCGCAAGGACCGGCAGGAGGGGGTCAGGGTGGTCTTCCGCACCGCCATGTGCTACCGTTACCTGAACGATCCCCGCCGCTCGGAGTCCTGGTTCCGCCGGGCGGTCAGGCAGAATTATCCCGATCCGGTCGCGGTGCTCTACCTCGCGGAGGCCCTGCATCAGAACGAGCGGACCGAAGAGGCACTGGAGCAGTACCGGCGCTATGCCGAGCTGGTGCCGGACGACTGGCGGGGCATGCATGGGGTGCGGTCGATCGAGGCCGCCCGCGAGCTGACCGAGAACCCGACCCCTTACGATGTGGAGGCTCCCAGGGTGCTCAATTCACGCGAGGACGATTACACGGCCGCCTTTGCCGACCACCGCTCAGGGAGCCTGGTGTTTGCCTCTTCCCGGGACGATGCCATGGGCGGGAGCAAGGACCTGTGGACCGGCCAGCAGCATTCGTCCCTGTTTATATCTTTCCGCGACCGCGGGGGAGACTGGAGCCGTCCGGTTTTGCTGGACGAAGGCCCCGTGAATACCGAATTCAACGAGGGGGCGCCCTCGGTCAACACGGCCGGTACGCGCATGTACTTCACCCGGTGCCTTCGCAGTCCCGACGTGGACATGGGCTGCCGCATCTTCGTCTCGGAACGCAGCGGGGCCAACTGGGGGGATCCCCGCGAGGTGCGGCTCACCACCGACAGCTCCGTGACCGTGGGGCATCCGGCCATCAGCCCGGACGAACTGGCGCTGTACTTCGTCTCCGACATGGAGGGGGGGCTCGGCGGGAGAGACATCTGGGTGGCCAGACGGCAGTCTCCCACCGGGGAATTCGGCACCCCGGAAAACCTGGGGCCGCCGGTCAACACCCCCGGCCAGGAGATGTTCCCTTACGTGCGTTCGGACGGCACCCTGTATTTTTCGTCGGACGGGCATCCGGGCCTGGGTGGGCTGGACCTGTTCATGAGCCGCCGGACACCGGATGGCTGGGCCGAACCTGAAAACCTGGGCGTGCCCATCAACAGCCCGGGCGACGACTTCGGCATCGTTTTCGCGGCCGGGCGCGAAGAAGGCTTTTTCACCTCCAACCGCCCGGGAAGCCGGGGCTACGACATTCATTCTTTCTACCTGGCGCCCCTGGAGTTTTCCATCTCGGGGCTGGTGCGCGACGATTCCACCCAGGCCCTGCTGCCCGATGCCCAGGTGCAGCTGATCGGCTCCGACGGGTCTTTTACCCAGGTTGCCACCAACCGGGAAGGACGTTACCTGTTTGACCGCTTCGTGGTCCGCGAGAACACCTCCTATGAGTTGATCGCCAGCAAGGAAGGCTATTTCTCCTCCCGCGGACAGCAGTCCACCCGGGAAGCCGCGGTGAGCCGGGACTTTACGGTAGACCTCGCCCTGGCGCCCATCCCGGAGAAACCCATCGCCCTGCCGGAGATCCTGTATGAGTTTGCCCAGTGGGAGCTCAGGCCGCAGTTCCGGGATTCGCTCGTCGGACTGGTACAGACGCTCCGGGACAACCCCAACATCGTGATCGAGCTGGCCTCGCATACCGACAGCCGCGGCACCCACGAGGTCAACGACACCCTGTCCCAGAGAAGGGCCCAGACGGTGGTCGATTTCCTGGTAAGGCAGGGCATCGCACGAGACCGCCTGGAAGCCAAAGGATACGGCAAGAGGGTGCCTCGCACCATCGAAAGGGATATCGTGCGCCAGGGCTTCCGTTTTCCTGCGGGCACCGTGCTGACGGAAGAGTACATCAATGGCCTGCCCGGCGAGGAACACCGGGATGTGGCCCATGAGATGAACCGCCGCACCGAGTTCCGCGTGATCCGTGACGATTACGAACCTCCCGTACCGGAAGAACCCTAACCGACCCATGTCCGAAAACCCATCCAGATACAGCCGCCGGGGCGTGTCGGCCGCCAAGGAGGATGTGCACCGGGCCGTGAAAGACCTTGACAGGGGGCTCTTTCCCAGGGCCTTCTGCAAGGTGGTCCCCGATTACCTGGGTGGAGACCCCGCCTGGTGCAACATCATGCATGCAGACGGGGCCGGCACCAAATCCTCCCTGGCATATATTTACTGGAAGGAGACGGGAGACCTCAGCGTATGGCACGGCATCGCCCAGGACGCCCTGGTGATGAACCTGGACGACCTGCTGTGCGTCGGGGCCCATGACCGCATCCTGGTTTCTTCCACCATCGGCCGCAACAAGGCGCGCATCCCGGGAGAAGTCGTGTCGGCCATCATCCGGGGCACCGAGGCCTTTCTGCAGGACATGCGCGACCAGGGAATCGAGATGGTGCTCACCGGGGGGGAAACCGCCGATGTGGGCGACCTGGTGCGGACGGTCATTGTCGATTCCACCGTCACGGCCCGGATGCCGCGCGCCGAAGTCGTCACCAACGAAGGGATCCGTGCGGGGGATGTGATCGTCGGACTGGCCTCGTACGGACAGACCAACTATGAGAAGGAATACAATGGGGGCATGGGCTCCAACGGCCTGACTTCCGCCAGGCATGACGTCTTTGCCAGGGAATATGCGCGTAAATACCCGGAGAGCTACGACGCCTCGATGGGGGAGGACCTGGCCTATGCCGGAAGCTGCCGCCTGGACCAGGAAGTGGAAGGCAGCCCGTTGCCGGCCGGCCGGCTGGTGTTGTCGCCCACCCGCACCTATGCCCCGGTCATGAAACGCCTCTTCGGTGAGATGGCTGGCCATATCCATGGGATGGTGCATTGCAGCGGGGGCGGGCAGACCAAGGTGCTGCACTTTGTGGAGGACCTCCACGTCATCAAGGACAATCTCTTCCCCACCCCGCCTTTGTTCCGTCTCATACAGAGGGAATCCGGCACCCCCTGGAAGGAGATGATGCAGGTATTCAATATGGGCCACCGCATGGAGCTGTTCGTGCGTCCCGAGGTGGCGGACGACATCATCGGGCTGTGCGCGGACTTCCGGCTGGAGGCCCGCATCGTGGGCCGCTGCGAGCCATGGCAGGGGAAAAAGCTGAGCATCCTGACTCCCGGCGGCTCCTGCACCTTCGGATAAGGCGCCCCGGCACCCGGTCCCGGCCGGCTCCGTTTCGCAGCGTGAGATTCCGGCGGATTTTTTGTACCTTTGCCTCCCTAAATCTGAAACCCCATGTTGCTAGAGAAGCTCCAGGCGATCCATGAACGCTACGAAGAGGTGGGCCGGCTCATCGCCGATCCGGACATCGTATCCGACATGAAGCGTTACATCCAGCTGAGCAAGGAATTCAAGGACCTGCAGCCCATCATCGAAGCTTACAGGGAATATAAGAACGTGCTGGACAACATTGCCTCCACCCGGCAGATGCTCGGGGTGGAAAAGGATCCCGAATTCCGTGAAATGGCCAAAGGGGAAATGGATTCCCTGCTTCAGCACCAGGAAAAGATGGAGGAGGACATCCGCCTGCTGCTGATTCCCTCCGATCCCCAGGATGAGAAAAATGCCATTGTTGAAATACGGGCAGGGACAGGAGGGGATGAAGCGGCCATCTTTGCCGGAGACCTCTACCGCATGTACCAGAAATATTGTGAGGTCAAGCGCTGGAAGACCGAACTGGTGGACATGAACGAAGGGACTTCCGGGGGATTCAAGGAGGTGATCTTCAATGTGTCGGGAGAGGGAGTATACGGACTTTTGAAATATGAATCGGGGGTTCACCGTGTGCAGCGCGTTCCCCAGACCGAGACCCAGGGGCGGGTGCATACTTCCGCCGCCACCGTGGCCGTGCTGCCTGAAGCCGATGAGTTTGACGTGGAGCTCAAGACCAGCGACATCCGCAAGGAGACGTTTTGTTCGAGCGGACCCGGCGGGCAGTCGGTCAACACCACCTATTCGGCCGTCCGCCTCACCCACGTCCCCACGGGCATCGTGGTGTCCTGCCAGGACCAGAAATCCCAGATCAAGAACATGGAGAAGGCCATGAAGGTGCTGCGCACCAGGCTCTACGACATGGAGTACAAGAAATACCTGGATGAGATCGCCTCCAAACGGAAGACCATGGTGTCCTCGGGCGACCGCTCGGCCAAAATCCGTACCTACAATTTTCCGCAGGGCCGCGTGACCGATCACCGGATCGGCCTGACCCTTTACAATTTGTCGTCGGTCATGGACGGGGACATCCAGGAGGTGATCGATGCCCTGCAGGTGGCCGAAAATGCCGAAAAGCTCAAGGAAGGCACGTCCGTCGCCTGAGGTTTTTTCTTCGGGACCTTGCCTGCCTGCCCCCGGAATGATTACCTTTACGCATGACACGTCAGGAACTGTTTGAACTGATCCGCAGCAAGAGGTCCTTCCTCTGTGTGGGCCTGGACCCGGATCCGGGCCGCATGCCTGCCTTTTTTAAGGGGTCGTCCAACGACCCCCTCTTCGAATTCAACCGCCGCATCATCGATGCCACGATTGATTCAGCGGTCGCCTTCAAACCCAACCTGGCCTTTTTTGAAAGCCACGGGAGCCGGGGCTGGGTCAGCCTGGAGAAGACCATCGACTACCTTAAAAACCATCCCGGGGGACCCGTTTTCATAATTGCCGATGCCAAAAGGGGCGATATAGGCAACTCCGCCACCCATTACGCCAGGGCATTCTTTGAGGCGCTCGATGTGGATGCCGTCACCCTGAGTCCCTATATGGGGCACGACTCCATCCAGCCTTTCCTGCTGTACAAGGGCAAATGGGCGGTCATCCTCGCGCTGACCTCCAACCCGGGGGCCATGGACTTCCAGGCCCTGCAGCCCCAGCTGCCCCAGCTGCTGGAGAAGTTCGGGATCAAAACCTCCTACTGGAAGAAGTTGTTCGAAATGGTCATGGAGGAAGCCATGAAATGGGGCACGGCCGACAATACCATGTTCGTGGTGGGGGCCACCCAGACGGAGCTGCTGTCCTTTATCCGGGAAACCGTCCCGGACCATTTTTTCCTGATCCCGGGCGTGGGTGCCCAGGGCGGCAGCCTGGCGGAGGTTTCCCGCCAGGCAATGAACAAACATTGCGGGATTTTGGTTAATCTGTCCCGGTCCATCCTGTTCGCCTCCCAGGGGAAGGATTTCGACCTGGCCGCCGGGAAAGCGGCTGAAGGGGTGCGCCGGGAAATGGAAGGCTTGCTCCGGGAGCGGAAACTGATCGGCTGATCGGTTTTGTTCCCTGCGGTCAGCCAGGGACAAACCCTTTGTCAACCCAAATTTCCTTACCATACCATGTCGACCCAGTATTCCTTTTTCAGGCCGGATACGGCCATGTGGGGGAAGGCCCTGAGGGGCGTCCCGCGTGTCAAAAACAAACAGCAGTGGCAAAGTCTGGACCCGGTGAGCCGCTGGCTGATCGCCACCCGGGCCGCGGTGCTTTTGATGACCCTGTTCTCGGCCATCATCGCCGGGATCTACGCCCGGATCGAAGGGGCCTTTCAGTGGGGATACTTCCTGGTCATGGCGGCAGGCCTCGTGCTGGCCCATGCCACCAACAATATTCTGAACGATTTGAGTGATCACCGGCGCGGGGTGGACCGCGACAATGCATTCCGGGCCCAGTACGGGACCCAGCCGGTGGAGCAGGGGCTGCTGACCCAGGCGCAGAGCGTTCGCATGGCCCTGTTTACCGGCCTGGCGGCTTCGGCTGCCGGGGTGTTTCTGGTGCTGGCCTCCGGGATGGATGTCCTCTGGTTTTTCCTGGTGGGCGTGGTGGCCCTGTTTGCCTACAACTGGCCTCTGAAGCATTTCGGACTGGGCGAGCCCCTGGTGGTGGTCGTCTGGGGCCCCCTGATGATCGGGGGTGGTTTTCTGGCCATCACGGGCTATTGGTCCTGGGATGTGGCCCTCGCCAGCCTGCCCTATGCACTGGGTCCCACGGCCGTGCTCTTTGGAAAGCACATCGACAAGATCCCGTGGGACAAGCCCCGGGGAGTCCGTACCCTGCCGGTGCTGCTTGGCGAAAGGACCGCGCGCGCCACGACCATCGGGATCCTGGTCCTGCAGTACCTGGTGGTGCTGTACCTGATCCTGACGGGCTTCTTTTCGTGGACCCTGCTGATCGTTCTGGGGGCGCTGCCTTATCTTTTCCGCCGCGTGTTGCCGGTGTTTCGCCGGCCGGCACCGGCCGAATGCCCGTCCGGCTATCCCCGGGAGGCCTGGCCTCTCTGGTTCGTGTCACACGCGTTTGCGCACAACCGGAAGTTTGGCGGCTTGTTCCTGCTGGGGCTGGTGGCGCAGTTGCTGCTGCAGCTGCTGTAATCCACGCTAGCTCTGTCCGACGAGGATTTTTTCGGAATGCACCCTGCCGGCGCTGCTGACCCGTACGATGTAAACACCCTGGCTCAGGTTCAGGGAGGAGCGAAGCTGGCTGCCGGGCGCGGTGACTGTGCCGCTGACGGCGGCCCCGGTGGTGTTGTAGACCTGGACCGTCATTTCTTCCTGCCAGGGATTCGTTACATGCAGCATGCCTTGCGACACCCAGATGCCGGGCTTCGTTGACTCCACAGCCATTATGTTGGTGGTTTGCTCCACCCCGAAGGTGATCAAAAAGCGGTCGGGATCATCACCTGCGGCGGCGGCAAAGGGGTATTCGGGCTCCCGGCTCAGGTTGTGCTGCAGACCCGTTTGCCTGTCCAGCAGCAGGACGTCTCCTTCCAGGAGTTCGGTGCCTTCGGCCGTGATGACATGCTGGCCATCGTGGCCTGCGATGAAGGAGAGCGGCAGGGAGTGGCCGGCATCGGCCACGGGGAGCAGCCGGATGCTGTAGTCTGCCTCCTGCATGGGAATATACAGGGAAGGGGCATCCGCATAGAGAGAGTACATTTTCTCGGTGCCGCCTCCGGGACCTTCCCCGCAGAATCCCATCAGGACCTGGTCGCGGTAGGGGCTGTCATGGCTGCTGACGGTGAGCAGGAAGCTGCTGTTTGTTTCATTTCCTGAGGCGGCCGGCTGACCTGCATGCAGCCGGGCGCGGTTGTCCACCGTGAGGACCTCTCCGTCTGCTGCGGCCCGTACCCAGAATGCCTGGTGGGGCTGCAGGTAGCGGCCCGTGCCGTGGGTGCCCGTGTCCGATCCCAGGGCCGTGTTGTAGGCACCGTAATTGCCACTTTCAGGATCCCATACCCAGATGCTGTAGGCTTCCCATGCGCCCGTTGTTTTCAGGTGATTGCGGCCGCCCCAGCCTTCCTCTGCGTTCCAGTCGATGGCGCTGGGGTAGGGGTTGCCCACGAGATTGAACCCGCTGAAAGCCTCCTGGCCGTCCGCCTTGCCGGAGAGGGTCAGGGCCACCTGTCCGGCGTTGATGAGGCCACGGAAGGTGGCCGTTGCGTCCCCTACTTCCTGCTGGGCCAGCATATAGCCCTTGCCGGGGAGGAGGTCACTGCTGCCGGCATTGGCTTCCAGCCAGGCGGGCAGGTCCAGGGGGTCAGAGGGACTGACCCAGCTTTGGCCCGGCTCGTGCCAGCCATAGAAGCTCTTTATGTCGAATGAGGTTCCGATGGGCTGCCCCATGGCGGGGGAAGCGAGCATCTGCCAGGACCCTGCCGGCCCCCGCAGGAGGTGTTCGGCTTCCAGGCGCATGTTCCCGCCCTCATGAAGGAGGGAGCCGCTTCCCTGGTCGCTGCTGAGGATCCGCAATGGCGCTGTGTCCGGCCCCCCATGCAGAAGTCCTGCCTGCAGCCTGCCGGTGGGGTGGATGGTGATCGGGCTTCCGGGCCCTTCATGGTCCGTCATGTCGATGTCCATGGCCGAAAGTTCGGCTTGATCATGGATGGTGAGGCTGCCCTGACCTGAAATCCATATCGTGCCGCTTGTGCGGGCCTTTGCCATGATGTGCACCTGGCTGTTCTCAGCGGGCAGTTCACCGGCGGTCTGCTTGCTGGCGGGATCCAGGTACCAGTTGTCCGGGTTTTCCCAGTCTCCGTCAGACAGGAAGTAAAATTCGGGCTGCGCCTCCTCCCCGGCCGGCTCATCCATGCCGAGGCGCCGGTGCAGTTCCCTGATGGCGGCCCCGGCATTGAGGCGCCCGGTGCCCAGCAGTCCCTCGAAACCTGGATTCGACCCGTAATGATCATCGGTGGTCTGCCGGATGATGTCGATCACCTCTTCCGCACTCAGCATGCCCGGTGCCCGGGACACCAGCAGGGCGGCCACGCCGGCCACATGGGGACTGGCCATGGAGGTGCCTGAGCTGCTCCCGTAACCGTCATGGCCGATGGTGCTGACGATGCCGACCCCCGGGGCGGAGAGGTCCACCCACGCCCCATAGGAAGAGTTGTTCGCCTTGATGTCCCTGCTGTTGGTGGAGGCCACCGCCACGGTGCCGCTGTAGCAGGCCGGATAGATCTCTTCGTCCTTGCCCCGGTTTCCGGCGGCAAAAATGGTGATGCCCCCTTGCAGCATATCCCCCCCACCATAGGCGTTGAAGTAATCAATGGCATCCAGCACCAGCTGGTCGTAGACTCCGGGGGCCGAGTAACCCCAGCTGTTCTGGCTGATGGCGGCCCCGTTGTCAGCAGCCCATACCGGGGCCAGGTGGAAACCAGCGGTCCGGCTCTGTCCGAACACCTGAAGGTTCATGATCCGCACCCCGTCGCCCTGGCCGGATCCGCCGGCGATCCCGGACACGCCCATGCCGTTGTTGGATACTGCCGCGATGGTCCCGGCCACATGGGTGGCGTGGTTACCCGGGTACAGGGCGGTGGTGTCATTGGCGAAGTTATAGCCGGCATGGCCGCCGGCATCCTGCCACAGGTTGCCTTTCAGGTCGGGATGATCGACATAAATGCCTCCGTCGATGACGGCGACGATCACTTCCGGGTTGCCGCGAACTGCCTGCCAGGCGCCGGACAGGCCAATGTCCGTCCCCGGCGTGCCGCCGTTCTGCCCGAAATTGTAAAAGCTCCATTGGTCCGGCAGGCGGGGATCATTGCTCAGATCGCCCAGGCCTTCCGATTTGGCGGGGGAGACCGTCATTCCCTCGTCTCCCTCGACCAGCTCCAACCTTTCTATCCGGAATACCGGTTCGGCAATTTCCACTTCGGGAAGGGACATCAGTTCCTCCAGCAGGGAGGGGATGTCCTGTCCGGCATCCACCCTGAACTCATACCAGCGGTGCAGTCCGAAGCTCCGGTGCCTTTCCTGCAGGGCAGGGAGGGAGCTCTTTTGCGGGACCAGGCTGTAGAAGGATTGCAGTACGGAGGCCCCTTCAAGGATGCCGTGCGATTTGCTGACGCGGTCGAATCCTTCCAGGCCGGTTTCCACCGTGCCTTCGCTGACCAGCAGCACGGGCTCCTGCCAGCTTTTCTCCGGCCCTTCGGCAAACTTCACCCGGATCACGCCTTCTTCGTAAACCCGGCGGTCGAGCTGCCTGTAATCAATGGGGGGGCGCCCGTCGATGGGAAGTTCAGGCTTGTAAACCTGTGAAAACCCTTGATAAACAAGGGAAAGGATCAGGATCAGGAGGGTGGCCAGGCCCTGCAGAAAGGGCCGGATGGGCATCCGGCCTGGGAGGGTTGCTGATATACGTATTTTCTGCAGGGTCATGATGTGTAATTGCAGCAATTACTTATCATTTTTATAGCAAAATATACGTATTAATTCGGATTTGGCGCAGAATATGCATGGCCCGCCTCGGGCGGGGTCACACATGTTAACAGAAATAATCTACCTTAAAGAGCCGAAAATCAGGTTGATATAAGAGAAGATGTATAATGATTCATCCTGAATTCCGAATAAATACGTATATCGCTTCAAATGTAAGTAAAAATATCTATTCAAAGCAATAGTTGTACGTATTTTTTTCTATTTTTCTTTCGGGGCTTTTTACAGGACCTGCAGAGGAGCTGGTGTACAGCTTAATTTGTTATCTTTGATCCGCTGTTGCCTATGGATGGGCGGCGGTTTTACCCCAAAAATTTACTGTTTTGAATTTCTTAGACTTTGGTTTGGATGAACGGATCATGGAAGGCGTGTCTGCCATGAATTACCAGACACCGACACCCGTGCAGCAACTGGTCATTCCGGAGGTCATCCGCGGACAGGACGTCATTGCCTGCGCCCAGACCGGCACCGGCAAAACGGCTGCCTTCGTCCTTCCCATCCTGCACCAGATCATCAACCAGCCTCCCGATGATTTCATCAAGGCCCTGATCATCGTGCCCACCCGCGAACTGGCCATACAAATCTCCCAGCAGTGTGAAGGTTTCGGTTATTTCACCCCGGTGAGTTCCCTGGCGGTTTACGGGGGCGGCACCGGCCCCGATTATGCGAACGAACAGCGGGCCCTGCGAAGCGGGGTCGACGTGGTGGTCTGCACCCCGGGCCGCATGATCAGCCACCTGACACTGGGCAACGTCCGGACCGAAAGGCTGCAGTTCCTGGTACTGGATGAGGCCGACCGCATGCTGGACATGGGCTTTTATGACGACATCATGAAGATCATCTCCTACCTGCCCCCACGCCGGCAGGGGCTGCTGTTTTCGGCCACCATGCCCCCCAAGATCCGGGAGATGGCCAAGAAGATCCTGCACTCCCCCCGGGAGATCAACATCGCCCTGGCCAAACCACCCGAGAAGATCCGGCAGCAGGCCTATATCCTTTACGAAAAGCAGAAAGTGCCCCTCATCCGTGAACTGGTCAGGGATCCGGTGCTGAAGAGCATCGTGGTCTTCTGCGATACGAAACTGATGGTCAAGGAACTATCCAGGGAGCTGAAAAAAAGGGGCCAGGGCGTGGCAGAAATCCATTCCGATCTGGACCAGTCCCAGCGGGAGGAGGTCATGAACCGGTTCAAAAGCCGGCAGGTCCGGCTGCTGGTCGCCACGGACATCATTTCCCGCGGCATTGACGTGGAGGACATCGACATGGTCATCAACTACCATGTTCCCCAGGACGCAGAAGACTATGTGCACCGCATCGGACGGACGGCACGGGCCGAGGCCGAAGGGCGGGCCGTCACCCTTGTCGGGGAGAAGGAGCAGGGGCGACTGGCCGCCATTGAAAGGCTGTTGGGTGAATCCGTACCCAAGCCCCCCCTGCCTGAATTCCTTGGGGGCGGACCCGAATACAGGCCCCGGGATAGAAGCGGAGGCCATGAGCACCGGCCCATGAGAGGCAGACAAGGGCGGGGGGGCAGAAAGCCGTCCGGCAGGCCGAGAAGAAAATGACAACCAATACCCTTAACCCATGCGCGCCTTTCAGAAAAAACGCAGCAATTTATTCTATGCCGTGCTCAGCCTGCCTGCCACGGCCATGGGATTCGGGCTGTCTGTGCAGATCGCGGCCCTCAGCTGGCTGCTTCGCACCCAGTACGGCCTGGAAATTTATGAGATAGGGATTGTATGGGCTGCCGGCCCGATTGCCGGGATCATCGGCCAGCCCATTGTGGGCCTGATCAGTGATAAGATCTGGTTCTGGGGCGGGCGGCGCAGGCCGTTCATTTTGATTGGCGGGGTGCTGGCGGCCCTGTCCATTTTTGCCCTGCCGTATATCGGCCTGATCAGTGAAGTGATGGGGGTGGGCAGCATCATCGCCGTGGCCATCACCGTGGCGCTGACCCTCGACCTGGCCATCAACATCAGTTTCAACCCGACCCGGGCCATCATCGCCGATGTCACCCCGGATGGTCCTCCGCGGACCAAGGGATATACCTGGATGCAGTCCATCTCCAATCTTTTTGGCAGCCTGGCCTACCTCACCGGGGCCCTCTTTGGAAACTTTGTGCTGATCTATGCGGGCGTGGGACTGATATTTTTGTTTTCGGTCATTCCGATGTTTTTCATCACGGAACCCAGGCATCTTGACCGCTCCGATGAAGAAGAGGAGGATGCCCCCCGCCCGGTGCCCACCCCCACCCAGTGGGGCGAGCTGTGGAAGATCTATTTTGCCCATTCCTTTTCCTGGCTGGGCATACAGACCATGTTCATTTATGCCATCGTGTTCATCGAGCAGAAGATCAATTTGCCCGGAGACCTGGTGATGCAGGCGGAGACAGACCTGCTCACCGGACAGATGATTGGCTGGTCTTTTTTCCTGTTGAATGCGGTCGGTGCCATCTGGCCCATTTTTGTCCTCGAACCCCTGTCACGGCGCATCGGGCGTGTAAAGAGCCACTTTCTGGCGGTGACGCTGATGGCCCTGGGCTACTTCGGGATCGTGCTGTTTGTGAGGGACCAGATGAGCCTGTATCTCTTCATGGTGGTGCTGAGTTTCGGGTGGGCCGCCGTGGTGTCCCTGCCCTTTGCCATCATGTCGGAAAAGGTGAACCGCGCCCGGATGGGGTTTTTTATGGGGATTTTCAATCTGTCGGTGGTCCTGCCCCAGCTGGTGGCCAGTTTTGCGATTGGTTTCGTGATCCATGCCACGAACGGGGAAAGCGTATTCATCATCAGCGGAGCCAGCCTGGCCGCATCCGCCCTGCTGTGGCTGCTGGTGAAGGAAAAACCGGGTGAGATGCCGGCAAGGCCTGCAGAAGGGACGGCCGGCCCGGCCTAAACGGGATCCTGCTGATCATCTCCTCCTGTAACGGTCTCAGGGCCTTCCCCCCCGGGTACGCCCGGGCTTTTATCCGGCTCGTCGGATGGGTCCGGCCTCCGCGGGAGGATCTCCCCCTGCAAGGACCCGATGGCGCCGAAAGACTCTGTCAATGCCTCCATGAATTTGTCGAAATCCTCCCTGTACAGAAACAGCTTGTGCTTTTCATAAAAGAAATGCCCGGTCTGCTGGTTGAACCGTTTCTTGCTTTCGGTGATGGTCAGGTACAGCTCGTTGGAGCGGGTGGATTTGACGTCAAAAAAATAGGTCCGCTTGCCTGCCCGGACGACCTTGGAGAAAATATCGTCCTGGTGTTCCCTGCTCGAATGATCTTCCATTTTCCTTCCTCCTGTCCGGTTCTCCCCGGTTGGGAAAACCTGGTTTCACTTACCAATGCAACAATTTGAAATGGCAGCATCCATGATTTGAAGCCAAAACCAAATATACAAAAAAGGGCAATGCCCGCCAAACCGGAAAAATTCACCCCGACTCATAAATTTCCATTACTTTTGCATGACTGGCAGGGACCCCAGGGCCCGGCCGCCGCTAACAATTTATCCCATGCTCAACCGCAGGCATCTCCGGGTAAAAGTATTGCAGAGCCTTTATGCCTTCTTCCAGTCGGGCAATGACGACCTGGCTTCGGGCGAAAAGGAACTGCTCTATGGGATCGAGAAGATCTATGACCTCTACCTGTACCAGTTTCTGTTGTTGTCGGAGATCCTCCACCAGGCCTCAAGGCAGCTGGAGGAGAACCGGTCAAAGAGATTGCCCACCAGCCAGGACCTGCATCCGAACACCCGCTTTGTGGACAATGCCTGCCTGCAGGCGGTTGCCACGGATCCCGTCCTTGCCAAGCTTTGCCGGGAAAGGAAAATCAGCTGGAACAACGACCTGGACCTGGTTCGCAAATTGCTTGCCCACATCCGCCAGCAACGCTACTATCAGGAATACATGGAGAAACCCGCCGGGACTTTCCGGGACGACACGGACCTGGTGATCCGGATGGTGAAAAAGGACTTGATGCATTTCGAGTTGCTGCACCATTATTACGAGGAGAAAAGCATTTACTGGCTCGACGACTGGGAACTTGTCAACAAAATGATCATCAAGACCCTGCTTTCCACCGGGGAGGGGGAGGCAGGCCTTTCCCTGCTGTCGCTGTTCAAAGATCCGGAAGATAAAGCGTTCGGCATCGAATTGTTCCGTCGGACCATCCTGAACCAGGGCGACCTGGACGGCATCATAGCCGCCCGGACCCAGAACTGGGACATCGACCGCATTGCCCTGATGGACATCATCATCATGAAGATGGCCCTGACCGAGATCCTCAGCTTCCCGGCCATCCCCGTCAAGGTCAGCCTGAACGAGTACATCGAGCTGTCCAAGATGTACAGCACCCCGAAAAGCAAGGTGTTCATCAACGGGGTTCTCGATAAACTCGTGGAAGAATTTGTGGCACAAGATAAAATCAATAAACACGTGAAGGGATTGCCCGGCAATCCGGCTGCGGAAGAATGACCGGTCTCCGGCCGGGTGGGATAAACAAGCCTGCCCGGCTGTCTGCCTGCTTCAATTATGAAACCAAAAAAGACAACACATCTGACCCTGGCCGGGAGGCTCTCGTTCCTGTGGCTGCTCCTGGGAATCATCCTGTTGTCCGGATGTGCCCGGACGGGAGATGCCGGCCGGGACAGGGATGTGCCGGCCGGAACAAGCGGGCAAGCCGGTGGGCAGCCCCTGGTGCATTTGGAGAAGGACACGCACCACTTCGGCACGGTTTTCAGCGGGGAGAAGGTCCTGTACCGCTTTCGTCTGACCAATACGGGAGATGCCCCCCTGGTTCTTTCCGGGACCCGCAGCAGCTGTGGCTGCACGGTGGGCGACTATACCAGGGAACCCATCGCTCCCGGGGAACAGGGGCATGTGAGCGTGCAATTCAACAGCGCCGGACGCATGGGGTTTCAGTCAGAGACCCTGTATGTGCTGACCAACGCCGAACCGTCCGAATACCGCCTGCGCATTACCGCGGAGGTGATAAGAAACTGAATGCTGAACCCAATCATTTAAACCATTGACCATGAATTTACTGAATGTATTGCTGTTTATGCCGGCCAACGGAGAATCCGGTGGTGGCCTGGGGGCTTTTCTGCCGCTGATCCTGATCATCCTGGTGTTCTACCTGTTTTTCATCCGCCCGCAGATGAAGAAACAGAAGGACCTGAAAAAATTCCGCGAAGCCCTCAAGAAGGGGGATAAGATCATCACCATCGGGGGCATTCACGGCAAGATCGTCGAGGAACAGGAGCGGACCTTCACCATTGAGGTGGAGGGCCAGAACCGCCTGAAAATCGAGAAATCCGCCGTGGCCATGGACGGGACGGATACCCTGGCCGAAAAGCGTTAGGCACGCCCCGGTTCCGGGAGCGACCGATGATGATGTCCAGGATCCGGTCTTACTGGCTGCGGCTGCGGGAGCCCGCGGGTAAAAGGAAGGCCACGGTATTTTTGCTTTGCTTTGTGAGCAGTGCGGTCTTTTGGCTGCTGCTCCAGCTGTCCAGGGAAAATGAGGCCGTCTTTTCCCGGCCGCTTGTGTTTTACGACATCCCGGAAAACATGCTGCTTGCCGGGCAGAGCGACTCGGTGCTCCACTATTCTCTGCAGACCACCGGGGCAAGGCTCTTCGCCTCCCTGTTCTCTTCCCGGGATACCCTCTACATCCCACTCTCCGCCCTGGCGCGCACTGAACGGGATGGACGGCCGTTTTTTTTCCTGTCCGGCAACCAGGCTGCGGCAAGGGTCTCTGCATCTCTCGGTCCGGGCAAGACCGTACACCAGATAAGTCCCGATACGGTGTACGTGGAAATGGTGGCAGGCGGCCGCAAACTGGTTCCTGTAATGCCTGTGACTGAGATCACCTATGAGAGGCGCTTTGGCCCTTACGGATCCGTCCGGGTCGATCCCGACAGCGTATGGCTCTCCGGACCGCTCGGGATGTTGGACAGCATCCATGTCATTGAAACAGAAGTGGTCCGGCTGCACCAGCTGCAACACACCACCCAGGCGGAAGCCTTGTTGCGCAAACCCATGGACCTTCCCGTGGTGCGGCTTAGCCCTCCCTCGGTCTCCCTGACCATCCCTGTGGAGGAGTTCACGGAGGCCAGGATGGAGGTGCCCCTGGGGATCCACTGTCCCGACAGCCTGGATGGTTATTCCGGGGAGAACCTCAGGCTGTTCCCTTCCAGGGTGACTGTCACGGTGCTGGTGGCGCTGAGGGATTATCCTGCCCTGCACCCCGGATTGTTTTCGGCGCGGGTTTTGTGTCCCACGGGGGAGGCCACCGGTCCACGCCTGGACGTCTTCCTGGAACAGTTTCCTGAATTCGTGCAACTCGAGGCAGTCCGTCCCCGGCAAGTGGACTACCTGATCCTGAAATAATGCAGGAAAGGGGGTGCATCTCCGGCTTTGGGTTATCTTTGCATGGGCAAGGCGATCCAGCATGATGCATATCGGACTTACGGGCAATATCGGAAGCGGCAAGACCATGGTTTGCCGTGTATTTGAGAAACTGGGGGTTCCGGTCTACCATGCCGACCTGGAGGCCAGGCGGTTGCTTAATACCCGGATCGTGCAGCAGGCGCTGAAGGAGTTGTTCGGAGACGGGCTGGTGGACCGCAGCGGGCATACAGACAGGAAGATGCTGGCTTCCATGGTATTCGGAAATCCGGCACGCCTTCAAGCCCTCAACGCCCTGATCCATCCCCTGGTGGAAAAAGATTACCTGCGCTGGAGGGGCGACCGTCAGGGGGTTGCCTATACCCTGCAGGAGGCCGCCATCCTTTTCGAAACGGGATGGGACAGGCACATGGACCAAACCATCCTTGTGACCGCCCCCCGGGAGGAACGCATCCGCCGGGTATGCCGGCGCGACGGGGTCAGCCGGGAGGAAGTCCTGCGCAGGATGCAGCACCAGTGGGATGAGAAGAAACTGGAAGACAGGGCCGGTTTCACCATCCACAACGATGGCCGGCTGCTGGTAATCCCGCAAATACTTCGAATTCACGAATCGCTGGTCCGGCCGGGTCGTTGATTTCTGCCGGATGATAAAAATATCGGAACCATTTCTCCGTTCAATCTTCAGCAACTTCCGGTCATGATCCATCCACACCCTGCCATCTTCCGCCTCATCCTGTCGCTGCTTCTTTTGGCTGCCAGCCATCCGGGCCTGCAGGCACAACAGGCCGGCAGGGTCTATGAGTTTTTAAACCTGCCCGTATCAGCCCATGCCACGGCCCTCGGCGGCTACGGGATGCCCAATTTCGATCATGAACTGGGCATGGCCCTGGTGTTTCCCTCCCTGCTGCAACCCTCCTTCACCAACCACCTGTCGCTGAACTTCGTCGATTACTTCGACGACATCAATTACGGCACGGCGGCCTTTGCCCGCCACTTCGACCGCCTGGGCACCTTCAGCGGCAGCCTGCATTATATCAACTACGGCCGGTTTGTGGAAGCCGATGAACTGGGTGAAACCCACGGCACCTTTTCGGCCGGGGAATACAGCTTCATGGTCGGATGGGGCAGGCGCATCGGGGAGCGCCTTTACCTGGGCAGCAACCTCAAGAGCATCCATTCTTTCCTTTATGACCACAATTCCTGGGGTCTGGCGGTGGATGTATCCTTCACCTACATGGATCCGGACAGGCTCTTTGCCGCCGGGCTGGTGGCCAGAAATATCGGTTACCAGATCAAGCCGTTTCGCTCGGGCAACCAGGAACCCATGCCGTTCGACCTGGTGCTGGCGGCTTCCCACCGTCTGGCCAACGCCCCTTTCCGGTTGTCGCTGGTGGCCCACAACCTGCATCGATTCGACCTGACTTACGTGTCCCCCTCCAGCCGGCCGGCCCTGCTGACCGGCCCCGACGGGAGCGGGGAAAGCTTTGGTGAGAAACTGGGCGGATGGGGCGACCAGCTCCTGAGGCATGTGATCTTCGGATTGGAGTTCATGCCCGGGGACCAGTTCAGTTTCCGGATGGGCTACAACTACCGCCGGAGGCAGGAAATGAAGGTCGACTCCCGGCTTTCCACGGTGGGCTTTTCCTGGGGGTTCGGGATCCGTATATCGAGGTTCCAGCTGAGCTACGGACGCTCCAATTACCACCTGGCCGGGGCGCCCAACCACCTGTCCCTGAGTACCAGCCTGAGCGACTTGTTTCACAGGCCGGAGCAAATTCCAATGGAATAATGGGTATATTTGCCCCATGAGTGTTGCGCGCCGACTGATGGGACTTTTTCTGGCGCTGGCCTGCATGGGTGCATGGCCTGCCGGCAGCCTTTGTGCAAACCGCCGGCATCAGCCGGCAGGCAGATACTGGGTTTATTTTACCGACAAGCCGGACAATGCCTTTGACCCATGGGACTTTTTCGATCCCAGGGCCATCGAGCGCCGGCTGCGGCACAGACAAAACCTGTATGACCCGGTCGATTTTCCCGTCTCCACAGCCTATATTGAGGGCGTTCGCCCCCTGGTCGACACCCTGGATGTGGTGTCGCGGTGGCTGAATGCCGTGCATGTGGTGTGTGTCCATGATGCGGCCACGGCCCTGACCCGCCTGCCTTTTGTGGACAGGGTGGAACCCGCCGGCCGGCTTCTGCTGCCGGCTTCCGTGGACCCTGGTCCGGAGACGGAGGATTCCGGGCTGCCTGGAAGGCGGCAGCTGGAAGCCCTGGCAGATCAGATCGGGGCGCTGCAGGGCGGGTCCTTCATCAGCAAGGGGTATGACGGCAAGGGGGTGCGCATCGCGGTGTTGGATGCAGGTTTTCCCGGCGTGGACACCCATCCGGCATTCCGGCACCTGAGGGAGGAAAACCGCATCGTGGCGACGTGGGATTTCCACCGTGACCGCCCCGATGTGTACCGGTACAATCCTCATGGCACCATGGTGCTCTCCCTCATTGCCGGGATGGCGGGGGAGCAGGTCATGGGACTGGCCACCGGGGCCGAGTTCCTGCTGGCCCGGACGGAGACCTGGCGGGAGCCGCTGGTGGAGGAAAAGTACTGGCTCGCTGCTGCAGAATGGGCAGACAGGCTGGGTGCGGACATCATCAACTCTTCCCTGGGGTATTCCTACCACCGCTATTTTCCCGAACAGATGGACGGGCATTCTTCCCCGGTGGCCCTCGCGGCAAGGATCGCCACGCGCAAAGGCATCCTGGTGGTAAGCTCCGCAGGGAACCAGGGGGACAGCGGGCACTGGAGAACGATCGTCACCCCTGCCGATGTGGACAGCGTGCTGACCATCGGAGCCGTGGACCTGCCCGCTATGCTCCGGACACCATATTCCTCTCCCGGCCCCAATGCCATCGGTCAGCTGAAGCCCAACCTGGTGGCCCCCGGGGATGTGGTGCTGGCAGGAGCCAGGGGGTATACGGCCAACCGGGGAACCTCCTTCGCCACCCCCCTGGTCACGGGCTTTGCCGCCTGCCTGCTGGAGATGTTTCCGTTCTTTACCAACATGCAGCTATTCAGGGGTCTGCAACGCAGCGGTTCCCTGTACCCCTATTTCGACTATTCGCATGGTTACGGTTTGCCCCAGGCAGGGGTTTATTTCAACCCCTCCACCAACATGGGCAGCCCGACGGTCGATATGGAGGAGCAGGAAGGACAGCTGGTTGTGACCCTGAGGTACAATCCCATGCATACCGTCAACGGGGAAGAACGTTCCCCGGAACGATCCCTGTATTACCATGTCAGGAACCCGGACGGCACCCTGGAACGCTATTACGTGCTCCGCGCCGAACAACCGGAAGTCCTCCGCATCGACATGCATGAATTCGCTCCCGGACAGCAATTGTTTGTCCATTTTGAAGGATATACGGTGTCCTGGACGTTTTAATCAGACCCTACCCATGAAGCAGCATCCGATCATGATCCTGGCTATTTGCCTCACCCTCGCCGGAGGGGGCGCAACGGCACAGACCGTTCTCATTGAGGAGGACCTGCGCGGCGCAGGGAATGTGCCCGGATACGGGATGAACCGCAGGCATTTCCGCCATGTATACCTGGGATTTCAAATTGCGGCCGGCCGGCCGGAAGAACCCGGTGCACGCATACGTTACGGACGTTCCTGGACGGGCGAGCTGGGCCTCCGTTACAAACGGAGGTTCAACAACACTTTCTCGGCCGGCTATGAAGTGTTTCTCAAGCGGATGGCGTTCGCACCCCGTCAGGAGGAGGGAAAACGGGTTCCCGGTCCTGAGATCCACGACCGGGAGAGGGTCGTTCTGGCAGCGGCCGGCCTGGGTCTTTACCAGCGAATCAACTTCGGGGCCAGGGGGGACTATATCGGGCGGTTTGCCGACCTGGGGGCCTATGGCGAATGGCTGGCCCACGGCAGGCATGTCAGCTTCTCCAGGACGGACGACCAGCGCATCCGGATCCGAAGATCGGGCTTGCCCTATGCCGAAGCACTGGCCTATGGTGTGATGGCCCGGATCGGGTTCAATAACCTGGTTGTCAAGGGCAATTATCGTTTGTCGGACTTGTTCACTCCGGAGAGCGGCTTGCCGGAATGGCCCCGCCTGACCCTGGGCCTGGAGTTTGGCCTCCATCCCGGTTAATCCGGGAAAGATCCCTGGTTTTCAGCTTGTTTCATGCAAATCATCAGCCCGTCCCTGAAAGGAAGCAACATGTTGAGAACGCCTGGGTGCTGGCTTACATGCTCATTGAACCGGATGATTCCGCGGGTTTCCCTGTCGGTCCCGGTTTGCCCTTCCTGGGACGTCTCCTGACCGCCAAGCACTTTCCCGCCCCAAAGCACGTTGTCGGCCAGAATAACCCCCCCGGGCCGCAACTTATCCATGGCCAGGTCGAAATAGCGGACATAGTTCTCTTTGTCCGCATCGATGAAAACCATATCGAAACGCTCCTCCAGTGCCGGAATGACTTCCAGGGCCTCCCCGGTATGCAGGATGATGCGGTCCGACAGGCCGGCCTTGTCAATATACTGCCGTGCAAAATCCTCCAGTTCCGGGTTGTGGTCTATGGTGTGAAGCAAGCCCCCCGGGGCCAGCCCGCGGGCCAGGCAGATGGCCGAATAGCCCGTGTAGGTTCCGATTTCCAGGATGCGCTGAGGGCAAAGCATGCGGCTCATCAGTTCAAGCAACCTGCCCTGCAGGTGACCCGACAGCATCCTGGGCCTCAGCATGCGCGCGTGGGTGTTTCGGTTCAGTTCGGCCAGCACATCAGGCTCCTGGCTGCTTATTTTCCGGGCATAGGATTCCAGTTCTGCAAGGGTGCATTCCATCTTTATTTGTTTTACATCGGGTGCCCCGATTCACAGGGTCCCATCCTGCCTGAGGGGGCATATGGGAGGGATGGCCATGGCCGGGTCAGGGCCTGTATCCCAGCAAGCTCAGGCGGGCAGGGTCAAACACTTCGTTGGCTGCTTCCAGAAGGTCGTCCGCGGTCACGGCATCGATCTTATGGTTCATTTCCTTCAGGTCGTCCACCCGGTTAAATGCCAGGAGGCTCTTGCCGATGGACAGCATTTCATTCAGGTTGGACTCAAATGAGATCGCTACCTGACCGGCCAGTTGCTGCTTGGACCGTTTCAACTGCAGGGTGCCCAGGCGGCGGTCCCTCAGCCTTGCCAGCTCCTTGTGGATCAGGGAAAGGGTCCTGTCCACAAACCCCGTGTCGGTTCCGAAATAGAGGCTGAACAAGCCGGTGTCGGAATAGGGCTGGTAATGGCTTTCGATGTTGTAGCAGAAGCCGTGCCTCTCCCGCACGGCCAGGTTCAGGCGGGAATTCAGTCCCGGACCGCCCAGGATGTTGTTCAGCATGACCATGGCGGTCTTCAGGCGGTGCTCGCTTTCGTAGGCCTGGTTCCCCAAAACGCAATGCACCTGATGGTTGCGGCGTTTAATGAAGCGTTGCTCCGGAACATAGCCACTGAATGGCTCCCGCCCGTTCAGGCGGCTGCCCCAAGACGCGTGGCCGAAATGTTTTTCCGCCAGACGGACCAGGCGGGGAAATTCGATGCGGCCCACGGAGCAGATCACCATCTCCCCGCTGAGGTAATTCCGCTGCAAAAACCCGGAGATGGCCTTCCGGTCGAATGCCCTTATGGTGGCGGGCTTTCCGAGGATGTTCCTGCCCAGAGGATGTCCCTTGAACACCACCCCGTCGAAGTCGTCAAAGATCTGTTCCCCCGGGGAATCTTTGTAAGAGTTGATCTCATCTATGATGATGTCCTTTTCCTTGGCCAGCTCCTTTTCCGGGAATACGGACTGAAACAGGATGTCGGACAACAGGTCGAACCACCTCCCGTAAAAGGAATGCATGAAGGAAGCATAATAGCAGGTGTCTTCCTTGGTGGTGTAAGCGTTGATCTCGCCGCCCACATGCTCCATATGGCTCAGGATGTGAAAGGTTTTCCGCTTCCTGGTGCCTTTAAAGATCACATGCTCTATGAAATGGGCCAGCCCCTGCTCCCGTATGGCCTCATCCCTGGACCCGGCGTTGACAACCAGCCCGCAGTGCGCCACGGGGGAGTCCACCGGCTTGTGGATCAGCCGGATGCCATTGGAGAGCCTGTGTAACTGATAGGTCATTTCTTTCTGAGGGGGAACTTCATCGGGTAACCGGGATTGACCAGGCCCCTGGAAATGTTGCTGAGCTTTTTGCGCAGCAGGGTTCTTTTCAGCGGGGAGATGCGGTCCACCATGACGATGCCTTCTATATGATCGTATTCGTGCTGGATGATCCGGGCGGCCAGGCCGCTGAAGCTTTCTTCAAATTCATTGAAATGCTCATCCTGGTAAGCCATCCTGATATCGGGCTTTCTGAGGATGTCCTCTCTCAGGTCGGGAAAACTCAGACACCCCTCGTTGAAAAGCCATTCCTGCCCGCTTTCCTCAAGGATGCGTGCGTTAATGAAGACCTTTTTAAAGTCCTTCAGGGAGGGATCTTCGTTGGCAAAAGGGGAGGCATCGATGATGAACAACCTCAGGGACTGTCCCACCTGGGGGGCAGCCAGGCCAACCCCCTGGGCCTGGTACATGGTGTCCCACATGGTGTCAATCAGCTCCTGCAGGCCCTGATGGTCTTTTTCAACGGGTTTGGCCCTGTTTTTCAGGACCGGGTCCCCGTAAGCTACAACGGGAAGGATCATAATCTCTGGTTCTTGAATTGTCTGCTTTCCAGGAAGGACTGCAGCAGGATGGTGGCGCTGATGGTGTCGACCAGTTCCTTCCTTTGACGGTCCTTTCGTTTTACTCCGGCGTCCAGCATGGCCTGCATGGCCATTTTGGAAGTGAATCTTTCATCCATTCTTTCAACGGGAATGTCCGGAAATTGTTTTCTGACCTGCCGGATGAAAGGATCAATATACCGGCTGGCATCCGATGGGCGGTACTGCATGTCGAAGGGCTCTCCGATGACGAGCCGTTCCACCGGCTCCCGGGAAAAATAATCCCGGAGGTAGTCCATCAACTTGCCGACGTGCACGGTTGCCAGACCGCTGGCGATGACCTGCCTTTCGTCGGTTACCGCCAGGCCGGCCCGTTTCTGCCCGTAATCGATGGCCATGATCCGTCCCATGCGCTGCCTTGTGGATGCAAAGATACGCAAAGCCGGAGGATTATGGAAGCGCTGTAAAGATTGCTATCTTTGCACCATGGAAGAAAGCATGGAACTCATCTCAAGGGCCTGGGAGGACCGCAGCCTGCTGCAGGAGCCGGCGGTGCAGGAGGCCATTGAATGGGTGATCGGAAAACTGGACGATGGAAGCCTGCGGGTGGCCGCACCCACCCCCGGTGGCTGGGTGGTGAACGAGTGGGTCAAGAAAGCCGTCATCCTCTACTTTCCCATCCGCAGGATGGAGGTGTTGGAAGCGGGCCCCCTGGAGTTTCACGACAAGATCCCGTTAAAATCCAACTACCGCAAGCTGGGCGTGAGGGTGGTCCCCCATGCCATTGCCCGTTACGGGGCCTACCTTGCACCCGGGGTGGTGATGATGCCCTCCTACGTGAATATCGGGGCCCGGGTGGAAGAAGGCAGCATGGTCGATACCTGGGCTACCGTCGGGAGCTGTGCGCAGGTCGGAAAGCATGTTCACCTGAGCGGGGGTGTGGGACTGGGCGGTGTGCTGGAGCCCATTCAGGCATCACCGGTCATCGTGGAGGACCATTGCTTTATTGGTTCCCGCTGCATCGTGGTGGAAGGCATCCGGGTGGAACGGGAGGCCGTCCTGGGGGCCAATGTGGTGCTGACAGCCTCCACCAGGATCATCGACGTGAGCGGTCCCGAACCGATCACCTACACAGGGCGGATCCCGGCCCGGTCGGTCGTTATTCCGGGGACCATCCCCAAGGATTTTCCCGGCGGAACATACCAGGTTCCCTGCGCCCTGATCATCGGCCGGCGCAAGGAAAGCACCGACCGCAAGACGAGCCTCAATGAGGCCCTTCGGGAATATCAGGTGGCCGTGTGATTGGTTTCGGGACGAATGACTAAATTTGTGCACTAATTGACGGTCATGCCCAAGATTTCAGGCGTTGTCATTGCCCATAACGAGGAAAAATACATTGCCCGCTGTATCCGGTCCCTGCAGGCTGTTGCGGATGAGGTGGTGGTGGTCGACTCCGGCAGTACGGACCGTACCACCGAGATCTGCCGTGAACTCGGGGTCAGGTTGTACCGCCAGGATTTTCTGGGTTACGTAGAGCAGAAAAACCATGCGGTTTCCCTGGCCGCCTACGACCACATCCTGTCACTGGACGCCGATGAAGCCATTTCCAGGCCCATGGCGGAAGCCATCCTGGAGATCAAGAAAAACTGGACCCACGATGGATATGTGTTTCCGAGAATGAACTGTTTCTGCGGTCGTTGGATGCGTTATACCAACCTGTATCCTGACCGCAAACTCCGGCTTTTCGACCGCCGGCGGGCTGCCTGGGGCGGGGTGAACCCCCACGACAAGGTGGTTCTGGCCAATGGGGCGAGCAGCCGGCAGGTAAAGGCCCCTTTACTGCATTGGATGTGTGACAGCCTGGAGGAGCAACTGGAAAAGAACAACCGGTTCAGTACGATTGCCGCCCGGGCAGCCGACGATAACGGCACCCGCGCCTCCTTTCGCAAACTCGTGCTGCATCCCTTCTGGCGCTTCATCCACAATTTCGTGGTCAAGGGCGGCTTCCTGGAGGGTCGTCACGGGTTTGTCGTCAGTTGGTTTTCGGCCATGCTTTGTTTTGAAAAATATGCCAAACTGAGGGCCCTGCAGGACCGGAAACGTTTCCCGTCCAAACGGACCGGCATGGAACGCCGGGCGGTGGTGGCGGGGGAGGATGCCCGCCTGGCGGGATCGGTTTAATGGGGGATGATATTGTAAAGATGCGATGAAAGAATCATTCAGGCTTGATGAGGCCGTGGAAGTCCTCCGGCAGGGGGGCACCATCCTGTATCCCACGGATACGGTCTGGGGAATCGGCTGCGACGCCACCAACGAGCAGGCGGTGAACAAAGTATTTGCCGTGAAGCAAAGGGTGGGGGGGAAATCCCTGATCGTGCTGGTCGACAGCATAGAAACCCTCAAAAACTATGTGGAGGACATTCCGGAAATGGCATTCGATCTGATGGAAAGCATCACCGACCCCCTGACCATTATCTACCCGGGGGCCCGTAACCTGGCCCCGAACGTGCCGGCCAGGGATGGCTCAGTGGGCATCCGTATACCGAACGATCCCCTTTGTCAGCAGCTCGTCAGGGCCCTTGGCAAACCCCTGACATCCACCTCGGCCAACCTGAGTGGCAGCCCCAATCCGGTGTCCTTCAGTAAGATATCTCCAGAGATCAGGAGGGCGGTCGATTTCATCGTGCCGGATTACCAGGCCAGGGTGCGCATGGCCAGGCCTTCGACCATCATCAGGATCGGAAAAGACGGCACCATGGAAATCATCAGGAACTGACCACGTTTTGAAAACCAGCCTTCAACACCCGGTATTTGATGTGATCTCCCGGACGGCCGACCGCATGGGCGTCGAGGCCTACGTGGTGGGCGGATGGGTGCGTGACCTGCTGATGGGCCGCTCATCCAGTGACATTGACATCATGGTCGTGGGCAGCGGGGTGGCCCTGGCACAGGAGGTCTCACTTGCCCTTGATGCCAGGCAGAAACTCCAGGTCTTCAAACGTTTTGGAACGGCCATGCTGCGGCATGGGGGGTGGGATGTAGAGTTTGTCGGGGCCCGCAGGGAGTCCTACCGTGCAGACTCCCGCAAGCCCGTGGTCGAGGACGGCAGCCTGCAGGATGACCTGAACCGGCGGGATTTCACCATCAATGCCATGGCCATCGGACTGAACCGTGATAACTTCGGCGAATTGCTGGATCCTTTCGGGGGACAGGCTGATTTGGAAAGGAAATTGCTGAGAACCCCGCTGGATCCCGATACCACCTACTCTGACGATCCCCTGCGCATGATGCGGGCCGTGCGTTTCGCTGCCCGCCTCGGCTTCTCCATCGACCCCCCTTCCTTTGAGGCGATCCGGCGAAATGCCGGCAGGCTGGAGATTGTGTCCATGGAACGGATCATGGAGGAGTTCCATAAAATCCTGCTCACCGGCAGGCCGTCAGGGGGCATCATCCAACTGCGGGAAGCAGGGCTGTTGAAGGTCTTTTTCCCGGAACTGGAGAACCTGGCAGGCATCGAGGTCAGGGAAGGGATGGCCCATAAGGACAACTTCCTGCACACCCTTCAGGTGCTGGACAACCTGTCTGCCAAATCCGACAATCTCTGGCTGAGGTGGGCGGCCTTGCTGCATGACATCGCCAAGCCGGCCACCAAGCGTTTCGAACCGGGAACGGGATGGACATTCCACGGGCACGAGTTTCTGGGATACAAAATGGTCGCCCCCCTGTTCCGCCGCCTCCGGCTGCCCCAGCACGAAAAAATGAATTATGTGCGCAAGCTGGTGTTGTTGCACCTGCGTCCCATCGTGCTCAGCCAGAGTGTCGTAACGGATTCCGCTGTGCGGCGCCTGCTGTTCGAGGCCGGGGAAGACATCGACGACCTGATGACCCTTTGCGAGGCAGACATCACCTCGGGCAATCCGGACAAGGTCCGGCGGTTTTTAAGGAATTTCGGACTGGTGCGGGAGAAACTGCAGGAAATAGAAGAAAAGGACCGGTTGCGCAACTGGCAGCCGCCCGTCACGGGGGAAGACATCATGGAAGCCTTCGGACTGAATCCCTGCCGGGAGGTGGGCCTCATCAAGACGGCCATCCGGGAGGCCATCCTGGAGGGGGAGATCCCCAATGAGAGGGAACCCGCCCTGCAGCGTATGGCGGAGGAAGGAAAAAAATTGGGCCTGGAGCTCCGGAAAACAATGAATTAATCACTACTTTTGAGAGAAGAACGCGCCTTCCCGGCATAACCCGTTTTTTCATGCACATCTACCGTTTCAAAGTCCTGTTCGAAGACCAGGACGGCTTTTACCGGGAGTTCGAACTGCAGTCGGACCAGACTTTCCTGGATTTCCACCTGGCCATTGTGGCCAACCTGAAACTGGATCCCGGCATGCTGTCTTCTTTCTTTACCTGCAACGACCATTTCCGCAAGAAACAGGAGATCTCCCTGGTCGACATGGACCAGGAGCCCACGGACGGGACCGGCAAACCCGTCCTGATCATGGAGGAGTGCCGCCTGAACGACTTCATCGACGACCCCCACCAGAAGTTGCTGTATGTGTATGATTACCTGAATTATTGGACTTTCTACATTGAGCTGCTGCGCATCCTTCCGGCCGATAAGGACAAGCAGTACCCGCATCTTCACCGTGCGGCGGGGGAGGTGCCCAGGGAACTCACCGCCACCCCCGGGGCCATGCCCGAAGGGGAAAGGAGCATGGACCTTTTTCTGGGAGAGGATGTGTATGATCCGGAGGATCTGGAGCACCTGGAAGGGGAGGAAGAGGACCCTTACAGCGACCGGTCCGGCAATAATGAAGGATTTGAAGAAGACAGTCCCTGAGAAAACCCTGGTCGTACTCAACGGGCCCACGGCCGTCGGCAAGACGGAGCTGTGCATCCGCCTGGCCGAAGAACTGCACACCTCCGTCATCTCGGGCGACGCCCGGCAGTTTTACAGGGAGCTGACCATCGGCACGGCCCCTCCTTCCCGTCAGGAGCTGATGCGGGTGCCGCATTATTTTGTCGGGCACCTGTCCATTCATGACTACTATAATGTCTCCCTGTTCGAACAAGATGCCCTGCGGGTTCTGGAGACCCTGTTCCGTTCGGTCGATGTGGTTCTGGCAACGGGTGGTTCCGGGCTTTACATGGATACCCTGTGTCACGGCATAGACGCCTTGCCGGAGCCGGACCGGGATGTCAGAAATCAGGTCAGGCTGGTTTTGGAGCGGGAGGGCCTGGACGGCCTGAGGTCCTGGGTTCACCGCATCGATCCTGCCTATTACGCGGAGGCGGACCTGTCAAACCCCAAGCGGCTGATGCGCGCCATCGAGGTCTTCCTGTCCTGCGGGGTGCCTTATTCGCGGATGCGGCGGAACCAGCCGGTTAAACGGCCGTTCGCCGTGAAGCAGGTGGTGGTGAACCGGGACCGCGACGAACTCTTCTGCCGCATCAATCAGCGGGTTGACCACATGGTGCGGCAGGGCCTGGTGGAGGAGGCCTGGCGCCTCTACCCCTGGCGCCACCTCAATGCCCTGAATACGGTAGGCTACAAGGAATTGTATGATTGGATCGCCGGCCGGTGTACCTTGTCACAGGCCATCGGGAAGATCAAGACCAACACCCGCCGTTACGCCAAACGACAGCTGACCTGGTACCGGAAAAAAACGGAAGCCGCCTGGTTTCATCCGGGGGAGGAGGAGGCCATCCTGGCCCATATCAGGAGCTGAACCCGTCAGCAGCCGGACCGTCCACCATGGTGGCGGTGAAGCCCTTCCATGGGGGAGGCCTCTGCACGCAGGAATTGCAGCCCGGCTTTCACGCTGCATTCCGCCAGAATGTGTCTGAAGTGAAAGGCCACCGATCCGGTAAAGGCCAGGGGGAGCCCTTCCCGATCCGGCAAACGGGACACCTGCTCCCGCAGGAAGTCATTGAACGACCCGGCAACCAGTTCCCGGACAAAAGGATGCGCCATCCGACGATGTAAAAAAACGGCAAAGGAAGCCAGGTAACGGTTTGGGTGGGATTCTGCATACAGGTCCGAGAGGATGGACCGGGGAGTGCCCGCGTGGGTCCTCGTGAAATCCACGCTCAGGTCGTCGGGAACCTGCCCCCGCATCCACCGGGTCAGGAAAGACTTTCCGATGGATGCCCCGCTGCCTTCATCCCCCAGCAGGTAGCCCAGGGACGGGACCGCATGGGCCAGTTCCTGGCCGTCATATACGGCGGCGTTGGAGCCGGTACCGAGGATGCAGGCGATGCCCCTGTCCCGGCCAAATAAGGCCCTGGCCGCGCCGAGCAGGTCGCTCCCCACCTCCGTTCTTTCCGTGTCCGGGAACAGGGCTTGCAGTGCCCGGCGGACCCGCTCCTGCTTCTCTGCAGTGCTGCACCCTGCCCCGTAGAAATAGATTTCCTCCGGACGGTACTGTCTGAACCCCTCCGGCATCGACTCCATGACCAGGGCCCGGATCTGGTCCGGATCCAGGAAGTAGGGATTGAGGCCCGGGCTGCGGAAGGCGGCCAGGCGACGCGTTCCCCGGACAAACCACCAGTCCGTCTTGGTGGAGCCGCTGTCTGCCAGCAGGATCATGTGTCCTGGTTATTTTTTTTCCTGTCGGATGGGGAAGGCTCCCCTTCTTCCTTTTCCTGTCCCTCGCTGGCAAATTCCCTGGCCAGCATTTCCTTGAGCTGAAGGGGTTTGAGATTCCTCTTGATCTGCCCCTCCTTGCACCAGGAAATCCTTCCGGTCTGCTCACTGACCACCAGGGCGATGGCATCGGATTGTTCCGTAACCCCTGCCCCGGCGCGGTGCCGAAGGCCCAGGGTGGCGGGGAATGTTGGGTTTTCCGAGACAGGCAGGACGCAGCGGGCGGCCTTGATGCGGTTGTCCGTGAGGATTACCGCCCCGTCATGCAGGGGGTTGTTTTTAAAGAACACGGACTCCAGCAGGGGTTCGGATATCCGGGCATCCAGTACCTGCCCGGTCTCTACAAAAAACTCCAGGGGGTTCTGCCGCGTAATGACGATCAGGGCTCCGGTACGGCTTTCAGAAAAGCGCTCACAGGCATGCACGATGGCGGGAATATCCAGTTTGTCCCGCTGGTCGGTATTCCAAAGTTTGTGGAAAAAGTGGCGCGAGCGCTTGGTGAGGATGCTCCGGGTGCCCAAAACCAGCAGGAATTTGCGGATTTCAGGCTGGAACACAATGATCAGGGCAAGCACCCCCACACTGATAAACTGTCCGAGGATCGCCGTCAGCAGCTCCATCTCGAAAATGCGGACCAGCCACCAGAGCAGGTAAATGGACAGGATGCCCAGAAAAATATGTATGGCTCCGGTCCCGCGGATCAGCGCATACAACTGGTAAAGCAGGACAGCCACCAAAAGGATGTCCAGGACGTCGAGAAGCCGGATCTGAATGAACGCCGGAACCATGTCTGTGGGCATGGGCTGGTTTTTTCTTGGTAAAATTAATCCAATTGACGGACGTTTTGAAAAGCCTGCACGATTTTTACGGCCTCCACGGCTTCCCGTACGTCGTGAACCCTCAGGATGGCAGCCCCTTTCATCAGTGCGACGGCATGCAGCACGGTGGTGCCGTTCAGTGCATCGCCTGGCGGTACGCCCAGCACGCGGGTGACCATGGATTTCCTGGAGAGGCCCACCATGAGGGGGCGCTCAAACAGGTGGAAGAAGTCCATGCCCGCCAGCAGCTCGTAATTGTGTTCCACGGTCTTGCCGAAACCGAAACCGGGATCCAGAATGATGTCATGGACGCCCAGATCCAGCAGCCGGGCGATGTGGTGGTCGAAGAAACCGGTGATTTCCCGGATCAGGTGGGTGTACCGTGGATTGTCCTGCATGGTGGCCGGGGTCCCCTGCATGTGCATCAGCACATAGGGAACGCCCAGGCCGGCAACGGTCCGGGCCATGGCCGGGTCCATGCTGCCGGCGGAGATGTCGTTGATGATCCCTGCCCCCTCCCCCACAGAGGCCCTGGCCGTTTCCGCATGGTAGGTATCGACCGATACCAGGGCATCGGGAAATTCCCTGAGGATGGCTTGCAGGGCGGGCAGCAGCCGCTTCTTCTCCTCTTCGGGCTTTATGGGCCCGGCTCCGGGCCGGGTGGAGGCTGCGCCCAGATCCAGCATGCCTGCCCCCTCTTTCAGCATGCCTGCAGCCTTTTCAACAGCCTTTAACGGGCTGGAGTACCTGCTTCCTTCATAGAATGAGTCCGGGGTGAGGTTGATGATGCCCATGACCAGGGGGGGGGAGAGCCGGACCAATTTCCCCTGGCAGTTCAGGGTCCTGTTTGGACAAAAAAACGTATCTTTCGCCATCGTTTTAAAACCTGATCATCCCGTATTTCTTATCCCTGCCAAGCCATGGGCACTGTCTCGAAAACCGACCGCCAATTTGACCAGGTAAAGCAAATGTGCCTGGATGTGTTCCTGAAAAAAATGCGCGACTACGGCAGTGCGTGGAGGATCCTCCGCCCCTCTTCACTGACCGACCAGCTGTTCATCAAAGCCCAGCGTATCCGGTCATTGCAGGACAAAGGTACGCAAAAAATACTTGAAGGGATCAGCACCGAGTTTGTCGGGATCATCAACTATGCCGTGATGGGCCTGGTGCAGCTGGAAAAGGGGCCGGCAGACCATGCCGACCTGGATGAGGAGCAGGCCATCCGGCTGTATGAACTGTACTTCGAAAAGTCCAGGTCGCTCATGCAGGACAAGAACCATGATTATTCCGAAGCCTGGCGTGAGATGCGGGTGTCTTCCCTGGCCGACATCATCCTGATGAAGCTTTTCCGGATCAAGCAGATCGAGGACAATCAGGGGCAGACGTTTGTGTCGGAAGGCATCGACGCAAACTATTATGATATCATCAATTATGCCGTCTTCGCCCTGATCAAACTGGAATTGGAAACAGAAAACCAGGGTTGATCGGGACGGCAACATCCGACCGGAAGTGGGAAAATTCATTGGCAGGCGGTTGTGGTATGGTTTCTGGGTGCTGCTGGGCGTTGTCAGCCTGGTGTTCTTCCTGTTTACCATCCTGCCGGGCGACCCGGCGCGCATGATGCTCGGTCAGCGAGCCGATCTGGCCTCGGTGGATGCCATTCGTGAGGAGCTGGGCCTGGACAGGCCGACCGGGGTGCAGTTCGTCAATTACCTGAACGACCTGTCGCCCCTGTCTGTGCACCACCGAACCGACAGCAGCAGCCTGTTTTTCCTGGACAGGGACACTTACAGTGCATGGGCCCTGCTGACGTTGGGGAGGCACTCCCTGGTGCTGAAAAAGCCTTACCTGCGCCGGTCTTACCAGAGCAACCGCCCGGTGACTGAGGTGCTTGCCCAGGCGCTGCCCAACACATTGCTGCTGGCCAGCACGTCCATCCTCTTCGCCATGATCGCCGGGGTGGCCCTGGGCGTGCTGGTGGCTTTCCGCAACAGCCGCCTTCTGGCCCGAACCACCCTGGTGTTCTCGGTTTTCGGCATGGCCCTTCCTTCCTTCTTTGCGGCCATCATCATCGCCTGGTTTTTTGCCTTCGTGCTGGGAGACTGGACGGGCCTGAACATGACCGGCAGCCTGCATGAGGTGGACGATTTCGGCCGGGGCGAATTCTTCGCCTGGAAGAACCTGTTGTTGCCGGCGCTGACCCTGGGCATAAGGCCCCTGGCAGTTGTTACCGAGTTGACGCGCAGTTCATTGCAGCAGGTCCTGGGCATGGACTATATCAGGACAGCCCACGCCAAAGGCCTGTCCAGGATGCGCGTGGTGACCCGCCATGCCCTGAAGAATGCCCTGAACCCGGTCGTGACGGCCGTATCCGGCTGGTTTGCCTCCCTGCTGGCCGGGGCGGTTTTCGTTGAGTTCGTGTTTGACTGGAAGGGTCTTGGGGTGGTCATCGTGCAGGCTCTGGAGCATTACGATTTCCCCGTCCTCATGGGTGCCGTCCTGCTGATCTCTGTCATGCTGGTGGTTCTGAACATCCTGGTGGACCTGATATATGGTCTGCTGGACCCGAGGGTCAGGCTGCAATGAAGGGGCCAGGCCGTCGGGCCGGGATGCCCCCCATGAAAAGGCGGAATTTAAAAGCGGAATTGCCGGCCTCCGGGCATCATTTTTTGTACATTTGGGCTTTGTTGTATCTTATAGAATCGCGAGCGTTATGAGAAAACAAATGGTTGCCGGCAACTGGAAAATGAATCTTGGCCTGGCGGAAGCCAAAACCCTGGCCACGGAAGTCTGTCAGGCACTTCGGGAGGCAGGCTTGCCCGGTGGGGAGAACGGGCCGCAAGTGGTCTTTTTCCCGCCCCATCCCTTTCTGACCACCGTCGTGGAGGCCATCGGGAAAACTCCCGGGGTCTCGGCCGGGGCGCAGAACTGCCACCAGGAAAAAAAGGGCGCCTTTACCGGTGAGGTTTCTGCCGGCATGGTCCGGACCTGCGGCGGCACCCACGTCCTGGTAGGGCATTCGGAGCGAAGGGCCTATTTTGGAGAAGACGAAAACCTCCTTGCCGCCAAAATCAGGCAGGTACTGGATGAGGGCCTGACCCCGGTCTATTGTTGCGGGGAAGTCCTCCAGGAGAGGGACGGGGGGAGGCACTTCGAGGTGATCGCCTCCCAGCTCGGGAACGGGCTGTTCTGGCTCGACCGGGATGAGCTGGCCCGCACGGTGATTGCCTATGAGCCGGTCTGGGCCATTGGTACGGGCAGGACGGCCAGCCCGGAACAGGCCCAGGAGGTCCACGCTTTTATCAGGCAACGCATCGAGGCCTCTTACGGGGAGGACACCGCCCGCAATATGACCATTCTTTACGGGGGAAGCTGCAATGCCGGCAATGCCCGTGAGCTGTTTGCCCGCCCCGATGTGGATGGGGGGCTGATCGGCGGGGCCTCTCTGAAGGCCGGTGATTTCGTGCAGATCATCCGTTCATTTTAAACGCCCCGCCCATGGACTATGTGGAAGTACATTGCAGGCTGAATCCGATGGACCCCTGGCGCGACATCCTGATCGCCCAGCTGGCCGAAATCGGGTTCGAAAGTTTTGAGGAGACCCTGGAGGGTTTCAAGGCATTCATCCCTGCCCTGGAATACAGAGAGGACTTGCTCGGGGGGACCATGGAACTGCCCGGTGCCGGGCCGGAACTGGAAATGTCCTACCAGGTGCAGGTGATCGGGGGCAGGAACTGGAACCAGGTGTGGGAAAGCCATTTCGACCCGGTCTGGATCACGGAGCGCCTGTTCGTGCGCGCGCCCTTCCATAAGCCGGCCAGGGATGCCGAGTTTGAAATCATCATCGAACCCAAAATGTCGTTTGGTACGGGCCACCACGAAACCACCTCCCTGATGGTGGAATGGCTTCTTGAAACCAAACTCAAGGGAAAATCCTTGCTCGACATGGGTTGCGGGACCGGCATCCTGGCCATCCTGGGGGCCAAAAAGGGGGCCGCCCCTGTCATGGCCATCGACAACAACATATACGCTTACGAAAACACCCTGGAAAATGCCGAGCGCAACGGCATGTCCATGATCGATGTCCAGCACGGAGATACCGGGGTGTTGTGGGACGATACCTTCGATGTGATCCTGGCCAACATCACCAAGAATATCCTGCTGGAAGACATGGGGAAGTACCTGGCGGTCCTGAATCCCAAGGGGGTCATGATCCTGAGTGGCTTCCTGGAAATGGACAAGGGGGACATCGTGGCCCATGCCGCCAGCCTGGGACTGCACTTCACCGGCGAGAAAAGGAAGAAGGACTGGATCGCCGTGAAACTGGTTAAAGACTGAAGCCCGCATGCACGACAAGCTGTTTCCTTTGATGGCACTGCTCCCTGCGGCCTATCTGCTGGGCTCCATTCCTACGGCGGTCTGGACCGGCAAGTGGTTTTTCGGAAAGGATGTGCGCGACCACGGCAGCGGCAATGCCGGGGCCACCAATGTGTACCGGCAGTTCGGTGCCCTGGCGGCCATCATCGTTTTGATTGTGGATGCCTTGAAGGGAGCTGCGGCCGTGGGACTTGCCGGTCTGGTCAGCGGCGGGTTTGCCTCGGCAGAAATGGAGGTGGGGTTCCGTTTCCTGCTCGGACTGCTGGCGTTGCTCGGCCATGTATTCCCTGTCTTTGCAGGATTTCGTGGCGGAAAGGGCATTGCCACCCTGGCCGGCATCCTGGCGGTGCTGTTTCCGGTGCCCATGCTCGCTTGCCTGGCGGTTTTCCTGCTGGTGTTCCTGCCCACCCGCATCGTGTCTGCCGGATCCATTCTGGCAGCCCTGGCATTTCCTGTCCTGGTGGTGTGGGTGGTGCCCGGAGCCCTCTGGCCGGAAGTTGCCTTTTCTCTGCTGGTGGCCGTTTTTGTCATTGCCACCCACCGCCGGAACATCCATCGTTTGCTGGCGGGACAGGAAAACCGGCTTCGCTTCAGAAGGGGTGTGGAAACGGGGAATGCCAAAAAACCTGAATGAGGACCGGCAGACCGCGCCCTTGAACCAGTTTTTGATTACCTTTGTTTGGAGGGACTGTTTGAGTGTCCCCGGGCGCCAGGCAAGGGCCGGAGCAGAATGCCGGAAAGGTCCTACCGGAGAACAAGGCGAATATATGATTAATCCATTTAAAAAGAACCGGTTATGACCTGGTTGATCGTTGTGAGCCTGATCCTGGTCGGGGTGCTGTTCCTCCTCCTGGAGATTCTCGTGGTGCCGGGCACCACCCTGGTCGGCCTGGGCGGCATCGCCCTGGTCATCGGAGGCGTCGTGGTCGCCTTCAACCATTACGGGGTGACCACAGGGGCCATGACCCTTATCGGGGCCCTGGTGGTGAGCCTGATTGCCATCAGCCTGGCCCTGAAATCCAATACCTGGAAGAAGGCCATGCTGGGTTCTGAGCTCGATGGCCGGGTCAACGTGGTGGAGGCAGGCCGGGTGAATCCGGGCGATGAAGGCACCACCATCACGCGCTTGAATCCCATGGGAAAGGCCCTGATCGGAGACGAATACTATGAGGTCAGCTCCAAGGACAACCTCATCGCCGAAAACACCCCGGTCACGGTGGTGAAAGTGGAAGGAAACAAAATCATTGTCAAACCAAAATCATAAAACACATGGATCCCAATATCGGTATCATCATTGCCATTGCCCTGGTCAGTATCCTGGGTCTTTGGGTCATTTTCTATTTCATTCCCGTCGGACTGTGGTTCTCCGCGCTGGTGTCGGGCGTTCGCATCAGCCTGTTGCAGCTGGTGCTCATGCGCTGGAGGAAGATTCCTCCCGCCGTCATCGTGAACAACCTGATCTCGGCCACCAAGGCAGGCCTGCACCTGAACCGCAACGACCTGGAAGCCCACTACCTGGCAGGCGGACGGGTGAAGGCCGTGGTCAATGCCCTGATCAGCGCCGACAAAGCCAATATTCCCCTGGATTTCAAAACCGCCACCGCCATTGACCTGGCGGGCCGGGACGTGCTGGAGGCAGTCCAGATGTCGGTCAAGCCCAAAGTGATCAACACCCCTCCGGTGGCCGCCGTGGCCAAGGATGGCATCCAGCTGATCGCCAAGGCAAGGGTCACCCTGCGCGCCAACATCAAGCAGCTGGTGGGCGGGGCCGGTGAGGAAACCATCCTGGCCCGAGTGGGAGAGGGAATTGTGACCTCCATTGGCTCAGCCAACAACCACAAGCAGGTGCTGGAGAACCCGGACAGTATTTCCAAGGTCGTTCTGTCCAAGGGCCTTGACTCAGGAACGGCATACGAAATCCTGTCGATCGACATCGCCGATATCGATGTGGGCAAGAACATCGGGGCCATGCTGCAGATCGACCAGGCCAATGCCGACAAGAACATCGCCCAGGCCAAGGCCGAAGAGCGTCGTGCCATGGCCGTGGCAGCTGAGCAGGAGATGAAAGCCAAGGCACAGGAAGCAAGGGCCAAGGTGATCGAGGCGGAAGCGGAAATCCCCAAAGCCATTTCAGATGCCTTCCGCAGCGGCAACCTGGGCATCATGGATTATTACAGAATGGAAAACATCAAGGCCGACACAGGCATGCGCGACACCATCGGGAAACCCGGTTCTTCCCCGGCCAAGGGAAAGTCCGGGGAGGGACAGTCCAAGTAAGCGCCCCGGTGTCATGAAGCTGAATTTCCTGCTTCTTCCATTCATTCTGATCTTCAAACCCATCCCGGACCTTCCGGGATGGGTTCTGTTGCTGTGTGTCCTGGCGGGCCTGCTGTATGCGGCCCTGCTGTATTTCCGCAATGGAAAGGATGGCTTTTCCCTGGGCCAGAAGCGCCTTTTTGCCGTGTTCCGCTTTCTGACGGTGACGCTGGTGGCCATCCTGTTGCTGGGGATCCTGGTGGAACGGCAGGAGCGCTACACGGAGGACCCCCTCATCCTCTTCGTACAGGACAATTCCCAGTCGGTGGACCTGGCGGGACAGGATGTTTTCGACAGGGAAGCCTATGTGGAGGAAATGGCAGGATTTCTGGAATCCCTGGACTCCCGTTTCGATGTACGCACCTACCTGTTCGGGGAGTCCTTCCGCCCTGCGGGAGAGGTGTCATTCGGGGACCGGCTGACGGACATCTCTGCGGTCTTTGACGGCATTGAAGGCCGCTACAGCAACCGGAATCTGGGCGCGGTCATTCTGGCCAGCGACGGGATTTACAACCGGGGCATCCATCCGGTGTACCGGGCGGAAGGACTCCCTTACCCGGTGTATACCCTGGCCATGGGGGACACCATGCCCCGCCGTGACCTGATCCTGAGGCGGGTCAATCACAACCGCCTGACCTACCTGGACAATGAATTCCCCCTGGAGGTGCTGGTGGAGGCCCGTGAGGCCGACGGTTTGAACGGACAACTAAGGATCAGCAGGGAGGGGGAGGTGGTGTTCAGCAGGGACCTGTTGTTTTCAGAAGATCTTCACCAGGAAACGGTCTCCCTGCATTTGCCGGCAGACCGTCCGGGCATGCAGCGCTATGTGGCCGAAATCCTCCCTGTGGCCGGTGAAGTCAGCACGGACAACAACCGGCAGGTTTTTTACATCGAAGTGATCGACGGACGACAGAAAGTGCTGATCCTGGCCAGCGCCCCCCATCCCGATGTGGGGGCCCTGCATCTGGCCCTGGAGGAGAGCGACCGTTTCGAAGTGACGGTGGCCCTCATGGATGCCTTCGACGGCGTTCCGGAGGCCTACAACCTGGTGGTACTCCACCAGCTTCCCGACCGCCCCGGCCGTCTTGACGAACTGCTCCGCCGGCTGGAGGCCGAAGGCATTCCCCTGTTGTTTGTCGTCGGACAGCACACAGACCTTGACGCCCTGAACGGCTTGTTCGCCGGGGGGGTGTCCATTTTGCCCCGCTCCGAAGAAAGGATCGAAGCCCAGGCCCTGGTGAACCAGGGCTTCGGCTTGTTTGCGGTTTCCGGGCAGGCGGTCCGCTTGCTGCAGGCCCTGCCCCCGCTTCAGGTCCCCTTCGCCCGTTATGAAACCTCCCGGTCTGCACGGGTGCTGGCATTTCAGCGCATTGGCCAGACAGGCAGCGGGCAGCCCCTGATCGCCTTTGAGGAACGGGCCGGCCGGAAATCGGGCATCATCACGGGGGAGGGGATCTGGCGGTGGCGGTTGGCGGCCCATATGCGCAGCGGCAGCCACCGGGCGTTCGACGACCTGGTGTCACGTATGGTGCAATACCTTGCCCAGCAGGAAGATAAAAGCCTGTTCCGGGTGGAAGCCTCCCGTTTCTTTGAGGAGGACCAGGAGGTCTACCTGGAGGCGGAGCTGTACAACCGAAGCTTTGAGCCGGTGAACGAGCCCGATGTCTTCCTGGAGATCACCGGCACAGACGGGATCAGCCATACTTACCAGATGGACCGGAGCACCAGTGCCTACCGGCTCTCGGCCGGCAACTTCCCTCCGGGGGATTATGAATTCGGGGCCACCACCCGCTTCGGGGGGGAGTCCTATTCCGCCAGCGGGGCCTTTACCGTGCTGCCCTTGAACCTGGAAGGCATGCAGACACTGGCGGACCATCAGCTGCTCGACGGGCTCTCGTCACGGACCGGGGGTCGGATGGCGGGCCCCGGTCAGTGGGATGATCTGGCTGCCTGGATCAACGGGCGCGACGACCTGCTGCCCCTGGTTTATTCTCAAAGGTCTTACGATCCCCTGATTGGCTTCCGGGCAGTTTTCTTTTTATTGTTGCTGCTGCTTGCGGCCGAGTGGTTCCTTCGGAAGCGCGCCGGAAGCTATTGAGAACCTTAACACCTGCTGCCTGATCATGGAGCACCCCCTGCTGATCCTCATCGTTTTGATCCTGGTCTCGGATTTCCTGCTGGACCGGCTCATGGACTACCTGAACGCCCAACGCTGGAGCCCTGTCCTGCCGGAGGCCCTGCACGGGATCACGGATGCAGAGACGTACCGCCGGTCCCAGGAATATGCCAGGCGGAACCGCCGGCTACGAGCCCTCAGCGCGGGCCTGAGCTTCCTGTTGGTTCTGGCCCTTTTGCTGAGCGGCGGCTTTGGCTGGCTGGATGCCTGGGTCAGGCAGCATACCGTCCAGCCCGTGCTCCAGGCAATCCTGTTTTTTGGCATCCTGGGCCTGGCCTCCGACTTGTTGTCCACCCCGTTCCAGGTCTATGCCACCTTCGTGATCGAGGAATCCTTTGGCTTCAACCGCACCAGCCCGGCCACCTTTCTGGCAGACAAATTCAAGGGATGGCTGCTGGCCTTGCTGATCGGGGGTGCGCTGCTGGCGCTGTTTGTGTGGTTTTACCAGGTGGCCGGGCCGCTGTTCTGGCTGTATGCCTGGATCGCCTTCACCGGGTTTTCCCTGTTCATGTCCCTGTTTTACAGCAGCCTGATCGTGCCGCTGTTCAACAGGCAGACCCCCCTGGAGGAGGGGGAACTGAGGACTGCCATTCAGGAGTTTGCCGATAAGACAGGGTTCAGGCTGGCCGATATCTATGTGATCGATGGTTCCAAAAGGAGCACCAAGGCCAATGCCTATTTCAGCGGCCTGGGACCCAAAAAACGGATCGTGCTGTTCGATACCCTGATCCGTGACCACAGCACGGAAGAACTGGTGGCCATCCTGGCCCATGAGATCGGGCATTACAAGCACAAGCACCTGCTGCGCGGCATGCTTCTGTCCATTGCCCAGGGCGGCATCCTGTTTTTCCTGCTGGGCATGGTGATCAACCGGCCCGGGCTGTCCCTCGCCCTGGGCGGAACGGAGCAAAGCTTTCACCTGGGCCTGCTCGGCTTCGCCCTGCTGTACGCCCCCCTTTCGTTGGTGCTGGGGATGGCTGCCAATTACCTGAGCCGGAAATATGAGTACCAAGCCGATGCCTTCGCGGCCCGCCACCACGCGCCCGGGCCCCTGATGGAGGCCCTGAAAAAATTGTCCGTCAAGCACCTGAGTAACCTGCACCCGCACCCTGCCTATGTATTCCTTCATTATTCACACCCGCCCCTGCTGCAGCGGCTGGAGCACTTGTCCCGGTTTTTCCTGACAGGCCCTGGCCCTGTGGCCGGCCGGCTGGAAGACCTGCGGCAGACGGCCGGAAGGGACGCCAATCCACCAAACGATATCCCCCTCCCATGAGCACCGTAACCCCCCTGGCAGAGACGCTGCGCCCGGCAAGCCTGGATGACTACCTGGGCCAGCAACACCTGGTCGGACAGGGAGCCATCCTCCGACGGTCGATCGAATCGGGCAACCTCCCCTCCATGATCCTGTGGGGACCGCCCGGAGTGGGCAAGACGACCCTTGCTTATCTGATCTCGCGGACCCTGCTCAGGCCTTTTTATACCCTGAGCGCCGTCAGCTCCGGGGTCCGGGATGTCCGGGCAGTGATTGACAAGGCGCGGGCGGGTGGCGGGCAGGCGATATTGTTCATCGATGAAATCCACCGTTTCAGCAAGTCCCAGCAGGACAGCCTCCTGGGGGCCGTAGAGCAGGGCACCATCGTGCTGATCGGCGCCACCACCGAGAACCCCTCCTTCGAGGTGATCTCCCCCCTGCTGTCGCGCTGCCAGGTATACATCCTCAGGGAGCTTGAGAAGGAGGACCTGCTTCGCCTGGCCGAGAAGGGCAGGCAGGCCCTTGAGAAACATTCGGGACGCCGGGTCCAACTCAGCGAAACCGAAGCCCTGCTGCGGGTGTCGGGCGGCGATGCCCGCAAGTTGTTCAACGCCCTTGAACTGGCCGTGAAGGCCTTTCCGGAGGGGGAGGAGGTGGTGGTCACCAATGAGGTGCTCCTGGATGTGATCCAGCAGAACCTTGCCCTGTACGACAAAGGGGGGGAGATGCATTACGACGTGATTTCCGCCTTCATCAAATCGGTGCGCGGCAGCGATCCCAACGCGGCGGTCTACTATCTCGCCCGCATGATCGAAGGGGGGGAGGATCCCAAATTCATCGCCCGGCGGCTGGTCATTCTGGCATCGGAAGACATTGGCAATGCCAACCCCAACGCCCTGTTGCTGGCGACCAGTTGCTTTCAGGCCGTCAGCCTGATCGGCATGCCCGAGGGCCGTATCATCCTTTCCCAGGCGACCACCTACCTGGCGGCCTCACCCAAAAGCAATGCCGCCTACAAGGCGATCGGCAAGGCCGCCGCCCTGGTCCGTGAAAAAGGCGACCTCCCCGTTCCCCTGCCCCTGCGCAACGCCCCGACCCGGCTCATGAAGGAGGCCGGCTACAGCAAGGACTACCGCTACGCCCACGATTTTGAGAACCATTTCGCCGAGATGGAATTCCTGCCCGATGCCCTTGCGGGGACCCTCCTGTACGATCCGGCAGACAACCCGAGGGAGAATGAACTGCGGGCCAGGCTGCGGAAGCTGTGGAAGGAGAAATACAAGTACTAACCTATAAAGCACCCTGCGGGATGAGGATTACCCAAAAACAGACCCTGCTGCTGATCTTGCTGCTGTTTGCCGTGCTGTTGTCGCTGCGGCTGACCAAACCCTTCGACAATGCCCTGAGCTGGGACACCAAGGGGTATTACCTCTACCTGCCGGCAGCGTTTATTTATGATGATCCCGGCATCCGCAACCTGGAGTGGGTGGAGGACATCCAGCAGCGCTACGGGACCACGGCCACCCTGTATTTTCTGAACCGCCAGGAGTTCGGGGACCACGTCATCAAGTATACGGGCGGCATGGCCATGCTCTACGCCCCCTTTTTCCTGGTCGGGCATGCCGTGGCGGTCCTGCTCCCGGAGGTGCTGGCTGATGGTTTCTCCCTGCCCTACCAGGTCGCCCTGTCGCTCGGCATGTTTGTCTACGTGTTTCTGGCCCTGTGGTTCTGGCGGTTGTTGTTGCACCGTTACTTCAAGCCGCTGACGGTGCTGCTGACCCTGTTTCTGGTGGTGGCAGGGACGAACCTGTTACACCAGTTTGCCTTCGCCGGGCTGATGGCCCATACGCCCCTGGTGTTTTTGTTTGCCTTGCTGCTCTGGGGAACCGTCCGGTTTTATGACAACCTCTCCCGGGAGCCTGAGAGAAGGCTGGCGGCCTTTGGCCGGCCCTTTTCCCTGCCCGGCCCTGCAGGCATGCGTTGGTGGGTTCTTTGCGGGCTGGTGGCAGGCCTTATCAGCCTGATACGGCCCACCGAGGCCGTGGCCGTGGTCCTGGTGTTCCTTTGGGGGACGGGGTCTGCCAAAGACCTGAAGAAGCGGCTGGCATTTTTTCTGAGGCGGCCGGCCTGGCTGCTGTTGTTTTTCGGGACCATGTTTCTGATGGTCCTGCCGCAGCTGGTCTACTGGAAGGGCCTGACAGGGCAGTGGCTTTATTACAGCTATGACAATGCGGGGGAGGGCCTCGACCTGTTGTATCCCCATACGTGGAAGTTTTTGTTCAGCTTCCGCAAGGGCTGGTTGGTCTACACCCCCCTGATGGTATTTGCCCTGGCGGGGTTTTTTACCCTATACCGAAAGGACCGGGGGCTTTTCTTCCCGGTGGCCGTTTTCTTTCTGCTGAGCCTTTACCTGATGTCGTCCTGGACCACCTGGTGGTATGCCGGAGGCTGTTTCAGCTCCCGGGCGATCATTTCCGCCTATCCCGCCCTGTCCCTGCCCCTGGCCAGCCTGTTGGAATGGCTTCAGAAGCAGGGAAGGGCCAGGCGGTTTGCCCTGTGGTTGGTCATGGGACTGCTCATCCTGCTGAACCTGTTCCAGACATGGCAGTTTCACCGGGGCATCATCACCCTGGAGACCATGACCCGGGCGTATTATTTCCGCACCTTTTTGAAGACTTCCGTAAAGGCGGAAGACCGGGAGCTGCTGCTGGTCACGCGCTCCCTGACCGCCATCGAGGCTTTGACGGACGAACAGGCCTATGAAAGCCGGGAGTTGTTCCGCATGGACCTGCGGCCGGAGACCTATCCGGACCATGCCTTTACGGACACCCTGCCCGGCCCTGCCGGTCTGCCGGCCATGGTGCTGGACACCCTCCGGCCCTTTTCCCCCTCTTTCCAGTCGGCCTACAGGGACCTGACAGGCCGGGACCACGCCTGGGTCCGCATCGAAGCCAGGGTGTATGTGCCGGCTGCCTACGAGGGCCCGGATCCGCTCCTGGTGGCCACCTTTTCCCACAAGGGGGGCAATTACAAGTACCGCAGTTCGGAGAACCACAAGATCGAACTGGAGGCGGGCGGCTGGAACACCATCCGGTTCGACTACATGACCCCCGAGGTGAGGAGGCGTTCCGACCTCCTGTACATTTATGTGTGGCACCGCGGCAGGCAGCCCGTTTACCTGGGAAGCCTTTCCGCCGTGCTCTATGAACCTATGCTGCCCTAGCCGGCAGCCCTGAAGCCATCATGCCATGAACGACCGCCATTTGTTTTACCGCCACCTGGCACAGACCTCTTCGGCTCCCCTCGCCCTGGAAATTGAAAGGGCCCGGGGCGTGTATATGTACGACAAGCAGGGGAAGGCCTACCTGGACCTGATCAGCGGCATTTCGGTCAGCGCCCTGGGCCACGGCCACCCCCATGTCCTCGGGGCCATCCGGGAACAGCTCAACCGGTACGCCCATCTGATGGTGTACGGGGAGTTTGTGCAGTCCCCCCAGGTGCGGCTGGCGGCCCTGCTGACAGGCTGCCTGCCTGCGGGCCTGGACAATGTCTACCTGGTCAACTCCGGCAGTGAGGCGGTGGAAGGGGCCATGAAGCTCTCAAAGCGCCATACGGGCCGGACCGAGATCGTGGGATTCCGCGGGGCCTACCATGGCAGCACCCAGGGTGCGCTGAGCATCGGGGGACACGAGGGCCTGAAATCGGCTTTCCGGCCCCTGTTGCCGGATGTACGCCTGCTCGATTACGGGGAGGAGGGGCAACTGGGGCAGATCAGTGAACGCACGGCCTGCGTGGTGGCCGAGAGCATACAGGGGGAAGCCGGTGTGGTCGTCCCCTCCGTGTCATTCATGCAGGCCCTGCGACGCCGTTGCGACGAGACCGGGACCCTGCTGGTGCTGGATGAGATTCAGACTGGTTTCGGGCGGACCGGCCGGCTGTGGGCTTTTGAACATTTCGGCATCGTGCCGGATGTGCTTTGTCTTGCCAAAGGCATGGGGGGCGGATTGCCACTGGGGGCCTTCGTGGCGCCCCGGGAGATCATGCGCAGCCTGACCCACGATCCGGTCCTGGGGCATATCTCCACTTTCGGGGGCAATGCGGTTTGCGCCGCCGCGGCACATGCCATGCTGGAGGTGCTGATCAGGGAAAAGCTGTGGGAACAGGTGCCGGCCAGGGAAGCACGGTTCCGGGAGCTGCTGAAGCATCCGACAGTAAAAAGCCTGAGGGGAAAAGGGCTGCTGCTCGCGCTGGAACTGGAGGATGGCCAGGTGAACAGGAAGGTGATCAGGAAATGCCTGGAGCGGGGCTTGTTGACCGACTGGTTCCTGTATGCCGACCATTGCCTGCGCATCGCACCTCCGCTGACCATTCGCATGGAAGAGATCGACCGGGCCTGCCGCATTCTGGCGGAGGTGCTCGATGAATTTTAGTTTTGATTTTAAGCGGATGTTTCCTTACCTTTAGCGGATGATGCCGGGTGTTGGCCCGCATGCCCGGGCTTCCGGCCGACAATGTGCTTAGAGGAATTCTTCAATAATGCTGTGAATAGATGGAACAGCACATTTTGGATATATTGAAGTCCAGGCCGTTACAGAGTCTTCCCGTGATGGGGTTTTTCAGGAACTACCCTTTGGATAAGGTCATGAAGCAGGGGGAATTCCTCTTGCTGGTGGGGACCAGTGATTACCCATGGGCCTTTTTGTGCGGCGACAATCCGGAGGACCTGTATGCCTTGCTGGAGCGGTTCGACTATGCCACCCTGTATTTTGCCAATGTGGAGGAATGGATGTTGCCGGTCCTGACCCACCGTCACAAGATCGAATGGAAGCTTTCCACCCACCGTTACTACCTGCCGCCTGAAAAACAGCTGGACCCGCCCGACGTGGAGTCGCGGCGTCTCGATGCCTCCCTGGCCGGCTACATTTACGAAAAATCGGCCTACAAAGACTTTACCTCCGAGTTGTATATCAGGGACCGTCTGGAGATGGATGTCTCGGCCGGTGTCTGGATAGACAATGAGCTGGTGGGATGGGGGCTTACCCACGACGACACTTCCCTGGGCTTTCTGAATGTGCTGCCCGAATTCAGGGGCAAGGGGCTCGGGGAAAGCGTGTTGCGGACCCTGATCATTGAAAAGCGTATCCGCGGAGGGGATGTGTTTGTCAACATCGAGCCCCACAACCACCAGTCGATCAACCTGATCAAAAAACTGGGCTTTTCGTACGATAGGGAGGTCAGCTGGGTTAAGCTGGCCTAGAGTTTGTCGGTGTCGACTTTCTCATGCATGCCGGACGTTCCCGGAGATTCTTCCCCAGACTGCGCTGCCTGCCGGTTCTTTTCCTCCTGCAATTCGTCCATGACATAGCCCTCGCCCATGGGAACCCCCATGTGATGGGACACCCTGGCGATCATGTGGGCGCCGATGGGGGAGGTGAAGATCACGAACAGCACAACCATCAGGGCCTCAATGCCCACGATCCACTGCGGGTACCAGAGAAACACGGCCACCAGCATCAGGATGGCTCCCAGGGAGGCGGCCTTGGTGATGGCGTGCATGCGCATGTACACGTCGGACAGTTTGACCACCCCGATGGCGGCCACCAGCATGAACAGGGCCCCTGTCATGAGCAACAGGGCTGTGATCCATTCCATCATTGGTTGATCCTCCTATTTAGGTATTTTGCAAATGCGATGGTCCCCATGAATACCAGCAGGGCGATGGCCACGGCCACGTTCAGGTAGACCGTCTGACCCGTCAGCATGATGTAGGTGAGGATCAACCCGATGACCAGGGAAGCCACCAGGTCCATCACCACGATGCGGTCCGGCAGGGAAGGCCCCGTGAGCAAGCGGTACAGGCCGGCGAACAGGGCGATGGTGAGGCATGCGAAACTGAAGTTCACGGCAAAACTCAGGACGGGATAGGCTTCCAGGCTCGTCATGGCAATATGGTTTTTTTTATTCGAATATCATTCGGATGCGGCGTTCCAGCTGGGACTTGGTCTTTTCTATGAATTTTTCCCTGTCGTAAAGGTACATGGCATGGATGTAGATCTTTTTCTTGTCGGGGCTCAGGTCGACCGTCAGGCTGCCCGGGGTCATGGAGATCAGGTTGGCCAGGGCGATGATGGCCGTGTCGGTCCGCAGGTCGACGGGCACCTCCACGATGCCCGGACGCATCAGGTCCTTGGGGGTCAGGATGTCGTAAGCCACGAACAGGCTGGACAGGACCAGTTCCTTCATATAGTAAATGGAGAACAGGAACAGGCGGAAGAGTCGGACAAAAAAACCGGGGAGTGGGTGCATGGGTGTTGGGTGTTGGATTTTGGCTATTGGCTGTTGGCTGTTGGGTAATGGCCTTTGGCTAATGATCCAGGACGGCACGTATGTATATTTCCGGGTTGGTTAGCTGCAGGGAGGCCTCGTGGGCGACCTCCATCACCGGACCGGCAAACAGGCCCAGCAGGATGACGGCCACAGCCAGCAGGGTGGTGGCGGCCAGGGCCGGCCGGCCCACTTTTCCGGCAGGCGGGCAATCATCGGGTTGTTTCTTCCAGTAAGCCTCATTCCAGATCTTGACCATGGAGAACAGGGTGAACAATCCGACGAGAATGGCCACGGCGGTGATCACGTAGTCTCCCGAGAGGAAGCCGCCCCGTATGAGCAGGAACTTGCCGAAAAAGCCGGGGAGGGGGGGGATGCCCGCCAGGGACATGGCCGGGATGAAAAACAGCAGGGCCAGCAGCGGACGGGCCTTGTAGAGTCCCCCAAGGTATTTCAGGTCGTAGCTTCCCGAGCGCTGGTAGACGAGTCCCCCGGCCAGGAACGTATTGGTCTTGGAGAGCATGTTGTGGACGGTGAAATAGATGGCAGCGGCCACGGCATGGGTGGTGAAGACGGCCAGTCCCATGACCATGTAGCCCACCTGGCTGATGATGTGGAATGACAGGATCTTGCGGATGTCGAACTGGGAGGCCGCCATCAGCACACCCACCGACATGGTCAGGCCCGCCACCACCAGCAGGAATACCTTCCAGAAGAGGACGTCCTGCACCACGAAGAGGCTGTAAAAGCGGAACAGGGTATAGATCCCCACCTTGGTGAGGGTGCCGGCAAACAGGGCCGTGATGGCCACAGGCGGGGTGTGGTAGGAAGCAGGCAGCCAGAAGAAGAAGGGGAAGAGGGCTGATTTCACGCTGAATGCAATGAAAAACAGCATCAGGGCCCCGTTCATGTAAGGCATCTCCTCCCAGCCTCTCATTTTGCTGGCCAGGTCGGCCATGTTGAGGGTCCCGGCCTGGCCGTACATGATGCCGATGGCCGAGACAAAGAAAATGGAGGCCACGAAGCTGATGGTCACATACTTGACGCTTCCCCGCAATTGTTCCGCGGAGCCGCCCAGGGCGATCAGCACGAAGGAGGAGGTAAGCATCACCTCGTACCAGACGTACATATTGAAGATGTCTCCCGTGATGAAGGCCCCGTTCACGCCCATGAGCAGGCCGAACACCAGGGGGTAGTACCCGGCTGTCTGCCGCTCCCGGTCGATGAATCCGGGGGAGTACACCATGACCACCAGGGCCACGAAGGAGGTGGTCACCAGCATGATGCCCGAGAGCAGGTCGGCCACCAGGGTGATGCCGTAAGGGGCAGGCCACATCCCCATCTGCAGGGTGGCTATGCCTTCCTGCCGGACGGTGATCAGCAACCATGCCGAGACAAAGGTCAGCGTGAGGCTTGCCGCCAGGCTGAAAACCTGTTGGAACAACAGCCTTTTCCTGGTGAGGATCAGCACCACCATGAAAAGCAGGGGCAGCAGGATCGGGGCAGTCAGCAGCATCATGGTCATTCGTTTTCAGATAATTCGTCCAGGTCGACCGTTTGGGTCACGCTGTAAAACCGGTACACCATCACCAGGGCGAAGGCAGTGACTCCCAGGCCGATCACAATGGCCGTCAGGATGAGCGCCTGGGGGAGGGGGTCGGCCATTTGCCGGGTTTCTCCTGCCACGTTCCGGATAAACGCCGGATACCCCCGGGTCAGTCCGCTGGCCACAAACAGCAGCAGGTTGGTGGCATGTCCCAGGAATATGAGCCCGAGAACCAGTTTGAAGATGTTGCGGCGGAGCAGCAGGTATACGGCCGATCCGTACAACACCCCGATGAGAATGGCTAGTAAAAGCAGCATGGTTATTCCTCCATGATTGAGAACATGACAAGTGTCAGCATGCCGGCCACGGCCAGGTACACGCCCAGGTCAAACAACAGGGGGGTGCCCAGTTTCAGTTCCAGCAAGCTGCCCGTGAACAGGGTGATCCATTCTCCGGTCATGTAGACATGTCCGGCAAGCAGGGCGGGCAGTCCGCTCAGCAGGGCGACCAGCAGCCCGATGGCGGTCAGGGCCACCGGGCGGAAAAAAATGCTTTCCTGGGTCTTCCGGACGCCGAAAGCCATCGCATAAAGGATCAGCGAAGCCCCCAGCATCAGGCCCCCGATGAATCCGCCTCCCGGCTCATTGTGCCCCCGGTAGAGAACCACCAGGGAAAGCACCACGAGCAAGGGCCTTAAGCGGCGTGCCGAGATTTGTAAAAGGACCGACTCCATATCAGCTGTTTTTTTTGGTTAATCTGATCATCGAGAAGATGCCCAGGGCGGCGATGGCGATCACGGTGATCTCCCCCAGGGTATCCAGCGCCCTGAAATCGACCAGGATGACGTTCACCACATTGCGCCCGAAGGCTTCCGAATAGCTTTTCTCCTTGAAAAATTCCGAAATGGGGGTGTCCAGCTGGGAGGTGCCCGCCTGCAACACCAGCACCATCATGAAGCCGCCTACCAGGGTGGCGACCAGCCCGTCGCGCATGCGGGCCCCCGTTCCCGAATACTTCACATATCTGGGCAGGTGGTAGAGCACTGCCACGGCCAGGATGACCATCAGGACCTCCACCATGATCATGGTAATGGCCAGGTCGACCCCGCTGAAGGCAATGAATATGATGGTGATCCCGAAGCCGATGACCCCTGTCGCAATCAGGGCGATCAGGCGGGAGTGGGCCATTACCGCGGACAGCGCGGCGGCTATGATGAGCACGACCACGGCCACCAGGTTCAGGGGCATCTGGGAAAAGTCCAGCTCCAGCATCAGGGGATCCGAACGCCAGATGACGCCCCACACCAGCAGGGATGCCACGACAAACAGGGTCATCATATAAAACCTGTGGTAGCCGTGCTGGATGTTGCCGGTCTGTCGCTTGGTAAAGACCAGGAAGCGGTCGATCGAAGCGGTGAACATGCGGGAAAACTCCCGGGCAAAATAGCGCAGGTTGACTTTCTCGGCCAGGGCAATCAGCCGGTGGCGGTAACGGTAGGCCAGGGCCCCGCTGAGCACGGTCAGGGCGCTCAGCAGCAGGATCAGGTTGAAGCCGTGCCATATCCTGAGTTTGACCGCCTCGATCCCGGGGCTCACGGCAAGCACTGCGCTGGATGTAAGGGGCGTGGCGATGGACGTCGGGAAAAGGCCGAGCACCAGGCTGGCCAGGACCAGGAAAAAGGGGCCGAGTACGAGGGCCGTGGAGGGTTCATGCGGGGGTTTGGCGTAGCCGGGCGACTTCCCGGCAAATACGTCGAACCATAGCCTCAGGGACAAAAACACCATGACCACATTGGTGAAGAAGCTGGCCGCGATGACCAGAAACCTCCAGTTGGGGGCTTGCACCTTGGCCTCATAGATCAATTCCTTTCCGATGAATCCCAAAAGCGGTGGAATGCCGGCCATGGACACCAGGGCCAGTCCCATGATGACGGCGGCCCGGGGCATGAACGGGAACAGCCCGCCCAGTCGGGTGATGTCCCGGGTGCCGCTCACCTTTTCGATGTTGCCGGCCATCATAAAGAGGGTGCCTTTGTAGAGGGCATGCACGACCAGGAAAATGATCATGGCATTGATGGCGTATTGGGTGCCGGTCCCGATGAGCAGCACCAGGGTGCCCAGGGCGCTTACGGTCGTATAGGCCAGGATGCGTTTCAGGTCGGTCTGGGTGATGCTCAGCCAGGCCCCGGCCACCATGGTGGCGGCCCCGAAAGCGGATAAAAGGATGTACCACAGCTCCGTGCCCCCCATGATGGGATTGAGGCGGGCCAGCAGGAACACCCCGGCCTTGACCATGGTGGCCGAATGCAGGAAGGCGCTCACCGGGGAGGGGGCGGCCATGGCGCCGGGAAGCCAGAAGTGAAACGGGAACTGGGCCGATTTGGTGAAGGCCCCGGCAAGAACCAGCAGGAGGGCCGGCAGGTAGAGGTTGCTGTCGCGTATCAGCCCCGGATCGGCCAGCAGGGCCTGAATCTCATAGGTGCCGTAGGGGATGCCCATGAGGACGAAGCCCCCCAACAGGGCCAGTCCGCCGAAACCGGTGATCAGCAAGGCCTGCAGGGCTGCTGAGCGGGCTTCGGGCTTCTCGTGAAAGTACCCGATCAGCAGGTAGGAGCTGATGCTGGTCAGCTCCCAGAAGACGAACAGGGTGATCAGGTTGCCCGATACCACCACCCCCAGCATGGAGGCCATGAAAAACACCAGGTAGCCCATGAAGCGGCCTTTCATCGGATAGGGACGCATGTAGTAGCCGGCGTAAACCAGGATGAAGGTTCCGATCCCGAGCACGATGAGGCTGAACAGGATGCTGAAGCCGTCAATGTAAAAGGACAGGTCCAGGTCGTACACAGGCAACCAGGCAAATCGTTCCGTCACAAGCGCCCCGGCATTGATGCCCGGCAGCAGGCTCAGGTAGTAGACAAAACCGCCCAGGGGAAACAGGGCAAAGACCCATCCGGCGGCATTTCCAAGGACCCTCCTGGTCAGGGGGGCGACGCCCGAAAGGAGGAATAAAACCAACAGCAGCAGACCTGTACTCATGGGGGTGGGTTTCTTAAAAAAAAACCGGCATCTACCGGGTGCAGCCTACAGGGCCATGGATAAAATTAGGATTTTTACGGATTGGTAACACCTGTCCGCCCCGGTTTGTTTATAAATTCACGGTTTTTTTTTACTGACCGCCCGAAGGCCAGAATGTCATATCGTCGTCAGGGAAAATGACAAAATGTCGCCCGAATGGGGTGTTTTCTCTGTCTGGCTACCAGTATTTGGGTCTGGCATGGACTTTGATTTTTTTCTGCCTGCAAGCAAACCAATGTCAAACCCTAAAAAATGGAGGATCGAGTCATGTTACCCATGTTAAGAAAAAACAGGGTCACCATGCCGAACCTGATCGATGAATTCTTCGGCAGGGACCTGATGGACAGTATTTTTTCAGAAAGGACAGGAATCAGCACCCCGGCAGTCAACGTCGTGGAGAACCCCGACGACTTTCAGATCGAGGTGGCCGCCCCCGGGCTGGAGAAGAAGGACTTTAAAATCGACCTCGACAACAACGTGCTGACCATTTCATCGGAAAAGGAGCTGAAGCACGAGGAGCAGGAAGGAAAGTACATGAGAAGGGAATTCAGTTACGCCTCATTCAACCGTTCCTTCAGCCTCCCCGAGGCCGTGGATTCCGGAAAAATCAAGGCCAGCCACAAGGACGGCATTCTGCGCATCACCATTCCCAAGAAGGAAGAGGCCAGGCGCAAGCCACCCAAACAGATTGCGATCTCGTGATCAGTTCTCGCGCATCACGAACTCATCGTATTCCAGCTCGAACCGCAGTTTGTGTTTTGATTCTTCCACGGCGAGGGCCTGGAATACCTGCTTGAGTTCCGGGACTTCGGTCCTTTCGGAAAGGGCGGTATACAGTTTGAATGCCGCCTTTTCCTTTTTCATGGCCAGGATGAGCGCCTCGGCATATTCCATGTCGTCGGATGGTTGCACACTGACCAGGTAGTCGGCAATCTTCAGGTCTTGTACCTTCCCCACATCCATGTCAAATATTTTCTCCTCCTTGATCTTTTGAAGGCGTGCCTTGTGCCCGACTTCCTCCTGGGCAAACTGCAGGAAGATATCCTGGATCTGTTTGCTTTTCATTCTTTCAGCCAGCCGGGTGTAGAAGTCGACGGCCTCCTGTTCCGCCTGCATGGCAAAATCCAGGATCTCATCCACCGAGTTGAATGTCTTCATGCTCAGGTTGTGGTTTTTGTGAATGCTTCGGTCCATTGCTCTTCGAATCGTTTCACCAGCAGGTCACAACCATGCTCGAAACGTCTGGCGGGATTGTCTTCCTTTGTGGGCACCAGGGGGCATGGCGCATCCTGATCGGGGGGACGCATCATGGATGCGGCCTCCAGAAGGACGTCCGCCGGGCCTGCCGGGCCGGCCTTGCCGGTGAGCGCTTCCAGCAGGGCCGACAGCAGTTCCGGCGTGGTCATATCCAGGGGCGGGGACAGGGAGGCCGGAAACTGCTGGATAAACCGCTGGGTGTTGGTAAAGCTTCCGCCGGTCTCGAAATGAAGACTGGCGGGCAGCACCAGGTCGGCCAGGGCGGCCGTTTCGCTCATGAACAGGTCCTGGACCATCAGAAAGTCTGTTTTTTCGAGCACGGCAGATACCGTTTCTTTATCGGTGGCGCATCCGACGGGATCTTCGCAAAAAATGAAGGCGTTTTGGATCTTCCCGCCGGAGAGCAACTGCCATTGTCCGGTCTCGGCATGTGCAGGCAGTGCGGCCGCCTGCCACAAGCCTTCCATTTCGCTGCGAACCGTCTTATCGGCGATGCTGCGTCCTCCCGGGGCCATGGCGGCACAGGCCCCCATGTCGAGCAGTCCCTGGGAGTTGCTGCTTTCTTTCAGGGGGATCAGCCCGGCGGCTGTCTTGCCGGATTTACCGGTAATCAGACCGAGGTTATGCAGTTCATGGCAGGCGTTGGAGGACAGGTGTCGCTCCGAGAAGAACAGCATGGCCTGGGGTTCCAGGTTGAAACCTTCGGCGAAAGCGGCCACCTCAGGGGATCCGCACCCTGCCTGCTTCAGCAGTTGTGCCGGATCCTCCCGCAGGATGGCCTCACGGTAAGCCTCGAAATCGCTGCAGTGGTCCCTGATGTATATCCGGTTCTCGAGTCCTCCTGAAAGGATGTGGTGGATGGCGGCCTTGATGAAATGATAGTAGGACCGCACCTGCACCACCTCCCCGGCCTTATGGGCCATGCTGCTTTGCTGTTTGTCGGTGATGAGGGTCAGGGGGACCTGGTCGCGAAGGTGGTGTGCCCAGGCATAGAAACCGGGGACTGCGTGCTCCATGTTGATCTCACTGCCCAGAAAATACAGCCTGCCGGCCTTTTCGATCTGTCCGAAGGGCACGCTGTACCGGCTGTTGGCGGCATAGCCGCCCCCCCTGTCCATGTAGTGGAAACTGGACACATTGTGGGTGCCGGCCCCGGCCCTGGCCAGTTTCTGGACCAGGTATTGTTCCTCATTGGTCAGCCTGGCCCCCGCGTAAAAGCCGTTATGGTCGGGTGCCACCTTCCTGATCCGCCCGGTAATGATCCGGATGGCTTCCTCCCAGGTGATTTCCCTGAAACGGCCGTCCTCCTTTTTCAGGGGCTTTAGAATGCGCCCTTCCCCTTTATTGAAGAAACGGTATCCGAATTTCCCCAGCCGGCAGATGCTGCCGTCCCTGTTCACCAGCCCCTTGCTGCCCGTGGCCCGGTATATGAAGCCCGATTTGTGGTGCAGCTCCAGTTCACATCCGACGGGGCAATAGGGGCAGATGGTGGTAAATGAATCGGTCTGGACCGGGGCAGGCTTGAAAGGCACGTTTTCGGTCAGGGCTCCCGTGGGGCAGGTGTCGATACACAGCCCGCAGGATTCGCATCGGGTCTGGGTCAGGGGGCCGTCCAGGCTGGGTGCCACATAGGTGTCGAACCCGCGGTTGATCAGCCCGAGGGCATTGGCCCCGACCACTTCGGAGCAGATGCGGACGCAGCGGCTGCACAGGATGCACTTGTTGTTGTCGATTTCGATGAATGGATGGTCAAAGCGCAGGGGATAATCCTTGTAATCCCCGCCGAATCGCATCTGTTCCGCACCGTATTGGGTGGCGTACCGCTTCAGGTCGCAGGTATGAAGCTCGCTGCAGCCGCACTCCATGCAGCGGGCGGTTTCCTTCAGGGCGGCGTCCTGGCTGTAGCCCCGTTCCACCTCGTCAAAATTGTCGCGCAGGCCGGGATCCAGGGTGGGCATTTCCTCCCTGGGCTGGCGCAGGTAGAGGCCTTCATAATCCGCCTTGCTTTGCTCCCTGAAATTGTCCCGCCGGCTGAGGAAACCCGTTTCAGGGGGGCTGGGCGCCTGTCCGCTGAGGAATTGGTTGCAGGTGTGGGCGGCCAGTTTGCCCTGGGCGATGGCTTCAATCAGGGTGGCCGGCCCGGTCACCCCGTCCCCACAGGCAAACACCCCTTCGATGGAGGTCTGCAGGGTTTGGGGGTCTGCATCGATATCTCCCCACTTGTTGACGGCCAGTTCCCTGCCGGCATGGGTGCTGATGTCATCGATGAAGTTGACATGGGTTTTCTGTCCGATGGCGGCCAGCACGATGTCGGCACCCAGGGTGAACTCGGATCCTTCCACCTTCACGGGGCGGCGCCTTCCGGAGGCATCGGGTTCGCCGAGTTCCATGCGGTAACAGCAGATCGATGCCACATTGCCGTCGGCGTCCTTGTTGACCAGGGCGGGCGCCGTCAGGAAGCGGTATTCCACCCCCTCCAGTTTGGACTCATGGATCTCGATGGGGTTGGCGGGCATCTCTTTCTCGGTGCGCCGGTAGAGCACCATGACCTTCTCAGCCCCGCAACGCAGGGCCGTGCGGCAGCAGTCCATGGCCGTGTTGCCCCCCCCGATCACGGCCACCGTCTTGCCGCTGAAATCGTATCTCTGCCCGGTGACCTCCATATTGCGCAAAAAGTCGATGCCGGAGTAGATGTTGCCGGCATCATCGCCGGCACAACCGATGCGCGTCCCGTTTTGTGAGCCGATGGCCAGGATGGTGGCATCGTAATCTTGTTTTAGTTCCTTGTAGCTGAGGTTTTCTCCCAGTTTTTTCTGGTAATGGATGTTCACACCCAGGCCGGTGATTCCTTCGACCTCCTTCTCGATGATGTCGTTGGGCAGCCGGTAGGGGGGGATGCCGTAGCGCAGCATCCCGCCGGCGTGGGGGCTGGCCTCGAAGATGTCGGGCTCATGCCCTTCCAGGGCCAGGTAATAGGCAGCAGTGAGTCCGCCGGGCCCCGCTCCGATGATGGCCACTTTTTTCCCCGTGGCTGCCCTGGTTTCCGGCATGTAGCGTTCCGGTGAGTCCAGGTCGGCATCCGAGGCATAACGCTTCAGGTAATCGATCCCGACCCCCACGCCTTCTACCAGGTTGCGGCGGCAGGCCAGCTCGCAGGGCCTCACACACACCCTGCCGCAGATGGCCGGCAGGGGATTGGTCTTCTTGATGATCTCCACCGCTTCCCGGTACATGCCCCGGCTGATCATGGCGATGTAGCCCTGCACGTCGACGCCGGCCGGGCAGGTTTCACGACACGGGGCGACACAGTCTGCATAATGGTTCGATGCCAGCAGCTCCAGGGAAAATTTGCGTGATTTTCTCACCCGCTCGTTGTCGGTCTGGATGCGCATGCCCTCCGCGATTTTGGTGGAGCAGGCGGGTTGCAGGCCCCGCATGCCTTCCACCTCCACCACGCAGAGGTAACAGGACGAAAATGGCTCCAGCCGGTCGTCGTGGCAAAGGGTGGGGATCTCCACCCCGTACCGCCGGGCCAGCTCCAGGATGCTTTCTCCTTTGATTCCGGTGATGATGCGTCCGTTGAGTATGATATTCAGTTTGCTCATTGGTTTCCTGTTTTAGCTGATGGTAATGGCTTCGAACTTGCACCGGGTATAGCATACCCCGCACTGGATGCAGACCTCCTGCAGGATGAAATGCTTCTCCCTCTTGCCGCCTTCAATGGCATCGACCGGACAGCCCTTGCTGCAGGCCATGCAGCCGGTGCAATTGTCCTGGTTCACCGTATAGGTCAGCAGCTTCTTGCAGCTGAGGGCCGGGCATTTTTTGTCGCGGATGTGGGCTTCGTACTCGTCCCGGAAATACTTGATGGTGGTCAGCACGGGATTGGGCGCCGTCTGACCCAGTCCGCAGAGGGAACTGTCCTTGATGGTGACGGCCAGTTCTTCCAGCATCCCGATGTCTCCATCCCTGCCTTTTCCCTCTGTGATGCGGGTAAGAACCTCCAGCATGCGCTTGGTGCCGATGCGGCAGAAAGTGCACTTGCCGCAACTTTCTTTCTGGGTGAAATCCAGGAAAAAGCGGGCGATGTCCACCACGCAGGTGGTCTCGTCCATGACCACCATGCCGCCCGAACCCATGATGGCGCCCGTGGCATTGACCGAATCGTAATCGACCTGGGTGTGCGACAGGTATTCGGGGATGCAGCCGCCCGAGGGACCGCCCAGCTGCACCGCCTTGAACTTTTTGTCCCCTGCGATGCCGCCGCCCATTTTGTAAATGATGTCTTTGATGGTGATGCCCATGGGAACCTCCACCAGTCCGCCGTGCCGAATCTTCCCCGTCAGGGCAAACACCTTGGTGCCCTTGCTCTTTTCAGTGCCGTAGCGGGCATAGCTTTCCGGTCCGTTGGAGATGATGTAGGGGATGTTGATGAAGGTCTCCACATTGTTGATGTTGGTCGGATGCTTCCACAACCCGGACTGGGCCGGGAAGGGAGGTCTGCGCCGGGGCATGCCCCTTTGCCCCTCGATGGAGGCGATCAGGGCCGTTTCCTCCCCGCACACAAAGGCCCCGGCCCCTTCCTTGATGTGGAGGTCGAAGGAGAAGCGTGTGCCTTCCTTTTTTCCCAGGTAGCCTTTTTCCCGGGCTTGTCCGATGGCCCGGTTCAGACGCTTGATGGCCAGGGGGTATTCGGCCCGGCAGTAGATGTAGCCCTCCGCGGCTCCGATGGCATAGCCACAGATGATCATGCCTTCGATGACCCCGTGGGGATCCCCCTCCAGGATGGAACGGTCCATGAAGGCCCCCGGATCCCCTTCGTCCGCATTGCAGATCACGTATTTGACAGGGGCGTCGTTGTTGCGGGCGAACCGCCACTTCATGCCGGTGGGAAAGCCGCCGCCCCCGCGCCCGCGCAGGCCGGAGTCGAGCACCATCTGGATGACTTCTTCCGGTTTAACGGGTTGATCCAGGATGCGGCGGATGGCCCCGTAGCCGCCCCTGGCCTCATACTCCTCAATGGATTCAGGGTCGATGTGGCCGCAGTTGCGCAACGCGATGCGGACCTGCCCCCCGAAGAAGTCCTGGTCGGCAGAGGGAAACCTGTCGGACTGCACGATCATTTCCCGGATGGGGGAATAGTTCCGGATATGTTTTTCGATGATCTCGTCGACCCTGTCGGCATGCACCTCCCCGTAAAGGTAGGAGCCGCTCTCGTCGAGGATCTCCACCAGGGGTTCCCGGTAACACATGCCCACGCAGCTGGTCTTCTTAAGTTGGAAGCCGAGTTTGTCGGTTTCGAGGATCCGTTGAAATTCCTTGTAGGTCTTGTTGGCACCCGCTGCGATGCCGCAGCTTCCCAATCCGACGATCACGGTAAAGCCGCTGGCCGGGTGCTGCTGGCTGTTGTTGTTCTGGGATTTGTCCTGACTCATGGGATGAATGGAATTAAGGGGGTTTGGGAAACGGGAATTGCCCGTTTAGCCCTGTTCTGCGTCGTTACGCCGGATTTCCTTGATGATTTTGACGGCCCCTTTCGGGGTCAGTTTACCGAAAGTGTCGTTGCCGATCATCATCACCGGTGCAAGGGAACAGCAGCCAAGGCAGGCAACGGTTTCCAGGGTGAACAGGCCGTCCGGGGTGGTCTCCCCATCCTTGATCCCCAGGTGGTCCAGCAGCTCATCGGTGATGGCCGAAACCTGCTGCACATGGCAGGCTGTGCCATGGCACATCTTGATGATGTGCCTGCCTGCCGGGTGGAGGCGGAACTGGGCATAGAACGTGGCCACCCCATACATGTCGTTCAGTTCCAGACCGGTTTCCCGGTGCAGCTTCAGGAAGGCCTCTCTGGGGATGTAGCCATAGAGGTCCTGCGTCCCCTGCAACAAGGGGATCAGTTGTCCCCGCTTGCCTTTCAGTTTCTCGATCAGGGGGTCCATCAGGCCAAGATCGACCGGGCCTGGCGAGGTGTTTTCCGGGGCGGGTGGGCTCATTCGTTGGATGCGCATGGGAACGGTATTTTGATGTTCGGTTTGGTGTTCGGGGGGGAAATTAAATAAAATTCATCTGGTGGGGCAAGAAATTCAGAAAAAATTTTATTTCGGAAAGGGCTTGCATATGTCCGAAAAAATAATAAAAAAACCCGGCAGGAAAAAACCTGCCGGGTATAGGGGATGTGACATGCCAGGGGCCATCAGATGACGCCCTGGTCGATCATGCTGTCGGCCACTTTGATGAAACCGGCCACGTTGGCCCCTTTCACGTAGTTGACGTAGCCGTCCTCTTCCTTGCCGTGCTTTACGCAGGCTTCGTGGATGCTCACCATGATGTGGCGCAGTTTCTCTTCCACCTCTTCGGCAGTCCAGTTCAGCTTCATGGCATTCTGGGTCTGTTCCAGTCCGCTGGTGGCCACCCCGCCTGCATTGGCGGCTTTCCCGGGTCCGTAAAGGATCTTGTTTTCCAGGAACAACTCCATGGCCTCGGGGGTGCAGGGCATGTTGGCCCCTTCCGAAACGCACAGGACGCCATTGTTGATCAGGTTGCGGGCATCCTCCAGGTTGAGCTCATTCTGGATGGCACAGGGAAGGGCCACATCGCATTTGACCTCCCAGGGGCGCTTGCCTTCGAAGAACTGGGCGTTGGGGTATTCGTAGGTGTAGGGTTTCACGATGTCCTGGTTGGAAGCCCTCAGCTCCAGCAGGTAATCGATCTTGTCGCCGCTGATGCCGTCCGGGTCGTACACATAGCCGTCCGGACCGCTGATGGTGACCACCCGGGCGCCCAGCTGGTTGGCCTTGATGATGGAGCCCCAGGAAACGTTGCCAAAGCCGGATACGGCCACGATCTTGCCTTTCATGGATTCGCCCCGGGTCTTGAGCATTTCCTCGGCGAAATACACGTTGCCGAAGCCGGTGGCTTCCGGGCGGATCAGGCTGCCGCCCCAGTTGCGTCCCTTGCCGGTGAACACCCCGTGGTGTTCCCCTACGAGCTTCTTGTACATGCCGAACATATAACCGATCTCCCGGCCACCCACGCCGATGTCGCCGGCCGGGATGTCCATGTCGGGGCCGATGTATTTGTAGAGTTCGGCCATGAAGGCCTGGCAGAAACGCATGATTTCGGCATTCGATTTGCCTTTGGGGTCGAAATCGCTTCCGCCTTTGGCACCGCCCATGGGAAGGGTGGTGAGGCTGTTCTTGAAGATCTGTTCAAAGCCCAGGAACTTCAGCCCGCCCAGTGTCACGCTCGGGTGGAAGCGGATGCCTCCCTTGTAAGGTCCGATGGCGTTGTTGAACTGGACGCGGTATCCGCGGTTCACATGGACATTGCCTTTGTCATCCATCCACTGCACCTTGAACATGATGACCCGGTCAGGTTCCACGATGCGTTCGAGGATGTTGGCAGTCTGGTACTTGGGGTTTTCCCTGACCACATCGATGATGGTTTCCAAAACCTCCCTGACTGCCTGCAAAAACTCTGGCTGGCCCGGATTCTTTTTCTCCAGGTCCGACATGATGTTTTCTAAATTCATAATGAACTAATTTTAAAGGAGTTGATGATTATGAAACTGAGTAAGGACTGCATTCAATTGGCCACGAAATTACCCCAATTTTCCTGATTGGCAAAGCAAAAGCGGGAAATTATTGTCCCGGTTTCAGTACGATGCCTTTCATTTTGCTTCCGTCGATCTTTATGGTAAGTGGATCGATGAAATGGACATGTCTGACGAATTCGTCCTCATGGACGGCGGGCAGGCCGTTGAGGTAGCCCACATCGTAATGGCCGTCGGACAGGAAAGGGTTGATGGTGAAGTAGCCCACATGGAAGGAGGTCAGGTTCTGGAAGAAATGGGTTCCCTGGCTGGGATCGATCCGGAAATTCTCCAAACCGCTTTCCACGATCAGCCTTGCCTGGGAGATCTGGGCCCATTTCACGGGGATGCCCAGCCAGGGATCCGCCGATCCCCAGCGGCCCGGGCCGACCAGCACATAATTGCGGTTGTCTTTGACGAATCCGCTGTTGATGCGGTCGATCACCTCCGCAATCTTCTTGGTGTGGGCCGGATTGAAGGAATCGGGCTTCACATAGACGAAGTCCCGGATGTGGTCAATGATGCCGTTGCCCAGGGCGTGGTGGCTGATGATGATGGACTGTTCCGGCTTGCAGGTGTTGACCTTGATGCGGTTTTTCTCCTGGGTCTCCACCACGGGCCTGATTTGCAGGAAGTGGAACACCCTGGGATCGGAGGCAGGATAATCCAGTGTGGCGGCAAACTCGATCTCCACCTGGTTGTTCATTTCCCGTTGTCCGATCTGCAGCAGGGTCTGGAGGATCTCGGCCAGTGGGAAGGAGTTGTGCTTAAGGATGTTGGCGAAAGTGATGATTTTTTTGCCGCCTTCGTACAGGCCATCCCGGATGATCTGGTCTTCGTAATCAAACGTCGACACGACATGCTTCATGGACGAATGATCTTTCAGTTCACGGATTTTGGTCCTGAAAAAATTCATCGTTTCATCCACGTTGGGTTTGAACTTTTCGGGATCCAGGTCGAGGCTGTAAAACTCCTTCTGGCTGTCGCGCAGGGCAAACTCAATGCTGGACAGTTGCAGGGTCTTTTCGGGGTAGTGGGGACAAAACCTCAGTGAAATGCCTCCGTCCACGATGGTCTTGCCCAGGCCGAAAGCAATGTTGGCGACCCCGTCCTGGTATTTCTCGGGGCCTATGGGATAGAAGTTCACCGAGCGGGCCACACCGGACAGGGTGGGGTAGAAACGGTTCCCGTAGGACCGTCCCGAGACCTCCTGGATGACCACGGCCATTTTCTCCTCGTCGATCACATTGGACGTCGCAGCGATGTAAGCCTTGCTTTCCCTGAAAAACACGGAGGCGTAAACGCTCTTGATGGCTTGTTCCAGCTGTTGCATGCGCACGTTCCGCTCGGGGTGGTTGTTGGAGATCATATAGGTGGAGTACACCCCTGCAAATGGCTGGTAGTGGCTGTCTTCCAACAGGCTGGAGGATCTGACAGCCAGGGGTGCCTTGAAAAAGTCGATCATGTCCCTCACGAAAGACTTCATGCGCGAAGGGGTCCTGGTGCCGACGAAGCGGTCCAGGATCTTTTCGTCGGATGCGTTGGAGAGGGCAAATTCGTAAAGATCCCCTTCTTCCATGAACTCGTCGAACAGATCGGTCGTCAGTACCACGGTGCGTGGGATGGCCAGGATGATATTGTCCCACTTGTGCATGATCTTGTACTTGTTGATCACCGAATCGATGAAGGCAAGGCCCCGGGCTTTTCCGCCCAGCTGCCCGTCTCCCAGGCGTGTGAACACGGCGTATTCGTCAAGGTGGCTGGCAATGATGCCCCGGCCCTTGGTGCGCCGGTAATTGGCGATGGTGTCGATCAGGTAGGAGCGGACCTCTTCGGTGGAGTTGAAATCGCTTCGGCTCTTCTTGCGGAAGAGGTTGGACAGGGAAAACAGCGCCCTGGCCTTGAGCCAGCGTGTAAAGTGGTTGTTGTCGACGTGGTATTCCAGAGACCGGGAAGGGACCCTGGCGATCTTGACCTGCAGGGAGTGCAGGTTGTTGGCGCGGTCCACCTCCCGCCCCGAATCCGGATCCTTGAATACGAAGTCCCCGAAACCGTAATTCTCCCGGATGTAATGCTTCAGCTCCACGAGCAGTGTCTTGCTGTACTTGTCGATAAAGCTGACCTTTATCTCCCTGATCATGCGTATGTCCCATTGATCGGACGACTGAAGGAGGATGGGGATCTCGGAATCGCTTTTGCGGATGAAGCGGGCCAGTTTGATGCCGGCCTCGTCGTCGCGCTTTCCTTTGCGGGCATAGCTGATGTCGCTGATGACGCCCAGCAGGTTCAGGCGGTATTTCTGGTAAAGGGAGACGGCGTCCTCGTAAGTCTTTGCCAGGAGGATCTTGGGACGGGCCCGCATGCGCAGGGTCTTGCGGTGCTCATTGAGCCCTTCGGTCATCAGCTCGTTGGTCTGGTCGAAGATCACCTTGTAGATATTCGGCAGGTAGGAGGAGTAGTAACGGATGGAGTCTTCCACCAGCAGGATGGCCTGGACCCCGACCACCTCGATGTCGTATTCCGCATTCATCTTATCCTCGATCAGCTTGATGATGGCAAGCAGCAGGCTGGAGTTTCCCAGCCAGGAGAACACATAATCGATGGAGCTGAGGTCCTCGTTGGCCAGCTTCATGGACACCTCCCTGGAAAAATGGGTCAGCACCACGATGGGAATCTTGGGGTAGCGCTTTTTGACCTTTCTGGCCATCTCAAAGGCATCGATCTTCCCCACGTTGAGCATGGTGATCACCAGGTCAAAATCCTTTTCCTGCAAGAGCTCAAAGGCCTCCTCCGAAGAACTGGCCTGGGTGAACTGGGGCGGGTAGCGCAGGTTCTTGGACGTGTATTCCAGGAAGATCTTTTCGTTGATGCGCCCGTCCTCTTCCAGCATGAAGGCGTCGTAGTTGGAACAGATCAGCAGCACATTGATGATGCGCTTCTGCATCAGGTCCTGGTAGGAGATCTCCCGGAACTCATAATGGTCGGTGGCGAACTGCTCGTTGTACTTGTATTTGGAAACCTGGGTCATGAAAGACGGTTTGGTGATTTGCTGAATTGTTTATTTGTTGATTTGACAGGCTTTGGGGATTCTTGCATGCATACCGACGCACCGGCAAATCAACCCTCATTCTCTGCGGCCGGTTTGTAATACACCAGCGAAGCGCGTTTCTTGCCGTCCATGATGATTTCCAGCGGCTGGTCGAAGCGGACGTGCCGGAAGTATTTCGTTTTTTTGATCAGCCTTGCCTCCTGGAGGGCCTCCCAGTTGACGTAGTCTATCAGGTCGTTGTGCTTCACCGAGAAGTATCCGACGTTCATGGAAATCACATTGTGAAAGAAATGGGAGCCCAGGGAGGCATCCAGGGGGAAGTCCTCCATGCTTACCTCCACAATGATGCGGGCCATGGATATCTGTGACCAGACCACCGGGATGCCGATGAACCGGTCGCGCGTTCCCCAGCGGCCTGGTCCGATCAGCACGTATTTGCGGTCTTCTTTGGCCAGGGCGGCATTCAGGGCATCGATCTCATCCCGCATCTTTTCGGTTTTGAGTTTGTCAAACCCATCCATGTCCACATAGATCACATCGCTGATGTCCGTGATCCGGCCGTTGCCCATGCCATTTTCACAATAGAGCAGCAAACGGTCATTGTCCACTTTGTCGATCTGGATCTCGGTGTCGATGATGTTTTTAATCAGGGGCTTGATCTGCAGCAGGTAAAAGGAAGCCCGCCCGTCCCGGTCCTTGTTCAGGTCCACGGCAAACTCTATCTCGATGGGTGTGCCCATGGATTCCGAAATGATGTCAAGGATCACCTCAATGCTTTTGGGCAGGGGAATGTAGCCGTACTTCAGGATGTTGGCAAAGTTTACCACCCGCGGACCCGCCTGGGTGATGCCCGGGATGGTTCTTTCGCTGGAGAAGTCGTAGACCGAGGCACAGTGTTTCAATGTGCCGTGCTGTTCGGCCCGGTCGATCTCCAGCTTGATCAGCCCGGCGTCTTCCCCTTCCAGCAGGTTGAGGTCCTGTTTCCTCAGGTCGATGGCGTAGAAATGGACCTGGGAATTCTTGAAGAGGTCCTTGGGTGTGTAGATCTCCAGTTGGGGGTGAACCGGGGAAAACCGGTAGGTCTTTTCCCCTTCGACCACGTATTTTCCCAATCCCACAGCCACGGAGGCGAAACCCTCTTCGGGCTTCATGTAGGAGTACGGGTAGAAGTTGTAAGACTGGGCCACCCCGCTGATATGGGGGTAGAAACTGTCGCCGAAGGTGTTGCCGACAACCTCCTGGATGATGACTGCCATTTTTTCCTCCTCGATTTTGTAATGGACGGCCCTGAAGTAAGCCAGGGCCGTGGGGGAGAAAATGGAGGCAAACACCAGCTTGATCGCGTTCATGACCTGTTCCAGGCGGACCGCCAGCTCCGGGTGGTTGTTGGGCAGCAGGAAGGTGTCGAAGATCCCGGCGAAGGGTTGCATGAGGGAATCCTCAAAGAGGCTGGAGGAGCGGATGGCCAGGGGCCTGTCAATAATGGAAAGGTAGGCCTTGAGCCGTTTGCGCAATGTCTCGGTGAGCCGGCCTTCCAGGAAGCGTTTCTTGATGGTTTCGTAATCCGTTTCGGAGTAGGCCTCCTGGTACAGGTCATTTTGCTCGAGAAAGCGTTCGAACTCTTCGGTGCCGATGATGGAGGTCCTGGGGGTGCGGATGCGGATGTCGGGCACCAGCTCGGAGAAATCAAAGTTGTTGATGATCATGTTGATGAATGCCAGTCCCCGGCCTTTGCCGCCCAAAGATCCGGGGGCCAGGCTCACCACATTGGTCTCATCTGTCAGGGCGGACTCCTCGAAATTGATGACCTTGCCCTTCTGCTTGTCGTGAATGCATTGTTCGATGACCCCGATCAGGTATTTGCGCAGGCTTCCCGGGCAGGTAAAATCCTCCACCTTCATGGGTTTGATGCGCTTGGCGATCTGGATCTCTCCCCGGGCCATGAGCCAGTGACTGAAATGGTCCCGTTTGGCATGGTAGATCAGGGATTTTTCGGGGATGGTCTTCAGGTGGGTCTGGAATTCCTTCATGGACCGTGCGATGGCGATTTCCTTGCGCCCCTCCTCGTCCTTGTAGACGAAGTTCCCGAACCCCAGATAGTAGTTGATGAAGCTTTGCAGGTCCTGTTTCAGGGTCTCCGAATTCTTGTTGATGAAAGTCGATTTCAGAAGGTAGGCCTTGCGGGCGTTCTCAGGGTCTGAAGACTGCAACACGGTGGGCAGGTTCGGAACCTGTGACTTGACATAGGAGACCAGTTCCAGGCCGGCCTGTTCATCCATTTTGCCGTCCTTTTCAAACTTGACATCCGAGATCAGGCACAGCAGGTTTTCCTTGTATTTGTTGAACAGGCCGATGGCCTCCTGGTAGTTGGACGTCAGGAGTACCTTGGGCCGGACCCGCATTTTGAGCAGCTTGTACAATTCGTCGGTGTTGACCTCCTCGATCAGGTGCTGGGTTTGTTCGATCACGATCGAATAGAGGATCGGCAGGTAGCGGGAATAGTATTTGGCCGAATCCTCCACCAGCAGGATTACCCGGACCATCCCGATGCGGATGTCGTTTTCCACATTCATGCGGTCCTCGTTGTATTTGACCATGGCCAGGAAAACCTTGGAGTCGCCGTTCCATACGAACACCTTGTCGATGGAATTGATGGGCTTGTTGCCGTCCTCGAACAGGGCGATGTCGCTGTTGTTGTTCAGCAACATGAAGATGGGGATGTTGTGGTAGATCTGCTTGATGATCCTGCTCAGCTGAATGGGGGTGGATTTCTCCACGCCCATCATCACAATGACCATGTCGTAATGCTTTTCCTGCAGCTTTTCCAGGGCTTCCTCGGGAGTGGACACCCCCGTGATGCGGGGTGCCGAAGACAGGTTCAGCTGGTAGTACTCCCCGGTGACCTGTTCAAAGAAACGTCCTTCCTGCTCGATGATGTAGGCATCATACAGGTTGGCCACCAGCAGGATCTCCCGGACTTTATACTGCATCAGGTCATGGTAGATGTCCCGGTCTGAATTGTGTTTGTTCAGGAACTTCTGCAGCAGCTGCCGGCTCATGGCCGCATGCTCGCCTTCGACCGAAGGTTCCTCGGGGGGGCGTTTTTCCGGGCCGACCTTTTTGAGCAGGGATTTCCCGATGGATGTGTTCAGATACCCGGTGATCAGGCTTGTCAGGTTGTTGATCAGGTGCCTTTCCTCGATGATGAACGGTCCTTCGTCCATTTCGGGTTGTTCACTCAGGTAGAACACCTCGAGGGTCCCTTCCTTTCCGTCGATGGTCTCGAAAGTCTTTTTCTGAAACCAGGGCGTTTCCCTGAAGCGGGGCGAACTCAAAAACAAGTCCCTGCCATACTTGATGCGGGCCACGGCATCTTCGGGATGCTTCCAGGCCGGTGGCAGCAGCTGGACAATTTCCCGCAGCATGTCGGCAATGGGCCTGTCCTCCTTCAGGATGGCCGTGGTCTTGTTGATGGCGCCGAGCTCCTTGAGACGCTCTTTCTTGTCTGCCAGGATCTTCTGGATTTCTTCCTGGCTGATGGAAAGGGGCTGTCCGGGTTCCGGGAATTCTCCGGGGCCCCGGAGACCGGTTTCGGGAATGGATGGGTTGTCACTCATGGGTGTGGCAGGCTGGTTAAGACCCTCTGTGTGGGTGCCGCCCACAGGGGCATATTCTTAACAAATTTCGGATAATTTGCGTACATAAGTCAAAAATATGGTTCGTGGTCCCGGCCATTCATATAAAAAAAAATGAAAAATACAAGCAAAAAGAAAAATAAATATGTTTTGCAAAAATATATATGCGGGGCACAAATTCCCCTAAAATTGTTTTGTCAATGAAATGTCAACCCTTCTAAACCTTAAACCAAGTTCACCATGGATGCACAACTTAAGAAATTTATGGATTATGTGGTCGCTAAAAACCCTTCGGAAAGGGCCTTCCACCAGGCCGTTCAGGAGGTGGCAGAGACCATCATCCCCTTCCTTGAGGAAAATCCGAAATACAAGGCCGCCAAAGTCTTCGAGCGCATGATCGAGCCGGAAAGGGTCATCATGTTCCGGATCCCCTGGATAGATGACAAGGGGGAAGTGCAGATCAACCGCGGTTTCCGCATCGAAATGAACAGCGCGATCGGCCCCTATAAGGGAGGGATGCGCTTTCACCCCACCGTGGACCTGGGCGTGCTCAAGTTCCTGGCTTTCGAGCAGGTGTTCAAGAACAGCCTGACCACCCTGCCCCTGGGAGGCGGCAAGGGAGGCAGCGATTTCGATCCCAAGGGAAAGAGCGACAATGAAGTGATGCGGTTCTGCCAGAGCCTGATGACGGAGCTGTTTCGCCATATCGGGCCCGATACCGATGTGCCGGCAGGGGACATCGGGGTGGGCGGCCGCGAGATCGGCTTCATGTACGGACAATACAAGCGCATCCGCAATGAGTTTACCGGGGTCTTTACCGGCAAGGGCCTGGAATACGGAGGCAGCGTGATCCGTCCAGAGGCCACGGGTTACGGCACGGTGTATTTTGCCCAGGAAATGCTCGCCACCATCAATGAAGGCATCAAGGGCAAGACGGTGGCCATCAGCGGCTCGGGCAACGTGGCCCAGTTTGCCACCCAGAAGGTGATCGAGCTGGGCGGCAAGGTCGTCACCCTGTCCGACTCCAACGGCTATATTTACGACAAGGACGGCATCGACACCGAAAAGCTTCATTATGTGATGAACCTCAAGAACGTGAAACGCGGCCGCATCCGTGAGTATGCCGATCAGTACGGCTGCAAATACGTGGAGGGGGTTTCCCGTCCCTGGATGGAGAAGTGCGACATCGCCCTGCCCTGCGCGACCGAGAACGAGCTGAACGAGGAGGAGGCCAAAGCCCTTGTGGCCAATGGCTGCATCTGCGTGTCAGAGGGTGCCAACATGCCTTCCACCCCGGAGGCCGTGGAGGTGTTTTTGAACAACAAGATACTCTATGGTCCCGGCAAGGCGGCCAATGCCGGCGGGGTCGCCACGAGCGGACTGGAAATGAGCCAGAACTCCCTGCGCCTGTCCTGGACCCGGGAGGAAGTGGACCAGCGCCTGCACAACATCATGATCAACATCCACAAAACCTGCGTCACCTTCGGACAGGAAGGAGACTTTATCAATTATGTGAAGGGCGCCAACATCGGCGGTTTCGTGAAAGTGGCCGATGCCATGATCGCACAGGGGTATGTGTAAGGGTCCGGAAACTGAGTAAGGCAAGTGTACGGTCCTACGACCTTGTGCTGAGGAATGCCGCCGCGATTTTAGAGGCGGCATTCCCATTTCCGTACAGCCCGTCCGGAAAGGCCGGAGGCTTTGCCATAAAGTCCGAAGCCGCACCGGAAACGGCCTCCGGGTCGGTGCCGCACAACACATTGCAGCCGCTGTCGGTCAGTTCAGTCCATTCGGTTTCCCGGCGGAGGGTGATGCACGGCTTTTTGAAGAAGCAGGCCTCTTTCTGCAGGCCCCCGCTGTCGGTCATCACCATCCGGCAGTGCTTCAGCAGCCAGAGCATCTGCAGGTATCCCTGGGGCTCCAGACGGAGGATACGCCCCGAAAGTCCCGGCCCTCCCATGCGTTGCATGGCCAGCCAGGTGCGCGGATGCACCGGGAAGACCACCGGTATGGATTCCGACACCCTGCGGAGGCCGTCGACCACCTCCTGCAGGCGGTCCGGATTGTCTGTGTTTTCGGCCCGGTGGACGGTGGCCAGCACGAAATCCTCCGGCAGGCGGATCCCCTCCGGCGCACTGGCCCGGTCCAGGAACATCAGGGCGGCGTCCAGCATCACGTCGCCGGTCTGCTCGATGCGCACGCCAAAATGCGCAAAGCCTTCCTTTTCCAGGTTTTCCGCCGCGGTCTTTGTGGGGCAGAACAGCAGGCTGCTTACCCGGTCGGTGAGGATGCGGTTGATCTCCTCGGGCATGCCTGTGTTGAAAGAGCGCAGACCGGCCTCCACGTGGGCCACGGGGATGTGCCCTTTGGCGGCTGCCAGGGCCCCGGCCAGGGTGGAGTTTGTGTCGCCGTACACCATGACGTGGTCCGGTTTTTCCTCCAGGAGGATTCCCTCGATGGCTTCCAGCATCCTGCCGGTCATCGCCCCATGGGTCATGCTGTGGATGCCCAGGTTGTACCGGGGCCGGGGAATGTCCATTTGTTCAAAGAACACCTCACTCATGCGGTGGTCGAAATGTTGCCCGGTATGCAGGAGGACTTCCTGAATGGTCCCTGTGGCGGCCAGTGCCCGGCAAACGGGGGCGGCCTTGATGAACTGGGGACGGGCCCCGATGATGGTGAGGATCTTATGCATGCCTGATGGTCTTTTCATATCGGTTGAGGGTGTGCCGTGCCAGGAAAAAATTAAGGGCATAGGCCAACACGTCCATGGCGGCCAGCGCGGTGATAAAACCCGCGATGCCCCAATGCCGGAACAGGGGCAGGGCGGCAATCATCACGAAGTAGGAGACCTGCCAGGCGGCCTGGACTTTCAGTTTGCGCAGGCCGACAAATATCATGGACAGGGGGGAGGCGATGGTTCGCAGGGCAGACCCCCACACGAGGATCCGGGCATATTCTCCGGCCTCGCGGTAGGGCGCTCCGGCATACAGGCCCAGCAGCCAGGGCCCGGCCAGTACCAGCAGCAAGACTTTCAGGGCGGCCATGGCGGCCAGCATCAGGGCCAGCTGCCGGAAGTCCCTCGCCAGGCTTTGTGTCAGCCTGCTTTTTTCACTTACTGACTGAAGAAAGACCTGTCCGACGCTCATGGTGAGCACCGAAGCCGGGATGAGCAGCACCAGCCGGGTCAGGTCAAAAAAACCCGCCGTCTCCTGGGAGAAGAATTTGTTGATATACAGGGTGGGCAGCATCAGGCAAAGCATGTTGAGCAGGGTGGGCAGCAGGTAATACAGGGGAAAGTCCCGGTACTGACGGGCAAGCTGCCCCTGCCGCCGGAAGGAATGCAGCCTGGGGGTGAATCGGTACCGCCGCATCTGCCGCAGGCCGCTGCCCACATTGGCCAGGTGCCCCGCCACATCGCCCGCCACCAGCCCGGCCGGGAAGCGCGCCAGCCCGGAGACCATCTGAACGGCCCCCTCGGCGATCCGGCGCATGCCCTTGTTGACCGACAGGGGACGAAATGCCTTCTGCCGCGTCAGGTAGTGGTTCATGCACTGGTAGGTCCCCAGGAGGGCCACACTGGCAGGGGCCAGCAGCAACCAGGGGGCATAGCCGGGTTCCAGGTTCAGGAAGGCCGCTGCCTGCCGGTGGAACAAAAGGGTGGCCGCCGCCAGGACCAGGGCGAAAGCCAGGTTGATGTAAAAGCCAAGGAAAAAAAGGTTCACCGCATCGCTGTGCCGGCGCGGCTGCACGATGGCCATTTCGTACCGCAGCGGCCCCACCGCCGCCAGGATGGCCGTCAGGCTGATGAAGACGGCATAGGCCCCGAAATCCTCCGGGCTGAACAGCCTCCTGAGCACGGGTTGCAGGACGATGGCCACCAGCTGGGCAGCCGCCGTTCCGGCGGCCAGGGTGAGAATGCCTTTGAATAAATCCCGGTTGGGGTTCCTGAGGAAAGACATGTCGGCGGGATTGGGGGGAGCGATTCCTGCAAAGGTAGTTGATTTTGCTTTTCGCCGGATTTTTCCGTTACTTTTGCCAAAAGCTATGGCCATGCGCATCTACCTCCTGGGCTTCATGGGCAGCGGAAAGAGTTCCCTGGGCCGGCGGCTTGCCCGCAGGCTGGGGTATGATTTCTATGATACCGACCAGGCGGTGGAAGCCCGCTGGGGCATGAGCGTGGCGGAGATGTTCCAACGGGAGGGGGAGGCCGTTTTCCGTGACAGGGAGCGGCAGGCGCTGCTGGAGACGGCCGGCATGGAGCGGGTCGTGGTGGCCACCGGGGGCGGGACGCCCTGTCACGGAGACAACATGGCATTCATCAGGCAGCACGGGGTGTCGGTCTACCTGCGCATGGCAGAGTCGAGCCTGGCCCACCGCCTGGAGCATGCCCGGGTGCCACGCCCCCTGGTTAAAGGACTCAAAGGGCCTGCCTTGCTGCAGGAGATTACCCGGCGGCTTGCGGAACGGGAGCCCTGGTACCTGCAGGCCCATTGCATCATCAAGGGGGAAACCGTGAGGCCCGACCATGTCATTGCGCTGGTGTTCGGGGAAGGGAACCCTTAGGGATCATTTCAGGACCGGCTGTCCGGACCCGTTTCGCCTGTCGGCGGGCCGGCCCGCCGGGAAGCGCTGCTCAGTTCAGGATGGGGTCGGCCGGGAAATTGGCCCAGATGGCGTAGTCGTTGCCCAGTTCCTTCAGCAGGTTGCTCCAGAGCTTTTCGGGCTTTTGTTCCATGGCCATGTCGCGCTGGCACTGGGTGATGATCCAGGACTTCTCCAGCATTTCGCGGTCGAGCTGTCCGGGCTCCCATCCTGAATAGCCGATGAAAAAACGCACCTCCGGGGAGGTGACAACCCCCTGGTCGATCAGCTCCATGAGCTTCTGGATCTCCCCGCCCCAGTAAAGGCCCTGCATGATCTCGATGCTGCCCGGTATTTGTTCTCCTACGGTATGCAGGTAGAACAGACGTTCGGGGTGGACGGGGCCGCCCAGAAAGAGCGGGAAATCATTGTTGGGGAACTCCTTGACGACCTCGTTGAGCTTCAGGTGAATGGGTTTATTCAAAATCAGACCGATGCTGCCTTCGGATTCATTGTGCTCCACCAACAACACCACACTGCGCCCGAAATAAAAGTCGCGCAATGCGGGCTCACTGATCAGCAGCTTTCCCCTGGATGGCGTTTGTTGTTTCTTGATCATGGCAAACCTGGCTCAATGATGGGTCGCGGTATGAGGCTTTTTGTTACTTTTGATGTGTTGCTAAAGTTAGGTACAAAAACCACACCAATCAACAACCAGATCCCTTTCAATGTTCAAATGGAGTCCCCCGGCCGGAGCACAGCATACCATTCCCTGAGGCGGCAGTATCCTGTCTTTGTGTACGATTCCTTTTTCATCCGCCCGCATGAGAAAGGGGTGGCGCTCGATTTTGTGTTTTCCGTCGGACGGGACCTGGTGTTCCGGCCCCGCCTGTTGCTCTGCATGACCCCTCCGGCTGCGGACCGCCTGGAGGGGCCCGACATCCGCAGCCTGGCATTTCAGGTGGGCATGGTGGAGATGATTTCCTACTGGAAGGCGTTTTGTTCGCCGGAGATCCGCATCCTGCCCCACACCCTGGATGCGGAAGGGCAAGCCTGGTGGAAGGACCTGTTTTTAAAGGGCCTGGGAGAGTTTTTTTACACCAATGGCATTCCCGCACCCGGTCCGGACCTGTTTGCGTTTCATTTCGGGCCGGAGGCCCGGCCCCTCCCGGCAGGAGAGGCGCAGGTGGCCTCCCCGGATGCCGGCCGTACAACGGGTGAGATCATGGTGCCGGTGGGCGGGGGCAAGGATTCGGTTGTGACCCTGGAGCTGTTGCGCCGGGCGGGACGGACCCTCCGGCCCCTGGTGATCAACCAGAGGGGGGCCACCCGGGAGGTGATCCGGGCATCGGGCGTTCCCGCAGACCAGGTGCTGGAGGTGGAGCGCACGATCGACCCGCTGCTGCTGGAGCTGAACGCCAAAGGCTTTCTGAACGGGCACACCCCCTTCTCTGCCATGCTGGCCTTCGTGGCCTCTCTGGCGGCCAGCCTTCAGGGCATTCAGGCCATCGCCCTGTCGAATGAATCCAGCGCCAGCGAGGACACCATCCCGGGCACCGGCATCAACCACCAGTATTCCAAATCCCTGGCCTTCGAAGCCGCCTTCCGCAGTCATATAGGGCGATGCTTCGGGCTGTACGACCTGTACTTCAGCTTCCTGCGGCCCCTGAATGAACTGCAGATCGCTGCCCTGTTCTCCGGCATGCCTGCCTACCACGGGGTGTTCAGAAGCTGCAATGCCGGGAGCAGAACGGACAGCTGGTGCCGTAAATGCGCCAAGTGCCTGTTTACCTATGTGATCCTGGCGCCCTTCATGGACCGTGATGCCCTGTTGTCCGTGTTCGGGGCCGACCTGCTGGAGGATGCCACACTGGGGGGCCTGCTGGACCAGCTCAGCGGGGTGGCGCCGGATAAGCCCTTCGATTGTGTGGGCACCACAGGGGAGGTGAAGGCCGCCCTGTCATTCCTGATCCGGCGGTACGAGAACGAGGGCCGGCCCCTGCCTGCCCTGCTCAGGCGTTACCGGGACACCCAGACGGAGTCTGTCGGTTCCCCGCGGCTGGCTCCTTATCTAAAGGGCTGGCACCTGCCCCACTTCGTACCGGAGCCGCTGCAGGCCCTGCTGCACGATGCCCTCAGGCAGTTGCCGCCGGTGGAGGGAGGGATGGAGACGCCAGGACCATCCGACAAAATAGTATAAAATTATGGACACCAAGCGGTTTGAGGCATTGTTCGCTGCCCGCCCCAGGGTGGCCCTGCTCGGTTTCGGGCAGGAGGGGCAGTCCACCTTCCACACCCTGAGGCGCTATGTTCCCGGCCTGCAACTCTCCGTTTGCGACCGGTCTCCGGAGGTGGCCTCCCTCAGGGAACGCTTCGACCCGGACGGGCAGGCCGCCTGGTGGACCGGGGCGGGCTATCTGGAGGGCCTCCGGGAGGCGGACCTCATCATCCGTTCGCCCGGCATCCCTTTCCGGGTGCTGGAGGGCCTCGGGCTGCAGGCCGCGGTGGAATCCCAGACCGGGCTGTTCCTTGCCCTGTTCCGGGACCGCATCGCAGGGATCACCGGCACCAAGGGCAAAAGCACGACCTCCTCCCTGTTACATCACATCCTCTCGTCTGCCGGAAAGCGGTCCGTCCTGGCGGGCAACATCGGCCGGCCCGTGTTCGAGCTGATCCCGGACATGCGGGAAGACACCCTGGTGGTGTTCGAGATGAGCAGCCACCAGCTGCAGTATGTTAGCCAATCGCCTCATGCGGCGGTGCTGCTGAATTTGTTTCCGGAACACCTGGACCACTATGCCTCCTACGAGGAATACGGACAGGCCAAGGCCAATATATGCCGCTGGCAGCACAAGGGGGATGCGGTCTTTTACAACCTGGAAAATGAAGGGATCAGGAGTCTGATGGGGCAGATGGCCATTCCTTCCTCCCGCATTGTTCTGGGCCGGGGAGGGGATTACCATGCCCGTTTCGAAGGGAACGACCTCCTGCTGCGGCTCCCGGCCCGGGAGGTACGCCTGAAGGATCTGGCCGGGAGGGTCCGCCTGCCGGGCCGGCACAACCTGATGAATGTGGCGGCTGCCGCCGCGGTGGCGGTGCATCTGGGGGTGGATACGGATTTTCTGCCCCGGGCCGTGGAAGGCTTTGAGGGCTTGCCACACCGGCTGGAGCATTGCGGGACAGTCGGGGGCGTTCAATTTTTCAACGACTCCATTTCCACCGTGCCGGAATCAACCCTGGCGGCCATCGACACCCTGCCCCGGACCGCCGCGCTCATCCTGGGCGGGCACGACCGTGGCGTGGACTATGGGGTCATGATCCGCCGCATCGGACAGTCCGGCATCCCGACCCTGGTATTTGTGGGAGAGGCCGGCCGCCGCATGATGGGGCTGGCCTGCAACCTTACCTCCTACCGCGGAAAACAATGCCTGATGGCAGGCAGTTTCGACGAGGCGTTCTCCCTGGCCGCCGCCGCCTGCCGGGCGGGGGATGTCTGCCTGCTGTCGCCCGCGGCCGCCAGCTACGACAGCTTTGCCAACTTCCGGGAGCGGGGGGACCGGTTCAGGGAGCTGGTGGCCGGCCTGAAGCGATCGTAACGGGCACTTGTCGTTGTGACGGCTCCCGGAAAACGGTGACGGTCCAGGAAAGTATTGGCGGCCTCCGGGCAGCATGGACGCACTCCGGCCGCCACCGCGGCCTCCGAGGGCGGCCCCTGCCGGCAGGGGCAAAGATTTTAAAGCACACAACCGGGCGGTTCAGGCTTTTTTTCTTCCTTTTTTGGCGGGGGGCATGGCTGCGGCCGCCGGTTTGTCTTTCTTGCGAAGGCGTGTCTTGCCATAGGTTCCGCGGAACAGTTTCCCGCGGCGGGTTTTCTGATCTCCTTTTCCCATAATATGTCTGTCAATAGATGGATGAAAAATGTTTTCGGGAAGCCCCGGCCGCTTTTCGCCGGGTCCCGGTCCCGCCCATTGGGGGCGTCGGCAGGTAAATTTAGGAAAAACCGGGGAAACGGCCAATCAGTTGGTCGGAATGGCGGACGGATTTCTTCATCCACTCCAGCATCAGCGCCTGCTTTTCCCCTCCCGGAAGCGGCCAGTCTGCGCCGTCTTCTCTCAGGCGCCGGCTCAGGTGGTACAGGCAAATGGCCACCGATACGGAGATGTTGAAGCTTTCGGTGAACCCGCGCATGGGAATGCGGACGAAGCCATCCGCCCTGTCCAGGGCCGCCTGGCTCAGCCCCTGCAACTCCGTACCGAACAACAGGGCCGTCTTCTGGTCGAGCGGCAATTCCTCCAGCAGGCAATCGTCCCGGTGCGGGCTGGTGGCCACGAGGCGGTAGCCCTTGTTTTTCAACTGCCTCAGGCAGGTTTGTGTGTTTTCCCCTCCTTCCCTGTAATGGTGCAGGCTCAGCCATTTGGAGGCGCCCAGGGCCACTTCGGGGTTCACCTCAAAGGCGTTGCGGTTCTCAATGATGTGCACGTCCTGCACCCCGAAGCACTCGCAGGAGCGCAGCACGGCGCTGGCGTTCTGGGGTTGGAAGATGTCTTCCAGCACGACGGTGATATAGCGGGTGCGTCCTTCCAGCACCTCCCGCATTCTCTTCAGACGCCTGGGGGTGATGAAGCCGGCCAGGTAGTCGATCAGTGGCTGTGGATCGGAAAGGGGGGTCATGGGTTGTCGTCGGATGTGGATGTGCCCTTTTTTCCTGCCGAATGGATCATCATGCCCGCCATGCGGTAGAGCAGCCGGCAGGCCGTGCTGGTGTCCACCGGGCCGGTGCCTGCCTCCACCAGGTCGGCCCCGATGATCTGCCGGCCCTGACGGACGAGGGTTTCCAGCAAATACAGGGCCTGATTGTAGGAGAGCCCCCCCGGGACCGGGGTGCCCGTGCCCGGGCAATGGGCCGGGTCCAGGCCGTCCAGGTCGAACGACACATAGACTTTTGGGGGCAATTCCCGCACGATATCCCGGCAGATTCGCTCCCAGGGTTCTCCCTGAAACAGCCTGGCTTGCAGCTCCTGGTCGAAGAAGGCCCTGATCCGCCGGGGATGCTCCCGGATCACCTGCATCTCTTCCGGGCAGAGTTCCCGCAGTCCCACCTGGACCAGCCTGTCCAGGCCTTTCAGCTCCAGGGCGTTGCGCATGATGGAGGCGTGGGAATGCGAAAAACCCTGGTAGCTCAGGCGCAGGTCGGCATGGGCGTCGATCTGCAGGATGCCCATGCCCGGCTCCCGCTCCGCCAGGGCCCGCAGAAGTCCCAGAGGGACGCTGTGCTCTCCTCCCAGCACAAACGGAATCTGCCCCCGGTCCAGGTAGGCGAGGCATTTTTGCTTCAGCCGTTCGGCCAGGGCCTCCCCGGCCTGGTTCACTTCCCGGGCGATGCCGTCCATGTCGGGGGATTCCCCCGCCCGGCCCCCGGTTTCCAGGAATCGGATGTATACGGAGGCCTTCTCACGCAGGTGCTTGTTCAGGGTGATGTCCTCCCGGGCAACCGCCTCCATGGCCATGCCCTCCCTCCAGGCGTCCGGCGCCAGGGGATCGAACAGGTCGATCTGGAAGGATTCGTCAAAGACCGCCTGGGGGGCCTGGGCGGTGCCCGCCTGCCTGGAGGTGGTCACATCCCACGGCACCGGGATAATGACCAGCCTGGCGCTGTCTGTCCCGAAGGGCAGGCCGAAGATATTGTTGTTCGTGTTGGCGACCCCGTCGGGGTCATATCCCTTGAGTGGCTCTTCCATGATAAAAAAAAAGCCCCGGTCCGTGCCGGAGCTTTGAAATCATTTCCTTGCCAATTACTTGATCAGCTTGGCAAGTTCGGCACCGGCCTTGAACTTGACCACCTTCTTGGCGGGAATGGTGATTTCCTTGCCAGACTGTGGGTTGCGGCCTTTGCGGGCTTCCCTCTTGGATACTGAGAATGATCCGAAACCAACGAGGGCAACTCTATCACCCTTCTTAAGGGCTTTGGTGGTGGCGCCGATGAATGCATCCAGCGCTTTTTTGGCGTCAGCTTTGGTTAAGCCTGCTCCTGATGCAATGGCATCAATCAGTTCTGCTTTGTTCATCTTTTTAGGTTTTAGTTAAACGAGGATTAATTAGGCTTGCATTAATCAATGCAAATATAGGCTAATTCTCAGGAAAAGCAAGTTTAAGCGCCGAAAAGTGCCGGTATTGTTGATAAATCCGGGATTTTGTTAATAACTGCGGCCTGAAAGGCCCGTCATTACAGGGTTTTTGCTGGTTTGGCGATGCCTTCAGCCTGTCAGTAACGGATTACCGAAACGGAAACCGCGCAGGAAAGCATCCGCGGGCATGGGCTTTTTGCCAGGCACCTGAAGCCCCTCCACGCGCACCCTGCCATCGGGGGTGGCAAAGGCCAGCACCTCCCGGTTGTCGGTCAGCAGGGTCCCTGCAGGATAGCCGGTGGGACCGGGCTCGAATCGGGCTGAGAGGATCTTCATGGGCTGGATGCTGCCCGGCCGGAGAGGGGCTTCGCACCAGGCTCCGGGCTGGGGGGACAGTCCCCGTATCCGGCGGACCACCTCCCGGCCGGGCCGCTGCCAGTCGATCAGGCAGTCCTCCCGGTGGATCTTGGGTGCTGGCTTGAGCGGCTCCCCGGGCAGCATGAACTGCTCCTGGTCCACCGCCGTGGCCTCTCCCGTGGCCAGGGCGTCGATGGTCCGGCGGATGATGGCTGCGGCCGCAGGTTTTATTTTTTCATGCAGGGAGCCGGCGGTTTCGTCTTCATCGACCGGAATGGCTTCCCTGAAAAGGATCCTGCCGGTGTCGATCCGGCGGTCGAGCAGGAAGGTCGTGACCCCCGTTTCGGTTTCCCCGTTGATGATCACATGGTTGATGGGTGCGGCCCCCCTGTACTGGGGCAGCAGGGAGGCGTGCATGTTGAAGGTCCCCAGGGGGGGCAGCTCCCAGACGGATTCGGGCAGCATGCGGAAGGCCACGACCACCTGCAGTTGCGGTTTCAGATCCTTGAGGGCTTCGATGAATTCAGGTGATTTCAGGTTAAGGGGCTGCAGGAGGGGAAGGCCCCGGTCGAGGGCGGTTTGTTTGACGGCGGACTGCCTGATCTTGCGGCCGCGGCCGGCCGGTTTGTCGGCGGCGGTGACCACCCCGGCAATATGATACCCTTCCCTGCAGAGGGAATCCAGGCAATGGGCAGCCAGTTCGGGCGTGCCCATAAAGACAATGCGCAATTTCTTCGGATCCATGCTTTGGTCCGTCTTACAGGCCGCGTCCCTGTCTCAGCTGTCTTTTCAGGGCCGCCATTTTGATGGCCGTGACGGCGGCTTCGTCCCCTTTGTTCCCGTGTTTGCCCCCGGCCCGTTCTTCGGCCTGTTGCATCGTGTCGGTGGTCAGCACGCCGAAAACGACGGGGGTCAGGGTTGCGGCCGCCAGGTCTGTGCAGCCCTGGGCCACGGCCTGGGCGATGAATTCAAAATGCCTGGTCTCCCCCTGGATCACGCAACCCAGGCAGATGACCGCCTCAGGCTGCAGGGCATCAATCAACAGGGCGGCCGCTCCGGGGAGCTCAAAGCTGCCGGGCACGTAATGCACCGGGACCGCATCCCGTGCAAGCCCATGGGCCTCCAGGGTACGCAAGGTGCCTTCCAGCAAGGCCTGGGTAACGCCCGGGTTCCACTCGGCCACTGCCACGGCGATTTTCATCCCCGCGGCATCGGGCACGGAGGCCGGCTGGTAGACAGAAAGGTTTTTCTTCTTGTCGGCCATGGCGGGGTTCTATTGGCTGGCCTTCGCCCGGGCAATATAGCGGTCGATGTTGCGACCCTCTGCCGAGTTCCTGTATTCCTTCTCGATGCGCTCAAAAAGGCGCAATGCCTCCTGGGGCTGCCCCATCTCTTCGAACAGCAAACCGGCCTTGAACAGGAACATGGGCGTGGTCAGCTCGTTGGGCTTGAAGCGGTAAGCCTTGCGGTAATAACGGGAAGCCTGTTCCAGTTCGCCGAGCTCCACATAGGCATCCCCCGTGGCCCCGTAAGCCATGGCCCCCAAAATATTGTCCCGGCCGCGGAAGCGGTTCAGCTGCTCGATGGCCTCTTCGTATTCGCCCAGGTTCAGCAGGCTGATCCCGGCATAATAGCGGGACAGGTTGGCCGACCTGGTCAGGCGGTAATCATCCATGACGTCCAGAAAACCCGGATACGTGCCATCCCCTTCCAGGGCCAGTTCGTAATCGCCCTGCTCAAAGTATTTCTCCGCCATGAAAAGTTCCGCACGCGCCTCCCGTTCCCGGGGAGCCAGAATGAAACGGGTGTATCCGATATAGCCTGCGATGACCAGCACGATGACCGCCACGGCCCACACGATGGTGTTCTGGTTCCGCTCGATGAACTGTTCGGATTTGCTGAGCGCCTCTTCGACGGCCACGATATTCTTGTCTTCCTGCGATTTTCTGGTTTTCTTTGACATAATCTTATGGAATTTAGGCTGCAAAATTAGTTTTTTTTTGCAAACCAGCCCCGTGTTTTATTATAATTTTGGCATACCAGAAGGCGCCCGGCGGGCGTTAGTCAACCGGACGCCCGCATCAAATGAATTAATGACCATGCACAAGAGGATTCTGTACGGCATCATCCCGGCCCTGCTTCTCCTGGCTTCGGCCTTCTACTCCTGCCGGGACGATGGTTTCGACACCGATCCGGCCATCCGGCTGGGGTTCTCGGCCGACTCCCTCTTGTTTGACACGGTCTTTACCTCGGTGGGCTCCTCCACGCGCTCCTTCCTGGTCTATAACGACCACAACCGCCGGGTGAACATCTCTTCGGTGGAGCTGGCCGGCGGGGCGGGCTCCTTTTTCCGGGTCAACGTGGATGGCCGTGCCGGCACCGTGGTCCGCGATGTGGAACTTGGGGCCCGCGACAGCCTGTTTGTCTTTGTGGAGGTCACGGTGGACCCGGTGAACCAGTCCCTGCCGCTGGTCATTGCGGACAGCCTGGTGTTTCATATCAACAACCAGGTGCAGGACGTGAAGCTGGTGGCCTGGGGGCAGGATGCCCGCTTTATACGGCCCAATTACGCCGATCCGGACAGCGGGATACAGTACCACCTGTTCGAGGAAGACGTGACCTGGGATGCCGGCATGCCCTACGTGGTTTACGGACTGGCCGTGGTGGCGCCCGACCGCACCCTGACCGTGGAGGAGGGCACGCGGGTGCATTTTCACAACAACGCCAGCCTGATCTTTCTGGAACGCTCCTCCCTGAAGGTGCGGGGGACGGCGGAGCAGCCGGTCAGCTTCCAGGGAGACCGCCTCGAGTCCTTTTATTCGGAGGTGCCCGGCCAGTGGGGACGCATCTGGCTCACTGCCACCAGCAGGGACCATGAGATCGATTATGCCATCATCAAGAACGGCACGGTGGGACTGCATGTCGACACCCTCGGCAGTGTGACCCGTCCGACGCTGACCATCCGCAACAGCGTGATCCGCAACATGAGCCTGGTCGGCCTGCTGGCCCAGGGCAGCCATGTGCGGGCCGAGAACCTGATCATCGGGAACTGCGGGGAGCACACCCTGCTGCTGGCCCTTGGTGGCAGGTACGATTTCAGGCACTGCACCTTCGCCAATTACTACAACCTGCCCAACAGCCCCATCCGGCGAACCCCTTCCATCGTGCTGAACAACTATTACGAGGATGCCGACGGGACCATCCGGGTCCGGGAACTGGAACAGGCGTTTTTCGGCAACAGCATCCTGTACGGCTCCCTGCAGGAGGAGCTGGCCTTCGATTTCCATCCGGGGACCAGCCCTTCTTATGTGTTTGACCACTGCCTGGTCAGGACCCAGCACCAGACCACGGGCAATCCCTGGCCCTACGTGCTGGTGAACCAGAACCCCCGCTTCAACGCATCCAACACGGGCGACTACCGTTTGCTGGAGGACTCCCCGGCCATCGGGGCGGGCAGCCAGCAGATTGCTGAAGGGGTGCCCCTGGATCTGCTGGGACAGCCGCGCTTGCAGCGTCCCGACCTGGGCGCCCTGCAGTACCATCCGATAGAAGAGGAAAAATAATGGTTCCCGGCCACCGGCTCAGGCCGTTTGCATGACCTCCTTCATCCTTTTGCCGATCTCCGCCGGGGAGTCCACATAGTGTACCCCGCATTCCAGCAGGATCTGCTTCTTGGCTTCGGCCGTGTCGTCCTTTCCTCCGATGATGGCGCCGGCATGGCCCATGGTGCGGCCTTTGGGTGCGGTGGCGCCCGCAATGAAGCTGACCACCGGCTTGGTGCCGTGGTCGCGGATGTACCGGGCGGCCTCCGCCTCCATGCCACCCCCTATCTCGCCGATCATGATGATGCCTTCGGTCCCGGGGTCGTTCATGAACAGCTCCACCGCCTCCTTCATGGTGGTCCCCGGGATGGGGTCGCCCCCGATCCCGATGCAGGTGGACTGGCCCAGCCCGGCCTTGGTGACCTGGTCCACCGCCTCATAGGTCAGCGTGCCCGAGCGGGACACGATGCCGATCGTGCCGGGGGTGTGGATGAATCCGGGCATGATGCCCACCTTGGCCTCTCCCGGGGTGATCACCCCGGGGCAGTTGGGGCCGACCAGGCGGGCCGGCTTGCCCTGGAGGTATTCCTTCACGCGCACCATGTCCTGCACGGGGATGCCTTCGGTGATGCAGACGATCAGCCCGATGCCGGCTGATGCCGCCTCCATGATGGCGTCGGCGGCAAAGGCGGGAGGCACGAAGATCACGCTGACATCGGCTCCGGCCTGCCGGACGGCTTCTTCCACGCTGTTGAACACGGGCAGGTCCAGGTGGGTCTGCCCGCCCTTGCCGGGGGTGACGCCCCCGATTACCTTCGTGCCGTATTCGATCATCTGGGTGGCATGAAAAGTGCCCTCAGAGCCGGTGAAGCCCTGCACCACCACCCTGGAATCCTTGTTAACCAGTACACTCATAATGTTTTGCTTGGGTCGGACTTGGGAAAAATATTGTCAAATATAATCAATCCCTTTGATTCTTTCCGTCGGATGCGTAATTTCGGTCAGACAACCCAAAAGAGACTGAACATGTCCGTCCTGCTTGAATTTTCCATGTTTCCCACCGACAAGGGAGAAAGCGTCAGTCCCTATGTAAGCCGCATCATTGCGATGGTGCGGGACAGCGGTCTGGAGTACCGCCTGACCCCCATGGGAACCGTGGTCGAGGCCGATACCCTGGAGGAGGTGCTTGCCCTGGTTGGCAGGGCCTATGCCTGCCTTGAGCCCGACTGCCGGAGGGTGTACTCCAGCCTCAAGCTGGACATCCGCAAGGGACCTGCCGGGCGCTTGCAGGACAAGCTAAGGGCGGTGGAGGAGAGGATCGGCAAAGTCAGCACCTGAACGGGCCTGGTCCCGGGGGGATAAACCATACAGGATCATGAGGAAAGAGCACTACCACACGGACACCATCTGCGCCCCGGCCACCGCTCCCGGGACCGCAGCCATTGCCATTGTCAGGCTGTCCGGGCCGGAATCCTTTGCCCTGGCGGAGACCTTGTTTGTACCCCGCAAACCTTCCCTGAAGACCGGGACGGCGGAAAGCCACCGCATGATTTTCGGCCGGATCATGGACGGGCCGGAGGTGGTTGACGAGGTGCTGCTGACTCGCTTTGTGGCCCCGCACAGCTATACCGGGGAGGACATGGTGGAGGTCAGCTGCCATGGGTCCCCGTACATCGTGCAGCGGCTGCTCCGGCTGTGCCTCGACCGCGGTGCCCGCATGGCCCGGCCCGGGGAATTCACCATGAGGTCCTTTCTGAACGGACGCATGGACCTCAGCCAGGCCGAGGCGGTGGCCGACCTGATCGCCTCCGATTCGGATGCCTCCCACCGGCTGGCCCTGCGTCAGATGCGGGGTCATTTCTCGGACAGGATCCGGGAGCTGAGGGCCCGGCTGCTGGAGTTTGCCTCCCTGATTGAGCTGGAGCTGGATTTCAGCGAGGAGGACGTGGAGTTTGCCGACAGGGCGCGGCTGGCCAGCCTCCTGGAGCAGATCGGACAGGAGGTGGCTGTCCTGAGGGAGTCCTTCGCCATGGGCAATGTCCTGAAGAACGGCATCCCGGTGGCCATTATCGGCCGGCCCAATGTCGGCAAATCGACCCTGCTCAACGCCCTGTTGAACGAGGAGCGGGCCATCGTGAGCGAAATCCCCGGCACGACCCGTGATGCGATCGAGGACACCATCCACATAAAGGGGGTGGCCTTTCGCTTCATCGATACCGCCGGGTTGCGGGAAAGCAAGGATGCCATCGAGGCCGTTGGCATCGAGCGCACCCACGAGAAGATCCGGCAGGCCGCCATCATTTTGTACCTGTTCGATGTGAGCGACACCAGTCTGGAGGAAATCCGGGAAACGATCGCGGAGTTCAGGGCCACCCTGGGGGATGCTTCCAAACCCCTGATCCTGGTTGCCAACAAGATCGACCTGATGGAGGAGATCCCCCACCACTTCCGCAACCTGGTGGACTGGGAGACCCTTTTTGTTTCGGCCAAGCGCAAGGAAAACATCCACCTGATCGCGGAAGCCCTGCTGGACTCAGTCAACCTGGCCTCCCGGGAGGAGCACGGGGCCATCGTGACCAACAGCCGGCATTATGAGGCCCTCTCGGGCACCGCCCAGGCGGTGTCTTCGATTCAGGAGGGCATGGCACAGGGGGTTCCCGGCGACCTGCTGGCCATCGACCTGAGGCGGGCCCTGCACCACCTGGGGACCATCACCGGCGAGGTCACATCCGACGAAATCCTGGGAGAGATCTTTGGTAAGTTCTGTATCGGGAAGTAATTGTTTTGACCAATCCCCGGGGTCTTACTCATTCAATTGGATTACATCAGAAAACGAGCTTCTGTAAGCTCTCGCCCAATTTGTTGCACACCTTGCAAAATTCGTTTTGTTTGCGATGCAGAAGGCTTTTTTAAGCCTTTGATATATTGAGCCAATAAACTTTGGTTCATTCCAATTCTTTCAGAAAGTGCTTTTGCATTAATGACGTTATAAAACTCAAAGAAGCTTTCGAGATCGTACTCAAATACCATGGCATCCAAATTGAAGGAGGTCATGGCATCTTCAAAAGCGAGATTCACAGCTTCCAGAATATTTGCTTTCAGATCTTCAAAGGTTTCGGCCTCGGTTGCAATAAAATTGTCACCCACTAGAGCGTGGGCGCTATATCCAGTTTTTTCCTTGGTTATTGAAACCTTTATCTTTTTCCTTTTCATTTTCATCGTTTTTTTGTTGAGATTCCAGCTTGTCTCAGAATTGCACACAACAGCCCTTTCTTTACTTCTTTGCTTGCATGGTTTGGTATTGTTAATTGCCCTGGTTTTGTGGGATGCTGTAGAATGACGTGACTGCCTTTTCCCCTCAAAACAACCCAACCATCCTTTCGTAACAACCTGAAAAGTTCAGTTACTTCATTGTAGTAAAAGTAATAAAAATATTACCTTTTTCAATTGAATTCATCAAGGTTTCTTTTTTTTACATCTATATTTGTACCTAAATGGAATCATAAAATAGTTTTCATAACGTCGCATCCGGATGCTTTTTAAAAAGATGGTCATTCCAATATCACTGGCTTTCGGTTCAGGACTTATCCAGAAGTGTTAGACCATGGCAATAATCAAAGGACTATTCCAACGGATAATTCATGTTCACCCTGACAATAAATCGCTGATACCGCGCCTGGTGGTGGGATTGGTTTTCCTTTCGGAAGGGATACAGAAATACATCCTGCCCGAAGTGGTGGGAGCGGGGCGATTTGAACGAATTGGTTTTGAGAACTTTGAATTTTTCGCCTATTTTGTGGGGACCTTTGAAATCCTTTGCGGTATTTTGTTGCTGGCAGGTTTTGTCGTGCGACTCTCCGCCATCCCATTGTTGATTATTATGTTCACAGCCATCGCGTCCACAAAGATTCCCATTCTTATGGCCGACGGTTTCTGGGTGATGGCACATGCTGCGCGCACCGACTTCGCCATGAGCATGCTGCTGATCTACCTGATCATTTATGGTGCAGGTAAACGGTCCTTGGATTTCACGATTTTAAGAAAACTGAAAGAAGTTTAAACAAATTGCCATGAAAAAAATACTGATCCTAATCAACGACGCCCCATACGGAACCGAAAAGGCTTATAACGGGCTTCGCCTGGCCAATCAACTGAATAAGGCCCACGAAGATGTGGAGGTGCGCATATTCCTGATGGCAGATGCCGTTGCTTGTGCCGTGGCTGGACAAAATACCCCCAATGGATATTACAACATCGAAAGGATGATGAAATACTCCCTGAACAAGGGGACCAAGGTGAAAATATGTGGATCGTGCGCGGACGCAAGGGGACTGAAAAACGCCACACTCATTGAAGGGACTGAGATCAGCACCATGGCAGAATTTACGCAATGGGTCGTGGAGAGCGACAAAGTCATTACCTTCTGAAAGATGACAGCGTTGTGCTTAACAATAGCACCGCCCAGTCACTGCCCAATACCCTGGGCATTGCATTTACCGGTGTGGCAGCCAATCGGCTGGCCATCCAAATCGGAGATGAGGCCTGCATCTCCACCGGAAAATACACCACTCCTGAACAGGCGGAAAAATCGGCAAGGGTTATTGCAGAAGCGGTTTTGCTGCTAAGAGCCTGATAAATAGTCAGGCAAAGCAGGGGGGCAGATAAGATTTGATATCAGTACAAAAAACCAAAAAGCCAGAGGGGGATAATATTGCCAAAACCATATTCGATAGAATCGGCAGCAACAAATCCGTTTTTGACGGTTTCCAACAGTTTGCTTCTTTTATTTTTACCCCCAACCTCAAAGGTGTAGGTGTTGTCAACCAGAAAATCGGAAACATCGCTTGTATTTACTTTATGTTTTGCAGATAGTTGATTGCAGAAGAATGTTTCTCGCAATGTCCCTGCCGGGGGGGGGTCATTGCAAAGAGCAAACATTAAATTGGCGTTTCCAAGGTATATCTTTTGAGGCTTGGTAAAAACCGAATCGCCTATTCCGGCGTTTGATAGTTGCATGGTCAATCCTGAGCGATGCAGCAAGTCAAGGTACTTAAGTGCTGTTTTGCGGTCTATGCCGGTTTGTGTGGCAAGTTTCGTGATATTGGGTTTGTAGGGCACTAAGTCGCTGATTATCTTTAGCAGCAGTTTGATTTTTATCACATGAGAGTAATCGGTCGGTGTTACCGATGGCAGGTCGTAGTCCAGGGTCATATTGATTATATTGTGCAATCTCTCATGGTATTTCGCGCGGCTTTCACGGTAAAAGGGGAGTGAGCCATACTCAATGTACTTTGCAAACAAAGCAATCGGTTTTATCTTATTGCAAATGTCATGACAGATTTCGGTGTGGCTGGCCAGAATATCGGCAAGATTAATTGAGCTGAATCTGATTTTGTGTTCAAGTTCAATGTATTCCCTGAATGACATTGCAGGCATGATGTATGTGGATAGTCTGCGACTAAGGTCTCCATGCCCTTTGTAAAGTTCCAGCATAGAGGAACCGCTGAATACCACATTTAACTCAGGATAATTGTCATACAAATTCTTTAGCTCTATGGACCAGTTTGGGTATTTATGAACCTCATCGATGTAAAGGGCTTTGCCTCCAAGTTTAGCAAAATGATCTGCCACATCTATCAACGTGTTCTGTGCAAAGTAAATATTGTCAAGGCTTATGTATAATGCACCTTCTTTAGGTCCGTATGTTTCCTTAAGATGTTGCAGCATGAGAGTGGTTTTCCCGGACCCTCGTGAACCCATGATAGCGATCAGTCTGTCGCTCCAGTCAATCTCATCGATTATATACCGTTTAAACACAGTATTACAGCTTTTCAAATGTTTATTGGATAATTCAACAAGTGTTTTCATTTTATTAATTGTGTAATATATAGGCAATTATATTGCAAATATATGGTATATAATCCCCAAAATCAAGATATAATGTGGAATGAAAACAACAAAAAAATTTAAGTTAGAATAATGCGTATTAAGTCAGCTATTTACAAGCCTATATCTTGTTCAGATGTATTCCCAAAGTTTTGTGAGAGTCGAAACAACCCATCCTGCATAATCTCGCAGCCAGAAAAAAAACATAGCCAGAATGACCGTAAATCTTAGGGTTGACAAGGCCGGCGAAATGGAAAAACGGACGTGGAACGTGTTAAAAAAAAAAAATTACAATATTGCTTGTTGGTTAGTGAATATTAACTAATTTTGTTGTATTCAAAAATGTAATGGTATGAAAACCGTACGTCAGCAGGAGATTATAGATGTCGCACTTAAGCTAATTAACGAGAAGGGTATTCAGGGTTTAACCATGAAAAACCTTTCGAAAGAAATTGGCATCAGCGAACCTGCCATTTACCGGCATTTTGAGAGTAAAATTGAAATTTTGCTGGCCATAATGGATTTGTTCAGGGAAAGTACCCGTGAGATTTTTGAGAAGGAGCTGCACAGTGGTATCTCTGCTACGGAGAAAATCGAGCATCTTTTTACCCGGCACTTTGAGCGTTTTGCCAGCAATCCCAGCCTGGTGTCTGTGCTGTTTTCGGAGGAACTGTTTCGTAGTGAACCTGCCTTGATGCAAAAAATTGCCAGGGTCATTGATAAAAATGCATCCATACTGACCCAAATAATTCAACAGGGTCAGCAAAGCGGTGAAATACGCAAAGACATCAGCAGCGACCACCTGGCGGTCACGATTATGGGGTCTTTGAGGCTTTTTGTGAAAATATGGCAGTTCTCCGGATATCGGTTCGATATCAGGGATGACGGGCAAAAAATACTGAATTCCGTAAAATTATTGATCAAAGCGGGTTAAATAAACATTTCAATGCAATGCAACCTGAATGAATAACAAATACATTACCCAAATAAAATCCAAACCCATGAACATCATTGAAGTAAACAGGACCGCCGTGGTGGATACCCCTCATAAAGTAGACGTGCGCCGTCTGTACGACAAAGACAATGCCCAGGCTATGCATATTACCCTGCAGCCCGGGCAGGCATTGAAACCGCACATCACGCCTGTCGATGTTTTTTTTTACATATTGGAGGGAACCCCTTCGGTACTGGTAGGAGAAGAGAAAATACAGGTGGCAGCCGACAGCCTGGTGGAAAGTCCAAAGGATATTGTGCACTGCCTGTACAACAATTCTGATAAACCTGCACGCATCCTTGTGGTTAAAACGCCCAAGCCGACATCTCAGTCGAAATTATTGTAAAAGACAGTAAAAACCGTTACGTATGCCGCAACGGTTTCATTTGAAATAATGAGTTAGTTAATATTAACAAACCACACACCATGAAAATCCATAATAATCTGAAAACCCTGGCCTGGGTCACGGTCGTGGCAGTTCTCTCTGTAAGCGTGTATTTTATTTTTCAGATGAAAGAAAACGTCCGCATGGAGACCAATCTGGATGAGTACATGCCCCGTACCCATCCTGCATTTGTGTATAGCGATATGGCCGAAGACTGGTTCAATATCAAAGACGGTATTCTCATTGCCATTGAAAACAAGCAGGGCATATACAACCCGCAAACCCTTGAAAAGATTCGTGACATCACAGAAGCCCTCGAAGACATGCCTGAATTTGACTCCAATGATGTGATGTCACTCTATTCGGCCGACAACATTACCGGAACGGAGTGGGGGCTGGATGTGCGCTCGTTTTATCGCCGTGTACCCATATCTCCGGGAGGCCTGGAAGAAATCCGGCAGCAGGTTCGAGCCAATGACATGGTGTACGGCAGGCTGGTGTCGGAAGATGAAACCGTGGCATTGATCATTGCGGGTTTGCACAGCGACGCTTTCACCCAGGAGTTTTACCACGACATCATGGCCTTTGCCCAAGGATTCGAAAGTGAGGACGAAACCGTTTTTGTGGCCGGGCGGCCCGTAGTGGAAGGGACCATGGCATTGCTGGGTCCGGACGACATGAAGCGCATGGTGCCCATCGTACTGGCTGTTATTGCGGTTGTATTGTACTTTCTGCTGGGCAGCTTCCGTGCTTCCGGGGCAACATTATTCAGTGTCTTTGTGAGCTCCATCTGGGCTTTTGGAATGATGGCCGTCCTGGGGGTGCCCATTTATTCCGTGTCGACCATGATGCCTGTCATGCTCATCGCCATCGGGGTCGCCTATGGCATCTACTTCTTTAACCATCTCAATCAGTTTTATAAAAAGTTCCCTCAGGGAAATGTCTCTGAGGCGTTGCATTATACATTAAAGGTGTTGTGGAAACCTCTTTCCATGGCAGCTGCCACGACCATGATAGGCTTTGTTTCCCTGCTTAGCTCACAGGTATTTCCCATCAAATACTTTGGGGTGTTTACCGCCTTCGGCATTTTTGTGGCCTACTTGCTGGCACTGGCCTTTCTGCCTGCGGCGGTGGTTTTGCTGGGTTACAAACCCCGGCAACGAACAAGATCAGAAGAGGCTGTACAAAAAGCCTCATGGCTTAACCAATGGGCTGACTTGCTCCTGAGAAACAAGGTGAAAGTTTATTTTGCCGTTGCCGTGGTGGTATTTGTGGCTGGATGGGGCGTCCAGAAGGTCTGGATAAACTCCAGCTTCCTGAGCAATTTCGAAAAAGACAGCGAGATTGTCCTGACGGATGAATTTGTCAACAGCAAGTTTGGCGGTACCTCGACGCTCAATGTCATTCTCGAAAGCAAACAGGCGGGCGTATTCAAACAACCCGAAATACTCAGGCTGGTGGATGACATGCAGCATGAAACCGTCAAGCTTGAGAAAACCGGCAATTCTTTTTCCCTGGCCGACTACCTCAAACGCATGAACAAAGTGATGAACGAGGACCAGGAGGAATATCACTCCATTCCTTCCAGCTCAGACTTGGTAGCGCAATACCTGTTGCTGTATGAAATGTCGGGCGACCCGCAAAACCTGCTTAAGGTGGTAAATTATGATTACAACCGCATCAATGTAACCTTTCAGCTCAAGGGCGATGACTCCAAAACCATCAACGAAACGCTGGAAGTGATTGAAACATTCCGGGAGCCCTTTGCGCAGCATGATGTGGAAATCAATTACGCGGGGTCGGGATACAAAGCCTTGGTATTTATCGGGTTGATATTGGAAGGGCAAATGATGAGCATCGCCATTTCACTATTCCTGGTGCTGGTATTGCTCAGCTTGATGTTTCGCAGCATCAAGGCGGGCCTGATTGGTTCAGTCCCCATTTTGATCACCGCATCGATCAGTTTTGGTGTCATGGGCTTGCTGGGTATCCCGCTAAGCACCACCACTGCGTTGCTTTCGAGCATTGCTATTGGAATAGGCATTGACTATGCCATTCATTTCCTGCAAAACTACCGGATGCACCTCCAAAATGGGCTGGGCCACATGGAAGCTGTTTATGCCTCCATGACAGGAACCGGAAGGGCCATCCTTTTCAACGCCGTGGTGGTGATTTCAGGTTTTCTGGTGTTGTTGTTCTCTGTGTTTCCACCCAACCGTACCCTGGGGGCGCTGGTGTCCATGAATATGTTTACAAGCCTGCTGGGCACCCTTTCTGTCATGATGGTTCTTGGGGTAGCGTTCCGGTTATTTCAGAATAAAAAATAATCGAAAAGCCATAGATTGTTCAATCCCTGAAACCTGGCTGTCATGTATAAAAAATTGCTTGTTCTTTCTCTTGCAGGTCTTTGGTTTACTGCTTTGTTTGCGGTGGCTCAGGATACCCATATGCCCGAGAATGCGGAGAACAGTTTTTTTCGCACCATACGTGCCAACCAGCATGACAGCTATATTACCCTGGGTGGCGGACTTGGGAATAGGGAGCCTTTGATTTTTGAAGCATTTATCGCTCCGTATTTCCTGCTCCGCACCAGTGATAATTCCCGCTGGGGGGCCACACTCTCGCCTGCCATCCTTTTAAGGATGTATGCCGAAGAATCCTTTCCCGTGAGAACACCCAGCTATATGCCGCAGGTAACTTTTTACAGGCAGCTTGATGATGAACAGGGAAGGGCATGGCAGTATGTATTTCTTTCTCTGGTGCACCACTCCAATGGGCAGGACGATCGTTTTTTTATGGAGGATGGTACTCTAAATACCCTTTCCGGTGACTTTTCCACCAATTATCTGGAACTGGGTATATTTTTCAACAAAAAGCTGGTGCCCTTTTCCCATACTGCCGAATACTTCAAAACAAGCCTCGAATACCACCTGGATTTTTACCGCAGCAGGGAACTGAAAGGACACTACAGTTTTGTAAGATGGAACAACAGCATCAGGGTGTTTCGCTCCCTGGGTTCTCTGCGCTCATGGAAAATGCAGAAAAACCCACGCTTACAAACCACCCTGCAAACCAGCTGGCTTTTCGGTGATATGGGTGATGCATCCTTTTTTGACACCAGGGAACGGTTCAATATCTCCTTCACCATAGCTTACCGACCCAGGGCTCTTTCCGATGTAAGTGTTTTTCTCAACGCCTATTCAGGCAAGGACTATTACAACATGCATTTTCAGCAAAGACTGTCGGTAGTTCGGGTTGGATTTCAGGCCTATGCTTTCAGGTAAAAATAGAAAAGTAAAAATCATTGTAAACCTCAAAAAATAATTGTTATGAAAAAACCAAATGTAATCATCAGTGTAACGCTTCTGGCTTTGGCCATATGCACTACCAGTGGCTCGATGGCCCAGCCCACCGGCCAGAAAATCATGGAAGATGTGTATAACCTGCCCAAGGGCGATGATATGCAGGGCGAACTTACCATGACCCTTATCAACCGTCAGGGAGAACAAAGGCTGCGCAATCTGCGGCAATACGCCAAAGATGATGGCGATGTGGAAAAGAAAATCATGTTCTTCCTCAGCCCGGCCGATGTGCGTGGAACCTCGTTTATGAACTGGAGCTACACCGGTGGACGCGACGATGACCAGTGGATTTATCTGCCGGCCCTGAGGCGGGTGCGTCGCATATCCAGCGATGGGAAAGGGGATTACTTCATGGGCTCTGATTTTACCTACGACGATTTGGGCGAACGCCACCCCGATGACGACAACCACAAACTGCTGCGCGAGGAAACCCTCAACGGCAAAGCTTGCTATGTCGTGGAAAGTACCCCGAAAGACCCTGATTACATGTACTCTAAAACAATCACCTGGGTGATGAAGGAAAACAATCTGGGATTGAAGCGGGAATTTTACGACGACCGTGGCCGACTGCTTAAAATTCTTGAAATCAAACAATTCGAGAAAGTCAATGGCTTTTGGACCATTCTGGAAACGGAGATGCGCAACGTACAGAACAATCATACCACCCGCATGAAATTTACCGATGTGCAGTACAATCAGGGCATTCCGGACAGGCAGTTTACCGAGCGAAGCATGACCCTGGGAGAATAATCTATTTTGATTTGAACATGTATAAATCTCATTATGAAAAACAAGATCATTTTAATGACCATGCTGTCAGCGATGCTTTCGCTGCCGGCCATGGCACAGTTCGGCAACGACAACATCCGGTTCAATGGCTTTGTGCGCAACTATACGGGAGTACTTACCAACGAAACGGGTGAATTATCCATACTGCAGAACACCCTTAATCTCAACTTCAGCTCACGGGGCGATAAAATGGCTTTTAAAGTAAACCCATATCTGTATCATTATACCGACAGGGATCTGGAGCTGGGCCTGCGTGAGGCCTATATGGATATGTATTTCAACAAATTCGACCTGCGCGTGGGAAAGCAGCAAGTCATCTGGGGCAAAGCCGAAGGGGTGTTCATTACCGACGTGGTGGCTCCCAAAGATTTACGTGAATTTCTTTTGCCTGATTTTGATGAGATTCGCATGGGAATCACTGCATTCAAACTTAATTATTATTTCGGCAACAGTACCCTTGAGGCCGTATGGACCCCTGTTTTTACTCCTACGCAAATGCCCGAAAGCGGCTCCATATGGCAGCCGCGGATGGATTTCCCTGCCCCGGTAGGTTTTGACCATTCGCGTGCAGAAATCAGCCCGTCGCTGGAGAACAGTGAAGTTTATTTTCGTTTTTCTGCAATGGCATCCGGGTTTGATTATGAGCTGGTGGGTGGTTACTTTTGGTACGACGACCCTGCCATGCACATTACCCGTCACATCGACCACCAAACCCAGCAGCTTGCCAGCCTTACCCTCATGCCCGAATACCATAGGGTAAGCATGGCAGGAGGAAGCATCAGCACACCGGTGGGCCCTTTCCTGATCAGAGCCGAAGGAGCATACTACTCCGGAAGGTATTTTCAGACAACCAACCCCATGGTGCAGGGAGCCAAACTCGAAAAAGACAACCTGCATTACATGGCCGGACTGGATTATAACCTCTGGGGCATTACCCTGAGTGCGCAGTTTATCCAGGAGTACATTCTGGATTATGAAGAAGGCATGCAGAATGATGAACTCGACAATACCATGACCTTTCTGGCCAAAAAGGATTTCCTTAGGGAAAAGCTCTGGGCAGAACTATTCGCCTACATCGGCATCAATCATGAAGATGCCCTGATACGCCCCAAAGTAACGTACAACTTCGCTGATGGCTTTGAAGTACTCGGAGGTGCCAATATTTTCCTGGGAGACAAAGGAAGATTTGGTCAATATAAAGACAATGACATGCTGTATGTGAAACTGAAGTACAGTTTTTGATAAAGCCATTTTTTTGTTGCATGAAACAGATAATCCAGGGTTGCCATCAGCGTTTAGCCTGGCTCTGGAAAAATTGCTTAACTGCGATTGATATTATTTTGTGCCTTCACATTTTTTATTTGCCCATGGTTGTATTTTCCAAGACAAAAAGCAGCTGTTATTTGTTGTTAATACGTTCTGATATAATATAAAAACCTGTAATACAGTATATGAAAAGATATTGTATCGGAGAGTAACGCTGTAAAACATCCCAATAACAAACCAGTAATAAACTCAATTAAAGCCCTTTAAACAGGGCTTTTTTTTTAATCGGATTGAGAGGTACGTTCCGGCAGTTTTATTAAGAACACAGAGTTCATGGGTGATTGATATTTATTCTTAGTTTTGCCTTGCTTCTTTTCAGGCGGGGTATACAGGCACTTTGCTAATGGAGTATTCCTCCCCTGATAATTAACAACTTCATATTGTTATTCAACCCAAATCATTGACTATGCGATTTAACGACTCCATGATCGTCATTGTGCTTGCCTGCCTGCTTTTTGGCCCGGCAACCAATGTGACCGGGCAAAATGCGCCCGTAGAAGCCGCCAATTATCGTTTGGCAGAACGTTTTTCTCCCACCAAGCTTCAGCGTATGGTTTTCAGCACACGGGTTGAACCAAAATGGCTTAAAACGGGCGATAAGTTTTGGTATAAGTACAAAACATCCCAGGGCACTTTCTATTACCTGGTGGACCTTGAGAAACAATCCAGGGGTTATTTATTCGACAACCACGAGATGGCGCGCCAGCTTACGCTGATCACAAAAGATCCATACGATCACCGGAACCTTCCCGATATCGATCCGAAGTTTGTCCGGGGGGACCGCTTTTTCCGGTTTAAGGTGACCGGCACCGAGATGGTGGATGTGGAAGATAAGAAGGAGGAGAAGGAGAAGAAAGACGAGGATCTTCAGGAAGAGGAAAATGAGAAGGAGAAGGAGCAGGAGAAGGAAGAAGAGCTTGAAGAGAAGGAAATAAAGGAGGAGAAGAAGGAGAAGGAAAAAGACAAGGAAAAGGATGAGGGCGGGTCCGAAAAGTCTCCTGCCAAGCGTAAACCCAGGGAATTTTTCCTGGAGTACAACCTGGCTACCGGAGAATTGTATGAAGTCGAAGAAGAGGATGAGGCTGAAAGCAAGAACTGGGCCTCGGTATCGCCCGACAGCACCTATGTGGTTTTTTCGCGCGACTTCAACCTGTACTGGATGGATAAGGAAAACTTCCTGAAAGCCCTGGAGGATGAAGAGGACACAACGATCGTTGAACACCAGCTGACCACAGCGGGTGAACAGCACCATGCTTTTGGGGGTGGATATGCCGTGAAGATGAATGACGATCAGAAGAAGATCGAGAAAGAGCAAAAGAAGCGCTACCGGGCCAATATCATATGGTCGCCTGATTCAAGACGGTTTGCTGTCGTCCGGAACGATACCAGGGAAATAAAATTTTTGTGGGTCATTAACTCCTTGTCCGATCCCCGTCCGGAGCTGGAGAGCTACAAATACCAGATGCCCGGGGAGGAGCATCCTGCCGAATCGGAGCTGTGGGTGTTTGATATAAAGGGTGAGTCATCCGACACCATTCCTGTGACTGCCTTCAAAAACCAAACGCTTTCAGTGCCGCAAATGCCCCGCTCGCATAAGGAATCGCTGGAGGACCACACCCCCGCCATTTGGCTTTCTCCCTCACCGGATGAACTTTACTTCACACGGATCAGCCGGGACCTGAAGCGCTACGACGTATGCCGTGTTGACCTTGAGACCATGGAGGTGGATGTGCTCATTGAGGAAAGGATGAATACCTATGTGGACACCCGCCCTCCTTATCTGATGCGGAATACCGGTGAGATCATTCAATGGTCGGAGCGGGACGGCTGGGCGCATTTTCACCTTTACGGGGCGGATGGAGAAAAGAAGCTTCAGATCACCTCGGGACCATGGCATGCCGACCGGATTATCAAGGTGGATGAGCAAAACAGGGTGCTGTATTTCACGGCCCAGGGGCGGGAAGCCGGTGTGAACCCCTATTATACGCATTTTTACAGCATCAACCTGGATGGCAGCGGGCTTCGGCTGCTTAATGCCGGCAATTATGATCACCAGTCGGTCATGAGCGACTCCTTTAAATACTTTGTCAACAATTATTCACGTGTCGACGCCGTGCCCCGTTCCGAAGTAAGAAATGCGCGGGGGGAGGTGGTGATGCAACTTGAGGAGGCCGACCTCTCCAACCTCCTGCATGCCGGTTATCAATTTCCGGAGACATTTACAGTAAAGGCTGCCGACGGCATCACCGACCTGCATGGGGTGATGTACAAGCCGTTTGATTTCGACCCTGAAAAATCTTACCCCCTCATCATGTATGTCTACCCGGGTCCCCAGACGGAGGCGGTCAATACCTCCTTCTCTCAGAGTATGGATCGCACGGACCGGCTTGCCCAGTTAGGTTTTATAGTGGTTACCGTGGGCAACAGGGGAGGGCATCCCAACCGCTCCAAGTGGTACCATAACTATGGCTACGGTGATTTGCGCGATTATGGGCTGGATGACAAAAAATATTGTGCAGAACAGCTTGCAGACCGCCATGCATTCATCAACATTGACCAGGTGGGTATTTTCGGACATTCCGGAGGCGGTTTCATGTCCACTGCCGCCATGTTGCAGTATCCTGACTTTTTCAAGGTCGCGGTATCCAGTGCGGGCAACCATGAGAACAATATTTATAACAGGTGGTGGAGCGAAAAGCACCACGGCGTCAAGGAGATCACCAATAATGAGGGGGAGGTCAAGTTCGTGTACGATATTGAAACCAATTCCGAACTGGCAAAAAACCTCCGGGGAAAATTGTTGCTAACCACAGGGGATATGGACAACAACGTACACCCTGCCAATACATTCCGTATGGCAGATGCGCTGATAAAGGCCAAAAAGCGTTTCGACATGTTCATCATGACCGGACAACGTCACGGTTATGGTGCACATAGTGAGTATAATTTCTGGCTTACAGCCGATTACTTTGCCAAACATCTGATAGGCGATTATTCAATATCCACCGACATCTTTGAGATGCGCCGCGAGCATAAGCTTACCCCAAGCGATAAAAGGAGTCAGTGAAAAGAGGATAATCATCGTTTGCGGGTGCAATTGACGCCCGGTTTCTGAACATTTTTTTTAAGTTATTGTTGGATTTTCGGATCCGACCGGGAGGAGACTGGCCTGTACAAACCGTTCATGCCGGTCCGGCCCTCGGACGTGGGAACGCCTGCAATGGGTTTTTTGCAGTGGATCCTGCCGGGTTTGCACGGGCAGACCAGCACAAGGAATTGTCATGCGATAAACAGATGTATATGAACCATTTTTTCATACTGGTGATCGTGTTCCTCCTGCTCAACATCGCCCTGGGGCTGTTTCGCGTGTGGCGGGGACCAACGGTCGCGGACCGCCTGCTGACCACCCAGCTTTTTGGCACGACCGGTATGGCCATATTATTGGTCCTGGCGGGGTATTTGAAGGACCTGACTTTGCTGAACATCGCCATTACCTTCAATGTACTGGCAATCCTGCTGGTCATTGCCCTGGTCCAGGTCAGGAAAAACAAGAAGGGAGAAACGCCATGACAATCACCGAACTGATGACTGTCATTCTTTTGGTGGTGGGCTGTTTCTTTTTCCTGGCGGGAACCCTGGGAGTGCTTCGTTTCCCGGATTTATTCTCCCGTCTGCACGCCCTGACCAAGGCGGACAACCTGGGGCTTGGCTTCATCGCTGCCGGCATGGCCCTGCATATCGCATCCCCCTGGGCGGCGCTGAAGATTTTCTTTATCTGGTTCTTCACCCTCCTGGCCAGTTCCACTTCCTGCTATCTGATCGCCCGCTTCCAGAGGGGACAAGACCAGGCGGGGAAGAGAAAGGAGGGCGCATGAGTGTGTTGATCGACATCATCCTGGCCATCCTGGCAGTCTACCTGGCCATCCAATGCCTGCTTGCACCGAGACTTCCCCAGACCATGTTTCTGTTCTTTGCCTTTGGGCTGGCCCTGGCCCTGGCCTGGGTCCGGCTGGGGGCGGTGGATGTCGCCATCGCCGAGGCGGCCATTGCCGCCGGTTTTCTTGGCGTTCTAATGATCGATGCTTTGCGGGATTTTTCTCATGCGCTGAATAAAAGGCAGGGAAATCCCACAGACAATCAAAAAACCCTTTCCGGGAATGGCACCAAATTACCCTGGTTGCCCGGGGTGGCCCTTGGCCTGGGCCTGGGGCTTTTCCTGCTCATTGCCCTGGAGGCGATCTGGAAGATGCCGGATGGGGGGGGGCTGACGGTTCTTGCCGGGGAAATGCTTCCGGTATCGGGGGTTGGGAACCCCGTCACCGCCGTGCTGTTGAACTACCGCGGTTACGACACCTGGCTGGAGATTGGGGTCATCCTCATGGCCCTTCTGGCCATTGTTGCAACCGGTGGAACAGAGGTTTACCGCAGGCCCGGCATGGCCGCCAGGGATCCCCTGCTGCGCCAGGTGATTTTGTTTTTCACTCCCATTTTGTTCCTGTTTGGGGCTTTCCTGTTGTACGCCGGAAAAGCCGCACCCGGAGGCGCTTTTCAGGCCGCTGTATTGTGGGGGGCCATGGGAATCCTTCTTCATCTGGGTGGCTGGCCGGTTTTTGCGGTGATCCCCCGCTGGCTGCGGCAACTGATCCTGGCATTGGGACTGGGGGCCTTCCTTCTGATGGGCTTTCTTTTCATGGCCGGAGGAGGGGCCCTGTTTGAATACCCGCCTGCCCATGCCGGAGTCCTGATTTTGATCGTGGAAACGCTGGCGGCCATTAGCATCGCTGCGGCCCTGACGGCGATATATACCCTGTTCAACCAAATGAATGAGGAACCGGATCAAGCCGATTCAACCAACTGACACGCCCACATGGAAACCTATCAGATATACAGTTTGACTTCCGCCGTGCTCTTTGTCATCGGCCTGGCCGGGGTCTTTGCGTCGGGACATTTTATAAAAAAGATCATTGCCACCAACATCATGGGGGGAGGGGTCTTTCTTTGCCTGGTCAGTTTTTCCGGGCGGGATGCCCTTGCTTTTGCCGATCCCGTGCCCCATGCACTGGTGATCACGGGGATCGTGGTGGCGGTCAGTTCCGCTGCTTTCGCCCTTTCTCTGGCCCGCCGCATCAAGCAACTCACCGGAAAAGAATCCTTTTCGAACGACAAATGACCCATTTGCCCACATCCCCTTTTCCGGCCCTTCTGGTGGGCCTGCCGGTTTTGCTGGCGGTACTTGGCCTCTTTTTCCGGGCCCGGGGAAGGGCTGCCGTGGGACTGGCAGGAAGCTTTCTCACCGCGGGACTGGTGTTCGTTGCCTTTTTCGAGGTGACGCAGCGGGGCACGCTCATCCATATTCTGGGAGGCTGGGAACCCCCTTTGGGAATCCTGCTGAGATTGGATCCCCTGGCGGCCGTGTTTATCGGACTGACAGCCGTGGTAGGGGTGGTCATCAGCCTGTATTCCTGGTGGTATCTCCGTGCCCGGGAAGCCTGTACCGGCGGATTCCCGCTGTTCTGGCCTCTGTGGCTTTTCCTGTGGGCGGGACTGAACGGGCTTTTTCTCTCCAACGACCTGTTCAACCTGTTCGTTGCCATCGAGGTGGTGGGCATCTCCGCCGTGGCCCTGGCAGTCCTGTCCGGGAGTTCAGCCGCATTGGCCGCCGGATTGCGTTATCTTTTGGCAGCGATTGCCGGCTCCATGGCTTACCTGTTCGGGGTCGCCCTGCTATACGGAAGTACGGGAACGCTGGACATCGGCATTCTCGGTCAGGTTTTGGAGCCCGGCGCGACCACGACCTTTGCCTTGTTGGTCATCACCCTCGGGCTCATGATCAAAACGGCCAGCTTCCCTTTCCACTTCTGGCTCCCGCCGGCGCACTCCTCCGCCCTTCCTCCGGTGAGTGCGCTGCTTTCGGCCCTGGTGGTGAAGGGCACCTTTTACCTTTTGCTTCGCTTGTGGACAGAGGTATTCGGTGTCTCCCTGACTTTTGCCGTGGGGCAATTCCTCGGACTGGCCGGGGCCATCGCGGTGATCTGGGGCTCCTGGCAGGCCCTCATGCAGGACCGGCTGAAGCTGATTGTGGCGCACTCCAGCGTCGCCCAGCTGGGGTATTTGCTGATGATTTTTCCGCTGCTGGTGCTGGCTCCGGGCGTGACGGCCGGTTCGGCCGACTGGCTTTATCCGGCCTGGACCGCAGGAATCTATCAGGTACTGGCCCATGCCTTTGCCAAGGCCTCCCTGTTCCTGTCCGCAGGGATCATTGTCATGGCCCTGGGCCATGACCGGATACAGTCCTTGCGGGACCTGGTGGCATGGATGCCCATGACCGCCCTGGCGATCGGCATCGCCGGAGTCAGTCTGATCGGGCTTCCCCCGAGTGGGGGGTTTATGGCGAAGTGGATGCTTTTAAAGGGGATCTTCCTCAGTGGTCAATGGTGGTGGGCGCCAGCGGCATTTGCCGGAAGTTTGCTGACGGCGGGCTATGTCTTCATGCTTTTGCGCCTGGCTTTCGCTCCTGCCCGGGAAGAGGGGCCGTTCCGGCCGGTTCCCAGAATTCTTCAAGTGTGTGCCCTGCTGCTGGCCCTGGGTTCTTTTTTGATCGTTTTGCCGGCAGAAAGCCTGATCCGGTTCCTGGAAGGCAGCGAAGTCTTTGGTACGGGCATCGAAACAATCATGGAAGGAGGTGCGTATGGAAACGACTAGTATCCTGCCTTTGCTGATCCTCGTCAGCTCCCTCGTTCCCGGCATATTGATTCTGCTCCTGCGGGAGGAGCAGATTGCCCTGCGGACCTCCCTGAACCTCTTTGGCGCCCTTGCCAAGGTGGGTTTGATCGCGTGGGTTTTTGCCGGTTACCTGCGCGGGGAAGAGTACAACTTCACTTTTAACCTGGCTCTTGATCTGACCTTTACCCTGCGTGTGGATCAGTTGGGACTTCTCTTTGCCACGCTCTCATCGGTCCTTTGGCTGGTCACCACGGTTTACGCCATCGGTTATCTGGAAGGGGGGGAGCACCGGAGGCGGTTTTTTGCCTTCTTCAGCCTTTGTGTCACCGCCAGTACCGGCATCGCCCTGTCGGGAAATGTGATCACCTTCTTCGTGTTTTACGAATTCCTCACCCTGTCGACCTATCCGCTGGTGGTTCACCGGGGCACCGATAAGGCCGTAAAAGCGGGCAGAACCTACCTTTGGTATACCATTGGCGGCGGCACGGTGTTGTTTTTGGGCGTCGTCGGATTGTTCGTGCTCGCCGGCCCCGTCTACTTTGGCCAGACCGACATCATCGCGGGCCTGGTCGAGGAGAACAGGACCCTGCTGACCGTTCTGTTCTTCCTGATGCTGGCAGGATTGGGGGTCAAGGCAGCGATCTTTCCCCTGCATGGCTGGCTGCCGGTCTCCATGGTGGCTCCGGCCCCCGTCAGTGCGCTTTTGCATGCCGTGGCCGTGGTCAAGGCCGGTGCCTTCGGGATTGTCCGGCTGGTTTACGATGTTTATGGCATCGAGACATCCGGACAAATGGGAGTGCTCACCCCCCTGGCGGTTTTGGCGGCCTTTACGATCATCTACGGTTCGGTCCGGGCTTTGTATCAGGACGACTTTAAAAAACGGCTGGCCTACTCCACGGTCAGCCAGCTGTCCTATATTGCCCTCGGGGTGGCCATTACGGGAGTCCTCAGCACGACGGGAGCGGTTGTACACCTGGTGCATCAGGGCATCATGAAGATCACCATGTTCTTCGCGGCCGGGAACATTGCAGAAACCTATGGTTACCATAAAATCAGCCAGCTGAACGGGATCGGCCGCCGCATGCCCCTCACCATGGGGGCTTTCACCATTGCCGTCTTCGGCATGATCGGCCTGCCTCCGGTTGCCGGCTTCGTCAGCAAGTGGTACCTGGGCCTCGGGGCGGTTCAGGCCGGAAGCTACTGGGTGATTCTGGTGCTCCTGGCAAGCAGTGCCCTGAACGCGGCGTATTTTCTGCCCATCGTTTACCGGGCGTGGTTTTGTGAGCCGGAACAGGCTTTCGTCCGGCCGCAACGTTCAGGCCTTCTGGAGACCCAGGCATCTTTATTGCTGCCGGTGGTGGTCACCGGCATGCTCTCCCTGGCCGCCGGAGTCTTTGCCGCCACAGCCGGAAGTCCTCTTGCCATCGCCCGTGAAATTGCTGAAAAACTATATCTGACCATTCCATGATCTGGTTTCTCACCATTCTTTTACCCCTGTTGGCAGCGGTTGTCGCGGCCTTCATTCCTGCCGGAAAGCGGCGCGGGGCCGGTCTCATTCTGGCCGGCGCCACCCTGCCTGCCCTTTGGCTCGGGCTGGTGGAAGAATCCGGGATCACGGCCCGTTGGTTCCTTTTGGAAACCCACTTTTCTCTCGATACCCCGCGCAGGATCCTCCTCCTGCTGACCGGTATCCTGTGGGCTGCCGCCGGCCTTTTCGCCGGGTCGTACCTGAAAAATGATGCGCGGCGGGGGGAGTTCTCGCTGTATTTTGGCCTCGCCATGTCGGGAAATTTCGGGCTGCTGATTGCCGGGGATGCGGCTTCCTTTTACACCTTCTTTGCCCTGATGACTTTCGCCTCTTATGGCCTGGTCATCCACAGCCGTTCCCCGTCCGCCCGCCGGGCGGCCAGGATTTACCTGGTGATGGCCATCATCGGAGAGCTGTTTCTGATCACCGCCTTGTACCTCGGTGTACAAAGTGCCGGCAGCATGCTCCTGGCCGACATCCCTCCGGCACTGGCGGAAGCCCCCAATGGCCCGTTCATCTTTTTACTCGGCCTGGTTGGTTTCGGGGTGAAGGTCGGGGCCGTTCCCTTGTATTTCTGGCTTCCTCTGGCCCATCCGGCGGCTCCCGCCCCGGCCAGCGCGGTCCTGAGCGGGGCCATGATCAAGGCCGGGCTCGTGGGCTGGATGCACCTTGCCCCGGTGGGCATGGTGACCTGGCCTTCCCTGAGCCTGCTGATGGTGTCCCTGGGCTTTGCGGCGGCCTTGGGGGCAGCGCTGATCGGGCTGGCCCAGGTGGACCCCAAAACCAACCTTGCTTATTCAAGCATCAGCCAAATGGGGCTCATGACCGCATTTCTGGGCATCGGCTTGTATGGGGGCATCCCGGCCGGGCTCCTTCTTCCTGCCATTGCCCTCTATGCGTATAATCACGGAACGGCCAAAGCCCTGTTGTTTTTGGGTACGGCGCTTCCTGCCAGGGTCGGTGGTTCCTGGCGGATCCTCATGTGGGCGGGCTTGGGGATCGGCATCCTGTCCATTGCGGGGGGGGCTCTTACCGGGGGTCTCTGGACCAAATACCTGCTCAAGACCTTCCTGGGAGAAACCAGCCTGCCCGGGGCGGGAACCTTCCTGTTTTTGCTGACATTTTCCGCCATCACCACGGCTTTGTTGCTCAGTCGTTTCCTGCACCTTCTTTCCCGTATAGAGGCACCATCCGACGACAAACCTGCGCTCCCTGCCTTTCTGCTGCCCTGGATGCTACTCCTGCTCGCCGGGGGCTGGTGGACCCTCTCGCCTGCTCTGTTGCCTGCGGAACTGATGAACCACATTGCCGGAGAAAAAGGGATCCCGGCCATTTTCTGGAACCGGTTCACGAATTGGAATGCGCTTTGGCCCATCTCGATCGGGGCGGGGGTGATGGCTGTTACCCTGAAGCTGGCCTATTTCAACCGGTGGCCCGTGGAAAAGCCCCTCTTGCCGCCGGGTGATTTTCTCCATGTAATCCTCCTTGCCGGAAACCTGTTGGCAAGGATTATCCGGAAAGGAATTTCCTTGCTGCAGTCCTTCATGCAATCGCTGCAGGGTCCCGAGAAAATATTTTACAGAATCATGGATGACAAGCGGACATCGAGAATCAGTGCCTCCGCAGAAACCCTGCTCGGAAGCTGGGAGTTTGTCGGGATCGGTTTTCTGATGTTTTTCCTGACCTTGTTCTTCTTCCTTAGATAATGATCACGACGATGAAATATCTGAAAAACAGCATCCTTCTCAAAACCTTTCTCCTGCGGTTTGCCCTGTTCGCCGGAGGCTGGCTGGTGTTGGCAGGGGGACCACAGCGCAGCGATATCTTGTTCGTGATTATCTTTTTAACCGCGGCCACGGTTATCAGCCTGTACAGCGTGCCCCCGGGACAATGGGTATTGCGACCCCGGGGCGTCGTCCGGTTTTTCCCCTATTTCCTCCTGACGGCTTTGCGGGGTGGCTGGGACGTGGCCCGTCGGGTCTTTTTCCGCAGGATTCCGATCGCGCCTGATTTTGTGACCATAGCACACGACAAGGATCCGCGAAAAACCCTGGTTCTCGCCTGGATCATCAGCCTGCTTCCGGGGACAGCCAGTACCCTCATCACCGAAGAAAGCATCATCGTTCATGTGCTCGACAAAAACCTGCCCGTCCAAGAAGACATCCGGGAATTGCAGGACCGGATCGGTGAAATCTTCGTGGGGGCTTAACCGCAGGGCTTTTGGCAGCCAATTTCTCAGAAACTGAAATTGATCCCCTGGGCCGGCGGCAGCTCCTGGCCGTAGTTGATGGTGTTTGTCCGGCGACGCACTCCAGGGAAATCAGGTATGCCGGTTCATTCTTTCTTTTCCTGCTTGCGGGGCTCCCCGGGACTCTCTGGTCCCTTGTTGCCGCTTTGTTTTTTACTTATAAGAATAAACGGACCTGCAAATATGGCTATGATTATGCAGGCGGTCAGAATGACTGTCCAGTTCATTTTCTTTTGTATTTAATGATTGTTGTATGCGAGAAGGCCCATTCTTCCGGTGAAGAACAGGTTGAAAAATACAGGAAGAAATGTTCCGGATCAGATGAAGGTATGAAAGGGGAATATGATCGTGGTGGAGGTAAGGGATGGCTTGATGGCGGACGCATAACGTATGTAATCCCGTGCCTTTACCCCTGACGGAAAAGTGTTCTGCTGAAGTCCTGCAAGGGCATGCTTCGCATGCCATACAACCTGGTTTTGCTGTAGGTTCCGCTCAGTTTGGGAAGAAAGCAGGTTTGATAAAACGGAGTATCCGGTAGTAACATCACCTGGTTCCGCAGGAATGACCGGACCATTCTTTGGCTGGAAGTGACAGATGAATATGGGATCGCCTGAGAGATAATCATGGAAACCAGCTTTCAGGGTGAAAAGCAGGAGGATTGCAATGGCGCAATACCGGCTCTCCCTGGCCATCAATTTAATACGATTGGCTTGCATTCCTATGGCGATCGCTTTCACAAATCTATAAAAATTTTTTCCAGGATCCGTCCGTGCCCGCCCTGCTTTCACCCCTTATTCAATGGTACGGTGATTCCCAGAAACGGAATGGCGATAAAATCATCGCCGGTATTCAGGGGAAGGAATAAACCGAAGTCCAGGCCCAGCCCGTTTCCCACGATTCGCCGGCCGCCGGCTGACAACATAACCACCGTGTCCTTACCGGGGAAAAGGTAATTCTCACTCAGGAAATAACCCCTGGGTCCTGTGCGTGCCATGAATCCCACATTGATTATGGGGTGTCTTGCCCATTCACTTCCCGCGAAGCCCCAGCCCAGTCCGATATTCGTGTTCCTGTCACGGCTGCCTATGGTGGTCGTCGCGAATACGATGCCGAAAACCTCATTTTCCCCCAACAGGGCCCCGAGAAAGGCACCGGCCCCAAGCTGCACCCGATCGCTGCTCAGGGGGATGCTCACTTTTGGAACGAGCCAGACCGGGGTCACGCCGGCGCTGAACAGGAATAACGGCAGCATGCCGGCGCTGAATGACACATTTTCCGTAACACCTACGCTTATCTGGTTATACAATACCCAGATGTTCTGGTAATACACTTCGCCCTCTTTCAGTCCGTAGCCGTTGGGCGCCCAGAAGTACCTGGATGACTGCGGATTATCCGGCCAGTGAACGCCCTCGATCAAGGTTTCCTGCCGGATGGCAGTCATCCTGAAAATATCCGACCTGGCCATGCGGATATCGCCGTACTGAGCCGTGCGGAGGACGATCTCTGTTTCGGTTTCCTCAAGGATGGTGCCGACAAATTCGTTGCGGTCATGTGTAATGATCCTGTATAGTTCCGGGTGATTCTCCTGGGCCCATCCGACGATGGGATACAAAACAAGCAGGATGAAGATCATCCCGGGATGCATGGTCTTTTTCATGGCTTGTGGTTTGATGGGTGTAAATCTGACTACCTGGACTTAACAGCGATTAATCGGATGCAGGATACGCTGAACGAAACGGCAGCACTGCCCAGGGTTGTGGCCCGGCCATGTCATCCCTCCAAGTAAATGTATGAAAGAATTCGAATCGTTCAACACGGCCGGACAGCAAATTTCAGCGGGAAGTTCAGCCCTGATGCACTTTTTGGGTACTTATTGTCGGATCGATATATTATCTTAGCATTGCCAAAACCCATCCATACCCGCCTGCATGAATATATCCATGGAGAACTTTCTGCTGATTGGCTCCGTTCTGCTGCTGCTGAGCATCGTCGCGGGAAAAACCTCCTACCGTTTCGGGGTGCCGGTGCTGATCTTCTTTGTCAGTGTGGGCATACTGGCAGGAAGCGAAGGCATCGGCGGCATTTATTTTGACAACCCGGCCATGGCCCGGTTTATCGGGATCGCCTCGTTGAATTTTATTTTGTTTTCCGGCGGACTGGATACCAATTGGTCAACCATCAGACCGGTATTCTGGCAGGGCTTTTCCCTGTCTACCCTCGGGGTGTTGCTGACAGCGGTTTCGCTTGGTCTTTTCGTATGGGCGATCACCGATTTCACGATTTACGAGGGGCTTTTGCTCGGCGCCATTGTGTCATCCACCGATGCCGCCGCGGTATTTTCCATCCTGCGGTCGAAGAACCTGGCACTGAAGGGAAACCTGAGGTCCACCCTCGAATTTGAAAGCGGCAGCAACGACCCCATGGCCTATGTCCTGGTCATTGCATTTCTCAGCCTGGTGGTGAACCAGGACCAGTCCCTGGCTTCGGTCCTTCCGGTGTTCCTGATGCAGATGAGCATCGGCGGACTCGCCGGATATGTTTTCGGGAGGTTGAGCAAGTTCATGATCAACAAGATCCAGCTTGATTATGAGGGCCTGTATCCGGTGCTGGTCATTGCGCTGATGTACCTTACCTTTTCGGCGACGGACTTCCTGAGCGGGAATGGTTTTCTCGCGGTATATGTGTCGGCCGTTTACCTGGGAAACCATGACCTGATCCATAAGAAAACGATCCTCAAGGTGTTTGACGGACTCGCCTGGTTGTTCCAGATTGTCCTGTTCCTGACGCTGGGGTTGCTGGTGTTCCCGAGCAAAGTGATGGCCGTGCTGGGCATAGGCATGCTGATCTCGGGATTTTTGATTTTCATTGCACGCCCCGTCAGCGTGCTGCTGAGCCTGGTCTTCTTCAGGATGAATTTTAGAAAACGGATCTATATTTCATGGGTCGGGCTGCGGGGCGCTGTTCCGATTGTGTTTGCCACCTACCCCTTGCTTGCCGGGATTGACAAGGCGGATGTGATCTTTAATATCGTGTTTTTTGTGTCGCTGACCTCCGTGCTGGTCCAGGGCACCACGCTTCCGGTCATCGCCAGGTGGCTGCACGTGGCTTTGCCGGAAAGGGTGAAGCGGCGGGTACCGGCCGACCTGATTCTGTCAGACCGGGAAAAAACGGTCATGGATGAACTGGTGATTAAACCGGGTGACTTCGCCGTGGGGAAAAAACTGGTGGACCTTCATCTGCCGGCCAATGTGATTATTCCGATGATCCAGCGGGATGAAAAGTATATTGTACCACATGGCCATACGGAGGTCCATGCCGGGGACAAACTTTACATCCTGTCGGAAACCCCGGAGGCCGTGGATGAGGCCTGCCAGCGGATGGGCATTTTCTAAGTATCCTGCATGCTGCCCGAACCCCACCCTGTTCAGTTCCGGCTTGACTGCTTTCCTGATTTTTCTTCTGGGGTGGCTGCGGGGCCGATCATGTTCTCCGGACGAAGGCGTTCTTCCAGCTCCCCTTTGGACATCAGCCCTTTCTCCAGGATGAGTTCATAGACGCCCTTGCCGGTTTCCAGTGCTTCTTTCGCCACGGCGGTGGCATTTTCATAACCGATCACCGGATTCAGGGCGGTGACCAGGCCGATGCTGTTCATGACCATATTGCGGCAATGGGCCTCGTTGGCGGTGATTCCTTTGATGCAGCGGTGCAGCAGGGTCCCCATGCCGTTTTTCAGCATCTCGATGTTCTGGAACAGGCTTTGGACCATGATGGGCTCCATGACGTTCAGCTCGAGCTGGCCTGCCTCCGCCGCCAGGGTCACGGTGAGGTCGTTGCCGATCACCTTGAAGGCGATCTGGTTCACCACCTCGGGAATCACGGGATTCACCTTGCCGGGCATGATGGAGGAACCGGGCTGCATGGGCGGCAGGTTGATCTCATTGAGGCCCGCCCGGGGTCCCGAGGATAACAGCCTGAGGTCGTTCGATATCTTGGACAGCTTCACCGCCAGCCTTTTCACGGCGGAGGAATACATGACAAAGGCCCCGGTGTCCTGGGTGGCTTCCACCAGGTTCTCTGCCATCTTCAGCTCCAGGCCGCTGATGGCCTTCAGGTGCATAAGCACCTTCTCCCCATAGGCCGGATCTGCGTTGATGCCCGTGCCGATGGCCGTTCCGCCCATGTTGATCTCCAGGAACAGGGCCGCGTTTTCATGGAGCCGGTCGATGTCTTCCTCCAGGGTGGTGGCCCAGGCCCCGAAGGATTGTCCGAGGGTCATGGGCACCGCATCCTGCAGCTGGGTGCGCCCCATCTTGATGACGTGGGCAAAGGCCGCTTCTTTGTCCCTGAGCCCCCTGATCAGCTCCCTGAGGACATGGACCAGCTTTTTGTTGCTGTTGAACAGGGCGATCTTGATGGCCGTGGGGTAGGCATCGTTGGTGCTCTGGGAAAGGTTGACGTGGTTGTTGGGGTGGCAGTGGCGGTAGTCCCCCTTTTCATGGGAGAGGAGTTCCAGGGCCCTGTTGGCAATCACCTCATTGGCATTCATGTTGGTGGAGGTGCCGGCCCCGCCCTGGATCATGTCCACCACAAACTGGCTGTGCAGTCTGCCGTTGATGATCTCCTGGCAGGCCGCATCAATGGCCTTTGCCATGTGTTCGGGAAGGAGCCCGAGCTCTTGGTTGGCCCTGGCGGCGGCCATTTTCACCATGACCAGGCTTTGGATCAGGACGGGAAAGAAGGCCAGGGTAACCCCTGAAATGGTGAAGTTTTCCAGCGCCCTCAATGTCTGGATGCCATAATAGACTTCGTCCGGAACCTGTCTTTCCCCGAGCAGGTCTTTCTCCTTGCGGGTGCGACCGGATACGTATTGTTCCGCCAGGTTCACGATCCTGGAGTTGCTTTGCCGCATCCGCCGGGAGATCACCTGGGAGATGCGGTAAAAAACCTTCAGGGCCACCTGCGGATGGGTGGACAGCAGCAATTTGAAACGTTCCCCGCTCAGGGTCAGGGTGGTGGTGTCTTCCAGGGCCCGGGCACTGGTGCTGTGCGGGGTCTCCGACAGCATGGTCCCTTCCCCGAGAAAATCGTAGCGGCCAAACAAGGCAAGCCGTTTCTCATCCCCGTATGGCGTGGATTTGAACAATTCCACGCTTCCTTTGGACAGCACAAAAAGTTTCCTGGATCCGGGGGTGTTCTCTGCAAACAAAAAGTCTCCCTTTTTGTAGGATGCTTTTTCAATTTCCCTGACCAACAGGCCGATTTCCTCCTCCTGCAGTTCGTTGAACAATTCAACCTTCTGCAATACATTCAAGATCTCGTTCATGGGTTTACAATGAATGACTTCCGGGTGGGCTGCCAGTAATCCCTCCCTTGCATTTGTTGATGCAAAGATAATGGCTAATTTCCCAGGTCTGAGGATCCGTGATTGCGATTGTGGGTTTTCCTAACCTTCTTGTGGGTCGGGTTCCTGGGTGATGGCTGCCTGAAAGCCCTCCAGCAGCTCCCGGAACAGCTCTTTTACCGTGGTGATTTTCGTGGCCAGGTAGGCATTGGTCCCGGCGAAGGCATAGCCGCTTTTCATATTGCCCTTGTACGCGTTATAGAGGGCATTGACGATGCAATACGGGCTGGTGGCCACATCGCAGGTCCTGATGCAATGATAGGGGCACTTGATGGGCCGCTTCAGGCCCTGCTTTATCTTCTCGATGAAACTGTTGCCGACCGCCCTCCCGGGCATGCCCACAGGGCTCTGAATGATCTCAATGTCCCTTTCGGAGGCATTGATGTAGGAGAGCTTGAACCCCATGGAGGCGTCACATTCCTCGGTGGTCACAAAGCGGGTGCCTATCTGCACCCCCCTGGCGCCTTTTTGCATGATGTGGTATATGTCCGTTCCCGAATAGATCCCGCCGGCGGCAATCACAGGGATCTCCACATGATAGGTGTCTTCGAATACCTTAACTTCCTTCACCACCTCGGGAACCAGTTCTTCCAGGGCAAAATGCGCATCATCGATCTGCTCATTCTTAAAGCCCAGGTGGCCACCTGCCTTGGGCCCTTCCACCACGATGGCATCCGGAAGACGATCATAGCCCGCTTTCCACTTATTGCAGATCAGCCTGGCTGCCCTGCCCGACGAAACAATGGGCACGAGCCTGGTGTGGCTGCCTGCTGTAAGGAACCCCGGCAATTCCGTGGGAAGCCCGGCGCCGGAAAAAATGACATCCACTTTTTCTGCGATGGCCGTTTTTACCATGTCGGCAAAGTTGGACATGGCCACCATGATGTTGACCCCGATGATGCCTTGGGTCTTCTCCCGGGCGAGCCTCAGTTCTTTCTTCAGTCCTTCGATGTTGGCCTGCAGGTAGTCCAGTGCCGGGTTGCGGTGCACAAAGCCCAGCCCGGCGGCTGAAATGACCCCGATGCCGCCCTGGTTGGCGACGGCTGCGGCCAGGCCGGACAAAGAAATGCCCACGCCCATGCCGCCCTGGATGATGGGTACGGGTATGCTTAGGTTTCCAATTTTCAATGCCCTCATAATGCGTGATCTCTTTGCTGAATATATTTGGTGAAAGTAGGTAAAAAAACTGAAAAACAATAAGTTATAAACACAAATAACGTTAATGAACGCGGGTTTCCGGATGGCTTCACATCCTTTAGGGTCCAAGCCTTCCAAACGGGCGTTTAATGGCCGGTGGCAGGCGATCAAAAAACCAGCCATGGCCTTGTCGGATGCTCCTGTCAAAAGCATCGCCTGAGCCCTACCTCATGGGTGGCCTGGCCGGTGACCAACCGGCCGGGTCACAATATTTATGATCCCTGGATTTTTTTTGTTCTCAAAGCGGACAGGCACGGTTTTTGGTATTTCGCCCAATAAAAAAAGTTAAAAACTGAAAAACTATTTTGGTTTTAATAGTTTTCACCTACTTTTGCGAAAATTCCAGGAATGACCACCAGGGAACGCATTACCGAGATGGCCTCCCAGTTGTTTCAACGGGCGGGGATCAAAGCCATTACCATGGACGACATTGCCCGTGAGGCCGGGGTGTCCAAACGCACCATTTACGAGAATTTCCGGGACAAGAACGACCTGCTCCGTGCCTGCCTGACCGATATGGACAGAAAGTTTGCTGACCAGCAGGAACTCGTTACCCAGGCATCCGGAAACATCATCGAGATGGTGTTCGGCATGATGAAGCTGGGGATACAGGCCATGAACCAGGTCAACATCCTGTTTCTGGAAGACCTGAAGCGCCACCACCTGAAGGTATGGAAAGAAGTGTACCGGGTGAATACCGAAAACCAGCGCAGGCAGATCCTGACCATCCTGAAGAAGGGAATCAACCAGGGCTTGTTCCGCAAGGAGATCGATGTGGACATCGTGGGCCTCCTGCTTATTCAGCAGCTGCGGCTCATGCACGACAAAAATGTGTTTCCTGAAGGCATGTTTTCCCGGCAGGTGGTTTTTGAAAATGTCATGATCAATTTTTTCAGGGGGATTGCCACGGGCCGGGGCTTGCAACTGATCGACCAGTATCTGGAGAAAGATTCGGACTTTTTCCTGACGGTCTGAAGCGAACAACCATACTGGGAAAAACATACAGGTTTTAAAGGTTTTCAGTCAAAATCAAACAGTTCAATACCAACATGATGTACAAACTGAAATTGAGTGGATTCGCCTTGCTGTGGGGACTCTCCCTCCTGATGGGACACCCGGCCAGGGCCCAGCTCAGCCTGAGCCTGGAAGAGGCCAGGCAGCACGCCATCCGGCACAACCTCACGCTGGCCAATGCGGGCCTGGCCGTAGATGAGGCCGGGGCCAGGCTGCGGGAGGCCATCGCCCAGGGCCTGCCCCAGATCAGCGCCACGGTGGACTACAACAACTTTTTTGGCTCCACGGCCTCCCTGGGCGCATTCCCCGGTATGGAGATCGAGTTCAATCCGACGAGCAACCTTTCTGTTTCCTTCGGCCAGCTGATCTTCAGCGGCAGCTACATTGTCGGGGTGCAGACGGCCCGGTTGTTCCGGGAAGTCACACAGACCAGCCGGGAGAAGACCGAGCTGGACATCCGGGCCCAGGTGACCCAGGCGTATGTCCTGGTGCTGGTGGCCCGGGAGTCGCAGCAGATCGTGTCGGCCAATCTGGACAACCTCCGCGATCTGCAGGGGAAGACACGGGCCATGGTGGATGCCGGGGTGGCTGAAGAGGTGGATTACGACCAGCTGGCCGTGCAGGTGACCATGCTGGAGGACGCCGTCCGTCAGGCTGAAAGACAAACGGAGCTTGCCATGAGCATGCTGCGGTTGCAGTTGGGCGCCCCCGCCGAAGAGCCCATTCATCTGACCGACGACCTGGAGGATGTCATGCGGCAATCCGATTTCCGGGGCAGCCTGGGGAGCCCCTTTACCCTGCAGCAGAACCCCGATTTCCGGCTGGTGTCCCTGCAGACCGGGCTGGCCGGCAAACAGGTCCGCCTGGAACAGTCGGCCTACCTGCCCACCCTCAGCGGTTTCTACAATTATACCGAAAAACTGCTCAAACCGGAGTTTGACATCACCCCAAACCATGTCATCGGACTGAATCTGAGCATCCCTATTTTCTCCAGCGGGGTGCGCCAGCATAAAGTCCGGCAGGCCAGGATCAACCTGGAAGTGGCCGAAAACCAGAAGGAGCTGGTCAGCCATCAATTGCGAATCCAGGAGAAGCAGCTCCGGTTCAACCTGAGTTCCGCCCTGGAGCAATATGAAAGCCAGCAGAAGAACATCGAGGTGGCCCGGCGGGTATGGGAAAATTTTCAAAACAAATACAACCAGGGCCTGGTGTCCAGCCTGGACATGATCACGGCCAACAACAACTTCCTGCAGGCCCAGGGCAGCTACGTGAATGCCATGATGCAGCTCACGGAAGCCCAGGTGGCCCTGGATGCCTTGCTGGGCAGCCTGTAGGGCATAGGATCCGGCAAAAAAAACATAAACAACAAACAGATCAAGACCATGAATAACAAAACGATCATACGGGCCATGCTGTTTATTCCGGCCTTCGGCCTTCTTTTTTTCGGATGTTCCTCCGGGAACTCCTCAGGGGATTATTCGTCGGATGAGGACCAGCGGATTGAGACCGTCAGGGTGATGACGGTCCATCCCCGGGAAATAGCCCGAACCACCTCTTATACGGCACATCTTCAGGCATTCCGCGAGGTGCACCTGGCTTCTGCCTCCCCGGGCCGCATCAGCCGCATCCATGTCGAACCCGGTCAGCAAGTCCGGGAAGGACAGCTGCTGGTGGAAATGGACCAGACCCAGCTGCACCAGGCCAGGGTCCAGCTTCAGAGCCTGGAGGTGGATTTCCGCCGGCTGGACACCCTGAGGCGCGTGGGCAGTGTTTCCCAGCAACAGTTCGACCAGATCCGGACCCAGTACGACCTGGCCCGCTCCAATGTCGAGTTTCTGGAGGAGAACACCCGCCTGCTGGCACCTTTTGCCGGAACGGTCTCGGGCAAATACTTCGAAAACGGGGAGATGTTCTCCGGAGCCCCCAACACGGCGGCCGGCAAGGCAGCCATACTGTCCCTGGTGCAGACCTCCCGCCTCAAGGCCCTGGTCAATGTGGCGGAACGCTATTATCCACAGATCAAACAGGGCCTGAAAGTGGCCATCAGCACGGACATGTATCCCGGGGAACCATTTGAAGGAACGGTGACGGCCATTTATCCGATGATTGATCCGGGGTCCCGTACCTTCCGGATCGAAGTGGCCGTGCCGAACCCGGACGGCCGCCTCAGGCCTGGCATGTTTGCCCGGGCAGGCATGGAGCTGGCCCAGGTTCAGGCCTTTGTGATCCCCTCCATTGCCGTGCTGAAGCTTCAGGGTTCCAACGAACGCTACCTGTTTCTGGAGGAAAACGGGCGGGCCCGGAGGGTGAGCGTGGAACTGGGAGACCGTTACGATGACATGCTGGAAATCCTTTCTGATGAGATCCGCGAGGGTGACCGGCTGATTGTTGCCGGACAGGCACGCTTGCTGGACGGCACTCCGGTCCGGGTGACTGAATAATATGCGGCATTTATCAACAACCGTTCAACCGATCAGCAATGAGTATTTTCAAGAGCGCAGTCAATAAACCCACCACCACTGTCATGGTCTTTTTGGCCGTGATTGTGATGGGCATCTATTCCCTTATATACATCCCCATCGACCTGTTTCCCGAAATGGATCCCCCCTTTGTTTCGGTCATGACCACCTATCCGGGGGCCAACGCCAGCGATATCGAGACCAACATCACCCGTCCGCTGGAAGATGCCTTCAACACGGTCGACAACCTCAAGGAGGTCACCTCTGTATCCAGCGATAACTTTTCGGTGATCAGCCTGGAATTCGATTGGGAGGCGGATCTGAACGAGGCATCGAACGACATCCGTGACGCCATCGACATGATGTTCGATGCGCTCCCCGACGGGGCCAACCGTCCGACCATCTTCAAGTTCAACCTGAGCATGATTCCGATCGTGTTTTATGCCATCACGGCAGAGGAAAGCTATGCCGGCCTGGAAAAGATCCTGGAGGAGCGCATCATCAACCCCTTGAACCGGATAGAGGGGATCGGCTCGGTGAACCTGATCGGTGCCCCCAGCCGACGGATCTATGTGGAAGCCGATCCGGTGAAACTGCAGGCCTATAACCTGAGCATAGAACAAATCGGGAACGCCATACAGGCGGAGAACATGAACCTGTCATCGGGCAACATCAAGATGGGGTTGATGGACTACCAGTTGCGCGTGGACGGGGAGTTCCGGGAGAGCTATGAGCTGGAAGACCTTGTCCTTGGCCACTTCCAGGGGGCGACGGTGTATCTCCGGGATGTGGCGGAGGTCCGGGATGGCCTGAAGGATCAGACCCTGGAAGAACGCATCAACGGGCAGCAGGGTGTCCGCATGTTCGTGATGAAGCAGAGCGGCGCCAATACGGTGCGGATTGCCAGGGAGGTGCGCGCAGCGGTCCATGAGCTGTCCGCGGATCTGCCGCCGGACATCCGGATCAACGAGATCCTGGACACCTCCACCTTCATCAATGATGCGGTCAGCAACCTGTCCCAGACCATGATGTGGGCCTTGTTTTTCGTGGTGCTGGTCGTGCTGGTGTTTCTGGGCAAATGGCGGGCGACCTTCATCGTGATGATCACGATCCCGATCTCCCTGATCGTGGCCTTTATTTACCTGTTTGTGACCGGAGGCTCCCTGAACATCATCTCCCTGGCTTCCATGTCCATCGCCCTGGGGATGGTGGTCGATGATGCGATCGTCGTGCTGGAGAACATCTCCCGGCACATCGAACGGGGCACCAGCCCGCGGGAAGCGGCCATCTACGCCACAAACGAAGTCTGGCTGTCGGTCATCATCACCACGATGGTGATTGTGGCGGTCTTCTTTCCGTTGACCCTGGTGGGGGGGATGACCGGTGTCTATTTCAAGCAGCTGGGCTGGATCGTGAGCATTACCGTGGTGACCTCCACCCTGGCGGCCATCACACTGACGCCCATGCTGGCATCGAAGTTGCTCGGACTGAAGGCCAGGCGCAGGATTCCCACCGGGATCTCCCATGAAAAGGTGGTTGAACCCATGCTGAGGTGGCTGGAAACGTTTTATGAAAAAACCATTCAAGTCGCGCTTCTCCATAAGAAAAAAGTGCTGGTGACCGCCCTGGCTGTTTTTGTCGGGTCCCTGTTCCTGTTGCGTTTTGTGAGCATGGAATTCATGCCGGAGGCGGATGAAAGCCGTTTGATGGCCAATATTGAACTGACCAACGGTTTGCGGGTGGAGGAAACCATCAAGGTGTCCCGTCAGCTGGAGGAACTGATCGGGGAAAAATATCCTGAAGTCCGGATCATGGCGATCTCTGCCGGCACGGATGATGAAGGGGGCATGATGGCCATGTTCTCCCAGTCCGGCTCGAATATCATCAACATGATGATGCGGCTGGCCGAGGTGTCTGACCGGGTGCGCTCCGTCTGGGAACTGGCCGATGCGTTGCGTCGCGACCTGGAGCTCATTCCCGAGATTGTCGAGTTCTCGGTCAGCACGGGGGGAGGGGCTGCAGCTGAAAACACGGTCGATGTGGAGATTTACGGCTATGACTTCAATACCACCAGTGGCCTGGCAGAGGAACTCCGGACCAAAATAGAGGCCATTCCCGGGGCCGAGGACGTGCAGGTCAGCCGCAAGGATGACCGTCCCGAGCTGCAGCTGGTGCTGGACCGCAAAAAACTGGCTGAAAGCGGCCTGAATACAGCCATGGTAGCTGCTGCCATGCGCAACAGGGTGGCGGGCATGACGGCCTCCTTCCTGCGTGAGGAAGGGGATGAGTTCGACATGGTCGTCCGCTACCGGGAAGATGCCCGGAGCTCCATCTCGGACATCGAGGCCATTCAGGTGATCAATCCCCGGGGGGAGCGCGTCACCCTGGGTGAAGTGGGGGAGGTGCTGGAGTACTGGAACCCCCCGAACATTGAGCGCAAACGGCGTGAGCGTGTGGTGACCGTGACATCCGTGCCTTCCGGGATTGCCCTGGGGGACCTGGCGACCGAGATCAATTCCGTGATTCAGGATACGGAGATTCCGACAGGGGTCATGGTCCACGTGGGAGGGGCTTATGAAGAAATGATGGATTCCTTCATGGACCTGGGACTGCTGCTGCTGATCAGTTTCATTCTGGTCTTCCTGGTCATGGCTTCCCAGTTCGAATCCCTGGTCATGCCGTTTGTAATCATGTTCTCCATCCCGTTCTCTTTCACCGGGGTCATCCTGGCCCTGCTGCTTACGAACACCACCCTGAGCTTGATCGCCGGCCTCGGGGCCGTGCTGCTGATAGGTATCGTGGTCAAAAACGGGATCGTGCTGGTGGATTACATCAACCTGATGCGCGACCGAGGCATGGCCCTCAACGATGCCATCGCCCATTCCGGGAAGATGCGTATCCGGCCCGTACTGATGACCGCCCTGACCACCATCCTGGCCATGTTGCCCCTGGCCATGAGCCGCGGTGAAGGGTCCGAGATATGGAGTCCGATGGGCATCACCCTGATCGGTGGCCTCACCTTCTCCACCCTGGTGACCCTGGTGCTGGTGCCCGTGGTGTACGGCATCGTCTCCCGGCGGGGGGAAAGGGACAAGATCCGCAGGGTGCGGGAAAAATTCACCTTTTTGAACGGAAAAACCAAATAAGCGAGGCAATATGAAGGCAGTAATGATCGTATTCAACCAGGCCGGCAGCGAGAAGGTGGCGTTTATCCTGGACCGCCTGAACATCCGCGGCTATACCCTGTGGCCTGAGGTACAGGGACGGGGTTCGGAAACCGGTGAGCCCCGCCACGGGACCCATACCTGGCCGGAAATGAATGCAGCCGTCATGGCCGTTGTCCCTGAAGAGCAGGTGGATGCCCTGCTGGATGCCGTCAGGAAACTGGATGAAATCAACAAGGAGGTCGGCATCCGGGCCTTCGTCTGGAACATTGAAAAAACCTATTGACCTTATGAGCGTTTCACCCCTGGCAGAAGTCCATCCGGAAGCCGTTCTCGGCAAAGAGGTCGTGGTGGAGGCATTCGCCAAGATCGGAAAAGACGTGATCGTCGGAGAGGGTACCTGGATCGGCAGCAATGCCGTTCTCTACCCCGGGACCCGCATCGGAAAGGCCTGCAAGATTTACCCCGGTGCAGTGATTTCCGGGGAGCCGCAGGATTTGAAGTTTCGCGGGGAGTTTTCCACCGTGGAGATCGGCCATCACACCACCGTACGGGAGTATGCGACAATCAACCGCGGCACGGCCAAAGACAGTGTGACCCGCGTGGGCAAGCACAGCCTGATCATGGCCTATGCCCATATCGGACACGATTGCATCGTGGGCAACCACTGCGTCATCGTCAACAGCGTGCAGGTCGCCGGGGAGGTGGTCCTCGGGGACTGGGTGGTGATTGGCGGCATGAGCGCGGTGCACCAGTTCTGCAGGATCGGGGACCATGCCATGATTTCGGGCATGACCGGGGTCCTGTCGGATGTGGCCCCCTATACCAAGGTTTTCGGCGTGCCCGCAAAGTTTGTGGGAATCAATACCGTCGGATTGGCCAGGAGGGGCTTCACCCGCCGGCAGATTGAGGGCGTCAAGGACATCTACCGGGTGCTGCACCGCCAGGGCATGAATACCTCCCAGGCGCTGGAGTACATGGAACAATTCCTCGACCCATCCGACGAGAAAGAGAAGGTCATGGCCTTCATCCGCACCTCCAAAAGGGGCGTGATCAAGGGCACCAACGGGATGGGCATCGATACCGAGGTGCTGACCGACCAGGAACGTGCCTGACAGGGGCCGGTAAATCACCAGAAAACAACCGGAATGAAACAAAGATTCATCCCCTTCGAAACCGTGAGGGGATTCATGACGGAGGTCATGGCAAAGGCAGGCATTCCCCGGGAGGACGCCGCCGTGGTGGCCGATGTGCTGCTGCAGGCAGACAAGCTTGGCTTTGACTCCCACGGGGTGAACCGCCTCAAACCCATTTACCTGGACCGGATCAAAGAGGGCATCCTCGACCCGGTGACCCGCATGGAGGTGGTCCGGGAGGGTCCCACCACGGCCGTGGTGGACGGCCACAACGGGATGGGCCACGTCATCGCCACCCGCTCCATGCGCCTGGCCGTGGACAAGGCCAGGGAGTTCGGCATGGGCATGGTGGCCGTGCGCAATTCCACCCATTATGGTTTTGCCGGCTATTACCCCCTGATGGCCGTTAAGGAAGACATGATCGGGATCACGGGCACCAATGCCCGTCCCTCGATCGCTCCCACCTTCGGGGTGGAGAACATGCTGGGCACCAACCCGCTGACCTTTGGCATGCCCACCGACGAAGACTTTCCTTTCCTGCTGGATTGTGCCACTTCCATCACCCAGAGGGGCAAAATCGAATTGTATGCCCGCGAAAGCAAACCGATGCCCCGCGGCTGGGTGATCGACCGGCAGGGGGAGAGCAAGACAGACTCGGTGGCTGTGCTGGAGGACCTGATCGCGGGTCGTGCCGCCCTGACCCCGCTGGGCGGGGTGGGAGAGGAGACCGGTGGGTATAAGGGGTACGGTTATGCCACCGTGGTGGAGATCCTGTCGGCCGCCCTGCAGCAGGGCGCCTTCATGAAGATGCTGCTGGGGGTGGACAACGGCCGCAAAGTGCCCTACCGACTCGGCCACTTCTTCATCGCCATCGATGTGAACGCCTTTACCGAACCGGCCGGTTTCAAAAAGACCACGGGCGATATCTTGCGCCAGCTTCGCGCGGCAGATAAAATGCCGGGGCAGGAGCGAATCTATACGGCCGGGGAGAAGGAGCACGAAGTCTGGCTGCAGCGCCGCGACAAGGGCGTGCCGTTCAACCAGGCCCTGCTGGATGAGTTTGCCGGGCTTTGCGATGAGTACGGGCTGGATGATTTCAATCCCTTGTTCAGATAATGTGTTTAAGTCCTTGAGGGAAAGGACTGGACCTGGCCCTTGGTTTCTGGAAATGCTTCGACTGGAAAACATCTTTCTCAGGCTGGGGAACAACCCATTGTTCCGGAACCTGTCGGTCAGTGTCCCCGCCGGCGGCCGGCTCCTTGTCAGGGGCCGGTCGGGCAGCGGCAAAAGCAGCCTGTTGCGACTGCTGCTGGGCTTTGGCCGGCCCGATCAGGGACGGGTTGTGGTGATGGACAGGGTGTTGGGCCTGGACAATGTGTGGGCATTGCGCCGGCACATGGCCTATGTGAGCCAGGACATGGAGCTGGGCCGGGGCCGGGTGGGTGACTTCTACAGGGAGGCCTTTGCCTTCCGGGCGAACCGCGGGATGGGGTTCAGGTTGGAGGAAACGGTTCATCTGCTGGAAACCTTTGACCTGGACAAGAAAGTCCTGGACCAGCCCCTGGAAAAACTCTCCGGGGGGGAACGCCAGCGGGTGGCCATCATCCTGACCCTGTTGCTCCACCGCGACATCTACCTGCTCGATGAGGTCACCTCGGCCCTGGACCAGCCCCTTAAGGAACGCGTTGCCAGGTACTTCGAGCAGGAGGTGAAGGCCACCCTGGTGGTGGTCAGCCACGACCCGGTATGGGACGTAAAAAAGTTTCAAACCCTCGATCTGGAGAAGCATGGAAGCCGCGCCTGACATATCGGTATTCCGGCTGCTGATGGGCTTCGGGCTGTTGCTGGTGCCCGTCGTCCTGTCGCAGGTGTACCGCCTGGGCCTCATCCGGCGCTTGCTGGTGTCCGTGGGGCGGATGACCGGGCAATTGTTCCTGGTCAGCATCCTGCTCATCTACCTGTTCGACTGGGACAATGCCTGGCTGAATACCGGCTGGGTCCTGGTGATGATCCTCTTTGCCAGTTTCTCGGCCATACACAACAGCAGCCTGGATTTCAGGCGGTTTTTCCTCCCGGTGTCCCTGGCTTATGTGATCGGGGCCGGGGGTGTGCTGCTTTTCTTCAACGCGGTCATCGTGAATCCGGACAATCTGTTCACGGCACAGCTGCTTGTGGTGGTCGGCGGCATGCTGCTGGGCAACTCCCTGAACAGCCTAATCATCGGGATATCCAGGTATTACGAAACCATCCGGCGGGAACAAAACCGCTACCTCTACCTGATTTCCCTGGGTGCCGGTCCCGGCGAAGCGCGCAGGCCCTTTTTCCGGGAGGCGGTGCTGGCCGCCCTGAATCCTTTTCTGGCCAATATGGCCACCATGGGGGTGGTGTTTTTGCCGGGCATGATGACGGGGCAAATCCTGGGCGGAGCCTCTCCGGATACCGCCATCAAATACCAGGTTGCCATCATGCTGGCCATTTTCGCGGCAGTCACCCTGAGTGTCACCCTGGCCCTGTTGTTCACCTCACGCAGGAGCTTTGACGGCTTCGGGGTGCTGCAGGAGGA